>NZ_JBMKIW010000008.1:0-239158 GCF_049237205.1 Enterobacter cloacae complex sp. SHL009
AAAATTGGTGGGTCGTGCAGGATTCGAACCTGCGACCAATTGATTAAAAGTCAACTGCTCTACCAACTGAGCTAACGACCCGAGTGGTGGGTGATGACGGGCTCGAACCGCCGACCCCCTCCGTGTAAAGGAGATGCTCTACCAACTGAGCTAATCACCCACTCTGTACTGCCGATATGCGTTAAGTGGTGGGTCGTGCAGGATGACTCGGCTTCGCCTCGCCCTACGGGCCGTTGCTGACGCAACGTTATCCTTCACGTTTTACTACTACTTCCACCTGACTTAGTGGTGGGTCGTGCAGGATTCGAACCTGCGACCAATTGATTAAAAGTCAACTGCTCTACCAACTGAGCTAACGACCCACTTTTACGCTGTTTTCACGTTGTTTGATATCCCGTGGCAACGGCGGCATATATTACTGATTTAAGAATTCAGCGCAACAAAAATTTCGATGAAGATCACTTAACTGCTTACGAATCATGCTGCACGACCAGAAATAACGCGATTTCTGGTCATGCGATAATCATCCCATCGAATTCAGACGTTTTTGCGCCTGCTTAGCACCTTCGGTACCCGGGAATTTTGAGACTACCTGCTGGTAAACCGCTTTGGCTTTCGCAGTGTCGCCTTTGTCCTGCATGATGACGCCCACTTTGTACATCGCATCAGGCGCTTTTGGCGATTTCGGGTAGTTTTTTACCACGGAGGCAAAATAAAACGCCGCATCGTCCTTTTTACCCTTGTTGTAATTCAACTGACCGAGCCAGTAATTCGCATTTGGCTGATAAGTGGAATCAGGGTATTTCTTAACAAAGTTCTGAAACGCAGCAAGCGCGTCATCCTGACGAGATTGATCCTGCACCAGGGCAATGGCCGCGTTGTAGTCCGTATTCGCGTCACCGCTCTGTACAGGCGCCCCTGTTGAAGCAGAAGCATCCGCAGCCGGAGCTGATGTCGCCGCACCGGTCTGATCGCCCGCGGCTGGCTGTGCTTGTGTTGCTGCACCACCGCTATTCAGGCTATCTATCTGCAGCAAAATCTGCTTCTGACGTTCCACAACCTGGTTCAACTGATACTGGCTTTCCTGAATCTGGCCGCGGAGAGAGTCAATATCGTTTTGGTTATCGGAAAGTTGTTGCTGGAGTTGGGTTAAAAGCTGGCTGTGAGCGTTAGAAATACGCTCGAGTTGAGTGACCCGGTCTTCTACCGAGCCTGAGCCGACACTACTGATTGGTGCCTGAGCAAAAGCGGCCCAGGGGGCCGCTATTCCAACCAGTAACGACAGACTCAACAGATGATGTCTGAAGTTACTGCTCATGCAATTCTCTTAGTAAACCAGTACGGCACGACGGTTTTTGGAGTAAGCCGCTTCGTCGTGACCCAGTACTGCAGGTTTTTCTTTACCGTAAGAAACGATGGAGATCTGGTCAGCAGAAACGCCTTTACCCTGCAGGTACATTTTAACAGCGTTAGCACGACGTTCACCCAGGGAGATGTTGTACTCTGGAGTACCACGTTCGTCCGCGTGACCTTCTACGGTGACTTTGTAAGATGGGTTGCTACGCAGGAAGTTAGCGTGAGCATCCAGCATCGCAGCGAAGTCAGAACGGATGTCGTATTTATCCAGATCGAAGTAAACGATGTTGTTCTGCTGCAGCTGCTGCATCTGAAGACGCGCTTGCTCTTCAGAAGACATGTTGCCATTGCCGTTCGCGTCCATACCGGTGCCGGCACCCATCATGCCTTCGCCGCTCTGGTCATTGCTGGCGTTCTTGTTAGAAGAACACGCTGCGATTGCCATTACAGGCAGAGCGATCATCAGCCCCTTCAGCACTTTGTTCAGTTGCATTTCTATGATTCCTTTAGTAATCAATTAATTATTATTTACAGATACGGCGACCAGGCAGGTGATTTTACCTGTCCATCAGTTGCCGGAATACGCGCTTTGAAACGCCCATCTGTAGAAACCAGATTCAGCACAGATCCCATCCCCTGAGAAGAGCTGTAGATTACCATCGTGCCGTTAGGTGCCAGACTTGGCGTTTCATCCAGGAACGTTGACGACAGAACTTGAACGCCACCCGCTACCAGATCTTGTTTGGCAATGTGCTGCTGCCCACCGTTGGAGCTCACCATTACCATAAATTTACCGTCGCTGCTCACGTCTGCGTTCTGGTTCTGCGAACCTTCCCAGGTAATACGCTGCGGAGCACCGCCGTTGATGTTGACTTTGTAAATTTGTGGACGGCCAGCCTGGTCAGAGGTAAACGCCAGGTTTTGACTGTCCGGGAACCATGAAGGTTCGGTGTTGTTGCTGCGACCGTCGGTCACCTGACGAATCTGGCCAGAGCCAATGTCCATCACGTACAGGTTCAGGCTACCGGTTTTTGACAGCGCAAACGCCAGTTTGGACCCGTCCGGAGAGAAGGAAGGCGCACCGTTGTGACGTGGGAAAGAGGCCACCTGACGAACAGCACCGTTTGCCAGCGTCTGGATAACCAGCGCTGAACGACCGCTTTCGAAGGTTACATAGGCCAGTTTAGAACCGTCCGGAGACCAGGCTGGAGACATCAGCGGCTGAGAAGAACGTTTCACCAGGAACTGGTTGTAGCCGTCGTAGTCAGATACGCGCAGCTCATACGGGAACTGACCACCGTTGGTCTGAACCACATAAGCAATACGGGTACGGAACGCCCCTTTAATGCCGGTCAGTTTTTCAAATACCGCATCGCTGGCAGCGTGTGCCGCGTAGCGCAGGTACTGCTTAGTGACCTTGTAAGAGTTCTGTGCCAGAACGGTACCCGGTGCACCGCCGGTATCGACCAGCTGCCAGGCCACGTTGTAAGAGCCGTCCGGGTTAGGCGTAACCTGACCCACAACCACGGCATCAATACCCAGTGCAGACCATGCTGCAGGCTGTACTTCCTGCGCGCTGCCCGGCTGCTGCGGCAGACGAGAACGATCTAACGGGTTGAATTTACCGCTGTTACGCAGGTCAGCCGCCACGATGCCACCGGCATCTTCAGGTGCAGCGCCAGGACCGGCCCACTGGAACGGAACAACACCGATTGGGCGTGCCGAGTCCACCCCCTGGGTGATCTCGATACGTACTTCTGCGTGCAGTACTGCTGCCCACAGCATTAAAAAACTAAATGCTACACGTAATGCCTGCTTCATCATATCTCCCTTATCCGGGTAACCTTACCCACGATAATTTAGCAGAATGTTAACAAACTCAAATAGACAAAACTACCAGAACCCTGTGACTAAACCTGGTCTATTTTTCCCCGTTTGCACGGGGAAAATGTAACTTAAGGTTTGAAGTCCAGCGGCGCATTTTTGAAGACTTCGTAAACTGCCTGAGACGGCGGTTTAGGCATCTTCGCCTGACGCGCTGCAGCCAGGGCCGCAGTACATAAAGCCGGGTCGCCACCTTCAGACTTAATATCCAGCAGCATGCCGTCCGGAGCCAGTTTTATACGCAACGTACACGTTTTACCGGTATAGGAAGACGCATCATAGAATCGGCTTTCAATAGCGGATTTAATCTGCGCGGCATAACCGTTGATTTCAGCCCCTGTCGCACCGTTACTCTTAGTGTTACCACTTCCCGTCGGCGCTGCGTTGTTTCCTTTCGCCCCACCGCCCGTTTTCGGTGCATTCTTACCGGAGCTCAAATCGCCCAGCAGATCGTCAACCCCTGCGGCGGCAGCGGCTTTTTCAGCAGCAGCGGCCTTTTTGGCAGCCGCTTTATCAGCAGCAGCTTTCTTATCGGCAGCGGCCTTCTCAGCTGCAGCTTTCTTATCGGCAGCAGCCTTCTCAGCTGCAGCTTTTTTATCGGCAGCGGCTTTTTCAGCGGCGGCAGCTTTTTCTGCAGCCGCTTTCTCAGCCGCAGCCGCTTTCTTCGCGGCCTCGGCAGCAGCTTTCTTCTCTGCTTCCTGAGCGGCTTTTTTCGCGGCTTCCGCTTCGGCTTTCTTCTGAGCATCAGCTGCGGCTTTCTTCGCGGCTTCCGCTTCAGCTTTCTTCTGGGCATCAGCAGCGGCTTTCTTCGCCGCTTCTGCCGCTAATTTTGCCTGGGCATCAGCCTGTGCTTTCGCGTCCGCTGCGGCTTTTGCTGCCGCCTCTTCCGCCTGCTTTTGCTGTTCCTGGGCTTTCTTCGCGGCCTCTTCGGCTTGCTTCTGCTGTTCCGCCTGCTCTTTCGCGGCTTCCTGCGCCTGCAAACGCTCTTTCTCAAGCTTCTTCAGACGCTCCTGCTCTGCGGCCTGCTTTTCACGCAGTTCTTCCGCCTGCTGTTGCGACTGTTTTTCACGCTGCTCTTCAGCCCGTTTGGCACTCGCCTTCTGCTGTTGTTCGCGATTATAGTTCTGTACTACCGCACCGGGATCCACCATCACGGCGTCAATGGAAGACCCTCCACCGCCGCCGGCTGATGCATCAATATGCTCGTCGAACGAACTCCAGATCAGCGCTGCAAAGAGAATCACGTGCAGCACTGCGGAGACGATTATCGCTCGCTTAAGCTTGTCGTTCTGTTCGGTTGCCTTTGACACTATCGGTTCCCAAAAACTACGCGGATGATCAAATAGGTTGGGTCATTAAGCCAACTGACTTAACACCCGCACTATGTAGCAAGTTCAGCGCTTTAATAATTTCATCGTAGGGTACGTCTTTCGCGCCACCGATTAAGAAGACCGTTTTCGGATTTGACTCGAGGCGACGCTGCGCTTCAGCAATAACCTGCTCAGGCGGCAGCTGATCCATACGATCTTTCTCAACCACGACGCTGTATTGCCCTACGCCGGAAACCTCAATGATAACAGGAGGATCGTCATTGGTGCTCACCGCCTGTGATTCTGTCGCATCCGGCAGATCCACTTCCACACTCTGGGTAATGATTGGCGCTGTCGCCATGAAGATCAGCAGCAGTACCAGCAGGACGTCCAGCAGTGGAACGATATTGATTTCGGACTTGAGCTCGCGACGACCTCGTCCACGCGATCTGGCCATGGTTTACCCCTTGTTGCTCTCGGTGCTGGTAAACGCCTGACGGTGCAGAATCGCAGTGAACTCTTCCATAAAGTTGTCGTAGTTCAGTTCCAGTTTGTTCACGCGCTGGTTCAGACGGTTGTAAGCCATAACCGCAGGAATTGCCGCAAACAGACCGATAGCGGTCGCAATCAGTGCTTCAGCGATACCCGGTGCAACCATCTGCAACGTTGCCTGCTTCACCGCGCCCAGCGCGATAAAGGCGTGCATAATCCCCCACACGGTACCAAACAGGCCGATATACGGGCTGATGGAACCAACAGTGCCGAGGAATGGAATATGCGTTTCGAGATTTTCCAGCTCGCGGTTCATAGAGATGCGCATCGCACGCGAGGCACCTTCTACCACCGCTTCCGGAGCATGATTGTTTGCACGATGCAGACGAGCAAACTCTTTGAAACCGCTATAAAAAATTTGCTCGGAGCCTGTAAGGTTTTCACGGCGTCCCTGGCTTTCCTGATACAGACGAGAAAGCTCAATACCCGACCAGAACTTATCTTCAAACGCTTCAGCTTCACGGCCAGCGGCATTGAGGATACGCGTTCTCTGGATGATGATGGCCCAGGATGCGATTGAAAAACCAATCAAAATCAACATGATAAGTTTAACCAGAAGGCTTGCCTTCAGGAACAAATCAAGGATATTCATGTCAGTCACTGCTTAAACTCCGCGACAATAGACTTAGGAAGCGCACGAGGCTTCATTATGGTTGGATCAACACAAACAATCAGCACTTCAGCTGAGTTCAGTACGGTATTCTCTGCGTTGACTATCCGCTGCGTGAAAACCAGTGAGGTCCCGCGCATTGATGTAATTTCAGTTTGGACTTCGAGCATATCGTCGAGTCTGGCAGGCGCAAAATACTCAAGCGTCATCTTGCGTACCACGAAGGCAACTCGCTCAGCCAACAGCACCTGTTGACTAAAGTGATGATGGCGCAGCATCTCTGTGCGTGCCCGTTCATAAAAAGCAACGTAGCTGGCGTGGTAAACCACACCACCGGCATCGGTATCTTCGTAATAGACACGAACCGGCCATCGAAACAGCGTTGTATTCACTTTACATCCCGGTAATGCAACAAAAGTTAATGCTTTTAAACTTCGCTACTATACGCGCGGGAAAGAGGGTTGGGAATGGGAGAAAGTAAACGGAGAGTAAATTTTTATGGGCTCGGGTAAGCCCATAACGTTAACGGACATTTCTTATTCAGAAGAAGAAGAAAATCAAACCGGCGAGAAGCACCAGATCGGCAATCAGCGGGCAAAAAATTCCCTGCCAGTGAACGGCTTTCGGACGAAAGCCCACGCCGTGGATCACACCTGCACACACCGCCCACATAATGAGGAAGCCGTGCCAGATTTCAAGCTCGCTGGTTTTCGCTGCAAAGCGCGAAGGGTCCCAGAAGATACAACCTGCCAGCAGTAATGCCATCACTAAAGAAAGCGCCCGTAACGGGCGCTTGTCCATTACCGCGTAAAGCGTCGCGATAATATTCATCAGTGTTTTTCTTCACCCGCTTTGGTCGCTTCGACGTGCTCAAGCGCCAGGGCAGTGATGACACCAAATGCACAGGCAAGAAGCGTCCCTAAAATCCATGCGAAATACCACATATTCAGCTCCTTACTTAGTACATAGAGTGGGTGTTGCTTTCGATATGTTCTTTAGTGATACGACCGAACATTTTCCAGTAACACCAGATGGTGTAGGCCAGAACAATCGGAACGAACACGCAAGCAACATACGTCATCAGGTTCAGCGTCATATGGCTGGACGTTGCGTCCCACATGGTCAGGCTAGCATTCAGCATGGTGCTGGATGGCATGACGAATGGGAACATCGCGATACCCGATGTCAGGATGATGCACGCCAGGGTCAGTGATGAGAACACGAACGCCAGAGCGCCTTTCTCCAGACGAGACGTCAACACGGTCAGCAGCGGCAGCAATACGCCCAGAGCCGGGATAGCCCACAGCGCAGGGGTATTGTTAAAGTTCACCAGCCATGCACCTGCCTGACGCGCCACTTCTTTGGTCAGCGGATTAGACGGCGCAGTATGGTTGATTGCAGACGTCACCACGTAGCCATCGATGCCGTACACCACCCACACGCCGGCCAGTGCAAAGCAGACCAGCGTGACCAGCGCAGCGACCTGAGCCGTCGCGCGAGAACGCAGGTGCAGTTCACCAACCGTACGCATCTGCAGATAGGTTGCGCCCTGAGTGATGATCATCGCCACGCTCACCACGCCGGCCAGCAGGCCAAACGGATTCAGCAGCTGGAAGAAATTACCGGTGTAGTAAAGACGCATGTATTCGTCCAGGTGGAACGGTACGCCCTGCAGCAGGTTACCGAACGCCACGCCGATCACCAGCGGTGGAACGAAGCTACCGATGAAGATGCCCCAGTCCCACATGTTGCGCCAGCGGGTGTCTTCAATCTTGGAACGGTAGTCGAAACCGACCGGACGGAAGAATAAAGAGGCCAGCACCAGAATCATCGCCACGTAGAAGCCGGAGAACGCAGCCGCGTAGACCATCGGCCAGGCAGCGAACAGCGCGCCGCCAGCGGTGATCAGCCACACCTGGTTACCGTCCCAGTGAGGGGCGATGGAGTTGATCATGATTCGACGCTCAGTGTCATTACGACCGAGGAAACGGGTGAGCATCCCCACCCCCATGTCGAAACCATCCGTGACGGCGAAACCGATCAGCAGAACGCCGATCAACAGCCACCAGATAAAACGCAATACTTCATAATCGATCATTTGATGACTCCTGTCTTAGCGTGCCGGCTGAGTAGTCGTGGTGGACTGCTCGTAGTGATAGCGACCGGTTTTCAGGCTGCTTGGGCCAAGGCGCGCGAACTTGAACATCAGGAACAGTTCAGCCACCAGGAACAGGGTGTACAGACCACAGATCAGCAGCATGGAGAAGATCAGGTCGCCCGCTGTCAGGGACGAGTTAGCTACCGCCGTTGGCAGTACCTCACCAATCGCCCATGGCTGACGGCCGTACTCCGCAACAAACCAGCCGGATTCGATCGCGATCCACGGCAGTGGAATACCGTACAGCGCGGTGCGCAGCAGCCATTTTTTCTCGCCGATGCGGTTGCGAATCACGGACCAGAAGGACGCCGCAATGATCAGCAGCATGATGATGCCGCAGCCCACCATGATACGGAATGCGAAGTACAGTGGCGCAACGCGTGGAATCGAGTCTTTGGTTGCCATCTGGATCTGCGCTTCTGTCGCATCAGAAACGTTCGGGGTATAACGCTTCAGCAGCAAACCGTAACCCAGATCTTTCTTCACGTTGTTGAACTGGTCGCGAACGGCCTGGTCGGTAGAACCGGCACGCAGCTGTTCCAGCAGCGAGTAGGCTTTCATACCGTTACGGATACGCTCTTCGTGCTGAACCATCAGCTCTTTAAGACCTGTCACCTGCTTATCAACAGAACGGGTGGCGATGATACCCAGCGCGTAAGGGATCTGAATGGCGAAGCGGTTTTCCTGCGCGTCCTGATCGGGAATGCCGAACAGCGTAAAGGCAGCAGGCGCCGGTTGGGTTTCCCATTCGGCTTCGATGGCAGCCAGTTTGGTTTTCTGCACGTCACCCATTTCGTAACCGGATTCATCACCCAGAACGATAACAGAGAGGATTGCTGCCATACCGAAGCTTGCAGCGATAGCAAAGGAGCGCTTAGCAAACGCGAAGTCACGACCGCGCAGCATGTAGTAAGAGCTGATGCCCAGTACAAACATCGCACCGCACACGTAGCCAGAGGCGACGGTGTGAACGAATTTAACCTGCGCAACCGGGTTCAGGACCAGCTCGGCAAAGCTGACCATCTCCATACGCATAGTTTCGAAGTTGAAATCAGACGCGATAGGGTTCTGCATCCAGCCATTCGCCACCAGGATCCACAGCGCGGACAGGTTCGAACCTAATGCCACCAGCCAGGTCACCGCCATATGCTGGACTTTACCCAGACGGTCCCAGCCGAAGAAGAACAGACCTACAAAGGTGGATTCGAGGAAGAATGCCATCAGACCTTCAATGGCCAGCGGCGCACCGAAGATATCCCCGACATAGTGGGAATAGTAAGACCAGTTAGTCCCGAACTGGAACTCCATGGTCAAACCGGTTGCCACGCCCAGTGCGAAGTTGATACCAAACAACTTGCCCCAGAACTTGGTCATATCTTTATAAATCTGTTTGCCGGAGAGAACGTATACCGTTTCCATAATGGCCAGCAGGAACGCCATACCGAGCGTCAGTGGCACAAACAGGAAGTGGTACATCGCGGTCAAGGCAAACTGTAAGCGCGACAGTTCGACTATATCTAACATCATGACTCCTTGCTCATCGCATGAAGACTCCGAGAGTGAACCCCGTCAGAGAGAGATCCACACGCATGCCCCAATACAAATTATTCGCATCCTTGTCGTCGTTATTACCCTGAAGAAGGATAAAAACGATGACGTGAGGTTACAAATACGTTAATAAAAAACTCAAATTGATCCCGCAAATATAATACGCTGCAAAACCCTTACAATAAACAGGTTTTTATTGAATCACATTTACGTTTTTCGACGGCGATCAATTTATAGCAAAATTACCACTTTTCGGCCATTTTGATCGGGGATCAATTTAGCGCTTTTCGACACCTTTTTCCAAGGATTAAACTTTGATTTAAATCAAAAACAAACCTTGATGTTAACTATGTTTAATCGTGGTAAGAATGGTAAAAACCATGTTAATGATATGTGCATGTAAAGATGTGATTGGTTATCGAAGACGAAAAAAAATATAAACAGAAGTGATTTTAATTAACGCGAAACAAAAGCCTCATTTCGATGCGCGGCAAACAATAAAGCATAGTCAGGCCGGGTTATTTTTCCATGGCATTTATGCAACCCTTCGTAATTACATTTATTTTACTTTTCCCCCCCCCTAACTTAACACCGCGGAGTGACTATTAATGAAAAAGGCCGCAAACAGTGCAGCCTTTTAATGATATCAGCGGTTCTCAGGCAAGAAGAAGGCTAAAGGTTCGCGACTGTCCCGGTTTGAACGCCCCGACAATGCCTTCGTCTTCACCGTGGTCCTTCAGCCGTTCATTCATGTCCGTTTCGCAGCACCGCTTCACCCCCGGATTGACGGCTAGCGTCGCGTCACATGCTCTGGACTGCGAAGGGTTGAACAGACGAAGAATGAGCTCATCGCGATCTTCCGCTTTTTTGATCGCACTGAGTACGCATCCCGTTGGCGAAAGCGCTAACAGGCTGTAACTTTCCGGCGTGGTCAACGAGGCGCGATTCAGCTTCATTGCATCCCAGGGGATCTTGTTATAACACTGCACCGGCGTTAACCACGATTGAGCCTGCTGCGCGACACCCGCGTTTTCCGGCGAGCCGCTGAAGCTGAAGAGGCTAAAGCGACAGCTTAGCGGACCACGCACCTGAGAGTCCGGGACCGGCATTTTGATACCGGATGGTCTGCCGGGGCGCAGGAGCAGATCTTCTTTGCCGAGTACCCCCACGCCGCGCAGCAAGGTCAGAGCAAATGCTTTTTGTTCATCGCCCACGACTTCAAATTCACGCAGCCCCTCGGTAAATAGCGCAAGCCCGTTTCGTTTTTCCTGCAATACGGCGTAGTTAAGTAAATTCCAGACGGGAACCGGCGCTTCTTTCCACCCCTCCTCCCGCCAGTTTTCCATCGCCGCGTCCTGCACCGGGCGAGTGATCGAGCCAAACTGCGTATCCGCTAACACTTCCTCTGTCATAAACGGCGTTGGGATCAGCACGCGAACGCGGTGGTCGTTGGCCTGATTATCCAGGCGCACCGCCACGTCAATGCGTCTGCTGTTATGGCTTAGCGTAATCTCAAATTCAGCGTCGAGATAGCCGTTTCGCTGGCGCGCCGCGCGTTCGGCCAGGTTCGCCGGAACGGCTATTCGATGGCGGATAACCGCCCTGCTCTGCCAGCCTTCATGCGTAACCTCAAATTCATGCTCGCCCTGCGTGGAAGTGAGTCTCCACTCTTCCCGCGAAGGTGAGTAGTCGTACTCATCGCCATCATCCGAGCTCTCTTCGATTTCCAGCACGCGGTCATAAACAAGCCCGGTTTCTTTGTCGCGCAGGCGCAGCGTACCGTCGTCATTTAAGTCAATCTGCCAGAAGGCGTTTTCAAGTAAGGATGCGGTATTTACCCCCGGAGAGAGCACCTTCCCGGCCACGTTAGGTTCGATAAACAGCGTACGGTAGCCCATCGCCGGCAGTATCTGGCTGAGCTGAATATCAAACTCCATAAACGGTTCGTAATTGCCGTAGTGAACAATCTGCCGGTCAATGAGGCCCGGGTCTAGGTCGCGCGCGCTGCGAATGAAATACGGGATCTCATTGCCTTTGTCATCCCGCAGACGGAACTGGCTGGCGCGCAGTCGAATCGTGGTGTTCATCACCTCTTCACGCGGCCAGGGCATCAGGTTGAACATCACCAGCTTATCGGCGTCGCTTTGCGGCATGTTGTCGACAATCTTGCGCATAAAGAAACGCGCCAGGTTATCTGCCATGTCCTCAGCCAGTTCAAAGCGGGAGACAATCTCGCGATGCACCTTGTCGCTGCAGCAGCAGCCGATGCTGTCGTGAGCGTGGTTTTTCAGGATCTCTTTCCACATTTTCTCCAGCAAGCCGTGGTGATAGTCGAAGCCCAGCGTCCAGGCAAGCGTCGCCAGCGGCTCAAGGATATTGACAATTTTGTTCTCAATACGCGCATGGGCGATTTTGATATCCATGCGCGTGGAGCCGATGGTCCGGTGCACGCGCATGTATTTCCCGTCGATAAACTCACCTTTTAAGGTTGCCAGGTCATCGCGGTGCGCGTCGATGCGATCAAAGACCTCCTCAAACCGGCTCATCACAAATTGACGCTGCGGATAGATTTCACGAAGCTTATCCATCACCGCGAAAATGTTCTGCTGCAGCGGCATCTGGTCGTGGCCGTTGGGCAGCAAAATCGCTTTGGTGACGGACGCCTTTTCCAGAACCTCAAAATAGCTGTCGAGCCGTTTTCGCAGCCCCGCTTCGTCCTCCGGTAAGTACTTACCAATCGCGTAGCCCAGCGGCAGCACCTGTGCCGTCACTTCACTGCCGTCCTGGCTCTGCCAGAGAAATTCGGTTTTATCGGTCCCGTGGCGTTCAGAACAGCCGCGCCAGAACATCGTGCGGGTAATGCCAAACCCGTTATAGATATGCGGAAGCTGGCAGGACATGCCAAACGAATCCGGCAGATAGCCGATTTTCATCGGCTCGCCGAAGGCCATACAATCCCGGATGCCGTACATCAGGTTGCGGACAATCGACTCGCCGCTCACAATCGTGGTATCGGTCTGGGTATACCAGGGGCCGATAATCAGTTTTCCACGTTCGACAAGCGCCTTCACGCGAGAGCGGTTTTCGGGCACAACGGCAAAATAATCCTCCAGCACCGCCGTCTGTCCATCGAGGACGTAGTATTTGTACTCATCATCCTGCTCCAGACGGGTCAGGATCTCTTCCATATTATTGACCAGAAGAATACGCGACTCTTCGGTGGTGAAGTACCACTCACGGTCCCAGTGCATATGCGGCGTGATATGAACGCGAGATACAGCTTTCATCTTCGTTTCCTGTTTGTGCGTTTTTACGATAAGGCGTCTTCAGTGACGTAGTTGCCCTTTTTTACCGCCTGGCGTCGCCAGAGCAGCAGAACCAGGGTGGAGATAGCGGTACCCACCAGCGCCGCGCCAAACCAGCCCGCCGCAGCAACCACACCACCCAACCCGGCATCGTGAAGTAAAAAAAGAGAGAAAATCCCGGCCCCCGGCGTAGACAACCCGATCCCCATCGCACCGACAGCCGCGCCTGTCACCATGGATCCGAGTACAAATGAGCCAATAACGCGAAGCGGATCTTCTATCGCCATCGGAATCGCCCCTTCGGTAATGCCCGCGAGGCCGAGCAGCCAGGTCGATTTGCCGGTTTCAATTTCAAATGACTTGAACAGCTTCGGTGCCAGCATCGTTGACGCCGTGACGGTAAAGGCTGAGACCATTTTGACGGAAGCAAAGATGGCATAGGGACCGTATACCCCGTTCGCCATCGCCCCCAGGCAGAACGCGTAAGAGGCTTTGTTGACTGGGCCACCCAAATCGAATGAGCACATAAACCCGAGGATTGCCCCCAGAAGCAGCGCATTCGCGCCGGACAGACCGTTAAGCCAGACGGTGAGCGTGTCATTGAGCCAGGCCACCGGTTCGCCAATCACAAACAGCATCAGGCTGCCCGCGCCCAGCACGCCAATCACCGGATAGAGATAAAAAGTCAGAAAGCCGTTGTAGCGGCTACTAAGCCGGATGTGGTTTTTCACCCAGCGCATCAGATAGCCCGCGATCAGCCCGCCGACGATAGCGCCGAGAAAACCGGAGCCGATCATGTTGGCAGCCAGACCGGCCGCAAAGCCCGGCGTCAGCGCAGGTTTATCCGCCAGCGAGTAGGCGGTGTAGGCCGACAGGACAGGCACCATCAAAATGCCGAGCATGCCGCCGCCAAGCTTACGGTACATCCACAGCCATGAGTTTTCCTGGTCAAACAGGTGCTGCAGGCCAAGGATTTGCGCCAGCAGTACCGATACGGCCAGCACCGTACCGCCGGCGACGATCAGCGGCACCGCAAAAGAGATGCCGCTGAGAAGCGCCTGCTTGAGTTCAGCTTTAACGCGCTTTTTCGTTTCGGTATCGACCTGGGCATGGCGCGCATCGGTAGAAGGCTTTAGCGCCAGCGCGCGCTCAATCAACGCTTCAGCATTGCGCAGGGGTTCCGCGACGGGCACGGAAATGGCGGGGATGCCCTGAAAGCGCTCGCTCTCTTTGATCGCCACTTCTGCGGCAAAAATACATGCTTTCGCCTCCAGCAACTGCTGGGCAGTAATACGCCCTTCAATACCGTTCGCACCCTGCTTTTCGACCACCACGTTGACGCCGAGCTTACGTCCCGCTTTTTCCAGGTACTCTGCGGCCATATAGGTATGCGCGATCCCCGCCGGACAGGCAGTGACACAGACGACGGTTGGTGCATTCACCCGCGTATCAGCCTCGTCTTCCTTCGAGACACCGTTCAGCGCATCAAGCAGATCCTCTGCCGTCTCTGCAGCCATAAGGCGTTCCCGGAGGGCATCATCGGCAAGGCGAGACGTCAGCGCCGTCAGCACCTGGATATGCGTGGATCCTGCTTCAGCTGGCGGGATGCCAAGCAGGACGATCAGCTCTACGCGTTCAGGGCCATCCACCCCCTCCCACTCCAGCGGTTCGCGCAGCGTAGCAACCGCAAAAGCCGCTTCGTTCACCGCGCTCGATTTACCATGCGGGACAGCCAGCCCTTCACCCAGGGCGGTTGGCCCCTGCGATTCGCGACGGTAGACCTCCGCCAAAAATGCATCGCCATCTGTAATTTTGCCCAGCGCCACCAGCCGCATTGTAAGCTGGCGAATGGCCTCATCACGGCTGGCATAGTGCGCCTGCACGCAGACAGCACTGGTGTGGGTCAGAGTCGTCAGGTTCATAAGATCCTCACACTTAAGTTGTTATTGTCTGGCGGCAATTGTGGCAGGTCGCACAATACATTTATGTGATCATTTTCACTAACAATGCAAATTTGTATTTAAGTTGTATTATTTACAAATTTTAAGTGAGAGGCATAATTCCATGCAAAGGTATTAGAAAGGCAGATTCGATGGGTAACAAACCGATGTACCGGCAAATAGCCGATGCGCTTCGCGAAAAAATCAGCGCGGGAGAGTTAAAGCCTGGCGATGCGTTACCGACGGAATCCAGCCTTCAGGAGGCATTCAACGTGAGTCGCGTCACGGTTAGACAGGCGCTAAAGCTGCTTACGGAAGAGCAGATCGTCGAGAGCATTCAGGGCAGCGGCACCTACGTAAAAGAAGAGCGCGTCAATTACGACATTTACCAGCTCACCGGGTTTTACGAAAAACTGGCGGACCGGAACGTGGATACCCACAGTGAGGTGAGCATTTTCGAAGTGCTGAAAGCCGATGCGAAACTTGCCGAAAAGCTGAATCTCTCTCATGACGATAAAGTCTGGCACGTCAAACGCGTCCGCTTTATCAAACAAAAACCGGTAAATCTGGAAGAAACGTGGATGCCGCTGGCCCTGTTCCCCGACCTCACCTGGGAAGTGATGGAGAATTCGAAATACCACTACGTTGAGCAGATCAAAAAGCTGGTTATCGATCGCAGCGAACAGGAGCTGGTGCCGATCATGCCGTCAGAGGAGGCGATCGCCGCGCTGTCGCTCGATCCGGCAAAGCCGATCCTGGAAAAAGTCTCCCGCGGGTTTCTGAAGGACGGACGGGTATTTGAATACAGCCGCAACGTGTTCAATACCGACGATTACAAGTTCACGCTAGTCGCCAGACGCAGGCAATAAAAAAGGCCGCTTTACAGCGGCCAACCATGTCGAAACGGACATTTTTATACTTCAACGCCCCCCTTCCAGGGAGCAGAGAGGACTTACTTAATGATGGATTTCAGTGCTTCGCCGATATCCGCCAGGCTGCGAACGGTCTTCACGCCTGCGGCTTCCAGCGCTGCGAATTTCTCATCAGCCGTACCTTTACCACCGGCGATGATCGCGCCCGCGTGACCCATACGCTTGCCTTTCGGCGCAGTCACACCCGCGATGTAACCGACAACTGGCTTGGTCACGTGTTCTTTGATGTAAGCAGCGGCTTCTTCTTCCGCGCTACCACCGATCTCACCGATCATCACGATCGCTTCGGTCTGTGGATCTTCCTGGAACAGCTTCAGGATGTCGATGAAGTTAGAGCCCGGGATCGGGTCACCGCCGATGCCCACACAGGTGGACTGGCCGAAGCCGTAATCGGTGGTCTGTTTGACCGCTTCATAGGTCAGCGTACCGGAACGGGACACGATGCCCACTTTGCCCGGCTTGTGAATGTGGCCTGGCATGATACCGATTTTGCATTCGCCTGGAGTGATAACGCCTGGGCAGTTCGGGCCGATCATACGCACGCCAGCTTCATCCAGCTTAACCTTCACGGTCAGCATATCCAGCGTCGGGATGCCTTCAGTGATGGTGATGATCAGTTTAATACCTGCATCGATCGCTTCCAGAATGGAGTCTTTGCAGAACGGTGCCGGAACGTAGATCACGGTCGCGGTTGCGCCCGTCGCTTCTACAGCTTCACGCACGGTGTTAAACACCGGCAGACCCAGGTGCGTAGTACCGCCTTTACCTGGCGTTACGCCGCCAACCATCTGCGTACCGTAGGCAATCGCCTGTTCGGAGTGGAAAGTCCCCTGGCTACCGGTGAAGCCCTGGCAGATAACCTTGGTATCTTTATTAATTAAAACGGACATTATTTCCCCTCCACTGCGGCAACAACCTGCTGAGCTGCATCCGTCAGACTTTTCGCTGCAATAATATTCAGGCCGCTGTCAGCCAGTTTTTTCGCGCCGAGTTCAGCGTTGTTACCTTCCAGACGCACAACAACCGGAACGTTAACACCCACTTCTTCTACCGCACCGATGATACCGTCGGCGATCAGGTCGCAACGAACGATGCCGCCGAAGATGTTAACCAGAACGGCCTTCACGTTATCGTCAGACAGGATGATTTTGAACGCTTCGGTTACGCGCTCTTTGGTTGCGCCACCGCCTACGTCGAGGAAGTTTGCTGGCTCACCGCCGTGCAGCTTAACGATGTCCATGGTGCCCATTGCCAGGCCCGCACCGTTAACCATGCAGCCGATGTTGCCGTCCAGCGCCACGTAGTTCAGTTCCCACTGAGCAGCCTGTGCTTCACGCGGGTCTTCCTGAGACTGGTCGCGCATTTCGCGCAGATCCGGCTGGCGGAACAGCGCGTTGCCGTCAGCGCCCAGCTTGCCGTCGAGGCAGATCAAATCGCCCTGGGTGGTGATCACCAGTGGGTTGATCTCGATCAGCGCCAGATCGCGCTCCAGGAAGATAGTTGCCAGACCCATGAAGATCTTGGTGAACTGCTGAACCAATTTACCTTCCAGGCCCAGCTTGAACGCCAGCTCGCGACCCTGGTAAGGCATTGGGCCTGCCAGCGGATCGATAGCCACTTTGTGGATCAGGTGCGGGGTTTCTTCCGCCACTTTTTCGATTTCCACGCCGCCTTCGGTAGACGCCATGAACACCACGCGACGGGAGCTACGGTCAACAACCGCACCCAGATAAAGTTCTTTCGCGATATCGGTCGCCGCTTCCACCAGGATCTGGTTAACCGGCTGGCCGTTCGCATCTGTCTGGTACGTTACCAGACGCTTGCCGAGCCAATGTTCAGCAAACGCACGAATCTCTTCTTTGCTCTTAACAACCTTCACACCGCCCGCTTTACCACGGCCACCAGCGTGAACCTGACACTTAACTACCCAAGGGCCGGAACCGATTTTAGATGCGGCTTCTTCTGCTTCACGCGGGGTAGTACAGGCATAACCCACCGGAGCCGGTAAGCCATACCGGGCAAACAGCTGTTTGGCCTGATATTCATGTAAGTTCATGTGTTCTATCCATCCTTCAGGTAATCGTTAGGTCGTGCTTTTATTGGCCCGGCAGCCATACGCCGCCGGGCAAGACTGCAAAACTAGACGTCCAGCAGCAGACGGGTTGGATCTTCCAGCAGCTCTTTAATCGCAACCAGGAAGCCCACGGACTCGCGGCCGTCGATCAGACGGTGATCGTAAGACAGTGCCAGGTACATCATTGGCAGGATCTCAACTTTACCGTCTACCGCCATAGGGCGATCTTTGATGGCATGCATACCCAGGATCGCGCTCTGCGGCGGGTTAATGATCGGGGTAGACATCAGCGAGCCGAATACGCCGCCGTTGGTAATGGTGAAGTTACCGCCGGTCAGGTCATCTACGGTCAGCTTGCCGTCGCGGCCTTTCACGGCCAGCTCTTTAATGTTTTTCTCGATGTCAGCCATACCCAGGGTATCCACATCACGCAGAACCGGCGTTACCAGGCCGCGTGGAGTAGAAACCGCCATGCTGACGTCGAAATAGTTGTGGTAAACCACGTCATCGCCATCGATGGACGCGTTCACTTCCGGATAGCGTTTCAGCGCTTCAACCACCGCCTTCACGTAGAAGGACATAAAGCCCAGACGGATACCGTGACGTTTTTCAAACGCGTCACCGTACTGCTTGCGCAGGTCCATGATTGGCTTCATGTTCACTTCGTTGAAGGTGGTCAGCATCGCGGTGGAGTTTTTCGCTTCCAGCAGACGCTCAGCCACACGCTTACGCAGGCGAGTCATTGGCACACGTTTTTCGCTGCGGGCACCCAGAGCAGGCTGTGCTGCTGGCGCTGCCGCAGGGGCTTTTGCTTCTGCTTTCGCAGGCGCTTTCGCCAGGTGCTTCTCGATATCTTCACGGGTCAGACGACCACCCACACCGGTGCCTTTAATGGCCGCCGCGTCCAGGTTGTGCTCAGCCAGCAGGCGACGGATCGCCGGGCTGAGCGCATCGTTGGTCTGCTCTTCCAGAGAAGCCTGCTGGCGTTGAGCCGGCGTAGAGGCTTTCTCTTCAGATTTCGCGCTGGACTCTTTGCCCGCGCTGTTGCCTTCGCGCAGGCGACCCAGGATCTGACGAGAGGTTACGGTTGTGCCTTCATCTTCCAGCACAGCATCCAGAACACCATCCGCCGAAGCCGGTACTTCCAGTACCACTTTGTCAGTTTCGATTTCTACCAGCACTTCATCGCGCTTAACGGCATCGCCTGGTTTTTTGTGCCAGGTAGCGACGGTCGCATCTGCTACGGATTCAGGCAGGTCGGGAACAAGAATATCTACGCTACTCATTATGTATCCTTTAATTAATCGACGTTCAGCGCGTCATTGACCAGATCTTGTTGCTGCTTCTGGTGAACGGACATATACCCTACCGCCGGAGAGGCGGAGGCCGGGCGACCTGCATAACGCAGGGCTGACCCAAATGGAATCACTTCACGGAAATGATGCTGGCTGCAGTACCATGCGCCCTGGTTAAGCGGCTCTTCCTGGCACCAGACAAAATCATGAACGTGAGCGTACGGTTTCAGCGCTTCCTGCACCGCCTGGTGCGGGAACGGATAAAGCTGTTCGATACGCACGATGGCGACATCTTTCTGATCGTTCTTACGGCGCTGTTCCAGCAGGTCGTAATAAACCTTACCAGAACACATCACCACACGCTTCACGGCCTGCGGATCCAGCTCGTCAATTTCACCGATGGCCGGCAGGAAGGTGCCGTTTGCCAGCTCATCCAGGCTCGACACCGCCAGCGGGTGACGCAGCAGGGACTTCGGCGACATTACCACCAGCGGACGGCGCATACCGCGCAGCGCCTGACGACGCAGCATGTGGTAGACCTGCGCCGGGGTGGACGGCACGCAGACCTGCATGTTCTGCTCGGCGCAGAGCTGCAGATAACGTTCCAGACGCGCGGAGGAGTGCTCCGGACCCTGACCTTCATAACCGTGCGGCAGCAGCATTACCAGGCCACACATACGGCCCCACTTCTGCTCGCCGGAGGAGATGAACTGGTCGATCACCACCTGCGCACCGTTGGCGAAGTCACCGAACTGCGCTTCCCAGATGGTCAGGGTACGTGGTTCAGCGGTGGCGTAACCGTATTCGAAGGCCAGAACCGCTTCTTCAGACAGCACGGAGTCCCAGACCTTGAACTGGCCCTGACCGTTGTGCACGTGCTGCAGCGGGGTGTAGGTTGAACCGTTGGACTGGTTGTGAACAACCGCGTGACGGTGGAAGAAGGTCCCACGGCCGGCATCTTCACCGGACAGACGAACAGGAATGCCTTCGTCAACCAGCGTTGCGTAGGCCAGCGTTTCCGCGCCGCCCCAGTCGAACAGCTTCTCGCCTGCCGCCATGGACTGACGGTCAGCGTAGATTTTCGCCACGCGAGACTGCATCTCGATAGCGTCCGGTACGGTGCTGATGCGTTTAGCCAGCTCCTGCAGGCGCTTCATCTCAACCTTGTTCGGGTAGCTCTCATCCCACTCGTGGTTGAGGTACGGCGACCAGGTAAAGGAGTGCATGTTCATCGGGCGCAGCTCTTTGACCACGCATTCACCCGCATCCAGCGCGTCGCGGTAGAGGTTGACCATTTCGGTCGCATCTTCCAGCGTCGTCACTTTGTCGCTCTCCAGCTTGTCAGCATAGATTTTGCGCGGGGTCGGGTGTTTTTTGATTTTCTGATACATCAACGGCTGGGTTGCACTTGGCTCGTCCGCTTCGTTGTGGCCGTGACGGCGGTAGCAGAAGAGGTCAATGAACACATCGCGTTTAAAGGTATTACGGAAGTCCAGCGCCAGACGGGTAACGAAAGCAACGGCTTCCGGGTCATCCGCGTTAACGTGGAAGATTGGCGCCTGCACCATCTTACCGATGTCGGTGCAGTACGGGGTAGAACGCGCGTCAAGCGGGTTAGAGGTGGTAAAGCCCACCTGGTTGTTAATCACGATGCGAACGGTACCGCCCACTTCGTAACCACGCGCTTTCGACATGTTCAGGGTTTCCTGAACTACGCCCTGCCCTGTTACCGCCGCATCACCGTGGATGGTAATTGGCAGTACTTTATTGCTGCTCGGCTCGTCCAGACGATCCAGACGCGCACGCACGGAACCGATAACCACCGGGCTAACGATTTCCAGGTGTGACGGGTTAAACGCCAACGCCAGGTGAACCAGACCGCCTTCGGTTTCGATATCTGACGAGAAGCCCATGTGGTACTTCACGTCGCCGGTGCCGAGGTGTTCTTTATGTTTGCCCGCGAACTCGTCGAACAGGTCCTGAGGTTTTTTACCCAGCACGTTGACCAGCACGTTCAGACGACCACGGTGCGCCATACCCAGAACCACTTCACGGGTGCCGCTCTTGCCTGCGTGACGAATCAGCTCTTTGAGCATCGGCACCAGCGCATCGCCGCCTTCCAGCGAGAAGCGTTTTGCGCCCGGGAATTTCGCGCCCAGATAGCGCTCAAGCCCTTCCGCTGCGGTCAGTTCGTTCAGGAAGCGTTTTTTCTCGTCAGCCGAGAAGGTCGCGTGGCCCGCTACGGATTCGATGCGCTGCTGGATCCAGCGTTTCTCTTCGGTAGAGGTAATGTGCATGTATTCCGCGCCGATGGAGCCGCAGTAGGTTTGCTTGAGCGCGTCAATCAGATCGCCCAGCTTCATCGTGTCTTTGCCGATGGCAAAGGAACCTACGTTAAAGCTTTCCTGGAAATCGGCCTCGGTCAGATCGTGATACGCCGGATCGAGATCGGCCACACGGTCTTGCTGCCACAGTCCCAGCGGATCGAGATTCGCATGCTGGTGACCGCGGAAGCGATAAGCGTTGATGAGCTGCAGGACTTTTACCTGCTTCGCATTGGTGTCAGGGTCGGAAATCGCAGAAGAGTAACGTGAGGCATCCTTCGCCAGACGACGGAAATAATCACGTGTTTTGGAATGGAATTGATCCGGTTTGACCCCTGTGCCAGGCAACTGCTGGAACGTGGAACGCCAGTTAGCGTCCACTGAGTCAGGATCGGTTAAGAAGTCTTCATAGAGCTGTTCAATCCAGCTCTGGTTCGCACCAGAAAGGAAAGAAGAGTCCAGCCAGGCTTTCATTGCGCCGTTCTGCATCGTGATCCCTTAAGCATTTTTATGCTTACTTTCGCCGTAGAAACTACCACGCACACCACGTGTACGTGCCGGGGTTCACCTGCGAGCTCTTTTACTTTGGCCCGCGAAGGAACCTTTAGAAACTGTCTAAGGGTCTTTACCCTCACCCCTACCCTCTCCCTAAGGGAGAGGGGGAATGCCGTCGGCAGTTTTTAAAGATTTCCTGCAATCTGTCCCCTCTCCCTTAGGGAGAGGGTTAGGGTGAGGGGAACACCGCTCCCCTCTCACTACTTACGCACTGCGCTGCAGCAGCATCGACTTAATATGGCCGATGGCGCGCGTCGGGTTCAGCCCCTTCGGACACACACTGACGCAGTTCATGATGCTATGGCAGCGGAATACGCTGAAAGCGTCACTCAGTCCTTCCAGACGGCTGTCGGTTTCGGTGTCGCGGCTATCGATCAGGAAGCGATAGGCAGCCAGCAAACCGGCCGGACCGATAAACTTGTCCGGGTTCCACCAGAACGACGGGCAGGACGTTGAACAGCATGCGCAGAGAATACACTCGTACAACCCATCGAGTTTTTCACGCTGCTCAGGAGACTGTAAGTGCTCGCGAGCGGGTGGATTTTGCCCATTATTCAATAAGTAAGGCTTAATCTTCTCATATTGTGCATAGAATTGCCCCATGTCTACCACCAAATCACGCACGACCGGCAGGCCTGGCAGAGGACGGATAACAATTTTCTGACCAGGACGCTGCAGCGCTGAAATTGGCGTGATGCAGGCCAGGCCATTTTTGCCGTTCATGTTCACACCGTCAGAGCCGCAAACCCCTTCACGGCAGGAGCGGCGAAACGACAGCGTTGGATCTTTTTCTTTAAGCTGGATTAAGGCATCCAGCAGCATCATATCGCGACCTTCTTCCGCTTCCAGGGTGTAGTCCTGCATACGCGGAGCGTCATCAACATCCGGGTTATAACGATAAACTGAGAATTCGAGTTTCATTATCCTGTCTCCGCATTAGTAAGTACGAATCTTCGGCGGGAACGCCGGACGCAGTTTCGGTTCCATGTTGACGCTACGACGCGTCATGGATTCCGACTCTGGCAGATACAGGGAATGGCACAGCCAGTTTTCGTCATCACGATCCGGGAAGTCGAAGCGGCTATGCGCGCCACGGCTTTCGGTACGGAAGTTTGCCGACATCGCCGTCGCGAACGCGGTTTCCATCAGGTTATCCAGCTCCAGGCACTCAACGCGCTGGGTGTTGAATTCGCTGGAGGTGTCGTCCAGACGGGCATTTTTCAGACGCTCGCGGATCGCTTTCAGCTGCTCAAGACCTTTGGCCATCGCGTCGCCTTCGCGGAATACCGAGAAGTTGTGCTGCATACATTCCTGCAGCGCTTTACGGATTTCCACCGGATCTTCGCCGTTGCGGTTACCGTTCCAGCGGTTGAGGCGCTCAAGAGAGGCATCAATTTCGTCGTCGGTCGCGTCACGCAGCGCGCCCTGCTCGGCAATGGATTCCTGCAGATGCAGACCGACTGCACGACCAAACACCACCAGGTCCAGCAGGGAGTTGCCACCCAGACGGTTTGCACCGTGTACGGATACGCAGGCAATTTCGCCTACCGCGAACAGGCCAGGAATAACCACGTCTTCGCCCTGCTCGTTTACGGTCAGCGCCTGACCGGTCACTTTGGTCGGAATACCGCCCATCATGTAGTGGCAGGTTGGGATAACCGGAATCGGCTCTTTCACCGGGTCGACGTGTGCGAAGGTGCGGGACAGTTCCAGGATGCCCGGCAGACGGGACTCCAGAACTTCTTTACCCAGGTGGTCGAGCTTCAGCTTCGCGTGTGGACCCCATGGGCCGTCACAGCCGCGGCCTTCACGGATTTCGATCATGATGGAACGCGCCACCACGTCACGACCCGCCAGGTCTTTCGCATTCGGGGCATAACGCTCCATGAAGCGCTCGCCGTGTTTGTTCAGCAGGTAGCCACCTTCACCGCGGCAGCCTTCCGTCACCAGAACGCCCGCACCGGCGATACCGGTTGGGTGGAACTGCCACATCTCCATATCCTGAACCGGCACGCCCGCGCGGATAGCCATACCGACGCCGTCACCGGTGTTGATGTGGGCGTTGGTGGTGGACTGATAGATACGGCCTGCGCCGCCGGTAGCCAGCACGGTAGCACGGGCTTTGAAGTAAACCACTTCACCGGTTTCGATGCACAGCGCGGTACAGCCGACGATTGCGCCATCGGCGTTTTTCACCAGATCCAGCGCGTACCACTCGGAGAAGATGGTGGTATGGTTTTTCAGGTTCTGCTGATACAGGGTGTGCAGCAGTGCGTGACCGGTACGGTCAGCCGCCGCCGCGGTGCGTGCCGCCTGCTCGCCGCCGAAGTTTTTCGACTGGCCGCCAAACGGACGCTGATAGATAGTGCCATTTTCCAGACGGGAGAACGGCAGACCCATGTGGTCCAGCTCCAGAATCGCTTCCGGGCCGGTTTTACACATATATTCGATGGCATCCTGGTCGCCGATGTAGTCGGAACCTTTTACCGTGTCGTACATGTGCCATTCCCAGTTATCTTCATGGGAGTTACCCAGCGCAACGGTGATACCGCCCTGCGCAGACACAGTGTGGGAACGGGTCGGGAAAACTTTAGAGAGCAGCGCACAGGTCTGGCCGCTCTGGGAAATTTGCAGTGCGGCACGCATACCTGCGCCACCGGCACCAATTACAACAGCATCAAATTCTCTGACTGGCAGTTTCATTACACACCCCACACCACAACGAATCCATAAATAACGTAAACCACCAGTGCAACAACAATGGCCAGCTGCAGTGGGAGGCGAATCGCCAGCGGTTTAACGTAATCGGTCAACACCTGCCACATGCCAATCCACGCATGAATAAGGATGGAGAACAGAGCCAGCAGGGTGAACACTTTGGTGAAGGCGGATCCGAAGAACCCACTCCAGATTTCCCACGTCAGCGTGCCGCTGGTCGCGAAGAAACCGATCATATAGATGATGTAAAGAGTGAGAACGATGGCGGTAGCACGGACCAGAATGAAGTCATGTACGCCGTTGCGTCCTAATGCGGAGGCGTTGCTTACCATACGAGAACTCCTGCGAGAAGTGAAAGCACGACAGTAATCACAAATGAAATGTTAGCGGAGCGTTTTCCGGCTTCGAAAGTCTCTTCCAGGTAGCCAAAGTCCATCAGCATATGGCGAACACCCACAACGACGTGGTACGCCAGCGCGGTCAGAATGCCCCACATGATGAATTTCACGAAGAAGCTGTTCATGATGGCAGAGGCCTGGAGGAATCCTTCAGGGGAAGAGAGGCTGGTGCCCAGTAACCACAGCAAAATACCGACCGCCACAAACGTAATCACACCAGAAACACGGTGCAGAATGGACGCTATTGCTGTTACAGGGAACCGGATCGTTTTGAGATCCAGATTGACAGGTCTTTGTTTTTTCACATTTCTTATCATGAATAACGCCCACATGCTGTTCTTATTGTTTCCTTCCTCCGGACTGCGATGCGGGTCAAGCAGCGTTCCTTTTCTATAACTGCGCGTCATGCAAAACACTGCTTCCAGATGCTTAAACGACACGTTACAACGCTGGGTGGCTCGGGATTGCAGGGTGTTCCGGAGACCTGGCGGCAGTATAGGCCGTTCACAAAATCATTACAATTAACCTACATACAGTTTGTCGGGTTTTCTCTGGAACAGTGATCAGGGTCACGATAACAACATCTTTTTAATTTTTAATCATCTGATTTGACAAATGTTAAACAATATTGTTACAAACGTCATCAGAAAAGGCATATAATGCGCAAAAGTTATGAGGTCTCTCTTTCACCTGACAAATAGTTATGTAACAGTGTGATGGTATTGACCGAAGTTATCAGGACAGTTATTAGTGATATACAGGTTTGAATAATTCGGACTGCAAAAACGCTGATTTGCTGTGGTTTCACTGATATTTCATTCGTTTACCTGCAAGGCGCCATAGCTCTGTACCCTGGTTTGTCCTCGTGAGCTGAGCGGAAAGCCAAATAACAATCTGGTAACGGTGATTAACAGCTGAAAGCAAATCCGGTAAAGCGCAGTCTTAAGCATAAGGCGCTAAGGAGACCGTAAATGGCTGATACAAAGGCAACGCTCACCCTAAATGGTGACACTGCTATTGAACTGGATGTGCTAAAAGGCACGCTCGGTCAGGATGTTATTGATATCCGTACGCTGGGCTCTAAAGGTGTATTCACCTTTGACCCTGGATTTACCTCTACCGCATCTTGCGAATCCAAAATCACCTACATTGACGGTGACGAAGGTATCCTGCTCCATCGCGGCTTCCCCATCGATCAGTTAGCCACCGAATCCAACTATCTGGAAGTGTGCTACATCCTGCTGAACGGCGAAAAACCGACGCAGGCACAGTACGATGAATTCAAAACCACCGTGACCCGTCACACCATGATCCATGAGCAGATTACCCGTCTGTTCCATGCGTTCCGCCGTGACTCTCACCCGATGGCGGTGATGTGCGGTATCACCGGTGCGCTGGCGGCGTTCTACCACGACTCCCTTGACGTGAATAACCCGCGTCACCGTGATATCGCGGCGTTCCGCCTGCTGTCCAAAATGCCGACCATGGCGGCGATGTGCTACAAATACTCCATCGGCCAGCCGTTTGTGTATCCGCGCAATGACCTCTCTTACGCGGGTAACTTCCTGCGCATGATGTTCTCCACACCGTGCGAAGAGTACGAAGTGAACCCGGTGCTGGAACGCGCAATGGACCGTATTCTGATCCTGCACGCTGACCACGAACAAAACGCCTCTACCTCTACCGTCCGTACCGCGGGCTCTTCAGGCGCGAACCCGTTCGCCTGTATCGCTGCGGGCATCGCTTCCCTGTGGGGACCGGCGCACGGCGGCGCGAACGAAGCGGCACTGAAGATGCTGGAAGAGATCAGCACCGTTGAGCACATTCCTGAGTTCGTGCGTCGCGCGAAAGACAAGAATGACTCCTTCCGCCTGATGGGCTTCGGTCACCGTGTTTACAAAAACTACGACCCGCGCGCCACCGTCATGCGTGAGACCTGCCACGAAGTGCTGAAAGAGCTGGGTACCAAAGATGATCTGCTGGAAGTGGCGATGGAGCTGGAACACATCGCACTGAACGACCCGTACTTCATCGAGAAGAAACTCTACCCGAACGTCGATTTCTACTCTGGCATTATTCTGAAAGCGATGGGCATTCCGTCTTCCATGTTCACCGTGATCTTCGCTATGGCCCGTACCGTAGGCTGGATTGCGCACTGGAACGAAATGCACAGCGAAGGCATGAAAATCGCCCGTCCTCGTCAGCTGTATACCGGCTACGAGCAGCGTGATTTTAAGTCTGACCTGAAGCGCTAAAAGATGTTGGGTGCGGCCTGATGCCCTCACCCCGACCCTCTCCCACAGGGAGAGGGTGAAAACATTAAAAACGGTAACCCAAGGGTTACCGTTTTACTTTTATTTCTGGCAGTGCGGGCACCAGTAAAAAGGTCTGGAAGAGAGCATAATCCTGTCGATAATCCCGCCGCATCGCTCGCACTTCTTCCCCGCCCGATGAAACACCTTGAACCGGAACAGCGCCCCGTGATGCGTGTTCTCATCCGCCACGCCGCGCGTGTTGTACGAGAGCCGCGGAATATCCAGCAGCGCGTGGGACAACGCCTCCAGCTGTTCATCATTCAGCTCAGACGCTTTATGCTGCGCCGCCAGCCCGACTTCCCAGAGGATCTCTACCCGCAGGTAGTTGCCCAGCCCGGCCAGAAAGGCCTGGTCGAGAAACAAACCGGAAAACTGTCGGTTACGGAATTTAGGTGATAACAGCCGGGCCTTCACGTCGCTCGCCGTCAGGCGCATGTCCAGCACGTCCGGCCCGACCCGCTGCAGAAACGGGTGCGTCAGCAGCTGCTCCGGCGTAAGCATTTCGATATCCGACGCGCTATAGAGCAGGATCGCTTTATCCGCCGTTTGCAGCCTGACGCGCAGCACGCGGGTGGTTTGCGGCTGCTCGTCCGCCTCCACCACGCGCCAGACGCCGTAAAGCTGGTTATGGCTATATAACGTCAGGTTATGGGAAAAGTGCGTAAGCAAGGCTTTGCCGCGCGTTTCAATATGGGTCACCGTCTGGCCCACCAGCTGTGATTCAAACGGTTTCAGTTGAGGAAAAGCAAACCAGACATCCGTCAGGGGTTTGCCCTTTATCGCCGCCTCCAGGCTATCCGCCGCGCGGCGGATCTCCGGACCTTCAGGCATTTTTGTGTCCTTATCGTCATTATTCGGCGCTGACGAGGATACCCTCTTCAGAGAACGCTGCCCGCAAGCGGCGCGCGAACTGGAGCGCATGCTCGCCATCGCCGTGTAAACATACCGTATCGGCCTGCACGTTTGCCGGTGTTCCGTCCACGGCGATCACCCGCCCGGCGCGCACCATCTCCAGCGTCTGCGCCAGCGCTTTAGCTTCGTCGGTAATCAGCGCCCCGGCCTGCGTCCGCGGCACCAGGCTGCCGTCCGGCTGGTATCCCCGATCGGCAAACACTTCCTGACGGGTGGTCAGGCCCAGCCGTTCTCCGGCACGAATCAGCTGGCTGCCCGCAAGGCCTACCAGAATCAGCTGCGGATTACAGTCCCGCACCGCGCGGGCAATGGCGTCCGCCAGATCCGCATCTTTCGCCGCCTGGTTGTAGAGCATGCCGTGCGGCTTCACGTGGCGCATCACGCCGTTCTGGGCGCGCACCATCGCCTCCAGCGCGCCGATCTGGTAGAGCACCTGAGCGTAGACCGTCTCAGGGGGCAGATCCATCGCCGTACGGCCAAAGTTTTCCCGATCGGGAAAGCTGGGGTGAGCCCCAATCGCGACGCCGTTTTTAATGGCATTACGCACGCTCTCCAGCATGGTTTGGGCATCACCCGCGTGAAAGCCGCAGGCGATATTGACCGAAGTGACCAGGGTCATCAGTTCCGAATCAGCGCTGCTTCCCTCCCCCAGATCGGCGTTCAAATCAATCTTTACCATCAAGCCTCCACGCCAGCTGTTCAAGATAACGCTGCTGATCCTGCCGCGCCTTAAGCGCCTCCTCCAGCGAACACTGCACGAAGTGAATCGGCTGGCCGAGGGGAATTTGCGCCAGATGGTAGCGATCCGCTTCAATGATGCAGGCAATGCGCGGATAGCCGCCGGTAGTTTGCGCATCGTTCATTAATACGATGGGCTGACCGTTTCCCGGCACCTGAATAACCCCAGGCAATAAACCGTGGGAGAGCAGCTCCCGGTCCGTCGTGCGGGTCAGCGGCTGCCCCTGAAGGCGGTAGCCCATGCGGTTACTCTGCGGGCTGATCTTCCACGGCGCACGCCAGAAGGACTCTTTAGAAGCCTCGTCAAACTCATGATATTCCGGCCCCGGTAAGGCGCGGATCTGGTTTCCCCACAGCAGCTGTTTTACGCCCTGCGTGGTCGAGAAATGGCGCGCGGAGGGTTTGATTGCCAGCCGATCGCCGTCGCGCAGCAAACGTCCTTCGTGACCGCCGATCCCGGCCTTCTGATCGGTACTGGATGAACCCAGCACCTCCGGCACGTCAATGCCGCCAGCCACCGCGAGATAGCTACGCACGCCGTGCAGCGGACGTTTGAGCGTCAGGCGCTGCCCGGCTTTCGCCCGCAGCCGCCAGCCGGTCCACACCGCTTTACCATCCAGCGTCGCATCACACCCTGCGCCGGTTAAGGCAAACCAGGTTTCCTGACCAAACTCAATCACACACTGACCCAGCGTAATTTCTAGCGCCGCCGTGCTGCCTTCGTTGCCCACAAGCAGGTTGGCAATCTCCAGCGAAGGACGGTCAAGCGCACCGCAGTAGCTCACGCCCGACTGGCGCAGACCAAAGCGACCGGCATCCTGTACGGAGGTGTAAAGCCCGGCGCGAATAAGCGTTAACATACCCCCTCCTTCTGCGGAATAAAGCGAAGGGTATCCCCGGGACGCAAGAGTATTGGCGTCTCCAGCCCGGGTTCAAATAACGGTGTCGCGGTATGCCCAATAAGCTGCCAGCCGCCAGGCGATGTCAGCGGATAAACGCCGGTCTGCTCACCGCCGATAGCCACCGTCCCCGCCGGCACGCTCACGCGCGGCTCGGCACGGCGTGGCGTATGCAGCCGGGGAGATAATCCGCCCAGATACGGGAATCCGGGCTGAAACCCAAGGAACCAGACCACGTAGTCAACCGAGCTGTGCAGCTCAACAACCTGCTTTTCTGTTAATCCGCAGTGGTCTGCCACCACGCCAAGATCTGGCCCACCCGTACCGCCATAAACGACCGGGACCTGAATGGCACGCGACTCCGGTTCCAGCGCCTCGCTCTCTTCCCACCAGCGCTGCAAACGTTCAATGGCATCCAGCGCCAGGGTATGCGGGCTACGCAGCACGACGGTTATGTTATTCATACCCGGAATGGTCTCAACCACTTCAGGCATGTCGGCCAGACGCTGGGTCAGCCGCCAGATACGCTTTTGCGTGGCAAGCGTCACCGGTGGTTCAAGCTCCAGAACCACTGCGGTTTCACCCAGAAGATAACAACGTGCTCGCTGCACTTAACTACCTCTCGTCAGGCTGGGTTAGGGATATCAATAAAGGTCACATCCAGATCGGTATTTTCCGTCAGCCACTCGCTGAGGGCGCGAATGCCGCCGCGCTCGGTGGCATGATGGCCAGCGGCGTAAAAATGCAGCCCCTGTTCACGCGCCGAGTGAATGGTCTGCTCGGAAACCTCGCCGGTGATAAAGGCATCAACACCGAAGCGCGCGGCGCTGTCGATAAAGCCCTGACCGCCACCGGTACACCATGCGACACGCTTCACCGTATCCGGACCGGTATCACCGCTCCACAGCGGACGACGGCCCAGGCGCGCTTCAATCCACGAGGCCAGCTCCAGCCCCGGAACCGGCATCGCCAGCTCGCCCCACGGCACCAGCGGCTCAATTTCACCCATCACGGTAATCCCCAGTAGCTGCGCCAGCTGAACGTTGTTGCCGAGCTCCGGGTGCGCATCCAGCGGCAGATGGTAGCCGTACAGGTTGATGTCATTAGCCAGCAGCGTTTTCAGGCGATTGCGCTTCATCCCACGAATAATCGGCGATTCGTTTTTCCAGAAGTAACCGTGATGAACAATCACCGCGTCGGCGTTCTGACGAACGGCCTCGTCCAGCAGCGCCTGGCTTGCCGTCACGCCGGTGATAATTTTTTGCACCGTCTCACGGCCTTCAACCTGGAGCCCGTTCGGGCCGTAATCGCTGAAGGAGGTACTGTTCAGTTTTTCGTTAATCAGGCTTTCCAGTTCGCTGTTTTTCATCATCACTCTCTTATGCTTTGCGGGCAGCTTCGTACGCCGCCAGCGTGGCGACACGCGCCTGTTTATGGTCGACAATCGGACGAGGGTAATCCAGCTTTACACGCTGTTTATCCGCCCATGCCCACGGTTCGTGGATCGCTTTAGCAGGTATACCGTTAAGTTCAGGAACCCAGCGGCGGATAAACTCGCCGTCCGCATCAAATTTTTGCCCCTGCGTGGTCGGATTGAAAATCCGGAAATAGGGTGCGGCATCGGTGCCGGTAGAGGCCGCCCACTGCCAGCCGCCGTTATTCGCCGCGAGATCGCCATCGATCAGCTGAGAGATAAAATAGCGCTCTCCGATACGCCAGTCGATAAGCAGATCCTTCACCAGAAAGCTGGCGGTAATCATTCGCAGGCGGTTATGCATCCACCCCGTCTCATTAAGCTGACGCATGGCGGCATCGACTATCGGATAGCCCGTCTGCCCGCTTTGCCAGGCTTTCAGCTGCTTATCATTCGATTGCCACTTTACGTTATCGGTCCAGCCAATGAAGGGCCGATGCTTACATAAACCTGGATGAAAGGTCATCAGATGGCGATAAAACTCGCGCCAGACAAGTTCATTCAGCCAGACAGACCCTGCGCCGCCCTCCAGCGCCTGCGGCTGCTCCGCCAGCAGACGGTGCAAACACTGGCGCGGTGAGATCGCGCCCAGCGCCAGACAGGCCGACAGGCGGCTGGTACCCTCGATGGCGGGAAAATCCCGACGCGCGTCGTAACTGGCCGCGTCCTGCTTGCAGAACTGGCGCAGTTGGGCGATGGCAGATTTCTCATCGGCGGGGAACAGCGTTTCATCAAACGGCTGCTGAGGGTAATCAAACGTCAGCTCAGGTAGCTCTTTTATAGCTTCGCCTCGCACGGCAGGCGCGGCAACGCACTCCGGCAGCGACTCTTTCAGACGCTTGATAAAGGCATTTTTAAACGGAGTGAAAACTTTATACATCTCACGGTTGCCGGTCATCACGCTGCCCGGTGCCAGCATCACGCTGTCATCAAACCCTTCGCAGACCACCCCTTCCAGCATCTTCTCCAGCTGACGGTCGCGCTGCTGCTCGTTGAATTCGTACTGATAGTTGTAAAAAAGATGCGTGACCTTGTGCTGCTTACAGATCTCCTGCACCGTCTGAAGCTGTGCGGCAAAATCACCCACCTCTTTATAGAGAAGCGGTATGCCTTTTCCAGCGAGCGAGTGCTGCAGATCGTTCAGATACGCCCGGAGCAAGGCCGCCTGCCGGGGGGCCATATCGTGCTGCCGCCACTGCTCGGGCGTGGCCATAAACAGTGCCAATACGTTAGCGTCTTTGGCGCGGCAGGCTGCCGCAAGGGCGATGTTGTCATGTACGCGCAGGTCCGCGCGAAACCAAACCAGATGGGTGGGCATAAAACTCCAGGCAATTATCCATTATGTCCGTAAGGGCATGCCGTAAAAGGAAAAAGCATGCATTGAACTACTTTGCCATGAAGTGTAGACGGGATGAAATAAAAAAGGCCGCCCGAGGCGGCCTTACAGACTGCTAACAAAGAGCTTGATGTGCGTTTCGCCCGGCGGCGCTACGCTTGCACGGGCCTGGAATGAAACATGCCATACTTGATATCCTTGCACTGTGTAGGCCGGGTAAGCGCAGCGTCACCCGGCAAGAAAGAGGGCTAAATATATGCCTGTAACCTCTGACGAGGGCCTGAAGCCACCCAACGGACCGCGAATCCCGAGGGACAAAAAAACCGCCACATTGCTGTTGGCGGTTTTTTTATTGCTATGTGTAGTCTTCGTATCAGTAGAAATCGCAGGTCGCTTTCTCGGCCTGATCCATCCACACCGGCTTCTCGCTGGTTTTCGCCCAGACGCGGTGCAGATAGCTATAAAAACGCGCACGATCTTTCCAGAACAGCATCACCGGCAGAGCCAGCACGCCAGCCACTACGGCGAAAGCGCGGCGCATGAACACGATATGAGCCGGAAACTCTTTATAAAGATCCATATTTTTCTCCCCTATAGTTGGCCGGAAACGTTATCCGGAAAATTCAAAATCTGTGACCTGGCTAAAATAATATCGCTTTGTTTGTAATTTTACTACTCATCCGACCACTTATTTTCGTCCGTTTAGCGAAAATTTACATTCACGCCGTAATTAAGTTACAAAAAAGTTAACGATTTACTTATCAATAGTTAAATTGTGGGCTTTGCCATTTTTATACTTTTTTTACACCCGCCCTTCTCATTTTTGCGAAATCTTTGCGCCATAAATCCTACCGTTAGCACAACAACAAAAGTCACCCGGAGGTGGATTGTGAGTGCAGGTCTTATTGCCGGCATCGTGCTGGTGTTCCTGTTATTGGGTTATCTGGTTTATGCCCTGATTAATGCGGAGGCATTCTGATGGCTGCTCAGGCGTTTTTGCTTATTGCCAGTTTCTTAGTGGTGTTGTTCGTTCTGGCAAGGCCACTGGGCTCGGGGCTGGCACGGCTAATCAATAACGTTCCCCTGCCCGGCACGGGAAGCGTTGAAAAAGGGATCTGGCGCGTACTGGGTATAGACGATCGGGAGATGAACTGGCGTGACTATCTGATCGCCATTCTGCTGCTGAACATCGTCGGGCTCATTGCGCTTTTTGCCATGCTGATGTTGCAGGGTATCCTGCCTTTGAATCCGCAACAGTTACCGGGCCTGTCCTGGCATCTCGCGCTTAACACGGCAGTCAGTTTTGTCACTAACACCAACTGGCAGTCCTATGCTGGTGAAACCACGCTCAGCTACTTCAGCCAGATGGTCGGGCTAACCGTGCAGAACTTCCTCTCTGCCGCCAGCGGTATTGCGGTGATCTTCGCGCTGACGCGTGCGTTTGCCCGCCAGAAAGTGAGTACGCTGGGTAACGCGTGGGTAGACCTGACGCGCATTACGCTGTGGATCCTGCTGCCGATTGCGCTGCTGATCGCGCTGTTCTTCATTCAGCAGGGCAGCCTGCAAAACCTGCTGCCTTACGCGCCATATACCTCGCTGGAAGGCGCAAAACAGCTCCTGCCGATGGGGCCAGTGGCGTCGCAGGAAGCCATCAAAATGCTCGGAACGAACGGCGGGGGCTTCTTCAACGCCAACTCCTCGCACCCGTTTGAAAACCCGACCGCCCTGACTAATTTTGTGCAGATGCTGGCGATTTTCCTGATCCCCGCCGCGCTCTGCTTTGCCTTTGGTGACGTGGTTAACGATCGCCGTCAGGGCCGCACCCTGCTCTGGACCATGTCGCTGATCTTTGTGGTCTGTGTTGCGCTGGTGATGTGGGCCGAATGGCAGGGTAACCCGCACTTCCTCTCACTCGGTGCCGATAGCGCGATCAACATGGAAGGTAAAGAGAGCCGCTTTGGCATTCTCGCCAGCAGCCTGTATGCGGTGGTCACCACGGCAGCTTCGTGCGGGGCCGTCAATGCCATGCATGATTCCTTTACGGCGCTGGGTGGCATGATCCCGATGTGGCTGATGCAGATTGGCGAGGTGGTGTTTGGCGGCGTGGGCTCCGGTCTTTACGGCATGCTGCTGTTCGTGCTGCTGGCGGTGTTTATTGCCGGTCTGATGATTGGCCGCACGCCGGAATATCTGGGTAAAAAAATCGACGTTCGCGAGATGAAATTAACCGCGCTGGCGATTCTGGTCACCCCGGCTCTCGTGCTGCTCGGCACCGCGCTGGCGCTGATGACCGAGGCCGGACGCAGCGGCATCTTTAACCCCGGCATTCACGGTTTTAGCGAAGTGCTGTATGCCGTCTCCTCGGCCGCCAACAACAACGGCAGCGCCTTTGCGGGCCTAAGCGCCAACTCACCGTTCTGGAACTGCCTGCTGGCGTTCTGCATGTTTGTGGGCCGCTTCGGGATCATTGTGCCGGTTATGGCGATTGCCGGATCGCTGGTGAATAAAAAAATCCAACCGACCACCACCGGGACGTTACCGACCCACGGCGCGCTGTTTATCGGCCTGCTGACGGGCACCGTGTTGCTGGTCGGCGCCCTGACCTTTATCCCCGCCCTCGCGTTAGGCCCGGTCGCGGAATACCTCTCTTTACGCTGATTTTGCGGAGAAATTGTCATGAGTCGTAAACAACTGGCCCTGTTCGAACCGTCATTAGTTCGCCAGGCGCTCATGGATGCGGTGAAAAAGCTGAGCCCGCGCGTGCAGTGGCACAACCCGGTGATGTTTATCGTCTGGGCGGGAAGCGTCCTGACCACCGCCCTGGCGATTGCCATGGGAACGGGCCATATGCCGGGAAATGCGATGTTTACCGGCGCCATCAGCCTGTGGCTATGGTTTACCGTGCTGTTCGCCAACTTTGCGGAAGCGCTGGCGGAAGGCCGGAGTAAAGCCCAGGCCAACAGCCTGAAAGGGGTGAAAAAAACCGCCTTCGCACGCAAGTTACGTGAGCCGAAATACGGTTCCCAGATGGACCACGTTCCGGCGGATGAACTGCGTAAAGGCGATGTGGTGCTGGTGGAAGCCGGTGACATCATCCCTTGCGACGGCGAAGTCATTGAAGGGGGCGCATCGGTGGATGAAAGCGCCATCACCGGTGAATCCGCGCCGGTGATCCGTGAGTCCGGCGGCGATTTCGCCTCCGTGACGGGCGGGACGCGCATTCTCTCCGACTGGCTGGTGATCCAGTCCAGCGTTAACCCGGGTGAAACCTTCCTCGACCGGATGATCGCCATGGTGGAAGGCGCACAGCGCCGAAAAACGCCAAACGAGATTGCCCTGACCATCCTGCTGGTGGCCCTGACCATTGTCTTCCTGCTGGCAACCGCCACGCTGTGGCCATTCTCTGCCTATGGCGGTACCGCGGTCACCGTCACGGTGCTGGTGGCGCTGCTGGTCTGCCTGATCCCCACCACCATCGGCGGCCTGCTGTCGGCCATCGGCGTGGCCGGCATGAGCCGTATGCTCGGAGCCAACGTTATCGCCACCAGCGGGCGTGCTGTAGAAGCCGCCGGTGACGTGGATGTGTTGCTGCTGGATAAAACCGGCACCATTACCCTTGGTAACCGTCAGGCGTCAGATTTCCTACCCGCCCCGGGCGTGGATGAAAAAACGCTGGCGGATGCCGCGCAGCTCTCCTCGCTTGCTGATGAAACCCCGGAAGGCCGCAGCATTGTGATCCTCGCCAAGCAGCGCTTTAACCTGCGCCAGCGCGACGTTCAGAGCCTGCACGCCACCTTCGTGCCCTTTACGGCGCAAACCCGCATGAGCGGCATCAACATCCAGGATCGCATGATCCGCAAAGGCTCTGTTGACGCTATCCGTCGCCACATTGAGGCCAACAACGGCCACTTCCCACCTGAAGTGGACAGCCTGGTCGAAAGCGTGGCCCGTCAGGGGGCGACGCCGCTGGTGGTGGCCGAGGGCGCACACGTGCTGGGGGTGATTGCCCTGAAGGATATCGTCAAAGGCGGTATCAAGGAGCGCTTTGCCCAGCTGCGTAAAATGGGGATCAAAACGGTGATGATCACCGGGGATAACCGTCTTACCGCCGCGGCGATTGCCGCCGAAGCGGGCGTGGATGATTTTCTTTCCGAAGCCACACCGGAAGCGAAACTGGCGTTGATTCGTCAGTATCAGGCGGAAGGCCGCCTGGTGGCGATGACCGGCGACGGTACCAACGACGCCCCAGCCCTGGCGCAGGCCGACGTGGCGGTGGCGATGAACTCTGGTACTCAGGCGGCAAAAGAGGCGGGCAACATGGTCGACCTCGACTCTAACCCGACCAAGCTGATTGAAGTGGTGCACATTGGCAAGCAGATGCTGATGACGCGCGGGTCGCTGACTACGTTCAGTATCGCCAACGATGTGGCGAAATATTTCGCCATCATTCCGGCGGCGTTTGCTGCGACCTACCCGCAATTAAACGCGTTGAACGTGATGCACCTGCACTCTCCGGCATCGGCCATCCTGAGCGCAGTGATCTTTAACGCTCTGATTATTGTCTTCCTGATCCCGCTCGCGCTGAAGGGCGTGAGCTATAAGCCGCTCACGGCCGCCGCCATGCTGCGCCGCAACCTGTGGATTTACGGGCTGGGCGGGCTGGTGGTGCCCTTCATCGGTATCAAGGTGATCGACCTGCTGTTGACGCTGTTCGGCCTGGTTTAAAAGGTGAATCAAATGACGATGTTACGCCCCGCTATACTTCTGTTTATTCTGCTGTCTCTCATTACCGGCGGGCTGTACCCGCTGGTGACCACCGCGCTGGGCCAGTGGTGGTTTAAGGATCGGGCCAACGGCTCGCTGATTATGCAAAACGGTGAAAACCGCGGTTCGCGCCTGATTGGTCAGAACTTTACGGATGCCCGTTACTTCCAGGGACGCCCTTCCGCCACTGCCGAAAGCCCGTATAATCCGATGGCATCCGGCGGCAGTAACCTGGCGGGCAGCAACCCCGAGCTGGACAAAGCCGTTGCTGAGCGCGTGGCAGCCCTGCGCGCCGCTAATCCGCAGGCCAGCCGTGAGGTGCCCGTAGAGCTGGTGACCGCCTCGGCCAGTGGGCTGGACTACAGCCTGACGCCGGCAGCCGCGGCATGGCAAATCCCGCGCGTCGCCGCGGCCCGTCAGCTGACCGTCGAGCAGGTTAGCCAGCTGGTTGCAGAGCACACGCAAAAGCCGCTGGTCAGCTTTATCGGCATGCCCGTGGTGAATATTGTTGAGCTGAATCTGGCGCTGGACGCGCTAAGGAAAAACTAAATGACCGACGAGCCCATGCGCCCGGATCCGGACAGGCTGCTTGAACAGACGGCCGAAGCCCATCGCGGCAAACTGAAAATTTTCTTTGGCGCCTGCGCAGGCGTCGGGAAAACCTTCGCCATGCTGACGGAAGCCCAGCGGCTTCGGGCGCAGGGGCTCGATATATTGATAGGCGTGGTAGAAACCCACGGACGCAAAGAGACCGCATCGCTGCTGAAGGGGCTGGCCACCCAGCCGCCCCGCCGTATCAGCCACCGCGGTCGGCTAGTCACCGAATTCGATCTTGATGCCGCCCTCGCCCGCCGTCCCGCCCTTATCCTGATGGACGAACTGGCGCACAGCAATGCGCCAGGCTCACGCCATCCAAAACGCTGGCAGGATGTAGAAGAACTACTTGAAGCCGGTATAGATGTATTCACGACGGTTAACGTTCAGCATCTGGAGAGCCTGAACGACGTGGTCAGCGGCGTGACCGGCATTCAGGTGCGCGAGACGGTGCCCGACCCCTTCTTTGATTCTGCCGATGAAGTGGTGCTGGTCGACCTGCCCCCCGACGATTTACGCCAGCGCCTGCATGAAGGCAAAGTCTATATCGCCGGCCAGGCCGAGCGCGCCATCGAGCATTTCTTCCGTAAAGGCAACCTGATTGCCCTGCGCGAGCTGGCCCTGCGTCGTACTGCCGATCGCGTCGACGATCAGATGCGTGCCTGGCGCGATCTGCAGGGCCAGGAGCGCGTCTGGCATACGCGAGATGCCATCCTGCTGTGCGTAGGGCACGGCAGCGGCAATGAAAAGCTTGTCCGCACCGCCGCGCGCCTGGCGGCCAAATTTGGCAGCGTCTGGCATGCGGTGTATGTCGAAACGCCACAGCTGCACGCGCTGCCCGAGAACCAGCGCCGCGCGATATTGAGTTCGCTTCGCCTGGCGCAGGAGCTGGGTGCCGAAACCGCCACCCTTTCCGATCCTCAGGAAGATAAAGCCATTTTGCGCTACGCGCGCGAGCATAACCTGGGGAAAATCGTCATTGGCCGTCGTCAGCATCGCCGCTGGTTTAGCCGCGAATCCTTTGCCGACAAGCTGGCCCGTCGCGCGCCGGATCTGGATCTGGTGATCGTGGCGCTGGACGACAAACCTACCCCCTTACCCAATCGTGCGCCGGACAGCCGCACCTTCAGCGATAAATGGCGCATTCAGCTTCGCGGCTGTCTTGTCGCCGTCGTGCTCTGCGCCCTGATTACCGTGATTGCCAGCCAGTGGCTGATTGCGTTTGACGCCGCCAACCTGGTGATGATCTACCTTCTCGGCGTGGTGGTGGTGGCGCTCTTTTACGGGCGCTGGCCGTCGGTTCTGGCGACGGTGATTAACGTCATCAGCTTCGATCTGTTCTTTATTGCTCCCCGCGGGACGCTCGCCGTCTCGGACGTGCAGTACATCCTCACCTTTGCCGTGATGCTCACCGTCGGGCTGGTGATCGGCAATCTGACGGCGGGCGTGCGCTATCAGGCGCGTATCGCCCGCTATCGCGAACAGCGCACGCGCCATCTCTATGAGATGTCGAAATCGCTGGCGGTGGGCCGCACGCCGCTGGATATCGTACAGACCAGCGAGCAGTTTATCCGCTCGACGTTTCATGCCAGCAACCTGATTTTACTTCCGGACGAACACGGCAAGCTGCGCCCGCTGACGTCGGCCTCAGGCATGACGCCCTGGGACGAAGCCATCGCGCGCTGGAGCTTTGACAAAGGCTTACCGGCGGGCGCAGGGACCGACACCCTGCCCGGCGTTCCCTATCAAATTCTGCCCCTGCGCAGCGCCGATAAAAATCAGGGGCTGGTCATCGTGGAGCCTTCCAACCTGCGCCAGCTGATGATCCCCGAACAGCAGAGACTGCTGGAGACCTTTACCCTACTGGTTGCCAGCGCGCTGGAACGACTGGCCCTCACCGCCAGCGAGGAACAGGCCCGTCTGGCGAGCGAGCGTGAAAGCATTCGTAACTCGCTGCTGGCGGCGCTGTCTCACGATCTGCGTACCCCGCTCACCGTCCTGTTCGGCCAGTCAGAAATTCTGACGCTGGACCTGGCGGCGGAAGGCTCTAAACATGCCCTTCAGGCCAGCGAGATCCGCCAGCACGTGCTGAATACCACGCGCCTGGTGAATAACCTGCTCGACATGGCGCGTATCCAGTCGGGCGGTTTTAACCTCAAAAAAGAGTGGCTCACGCTGGAAGAGGTGGTGGGCAGCGCGCTGAAAATGCTCGAACCCGGTCTGGGCGGGCGACATATCGCGCTGAACATGCCCGAGCCCCTGACGTTAATTCATGTCGATGGTCCGCTGTTTGAACGGGTGCTGATCAACCTGCTGGAAAATGCCGGCAAATATGCGGGCGCCAGTGCTCAAATTGGCGTTGATGCGACAGTGGAAGATGGCGCGCTTCGCCTTAACGTCTGGGATACCGGCCCCGGCATTCCAGCCGGGCAGGAGTTGGCTATTTTCGAGAAATTCGCACGCGGCAATAAGGAGTCGGCCATTCCGGGCGTGGGGCTGGGGCTGGCGATTTGCCAGGCAATCATTGACGTCCACGGCGGGTCCATTTCCGCAGAGAATCGTCCCGAAGGCGGCGCACGTTTTTGTGTTACACTTCCTCTGGAAACCCCGCCAGAACTTAATGAATTACCAGAGGATTTGTGATTAACGTTCTGATTGTTGAAGATGAGATCGCCATTAGCCGTTTTCTGCGCGCTGCGCTGGAAGGAGACGGTCTGCGCGTTCATGATGCGGGTACGCTTCAGCGGGGTTTAATTGAGGCCGCCACCCGCAAGCCGGACCTGGTGATCCTCGATCTTGGTCTGCCGGACGGCGACGGCATCGATTTTATCCGGGAAGTTCGTCAGTGGAGCCAGATGCCGATCCTCGTGCTCTCCGCGCGTACGGAAGAGACGGATAAAATCGCGGCGCTGGATGCCGGGGCGGATGACTATCTGATTAAACCTTTTGGTATCGGCGAGTTACAGGCTCGCCTTCGCGTGGCGCTGCGTCGCCACAGCGCAACCACGCCTGCTGACCCAACCTACACGTTTGGGGATATCCGGGTTGACCTGGCCGCGCGGCGTATTGTGCGCGGTGAAGAAGAAATCCATCTGACGCCAATAGAATTTCGCCTGCTCGCCGTTCTGCTCAACAACCACGGCAAGGTTCTCACCCAACGCCAGCTGCTAAGTCAGGTGTGGGGGCCCAACGCGGTGGAACATAGTCATTATTTACGCATATATATGGGACATCTTCGTCAGAAACTCGAAGTTGATCCCGCTCGCCCTCGCCATTTATTAACTGAAACCGGTATCGGTTATCGGTTTATGCTTTGAATAACTATTCATTTTATTTTTAAATAAAATCAAAATACCTCAGAAAATATTTCATAAATAACCCATGCATTATTTTTACGGGTTATTTTTGTTCATTTAAAACATTGATAACACAACCTGTTAACGTAACACCAACAAATCAGAATTTTGATCTGCGATATTCATCTAAAACGAATATTTATTTCTGATTTGATCGGTTAACGGTGATCTACCTCACGGTTAATCGCCTTTTCCTGGATAAAATGATCATGCTTTCAATTACTGAAAGGAAAATGAAACATGGAAAACAACAATCGCTTAATGCCCCATATAAGGCGGACAACACATATCATGATGTTTGCCCACCGAAACTGCTTTGACTTTCATCTCTTTAATGCCCGGTAGTCCTTCGACTTCTGGCGCACCCGCTTACAGGTTATCCTGAAACACCTTATTTTACAGGCGATTGCCTGTGAACTCGTGCGCTCATTCATTTTAATTCAGACTCATCCGCACCGGGCGGACTGAATTTCAATCATCAAAAAAGCAATTCACTGATTTTAATCAGCGGCCACCCTTTGCTTTTTTTCCGGTAAATTATCGATTTCTTTCTTGCAGGAAATCGAGGGACGCTTATTACCTAAAATAAAGAGAGAAAGATGAAAAGTTTAAAAATCGCAGCCAGTCGTGCATGTCCGGATTGCTTTACTACCCAGCGTGAACTGGTAGATGTCCGTGCCTCTGATTATATTGATGTTGCCGCCATTGTTCTGGCGGTCACGGATATTGCCAGCGGTATCCTGGACGAAATAGAAGCCACCGGTTTTGGCATTCCTGTTTTTGTCGCGACGCACAAAGAGGAATTCATTCCGGCAGACTATTTATCGCGCATTCACGGCGTATTTGAGTATTAAGACACCAGCAACGACTTTTATGGACGCCAGCTGGAAGCGGCAGCCCAGAAGTATGAAACCCAGCTGCGCCCGCCGTTTTTCCGCGCCCTTGTCGACTATGTGAAACAGGGCAACAGCGCGTTTGACTGCCCGGGGCATCAGGGTGGCCAGTTCTTCCGCCGTCATCCTGCCGGTAATCAGTTTGTCGATTTCTTTGGTGAGACGCTTTTCCGCTCCGACCTGTGTAACGCCGACGTGGCGATGGGCGATCTGCTGATCCACGAAGGCGCGCCGTGCATCGCCCAGCAGCATGCGGCAAAGGTCTTTAATGCCGATAAGACCTACTTCGTGCTGAATGGCACCTCGTCATCCAACAAAGTGGTGCTTAACGCCCTGCTCACCCCGGGCGACCTGGTGCTGTTTGACCGTAACAACCACAAATCTAACCATCACGGTGCCCTCCTCCAGGCTGGCGCAACGCCGGTCTATCTGGAAACCGCGCGTAACCCGTACGGCTTTATTGGCGGCATTGACGCCCACTGTTTTGAAGAAAGTTATCTGCGCGAGCTGGTGGCAGAGGTGGCGCCGGGCCGTGCACGCGATGCGCGTCCGTTCCGTCTGGCGGTGATCCAGCTGGGTACCTACGATGGCACCATCTATAACGCCCGTCAGGTGGTGGATAAGATTGGGCATCTGTGTGATTACATCCTGTTTGACTCCGCCTGGGTGGGTTACGAGCAGTTTATTCCGATGATGGCCGACTGCTCTCCGCTGCTGCTGGAGCTGAACGAAAACGATCCGGGGATCCTGGTCACCCAGTCCGTGCATAAACAGCAGGCCGGCTTCTCGCAGACCTCGCAAATCCATAAGAAAGACAGCCATATCAAAGGGCAACAGCGCTATGTCCCGCACAAGCGGCTGAACAATGCCTTTATGATGCACGCCTCCACCAGCCCGTTTTATCCGCTGTTCGCTGCGCTGGACATTAACGCCCGTATGCATGAAGGCCAGAGCGGCCGCAACATGTGGATGGATTGCGTGGTGAACGGTATCGAAGCGCGCAAGCTGATCCTGGAGAACTGCCGGTATCTGCGCCCCTTCGTGCCGGAAACGGTGGATGGCCGCCCGTGGGAAAGCTGGGACACGGCGGAAATTGCGACCGATCTGCGCTTCTTCCACTTCGTACCGGGTGAAAACTGGCACGCTTTTGAAGGCTACGCTGAGCATCAGTATTTTATCGACCCGTGCAAGCTCCTGCTGACCACACCGGGCATCAACGCCCGCACCGGGGAGTATGACGACTTCGGCGTGCCCGCCACTATCCTTGCCAACTTCCTGCGTGAAAATGGCATCGTGCCGGAAAAATGCGATCTCAACTCGATCCTGTTCCTGCTCACGCCTGCGGAAGATATGGGCAAACTGCAGCAGCTGGTGGCGCAGCTGGTGCGCTTCGAAAAACTGCTCGAGAGCGATGTTCCGCTGAAAGACGTCCTGCCTTCTCTCTACAAACAACATCCGGAACGTTACACGGATTACACCCTGCGCCAGATCTGCCAGGAGATGCATGACCTGTACGCCCGCCACAACGTGAAACAGCTGCAGAAAGAGATGTTCCGCAAGTCTCACTTCCCGCGCGTGATGATGAACCCGCAGGACGCGAACTACGCCTATCTGCGCGGTGAGGTTGAACTGGTCTCCCTGCGCGACGCGGAAGGCCGCATCGCCGCCGAAGGCGCGCTCCCTTATCCACCGGGGGTATTGTGCGTGGTTCCAGGGGAAGTCTGGGGCGGTTCCGTGCTGCGCTACTTTGCCGCGCTGGAAGAAGGCATCAACCTTCTGCCGGGCTTCGCGCCGGAGCTGCAGGGTGTGTACGTCGAGGAGTGTGAGGGTCGCAAACAGGTTCGCTGCAACGTCATCAAACAACCCGCCGCTCAGCCCGCGCTGCTGAAAGGAGAGAAATTATGAGTAAGTCCAATAAGATGGGCGTGGTGCAGCTGACCATCCTCACCATGGTGAACATGATGGGCTCCGGGATTATCATGCTGCCCACCAAACTGGCAGAGGTGGGTACCATCTCTATCATCTCCTGGCTGGTGACGGCAGTCGGTTCAATGGCGCTGGCGTGGGCGTTCGCCAAGTGCGGGATGTTCAGCCGTAAGTCAGGCGGCATGGGCGGCTACGCCGAATACGCCTTTGGCAAGTCGGGTAACTTTATGGCCAACTACACCTACGGCGTGTCGCTGCTGATCGCCAACGTGGCGATTGCCATCTCCGCCGTGGGCTACGGTACGGAGCTGTTTGGCGCAACGCTCAGTCCTGTGCAAATTGGGCTGGCGACCATCGGCGTGCTGTGGATCTGCACCGTGGCTAACTTTGGCGGCGCGCGTATCACCGGACAGCTATCCAGCATCACCGTCTGGGGCGTGATTATCCCGGTTGTCGGCCTGTGCATCATCGGCTGGTTCTGGTTTAGCCCGACGCTCTACGCCAACTCCTGGAACCCGCACCATGTGCCGTTCTTTACCGCTGTCGGCTCTTCTATCGCCATGACGCTCTGGGCCTTCCTGGGTCTGGAATCCGCCTGCGCGAACGCGGAAGTGGTAGAGAATCCTGAAAAGAACGTGCCGATTGCGGTCCTCGGCGGCACGCTGGGCGCGGCGGTGATCTATATCGTCTCGACTAACGTGATTGCCGGGATTGTGCCAAACATGGATCTGGCAAACTCTACGGCGCCGTTTGGGCTGGCCTTCGCGCAGATGTTCACCCCGGAAGTCGGGAAGGTGATTATGGGTCTGATGGTAATGTCCTGCTGCGGTTCACTCCTCGGCTGGCAGTTCACCATCGCACAGGTGTTTAAATCCTCGGCTGATGAAGGTTACTTCCCAAAAATCTTCTCCCGCGTGACCAAAGCGGATGCGCCGGTGCAGGGCATGCTGGCGATTGTCATCTTCCAGAGTGGATTGTCGCTGATGACCATTAGCCCGTCGCTGAACAGCCAGTTCAACGTGCTGGTCAACCTGGCGGTGGTGACGAACATCATTCCGTATATTCTGTCGATGGCAGCGCTGGTGATCATCCAGAAGGTGGCGAAGGTAGATCCACGCAAAGCAAGAGTGGCGAATATTGTGGCGCTGATTGGGGCAATCTACAGCTTCTATGCGCTCTACTCATCCGGCCAGGAAGCGATGCTCTACGGGGCAATGGTGACCTTTATGGGCTGGACGCTGTACGGTCTGGTGTCACCGCGGTTTGAATTGAAGAACAAGCACAGTTAAGTAAAAGCAAAACGGCAACCCATGGGTTGCCGTTTTTAGTGTTTTCTCCCTCTCCCTGTGGGAGAGGGCCGGGGTGAAGGCATCAGCCCGCACCCATACCGCACTTACGCGTTTTTCAGCACTTCGCTGACAATCTCTACCGCTTCTTTCTCAATCTGCTGACGGTGCTCAGCGCCGAGGAAGCTTTCGCAATAGATTTTGTACGCATCTTCCGTACCGGACGGACGCGCGGCGAACCAGCCATTCTCGGTCATCACTTTCAGACCACCAATGGATGCGCCGTTGCCCGGTGCCGCCGTCAGACGAGCAGTGATCGGATCACCCGCCAGGGTGCTTGCGCTGACCATCTCTGGAGAGAGTTTGGACAGGGCCGCTTTCTGGGCTGACGTCGCGCCAGCCTGAATACGGTTATAGCTTGGTGCACCAAAGCGTGCCGCCAGGTCGTTGTAGTGTTCCTGCGGGTTCTTACCGGTGACAGCGGTGATTTCCGCCGCCAGCAGGCACATGATGATGCCGTCTTTATCGGTTGACCATGGCGTGCCGTCGAAACGCAGGAAAGATGCGCCCGCGCTCTCTTCACCGCCGAAGCCGAAGCTGCCGTCGTGCAGACCGTCAACGAACCATTTGAAGCCCACCGGCACTTCCACCAGCTTGCGGCCCAGCGCCTCCACCACGCGGTCGATCATCGCGGAGGAAACCAGCGTTTTACCGACGGCCACCTCTTTGCCCCACTGCGGGCGGTGCTGGAACAGATAGTTAATTGCAACAGCCAGATAGTGGTTCGGGTTCATCAGCCCGGCAGGGGTGACGATACCGTGACGGTCATAATCCGGGTCGTTAGCAAACGCCAGATCGAATTTATCACGCAGCGCCAGCAGGCCCGCCATCGCGCACTCGGAGGAGCAGTCCATACGGATCGCGCCGTCTTTGTCCAGGTGCATAAAGCGGAAGGTCTGATCGACGTGATCGTTCACGATGGTCAGATCCAGCTTGTAATGCTCGGCGATACGTTTCCAGTATTCGATACCGGAGCCGCCCAGCGGATCCACGCCCAGCTTCAGCCCGGCTTTCTGGATGGCCGCCATATCGACGATATCCGCCAGCCCTTCCACGAACGGCTGAACCAGATCCTGCTCTTTCACGTGACCGGACGCCATGGCCGCATCCAGAGAAATGCGCTTCACGCCTTTCAGACCGTCAGCCAGCAGCGCGTTCGCACGATCTTCCACCACTTTGGTGACGTTAGTGTCGGCCGGGCCGCCGTTAGGCGGGTTGTATTTGATACCACCGTCTTCCGGCGGGTTGTGGGATGGCGTGATAACGATACCGTCCGCCAGCGCGCCACCTTTTTTGTTATGCACCAGGATGGCGTTAGAGACCGCAGGGGTTGGGGTGAAGCCATTGTTCTCCTGAACAATCACGTCGACGCCGTTTGCCGCCAGCACTTCCACAACAGAGATGAACGCCGGTTCAGACAAGGCATGGGTATCTTTCCCCACGTAGCACGGACCGGTAACGCCATTTTTAGCGCGCTCTTCCGCAATGGCCTGAGCAATGGCCAGAATGTGCGGTTCGTTAAAGCTGTGGCGCGCCGCGCTGCCGCGGTGACCGGATGTACCAAACTTCACTGCGTGTTCTGCGTTGCCCACGACCGGTTTCAGCACATAATACTGCGCGGTCAGCTGAGCGACGTTAATCAAATCGCTTTGTTGTGCAGGTTGGCCTGCACGGCTGTGATTTGCCATTACCGGGTCCTTCTGATGCAAGGGTTAAATTGTACCGCAAACCTTTTCAATCAATTCCGCCGGGAACTGCATGGACTGCATGATGTGTTCAATCATGCTGCACTTGCGGCCCGTATTGGTATTGGTGATCACCCAGTACGGGGTGCCAGGAACATGTTTGGGTTTGGTTTGATTGCCATTTTGCAGCAGCGTCTGCTCGTCGCCCGCGAAATAGACGCGAGTACGGCCGTGAAGCGACTCGGTCGCTTCAGCAAACGCTTTGTTATCCAGTGAGTAAAGTGTAGACAGCACCAGCATAAAGCGGTTTACGGCCTTTTTCTGCTCCGCGTATTCATCGGAGAGCAGCAGCTCGCGCATCGCGCGCACTTTATCTTTTGCCGGCGTCACGGCAGGTTTTGCTTGTGCAACAACGCTCGGCTGAGACACGACATCTTTGGTGACTGGGGTAGCAGGCTGTGAAGCGGCGGAAATTTTAAGCATGCGCCGTAAAATGTCGGACGCGCTCTCCCCGATATGCCGCGTCTGGCTGGCAATATACTGATAGAGTTCGTCATCAACTTCGATTGTTTTCATCTTAATCCAGTGCGATATCTTATCTGAATACAAGTCATTGGGATTATAAGGTCAAATCCCAACAGCGGATAGCGTCAAACCAGGTTGGCGGCAAAAGTCAGATTAAACTGGAACCTTGCAGCCGGGCGGCAGAATGGTCAACATGATACCCTAACCTGACATACGTAAAAAAAGAACTTTGCCATGAAATTGAATACCCGAGCGCAAACTGCACAATCGCCGAACAATAATTCTCCCATCGTACTGGTTCACGGGCTTTTTGGTAGTCTGGATAACCTGGGCGTGCTGGCGCGCGATCTGGTTACCGACCACGATATTTTACAGGTCGATATGCGCAATCATGGTCTTTCCGGGCGTTCCGACGAGATGACCTACGCGGCGATGGCGCAGGATCTGCTGGATACGCTGGATGCCCACGACCTGCAAAAGGTGACCCTCATCGGGCATTCAATGGGTGGCAAAGCGGTGATGGCCCTGACGGCACTGGCCCCGGACCGTATTAGCGGCCTGGTGGTGATTGACGTCGCGCCCGTGGATTACGACGTCCGTCGTCACGACGAGATTTTTGCCGCTATTAATGCGGTCACAGAAGCGGGTGTCGCGACGCGCCAACAGGCGGCTGCCGTCATGCGTGAGCATCTTAATGAAGAAGGCGTCGTTCAGTTCCTGCTGAAGTCGTTTGTTGACGGGCAATGGCGTTTTAACGTGCCGGTGCTCTGGGACCAGTACAATAACATCGTCGGCTGGGAAACCGTCCCCGCCTGGCCATACCCTACTCTCTTTATTCGCGGCGGCAACTCGCCTTACGTTACCGACGCGTACCGCGACACGCTGCTGGCCCAATTCCCGCAGGCTCGCGCCCACGTGATTGCCGGTGCAGGGCACTGGGTGCATGCGGAAAAACCGGATGCTGTGCTGCGCGCCATTCGCCGCTATCTCGCTGATACTGCAAATTGATTAAAAAGAAAGCGACTGGAAGGCTACAGGCGTCCAGTCGTTGGCGTGCCGTTTTTGGTGATGTATGATGGCGCGCTTATCGCCCGGGCATTAGCAGGGCGGCGTGTTTCCCCCGAAGTCTCAGAATCATGGCCAAAGAACAAACGGACCGTACGACACTAGATCTGTTCGCGAATGAGCGTCGCCCGGGACGACCCAAGACGAATCCGCTTTCGCGCGATGAACAGCTGCGTATCAATAAACGCAACCAGCTTAAACGCGATAAAAATCGTGGGCTTAAGCGTGTCGAACTGAAGCTCAACGCCGACGCGGTCGATGCACTTAATGAGCTGGCCGAGGCCCGAAATATCAGCCGTAGCGAGCTCATTGAAGAGATGCTGATCGCCCAGCTTGAAACGTTACGCGGCCAGGCATAAGTCTGAAAATCCCCTTTATCGCCCTTTTCATGTAGCACAGAGTGCAGTCCTGCGCGATAGCTGTTTCCGCAGGGTTGCCAGTTCTGCTATTATTGCCCTTATCCGTGGCCAAATTGCGCCACCATACTATTAAGTTTCAAGAGGTTATTTTACTCATGGCAATCATCGGCATTTTCTTTGGCAGTGATACCGGCAATACTGAAAATATCGCAAAAAACATTCAAAAACAGCTCGGTAAAGACGTTGCTGATGTGCATGACATCGCCAAGAGCAGCAAAGAAGATCTGGAAGGCTATGACATTCTGCTGCTGGGTATCCCAACATGGTACTACGGTGAAGCCCAGTGCGACTGGGATGATTTCTTCCCGACGCTGGAAGAAGTGGACTTCAACGGTAAGCTGGTCGCCCTGTTTGGCTGTGGCGATCAGGAAGACTACGCCGAATACTTCTGTGACGCGCTGGGCACCATCCGCGATATCATTGAGCCGAACGGCGCGGTTATCGTAGGCCACTGGCCGACCGCCGGTTACCACTTCGAAGCGTCTAAAGGCCTGGCCGATGACGATCATTTCGTGGGTCTGGCCATCGACGAAGACCGTCAGCCAGAGCTGACCGCAGAGCGTGTTGAGAAGTGGGTTAAGCAGATCCGTGAGGAACTGCACCTGAACGATATTCTGAACGCCTGATTTTATCGCGGCGCAGCGGCGGCTGCGCCCGTGCTTCAGGTCAAACCGATTAAATTAATCGCTACAATCTTTTAACTTTTTCGCCCAGACCTGTACAATGTCTCCCTGATAAAACGTGGTTTTCCATTGAGCAAGTTTGTTGGTGATACCACGTTTTTATAAGCATATTTTGCCTGAGACTTGCAGTTTTCATTTAGCCATGGCAGTTCTATAATGAGACGCATTATCCCGGGTGCATTTTCTGTCACTTCCTACAGAAGTGAATCGTTTAGCAACAGGACAGATTCCGCATGACTGACAACAATACCGCATTAAAGAAGGCTGGCCTGAAAGTTACGCTTCCTCGGTTAAAAATCCTTGAAGTGCTTCAGGGTCCAGACAATCACCATGTCAGTGCGGAAGACCTCTATAAACGTCTTATCGACATGGGTGAAGAGATCGGGCTGGCTACCGTCTATCGCGTGCTGAACCAGTTTGATGACGCGGGCATTGTTACCCGTCATAATTTCGAAGGCGGTAAATCTGTTTTCGAACTGACCCAGCAGCAGCACCACGATCACCTGATCTGCCTCGATTGCGGCAAGGTCATTGAATTCAGCGATGATTCCATTGAATCACGCCAGCGTGAAATCGCGGCGCGTCATGGCATCCGCCTGACGAACCACAGCCTGTATCTTTACGGTCACTGCGCTGAAGGCGACTGCCGCGAAGACGACCACGCGCACGACGCGAAATAATCAGTATTCATACTCTGAGCCAGCCGCAAGGTTGGCTTTTTTTTTTGCCTGAAAAAGCCCGGTGGCGCTGCGCTTACCGGGCCTACGGGCTATGACACCTTTGTAGGCCCGGCAAGCGCAGCGCCACCGGGCGTAAAGCACTTATTTATTGTTATTGCGTATCTCGTTCCAGATCTTATCGCAACGCTTCGCCACTTCCTGATCGTTACCGGTTTTACGCGCCTGGATACAGGCCTGGTAATCCATCACGCGGACGTTCTCCTGCGTCGCGAACTGCTCATGCGCTTTCTCTTTCTTCAGCACGTTCAGCACGCTCTGACAGGCTTGAATTTTCTCCGGCGATCCTTCCGCAGTATTTATGCAGGCGCTATACGCCTCCTTCAGACGGGAGTCCTCTTTCGGCGCCTGATTCTGAGCACACGCCACCAGCCCTGATGCCAGCAACGCGACGATAACGATTTTTTTCATCATGTGCAGTCTCCATACCGGCGGGACTCAGCCCGCCGGTGCGTTCATCAGAAGATGGTGAATGGGGCAATAACCATGAATTTCACGTCACGTTCATCCTGGAAGATGTTGCCGTAACCGCCCGCATAGCTCGGGATATCGGAGTGGTTGTCATACTGAGTGAAGTGCAGTTTGAACATCGTGCCTTTCGCGCGGCCATCCTGCAGGGTATAGATAGCATCGAGGCTGTAGGAAGACTCTTTCAGGCGATAGTTAGGATCGTAGTATGCGTCCGGCGTGGCCATATCGGCAGGTTTTGCGTCCCAGGCGTAAGCGTAAGAGGCACCCACGGCCCAGCCCGGCAGATTCCAGTTTTTCAGGTCATACATTGCGCCAAAGAAGACCGCTTTCTCACCGTCGGCGTTGAAGTCAGAGCGGTTATCCCACCAGATATCAAGACGACCGTTGGAGGAGGCGTAGGTCGGGGTCATACGCTGCAGGAAGTAGCCCTGCTGCCCTTCCGCCTTCACCCATGTGCCTTCCAGACGTAAATCAACCTGACCGACCTTGTAGCCGAAGGTTAACGCCTGCAGCCACGCGGTGCCGTCATAAATGTCGTTGACGCCACCGTTGCTGACCTTGTCGCGCGTACCGTAGAACTGGTAGCTGGTGCTCAGCGGGCTACCCGCGACATCGAATTTATAGCTGGCCTTGGCAAAATACTGATCGACATAGCCTTGTGCCTGACCGAATGCCGCTTCAAGCACCAGATCGTTTTTGAAGTCGTACTTCGCGCCCAGCGAGTGCAGGTAATCGACTTTGGTTTTTTTATCGTTCTGGTAGAACTTGTCCATTTCAATGTGCCACGGCGCTTTGTACTCGTTGGTCCACATATAGGAGAAGCTCAACGCCCCCGCATCACCGTAGTCAAAATTCGCCCCGGCTTCCGCACCCTGATAGGTACCCGGCATAAAGCTCCAGTGCGGCGCTAACAGAGTCTGACCGGTTGGCTGAATATAACCCCCGCGCGCCCAAACCGGACCGTATTTAAATTTTGCAGCGGCTTTATAAAGGCTGATACCGCTCTTATCCCCGGACCAGTCTTCTTTATAGGCTTTGTTGCTGGAGGAGAAGGCAATTTCGTTCGGGTGGGCGCTGTCACCGTTTTCCGCCATTTCAATCGCGGTAAACGCAGCAATATCCAGACCGAACATATCCGCGGCATAGCCTGACTGGAAGTCCAGGTTGGCGTTCCAGGTGGAGTGAGAAAGGTTGGTTTTGTATTTGTCTTCGGTGACGTCTTTACGGTCACGTTCACGCTGCCAGTAATAAATACCGCCCGTGAGGGTAGAATCGTCGATGAAGCCTGCCGCTTTCGCCTCTGGTGTCACCACCAGGCCCGACATTGCTGTCACACCGGCAATAGCCAGCGCCAGCGCACTACGTTTGCCACTGAACGTACGCATAGATTATTCCTCTTTGACGAATTAAAACGCCTGAAGCGGCGTAAATAAAAAAGACCAAATGGTCAGGGGTAGTTTTAAATACCCTCGAATTAACTACCGTCTTTAGGTTATTTTTCGCGACGCGAATTATCAATGCTTTTTAGCGGGCAAAAGTCAGGATTATGACGAAGTGCACATAATTGGTAGTGATTTGTAACATTTGCAGAGAGGCGAGCAATGGCGGGGAATTATCAGGTATTTCAGTGGTTAGACGTGGATTATCTTTCCTTTTTTATCACCTTTTTGTTTTTCGTAATGACACAAACTTTTTTTAAAAAAATAAGTAGCACCTCATTGACCTGATATTTTTATCACACCTTTTTAGGCCCTGTCTTAATACCCTGATCGTTAAATAAAAAAACGCCGCATGGTGCGGCGTTTGTCTCTCATTGACCAGACCAGCAATATTATTCGCCGATCTTCGTCCAGGTATCACGCAGACCTACGGTACGGTTGAATACCGGTTTTTCTGCCGTGCTGTAACGGCTGTCCAGGCAGAAGTAACCTTCACGTTCGAACTGGAACGCTTTGCCCGCTTCAGCGGCTTTCAGAGAAGGCTCCGCATAACCCTGCTTGATCACCAGAGATTCCGGGTTGATGGTCGCCAGGAAGTCTTCCGCAGCACCTGGGTTAGGCACGCTAAACAGACGATCGTACAGACGGATTTCTACCGGCAGCGCGTGGGAAGCGCTCACCCAGTGAATCACGCCTTTCACCTTGCGGCCATCCGCCGGATCTTTGCTCAGCGTTTCAGCGTCATATGAACAGAAGATGGTGGTGATATTCCCTTCTGCATCTTTCTCTACGCGCTCGGCTTTGATGACGTAGGCGTTACGCAGACGCACTTCTTTACCCAGCACCAGACGCTTGTACTGCTTGTTGGCTTCTTCGCGGAAGTCAGCGCGGTCAATCCAGATGTCACCGCTGAACGGCACGTCACGGCTACCCATTTCCGGTTTGTTCGGATGGTTAGGCATGGAGACCAGCTCGCTTTCACCCTGCGGATAGTTTTCGATAACCAGTTTCACCGGGTCGATAACCGCCATCGCGCGCGGAGCGTTTTCGTTGAGATCTTCGCGAATGCAGGATTCCAGGGAGGCCATCTCGATGGTGTTATCCTGCTTAGTCACGCCGATACGTTTGCAGAACTCACGAATAGAGGCGGCAGTGTAACCACGACGACGCAGACCCGAGATGGTTGGCATACGCGGATCGTCCCAGCCCTCAACGTGCTTGTCGGTCACCAGCAGGTTCAGCTTACGCTTGGACATCACGGTGTATTCCAGATTCAGACGAGAGAACTCGTACTGGCGCGGATGCACAGGAATGGTGATGTTATCCAGAACCCAGTCGTACAGACGACGGTTGTCCTGAAACTCCAGCGTACACAAAGAGTGCGTAATGCCTTCCAGCGCATCGCTGATGCAGTGGGTAAAGTCGTACATCGGGTAGATGCACCACTTGTTGCCGGTCTGGTGGTGTTCCGCAAACTTAATGCGGTACAGCACCGGATCGCGCATCACGATGAACGGAGACGCCATGTCGATTTTGGCACGCAGGCACGCTTTGCCTTCTTCGAAGCCGCCAGCACGCATTTTTTCAAACAGCGCCAGGTTCTCTTCCACGCTGCGATCGCGGAACGGGCTGTTTTTGCCCGGCGCGGTCAGCGTACCGCGATATTCACGGATTTCATCAGCAGACAGTTCGTCAACATACGCCAGACCCTTGTTGATCAGTTCAACCGCGTAGGCGTACAGCTGATCAAAATAGTCAGAGGAGTAGCAGATATCGCCAGACCAGTTGAAGCCCAGCCATTGCACGTCATTCTTGATGGACTCAACGTATTCGATGTCTTCTTTTACTGGGTTGGTGTCATCGAAACGCAGGTTGCACTGTCCCTGGTAGTCTTGCGCAATGCCAAAGTTCAGGCAGATGGACTTCGCATGCCCGATATGCAGGTAGCCGTTCGGCTCCGGCGGGAAGCGGGTATGAACTGTGGTGTGCTTACCACTGGCCAGATCTTCATCGATGATCTGACGAATAAAGTTACTCGGGCGGGCTTCTGCCTCACTCATCGTGGATTCCTCAAAGCGTAAACAACGTATAACGGCATATGATCTTATAAGCCGGACGTAGTGACAACCCTTAAAACGTCTCTGAAGAAAATAATGGGGGCTTTTGCTGCAAAAAAAAGCGGCGGAGGATATCCCCCGCCGCTTAAGGCATGACTCTACTCAGGAGCGATTACTTGCCTTTAATCTCATACAGCGGCGTTTGCCCCGCAACAACCTGACCTTTCGCCTGAATGACCAGGCCACTGAAGTCGTCGATGTTGCTGCAAACGACCGGACTTATCATGGAGCGCGCGTTGGCGTTCAGGAAGTCCAGATCCATTTCCAGAATCGGCTGGCCTGCCACTACTTCTGCACCCTCTTCCACCAGGCGAGTAAAGCCCTGGCCGTTCAGCGCGACGGTATCGATACCCATGTGGACAACGATCTCCGCGCCATTTTCGGTTTCGAGGCAGAACGCGTGGTTGGTGTTGAAGATTTTCACGATGGTACCGGCCGCCGGAGACACAACGATTTTTTCCGTTGGTTTCACCGCCACACCGTCACCCACCGCTTTGCTGGCGAAGGCTTCATCAGGCACCTGCTCAATCGCAACGACTTCACCGGTTACCGGTGAAACCAGCGCGGCTACCGTTTTCGCGTTCGGTACCGCCTGCGGTTTTGCAGCCGCTGGCGCGGCGGCAGGTGCGGCAGAAGCTTCTGCTGCGGCTACCGGACCGGTGGTTTTCATGGCATTAGCAATTTTCTCTGCCACGAAGCCAACGATAATCTGCACGCTGGTTTTGTTCAGGCGAATAACACCGGAAGCACCAAGACGTTTAGCCAGCGCTTCGTTCACCAGGGAAGAGTCTTTGACGTTCAGACGCAGACGAGTGATACAGGCGTCGATACCGGTCAGGTTGTCAGAACCCCCGACAGCGGCGATGTACTGACGCGCCAGGCCTGAAACGTCCTGATCCTGAGCACCGCTCACGTTCACATCCTGACCATCCGCTTCGCTACCGGCCACGGCCAGTTCACGACCCGGGGTCATCAGGTTGAATTTGGTGATAGTGAAACGGAACACCATGTAGTAGATCGCGAAGAACACCAGACCTTGCGGGATCAGCATCCACCAGTGGGTCGCCAGCGGGTTACGGGACGACAGCACCATATCCACCAGACCGGCGCTGAAGCCGAAACCGGCAATCCAGTGCATGCTGGCAGCGATGAACACGGAGATACCGGTCAGCACGGCGTGGATCACATACAGAACCGGCGCCACGAACATGAAGGAGAACTCCAGCGGCTCGGTGATACCGGTGAAGAAGGCCGCGAACGCCCCCGCCATCATGATACCCAGCACTTTCGCTTTGTTCTCTGGACGCGCGCAGTGGTAGATAGCCAGCGCAGCACCCGGCAGACCAAACATCATGATCGGGAAGAAGCCCGCCTGGTAACGACCGGTGATACCGACAACCGCTTTACCTGCTTCGATGGACTGTGCGCCACCCAGGAAGTTAGGGATATCGTTAATACCGGCAACGTCGAACCAGAATACGGAGTTCAGCGCGTGGTGCAGACCGACCGGGATCAGCAGACGGTTGAAGAACGCGTACACGCCCGCACCGACAGAACCCAGTTTCTGGATGTGCTCACCGAAGTTCACCAGGCCGTCGAAGATCATCGGCCAGACGTACATCATGATGAACGCGACAACGATCATCACAAACGAGGTCAGGATAGGAACCAGGCGGCGACCGCTAAAGAAGGAGAGCGCTTTCGGCAGCTCTACGCTGCTGAAGCGGTTATACAGTTCGGCGGAGATGATACCCACAAGGATACCGACAAACTGGTTGCTGATCTTACCGAACGCCGCCGGAACCTGGTCCGCCGGAATTTTTTGGATCATGGCCACCGCTGCAGGCGAGCAGAGGGTGGTTAACACGAGGAAACCGACAAAACCGGTCAGCGCAGCGGCACCGTCTTTGTCTTTGGACATACCGTAAGCCACACCAATCGCGAACAACACGGACATGTTGTCGATAATGGCGGAACCTGACTTGATAAAGAACGCCGCCAGCGCGCTGGTATTACCCCAGCCGTTGGGGTCGATCCAGTAGCCGACACCCATCAGGATGGCTGCGGCAGGCAGCGTGGCGACCGGCACCATAAGCGCGCGGCCAACCTTTTGTAAATAACCTAGAATACTCACTTTCTTCCCCCTATGAGACCCCGTTTAAGGCATGTTCTCAGCTCTGTTTTTTATTGTGTCACGAACTATAGATACAGTTGATGCTTCACTGGCATTGTGAGTGTGTGAAAAATTAATTCGTATCGCAAATTAAACGCGTACTTTTTGTGATTTTTGTCACCAAATATCGTTATTTACCCTCCCTTATACTGGCTAACAGCGAAAACTTATTTTATCATTCAAAAAATCAAGACGGATTGATCCGGCCTGAAAGTTTCCAGGTTACGCTTAAGTATCAGGTCCCGATAGCCATCCGCCCACTCTTCTACTTAAACTCTTGAGGTGAACAATGAGACTGATTCCCCTGGCAACTGCTGAACAAGTCGGTAAATGGGCCGCTCGCCATATCGTTAACCGTATTAACGCCTTTAAACCGACCGCAGATCGTCCTTTCGTTCTTGGACTTCCGACAGGCGGCACGCCGCTGACCGCCTATAAGGCGCTGGTTGAGATGCATAAAGCAGGCCAGGTTAGCTTCAAACATGTTGTAACCTTCAATATGGATGAATACGTTGGCTTACCGAAAGACCACCCGGAAAGCTACCATAGCTTTATGCACCGCAATTTCTTTGATCACGTTGATATTCCATCTGAAAATATTAACCTGCTGAATGGAAACGCGCCTGATATTGACGCAGAATGCCGTCAGTATGAAGAAAAAATCCGTTCTTACGGTAAGATCCACCTGTTCATGGGTGGCGTAGGCAATGATGGTCATATTGCGTTTAACGAACCGGCGTCATCTCTGGCTTCCCGCACCCGTATTAAAACGCTGACCCATGACACGCGCGTGGCAAACTCCCGCTTCTTTGACGGCGATGTTAACCAGGTTCCAAAATACGCCCTGACCGTAGGCGTAGGCACCCTGCTGGATGCCGAAGAAGTGATGATTCTGGTGCTGGGCGGCGTGAAAGCGCAAGCGCTCCAGGCTGCCGTTGAAGGCAACGTAAACCATATGTGGACCATCAGCTGCCTGCAGCTGCATCCGAAATCAGTCATCGTCTGTGACGAACCGTCCACGATGGAGCTGAAGGTTAAAACGCTGAAATACTTCAACGAGTTAGAAGCTGAGAATATCAAAGGTCTGTAATTGAATAACCGCCTCTTCATCAAGAGGCGGCCGCTTTTTTTTAACCGGGGGTCGTTATGTACGCTTTAACCCACGGTCGGATTTATACCGGCCATGAAATTCTGGATGACCATGCGATTGTTATCGCTGATGGCCTGATTGAACGTGTTTGCCCGCTGGCAGAACTGCCGCCGGAGATTGAACAGCGCTCACTCAATGGAGCAGTAATCTCCCCCGGTTTCATCGACGTACAGCTCAACGGCTGCGGCGGTGTGCAATTCAATGACACCGCGGATGCGGTGACGGTCGAAACGCTGGAGATCATGCAGAAAGCCAACGAGAAATCGGGCTGCACCAGCTATTTGCCAACGCTCATCACCAGCAGTGATGACCTCATGAAGCAGGGTATCCGCGTGATGCGCGAATACCTGGCCAAACACCCTAACCAGGCGCTGGGTCTGCACCTTGAAGGGCCATGGCTGAATATGGTCAAGAAAGGAACGCATAACCCGAATTACGTGCGTAAACCTGATGCGGAACTGGTTGACTACATGTGTGCGAACGCCGATGTGATCGTCAAAGTGACGCTGGCGCCTGAAATGACGGGTACGGATGTCATCAGCAAACTGGCTGGTGCCGGGATTATCGTTTCAGCAGGTCACTCAAACGCGACGCTGAAAGAAGCAAAAGCCGGTTTCCGCGCGGGGATTACCTTCGCAACGCACCTATACAACGCCATGCCGTATATCACAGGCCGTGAACCGGGTCTGGTCGGGGCGATACTGGATGAGCCAGACGTCTACTGCGGCATTATTGCTGACGGCATGCATGTCGATTACACCAACATCCGCAACGCTAAGCGGCTGAAAGGTGACAAGCTTTGTCTGGTGACGGATGCCACCGCACCGGCAGGTGCAAATATTGAGCAGTTCATTTTTGCCGGTAAAACAATATACTACCGCAATGGACTGTGTGTGGATGAAAACGGTACGCTGAGCGGTTCCTCTTTGACCATGATTGAAGGGGTGCGTAACCTGGTTGAACATTGCGGGATTGCGCTTGATGAAGTCCTGCGTATGGCAACCCTTTATCCGGCTCGCGCAATGGGCGTGGATAAACAGCTTGGCGGAATTGCACCAGGTATGGTTGCAAACCTGACGGCATTCACACACGATTATAAAATTATTAAGACCATCGTTAATGGTAACGAGGTCGTCACTGAGTAAGTAAAAGTATGACACCTGGCGGACAAGCTCAAATCGGTAATGTCGATCTCGTTAAACAACTTAACAGTGCGGCGGTATACCGCCTGATTGACCAGCACGGACCAATCTCGCGAATTCAGATAGCCGAACAAAGCCAGCTTGCTCCCGCCAGCGTGACAAAAATTACCCGCCAGCTCATTGAGCGCGGTCTGATCAAAGAAGTCGATCAGCAGGCCTCCACCGGGGGCCGCCGCGCCATCTCCATTATCACCGAAACCCGCAATTTTCAGGCCATTGGCGTCCGTCTGGGCCGTCATGACACCACGCTCACACTGTACGATCTGAGCAGTAAAGCCATTGCGGAAGAGCACTACCCTCTTCCGGAGCGCACCCAGGAGACGCTGGAGCATGCGCTGCTGAATACCATAGCGCAGTTTATTGAAAGCTGTCAGCGCAAGATCCGCGAACTCATCGCCATCTCCGTGATTCTGCCCGGCCTGGTCGACCCGGAAAGCGGCGTTATCCGCTATATGCCGCATATTCAGGTTGAAAACTGGGGGCTGGTCGACGCGCTGGAAAAGCGTTTTAAAGTGACCTGCTTTGTGGGCCACGACATTCGCTCGCTGGCGCTGGCAGAGCACTACTTTGGTGCGAGCCAGGACTGCGAAGACTCTATTCTGGTGCGCGTTCACCGCGGAACGGGCGCCGGTATTATCTCTAACGGCCGTATTTTTATTGGTCGCAACGGTAACGTCGGCGAGATTGGCCACATTCAGGTTGAGCCCCTCGGGGAGCGCTGCCACTGCGGCAACTTCGGCTGTCTTGAAACGATTGCCGCCAACACTGCCATTGAGCAGCGCGTTCGCCATCTCCTTGAACAGGGTTACCAAAGCCGCGTCACGCTGGACGATTGCAAAATTGGCACCATCTGCAAAGCCGCCAATAAGGGTGACGCGCTGGCCTGCGAAGTGATTGAGCAGGTAGGACGCCACCTGGGGAAAACCATCGCCATCGCCATTAACCTGTTTAACCCACAAAAAGTGGTGATCGCCGGTGAAATTGTGGAGGCGGAAAAGGTGCTGCTCCCCGCCATTGAAGGCTGTATTAACACCCAGGCGCTGAAAGCATTCCGCCAGAACCTCCCGGTGGTTCGTTCAAAGCTTGACCATCGCTCGGCGATCGGCGCGTTCGCGCTGGTCAAACGCGCCATGCTCAACGGAATTCTGCTGCAGCATTTGCTGGAAAGTTGATCGGACCTTATAGTAACGCCTTCTTTTTTTGATGTCGGACTGTCCATGACCATTAAGAATGTAATTTGTGATATCGACGGCGTGCTGATGCACGACAACGTTGCCGTGCCGGGTGCTGCGGAGTTTCTACACCGCATCATCGACAAAGGAATGCCTCTGGTTCTGCTCACGAACTACCCTTCCCAAACCGGTCAGGATCTGGCTAACCGCTTTGCCACGGCGGGCGTCGACGTTCCAGACAGCGTGTTTTATACCTCGGCAATGGCCACGGCGGATTTTCTTAAGCGTCAGGAAGGGAAAAAAGCCTACGTGGTGGGTGAAGGTGCACTGATACACGAGCTGTACAAAGCTGGCTTTACCATCACTGACGTGAACCCGGACTTTGTGATTGTCGGCGAAACGCGCTCCTTTAACTGGGAGATGATGCATAAGGCAGCATACTTTGTCGCCAGCGGCGCGCGCTTTATCGCTACCAACCCGGATACGCACGGCCGTGGTTTTTATCCGGCCTGCGGCGCGCTGTGCGCCGGTATCGAAAAAATCTCAGGTCGTCAGCCGTTTGTGGTCGGTAAACCGAGCCCGTGGATCATTCGTGCCGCGCTCAACAAGATGCAGGCCCACTCTGAAGAAACCGTTATTGTCGGCGACAACCTGCGCACCGATATTCTGGCCGGATTTCAGGCGGGTCTGGAGACGATTCTGGTCCTCTCCGGCGTCTCTCAACTTGATGACATTGATTCGATGCCGTTCCGGCCAAGCTGGATTTACCCCTCCGTCGATGAAATCGACATCATCTGATACCGAACCACGCCGCAGGGCGTGGTTTTTCATTTATAGCCTACACAAATAGAACACCATCTAACAAAAAACACGTTTTATTGCACAATCATCAATAAAAGAATCCATGACGTACTCTTTTTTCACTATTCCGCAATCACTATTGCACTATTTCCGTTTTCACCCGTAAAACGCTTGCGCGCCCTGCCCCTTTGCGGCATTTTCATAAGCAAGCAACATTACAAAGCAACAGGGTTAACGGAGAAGGTTATGTGTTCAATTTTTGGCGTACTGGATATTAAAACTGACGCGGGCGAACTGCGTAAAAAGGCACTCGAACTGTCCCGCCTGATGCGCCACCGCGGTCCGGACTGGTCAGGCGTTTACGCCAGTGACAAAGCGATTCTGGCTCACGAACGTCTGTCCATTGTTGACGTCAACGCCGGTGCACAGCCGCTGTATAACGAGAAAAAAACGCACGCGCTGGCTGTCAACGGTGAGATCTACAACCACCAGGCGCTGCGCGCCGAATACGGCGACCGCTACGCGTTCCAGACCGGTTCTGACTGTGAAGTGATCCTGGCGCTGTATCAGGAGAAAGGACCCGAGTTCCTGGACGACCTGCAGGGCATGTTTGCCTTCGCCCTGTACGACAGCGAAAAAGACGCTTACCTCATTGGCCGTGACCATATCGGCATTATCCCGCTGTACATGGGTCACGATGAGCACGGCAACTTCTACGTCGCCTCTGAAATGAAAGCCCTGGTGCCGGTCTGCCGCACCATTAAAGAGTTCCCGGCAGGCAGCTATCTGTGGAGCAAAGACGGCGAGATCCGCTCCTATTACCAGCGTGACTGGTTCGACTATGATGCGGTGAAAGACAACGTCACGGACAAAGCCGAGCTGCGTCAGGCCCTGGAAGATTCCGTGAAAAGCCACCTGATGTCCGACGTGCCGTACGGCGTGCTGCTCTCCGGCGGTCTGGACTCCTCCGTGATCTCCGCGATCACCAAGAAATTCGCGGCCCGTCGCGTGGAAGATCAGGAGCGCTCAGAAGCCTGGTGGCCACAGCTGCACTCTTTTGCCGTTGGCCTGGAAGGCGCACCTGACCTGAAAGCCGCGCAGGAAGTGGCGAACCACCTCGGCACCGTGCACCATGAGATTCACTTCACCGTGCAGGAAGGTCTGGATGCGATCCGCGATGTGATCTATCACATTGAAACCTATGACGTAACCACTATCCGCGCCTCAACACCGATGTACCTGATGTCGCGTAAGATTAAAGCGATGGGCATCAAGATGGTGCTCTCCGGTGAAGGGTCTGACGAAGTGTTTGGCGGCTACCTGTACTTCCACAAGGCGCCAAACGCCAAAGAGCTGCACGAAGAGACCGTGCGCAAGCTGCAGGCGCTGCACATGTTCGACTGTGCGCGTGCCAACAAAGCGATGTCGGCCTGGGGCGTGGAAGCGCGCGTGCCGTTCCTCGATAAGAAATTCCTCGACGTGGCGATGCGCATCAACCCGCAGGACAAGATGTGCGGCAACGGCAAAATGGAAAAACATATCCTGCGTGAATGTTTTGAATCCTACCTGCCGGCGAGCGTGGCATGGCGTCAGAAAGAACAGTTCTCTGATGGCGTAGGCTATAGCTGGATCGACACCCTGAAAGAGGTCGCGGCGAAACAGGTTTCTGACCAACAGCTGGAAACCGCGAGCTTCCGCTTCCCGTACAACACGCCGGGCTCGAAAGAGGCCTATCTGTATCGTGAAATTTTTGAAGAGCTGTTCCCGGTACCGAGCGCCGCGGAGTGCGTACCGGGTGGCCCGTCCGTCGCCTGCTCTTCTGCCAAAGCGATTGAATGGGATGAATCTTTCAAATCCATGAACGATCCGTCAGGACGCGCGGTAGGCGTTCATCAGTCAGCCTACAAATAATCACTCAGATCGCAATCGGGCCCCTCAGGGGCCTGATTTTTTTGCCTCACATTTCACCGCCTAAATCTGATTAATAACCAATAATTGCCGAATATTCGGTCACGCTGTTCGCAACCTAACCAAACAGTCACATTCCGGCTATTTTCGTTGAAAAAGGTGTTGACGCTGCAAGGGTCTATACGCATAATGCGCCCCGCAACGCCGATAAGGTAACGCGAAAAAAGATGGCTACGTAGCTCAGTTGGTTAGAGCACATCACTCATAATGATGGGGTCACAGGTTCGAATCCCGTCGTAGCCACCATCTTTTTTGCGGGAGTGGCGAAATTGGTAGACGCACCAGATTTAGGTTCTGGCGCCGCAAGGTGTGCGAGTTCAAGTCTCGCCTCCCGCACCATTCCCGGGTAAGCGTTGCACGGATGGGGTATCGCCAAGCGGTAAGGCACCGGTTTTTGATACCGGCATTCCCTGGTTCGAATCCAGGTACCCCAGCCATATTTCTTCGATTTTGCGGTTCTCCGCGGTATTGGGGTATCGCCAAGCGGTAAGGCACCGGTTTTTGATACCGGCATTCCCTGGTTCGAATCCAGGTACCCCAGCCATCGAAGATTGCAGTACTGGCTACGTAGCTCAGTTGGTTAGAGCACATCACTCATAATGATGGGGTCACAGGTTCGAATCCCGTCGTAGCCACCAAATTAAGATTATCGATTTTTCGGTAATCAAGACAAATTGTTGGGGTATCGCCAAGCGGTAAGGCACCGGATTCTGATTCCGGCATTCCGAGGTTCGAATCCTCGTACCCCAGCCAATTTAAAAAGTCGTTAAGCAGTTTGTTTAACGCAATTGGGGTGTCGCCAAGCGGTAAGGCTCTGGTTTCTGATACCAGCATTCCGGGGTTCGAATCCCTGCACCCCAGCCACTTAAGTAACAAAAAAGCCCGCTCTGCGGGCTTTTTTGTTTTTGTTGTTAGTATTGTGCAGCCTGATGCCCTCACCCTGCCCCTCTCCCACGGGGAGAGGGAATGAAAACTAAAGTCCTAAGGCGTATTTCAGCGCCTGACGCTTCAAACCACCTGCACGCTCCGCTGCCATCAATCCAATATTACGCAGAATGCGCACCGGGGCTAAGTCATTGCTGAACCCGGCATAGAACAGATCCATCCCCGACTGCATAATAAAGTTATCCGCCATGCGTCGCGTCTGGTAACGCTTCAGAATCTGATGGCTGGCCCAGTTTTCCGCGTGCCCGCGGGCGCTGCTCAGCACATCCAGTAACGCATCGACATCACGGTACCCCAGATTCACGCCCTGCCCGGCCAGCGGATGAATGGTGTGCGCTGCATCGCCCACCAGCGCCAGCCCTTCACGGGCATACTGCAAAGCATGGCGCCGAGTGAGGGGAAACGCCCCGGCAGCCACCGGCGTAACGTTGCCCAGACGGCTCGGAAAATGCAGGCGAATTTCCCGCTGCAATTGTTCCATTGAAAGCCCCTGCAGCTGGCGAATGCGTGCCGGTTTGTCGTACCAGACCAGCGATGCCCAGTTATCAAACAGCGGTAAAAACGCATGCGGGCCATTCGGCGTAAAGTGCTGCCACGTGCTTTCTCCCGGCGCATTCTCGCACTCGACGGTAATCAGCATGCAGGACTGCTCATACTGCCAGGCATGAACGCCAATTCCCGCCATCTGTCTGACCTGCGAGTTAGCGCCGTCCGCTCCGACGACAAGCTTAACGGCCAGTTCATCGCCGCTGTCGAGCGTCAGCGAATACCCGCTCTCCTGAGGATGCAGAGCCTTAATCGACGCCGGAACGCGCAGCGTCACCTTCGGGTGCGCCTCCAGCGCCTGCCAGAGCGCCTGCTGAAGCACGTTGTTTTCCACCATATAACCCAGGCGCGGCAGCTTTAGCTCAGCGGCATCAAACGCGACGTGGGCATTTTCCCACTCCCAGGTTTCAAGACGGCTATAGGGGTGCGTGCGCATCGCCAGCACCGCCTCCCAGACGCCCAGCCCGCGCAGCAGATCGACGGACGCCGCGCTGATCGCGGAAATGCGCACATCCGGTTTGCTGGCGGGATCGAAGGCCGACGGTGCAGCCTGTTCGATTACCGTTACCTCAAATCCCTGCTGCGCCAGCCCCAGCGCCAGCGCGCCGCCGACCATACCGCCGCCGACAACGGCAACTTCGGTGTGTAGGAGTGTCATGGTCAATTTTCCTTATTGGAGAATCCCTTAAGTTTACCGGATTTTTGCGGTCCTGAGACACATAACCTTCATACTGGTCACAACCCCACCAAAGCATTACAATACGCGGCTTGCAATCCTGAGCTGAGCAAGTCGATGACTAAAAAACTCCATATAAAAACCTGGGGCTGTCAGATGAACGAATACGATTCATCCAAGATGGCCGATCTGCTGGATTCAACCCACGGATACCAGCTGACAGAAAATGTGAAAGAAGCGGACGTGCTGCTGCTGAACACCTGTTCGATTCGTGAAAAAGCGCAGGAAAAAGTCTTTCACGTGTTAGGCCGCTGGAAGCTTCTCAAGCGAAAAAATCCGGACCTGATCATCGGCGTGGGTGGCTGCGTCGCGTCGCAGGAAGGTAAGCTGATCCGCCAGAGAGCCCCGTATGTGGATATTGTCTTTGGTCCTCAGACCCTGCACCGCCTGCCGGAGATGATCAATCAGGTTCGCGGCAGCCGCAGCCCGGTCGTTGACGTCAGCTTCCCGGAAATCGAAAAGTTTGACCGTCTGCCGGAGCCGCGCGCCGATGGCCCGACCGCCTTCGTCTCCATCATGGAAGGCTGCAACAAATACTGCACTTACTGCGTGGTGCCTTACACCCGCGGTGAAGAAGTCAGCCGTCCGGCAGACGATATTCTGTTTGAAATTGCGCAGCTTGCCGCACAGGGCGTTCGCGAAGTGAATCTGCTGGGCCAGAACGTAAACGCCTGGCGCGGGGAAAACTACGACGGCACCACCGGCAGCTTTGCCGAGCTGCTGCGTCTGGTGGCCGCGATTGACGGTATAGACCGCATTCGCTTTACCACCAGCCACCCGATGGAGTTTACCGACGACATCATTGACGTGTATCGCGATACGCCAGAGCTGGTGAGCTTCCTGCACCTGCCGATTCAGTGTGGCTCTGACCGCGTGCTGAACCTGATGGGCCGCCCGCATACGGTGCTGGAGTACAAGTCCACCATTCGCAAGCTGCGTGAAGCGCGTCCGGATATCCAGATCAGCTCCGACTTTATCGTCGGCTTCCCTGGCGAAACCGCTGATGACTTCGAGCGCACCATGAAGCTCATCGGTGAAGTGAATTTTGACGTCAGCTACAGCTTCATCTTCTCTGCGCGTCCTGGAACACCTGCGGCCGATATGGTTGACGATGTGCCGGAAGAAGAGAAAAAGCAGCGTCTGTATATTCTGCAGGAGCGTATTAACCAGCAGGCCAACGCGTGGAGCCGCCGTATGCTCGGCACCGTTCAGCGCATTCTGGTGGAAGGCACCTCCCGCAAGAGCATTATGGAACTCTCCGGTCGTACCGAAAACAACCGCGTGGTGAACTTTGAAGGCACACCGGATATGATCGGTAAATTCGTGGACGTCGAGATTGTTGAAGTGCTGACCAACTCGCTGCGCGCGAAGCTGGTACGCACCGAGGACGAAATGGGCCTGCGTATTGCCGAGTCACCGGAATCCGTGATCTCTCGTACCCGTAAAGAAAACGATTCTGGCGTGGGGATTTACCAGCCTTAATCCTCCTGGCCTGCCTTTCCGGCAGGCCTTGTATTTCCTCTCATCGTCCCCAATATCTTCCGCAACGCTTGCGCCTTTATTCTGCGGCGTGAATAATTTCGGTAATGACCGTTTTATTACGCCCTATCGCAATGGGTCAGTTAAACAATTAAAGAGGAACAGTTTGAATATAGATACGCGTGAAATTAGCCTTGAGCCAGCAGACAACGCTCGCCTGCTGAGCCTGTGCGGGCCGTTTGATGACAACATCAAACAACTGGAGCGACGTCTGGGTATCGAAATCAATCGTCGCGATAATCATTTCAAACTTACCGGACGCCCTATCTGCGTCAACGCCGCTGCGGACATTCTGCGTAGCCTGTATGTTGATACCGCCCCAATGCGCGGCGAAACGCAGGATATCGAGCCGGAACAGATCCACCTCGCCATTAAAGAGGCGCGCGTGCTTGAGCAAAGCGCGGAAAGCGTGCCGGACTACGGTAAGGCAATCAATATCAAGACCAAACGTGGCGTCATTAAGCCGCGTACGCCAAACCAGGCGCAGTACATCGCCAATATCCTGGACCACGACATCACCTTCGGCGTGGGTCCGGCGGGTACGGGTAAAACCTATCTGGCCGTTGCCGCTGCGGTAGATGCGCTGGAACGCCAGGAGATACGTCGCATCCTGCTGACCCGCCCTGCCGTCGAAGCGGGCGAAAAGCTGGGCTTCCTGCCGGGCGATCTGAGTCAAAAGGTCGACCCGTATCTGCGTCCTTTATACGATGCGCTGTTCGAGATGCTCGGCTTTGAGAAGGTTGAGAAGCTCATTGAGCGTAACGTTATCGAAGTTGCCCCGCTCGCCTACATGCGCGGTCGTACGCTGAACGATGCGTTCATCATTCTCGATGAGAGCCAGAACACCACCATCGAACAGATGAAGATGTTTCTGACGCGTATCGGCTTTAACTCGAAAGCGGTCATTACCGGTGACGTCACCCAGATCGACCTGCCGCGCAGCACCAAATCAGGACTGCGCCACGCGATTGAGGTGCTGGCCGAGGTCGATGAAATCAGCTTTAACTTCTTCCACAGTGAAGACGTGGTACGCCACCCGGTGGTCGCGCGTATCGTTAACGCCTATGAAGCCTGGGAAGAGGCGGATCAGAAGCGTAAGGCCGAACTGGCCGCAGAACGTAAGCGCGAAGCGCAGGAGCAAGAACAGAAATGAGTCAGGTGATCCTCGATTTACAGCTGGCCTGTGAAGACAATTCCGGCATGCCAGATGAGGCACAGTTTCAGAAATGGCTGGATGCCGTTATTCCTCAGTTTCAGGAAGAATCAGAAGTGACGATTCGCCTGGTGGATGAAGCAGAAAGCCATGAGCTTAACCTGACCTATCGCGGGAAAGATAAGCCGACCAACGTGCTCTCTTTCCCGTTTGAAGCGCCTCCGGGCATTGAGATGCCGCTGCTGGGCGATCTGATCATCTGCCGTCAGGTGGTTGAACAGGAAGCGAAAGAGCAGCAAAAGCCGCTTGAGGCCCACTGGGCGCATATGGTGGTACACGGCAGCCTGCATCTGCTCGGCTACGATCACATTGAAGATGACGAAGCGGAAGAGATGGAGTCCCTCGAGACAGAGATAATGCTTGCTCTGGGCTATGAGGATCCGTACATTGCCGAGAAAGAATAGTCCGTCACCTGACTGACTCACATGCCGCCACGAAAGGATATCGCGTGGCGGTAAACGTTGAACTAACAAGAGAACCCTTAACAAACGCCATGAGCGACGACAATTCACACAGTAGCGACACGACAACCAGTAAAAAGGGATTTTTCTCCCTCATTCTGAACCAGCTTTTCCACGGCGAACCCAAAAACCGTGATGAGCTGCTGGAGCTGATTCGTGATTCCGGGCAGAACGACCTTATCGACGAAGATACGCGCGAAATGCTCGAAGGGGTTATGGACATCGCCGACCAGCGCGTTCGCGATATCATGATCCCACGCTCGCAAATGATCACCCTGAAACGTAACCAGACTCTGGACGAGTGCCTCGATGTGATCATCGAATCGGCCCACTCGCGTTTCCCGGTCATCAGCGAAGACAAAGATCACATCGAAGGGATTTTGATGGCGAAAGATCTGCTGCCGTTTATGCGCAGCGATGCCGAAGCCTTCAGCATGGAAAAAGTGTTACGCCAGGCCGTGGTTGTGCCGGAAAGTAAACGTGTGGATCGGATGCTGAAAGAATTTCGCTCTCAGCGTTACCACATGGCGATTGTTATTGATGAGTTTGGTGGCGTTTCCGGTCTGGTCACGATCGAGGATATTCTTGAGCTGATCGTGGGCGAAATCGAAGACGAGTACGACGAAGAAGAAGATATCGACTTCCGTCAGCTTAGCCGCCACACCTGGACCGTGCGCGCGCTGGCCTCCATCGAGGACTTCAACGACGCCTTCGGTACCCACTTCAGCGATGAAGAGGTCGATACCATTGGCGGGCTGGTGATGCAGGCCTTTGGCCACCTCCCGGCGCGCGGTGAGACCGTTGACATCGACGGTTACCAGTTCAAAGTGGCAATGGCCGACAGCCGACGTATTATACAGGTTCACGTCAGAACGCCGGACGACTCACCGGTGCCAAAACTGGAAGATTAATGTAAATGGCATTTGCCCCACTGCTTGAACGCCAGCGCGTCCGTTTGCTGCTGGCGCTGTTACTCGGAGCCAGCGGTACGCTGGCTTTTTCTCCTTACGATATCTGGCCTGCGGCCATTCTCTCCCTGATGGGGCTTCAGGGCCTGACCCTGAATCGTCGTCCGGTACAGGCTGCGGCCATCGGTTACTTCTGGGGACTGGGGCTGTTTGGCTCAGGCATCAACTGGGTTTATGTCAGCATCGCCCAGTTTGGCGGTATGCCTGGCCCGGTAAACGTCTTCCTGGTGGTATTGCTCGCCGCATATCTCTCGCTCTATACCGGTCTGTTCGCCGGCATCCTTTCTCGCCTGTGGCCCAAAACCACCTGGCTGCGCGTCGCCATTGCCGCGCCGGTGGTCTGGCAGATAACCGAGTTCCTGCGCGGCTGGGTGCTGACGGGCTTCCCGTGGCTACAGTTCGGCTACAGCCAGATTGACGGCCCGCTGAAGGGGCTGGCGCCGGTCATGGGCGTTGAGGCCATTAACTTCCTGCTGATGGTGGTGAGCGGCCTGCTGGTATTAGCGCTGGTCACACGCTGCTGGAAGCCGCTGGCTGTGGCGCTGGTGCTGTTTGCCCTGCCCTTCCCGCTGTGCTATATCCAGTGGTTCACGCCCGAGCCAGAGCGCACCCTGCAGGTTTCCATGGTGCAGGGGAACATCCCGCAGTCCATGAAGTGGGACGAGAAAGAGCTGCTGAATACGCTGAAGATCTACGCCAACGCCACCGAAGAGGTGATGGGAAAATCACAGCTGATTATCTGGCCGGAGTCTGCCATTCCCGATCTGGAGCTCAACCAGCAGCCGTTCCTCAACATGATGAACGACCTGCTGCTGGCGCGCGGCAGCACCCTGATCACCGGGATTGTCGATGCGCGTCTGAATCAGCAGAACCGCTACGACACCTACAACAGCATCATTACGCTCGGGAAAGGTAGCGAGTACAGCTACCACTCCACAGACCGGTACAACAAAAATCACCTGGTGCCATTTGGTGAATTTGTCCCGCTGGAGTCGATTCTGCGCCCGCTGGCCCCGTTCTTTGACCTGCCGATGTCCTCTTTCAGCCGCGGCCCGTACGTACAGCCTCAGCTGCACGCGCACGGCCTGGCCCTGACGGCGGCCATCTGCTACGAAATCATTCTCGGCGAGCAGGTACGCGATAACTTCCGCCCGGATACCGACTATCTGCTGACCATCTCCAATGATGCCTGGTTTGGTAAGTCAATCGGGCCGTGGCAGCACTTCCAGATGGCACGTATGCGCTCTCTGGAGCTGGCGCGTCCGCTACTGCGCAGCACCAACAACGGCATCACCGCTGTGATTGGTCCGCAGGGCGAGATTCAGGCGATGATCCCGCAGTTTACACGCGAGGTGCTGACCACTAAAGTCACGCCAACCACGGGGCTGACGCCATATGCGCGCACCGGCAACTGGCCGCTGTGGGTACTGACCGCGCTGTTCGGCTTTGGCGCGGTGCTGATGAGCCTGCGTCAGCGTCGTAAATAACCTTTCCTTCTGTTGCCGGGTGGCGTAGCCGCCACCCGACAATTTTCTCCAGACTCCCATTCTGGCACGCCTATTGCTTTGTTTATTCAGGTAAACGCAGTTTGGCTTAACGTGCAACTTTGTCGCACCAGCGTAGATCATCGGCAGCACCGAAACGGTGCAACGGGAGATATTTGCCTCTGAATGGTGCGGCGCGCTTCGCAAAAATAAACAATAACGCAGCAAAATCTTTACATTAAGCCAGACTAAATGTTAACAAGCTTGCATAACACTGCACTCGCACTGCGCGAGATATAACAACATCACAATGGGTATCAATGCGTCGCTGGCGCTGATAAAAAAGGAGTTGGGTATGCAATTACGTAAACTGGCCACAGCAATGCTGGTTATGGGAATGTCTGCAGGCGTGGTTCACGCTGAAGATGCTCCGGCAGCAGGCAGCACTCTCGACAAGATTGCCAAAAACGGCGTTATCGTGGTCGGCCACCGTGAATCTTCTGTCCCGTTCTCTTACTACGACAACACGCAAAAAGTCGTGGGCTATTCACAGGATTACTCCAACGCCATCGTTGAAGCTGTGAAGAAAAAGCTGAACAAACCTGACCTGCAGGTGAAGCTGATCCCAATCACTTCACAGAACCGTATTCCACTGCTGCAAAACGGCACCTTTGACTTCGAGTGTGGCTCCACCACCAACAACCTCGAGCGTCAGAAACAGGCAGCATTCTCTGACACTATCTTTGTCGTGGGCACCCGTCTGCTGACGAAGAAAGGCGGCGAGATCAAAGACTTCGCTGACCTGAAAGGTAAAGCGGTTGTTGTGACCTCCGGCACCACGTCAGAAGTGCTGCTGCACAAGCTGAACGACGAGAAGAAAATGGATATGCGCATCATCAGCGCGAAAGACCATGGCGACTCCTTCCGTACCCTGGAAAGCGGTCGTGCCGTCGCGTTTATGATGGATGATGCTCTGCTGGCGGGCGAGCGTGCGAAAGCGAAAAAACCAGACAACTGGGATATCGTCGGTACCGCGCAGTCCAAAGAAGCCTACGGCTGTATGCTGCGTAAAGACGATCCGCAGTTCAAAAAGCTGATCGATGACACCATCGCTCAGGTGCAGACCTCCGGCGAAGCGGAGAAATGGTTCGACAAGTGGTTCAAGAACCCGATTCCACCAAAAAACCTGAACATGAATTTTGAACTGTCTGACGACATGAAAGCGCTGTTCAAATCACCAAATGACAAGGCTCTTAACTAATTAGAACTACAGGGGCGGGATCTCCTGCCCTCTCGATTGTCGGGAAGCATGGACAGACTATACGTTGAGTGGTCGTTCCCCACTGAGCGCGAAAAATGAGCTTCTCACCAATCTTCGAGGGTAGCGCTGCTACCCTTTTTTTTCTGGAGTTTATTATGTCAATAGACTGGAACTGGGGCATATTCCTGCAACAAGCCCCGTTCGGCAACACCACCTATCTTGGCTGGCTGTGGAGCGGCTTTCAGGTCACCGTGGCACTATCGATAACGGCGTGGATTATCGCGTTTCTTGTCGGTTCTTTGTTCGGTATTCTGCGCACCGTCCCTAACCGTTTTCTTTCAACGCTTGGCACCCTGTATGTGGAACTGTTCCGTAACGTTCCGCTGATCGTGCAATTCTTTACCTGGTATCTGGTCATCCCGGAACTGCTGCCGGAAAATATTGGCATGTGGTTCAAGTCAGAGCTGGATCCGAACGTGCAGTTCTTTGTCTCCTCCATGATGTGTCTGGGGCTGTTTACCGCTGCGCGCGTTTGCGAGCAGGTGCGTGCCGCCATTCAGTCATTGCCGCGTGGACAAAAAAACGCGGGCCTGGCAATGGGCCTGACGCTGCCCCAAACCTACCGCTACGTGCTGCTGCCTAACGCCTACCGCGTTATCGTTCCGCCGATGACCTCCGAGATGATGAACCTGGTGAAAAACTCGGCCATCGCCTCGACTATCGGCCTGGTCGACATGGCTGCGCAGGCGGGCAAGCTGCTGGATTACTCCGCTCACGCGTGGGAATCCTTCACCGCGATCACGCTCGCGTATGTTCTGATTAACGCTTTCATCATGCTGGTGATGAACCTGGTTGAACGCAAAATCCGCCTGCCGGGTAATCTGGGGGGCAAATAATGTACGAATTTGACTGGAGTTCTATCGTTCCATCGATGCCTTACCTGCTTGATGGCCTGGTGATTACCTTAAAAATCACCGTTATTGCCATCATCATTGGTATCGTCTGGGGCACCCTGCTGGCCGTCATGCGCCTGTCGAGCTTTAAGCCGCTCGCCTGGTTTGCGACCGCCTACGTTAACGTGTTCCGTTCCATCCCGCTGGTGATGGTGCTGCTGTGGTTTTACCTGATTGTGCCCGGTTTCCTGCAGAACGTGCTGGGGCTTTCGCCGAAAACCGATATCCGTCTGATCTCCGCTATGGTGGCGTTCTCAATGTTCGAGGCCGCTTACTACTCGGAGATTATCCGAGCTGGCATTCAGAGTATCTCCCGCGGGCAATCCAGCGCCGCGCTGGCGCTGGGAATGACGCACTGGCAGTCCATGCAGCTCATTATTCTGCCGCAGGCGTTTCGCGCCATGGTTCCGCTCCTGCTGACCCAGGGCATCGTGCTGTTCCAGGATACCTCGCTGGTCTACGTTCTGAGTCTGGCAGACTTCTTCCGTACCGCGTCAACCATCGGTGAACGTGATGGTACGCAGGTCGAAATGGTGCTCTTCGCGGGTGCGGTCTATTTTGTGATTAGTTTAAGCGCGTCGCTGTTGGTCAGCTGGCTGAAGAAAAGGACGGTATAATGATTTCCCTGAAAAATGTTTCTAAATGGTATGGGCACTTTCAGGTGCTGACCGACTGCTCCACCGAAGTCAAGAAAGGCGACGTGGTGGTGGTGTGCGGGCCGTCCGGCTCCGGTAAATCGACGCTGATCAAAACCGTCAACGGACTGGAGCCGGTGCAGCAGGGTGAGATCGTCGTCAACGGCACCAAGGTCAACGACAAGAAAACCAACCTCGCTCAGCTTCGCTCTCACGTTGGCATGGTGTTCCAGCATTTTGAGCTGTTCCCTCACCTCTCCATTATTGAGAACCTGACGCTGGCGCAGGTAAAAGTGCTTAAGCGTGATAAAAAAGCGTCGCGCGAGAAAGGTCTGAAGCTGCTGGAACGCGTTGGGCTTTCGGCGCATGCCGATAAGTTCCCGGCACAGCTTTCTGGCGGCCAACAGCAGCGTGTGGCGATCGCCCGCGCGCTGTGTATGGATCCGGTGGCAATGCTGTTTGATGAGCCAACGTCGGCGCTCGATCCAGAGATGATCAACGAAGTGCTGGACGTAATGGTCGAGCTGGCTCACGAAGGGATGACCATGATGGTGGTGACCCACGAAATGGGCTTCGCCCGTAAAGTGGCCAACCGCGTGATCTTTATGGACGAAGGGAAAATTGTCGAAGACTCACCGAAAGAAGAGTTCTTCGCTAACCCGAAATCCGAGCGTGCGAAAGATTTCCTTGCGAAAATCCTGCACTAACCTTCCCGGTGCGCAATCTGCGGATTGCGCACTGCTTCACGCTTTCACTCAGTTCCTCTCGTCGGCGTCACATTGCAGCGTTAACCTTGTCACAAAATAACGCTACGTATGGAGAACGCTATGGCACTGCCTATTATTCTCGATTGTGATCCGGGTCATGACGACGCGATCGCGCTCGTCCTCGCTCTTGCCTCCCCTGAACTCGAGGTAAAAGCCGTCACCTCGTCCGCCGGAAACCAGACGCCAGACAAAACCCTGCGCAACGTGCTGCGCATGCTCACGCTGCTCAAACGCACCGATATTCCTGTCGCCGGCGGGGCCGTGAAGCCGCTGATGCGCGAGCTGATTATTGCCGACAACGTTCATGGTGAAAGCGGGCTGGATGGTCCGGCACTGCCGGAGCCGGGCTTCACGCCGCAAAACTGTACCGCCGTGGAGCTGATGGCGAAGGTGCTGCGTGAGAGTGCAGAACCGGTAACGCTGGTGGCAACCGGACCGCAAACCAACGTTGCGCTGCTGCTGAACAGCCATCCTGAGCTGCATAATAAAATTGCCCGTATTGTGATTATGGGCGGGGCAATGGGGCTGGGGAACTGGACGCCTGCGGCGGAGTTCAACATCTTTGTCGACCCGGAAGCGGCGGAAATCGTCTTCCAGTCTGGCTTACCGATTGTGATGGCAGGGCTGGACGTTACCCACCGCGCGCAGATTATGGCGGACGATATTGAGCGATTCCGCTCCGTGGGTAATACGGTCGCGACAACCGTGGCCGAACTGCTCGACTTCTTTATGGAGTATCACAAAGCCGAGAAATGGGGCTTCCACGGCGCGCCGCTGCACGACCCGTGCACCATTGCCTGGCTACTGAAGCCGGAGATGTTCACCACGGTGGACAGATGGGTTGGTGTTGAGACGCAGGGAAAATACACCCAGGGAATGACGGTGGTGGATTACTACTCGCTGACGGGGAATAAAGCGAATACCACGGTGATGGTGGATATCGATCGCGAGGCGTTTGTGGATTTGCTGGCGGAGAGACTGGCTTACTATAGTGCAGCCTGATGCCCTCACCCCAACCCTCTCCCACGGGGAGAGGGGGCAAACACTAAAAACGGCAACATAGTTGCCGTTTTGCTTTTATTTAGGGCTCAAACGGCCGACGCTGGAACTGATCGTGGCCGCATTTCGGACACAGCGGCAGGACATCCGGCGTATATACCGCAATATGATGGTGGCAATTCTCGCACACCAGATTTCCCAAGCCGACCACCTCTCCACTGTGATAAACACCGTGATGGTTCAAATCCTGAAAGACCTCGCGCCACTCCAGCTGCGTTTTATCCGTGATGTCGGCCAGCTCTTGCCACAGGCTCTCTTTAATCACCCGCATAAAAACGCTGTCCGTGACCTCCTCCTGACTCTCCTGGTAGCTGCGCGCGAACTCTTCCAGATCGCGACGCACGGCGCGCGTCACCTCTTCCACTTCGGTTCGCGTTAACTCACCCGTTTTCGTCACGCGGGCACGCGCCTGCTCCACCAGCGCATCGATATCTCGCTCGCCGTTACGCAGCCGTTCCGTCAGTGTCGCCACCAGTTCGCGGTAAAATTGAGCAACCTTGTTCATCATTTTGCCTCCCGGGTAAGTAACTATTTCTAATAATAGACCTTATTTCATCGCCGCTTTGTCAGGTGAAGCACAGACCCGGTAAATTCCTGCAAAGCGCATTTGTGCGAAAGGCTGTTTTGACGCGGGCGTTTGGGCTATGCTATGCGGATCTGAATTACCACATCCATTGGCTACATTTGTAGCTGTATTGAAAACAGGACCACTGGCTGCCATGCAAGAGCAATACCGCCCGGAAGAGATAGAATCAAAAGTCCAGCAACACTGGGACGAGAAGCGCACCTTTGAAGTAACCGAAGACGAGAGCAAAGAGAAGTATTACTGCCTGTCGATGCTTCCCTATCCTTCTGGTCGACTACACATGGGCCATGTGCGTAACTACACCATCGGCGATGTGATTGCACGCTACCAGCGCATGCTGGGTAAAAACGTTCTGCAGCCTATCGGCTGGGATGCGTTCGGTCTGCCTGCGGAAGGCGCGGCGGTCAAAAACAACACCGCTCCGGCGCCGTGGACGTACGACAACATCGCGTACATGAAAAACCAGCTCAAAATGCTGGGCTTTGGCTATGACTGGAGCCGCGAGCTGGCAACCTGTACCCCGGAATACTATCGTTGGGAGCAGAAGTTCTTCACCGAGCTGTACAAAAAAGGCCTGGTGTATAAGAAGACCTCTGCCGTTAACTGGTGTCCAAATGACCAGACCGTTCTCGCGAACGAACAGGTTATCGACGGCTGCTGCTGGCGCTGTGACACCAAAGTTGAGCGTAAAGAGATCCCACAGTGGTTTATCAAAATCACCGCTTACGCTGATGAGCTGCTGAACGATCTGGATAACCTGGATCACTGGCCAGATACCGTTAAGACCATGCAGCGCAACTGGATCGGCCGTTCTGAAGGCGTGGAGATTACCTTCAACGTTGAGAACTACGACCAGACTCTGACTGTCTACACCACCCGTCCGGACACCTTCATGGGCGCGACCTACCTGGCCGTAGCCGCAGGTCATCCGCTGGCGCAGAAAGCGGCGGAAAACAATCCGGAGCTGGCGTCATTCATCGATGAGTGCCGCAACACCAAAGTGGCCGAAGCCGACATGGCGACGATGGAGAAAAAAGGGGTTGATACCGGCTTTAAAGCCATTCACCCACTGACAGGCGAAGCAATCCCTGTCTGGGCCGCCAACTTCGTTCTGATGGAGTACGGCACTGGCGCCGTGATGGCTGTTCCGGGTCACGACCAGCGCGACTACGAATTTGCCACCAAATATGGCCTGACCATCAAGCCTGTCATCCTGGCGGCTGACGGTTCAGAACCAGACCTGTCTGAACACGCCCTGACTGAAAAAGGCACCCTGTTCAACTCCGGTGAATTTAGCGGTCTGAGCTTCGAAGAGGGCTTCAACGCCATCGCCGATAAGCTGGCCTCTCTGGGCGTGGGCGAACGTAAAGTTAACTTCCGTCTGCGCGACTGGGGCGTGTCCCGTCAGCGTTACTGGGGTGCGCCAATCCCGATGGTGACGCTGGAAGATGGCACCGTGATGCCAACGCCAGAAGATCAGCTCCCGGTGATCCTGCCGGAAGACGTGGTCATGGACGGTATCACCAGCCCGATTAAAGCCGATCCTGAGTGGGCAAAAACCACCGTTAACGGACAGCCTGCGCTGCGTGAAACCGACACCTTTGACACCTTTATGGAGTCATCCTGGTACTATGCGCGCTACACCTGCCCGCAGTATCAGGACGGTATGCTCGATTCCGATGCGGCAAACTACTGGCTGCCGGTTGATATCTATATCGGCGGCATCGAACACGCCATCATGCACCTGCTCTACTTCCGCTTCTTCCACAAACTGATGCGCGATGCAGGCATGGTGAACTCTGACGAACCAGCAAAACAGCTGCTGTGTCAGGGCATGGTGCTGGCAGATGCGTTCTATTATGTTGGTGCCAACGGCGAGCGTAACTGGGTTTCACCGGTTGATGCGATCGTCGAGCGTGACGAGAAGGGCCGTATTGTTAAGGCGAAAGACGCCGAAGGTCATGAACTGGTCTACACCGGCATGAGCAAGATGTCCAAGTCGAAAAACAACGGTATCGATCCACAGGTGATGGTTGAGCGTTACGGTGCGGATACCGTGCGTCTGTTCATGATGTTTGCCTCTCCGGCGGACATGACCCTGGAATGGCAGGAGTCCGGCGTGGAAGGGGCGAACCGCTTCCTGAAACGCGTCTGGAAACTGGTTTACGAACACACTGCACTGGGCGATGCCCCGGCGCTGAACGCCGCCGCACTGACTGAAGATCAGCAGGCGCTGCGTCGCGATGTTCATAAAACGATTGCGAAAGTGACCGATGATATTGGTCGTCGTCAGACCTTCAATACCGCAATTGCGGCTATTATGGAACTGATGAACAAGCTGGCGAAGGCTCCGCAGGACGGCGAGCAGGATCGTGCCTTAATGCGTGAAGCGCTGCTTGCTGTTGTTCGCATGCTAAACCCGTTCACTCCGCACGTCAGCTTCACCCTGTGGCAGGAGCTGAAAGGCGAAGGCGATATCGACAACGCGCCGTGGCCGCAGGCTGACGAATCAGCGATGGTAGAAAACACGACGCTGGTTGTGGTCCAGGTAAACGGCAAAGTCCGCGGTAAAATTACCGTGGCGGTCGATGCAACCGAAGAACAGGTTCGCGAGCGCGCGGGCCAGGAACCTCTGGTCGCAAAATATCTTGAGGGCGTTACTGTACGTAAAGTGATCTACGTACCGGGTAAACTGCTCAATCTGGTCGTTGGCTAAGCGCGGGAGGAAACGTGCGACAACTGGCAACAATACTCTTATCACTGGCGGTGCTTGTCACCGCCGGCTGTGGCTGGCACCTGCGCAATACCACGGCGGTGCCTGCTGAGATGAAAACGATGATTTTCGACTCATCCGATCCGAATGGTCCACTCAGCCGGGCAATTCGTAATCAGCTGCGTCTGAACGGCGTTGAGCTTGTTGAGAAACAAACGCTGCGCCAGGACATTCCATCTCTGCGTGTTCTGGGGATGACTCTCGGCAAAGATACGGCATCTATCTTCCAGGATGGTCGTACCGCAGAATACCAGATGGTTATGACGGTCAACGCAGCGGTCCTGATCCCGGGTAAAGACATCTATCCGATCAGCACGAAAGTGTACCGTTCGTTCTTCGATAACCCGCAGACGGCGCTGGCAAAAGATGCCGAACAGCAGATTATCATCAACGAAATGTACGACAAGGCGGCGGAACAGCTGATCCGTAAACTGCCAGGTATTGCAGCGTCTACCAGACAAGGCTCTGACATTGTTGAAAAACCCGTTGCCGGCACGCTTCCTGCTGCTAACTCTCTGGGTAAATGATGATCAGGCTGTATCCTGAACAACTCCGCGCGCAGCTCAAAGAAGGGCTGCGCGCGGCGTATCTGCTTCTTGGAAACGATCCCTTATTACTTCAGGAAAGCCTGGATGCCGTGCGGCATGAGGCCGCCTCTCAGGGCTTCGATGAGCACCACACCGTCCAGCTGGATAACAACACCGACTGGAATGCCCTCTTCTCACTCTGTCAGGCGATGAGCCTTTTTGCGTCGCGCCAGACTATTCAGATCCTGCTGCCGGAAAACGGCCCTAACGCGGCCATCAATGAACAGCTGGCCACGCTGGTCAGCCTGCTTCACAGCGATCTGCTGCTGATTGTGCGCGGCAACAAGCTCACCAAAGCGCAGGAAAATGCGGCGTGGTTTACCCAGCTCGCAGCCCACGCGGTGCAGGTCACCTGCCAGACGCCTGAACAGGCGCATCTGCCTAAATGGGTGGCAGCGAGAGCGAAGCAGAACAACCTTCAGCTGGATGATGCGGCGAACCAACTGCTCTGCTACTGCTATGAAGGTAACCTGCTGGCCCTGGCGCAGGCGCTGGACAGACTCTCCCTGCTCTGGCCGGATGGCAAGCTGACCTTGCCGCGCGTCGAGCAGGCCGTTAACGACGCGGCGCACTTCACGCCGTTCCACTGGGTGGACGCGCTGCTGTCGGCGAAAAGCAAACGCGCCCTGCATATTCTGCAACAGCTGCGTCTCGAAGGGAGCGAACCGGTTATTTTGCTGCGTACGCTGCAGCGCGAATTGCTGCTGCTGATTACGCTCAAGCGTCAGTCTGCCCATACGCCGCTGCGTTCGCTGTTTGATAAACACCGCGTGTGGCAAAATCGCCGGGCTTTGACCACCGAGGCCGTCAACCGCCTGAGTCATGAACAGCTTCGTCAGGCTGTGCAGCTTCTGATGCGCGCTGAGCTCACGTTAAAACAAGATTACGGCCAGTCGGTCTGGGCGGAGCTGGAAAGCCTTTCCCTGCTGCTCTGCCACAAGGCGCTGGCAGACGTTTTTATTGATGGATAGCATGCATTCTTTACAGGCCTTATATGGCGGCACCTTCGACCCGGTACATTACGGGCATCTGAAGCCGGTTGAAATTCTGGCGAATCTGATCGGACTTCAGCGCGTCACCATCATGCCCAACAATGTCCCGCCCCATCGTCCACAGCCCGAGGCGACTAGCGAGCAGCGAAAAGAGATGCTTGCCCTTGCCATCGCAGATAAACCGCTCTTCCGACTTGACGAGCGTGAGCTGCGTCGCGACACGCCCTCCTGGACGTCTCAGACGCTTCAGGAGTGGCGCGCCGAACAAGGACCAGACCAGCCGCTTGCCTTTATCATCGGCCAGGATTCTCTGCTGAATTTCCCTACGTGGCATCAGTATGAAACCATCCTGGAGAACAGCCACCTGCTCGTCTGCCGCCGCCCCGGCTATCCGCTGACCATGCGCGAAGCGCAGTACCAGCAGTGGCTGGAAGACCATCTCACCGATAATGTTGAAGATCTTCACAATCAGCCTGCCGGGAAGATCTATCTTGCGGAAACGCCGTGGTTCGATATCTCTGCGACCCTCATTCGTGAGCGTTTACAGCAGGGTTTAGCCTGTGACGATCTGCTCCCCGCACCGGTGTTAGCCTATATCCATGCGCACGGTTTGTATCAGAAAAGCGCAGATGAATAGCCGGAGGGCATAAAAAGGGGCTTATTGTTTATCCTGCCTTGACAGGGTAAGCCATACTGTTATTCTCCGCTGCCAGACTTTCCCGCCGATAATTGCTTTACAGAAATTGTTTTACAAAAATGGCGATGCAATCTCAGGCGGAGGGTGGGATGATACCGGCCTTCTGAAGCCCGACCGGAGACATTTGTCCCGACGCAGGCGTGAGTTCAGGTATACTGTCTGGCTACGAATTCAAAGTTTTACAATCTCATTCACCCCAGGGGGAAAACTTGCAGGGTAAAGCACTCCAGGATTTTGTTATTGACAAAATTGATGACCTGAAAGGTCAGGACATCATCGCTATCGACGTTAAGGGTAAATCCAGTATTACCGACTGCATGATCATCTGCACCGGTACATCGACGCGTCATGTTGTTTCAATTGCCGATCACGTGGTTCAGGAATCGCGTGCAGCAGGGCTGTTGCCGCTGGGCGTTGAAGGTGAAGCGACGGCTGACTGGGTAGTAGTCGACCTCGGCGATGTGATTGTCCACGTCATGCAGGACGAGAGCCGTCGCCTGTATGAGCTGGAAAAACTCTGGGGTTAATGCGTGAAGTTGCAGCTGGTCGCCGTCGGCACCAAAATGCCGGACTGGGTACAAACCGGTTTTACTGAATATCTGCGTCGTTTTCCAAAAGACATGCCGTTCGAGCTGGTGGAAATTCCCGCCGGTAAGCGCGGCAAGAACGCTGATATCAAACGTATTCTCGATAAAGAGGGCGAACTGATGCTGGCTGCCGCAGGCAAAAACCGCATCGTCACCCTCGATATTCCAGGTAAACCCTGGGATACGCCGCAGCTGGCGCAAGAACTGGAGCGCTGGAAGCAGGATGGTCGTGACGTCAGTCTGTTGATTGGCGGACCAGAAGGGTTATCCCCTGCCTGCAAAGCGGCGGCTGAACAAAGTTGGTCTCTCTCCGCGCTGACGCTTCCCCACCCGCTCGTTCGGGTACTGGTGGCAGAAAGCCTGTATCGCGCGTGGAGCATTACTACCAACCACCCCTATCACCGCGAGTAATGACTGACCAGGGTAGATTAAGCAGCGGATGAAACTACAGAATTCTTTTCGCGACTATACGGCTGAGTCCGCGCTGTTTGTGCGCCGGGCGCTGGTCGCCTTTACCGGGATTTTGCTGCTTACCGGCGTGCTGATCGCCAACCTCTATAATCTGCAAATTGTCCGCTTTACCGACTACCAGACGCGTTCAAACGAAAACCGCATTAAGCTGGTGCCTATCGCACCCAGCCGCGGCATTATTTACGATCGTAACGGCACACCGCTGGCGTTGAACCGCACCATCTATCAAATCGAGATGATGCCGGAAAAAGTCGATAATGTTCAGGATACGCTGGAAGCGCTGAAAAGCGTTGTCGACCTTAACGATGACGATATCGCGGCCTTCAAAAAAGAGCGCGCCCGCTCTCACCGCTTCACCTCGATTCCGGTTAAAACCAATCTTACGGAAGTCCAGGTGGCCCGCTTTGCGGTGAATCAGTACCGTTTCCCCGGCGTGGAAGTGAAGGGATATAAGCGTCGCTACTATCCCTACGGCTCCGCGCTGACGCATGTAATTGGCTACGTTTCCAAGATTAACGACAAAGACGTCGACCGCCTTGATAAAGACGGCAAGCTGGCCAACTACGCCGCAACGCACGATATCGGTAAGCTGGGGATCGAACGTTACTACGAAGACGTTCTGCACGGGCAAACCGGCTATGAAGAGGTTGAGGTTAACAACCGTGGCCGCGTGATCCGCCAGCTGAAAGAAGTGCCGCCTCAGGCGGGGCATGACGTCTATCTGACGCTCGACCTCAAGCTTCAGCAGTATATTGAAACCCTGCTAGCGGGCAGTCGTGCAGCCGTTGTGGTCACCGATCCTCGTACCGGCGGCATCCTGGCGATGGTCTCCATGCCTAGCTATGACCCGAACCTCTTCGTTGACGGCATATCCAGTAAAGACTATTCCGGTCTGCTGAACGATCCGAACACGCCGCTGGTGAACCGTGCAACGCAAGGGGTTTACCCGCCGGCATCAACGGTTAAACCGTACGTCGCGGTTTCTGCGCTGAGTGCCGGCGTCATCAACCGTAATACCAGCCTGTTTGACCCAGGCTGGTGGCAGCTACCTGGCTCAGATAAGCGCTATCGTGACTGGAAAAAATGGGGCCACGGTCATCTGAACGTCACCAAATCGCTGGAGGAGTCTGCGGATACCTTCTTCTATCAGGTGGCGTATGACATGGGGATCGACCGCCTGTCAGAATGGATGAGCAAATTCGGCTACGGACACTATACCGGAGTTGACCTTGCAGAAGAACGCTCCGGCAACATGCCTACGCGCGAATGGAAGCTGAAGCGCTTTAAAAAACCGTGGTATCAGGGCGACACCATTCCGGTGGGTATCGGTCAGGGCTACTGGACGGCAACGCCGCTTCAGATGAACAAAGCCATGATGATCCTCATCAATGACGGCGTGGTGAAAGTGCCGCATCTGCTGCAGAGTACGGTTGAAGACGGCAAAAAAGTGCCGTGGAACCAGCCGCATGAAGCCCCGGTGGGTGACATACATTCAGGCTTCTGGGAAATTGCGAAAGACGGTATGTACGGCGTGGCAAACCGCCCGAACGGTACCGCACACAAGTATTTCGCCGGGACGCCGTACAAAGTGGCGGCGAAGTCCGGTACTGCGCAGGTGTTTGGTCTTAAGGCCAATGAAACCTATAACGCGCACCGCATTGCTGAACGTCTGCGTGACCATAAGCTGATGACGGCGTTTGCCCCTTATGATAACCCGCAGGTCGCGGTGGCGATGATTCTGGAGAACGGCGGTGCCGGGCCAGCAGTAGGGACCATCATGCGCCAGATTCTTGACCACATTATGCTGGGTGATAACAACACCGAACTGCCGGCTGAAAACCCGGCCGCCGCTGCGGCGGAGGACCAATAATCATGACGGATAATCCAAATAAAAAATCGCTGTGGGATAAAATCCACATCGACCCAGCCATGCTGCTGATCCTGCTGGCTCTACTGGTGTACAGCGCCCTGGTTATCTGGAGCGCCAGCGGCCAGGACATCGGCATGATGGAGCGCAAAATCGGCCAGATCGCCATGGGTCTGATCATCATGGTAGTGATGGCGCAAATCCCGCCGCGCGTCTACGAAGGCTGGGCACCCTATCTTTACATCTTTTGTATTATTTTGCTGGTTGCGGTAGATGCGTTTGGCGCCATTTCAAAAGGGGCGCAGCGCTGGCTGGATCTGGGCGTTGTCCGCTTCCAGCCCTCGGAAATTGCCAAAATCGCCGTTCCATTGATGGTGGCACGCTTTATCAACCGCGACGTCTGTCCGCCGTCGCTGAAAAATACCGCCATCGCGCTGGTGCTGATTTTCCTGCCAACGCTGCTGGTTGCGGCACAGCCTGACCTGGGGACCTCAATCCTTATTGCCCTCTCCGGCCTGTTTGTCCTGTTCCTGTCGGGACTGAGCTGGCGCCTGATTGGTATCGCGGTGGTGCTGATTGCGGCTTTCATTCCTATCCTGTGGTTCTTCCTGATGCATGATTACCAGCGCCAGCGCGTCATGATGCTGCTCGATCCGGAAACCGATCCGCTGGGCGCGGGCTATCATATTATTCAGTCCAAGATTGCGATTGGCTCCGGCGGCCTGCGCGGTAAAGGCTGGCTGCACGGCACGCAGTCGCAGCTGGAGTTTTTACCGGAACGCCACACCGACTTTATCTTTGCGGTACTGGCGGAAGAGCTGGGGCTGGTTGGCATCTTAATATTGCTGGCGCTGTACGTCCTGCTGATCATGCGGGGATTGTGGATTGCAGCGCGCGCGCAAACCACCTTTGGTCGCGTCATGGCCGGCGGGTTGATGCTGATTTTATTCGTTTATGTCTTCGTAAATATTGGTATGGTGAGTGGTATTCTGCCGGTGGTAGGCGTACCGCTGCCGCTGGTGAGTTACGGAGGCTCGGCACTGATCGTGTTGATGGCCGGGTTTGGTATCGTGATGTCGATCCATACCCACAGAAAAATGTTGTCAAAAAGCGTATAAAAATAAGGGGATCGGAATGCGTAAGCAGTGGCTGGGGATCTGCATCGCGGCAAGTTTACTTGCGGCCTGCACAAGTGATGATGGTCAGCAACAGGCAACCGTCGCGCCGCCGCAGCCTGCGGTATGTAATGGCCCGATCGTTGAAATCAGCGGTGCCGATCCCGTTTATGAACCGCTGAATGCCAGTGCCAATCAGGATTACGAGCGCGATGGCAAAAGCTATAAAATTGTTCAGGATCCTTCCCGTTTCAGTCAGGCGGGCTTTGCCGCCATTTATGATGCCGAGCCAGGAAGTAACCTGACGGCTTCCGGGGAAGCGTTCGACCCAATGCAGCTGACGGCGGCACACCCGACGCTGCCGATCCCGAGCTACGCCCGTATCACCAACCTGGCGAATGGCCGTATGATCGTCGTGCGGATCAACGACCGTGGACCTTACGGGAATGACCGGGTGATTTCCCTGTCGCGCGCGTCTGCCGATCGCCTGAATACCTCGAACAACACCAAAGTCCGTATTGATCCGATTATCGTCGCACAGGATGGTTCGCTCTCCGGGCCGGGTACCGCGTGTACGACGGTGGCAAAACAGACCTATGCCCTTCCTGACCGCCCAAATCTTGACGGCGGAATGGGAAGCGTCTCGTCTCCGGCAGAGCCAGCTCAGCCGGGGGGAGAAATTCGCCCGATCAGCAATGACACGCTGCAAAGCGAGGATTCTACCGGCGCGCCGGTAAAGAGTAGCGGCTTTCTTGGCGCACCGACGACCTTAGCCTCGGGCGTGCTGGAAGGCAGTGAGCCGACTCCGGCCCCTGCTCCCGTTGCTGCGCCAGCGACCCAGCCGGCTCCCGTAACGGCGCCAGCGGCCAGCGGCAACTATGTGGTTCAGGTAGGCGCAGTGAGCGATCAGGCCCGGGCCAAGCAGTACCAACAGCGTCTGAGCCAGCAGTTTGGCGTACCGGGACGCGTTGAGCAGAACGGCGCGGTCTGGCGCATTCAGATGGGGCCGTTTGCCAGCAAATCGCAGGCCGCATCCCTGCAGCAGCGTCTGCAGAATGAAGCTCAACTTCAGTCATTTATCGCTGTTGCGAAATAATTAACCGGCGGTATCCGAATTGTCAGTTAGTGTAAAACACATTCACAAACTCATGCTTAAAGTCGGATGCCTGCCTGAATAGCATTTGCTATAGTAAGGCACTTTTTTTAATTCCATCACGGATGTCGTAGTTCTGACCATGAAGACCACTTTTTCTGCTCGTTTTGTGCAGCGCATGGCGCTGACCACGGCCCTTTGCGCTGCTGCGCTCTCTGCAGCTCACGCCGATGACCTGAATATCAAGACCATGATCCCTGGCGTTCCGCAAATCGACGCGGAATCCTACATCCTGATCGATTACAACTCTGGCAAAGTACTGGCAGAACAGAATGCCGATGCCCGCCGTGACCCGGCCAGCCTGACCAAAATGATGACCAGCTACGTTATCGGCCAGGCGATGAAGGCAGGTAAATTCAAAGAATCGGATCTGGTCACCATCGGTAACGATGCGTGGGCAACCGGGAACCCTGTTTTCAAAGGTTCCTCTCTGATGTTCCTGAAGCCGGGTATGCAGGTTCCTGTTTCCCAGCTGATTCGCGGTATCAACCTGCAGTCTGGTAACGATGCCTGCGTGGCGATGGCCGATTTCGCCGCCGGTAGCCAGGATGCCTTTGTGGGCCTGATGAACAGCTACGTTACCGCGCTGGGTCTGAAAAACAGCCATTTCCAGACCGTACACGGCCTGGACGCAGACGGTCAGTACAGCTCCGCACGTGATATGGCCCTGATTGGTCAGGCGCTGATCCGCGATGTACCTAACGAATACTCTATCTATAAAGAGAAAGAGTTCACCTTCAACGGTATTCGTCAGACCAACCGTAACGGCCTGCTGTGGGATAACAGCCTGAACGTTGACGGCATCAAAACTGGCCACACCGACAAAGCGGGCTACAACCTGGTGGCCTCTGCCACTGAAGGTCAGATGCGTCTGATCTCTGCCGTGATGGGCGGCCGCACCTTTAAAGGTCGTGAAACAGAAAGCAAGAAACTGCTGACCTGGGGCTTCCGCTTCTTCGAAACCGTGAATCCACTGAAAGCAGGCAAAGAGTTTGCGTCTGAACCCGTCTGGTTCGGCGACAACGACCGTGCTTCACTCGGCGTTGATAAAGACCTCTACCTGACCATTCCACGCGGTCGCATGAAGGATCTGAAAGCCAGCTACGTGCTGAACAGCACCGAGCTGCATGCCCCGCTGCAGAAAAACCAGGTTGTGGGCACGATCAACTTCCAGCTGGATGGAAAAACGATCGATCAGCGTCCGCTGGTTGTCCTGCAAGAAATTCCTGAAGGCAATTTCTTCGGCAAAATCATTGATTACATTAAATTGATGTTCCACCACTGGTTTGGTTAAAAATTGAACACTTGAAAGTGTGATTTTGATCCCCATATACTAAGTATCCTGATAACTCCCATCTGACGTGGGAGTTATTATTTTTTGACGTTACGCCGGAGCTGACATGAAAACCAAACTTAACGAACTGCTTGAATTCCCTACCTCATTTACCTACAAAGTAATGGGTCTGGCGAAACCTGAGCTGGTTGATCAGGTGGTTGAAGTGGTACAGCGCCATGCGCCGGGTGACTACTCTCCGTCAGTAAAACCAAGCAGCAAGGGCAACTACCACTCTGTCTCTATTACCATCACTGCGACACACATTGAGCAGGTTGAAACGCTGTACGAAGAGCTCGGCAATATCGAAATTGTTCGTATGGTGCTGTAGTCCCTTTGCGGTTACCCGGTTTGCCGGGTAACCCCTCTCCCCGCTGTGATATACTCCCCCACACCTTTTGTCCCTCGTCTTCGGAGACGCAGTTTTGTATCAGGATAAAATTCTGGTCCGTCACCTCGGCCTGCAACCTTATGAGCCTGTCTCCCAGGCCATGCATGACTTCACCGATTCACGCGATGACAGCACCCCGGATGAGATCTGGCTGGTCGAACACCTGCCGGTATTTACGCAGGGCCAGGCGGGTAAAGCAGAGCATTTGTTAATGACGGGAGATATCCCGGTTATTCAGAGCGATCGCGGCGGTCAGGTCACTTATCATGGGCCCGGACAGCAGGTGATGTACGTCCTGCTCAATCTGAAACGCAGAAAGCTTGGCGTACGTGAACTGGTTACCTTACTGGAACAAACTGTCGTCAACACGCTGGCGGAATATGGTATTGACGCGCATCCACGCGCCGATGCGCCAGGCGTTTACGTTGGGGAAATGAAGATCTGCTCCCTGGGGCTGCGTATTCGTAAAGGCTGCTCATTCCATGGCCTGGCCTTGAATATTAATATGGACCTCGCGCCTTTCCAACGCATTAACCCCTGCGGCTATGCCGGCATGGAAATGACGCAGGTACGCCAGTGGGTTGAAACCGCTACGCCAGAAACTATTCGTCCCGTGCTTTTAAAGCAGATGTTAGCGCTACTTAACAATCCCCCATACGAATATATCCCTGCTTAATACATCATACAACATGGCTCGATAATTTGGCGGGCCACTGTTTATTTACCGCTTTTGCACTTTACAATAATCCACAGATTCTATATTTTCGAAGCGCCCGAATATTACCGCTACATATTATTTAGCCTCCAGCAAGCACGGCAAACACGGCATAAGTAACGTGAGCAATAATCACTCAACTGTTTGTTTTTGATAAACAAGTGAAACAAAACCAACACTTTACGAATCTCTACAAGCATAATAAATAAATTCAACTATCATTCATATTGTGAATGTATACGGAGTGAAAGCGTGGAGTATAATAATTTACCAGCCAAACGACTGAATGAACCCGGTGGCGAAGACAAGCCACAAATTTTTCGGACTTTACGTAATATTGATCTCAATTTACTGACTATTTTTGAGGCGGTATATGTCCATAAGGGTATCGTTAACGCTGCGAAAATTCTTAATCTCACGCCATCAGCAATAAGCCAGTCAATCCAAAAGCTTCGCGCTATATTTCCTGACCCATTATTTATCCGCAAGGGCCAGGGGGTAACGCCGACGGCTTACGCCACGCATCTCCATGAGTACATTAGTCAGGGGCTGGAGTCGATTCTGGGCGCGCTGGATTTAACCGGAAGCTATGATAAGCAGCGAACCATCACCATCGGCTGTTCCCCTTCTGTAGGGGTGCTGGTGATGCCAGCGATCTTCCAGGCCGTGAAAGAACATGCTCCGCAGCTCCTGCTTCGCAACGTGCCTCTCAATGAACCAGACATTCAGCTTGCCCAGTTCCAGACGGACCTGATTATTGAAAGCGGCAGCTTCAGTGCCAGAGCGCTGGGGCAAAATGTGCTTTATGCGGATAACCTGGTATTGGTTTGCCGCCAGCAGCATCCTGCTCTTAGCGAGCCGTTAACCATCGAAAACCTGCGCAACTACGATCACTCATCTTTCATGACCGAAGGGCAATCTAATCACGCACTTCGTCAGCGTATTGATGAAATTTTCCCGGAACGTCAGATCAGCTTCAGCAGTTACAATATGTTTACCACCGCATCCCTGATCGGCAGCAGCGACATGCTGTGCGTTATGCCATCACGCCTGTACAGTCTGCTACAAAAATGCTGGCCGCTGGAAAGCATCCCGCTCAGTCAGCTTAATGCGGAATCTATCGAGATTTCACTGCATTATAACAAGCTGAGTTTGCGCGATCCGGTCCTGGAAAACGTCATCCGCATTATCCGTCAGGCCTTCTGACAGGTTTAGCCAGTTCAAGTCCCTGCAACCCGCAGGGCAAAAGGCACAAAACAACAACTATTTTACAAATTGGCGATCTGGCAGGCTGCTTTAACGACCGTTTCAATGATATACTGCCTGTCGTTCGTTCAAAAATAGTTGATAAATACAACATTCCCTTGAATTGAAACGCTTTCCTTCGATATTCGCAACTGGAACACGCACGCTATGAGTAAACCCATTGTGATGGAACGCGGTGTTAAATACCGCGATGCCGATAAAATGGCCCTTATCCCGGTTAAAAACGTGGCTACAGAGCGCGAGGCGCTGTTAAGAAAACCGGAATGGATGAAAATCAAACTTCCGGCCGACTCTTCGCGTATCCAGGGGATCAAAGCGGCGATGCGCAAGAATGGCCTTCACTCCGTCTGTGAAGAAGCCTCTTGCCCGAACCTTGCTGAATGTTTCAATCATGGTACCGCGACGTTTATGATTCTGGGTGCTATCTGTACCCGCCGCTGCCCGTTCTGCGATGTTGCTCATGGCCGTCCAGTCGCGCCTGATGCTAACGAACCCCAGAAACTGGCGCAGACCATCGCCGACATGGCGCTGCGTTATGTGGTTATCACGTCCGTTGACCGTGACGACCTGCGTGACGGTGGTGCTCAGCACTTCGCCGACTGCATTACGGCCATTCGAGAGAAAAGCCCTAACATCAAAATCGAGACGCTGGTGCCTGACTTCCGCGGCCGTATGGACCGTGCGCTGGATATCCTGACCGCAACGCCGCCAGATGTGTTTAACCACAACCTGGAGAACGTGCCGCGTCTTTACCGTCAGGTCCGTCCGGGCGCTGACTACAACTGGTCCCTGAAGCTGCTGGAGCGTTTCAAAGAAGCGCATCCGCATATTCCGACCAAGTCTGGTCTGATGGTGGGTCTGGGTGAAACCAATGATGAAATCATCGAGGTGATGCGCGATCTTCGCCGCCACGGTGTGACCATGTTGACCCTCGGACAGTATCTGCAGCCAAGCCGTCACCACCTGCCGGTACAGCGCTACGTGAGCCCGGACGAATTCGATGAAATGAAAGCCGAAGCGATGGCGATGGGCTTCACCCATGCTGCCTGCGGCCCATTCGTTCGCTCCTCATACCATGCCGATATGCAGGCTAAAGGCGAAGAAGTTAAATAATGCTGTAATATTCATTTACAGTAATACAAAAAAACCGGCCTCATGAGCCGGTTTTTTTTCGCAAGCCCTCAGGCGTTGCTGTCACTCTTTGTGAGAAAGCTTGTCTGCCGGGACGTCATCCTCGGCGCTTTTCTTCGCCGCTGCATCATCATCGTTCATCGCTTTCTTAAAGCCTTTGATGGCAGCCCCCAGGTCACCACCCAGCGTGCGTAACTTCTTGGTACCAAACAGCAGGACGACCAGTGCGGCAACCACCAGCAGTTTGGTAATACTAATCTCACCCATAGATACCTTCTTTACTTAAAACAGGCTGCATTCAGCGCCAAAGCCTGACTGTATTAACGGTCATTTAGCGCGTGCACACAATAGCAATCTGTAACAAGGTGAATCAAGCATTGTTGAAAAAAACATCACAATAATTGCGGTGGCGCAAACCGACGATTGCGAAGAACGGGTAATTGCTGACGCGCAAGCGCAATTCTCTCAAAGTTTATCTCCGCCACCAACAAATACGGGGCTTCAGCGGCGGCGGCGATCGTCACCCCCAGCGGATCAACCACCCTGCTTTGCCCGATGTTTTTCGTGCCACATTCTCCTGCGGCAACGACATAGCAGGTTGTATCCAGCGCGCGCGCCGCAAGCAGCGTTGCCCAGTGGTGCTCTTTTAACGGCCCTCTGACCCACGCGGCAGGGAGTACCAGCACGTTCGCCCCCTGCAGCGCCAGATGCAGCGCCAGCTCGGGAAAACGCAGGTCATAGCACGTCATCAGCCCGATCTTAAATCCGTCAATCTCCAGCAGCGGAGGGAGCTCGTCTCCGGGGTCAACGCGACGCGATTCCTGGATGCTGAACGCATCATAGAGATGAAGCTTGGCGTAACGTGCGACGATGGCCCCGTCACGAATCGTCACGAGCGTATTCACCGCGCGACCCGGCTTGGAGGGAACATGGATCGTTAAGATCGTCGTCATCGTATTGCCCGCGCTTTGGGCGAGTAATTGCTGTAAGAATTCGCCATCCAGCGGCTGCGCGGACTTCACGGATAAATCCGGGTCATTATCGTCCCTGGCCAGCAGCGCCTCGGGGAGAACCAACAGCGACGCGCCTTTCTGCCGGGCCTGCATCATCAGTTCGACGCATGTTCTCGCATTCTCATGCCAGTCAGGCGTGACAGCAAACTGCCCTACCGCTACATACATATTTGTCCCCTCATCATAAACGGCGTTAAACTCGCTACTCTTACACATCAAATAGCAGGTATTAAGCGTGTTACAACTACTTTTAGCCGTTTTTATTGGTGGGGGAACGGGTAGCGTTGCGCGATGGTTTCTGAGTATGCGGTTTAACCCCCTGCATCAGGCGATTCCCATGGGGACGCTTGCCGCTAACCTGATTGGTGCCTTTATCATCGGCATGGGGCTGGCCTGGTTTAACCGAATGACGCACATTGACCCAATGTGGAAGGTATTGATTACCACCGGATTCTGCGGCGGTTTGACCACCTTCTCAACCTTTTCTGCGGAAACGGTTTTTCTCTTTCAGGAAGGCCGCATTGGCTGGGCGCTGATGAATATGGCGATCAATATGTTCGGCTCGTTTGCGATGACGGGGATCGCATTTTGGCTATTTTCTTCCGCAAGCGCGCATTAACAACCGAACCGTTAATGTTGGCTTAATTTTTCTCTGTCACTCTGAATGCAATACTGAACGAGGGTGACAGAATGAAACAGAGTCTGATGAGCGCAGGAATGGTGTTGTTGAGCGTGCTGATCGTAGCCAGCTTCCTGAAAATGTATCTGCTTGGCTGATTCAAAACGAAAAAAACCCGCTCAATGAGCGGGTTTTGAAATTCTTGCTGACGCGTCTGAATTACAGAGCGATTACGTTAGCAGCAGAAGGGCCTTTGGCACCGTTAGTGATTTCGAACTCTACACGCTGACCTTCAGCCAGAGTTTTGAAACCATTAGACTGGATTGCAGAGAAGTGTACGAACACGTCTTTGCTGCCATCTTCAGGAGTAATGAAACCGAATCCTTTGGACTCATTAAACCACTTAACGTTACCTTTAATCTTAGACATCAAAATTACCTTTACATTAAAAAACGACACAAATGCTGTGTCGGTTATCAGTACATCAATTGTGGGACCTTTTGTCCAGCGGATCTTTGATAAAAAGTGACTAAAGTCGCGTTAATTTTCACTGACAGATTTTTATCGCTTATGAATCAACAACTGCGCGTTTTATCACCAGTATGTAACGTTTTGTCAGTTAAAACTGAAAACGCATCCAGGCGAAGTAAACGTTACCGTTGTTGTACGTACCCGGGATGTAGGTCATCTGGAACGTTGCGGGACCATAGCCAATAGAGGCCAAAGGCAGTAGGACCGGGATCGGAATATAGTTCCAGTTGTCACGTGCAGTGACCCCGGCGGTATAGCCCAAACCGACGTGGAAGTTCTCGTCCGCTAGCGGACGCCAGGTTTTCTCCCAACCATACCCCCCAATCGGTTCCCATTTATTAAACGAGTCTTTGAAGGCCATCAGATAGATGCCATGCCAGTTTCCCTTTTCATCCCAGCGCGACTGGCCAAAACCCGCGCCCCACGGACGCTCGTTGTATTTATCGGTTTTCTCTTTGTCATAAGCAAAACGCGCATGCCACGTTATTGCCGGGACATAGAGATCATAATGTTCAGGTGCCGTCCATGTCTGGGAAACATTATCCGTAAAGGTTGAGAACCAGCCTTTACCCGTCGCGTTGCTTTCTGCCTGAGCAACAGAAGAAAACGTTAACTGCCCAAAAATAAACAACAAAATAGAGAAAAATGTATTACGTACGATCACAATGCAATTACCATTCTTAGTATTCGAGGCAAAGTTTACCATAAAATAGTTGAATCAAGGCTTAACGACATCAGCTTTATTCCTAATTATTCGGGCTCTTTCCGGGAATATTCTTAAAGAAAGCGAGAGATACGTGCAAATAAGCCCACAAGGGGTGTGACTTTCACATTACTCTTTGTTAATCAGCAACATGCAAAACCATACAAAACATTAACAATTTGTTATCATTAATGGGGCATGTTGCGCTATTTCTGACGGTCAAGGGCCACATGACATAAATGTACGGGCCATGGCAAAACACGGTTGTTCGGTTCTCTAGTCGTCTGTTTATTGATTTTAATCAGCAAGAACAGGCCAATTATTCGGCACATTTTCATCCTTCTTTTTTTTATTGATTTTTTGTGCTCCATAGCAGCAGAGATACAGGGGAAATCATGCTTACGTTATTCGAACTCCTTATTGGAGTCGTCGTCATTGTCGGGGTCGCACGCTACATCATTAAAGGCTACTCGGCCACGGGCGTATTATTTGTCGGCGGTCTAACGCTGCTGATTATCAGCGCAATAATGGGGCACCAGGTGTTACCTGCCAGCGCGACCAGCACCGGTTACACTGCTACAGATATTGTTGAATATATTAAAATATTGCTCATGAGCCGCGGCGGCGATCTGGGTATGATGATCATGATGCTGTGCGGTTTTGCAGCCTACATGACCCACATTGGCGCCAACGACATGGTCGTTAAGCTTGCCTCTAAACCCCTGCAATACATTAACTCGCCGTATCTGCTAATGGTCGCCGCCTATTTCCTCGCCTGCCTCATGTCGCTGGCCGTTTCGTCAGCTACCGGACTTGGGGTACTGCTCATGGCGACGCTGTTCCCGGTCATGGTGAACGTCGGTATCAGCCGTGGCGCGGCCGCGGCAATTTGCGCGTCTCCGGCAGCGATTATTCTCTCCCCGACCTCCGGCGACGTTGTGCTGGCGGCAAAGGCGGCGGAGATGTCACTCATCGACTTCGCCTTTAAAACCACGTTACCGATCTCGATCGTTGCCATCGTGGGCATGGGGATCGCACATTTCTTCTGGCAGCGCTATCTCGATAAGAAAGAAAACATCAGCCATGAAATGATGGACGTGAGTGAAATCACCACGACCGCTCCCGCGTTCTATGCCATTCTGCCGTTCACCCCGATCGTCGGAGTGCTGATTTTTGACGGCAAATGGGGTCCACAGCTGCACATCATCACCATTCTGGTCATCTGTATGCTGCTGGCCGCCGTGCTGGAGTTTGTGCGCGGTTTTAACACGCAAAAAGTCTTCTCGGGTCTGGAAGTAGCGTATCGCGGTATGGCGGATGCCTTCGCTGGCGTGGTGATCCTGCTGGTTGCAGCGGGCGTTTTTGCCCAAGGTCTGAGCACGATCGGCTTTATCCAGAGCCTGATTTCTATCGCCACCTCGTTCGGCTCGGCCAGTATTATCCTGATGCTGGTTCTGGTGGTGCTCACCATGCTGGCGGCGATGACCACCGGGTCCGGTAATGCGCCTTTCTACGCTTTCGTTGAGATGATCCCGAAACTGGCTCACTCCTCCGGTATTAACCCAGCCTACCTCTCCATTCCCATGCTGCAGGCGTCAAACCTCGGCCGGACCATTTCGCCGGTGTCGGGTGTGGTCGTCGCCGTTGCCGGGATGGCGAAAATTTCGCCATTCGAAGTCGTCAAACGCACCTCAGTGCCCGTTATAGTTGGTCTGATTATCGTGATTATCGCCACGGAAGTGCTGGTACCCGGCGCGGCCTAAGCTAAATTATGGATATCCAAAAAGCGCCTGCGGGCGCTTTTTGTGCTTTAATAACTTCCAGAAATAAATCGTGCTCATTCGATCAGGAAATCATATGTTCAGGAAGGATATCGTCATCCCGTCTGGCGCAATGGCGCTTTCTCTCTGTCTCTCCTCCGCGCAGGCGGAACCGCTGAAGGCAACACAGTATGGCGATTTCGATCGCTATGTGCTGGCTCTGTCCTGGCAAACCGGGTTTTGCCAGAGCATGGTCGAGCGCAACCGCAATGAACCTGACGAATGTCGCCTGCAAAAAGAGCGCGATAATAAAGCCGATTTTCTGACCGTCCACGGTCTATGGCCTGGCCTGCCAAAATCTATTGCCGCACGCGGCGTGGATGAACGTCGATGGATGCGTTTTGGCTGCGCCACACGCCCGATTCCGAACATGCCGGAAGTGAAGGCCAGCCGCAAATGCGATGCCGCCGAAACCGGACTCTCGCTTTCCGCTGCCGCTAAGCTCAACGATGTCATGCCGGGTGCGGGCGGTAATTCCTGCCTGGAACGTTACGAATATGCCAAACATGGCGTCTGCTTTGGTTTCGATCCGGATGCCTATTTCGGCACGATGGTGCGGATGAATCAGGAAGTTAAAAACAGCGCGGTCGGTAAATTCCTCGCCGATAATTACGGGAAAACCGTCAATCGCAGCGACTTTGACAGTGCCGTTGCCAAAAGCTGGGGCAAGGAGAACATCAAAGCGATCAAGCTGACCTGCAACGGCAATCCGGCGTATCTGACCGAGATGCAGATTTCGCTTAAGGCGGATACCATTAACAACCCGCTTTCTCCGGCGTCATTTGCACCGCAGCCACATCCGGGTAACTGCGGAAAACAGTTCGTGATTGATAAAGCCGGTTACTGATCCGCGCCCGGGCGCACCATGTCAAACCGGTTTTCGTCACTGATGCCATAGTACGCCGTCGGCCCACCCGCACGCAGGATGGGCTGCGCTTTAGCCGTCTGGTATATCCCCTCTTCCAGCAGCGTTTCGGCAATATGGATACCGACCACCTCCCCCAGCACCAGCCACGTATCGACCGGTGTGCCGTCGGCACCGGTAAGCTGAATGCACTGCGACAGGCGGCACTCAAAGTTAACCGGGCTTTCCGCGACGCGGGGCGCGTTAACCAGCTGGCTCGCCGCCGGCGTGAGTCCGGCAAAGCTAAATTCATCCCGATCGTGAGGAAGCATGGCAGAGGTTTGGTTCATGGCTTCGGCAAGATCGCGGGTTGCGAGGTTCCAGACAAACTCTTTTGTTTCGTTAATATTACGCACGCTGTCCTTCCAGCCGTTGCTGGAAAAGCCGATGATCGGCGGGCGATAGTTAAAGCAGTTAAAGAAGCTGTACGGTGCGAGATTCAGCTGACCGGCCTTATCGCATGACGAGATCCAGCCGATCGGACGTGGACCAATAATGGCGTTCAGCGGATCGTGCGGCAGGCCGTGACCCTGAGACGGTTGGTAGAAGTACATAATTCTCTCTCGTTGGTGGGCTGACGCGAATTGCACTTCGCGCAACGCCCGGGTTCAGGACTCTCAGCGTAACGTATTCCGTCCGGAATGAAGACTGAATAAATTTCAGCGAAAATTCATATGGACCATGAATGTGACCTTCATCACTTCAAACTTACGCGCTCAGCCAGTATCATCGGGAGAGTTAAACCCTCGCTGCCAGACGGCGAGGGTTTTCTTTTGGATTGGTTTCTGCGTTACACGCAGCATTAACGACATGGAGTAAAAATGTCCAGACCTACAATTATCATCAACGAGCTCGACGCAGAACGTATCGACAGGCTGCTGGAAAAAGCAGAGTTTGCCTCACTTCCCGTGGCCGACGCCCTGAATGAGGAGCTCGACCGGGCGCAGATGTGCACGCCTGAGACGATGCCGCATGACGTGGTCACCATGAACAGCCAGGTAAAATTCCGTAACCTGACCACCGGTGAAGAGCTGACCCGCACGCTGGTTTACCCGGCTCAGATGACCGACAGCAGCGCACAGCTTTCTGTTCTTGCGCCTGTGGGTGCCGCACTGCTGGGCCTGCGCACGGGCGATACCATCCACTGGGAATTGCCGGGCGGCGCCTCTGCCCATCTTGAAGTTCTGGCGTTGCTCTACCAGCCAGAAGCCGCGGGCGATTACCTGCGTTAACCACTTCTGACCAAGCGCCCACCCGCTTTGCACAGAGGATGCAGCCGCATCCTCTTTCCGTAAATTCACCCCATTTTCTTATATCGCGCAAAAAGCCCTTAATCCACGCTTAATCTGTTTTGGTGCCGTGGGGACGGTCATGAGTGAGATACTGGCTATCACACTTATTTTTCTGATTATTGCGGCGATTATCGTCTTGGCCGTGCTTTATCTTGAACGCCACAGCTAGGCGAGTATTCATGCAACCCCACCGGGGAAAGCATTCACCAGGCCCTTAACTTTCTGCTCTGCGGCCTCGGGCGTTTCTGCGCCAGGGACCAGAATCACCTTCCGGCACTCCTCCTCCCGTTTTTCGAACACCTTATAGGCGCGTTCCGCATCGGCAAGGGGAAGATAATGGGTCACGATCTCTTCCGGCGTAAGCAGCCCTTTTTCGATCAGCGGTAGCAGTTCACCCAGCCAGGCATGGACGTGGGTCTGGCCCATCTTGAACGTCAGCCCCTTATCAAAGGCATCGCCAAACAGAAATCCATGAATAAACCCGGCGTACGCGCCGGGTACGCTAACTACGCCACCGCGTCGAACGGCAGCAATGCACTGCCGCAGCGCTTTGCCGCTGCTACCTTCAATTTTAAGATTGCTGAGGATCGTTTCGGTGGTGCTGCCTTTCGCTTCGAACCCTACCGCATCAATCACGGCGTCAACGCCGCGCTGGCCAGCGGTTTGCTCGATGATTTTTTCCGCTGCGTCGTTATCATCATCAAAGTTGATGGGAATCGCGCCGTAACGCGCCTCGGCAAATCGCAAACGGTACGGGTGGTGATCGATAACAAAGATCTGCTCAGCCCCTAACAGCCGCGCGCAGGCAATAGTCAGTAGCCCCACCGGCCCGGCGCCGAAAACCGCAACGCTTGAGCCTTTTTCAATCTGCGCATTTTTTGCCGCCTGCCAGGCCGTGGGCAAAATATCGGACAGGAACAGCGCCTTATCATCGGAAAGGAGTTGCGGGACCTTAAACGGCCCGACGTTGCCTTTTGGCACGCGGACATATTCCGCCTGTCCCCCCGGCACGCCGCCGTAGAGATGGCTGTAGCCAAACAGCGCGGCCGGCGCGGGAATTTGCTTTTTGTTCAGCGCGGCGCCCTGCCCGACATTGGTATTCTCACAGGCCGCGTATTGCTGCAGACGGCAGAAGAAACAGTCTCCGCAGGCAATGACAAAGGGGATCACCACGCGATCGCCTTTTTGCAAATTCTTTACCTCTGCGCCGCACTCGACGATTTCCCCCATAAACTCATGGCCAAAAATGTCGCCGTGCTGCACCTTCGGGATCTTTCCGCGATAGAGATGCAAATCGGAGCCGCAGATCGCCGTGGCCGTGACGCGCAAAATGATATCGTCGGGCTGCTCGATAATGGGATCGGGGACATTCTCGACGCGAACATGGTGCGGACCGTGATACGTAAGTGCTTTCATGCGACCTCCGAAAGGTTCCAGGTAAGTGTATAAGGGTAGCTACCGCTCAAGGTCTGCCCCGGAATATGGGCCTTTTGAGATTTATCCTGGCGAGATAAGAAAACTGACGGGGCGCTTACAGAAACCATTTATTTTTTATGGTTGAATGAGTTCAGCGTTTATAAACAAGGAGAAACGGGTATGTATCAGAGAATCATTATGCCGGTTGATGTTTTTGAGATGGAGCTGAGCGACAAGGCCGTTCGCCATGCGGAGTTTCTGGCGCAGCAGGACGGTGTTATCCATCTTTTACACGTACTGCCGGGCTCCGCCAGCCTGAGCCTGCACCGCTTTGCCGCCGACGTGCGTCGCTTCGAGGAGCATTTGCAGCATGAAGCGGAAACTCGTCTGCAAACCATGGTCAGCCACTTCAGCATCGACCCTTCTCGCATCAAAACGCACGTCAGATTCGGCAGCGTACGCGATGCGGTAAACGAACTGGCGAACGAGCTGAAAGCAGACGTGGTGGTCATCGGTTCGCGCAACCCTTCCATTACCACGCATCTGCTGGGCTCTAACGCCTCCAGCGTGATCCGCCACACCCATATACCGGTGATGGTCGTAAGATAAAAAAAGAGGCCACCTTTCGGTGGCCTCTCGCTATTGCAGGTGTAGCCTTACTTTCTTCTGTTATGCGGTTTTGGTGCGAATCAGGTAGTCAAAGGAACTCAGAGACGCCTTCGCCCCTTCGCCCGTGGCGATAATGATCTGTTTGTACGGCACGGTGGTGCAGTCGCCCGCCGCAAACACGCCTTTCACGCTGGTTTCACATTTCGCATCGATGATGATTTCGCCCATGCGGTTGCGCTCAATCGCGCCTTCCAGCCAGGTGGTATTTGGCAGCAGACCAATCTGCACGAAGATCCCTGACAGCTGAACGCTGTGCACGTCGCCGCTCACGCGGTCGCGATATTCCAGGCCGGTCACTTTGCTGCCGTCGCCCTTCACTTCCGTGGTCTGCGCGTTCAGTACGATGTCGACGTTTTTCAGGCTGCGAACTTTATCCTGCAGTACCTGGTCGGCCTTCATCTCTGGAGCGAACTCCAGAAGGGTAACGTGCTCAACAATCCCCGCCAGGTCGATAGCCGCTTCCACGCCCGAGTTACCGCCGCCGATCACCGCCACGCGTTTACCTTTAAACAGCGGGCCATCACAGTGCGGACAGTAGGTCACGCCTTTGGTACGGTACTGATCTTCGCCCGGAACGTTCATGTTGCGCCATTTCGCGCCGGTGGCAATGATAATGCTGCGCGCTTTCAGCACCGCGCCGGACGCGGTTTCAATCTGGTGTAAACCACCCTCGGCCGCGGCCGGAACCAGCTTGCTGGCGCTCTGGCTGTCGATCACGTCTACGTCATAGTCGCTGACGTGCGCCTTCAGCGCCCCTGCCAGCTTCTGACCTTCGGTCTTCGGCACGGAAATGTAGTTTTCGATGTCCACGGTATCGAGCACCTGGCCGCCAAAGCGTTCACCCATCAGGCCGGTACGAATACCTTTACGCGCGGAGTACACCGCTGCCGCCGCGCCCGCAGGACCGGAACCGACGATCAGCACGTCGTAAGCATCGCGTTTGTTCAGCTCTTCCGCCGCACGTTTTTCAGCACCGGTATCCACTTTGGCTACGATTTCGGTCAGCGTCATACGGCCCTGGCCGAACTCTTTGCCGTTCATGTAGACCGCCGGAACGCCCATCACGTTGCGTTCGGTGATTTCATTCTGGAAGGTACCGCCGTCAATCGCCGTGTGCTTGATGCGCGGGTTCAGGACCGACATCAGGTTCAGCGCCTGCACCACGTCCGGGCAGTTGTGGCAGGAGAGCGAGTAATAGGTTTCAAATTCGAAATCACCGTCGATATCGCGGATCTGCTCCAGCAGCGCCTGCGCTTCTTTTGACGGATGACCACCGGTCCACAGCAGTGCCAGCACCAGTGAGGTAAATTCGTGACCCAGCGGCGAGCCGGCAAAGCGCGGTCCCTGGTCGGAGCCTGGGTTGGTAATCAGGAAAGAGGGCTTACGGACCGGCAGCGCGTTGTCTTCTTTGAAGGTCACTTTCGGCGACAGCTCGGCGATTTCCGCCAGCAGTTCCTTGATCTCTGCCGATTTGGCGCTGTCGTCCAGCGTGGCAATCAGCTCAACGGGTTTGGTCAGTTTCTCAAGGTAGGCCTTGAGCTGGGTTTTCATGTTAGTGTCGAGCATTGTTCTTCCCTCTCTTAAGACGTCATCATGCAAGCTGCCTTATACGGGCGGCCTGAATGCAACTTGCATCATGGTGCTGGAATGAAATGGGCGCGGGTGCGCCCATTGATTGCCGGGTGGCACTTCGTTTAGCCGGCCTACGATACTGTAGGCCTGTGCAAGCGCAGCGCCGCCAGGCTTTACAAACTTAGATCTTGCCAACCAGGTCCAGGGATGGAGCCAGCGTCGCTTCGCCTTCTTTCCATTTCGCCGGGCATACTTCGCCAGGGTGAGAAGCCACGTACTGAGCGGCTTTCACTTTACGCAGCAGGTCAGAAGCATCACGGCCGATACCTTCAGCGGTAACTTCGATAGCCTGGATAATGCCCTGTGGGTCAACAACGAAGGTGGCGCGGTCAGCCAGGCCTTCATCTTCACGCATGTTGTCGAAGTTACGGGTCAGGGCGCCAGTCGGGTCGCCGATCATCGCGTATTTGATTTTCGCGATGGTTTCAGAGCTGCTGTGCCATGCTTTGTGGGTGAAGTGGGTATCGGTAGAGACAGAGTAAACGTCTACGCCCAGCTTCTGCAGTTCGTCGTAATGGTCTGCCACGTCACCCAGTTCAGTCGGGCAAACGAAGGTAAAGTCAGCCGGATAGAAGAAGAAGACGCTCCAGCGGCCTTCGGTATCTTTCTCGGTAACTTCGATGAACTCACCGTTTTTGAACGCCTGGTTTTTGAAAGGTTTAATTTTGGTGTTAATCAAAGACATCTGTACTTCCTCCGTGTTTTCGTTGAGATGTAAGGTAACCAACTTTATTCATCGGGGCTAATGCGTATGCTTTATCAAATCAATCAGCCAAACCTTACAACGTCGACAAGACAACAAGGTGAACCTTTTACAGGAAAGCCTAAAAGTAAAAAGGCCGCCTCAACGGGCGGCCCTGATACCTGAATTCCCCGCAGGTACATTCAGTGCCAGCCGAAACTGGCGTTGCGTTGCGCTCTACAACCCTTTATATCAAGGCGGTAACAGCCTTTTGATTACACCACCCGCGCAGGGATTGAGCAATCCATAAGAGAGGCATTCCTGCCTATGGCTGTGATAGGTTGCGTCGAACATCATTCCGGAGCGTTATAGATTTATTTTTATTATAAAACTATCGCGATATATAAATGGCAATTGTCATTTAAAATGATCACTCCCTTTTCTACAATAAAGTTATCTCAATCGCCTTCGAAGCACTATTTCAATAATCTGCCACCGTGATATATTAAGATGTTTTTAATTTAAAACTAAGAGAATTAACCGAAAGAATTATAAATAGTTAGCCTCAAACTATTGTTACCAGTTATATGATAACCACAGCAAACGCAGCACCCTCAGGACGAAACATGGCAAACCTCTATGACCTTAAAAAATTCGATCTTAATCTGTTAGTCATTTTCGAGTGCATTTACCAGCACCTTAGTATCAGTAAAGCCGCCGAGACGCTGTATATCACACCCTCTGCCGTGAGCCAGTCACTGCAGCGTCTGAGAGGGCAACTCAACGATCCTCTGTTTATCCGTTCCGGTAAAGGGATCACGCCCACGACCGTCGGCGTCAATCTGCATCATCATCTGGAACAGAACCTGAACCAGCTGGAGCAGACTATCAATATCATGCACAGCAGCGGGTTGAAGAAGAACTTTGTCATTTATTGCCCGCATTTTATGAGTATGAAAGCAACGCTTGACCCTATAAAATTGCTGATGGAAAACCATAATTATTCAATTGAATTACATGATGTTTTTCTTTCGTCTGATTCAGCAGAAGATCTCTTAGCCTACAGAAGAGCCGACCTGATATTTTCATTTTCTTCTTCTAACAATCATTCTGTCGCCTGTAGCCTCTACCATAAACTTCCTTTCGTCCTCGTTTGTCGTGAGGGCCATCCCCGTCTCAGTGAAAATCCCACGCGTGAAGAGATCCTGAATGAAAACTTCACCGCCTACCTGAACGATGAGAACAGCTTCAAAGACTATCAGGAAAAGGCCGAAAGCCTGTTAACCAAAAGAAATATCGTCTATCGTAGCGACTCTTTTATATCCCTTCTGTCGGCGATCGGTTCGTCCGATCTCATAGGATTAGTACCTGCGCCGGCCTTCGAACAATATGGCCCAGCCCTCAACCTGCGAAAAGTGGAAACTGACATTCAATTCCCAAGCATTGATATTTACATGATGTACAACCGTTCCGCGCTCAATAGCTCGGCATTCGCGAGTTTTATTGAAGAGATATCATTACCGTAGCATATCTAATTAAAATTGACTGATATAATCCTCTCATTAGCATTGACCCTACAGTCAGGTATTTATCCCTCAGGATGAGAATAAGCATGTCACTTTATAAATACTCTTTAAATCAGGATGTTCTTACTGCTGCTCGGGAGCGAATAAAATGGACTCTCGAAAACTTTCCCAAAACCTGTGTTTCTTTTTCAGGAGGTAAAGACTCCACCATTATGCTGCATCTGGTTGCCCAACAGGCGCGACTGATGAAAATCAAAATAGATGTGCTCTTTATCGACTGGGAAGCGCAGTTTTCCCATACCATTACCCATGTGGAACATATGCGCGAGTTGTACAGCGATGTCATCGACCATTTCTGGTGGGTCGCGCTTCCCCTGACAACGCAAAATTCACTGTCACAATTCCAGCCGAAATGGCAATGCTGGGAACCCGGCACCCGATGGGTCCGCCAGCCTCCTGACGATGCGATTACCGATCCCGCTTTTTTTTCCTTCTACCAGCCAGGCATGACGTTTGAAACCTTTGTCCGCAGTTTCTCCGACTGGTTCTCCTGCAATCGCCCGGCGGCGATACTGATTGGCATCCGCGCCGATGAGTCTTACAACCGTTTTCTGGCTATCGCGTCGGCGCGTAAACAGCGGTTTGCCGACGATAAACCCTGGACAACCGTCGCACCGGGAGGACATGCCTGGTATATCTACCCTCTCTACGACTGGAAAACCGCCGATATATGGACCTGGTTCGCCAAATCAGGGTGTTGCTATAACCCACTCTATGACCTGATGTTTCAGGCTGGCGTGCCGCTACGCTACATGCGGATTTGTGAACCCTTTGGTCCTGAACAGCGTCAGGGATTATGGCTCTACCACGTTGTTGAGCCCGATCGCTGGGCGGCCATGTGTGAGCGCGTGAGCGGTGCGCGCAGCGGGGGGATGTACGCCGGACACGATAACCATTTTTATGGTCACCGAAAAATTCTGAAACCCGAACACCTGTGCTGGCGCGAATATGCCATGTTGCTCCTCGACAGCATGCCGCAACATACGGCTGAGCATTACCGCAATAAAATCGCCATTTATCTGCACTGGTATCAGAAGAGAGGCATAAAGGATATTCCCGATACGCAGGACGGTGATATCGGAGCCAAAGACATTCCCTCATGGCGCCGTATTTGCAAGGTTCTCCTGAATAACGACTACTGGTGCAGGGCGCTATCGTTCAGCCCAAACAAACCCAAACATTATCAGCGCTACAGCGAAAGAGTGAAGGCGAAACGCAAGGAGTGGGGCATATTATGCAACAAAGACTAATCACCGAGATGGAAACGTACCTTCAGTCACTTTCCGAAGAGGAGCGCATTAACGCCATAAATGCCTTTCGTGAAGCGATCCATAAACACAGTCCATTTCGTGAGCAACCTATAGACTGCGTCCTCTGGATAAGACAGGACGCTATTACCGCTAACGACTACAACCCCAATAACGTTGCGCCACCAGAAAAACGGCTGCTCAGTCAGTCACTGGAGCTCGATGGATTCACCCAACCTATCGTTGTGACTGAAAGCGAACCGCACCACTACGAAATTGTGGATGGTTTTCATCGCCATGAAATTGGTAAAAATCGGGCGGCGCTGAAGCGTCAGCTCAAGGGCTATCTCCCCATCACCTGCCTGCGTCGGGATCGGCAGGATAAACATAACCGTATGGCCGCCACGATTCGTCACAACCGGGCGCGGGGTCGACACCAGATTAACGCCATGTCGGAGATCGTTCGCGAGCTGGTGCAGCTTGGCTGGAATGACGAGAGAATAAGCAGGGAACTGGGTATGGACGGCGATGAAGTCTTGCGCCTCAAGCAAATCAACGGTCTGCTGGAGCTGTTTGCAGACCGTCGTTACTCAGAAGCCTGGACGGTGAAATAATCAGAGCGTGTTCAGACGCTCTGCCGCCGCCAGCAGCGTCGATTCCTGCTTCGCAAAGCAAAGACGGATCAGCTTATGCGGGAAGGGATCGGCGCAAAATACCGACAGCGGAATAGCGGCCACGCCCACCTCTTTCGTCAGCCACTGGCAGAAACGCACGTCGTCCAGATCCGATATCGCGCTGTAGTCGGCGAGCAGAAAATAGGTCCCTTCTGAGGGTAAAATCTCCAGCCGGCTTTTACTTAGCGCCGCCACAAACAGATCCCGACGTTCACGATAGAAGTGCGGCAGCTCGCGATAATGCCCGGGTTCAGCGCGCAGCATATCCGCCAGCGCCAGCTGAGCCGGCGTGTTCACGGCAAAGGTCAGGTACTGGTGCACCTTGCGCAGCTCGGCGCTAATGGCGGCCGGTGCGACGCAGTAGCCCACTTTCCAGCCGGTCATATGGTAAGTCTTACCGAATGACGAGACAGCGATTGCGCGCTCGCGAAGCTGCGGATGGGCCAGCACGCTGGCGTGTCCTTCTTCTGCAAAGCAGATGTGCTCGTAGACTTCATCGCTGAGCACGTAAATTTCACGCTCCGCAATCGCCTGCCACAGCGCGGCGAAATCGGCTTTCTGCCACACCGTCGCCGACGGGTTGTGCGGGGTGTTCAGGATCACCAGGCGGGTTTTGTCGCTCAGCAGCGCGGCAAACGCCTGCCAGTCAGGGCGAAAGTGCGGCGGCTGAAGCGCCACGCGTTTCACCACGCCGCCGGAGAGTTCAACCGCAGGCGCATAGCTGTCGTAGCTCGGGTCAAAGCAGATAACTTCATCGCCCGCACGCACCAGCGCGGTGATGGCCGCATACAGCGCTTCGGTCGCCCCTGCCGTCACCGTAATGTCGGTGTTCGCATCGGGCTTATGGTCGTACAGCTCCGCCGTTTTATCCGCAATGGCTTCCCGCAGCGCCTGCACGCCCGTCATCGGCGCATACTGATTCGCCCCCTGCGCCACGTGGTACGCCAGACGCTCCTGCAAATAGGTAGGGCCATCGAAATCCGGGAAGCCCTGAGAAAGGTTAATGGCGTTGTGCTGCTGCGCCAGAGCGCTCATCTGCGTAAAGATGGTAGTACCGAGATTGGGAAGTTTACTCTTCGGAATCAAAGCGTTATTGCTCATTGTGTCGTGCCTGCTTGTAATACTTATGTTGCTGCCACTATAACACGATGTTAGTCTTTGGCAATCAAGACGCTTAGACGTCTAAACCATATGAATATTCCTGACCGCGAGGGTAAAAGGAAATGACAGACAACCTGCAACTCACACATCTTGTCGACGCCTGCCGCTGGATTGGCGCTAAAGGCTGGGCGCCAGCCACCGGCGGCAATATGTCGGTGCGTCAGGACGAACACCTCTGCTGGCTCAGCGAATCCGGCAAAGACAAAGGCAGCCTGACAACGGCGGACTTTCTGCAGGTTGAAATTGCCACCAACCGCGCGCCGTCTGGCCGCAGGCCGTCGGCGGAAACCGGTCTTCACACGCTGATTTATCGCCTGTTCCCGGAAGCCAACGCCGTCCTGCACGTTCATACCGTCAACGCCACGGTACTGTCGCGTCTGGTCAAAGAAGCCGAGCTCAACATCAGCGGTTTTGAGATGCAAAAATCCCTCACCGGGCAGACCACGCATCTGGATACGGTGGCTATCCCGGTCTTTGATAACGACCAGGATATCGACGCCCTCGCCTCCCGAATCGCCCATTACGCGCAGGAGCGCCCGCTTAATTATGGTTTTCTTCTGCGCGGTCATGGCTTAACCTGCTGGGGACGCGATGTGGCCGAGGCCCGCCGTCATCTGGAAGGACTAGAATTCCTATTTGAATGCGAAATGCGTTTACGACAACTGGAGAGAGTATGATTCGCGCGATTGTGACGGATATTGAAGGGACCACCAGCGATATTCGTTTTGTCCATGATGTTTTGTTCCCCTACGCGCGTGAGCGGCTGGCGGCCTTCGTGACCGCGCAGCAGTACGCCGAGCCGGTCAAATCCATTCTGGACAACCTGCGTGATGAAATCGATAACCCGCACGCCAGCGTCGGCGAACTTATCGACGCTCTGTTTGCCTTTATGGACGAAGACCGCAAATCGACCGCGCTCAAAGCCCTGCAGGGGATCATCTGGCACGACGGCTACGTTAACGGCGACTTTACCGGACACCTCTACCCGGACGTGCTGCCTGCGCTGGAAAAGTGGAAAGCGCAAGGGATTGATCTCTATGTTTATTCCTCTGGCTCCGTCGCCGCGCAGAAACTGTTATTTGGCTACAGCGACGAAGGTGATATTACTCATCTGTTCAGCGGCTATTTTGACACCCACATCGGCGCCAAGCGCGAGGTGCAGTCTTATCAGAACATTGCGACGCAAACGGGCATCGCCCCGTCGCAGATCCTGTTCCTGTCCGATATTCATCAGGAGCTGGACGCGGCTGAACAGGCAGGTTTTCGCACCCTGCAGCTGATTCGCGGTGATGATGACGGCGCAAGCCATCACCATCAGGTCCACCAGTTTGACGAGATTAATCCGGAGCAGATCCCTTCATGAGCGCATTGACCATTTATTCCGATAAAGACGCCAGTCAACACCAGTGGTACAGCACCGACGCCACCGAGATAGCCCAGCAGCTCAACGCCAAAGGCGTGCGGTTTGAACGCTGGGCTGCGGATCGCGATTTAGGACACGATCCCGCGCCCGAAGCCGTGATCGCGGCGTATCAGCATGCGATCGACAAGCTGGTGGCGGAGAAAGGCTATCAGAGCTGGGATGTGATCAGCCTGCGCGCCGACAACCCGCACAAAGATGCGCTGCGTGCGAAGTTCCTGAACGAACATACCCATGGCGAAGACGAAGTGCGCTTTTTCGTGGAAGGCGCGGGGCTGTTCTGCCTGCACATTGATGATGAGGTGTATCAGGTGCTGTGCGAGAAAAACGACCTGATTTCCGTTCCCGCGGGCACGCCGCACTGGTTTGATATGGGCTCAGAGCCGAATTTTACCGCCATTCGTATTTTCGACAATCCGGAAGGCTGGGTGGCGCAGTTTACGGGCGATGCGATCGCGGATGCGTATCCACGCCTCGCATAGGTAAAAGCAAAACGGCAGCTATAGCTGCCGTTTTTAGCGTTTGCTCCCTCTCCCTGTGGGAGAGGGTCGGAGTGAGGACATCAGGCCGCTCGGGCTTCAACGCTCCAGTCCTTTCACATACCCCACCAGCTGATCCAGCACAATCCCCCACCCTTCGTGGAAGCCCATCTGTTCATGCTGTTCGCGGATTTCTTTCGTCGGATGACGCGCAATCGCCGTGTAGCGGGTCTTGCCCTCGCCCACATCCTCCAGCAGCAGGATCGCCGTCATAAACGGCTTCCCGGCCGGTTTCCAGCCTTCGGTATAGCCGTCGGTAAAGACCAGCTTTTGACCGGGATCGATTTCCAGAAAGACGCCCCGGTTATCCATCCGCTGACCGTCAACATCAAACACGGTGTTGAACCGCCCGCCCACGCGGAGATCGAGATCGCATTCGGTCACCTTATGGGGAGCAGGAATGAAGAAGTTTTTGATGTGTTCCGGCGTGGTCCAGCAGAGCCACAGCAGGTCGCGCGGTGCATCCACCACGCGCTCCAGTTTTAAGTCAGTTTCAGGATCGAGCGTCACGATATTGTCCTCTTAAGGGAACCCCTTAAAGGATAGCCGGACTCAGGCGAATTTCCCGTTTGCCACCGCTTCCGGCGTGACCACGCCCGTATCCAGCACCCAGCCGCTGATCAGCGAGGCAGGGGTCACGTCAAACGCCGGGTTGTAAACCTGCGCGTTTTCCGGCGCCCACTGCACCGCGCCAAAGCTTCCGGCGACGCCCGTCACCTCGCTGGCGGCGCGCTGCTCAATCGGGATCGCGTCCCCGTTCGGGCAGTCCGGATCCAGGGTCGTTTGCGGCGCGGCCACGTAGAACGGAATGCCGTGGAATTTCGCCAGCACCGCCAGAGAATAGGTGCCGATCTTGTTCGCCACGTCGCCGTTGGCGGCAATGCGGTCTGCGCCCACCCACACGGCATCCACCAGCCCTTTCGCCATCAGGCTGGCGGCCATGGAATCGGTAATCAGCTGATACGGCACGCCCAGCTCGCCCAACTCCCACGCGGTCAGTCTACCGCCCTGCAGCAGCGGACGGGTTTCATCCACCCAGACGCTGCTGACGTTACCGTCCTGATGCGCGCGGGCAATCACGCCCAATGCGGTGCCAACGCCTGCCGTTGCCAGCCCGCCGGTGTTGCAGTGGGTCAGCAGACGGCTGCCGGGCTTCACCAGCGCGCTGCCGGCTTTCGCAATCGCGTCGCAAAGCCGTTTGTCTTCGTCAATCAGGCGCAGCGCTTCGGCCACCAGCGCCGGAACATACTCTTCCTGCCACAGCGCAATCTTCATGCGGTCGAGATTGTTCATCAGGTTCACCGCCGTCGGGCGGGAGGCGCGCAGGGTTTCCAGCGCCGCCGCCAGCTCGTCGCGGCTTTTGCCGTTTTCCGCCAGCAGCGCCAGCAGCAGGCTTGCAGAGAGACCAATCAGCGGCGCGCCGCGCACGCGCAGGGCGTGGATATGTCCGACCAGCGCCTCTACCGTCGAGGCATTCAGCCAGCGTTTCTCCTGCGGAAGCGCCTGCTGATCGAGAATAAAGAGCTGATTATTCGCCACCCGCAGGCTGGTCGTCTGTAATGTCTGCATGTCGTTAATTCCCTGTTGCGTTGTTGTAGCACATTGTGTCAGGATGAAATCCAGATGTATAGACGTCTACATGTCTTAATTTAAAAACTCGTGAGGAGCAGGCCATGTCGCAATACCGTACCTTTACCGCTCAGGATGCCGTGGAGTATGCCAGGCAGTTTGGCGGACTTGACGATCCTTCATCGTTGGTAGAGGCGCAGGAGATTGGCGACGGCAACCTCAATCTGGTCTTTAAAATTTTCGACAGCGCGGGCGTGAGCCGCATCGTCGTTAAGCAGGCGCTACCCTACGTGCGCTGCGTCGGCGAGTCCTGGCCGCTGACGCTGGACCGCGCCCGTCTGGAGGCGCAAACCCTGGTCGAGCACTACCGGCACAGCCCGCAGCACACCGTGAAAATCCACCACTTCGATCCGGAGCTGGCGGTGATGATGATGGAAGATCTCTCCAGCCATCGCATCTGGCGCGGCGAGCTGATCAAAAATAATTATTACCCGCTGGCGGCGCGTCAGCTGGGTGAATACCTCGCGCACGCGCTGTTCTACACCAGCGATTTCTACCTGCACCCGCACGAGAAGAAAGCGCAGGTGGCGAAATTCATCAACCCGGAGATGTGCGAGATCACCGAAGATCTGTTCTTCAACGATCCGTACCAGATCCACGAGCGCAACAGCTACCCGGCCGAGCTGGAAAATGACGTCGCGGCCCTGCGCGACGACGCTCAGCTTAAAATTGCCGTGGCCTCCCTGAAGCATCGCTTCTTCTCGCACGCCGAAGCGCTCCTGCACGGCGATATTCACAGCGGCTCGATTTTTGTGGCCGACGGCAGCCTGAAGGCCATCGACGCCGAGTTCGGCTACTTTGGCCCGATTGGCTTTGACGTCGGCACCGCCATCGGCAACCTGCTGCTGAACTTCTGCGGGCTGCCGGGGCACCTGGGCATTCGCGATGCCGCCGCCGCGCGCGAGCAGCGCCTGACCGATATTCAGGAGCTGTGGAACACCTTCGCGGAACGCTTCCAGGCGCTGGCAAACGAGAAAACGCGCGACGCCGCGCTCGGCGCGCCGGGCTATGCCTCCGCGTTCCTGAAAAAGGTCTGGCATGACGCCATCGGCTTCTGCGGCACCGAGCTCATTCGCCGCAGCGTCGGGCTTTCCCACGTGGCGGATATCGACACCATCCAGGACGAGGCGATGCGCCACGAGTGCCTGCGCCACGCGATAACGCTCGGTAAAGCGCTGATTGTCATTGCCGACCGCATCGATAGCGCGGAAGATCTGGTGGCACGAGTGCGGCAGTACAGCTGAGTGCCGGCTTTGTGCCCGGTGGCGCTGCGCTTACCGGGCCTACGATTCTGATTTTCTCCCTCTCCCTGTGGGAGAGGGCCGGGGTGAGGGCATCAAACTGCGCTTACCCCAAATACTCAATCACCGACAGCCCGCCGTTATAATCCGTGCTGTAGATAATTCCCTGTGCATCCACAAACACGTCACACGACTGGATCACCTGCGGGCGATTCGGGCGGGTATCCATCATTTTCTCCGGTGCCGCAGGCACCAGCGCGCCGGTTTCCACCGGACGATACGGATTGGAAATGTCATACGCGCGCACGCCCGCGTTCTGATACGTCGCAAAAATCAGCGTCGAGCTGACGAAGCTCCCCGGCCGGTTCTCGTGCAGGTTATGCGGCCCGAAATGCGCACCTTTCGCCACATAGTCGGTTTCATCCGGCTGCGGGAAGGTCGAGATGCTCACCGGGTTCGACGGCTCGCGGATATCAAACAGCCAGATCAGCTTTTCGCCGTCCTCCTGGTTATCCAGCACCGCTTCGTCCAGCACCACCAGCAAATCGCGGTCCGGCAGCGGCAGCGCGGTGTGCGTCCCGCCGCCAAACGGCGGGCTCCAGTTGCGGTGGCTAATCAGCTTCGGCCGGGTGCGGTCCTTCACGTCCAGCAGCGTCAGGCCGCCGTCGCGCCAGCTGCCGTAGGCGGTATCGCCCGCGATAATCGCGTGGTGCAGCGCGTAGCGTTTCCCTTCCGGCCAGTTCGGCTTCTCCCCTTCCGCCTGGTTCATCCCCGGCAGCCACCAGCGCCCCGCCACTTCAGGCTTGCGCGGGTCCGCCAGGTCGATGGTCAGAAAGATGTAGTCGGTAAAGCCGTCAATGAGTGCTGAAACGTAGGCCCAGCGTCCGCCGACGTACCAGATGCGGTGAATGCCGATGCCGCTCAGCGACAGAAAGCCGATTTCGCGCGGCCTGTCGGGCTTGGAGATATCAAATACGCGCAGCCCGGCGCTCCAGCCTTTGTCCTGCACGTCGCTGACGGTCTCCCCTACCTGGCGGGTGTAGTAGACCTTCTCATCGGCAAAACGCGCATCGGCAAACAGATCCCGGGCGTTAATTACCAGCAGCAGGTCGTCATGCGCCTGCAGGTGCACGTTCCAGGTGCCGGGCGGCGCGGGCACGTAGCCCGCCGCTTTCGGGTTCTTCGGGTCGCGCACGTCGACAATCGAAAAGCCCTGCGACACCATATGGCCGATATAGGCGAAACCGCGATGCACCATCAGCTGTACGCCGTCCGGACGACCGCCCTGATCGCTATGGCCAATCAGCCGCATATTGCGGCTGTATTCGGGTGGGGGTAGTTGAGACACCTTGAACTCCTTTCGCCCGTTGGCGCTACGCTTACCGGGCCTACGGGTACTGTTGGTTTTCCCCCTCTCCCTGCGGGAGAGGGCCGGGGTGAGGGCGTCAGGCCGCACCTGACGCCACCCGGCCTGATTTTATTTATTTTTCGCTTCCAGCGTCGCAAACCATGGCGCGATAAAATCTTCCGTCTGGCCCCAGCCCGGAATGATTTTCCCCAGCGACGCCACGTTCACCGGGCCCGGCTGGGCGGTCAGCAGCGCCTGAGGAATGGCCGCCGCTTTGAAATCGTAGGTCGCTGGCGTCGCTTCCCCGGCAATCTTGTTCGCCACCAGACGCACGTTGGTCGCCCCAATCAGCTTCGGATCCACCGCCACGCTCACTTTCCACGGGCTGCCCGGCTCGCGCATAAGCTGCAGATCCTGGTTGGAGATGTCGATGCTGTAGAGCTTAATCTCGGTGCGGCCGTTCTCTTTCAGCGCCTTATACGCGCCCTGGCTGAAGGCGTCCCAGGTTCCCCAGATGGCATCGATTTTGCCTTTCGGGTATTTAGCGAGGATTGCGCCCACCTTGTTGGCGGTGTCGCCCTGCACGTCGGAAGAGACCGCGCCGATAGACTCCAGCTCTTTAATGTCCGGATACTGTTTTTGCAGCGCTTTATACGCCGCCTGACGACGCTCCATCGGCGGGAAGCCCGCCACCCACAGCTTGACGATATTGGCCTTGCCGTTGAAATCTTTCGCCAGCTGGCCGAAGGAGAGGTTCGTCAGGGAGGCATCGTCCTGCTGGGTGACGGTTACGCCCGGGATCTCGCCGTTAACGGCGGTATCAAAGACGGCGACTTTGATACCGGCATCCACCGCTTTCTTCACCAGCGCGGTGGAGTACGGATCGCGTCCCTGAGAGAGAATAATCCCGTCATATTTCTGGCTGATCGCCTGGTTCACGAAGTCCTGGAATTTGGCGTCGTCCCCGTTGCTTAAAAAGGTGCTGACCTTAAAGCCGAGCTTTTTCCCTTCCTGAATTGCCCCGGCAATAAACTGTGTGGTGTTGTCGTCTGAGCCGAGGTTACGGATCACCGCGATGCGGATCGGGCCGTCATGGTTCGCAATGGCAGCCGGAAGCGGCGCGGGCGTGGCCGCGAAGCCTGGCAGAGCCGTGAGCAACCCAAGTGCCACCAAAGAGAGTGCAATCTTTTTCATTTTTTATCCCGTTGTGTTGTCAGCGTTTTTGTATGTAGGTAATCGCCAGCGCTACCGCGAGCACCAGCCCTTTTATAATGTCCATGGCGTAATACGGCACGGAGAGCATCACCAGCCCGTTCGACAGCACGCCGAGAATGACCGCCCCGACCAGGGTTCCCAGCGCGTTCGGTTTGCCGGATCCGGCCAGCGAGAAGCCAATCCACGCCGCCGCCACCGCATCCATCAGGTATCCGCCGCCCGCATTTACCTGCGACGAACCGATGCGCGAAGCCAGCAAAATCCCGCCCAGGCCCGCCAGCAGCGAGGCAATCACGTAGGCCGCCACCTTGTAGCGCGTGGTACGAATGCCGGAGAGACGCGCGGCTTCGGGGTTGCCGCCGATGGCGTACATCCGGCGCCCGTGAGTGGTCAACGAGAGGCCCAGCTGCGCCAGCACGGTCACCACCAGCATGACGATAACGATGGTCGGCACCTGCCCCAGCAGGCTGAACGCCACCGGAATAGTGCCTTCCGCCATGTCGCCGCTCGGCAGCACCATGTTCTCGGTAATCGACCCGCCGTAGCTGTAGGTCATCGCCACGCCCTGAATGACGAACAGGCTGGCAAGCGTCGCGAGCATGTCAGGAATACGCAGGATGACGATCAGGAAGGCGTTAAACAGCCCCACCAGCGTGCAGAGCGCGAGGGTGATCAGAATCGACTCGGTGGTACCCAAGCCGTGCCAGACGAAAAGTGAAACCACCAGCGCGTTCGCCAGCGAGGCGGTGGATCCGACGGAGAGATCGAACCCGCCGATGGTCAACGAGATCGACACGCCAATGGCAATCACCGTCACGATGGCAATCGAGCGCAGAATGTTGATGATGTTGTTCGGATCGAGGAAGCTGTCCGACGCCAGGCCAAAGACGGCCACCAGCGCGACGACGGTCAACAGCATGCCCCACCTGTAGAGAAAATCGAAAATCTGCTGGCGGCCAGACGCCGCCGCGTTCACTGAAAGGGCCTTGCTCACGACGCCGTTCCTCCGGTTGAATAATAAAGTAGTGTCTCTTCGCGGGCCTCGGCCCCGGCGATTTCCGCCACGATGCGCCCGTCCCACAGCACGCAGATGCGGTCGCACAACCCGACCAGTTCGGCAAATTCGCCCGAAGCGTAAATCACCCCTTTGCCCTCGCGCGCCAGGCCGTCAATAAGCTGGAACAGATCGGTTTTGGCCTTCACGTCCACGCCTTTGGTCGGCTCGTCGAAGATCAGCACGCTGGCGTCATTGCGCAGCCATTTACCGATGGCAACCTTCTGCTGGTTGCCGCCGGAGAGACGGCGCAGCACCTGCCCCGGCCCACGCGCACGCACGCCGACGCGGGCTATCACCTCTTCCGCCCAGCGCCACGCCTGACGATGGCCAAACAGGCTCCAGCGCGAGAAGCTGTTATCCGCCGTTACCGCCAGGTTCATGCTCACCGGTTCGTCGATAAAAATGCCCTCTTTGCGCCGCTCCTCCGGCACCAGCGCCAGACCGCGCAGCACGGAGTCGGCCGGGTCGCACGGCTGCCAGGATTGATGATTCAGCTCACCGCGCGCCACGCGGCTTTTGGTGGCGCCAAACAGCGCCTTGCAGAGTTCGGTTTTCCCCGCGCCCGCCAGCCCGGCAATCCCGAGGATTTCGCCTTTGCGCAGGTGCAGGGAGATATCTTTCAGCAGCGCGTCGTCATGCAGACCTTCCACCCGCAGCAGCGTCTCTTCGCCGTGCGGCGGACGCGCGGGCGGATAGATATCGCTCAGCACGTGGCCGAGCATCTTCTCGACGATCGCTTCGCCGCTAAGATCGGCCATCGGGCCGGACTCGATCAGCTTGCCGTCGCGCAACACCGTCAGGGTGTCGCAGATGGCCTTCAGCTCGTGAATGCGGTGAGAGATAAACACCACGCCGATGCCCTGCTGCTTTAAGCGTCTCACTACCCCAAACAGGCGCTCGCTCTCATGCGCGTCCAGCGGCGCGGTGGGCTCATCAAGAATCAAAAAACGGCAGTGATGGGACAAGGCGCGTGCCAGCAAAATCTGCTGCTTTTCGGCCAGCGAACAGCCGTCGATGGAACGGCGAACGTCCAGCGTCACGTCGAGCTGCGCCAACGCCTGTCTCGCCTGCTGGCGGATCGCGCGCCAGCTGAAGCGATGCCCCGGCTGCGCCAGCTGGTCGAGCATGATGTTTTCGGCGATGCTTAACCCCGGGATCAGCGCCACGTCCACCTCCTGCTGCACGAGGTGGATCCCCAGCCGTTTGGCGTCAAGCGGTTCGCGGATGCTCACCGGCTGGTTGTTGATGCTGATCTCGCCCTCATAGTGGTCGTGCGTGCCGCACAGCACCGCCATCAGCGTCGATTTCCCCGCGCCGTTGGCGCCGGTCAGCGCGTGTACGGATCCGCCGGTTAAGGTGAAATTCACGCGCGACAGCGCCTGAAAGCCGGAAAAGGCCAGGCTGATACCGCGCATCTCAAGGCGACTGAAAACCATCCGCGTAAATCCTTCATTACTCTTCTGATTTATCGAATTTTTCACAGCTCCGGTTGACTGACAACGACGGAAAAGGCATAAGTTAAAGCGAAATATTATTAGCCATCCGGATGTCCAGACATAACATCGGGTTAGCGCTTCCGCAAAAAGGACACCATCATGAGCAACACCGATATCCGCGTCGTGCCTGGCCCGGCGAACTACTTCTCTCATCCCGGAAGCCTTGCGCGGCTGGATAATTTCTTTACCCCGGAACAGCTTTCCCGCGCGGTGTGGATTTACGGCGAGCGCGCTATCGAAGGCGCGCGCCCTTTCCTGCCGGAGAGCTTTAACGCGCCAGGGGCGAAACGCCTGCTGTTTAAAGGCCACTGCAGCGAGCGCGACGTCACCCATCTGGTGAATGAATCCGGCAGCGACGCCAGCGTGGTGATTGGCGTCGGCGGCGGCGCGGTGATGGATACCGTCAAGGCCGTGGCGCGCCGCTTAGGGGTGCCGTTCGTGGGCATCCCCACCATTGCCGCCACCTGCGCGGCGTGGACCCCGCTCTCCGTCTGGTACAACGATGCCGGTCAGGCGCTGCATTTTGAGATCTTCGACGACGCCAACTTCCTGGTGCTGGTGGAGCCGCAGATCGTCCTTAACGCCCCGGCGGAGTATCTGCTGGCGGGCATCGGCGATACGCTGGCGAAGTGGTACGAAGCGGTGGTATTGGCACCTGAGCCGGAGAACCTGCCGCTGACCGTGCGGCTGGGCATCAACGGCGCGCTGGCGATCCGCGACGTGCTGCTGACGCGCAGCGAAGAGGCGCTGGCCGACCAGCAGCGCGGCGAACAGACGCAGGCGTTTCGGGACGTGGTCGATGCAATCATCGCCGGCGGCGGAATGGTTGGCGGCCTGGGCGAGCGCTACACCCGCGTGGCGGCGGCGCATGCGGTACACAACGGCTTAACCGTGCTGCCGCAGACGGAAAAATACCTGCACGGCACCAAGGTAGCCTACGGGATTCTGGTGCAGAGCGCCCTGCTCGGCCAGGACGACGTGCTGGCGCAGCTGGTCGCGGCGTACCAGCGTTTTAACCTGCCGACCACGCTGCGCGAGCTGGACGTCGACATCAATAACCGCGACGAGCTGGATCGGGTCATAGCCCACACCCTGCGCCCGGTGGAGTCGATTCACTATTTACCTGTTACGTTAACGCCTGACGTTCTGCGCGCCGCGTTTGAGAAAGTGGAATCCTTCAGCCGTTAATCGCCCCGACAGGCTATACCTAATGATGATTCTTACCACTCTCGTAAAGAGGTCATCATGCAGATCGATTTAACAGGTAAAAAGGCGCTGGTTACCGGTGCCAGCCGCGGGCTGGGTCGTGCGATTGCCCTGTCGCTGGCGCGCGCCGGTGCGGATGTGATTATTACGTATGAAAAATCTGCCGATAAAGCCCAGGCGGTCGCCGATGAGATTAAGGCGCTGGGGCGCCACAGCGAAGCCGTGCAGGCCGACAGCGCCAGCGCGCAGGCGATTCAGGATGCCGTCACCCATGCGGCGCGTTCTCTTGGCGGGCTGGACATTCTGGTCAACAACGCCGGGATCGCGCGCGGCGGCCCGCTGGAGTCCATGACGCTGGCGGACATTGACGCCCTTATCAACGTCAATATTCGCGGCGTGGTGATCGCCATTCAGGAAGCGCTGGTGCACATGTCCGACGGCGGGCGCATTATCAACATCGGAAGCTGTCTGGCAAACCGCGTGGCGCAGCCGGGCATTGCCGTTTACTCGATGACCAAATCGGCGCTGAATTCCCTCACCCGCGGGCTGGCTCGTGATTTAGGGCCGCGCGGCATTACCGTTAACCTGGTGCATCCCGGCCCCACCAACAGCGATATGAACCCGGAAGACGGGGAACAGGCTGACTCTCAGCGTCAGCTTATTGCTTTGGGTCATTACGGTCAGCCGGAAGACGTCGCGGCGGCGGTCACGTTTCTTGCCAGCCCGGCGGCCGGGCAGATCTCCGGTACCGGCCTGGACGTGGACGGCGGTTTGAACGCCTGATCGCAATCTCCCTGCAAGCCTCTGTCGCCCGGCAGAGGCGTTTCCGAGCGCCCTCGACGGTTCGCGTTTTGCCGCTTTCTCCGGTTATTTTACCGCTCTACAGTATCCCATTAGAAATTCGGAATTTATCTAATAGCCTTATTATTTCCTTATACTTTGTGTGGGCGTACAGTGGAGGTACGGATGAAGATTGTCTGGTCAAATGGTGCAAAAAAGGCATTTTCCAGAATTGACGAGCGATATCAGCGTCGAATTGAGGTAAAGCTCTCCGAGCTGGATGACAGCTCGGCTCCCCGACCCGATATCAAAAAAATATCGACGACAGAAAATCATTTCCGGCTTCGCATAGGCGATTACCGCATCGTCTATACGCTTCGGGACGATCCCGATGACCATTGTTTTGTTTTGGCCGTCAAGCGCAGAACTTCAACGACTTACCTGCATGAGGAGAGTGCCAACTATGGCTGTACAGCTAATCAAGGACGATAATGGGAAAACGCAGTACGTCGTTATTCCCTATCACGAATATTTTCGAATGCTCTTACAGATGGCAGAAATTGACGACGAAACCGATGACGATCTGGAGGATATTGAGGTCGAACACGATAGTCTGGATGACGTGGAATTGCCGGGAGAAGTATGCAGCATCATGACCTGGCAGAACGTCAGCCTGCAGGCCGCGTGGCGTATCCTGCGCGGCATGTCCCAGCAGGAGGTGGCGGAAAAACTCGGCATCACCCAGTCCGCCGTGTCGCAGCTGGAAGCGCTCGACTTCCGTCCGCAAAAGCGCACCCGTGAAAAGCTGGCGGCGATCTACGGCTGCAAGCAGGAACAGATCAGCCTCTATTTACCGAAAGAGGGTTAACAGCACTTCGCCCCGCCCTTGCCGCCGTAGCGGGCATCCTGGCGGTCGCGGAAAAATTCTTCGTAGGTCATGGGCGTCTGGTCCGGATGGTTAACGCGCATATGCTCGACGTAATTGTCGTAGTCCGGCACGCCAATCATCATCTTGGCGGCCTGGCCCAGGTACTTACCTGCTTTGGAAAGGGTGTCGAACATAATCAGTGTCTCGTTTGTTTCCGGCCCTCTCCCGAAGGGAAAGGCCGGAGAAGAAATGTGTGCCGGGTAAGGCGAAGCCGCCACCCGGCACACAGGTTAGTGCGCCCCTTTCGCCTGGGTCACAATCTCTTCCAGGTTTTCAGGCATCGGCTCGTACGGCGTCTCTTTCGCCGTTGGCTTATCGTTTTTCAACGCCGCCAGCGCGGTCTTCAGAGAATACAACGCCAGCACCACGACCACCACCATAAAGAAGATGGTCAGCCCGGCGTCCAGACGGTTGTTAAACACCAGCTGAGACAGCTGGGACTCGGTGTACTGCGCCGGGATCTTACCGCTGTCGATCATCGCCTGGAACTTGTTGGCGATCGCCAGGAAGCCCACCTTATTGTCCGGGCTGAAGGCCTTCTGCCAGCCCGCCGTCAGGGTACAGATCAGCAGCCACGCGGTTGGCACCAGTGCCACCCACGCGTAACGCTGGCGCTTCATCTTGAACAGCACCACCGCGCAGAGCATCAGCGCCATGCCCGCCAGCATCTGGTTGGCGATACCAAACAGCGGCCACAGGGTGTTAATTCCGCCCAGCGGATCAACCACGCCCTGGTGCAGGAAGTATCCCCACGCCAGCACGCACAGCGCCGTCGCCAGCAGGTTAGCCGGGAGCGAATCGGTACGCTTCAGGTTCGGGGAGATCACCCCCAGCAGGTCCTGCAGCATAAAGCGCGCCGCGCGGGTACCCGCATCTACCGCCGTCAGGATAAACAGCGCCTCGAACAGGATGGCGAAGTGATACCAGAACGACACGTCCATCAGCCCGCCCAGCGCGCCGTGCAGGATGTAGGCCATCCCCACTGCCAGCGTCGGCGCCCCGCCCGCACGGGAGATAATCGACTGCTCGCCCACTTCACTGGCGATGCTCGTCAACGTATCAGGGGTAATCGCAAAGCCCCAGCCGCTCACTACCTGCGCGGCGGACGCCACCACGTCAACGGTACCAGCCGGTGCCAGTACCGCCATCGGGCTGTTCATCGCGAAATACACGCCCGGGTCGATGATGCAGGCAGAGACCAGCGCCATGATGGCGACAAAGGATTCCATCAGCATGCCGCCGTAGCCGATCAGGCAGGCCTGATTTTCATTCGCCAGCATCTTCGGCGTGGTGCCGGAAGCGATCAGCGCGTGGAAGCCCGACACCGCGCCGCAGGCGATGGTGATAAACAGGAACGGGAAGAGGTTGCCGGTCCAGACCGGGCCGGTACCGTCGATGAATTTGGTTAACGCAGGCATGGTCAGGGTCGGGCGCATAATCAGAATGCCGATCGCTAGCCCGACGATGGTGCCGATTTTCAGGAACGTAGAGAGATAGTCACGCGGAGCCAGCAGCAGCCATACCGGCAGCACCGCCGCCACAAAGCCGTAGCCCACCAGCATCCAGGTCAGCTGGACGCCGGTAAAGTCGAAGAACGGCGCCCAGGTCGGGCTTTCCGCCACCCAGCCGCCGGAGATAATGGCGAACACCAGGAATACCAGGCCAATTACCGACACCTCACCAATGCGGCCCGGGCGCAGGTAGCGAATATAGATCCCCATAAACAGCGCCAGCGGAATGGTGAAGGCAACGGTATAGGTCCCCCACGGGCTGTGGGTCAGCGCTTTCACCACGATCATCGCCAGCACCGCGAGGATGATCACCATGATCATAAAGGTCGCCACCAGCGCAATTACCCCGGCGGTTGCCCCCATCTCCTCTTTCACCAGCTCACCCAGCGAACGCCCGTCGCGGCGGGTCGAGACGAACAGCACCATAAAGTCCTGCACCGCGCCCGCCAGCACCACGCCCGCGAGGATCCAGATCATCCCCGGCAGGTAGCCCATCTGAGCCGCCAGCACCGGCCCCACCAGCGGACCCGCTCCGGCAATCGCCGCAAAATGGTGACCGAACAGCACTTTTTTGTCGGTCGGCACGTAGTCCAGCCCGTCGTTATGGCGGACGGCAGGCGTCATGCGCGTAGCGTCAACGGCCAGAACGTTCTTGGCGATATAGCGGCCATAAAAACGGTACGCGATCAGATAAATGCAGACGGAGGCGACGACGATCCAGAGCGCATTGATCTGTTCCCCCCGGTTGAGGGCGATATAGCCCAGGGCAAAGGCTCCCACAACGGAGAGCCCTGCCCATATAAGGTATTTCCCTGAGTTGTTCATAGTTGTTGTCCGTTGTTGTGAAACAGTGAGATGTTACATTTTGTTTCTAGAACAACCGGAAAAATTTAACAACTTTGAAACGCAATAATGCGTGGTCAAACCAGAGATTTACACCACAGTGTTAAGCCGATCACTTTGATCTGCCTGGCTTAGCCCAACACCATCGTGCTCAACCGACAGGTGCAGCACCGCCGCCCCTGCTCGTCGAATACCACAATCTCCCAGCTCTGGCTCGAACGCCCCAGATGCAGCGGCTGGCAAACGCCGCGCACTTTGCCGTGAGAGACCGCACGATGGTGCGTGGCGTTAAGCTCCGTCCCCACCACGCTCTGCCCGTCGCGGGTCATCAGAAAACCGGCCATCGACCCCAGCGTTTCCGCCAGCGCCGCCGACGCGCCGCCGTGCAGCAGGCCAAACGGCTGATGGGTGCGCGCATCCACCGGCATCTCCGCTTCCAGCGTGTCGTCACCGATACGGGTATAGACAATGCCGAGATGCGCCACCAGCGTATTCAGGCTGGTTGCGTTCAGCTCCTCGAGCGGTAAATGACGTTTCCAGATCATCTTACGCTCCCAGCGTGGAGCCGCCGTCCACCACCATATCCTGCAGGGTGATATGGCTGGCGGCATCGGATGCAAGGAACAGCACCGTGCTGGCTATCTCCTGCGGACGAGCTATTTTGCCCAGCGGAATGCCAAGCTTGAACTGCTCGCCAAAGCCGCGAATACGCTGCTGCTCCGCGTCGTCGCTTTTCCACAGGGTGCGCTGCATATCGGTGTCCGTTGAGCCCGGCGACACCAGGTTACAGCGCACGCCGCTGCCCGCCAGCTCCAGCCCGACGGTCATAGCCAGGCTTTTCAGCGCCGCCTTCGACGCGCCATAGGCGCTCATGCCGATGCGCGGCGTGTGCGCCGCGTCGGACGCCACGGTGACTATCGCCCCGCCCTGCTGACGGCGGAACTGGCCCATCGTCTGCTGGAACAGGTTGAACGCGCCGCCGACGTTAACCGCGAAGGTCTGCTGCCAGTCCTCCTGCGAAAGCTGGTCCGTCGCCCCCATGCGCAGAATGCCCGCCGCATTGACCAGCACGTCCAGCCGTTCAAGCGACGCCAGCGCGCGCCCGCACACCTCATGCACCTGCGCGGCATCCGCCACGTCCAGGGTTTCAGTGGCGAACGGATAATCGCCCAGCGGAAACGCCAGATCGAAGCCGGTCACCCGTGCGCCCGCCTCAACAAACGCCAGCGCCGTCGCGTAGCCAATCCCCTTACCCGCGCCCGTCACCCAGACGGTTTTACCGGTGAAATCCAGACCCATCACTTCACCTCGCGGGAGAGCAGCGCCCACCAGGCGTCGATTGTGGGATTTTTTGCCAGCATCACGAAGTCGATATCGCCGTGCACTTTGCGCCAGCGGGCGGCCAGCGCCATCATGCGCACCGAGTCCAGGCCGTAGTCGATCAGGTTTTCGTCATCCATCGGCTCGTCGGACTCGTCCAGCAGCGGCAGGATCAGCTCGCGCAGCGCGGCTTTGATCGCCGGAACGGACGGCAGCAGCTCGTTGGTCATCACTACGCGGCCCAAGCGCCCTGCCACGTAGTTCAGCGACATCAGATGCTCGTCGCGGGTGAAATCCGCCAGCGCGTCGGCGATAAAGAACGGCTTGATGTCGCGCATAAAGGCATCGGTGGCGGTGGTCATGCAGCCGATGTGGGCGTAGACGCCGGTAATCAGCAGCTGGTTGCGGCCCGTCTCTTTCAGCATCTGCTCCAGCGGCGAGCGGTGAAACGCGCTGTAGCGCCACTTCACCAGCACCGTGTCCGCTTCGTCCGGGGTCAGTTCACTTACAATGCGCTGCTGCTCCGGTGAGCGGGTCAAGCCTGGCCCCCACATGTCGTTCAGCAGTGCGCGGTCTTCGTCGCTCTGCTCTTTCGGCTGGGCGGTGTAGTAGACGGGAATATTGTGCGCTTTGCAGTAAGCGCGCAGTCTGGCGATATTCGCCACCACCTGCTGCATCATCGCGCTGTTTTCGCCCCAGAAGTTCAGGAAATACTCCTGCATATCGTGGATTAGCAGCGCGGCGCACTCAGGCTCGAACGCCCAGTTCACCTTGTTGGCCGGCAGATCTGCGGCGGTCGGCAGCGCGTAAGCGGTTAATTTTGGAATGGCCATACTCTGTTCCTCAGCCCCGGGCGCGTTCAGCAAGCCACAGGCGCAACTGTTTCTTATCGACTTTACCGACCGGCGTTAGCGGGAGCGCATCCACGCTCTCCACGCGGTCCGGCAGCTTGAATTCGGCAACGCCCTGCTCGCGCAGGAAGCGGCGCACCTCGACCGCGCGCAGGGGCTGTTTCACCACCAGATACGCGCAGCTTTTTTCGCCCAGCAGGCTGTCCTCCATGCTCACCAGCGCGGCGTGGATCACCGACTCGTGGCGCAACAGCAGGTTTTCAATCTCTTCGGCGGCGATCTTCTCGCCGCCGCGGTTGATCTGATCTTTCTCGCGCCCCTGCACGGTGATGTAGCCCTGCTCGTCAATGGCAATCAGATCGCCGGAGCAGTAAAAGCCGTCGGCGTCAAAGGCGCTGGCGTTGTGTTCCGGGCTGTTGAAATAGCCGCGGAAGGTATACGGCCCGCGCGTCATCAGACGCCCAACCTCACCGCGCGGCAGCGGGTTTCCGTTCTCGTCCGCCACCCAAACTTCGTCGTCCGGGCACATCGGGCGGCCCTGGGTGTTGATGATGCGTTCCGGCGCGTCGTCGAGCGCGGTGTAGTTCACCAGCCCTTCCGCCATGCCGAACACCTGTTGAAGCTGGCAGCCGATTTCCGCCGGAATGCGCGCCGCGAGCGTGGCGGAGAGACGTGCGCCCCCCACCTGCAGCAGCCTGAGGGATTTAAGCTGCGCGCTTCCCGCGCCGTCGGCAATCGCCTGCAGCCAGAGGCTCACCGCCGGAGGAACCAGCGAGGTGACGTTAATCTGATGCCGTTCAATCAGCGGGAAGCAGAGCGTGGCGCTCGGATCGTTCGCCAGCACCACGCAGCCGCCCGCGGTGAAAACGCCTAACGATCCCGGCGAACTCATGGCGTAGTTATGCGCCGCGGGCAGCGCGTTCAGGTAACGCGTATCGGCGGTGATGCCGCAAATCTCGTTGCTGCGGCGAATGCTGTAGTCGTAATCGTTGTGCGTGCGCGGGATCAGCTTCGGCGTGCCGGTGCTACCGCCGGAAAGCTGGAAAAACGCCACTTCGTCGGCGGGCGTTGGGTTCGGGATGAAATTGTCCGCCGGACGCGCAATCGCCGCTTCCAGGGCGTGTTCGTCCTTATCGCCGCGCAGCAGCACGACGCGAACCGAGCGGTGCGCATCCACAAAGGTGTTAAGAAAATCATCGCCCGCAAACAGCCCGTGGTCGCGATCGGCAATCAGCGCGGCGGGTTTGATCTGCTCCGCGTAAGCGTTCAGCTCGCTGCGCTGATGGCTAAAGAGCGCGTTCACCGGCGCGACGCCGATTTGCAGCAGCGCGAAGAAAGTGATGTAGAACTCGGCCACGTTTCCGAGCTGCACCAGCGCCGTCTCGCCGCGCTGCAGCCCGCGCGCCTGAAGAGCGGACGCCAGATTGTTTACCGCCTGATTAAACGCGCGGTAGGTGATGTGCCGCTCGCCGTCGATAATCGCCATGGCATCGCTGTCCGCACGATCCGTCAGGATGTGGGTCAGCGGCAGATCCTGCCAGTAGCCTTTTTCACGGTAGCGACGGGCGAATTCCTCAGGCCAGCGGGTAAAGGGAATAGTCATGAGCGTTCCTTAGTGCAGGCCAAACACGTTAAGCATGGTGGAGAGCTTCACGCCCGTCTCGCGCCACTCGCCCACCGGCGAGGAGGCCGGCACAATGCCCGCGCCGGCAAACAGGCGAACGGTGTTTTTATGCAGACGCGCGCAGCGGATGGTCACCACCCACTCGCCGTTGCCTTCGCTGTCGCACCAGCCGACGATGCCGCCGAACAGCTCGCGGTCGAACGGCTCCAGCTCGGCAATCAGCTCTTTTGCCGCCTGATGCGGGAAGCCGCTCAGGGCCGGGGTCGGGTGCAGCAGGCAGGCCAGCGTCAGGGCGTTTTCGTTGTCACGCGCGTCACCTTCAACCGGCGTCGCCAAATGCCACAGCGTCGGCGTGGTGATGAGCTGCGGGGAAGACGGCATGCTCAGGTGGTGGCTGCGCGGTGCCAGAATGGCCTTCATCGCCTGGGTTACGAGATCGTGCTCGTGACGGTCTTTTTCGGAGGCGAGCAGCTTATTGCCCGCTTCGCGATCCAATACGTCGTCCGGCTGGCGGCGCGCGGAGCCTGCCAGCGGCAGCGAGCTAAAGTGCGCGCCCTCTTTACGCAGCAGCAGTTCCGGGCTGGCTCCGAGCAGCACGCCGCCGTCCTCCAGCGGAACGTGGAAGTTAAAGCTCGCCGGGTTCTGGGCGATCAGCCGCTCCATCAGCGCACCGCTATCCATGTTTTTATCGGTGGCGATATCAATCAGGCGCGACAGCACTACCTTATTCACCTGCGGCGTGGCGGTGAGCGACGCGGCGCGCGCGACCATCTCTTCGAACACGGGCTGAGCGGGGATCTCGGTGCGCTGTTCCACCTTCAGCGCCTGCGCGCCGGAGAAATAGCGTGCGGACTGCTGACGTGCCGGACGGGAAAAGGTCTGCCAGCGCTGAGGAATAAACAGAGAAGATGGCTTGCGGGTATCGAACGGAATAGCCCCTACCATCACCGGATGAGCGATGCCGTTAGCTTTCGCATTCCGGAAGGCCTGGGCTAATTTTTGCTGGAAGTGCCCCGCCGGATCGTCGCCGCCGACGGCGGGTTCAGAGAAGCGGGCAAAACAGCCTGAGGTAGTAAAACTGCGGTAAGGCGACATAAAGAAAAAGCTGTCTGATTGCAGCGTGGTCGCGGTGTGCTGAACTTCCTCAGCCAGGGACGTGTCCATATCATCCTCCTTAAAATGATAAAAGAAGCAATAATGATTATCATTTATATTTTCGTCGGCTAACCTAATCCCACATCGCTTCGCTGTCAACCGTCGGACAAATAACTTATGCGACAAAAGCTTGCATCCCTTCGCGGCAACCATGAAAATGAGAAGCATTATCTTCAACAAAAACAGGATGTCGCGCTGTGAAATTCCCTGCCCTATTCCGTAATACCCTGCTTTTATCTGGACTTTTTGTTTTAGGACTTGCCTCAGCCGCTGCCGCCGACTGGCCGCGTCAGGTGACCGACAGCCGAGGCGTTCACACGCTTGAGAGCAAACCGACGCGCATTGTCTCCACCAGCGTGACCTTAACCGGCTCCCTGCTGGCGATTGACGCCCCGGTCGTCGCCAGCGGCGCCACCACGCCGAACAATCGTGTGGCGGATGCGCAGGGCTTTTTGCGCCAGTGGGGTGATATTGCGAAACAGCGCAAGGTTGCACGGCTGTACATCGGCGAGCCGAGCGCCGAAGCGGTCGCCGCCCAGATGCCGGACCTGATTTTGATCAGCGCTACCGGCGGGGATTCCGCACTGGCGCTGTACGATCAGCTCTCCGCCATCGCCCCAACGCTTATCATCAACTACGACGACAAGAGCTGGCAGGCGCTGCTGACCCAGCTGGGCACCCTCACCGGGCAGGAAAAACAGGCCGCAGAGCGCATTGCCGCCTTTGATAAACAGCTCGCGCAGGTGAAACAGCAGATGAGGCTGCCGCCGCAGCCGGTGAACGCCATCGTCTACACCGCCGCCGCGCACAGCGCCAACCTGTGGACCGTAGAATCGGCGCAGGGCAAGCTGCTGCACCAGCTGGGCTTTACGCTGGCGGAGCTGCCCGCCGGACTGCACACCTCAAAAAGCCAGGGCAAACGCCACGACATCATTCAGTTGGGAGGGGAAAACCTGGCGACGGGGCTGAACGGCGAAGGGCTGTTTGTGTTTGCCGGCGACCAGAAAGACGTGGATGCGATTTACGCCAACCCGCTGCTGGCGCATTTGCCGTCGGTGAAAAACAAACGGGTCTGGGCATTGGGAACGGAGACGTTCCGCCTGGATTATTACAGCGCGATGTTGGTGTTAGACAGATTGAATGCATTGTTTAAGTAGGCATTTCCCCTCCCTCTCCCTGTGGGAGAGGGCCAGGGTGAGGGCGTCAGGCCGCCCCGTCGTTCAACACAACCTCCTGCCTGAACCGCCGCAACTCCACCAGCGCCACTAACAAAATCCCGCCAACCATCGCTAACGCAAACCCGCCGCAGCTCGCCGAGGCCACCGGGGTCATCATCGCGCCCAGCCCGCCGAGGATCGCCGCGCCAATCGCATCACCCGTCACGTTCTGCGCCGTCCACAGGCCGTTAATGCGCCCGAGCATCCCTTCCGGCGTCTGGGTCTGGATCAGGGTGTACTGCAGCAGCGAGCTGATGGCGCTCAGCCAGCCGAAAATCACCAGACACAGCACCCCGAGAGCCCACACCGGCATCAGGCTGAAGAAGCCGATGGCGATAAACGAGGCCAGCGTGGCAAGCAGCATAATCAACCCCGGACGCGCGCTCTGCGCCAGGTTGCCGCTGGTCAGCGCCCCGCACGCCGCGCCGAGCGGAATGGCGGCGTACAGTAGACCAATCTCCGAGGCGCTCATCTGCCACGCTCCCGCTAATGCCGGGTAGAGCACGCGCACGGCGCTCGCCATGGTCAGCAGGCCGCCGAGCAGCGCAATCCCGCCAATCAGCGGGTTGCTGAACAGGAAACGAATCGCGACCATCAACGATTTCAGCGGATGCTCGCGCGGCTGCGGCGGAGGCGGCAGCAGCGGCAGACGCAGCAGCGTCAGCGTGGTGATGAAGGTTCCCGCCGCCGCCAGCCCGTAGTTCCACGCCACGTTGCCGGTCGCCAGCAGCAGGCCGCCCACCATCGGCGAAATCACCGAGCCCAGACGCACGGTGAGCATGGTAATCGCCCCCGCCTGCATCAGGTTCTCGCGCCCGACCAGCGCGGGCGTTGCCGCAAGAAGCGCCGTCACGCCCAGCGAGGCGAAGAAACCGTCCCACAGCCCCAGCGCGTAAATCGCAATCAGCGACGGCTCCGGCAGCATCGCGTTCAGACACAGCCCGATAAAGCCCACGCCGCAGGTGCCGCGCGCCAGCAGGATCAGCTTTTTACGCTCGTAGCGGTCCGCCAGCACGCCGCCGACCATCAGGCCGATGAACATCGCCCCGCCGGTTAAGGTGACGGATAACCCCACCAGCCAGCTGGAGTGCGTCAGGGTCTGGATCTGTACCGGCACGGCGACGCCGAGCAGCCCGAGGGACAAAATGGAGATAAAGCGAGCGATAAAAACGGCGCGATACGCCGGGTGCGCTTTCAGCAGGCTGAGGTTGAGCAGCCAGGATTTTTGATTCATGACAAAGCCTTGAGTCTATTTCTACCCTTTCCATGGGCGCACATGCTAACATAGCCAAATAAGATAGATAACGATAATCACTATCATTATCAAATCATGGATGTTGCTATGTCGTTTTCCTCTTCTGCGGTGCGCGCCGTTGCCGTGCCCGTTTTACTGCTGCTCCTGAGCCTTGCGGCTGCACTCAGCCTGCTGGTCGGCGCGAAGCCGCTGCCCGCGTCCGTTATCGTTGATGCGCTCTCCGGCACCTGCCAGAGCGCCGACTGCGTCATCGTGCTCGACGCCCGACTGCCCCGCACGCTTGCCGGACTGCTGGCCGGTGGCGCGCTGGGCCTTGCCGGTGCCCTGATGCAAACCCTCACCCGTAACCCGCTGGCGGACCCCGGCATTCTCGGCGTTAACTCCGGCGCCAGCTTTGCCATCGTGCTCGGCGCGGCGCTGTTCGGGTTGACCTCACCCTCTGAACAGCTGGTGATGGCCTTCTGCGGCGCGCTGGCCGCCTCGCTGGTCGTCGCCTTTACCGGCAGCCAGGGCGGCGGGCAGCTGAGCCCGGTCCGCCTGACGCTTGCGGGCGTGGCGCTCGCGGCGGTGCTGGAGGGCTTGTCCAACGGCATCGCTCTGCTCAACCCGGACGTCTACGACCAGCTGCGCTTCTGGCAGGCCGGCTCGCTGGATATCCGCACCCTTGAAACCCTAAAAGTGGTGGCGATCCCGGTCATTATCGCTGCCGCCGTGGCGCTGTTTTTAAGCCGGTCGCTCAACAGCCTGAGCCTTGGCAGCGACACCGCGACCGCTCTCGGCAACCGCGTCGCGCGCACGCAGCTGATTGGTCTGTTCGCCATCACCGTACTGTGCGGCAGCGCGACCGCCGTGGTCGGCCCGATCGCCTTTATCGGCCTGATGATGCCGCACATGGCGCGCTGGCTGGTGGGGGCGGATCACCGCTGGTCGCTGCCGGTGACGCTGCTGGCGACCCCTGCCCTGCTGCTGTTTGCCGACGTGCTGGGCCGCCTGCTGGTGCCCGGCGAGCTGCGCGTCTCGGTGGTCAGCGCCTTTATCGGCGCGCCGGTGCTGATCTTCCTGGTTCGCCGTAAACGCGGAGGTGGCGCATGATGGCCCCGTCCCGTCGTTTACTGACCAGCGTCTCGCTGCTGCTTATCGCCATTCTGCTGCTGGCGGTCTGGAGCCTGCGCAGCGGCGCGGTGACGCTCGACTTTACTCAGGTCTTCAACGCCCTGCTCGGCAGCGCGCCGCGCAACATCACCATGGTGGTGACGGAGTGGCGACTGCCGCGCGTGGCGATGGCGATTCTGGTCGGTGCGGCGCTCGGCGTGAGCGGCGCAATATTCCAGTCGCTGATGCGCAACCCGCTGGGCAGCCCGGACGTGATGGGCCTCAACACCGGCGCCTGGAGCGGCGTGCTGGTGGCGATGGTGCTGTTCGGGCAACATCTGACGGCCATTACCTTTACGGCGATGGCGGGCGGCATTCTGACCTCGCTGCTCATCTGGGCCCTGGCCTGGCGCAACGGAATTGACACCTTCCGGCTGATCATTATCGGGATCGGCATCCGCGCGATGCTGATGGCGTTTAACACCTGGCTTTTGTTGCAGGCTTCTCTGGAAACCGCACTCTCCGCCGGGCTGTGGTATGCAGGCTCCCTCAACGGCCTGACGTGGGGCAAAATCTGGCCCGCCGCGCCGCTGATTTTGCTGATGTTTATCGGCGCGCTGCTGCTGGTGCGCCGTATGCGTCTGCTGGAGATGGGCGACGATAGCGCCTGCGCGCTGGGCGTGGGCGTAGAACGCTCGCGCCTGATGCTGATGCTGGTCGCCGTACTGCTGACCGCCGCCTCCACCGCGATTGCCGGGCCAATCTCGTTTATCGCCCTCGTAGCGCCGCACATCGCCCGGCGACTTAGCGGCACGGCGCGCTGGGGATTAACCCAGGCGGCGCTGTGCGGCGGGCTGCTGCTGCTGGCCGCCGATCTCTGCGCCCAGCGGCTGTTTATGCCTTATCAACTGCCGGTGGGCGTGGTGACCGTCAGCCTCGGCGGAATTTACCTCATCGTCTTGCTCGTTCAGGAGTCACGCAGGAAATGACAGACACAACCACCCGCTTGCGCGGCGAAAACCTCACCCTCGGCTACGGCAAAAAAATCATTGCCCGTGACTTATCCGTTGCCATTCCGGACGGCCACTTTACGGCCATTATCGGCCCGAACGGCTGCGGAAAATCGACCCTGCTGCGCACGCTGAGCCGCCTGATGACGCCGGCTGAGGGCAGCGTGTTCCTTGACGGGGAGCAGATCCAGCGCTTCGCCAGCAAGGAGGTGGCCAGACGCATCGGTCTGCTGGCGCAAAACGCCACCACGCCGGGAGACATCACGGTGCAGGAGCTGGTCTCGCGCGGACGCTATCCGCACCAGCCGCTATTTACCCGCTGGCGTAAAGAGGATGACGAGGCGGTGAACCGCGCGATGCAGGCGACGGGTATTACCGGGCTCGCCCAGCAGAGCGTGGACACCCTCTCCGGCGGACAGCGCCAACGGGCGTGGATCGCGATGGTGCTGGCGCAGGAAACGTCGATCATGCTGCTGGACGAGCCGACGACCTGGCTCGACATCAGCCATCAGATTGACCTGCTGGAGCTGCTGAGCGAGCTGAACCGCACGCAGGGGTATACCCTGGCGGCGGTGCTGCACGACTTAAACCAGGCGTGCCGCTACGCCACGCATTTGATTGCGCTTCGCGACGGTGAGATCGTGGCGCAGGGCGCGCCGAAAGAGATTGTGACGCCGGAGCTGATCGAGCGGATCTACGGCATGCGCTGCATGATTATTGACGATCCGGTGGCGGGTACGCCGCTGGTGGTGCCGCTTGGAAAGCGTTCGGTCTGATGCCCTCACCCCGGCCCTCTCCCACAGGGAGAGGGAGCAAACCCAACAAACATCAACCACGGTTCCGTAGACCGGGTAAGGCGCAGCCGCCACCCGGCGCTTTTGACGTTATCCCAATATCTCCCTCAACACCGGCCCTATCTTCTCAAACGCCTGCGGTGAAATGATGTCCACGTGGGCGCAGTCCTGGCTGTACACCTCAAGCTCCGCCACCCATGGCGCCCAGGCGACCTGCGGATCCATCGTTCGCGTGCGCTCAGCGACAAACAGCGTCGCTTTGCCGTCAAAGCGCGCGCTGTGCGCCGTGGTGAGCAGCCGCACCGCGTCGGCGTAGTTGCCCTCTATAGCGTTAAACAGCTCGCTGGAGCCCTGTCCCTGCTGGGCAGCAATAAACGCCTGACGCTCGCGCTCGATCTCCGCCAGCACTTCCGGGTCAAGGCCGTTGGCCTCTTTCTCCGACCAGTTCTGGGTTTCCGGCGGCCAGGTGTCCAGCAGGCCGAGGAAGGCCACCGCTTCTCCCTGCTCGCGCAGACGGGAGGCAATACCCTGCGCCAGCGTGCCGCCGAGGGAATAGCCGAACAGATAATATGGCCCCCGCAGCTGCTGCTTACGCAACGTATTAAGATGATGCTCAATGACCCCATCCAGATCAGCGCACTGCTGCATCGGACCGTCCGGACGCGGCGACTGAATGCCGACAATGGACCAGCGCGGGCTGAGGTAGCGCGCCAGGACGCTAAACTGCCAGGCAAAGCCGGACGCCGGGTGGAAGCAGAACAGCGTCGGCCCGTCGCTTTCGCGCAGCGGCAGAAGGGTTTCATACCCCAGACGCTGCGCCTGCTCGTCGCTCATCTGCGAGTCCAGCAGCGCGCTGAGCTTGCTCACCGAGGAGGCGACCATAATCTGCCCCGGCGTAACCTTGCGCTCGAACGCGCGGCTAAGCTGCGCCGCCAGGCGCATCGCCAGCAGCGAGTGTCCGCCGAGGGCAAAGAAGTCGGTCTCAATGTCGTTGACCTCGCAGCCCAGCAGCGCGGAAAATGCCTGCGCGACGGCGATTTCGGATTCGCTTTCCGGCACGCGGCCAGAGGTTTTACTCGTCAACTCCGGCAGCGGCAGCGCCTTGCGATCCAGCTTGCCGTTCGCGCTGAGCGGCAGCGCGCTGATTTGCAGCAGCACCACCGGCACCATGTGCGGCGGCAGCTGGGCTTTGAGCGACGCAAGCAGCGCGTCGCGGTCCAGCGGTAAGCCGGATTCGGAGACGACGTATCCCACCAGCTGGCGGGCATCCCCGCCGGTGGCCGCCGCCTGGTTGAACACGCAGGCGTGGGCGACGGCCTGGGCCACGTCCGGCAGCGACAGCATCGCCCGGTCGATTTCGCCCAGCTCGATGCGCTGGCCGCGAATTTTTAACTGGTCATCGCTGCGGCCGAGATATTCCACCGCGCCGTTATCCAGCCAGCGGGCAACGTCGCCGGTGCTGTACATCCGCTCGCCGGGGGCAAACGGGTCGGCAATAAAGCGGCTGGCGGTGAGGTCCGGACGTCCCAGATACCCCTGCGCCAGCTGAATGCCGGTGAGATACAGATCGCCCGCCACGCCGAACGGCACCGGGCGCATCATCGCGTCCAGAATGCGCAGTCCCGTATTCCACACCGGGAAGCCGATCGGCACGCTGTTGCCCTCAACCGCCGCCAGCTCGGGGCCATACGCCGGATACCAGCTGACGTCCACCGCCGCTTCGGTTGGGCCATACAGGTTGTGCAGCGGCGCATGGGTGAGCTGCTCCCACTCGCGGCACAGCTCGGTCGGCAGCGCTTCGCCGCTGCAGAACACCTGCTTAAGCGTTCTGCAGCAGTCGACGTTTTCCGGCGTCAGCGAGGCGACAAACGCCGCCAGCATCGACGGCACGAAGTGGGTGGTGGTCACGCCGTGCCGTGCGAAGAAGCTCTGCATCGCCTGCGGATCTCGGTGCGCGTCCGGCTCTGCCATCACCAGCTTCGCCCCGGCGATAAAGGGCCACCAGAACTCCCATACCGACACGTCAAAGCTGCACGGCGTTTTCTGCGCCACCACGTCCGTCGCGTCCAGCGGGTAGTGGTCCTGCATCCACTTCAGGCGGTTAACGATGGCGGTATGGCCGACCATGACCCCTTTTGGACGCCCGGTCGAGCCGGAGGTAAAGATGATGTAGGCCGTCTGCTCCGGCTTGGCCAGCCGCAGCGGTTCAGCACCCGCGGCCGGTAACAGTGTGTTGTAACTAAACGTCTCGACGGACAGATCGCTAAATCGCGGAAGCTGTTCGTCAGTGGTAATAAGCAGGGACGGCTTCGCGTCCTCGAGCATCATCCGCAGACGATCGTCCGGGTAGCCGGTATCCAGTGGCAGCCACGCGGCACCAGCCTCGACGATGCCGTGCAGCGCCAGCGTCAGGAACACCGAGCGCGGCAGAGCCACCGCCACGCTGTCGCCCGGCTTCACGCCGCGCTCGCGCAGCAGGTTTGCCAGCGCGATGACCTGCTCGCGCATCTGGCGATAGTTCAGCTCAACGCGCGCATCCGCCAGCGCCGGGGCGTCCGGCGTTTTGCTCGCCTGCTCCGCCACCAGATCCGCCAGCGTGGTGGCCGGCAGCGCCAGCCCGGTATCGTTGATGCGCGCAAGCATCTGGTATTCCTGCTCTGAAACGGTTTCCACCTCGCCGCAGCGCAGGTCCGGGTTGGCCGCAAACTGCATCAGCATCGCGTTCAGGCGCGCAACGTGACGCGTCAGCGTCGCCTCGTCGTAGCGCTGCTTACTGGCGAGGATCTCAATGCTCAGCCCACCCTGCTCGTCCGGGAACAGCGCCAGCTCGAGATCGTTTACCGGGCCGGTCGCCAGCGTGTGGGTGATGGCCTCCACGCCGTCGATATCCAGCTGATAATCAAACACCTTCACGTTCAGCACCGGGCCAAACAGGGCTTCGTCGCCTGCGGCACGCCCGCTGTCGCGCACGATCTGCTCGGCGTCGTAGCGCTGGTGGCGGCGCATTTTTTTCAGCTGGTTGGCCAGGCGCAGCGCCAGCTCCGGCAGGCTCTCCTGCGGGTTGATATTCACCGCCAGCGGCAGGACGTTGAGCACCGGCCCGGTCGCGGTCAGCGCGGCGGAGCCCATTCGTCGCATAAAGATAAACCCGGCGGCGTAGTCCAGCCGTCCGGTCAGGCGCCCCAGCCACAGCGCCACCAGCGCAAGGGCCAGATCGGTACGCTGCGCCTGTCCTGCCGCCTGCGCAAGCTGGCTGAAGGCGCGACCGTCGGCAGCGATTTTCAGGCGCAGGATATCGGTAGTAGCGGCGCGTCCCGGCAGCGGTGCGGAAGAGAGCGAGACCGGAGAAGGAAGCTGCCTGCGCTGCTCGGCCCAGAAAGCGCCGTCGCGCTGATACGCCTCGCTGTCGCGATAGTGCTGATACTCCTCCACCACTTCGGCAAATGGCGTAAACGGGGAGTCAGGAGTCGGTTCATCCTTTTTCCACGCGGCGTAAATCGCGGCGATCTGGCGGGTAATGGCCGGGAAGCTGAAGCCATCCACCACCAGATGGTGATAGCGCTGATACCAGTACCAGTGGCTTTCCCCCACCTGAATCAGCTGGTGAAACGCCAGCGGCTGACCGCTGTCGACGCGCAGGTTCTGGCGGAGATCGGCCTCCATCAGCGCCACGGCAGCGTCGTGAGAGGTAACGCGAACGATGGACGGCTCCGGCAGAATGAGGGTGTCATCCACCCACTGCCACACCTCGCCGTTATCCTCGGCAAAACGCATTCGCAGGGTATCGGCCTGCATCATGCCCTCAGCGATGGCTTTTGCCAGCAATGGCGCGTCGATATCGCCTTTCAGCTCGGTGTAGTGCGCCACGCTCCAGGCGTTTGGCAGGTAGGACAGCTGTTCCGCCATCCAGATACCCGGCTGGGCGGCGACGAGAGGAAGCCGTTTCATGCGCTCCCCTCCGCAAAATGGGACGGTTCAAGCGTGCGCCAGTTCCCGGCGAGCCACTGCTGGCACGCCTCCTGAGACTGGGCCTCGCACACCACGCGCCACCCCGCCGGCAGTTCGCACTGCTGCGGCCACAGGCTGTACTGCCCACGGTCGTTTTGCAAAATGGCGAACTGTCCCTGCGGATTATCGAAAGGATTGCTGAATTCCATACAGACTCCGTTATTGAATAAGCGGCTGCCAGAGGGTCATTAGCCCCTGCGTCAGCCCACCGCGCCAGCAAAGCGCGTCGTGTCCGCCGTCAACCTGACGCCAGTAAACCTGCTGCGCGCGGAGTTCGGCGTAAATCGCCTGGTTCGCGCGGAAGATAAGCGGCTCGTTACGCCCGGCCTCAAGGATGATGCGCAGCCCGCGTGCGGTTTTTTCACCCGCTTTAAGCTGTTCGATGAGCAGCCCGTCCTGCTGCCCGCCGCGGTGCGGCCACCAGTAGGATCCGGACTGGCTGAGGATGCAGCCAAAGCGCTGCGGCCAGTTGAGGCCAGCATAAAGTGAAGAGAGTCCTCCAAAACTTTGACCCGCCACCACGGTACGGTCGGCGCGGTCGCTAAATGGCGCGAGATGTTTTACAAGAGGGAGAAGTTCTTCCTGTACCGCCAGCCAGAAATCGGGATTACAGGGCAATTCGCGGCTGCGATGTTCCATGTCGATCGCATCGATCAATACATAGACCGCAGAGGGCAGTTTGCACCCGGTGGTGAGCGACGCCAGCGCAGGCCAGACGGGCATACTTTCGGCCCAGAACTGCCCGTCGAGCAGCACCGCCAGCGGACGTTCCGGGCCGTCATCCCCGGGGGTGAAAATCCAGACGCGACGGCGGTTTTTCAGGCGCGCGCTTTCCCATTCAATGCAGATCGGCGCCTTGAAGGGCGTTTTGGGCTGATTCCAGCCGGGCTGAACGGGCGCGTCCGGCATCTCAAGCGCCGAGACGGCATGACCGCGCCCGCCGCGCCAGCTCTGCGGATTCAGCGGGTCGGAAACCGCGTGCGGCAGCAGCCTGCGCCAGCCTTCTCGCAGCGCCATGCGGTTCGGCTGCTGGCCTTCAAACACGGTATCGGCAAAATCGTTTTCATTTACGGAGGGGATAAAACAGTAGCTGCCGCGCCATTCCGGGCTGAACTCGCCCTGCCACTGCCAGACGTCGGTATCCGGAATGCGTTCAAGAGATTGCGGGCGGGCATTCTGATGATGGTCGGTCACGCCGGTAACGTAGAGCCAGACGCGTTTGACCGATGAGGTTTTCTGCGTGCCTGCCGGATCCCGCCACCAGAAGGTGACGCGACAGTTCTTCTTCAGACGTTCCCATTCAGGTCCGTTTTTCGACTGCCACCACGCTTCACTTCCGGTTGTTAACGTCGTCACCCTTATAACCCCATGTTTAACAGACTTTTTTGTTTTAGAGCAAATTTTATTGATAATATTATTGATAACTATTTGCATTTGCAATAGCGTAATGCCCGCGCTGTGGGAAGCGCGCTCATTAAATAACCATAAAAGCGGGACGTACAATGAATAAGAAGATTCACTCTCTGGCCTTGCTGGTCAATTTAGGGATTTATGGTGTCGCGCTGCCCGCCGTGGCAGACGACAACACCGCCTCTGCGCAGCACGAAGACACTATGGTGATCACCGCCGCCGAGCAGAATTTACAGGCGCCGGGCGTGTCGACCATCACCGCCGACGAGATCCGCAAAAACCCGCCCGCGCGCGACGTGGCGGAAATCATCCGCACCATGCCGGGCGTTAACCTCACCGGGAACTCCACCAGCGGCCAGCGTGGAAACAACCGTCAGATTGACATTCGCGGCATGGGGCCGGAAAACACCCTGATCCTGATCGACGGCAAGCCGGTCACCAGCCGCAACTCTATTCGTCTGGGCTGGCGCGGCGAGCGTGACACCCGCGGCGATACCGGCTGGGTGCCGCCGGAGATGATCGAGCGCATCGAAGTGATCCGCGGTCCGGCCGCCGCGCGCTACGGCAACGGCGCGGCAGGCGGCGTGGTGAACATCATCACCAAAAAATTCGACGACCAGTGGCACGGCTCCTGGAACACCTACCTGAACGCGCCAGAGCACAAGGACGAAGGTTCCACCAAACGCACCAACTTCAGCCTGAGCGGCCCGCTGGGCGGCGATTTCAGCTTCCGCATGTTCGGTAACCTGGACAAAACCCAGGCCGACGCGTGGGATATCAACCAGGGTCATCAGTCCGATCGTACCGGTGCCTACGCCAACACCCTGCCGGCTGGCCGCGAGGGCGTGGAAAACAAAGACATCAACGGCGTGGTGCGCTGGGACTTCGCGCCTATGCAGTCCCTGGAGTTCGAAGCGGGCTACAGCCGCCAGAACAACCTCTACGCGGGCGACACGCAGAACACCAACAACGACAGCGCGCTGGTGAAGAAGAATTACGGTAAAGAGACTAACCGTATCTACCGCCAGAACTTCGCGGTGACCTGGAACGGCGGCTGGGATAACGGCATCACCACCAGCAGCTGGGCGCAGTACGAACACACCCGCAACTCCCGCCTGGGCGAAGGTCTGGCGGGCGGTACGGAAGGCTTGTTCAACAGCAATAAATTCACCGACACCGACCTGGCCGACGTGATGCTGCACAGCGAGATCAACCTGCCGATTGATTTCCTCGTCAACCAGAACCTGACGCTGGGCACCGAGTGGAACCAGCAGCGCATGAAGGACTCCACCTCCTTTACACAAACCCAGCAGGGCGGCACCATTCCTGGCATGAGCAACGACCGCAGCCCGTACACCTCGGCGGAGATTTTCTCCCTGTTCGCCGAAAACAACATGGAGCTGACCGACAGCACCATGCTGACCCCTGCCCTGCGCTTCGACCACCACACTATCGTCGGCAACAACTGGAGCCCGTCCCTGAACCTGTCGCAGGGTCTGGGGGATGACTTCACGCTGAAGATGGGGATCGCCCGCGCCTATAAGGCGCCGAGCCTGTACCAGACCAACCCGAACTACCTGCTCTACAGCAAAGGCCAGGGCTGCTACGCCAGCTCCGACGGCGTGGGCTGCTACATGATGGGCAACGATGACCTGAAAGCCGAAACCAGCATCAACAAAGAGATTGGTCTGGAGTGGAAGCGCGACGGCTGGCTGGCGGGCGTGACCTGGTTCCGCAACGACTATCGCGACAAGATTGAAGCGGGCTACGCGCCGATCGGTCACACCTCGTCCGGTAAAGTGAAGACGGATATCTACCAGTGGGAAAACGTACCGAAGGCGGTGGTCGAGGGGCTGGAAGGCTCCCTGAACGTACCGGTCAGCGACACCATTAACTGGACCAACAATATTACATACATGCTGCAGAGCAAGAACAAGGAGACCGGCGATCGTCTGTCGATTATTCCGGAGTACACGCTGAACTCGACCCTGAGCTGGCAGGTTCATCAGGACGTGTCGCTCCAGTCGACCTTTACCTGGTACGGCAAGCAGCAGCCGAAGAAGTACAACTACAAAGGTCAGCCGGTGACCGGGTCTGAGAAAGACGAAGTCAGCCCGTACAGCATCGTTGGCCTGAGCGCGACCTGGGACATGACCAAAAACGTCAGCCTGACCGGCGGCGTGGATAACGTCTTTGACAAGCGCCAGTGGCGCGCAGGTAATGCCCAGACCACCGGTAATGCCACCACCGGTGCGTATATGTACGGTGCGGGAGCGTATACGTATAATGAGCCAGGCCGTACCTGGTACATGAGCGTGAATACGCGATTCTGATTCAGGCAGTAACTCCCCCCTCTCCCCATGGGAGAGGGCCGGGGTGAGGGCATCAGGCCGCACAATTCTGAAGGGAAAAACATGCACACAACCCACACCACGTTCATTCTTGCCGGCCACACCGTCCACCACGTCACCTTCGCCCCCACCACCTTCACCGATGCCGATCTCCTCTGGCTCCCCCACCACGCAGAGCTTTCAAACGCCGGAAGCAAACGCAAAGCCGAGCATCTGGCAGGCCGCATCGCCGCCGCGCATGCGCTCGGTGCGATACATGAACGCGCGATCCCCGGCATCGGCCCCAGCGGCGAACCGCTCTGGCCGAAAGGGGTTTCGGGGAGCATTACCCACAGCGGCACGCAGGCGATGGCGGTTGTCGTCCCTCATCCAGATGCGCTCGTAGGTATTGATTGCGAAGCCATTCTTCCAGACCACGAAGCCCGCGAAATCCAGGACGGCATCATTGATGCGCAGGAGGCGATATGCCTGACGCACTCGTGCTACCCCTTTGCGCTGGCGCTGACGCTCGCTTTTAGCGCCAAAGAGAGTTTGTTTAAAGCCCTCTTCCCGAAGGTAAATACTTACATGGGGTTTGAGTGGGCGAGAGTCACTGAGTTATCGGAAAAAACAATCACGCTGGCGCATTCGCACCCTGCTGGAGACTATCCTGAAGGTAAACGCTTCAACCTCGTCTGGCAGCATAATGATGGGAACGTGTGGACGCTGCTAAAAGTCTGATGGCGCTGCGCTTATCAGGCCTACGGTAAACCGATTTTGTAGGCCGGGTAAGGCATCGCCGCCACCCGGCTTGAGGGCGACGGCGATGCGTTTATAGGTTATTCAGCTCAAATCTCAAACATCCGGGAACATCACGCTATTCCCCGGCGCTTCCCTGTGCAGATGGATAAAGTTCAGGTGCCGTTCATACTGGTCCAGAATGTCCGTAATCACCTGCTCCTTGCTGTAGTCCATCAAATCATTCCCCTGGCTCCCTTCCAGCAGGAAGGTCTCAAGCCGGTAGTAGGTCGATTTCCCGCTGCGCGCCCGGTAGGTAAACCCGGGTACTGAATACTGCTGCGGCCAGATCTGATAAACAAAGTTCTGCTCGTCGCCCATGTGCACCAGCAGATCCAGGTGCCCCAGGGTCTCTCCCTCCTCCGGCGGCAGGTTTTTCAGCTCCACGTAGGCGCCACGCAGCTTCAGCTCCTGCGCAACCTCTTCCATTGCCGGGAAGCAGACCGTCTCCATCATCTGTTTGGTGTAGCGCGTGCCCGGATAGTTCATCAGGCGCGAGAGGCGTTTCTTCCAGCTCAGCCTGTCCTGCGCGCCCATCGGACGCGGCGCGGTGTCGCGACTCGCGCTGACGCGGCGGTAGTCTTCCACCTTGAGCGATTTATACAGCCCGGCCATCACGAAGAAGATGACGAAGCTGAACGGCAGGCCCATGATCACCGTGGTGTTCTGCAACGCCGAAATGCCGTTGGTCATCAGCATGCCGAGCGTCAGCAGGCCGATGGCGACGGACCAGAAGATGCGCAGCCAGTTCGGCGCGTCGCTGTTGATGTCCTTCAGCTTCGAGGTGAAGTTGCCCAGCACCAGCGCGCCGGAATCTGCCGAGGTGACGTAGAACAGCAGGCCGGTGATGGTCGCCACGGAGGCGCTAAAGGTAAACGCCGGGTACTGCGCCAGCAGGCTGTAGAAGCCGCGCTCCGGGTGCGCCATCGCTTCCTGCGCGAAGGTTGCATTGCCGTGGATGATCTCATGCAGCGCGCTGTTGCCGAAAATCGACAGCCACAGCAGGGTAAAGGTGAACGGGATAATCAGCGTGCCCATCACGAACTGGCGGATGGTGCGGCCACGCGAAATACGCGCCAGAAACAGGCCGACAAACGGCGACCACGCCACCCACCACGCCCAGAAGAACAGCGTCCAGTTGTTCATCCACTCTACCGGGCGGTCGAAGGCGAAGCTGTTCAGCGTCATGCCCATAAAGCGGTTTACGTAGTCGCCCACGTTGAGCACTAAGGCATTGAGCAGGAACGAGGTATCGCCCATAAACAGCACGAACAGGATCAGGCCCAGCGCCAGCGCCACGTTCAGCTCGGAGAGCACGCGGATGCCTTTATCGACGCCCGACGTCACCGAGATGGTGGCGATAATGACGGAGAGCGCAATCAGCGCCGCTTTGGCCGCCATCGAATCCGGGATATCAAACAGCACGCTCAGCCCGTAGTTGAGCTGCACCACGCCAATCCCGAGGGTCGTCGCGATACCAAAGATGGTGCCGATCACCGCCGCAATATCGACGCTGTGGCCAATCGGGCCGTTAATCTTTTTACCGAAGATCGGGTACAGCGCGGAGCGGATGGTGAGAGGTAAATTATAACGATAGCTAAAGTATCCGAGCGCCATGCCCATCAGGGCGTACATCGACCAGCCCGTCAGGCCGTAGTGGAACAGCGTCCAGACCATCGCCTGGCGCGCGGCCTCCATCGTCTGCCCTGCCCCTTCCGGCGGCTGCATATACTGCGTAACCGGTTCCGCCACGGAGAAGAACATCAGGTCGATGCCGATGCCCGCGGCAAACAGCATCGCGGCCCAGCTCAGCAGGCTGAACTCGGGCTTGGACTGCTCAGGCCCGAGCTTCACCGAGCCGAAGCGCGAGCAGGCAATGCAGACCACGAAGACGATATAGAGCGTCGCGGCCAGCAGATAGTACCAGCCGAAGGTCTTCGACACCCAGTTCAGGGTGCGCCCAATCCACTCGGCCGAAAAATCACGAAAGAAGATCGTCGTCAGGGAAAACAACAAAATCAGCCCGGCGGAAGTATAAAAAACGACCGGGTTGATTTTGTCTTTTTCTCTGTCCTGTGAAAGGTCTGTCATCCAGTATCCCCACTGTTTTTGTAACTATTAAAAACCAAATCCGCAACAATTAAGACACATTTTATATTGAACGTCCAATCAAAAACCGCTTTAATGTATAACCAACGCTGATGAATGGAGTGGCAACAATGCCCAAAGTGGGGATGCAGCCGATCCGGCGCAGGCAGCTGATCGACGCCACGCTGGAAGCAATAAATGAAGTGGGAATGCATGACGCGACGATCGCGCTGATCGCCCGTCGGGCGGGCGTTTCCACGGGGATCATCAGTCACTACTTCAAAGACAAAAACGGTCTGCTGGAAGCGACCATGCGCGACATCACCGGCCAGCTGCGCGACGCGGTTTTGAGCCGCTTACGCGCCCTGCCGGACGGCAGCGCGGAGCAGCGCCTGCAGGCAATTGTCGGCGGCAATTTTGATGAAACCCAGACCAGCGGCGCGGCAATGAAGGCCTGGCTGGCCTTCTGGGCGAGCAGCATGCACCAGCCGATGCTCTACCGCCTGCAGCAGGTGAGCAGCCGTCGTTTGTTGTCAAACCTGGTGTACGAGTTCCGCCGTGAGCTGCCGCGCGAGCAGGCCGAAGAGGCGGGCTACGGCCTGGCGGCGCTGATCGACGGGCTGTGGCTACGCGCCGCGCTGAGCGGCAAGCCGCTGGATAAGACCCTGGCGCAGTCGCTCACCAGCCACTTCATCAGCCAGCATTTACCGACCGAATAACCGAGGAGAATTTATGTCCCGAATGGCAGAACAGCAGCTTTATATCAATGGTGGTTATACCTCCGCCACCAGCGGTCGCACCTTCGAGACCATCAACCCGGCCAACGGTGAAGTTCTGGCGAGCATACAGGCCGCCGGGAGAGAAGACGTCGCTCGCGCCGTGGAAAGCGCAAAACGCGGGCAAAAAATCTGGGCGGCGATGACCGCCATGGAGCGCTCGCGCGTTCTGCGTCGCGCCGTCGATATCCTGCGCGAGCGCAACGATGAGCTGGCGAAGCTGGAAACCCTCGATACCGGTAAAGCGTTTTCTGAAACCTCAACCGTCGATATCGTCACCGGCGCGGACGTGCTGGAGTACTACGCGGGGCTGATCCCGGCGCTGGAAGGCAGCCAGATCCCGCTGCGTGAGACCTCGTTCGTCTACACCCGCCGCGAGCCGCTGGGCGTGGTGGCGGGTATCGGCGCGTGGAACTACCCGATCCAGATCGCCCTGTGGAAATCCGCCCCGGCGCTGGCGGCGGGCAACGCAATGATCTTCAAGCCGAGCGAAGTGACGCCGCTCACCGCCCTGAAGCTCGCAGAAATCTACACCGAAGCGGGCCTGCCGGACGGCGTGTTTAACGTCCTGCCGGGCGTGGGCGCGGAGACCGGCCAGTACCTGACCGAGCATCCGGACATCGCGAAAGTCTCCTTCACCGGCGGCGTCGCCAGCGGCAAAAAGGTGATGGCCAACTCGGCGGCCTCGTCCCTGAAAGAGGTGACGATGGAGCTGGGCGGTAAATCCCCGCTGATTATTTTCGACGACGCCGATCTGGATCTCGCGGCAGACATCGCCATGATGGCGAACTTCTTCAGCTCCGGCCAGGTGTGCACCAACGGCACCCGCGTGTTCGTGCCCGCGAAATTCAAGGCCGCGTTTGAGCAGAAAATCGTCGAGCGCGTGGGCCGCATCCGCGCGGGCGATCTGTTCGACGAACGCACCAACTTCGGCCCGATGGTCAGCTTCCCGCACCGCGACAGCGTGCTGCGCTACATCGCCAAAGGCAAAGAGGAAGGCGCGCGCGTGCTGTGCGGCGGCGACGTGCTGAAGGGCGAAGGCTTCGACAACGGCGCGTGGGTTGCCCCGACCGTGTTCACCGACTGCACCGACGAGATGACCATCGTGCGCGAAGAGATATTCGGCCCGGTGATGTCCATCCTCACCTATGAAAGTGAAGAAGAAGCGCTCCGCCGCGCCAACGACACCGACTACGGTCTGGCGGCGGGCATCGTCACTGCCGACCTGAACCGCGCGCACGGCGCCATTCATCAGCTCGAAGCGGGCATCTGCTGGATCAACACCTGGGGTGAATCCGCCGCAGAAATGCCGGTCGGCGGCTACAAACATTCCGGCATTGGCCGCGAGAACGGCGTGATGACGCTGCAGAGCTACACCCAGGTGAAGTCCATCCAGGTTGAGATGGGTAAATTCCAGTCCATATTTTAACCGGGAGGTTTATTTGCAATTTGACTACATCATTATCGGGGCCGGCTCTGCCGGCAACGTGCTGGCAACGCGACTGACTGAAGATCCGAACACCACCGTCCTGCTGCTTGAGGCGGGCGGGCCGGACTACCGCTTTGACTTCCGCACCCAAATGCCCGCCGCGCTGGCGTTTCCGCTGCAGGGCAAGCGCTACAACTGGGCGTATGAAACCGAGCCAGAGCCTTACATGAACAACCGCCGCATGGAGTGCGGACGCGGCAAAGGGCTGGGCGGCTCGTCGCTGATCAACGGCATGTGCTACATCCGCGGTAACGCGATGGATCTCGACAACTGGGCCAAAGAATCTGGCCTTGAGCACTGGAGCTACCTCAACTGCCTGCCCTACTACCGCAAGGCAGAGACGCGCGACGTGGGGCCGAACGACTATCACGGCGGCGACGGTCCGGTGAGCGTTACTACCTCGAAACCGGGCGTGAACCCGCTGTTTGAGGCGATGGTGGAGGCGGGCGTGCAGGCGGGCTATCCGCGCACCGACGATCTCAACGGCTACCAGCAGGAAGGCTTCGGCCCGATGGACCGCACGGTCACGCCGCAGGGCCGACGCGCCAGCACCGCGCGCGGCTATCTGGACCAGGCTAAAAAGCGCCCGAACCTGACCATCCGCACCCACGCCATGACCGATCATATTATTTTTGACGGCAAGCGCGCGGTGGGCGTCGAGTGGCTGGAGGGCGAAAGCACTATCCCGTCCAGAGCGACGGCGAATAAAGAGGTGCTGCTGTGTGCAGGCGCGATTGCCTCCCCGCAGATCCTGCAGCGCTCCGGCGTGGGCAGCGCGGAGCTGCTGAAGCAGTTCGATATTCCGCTGGTGCACGACCTGCCCGGCGTGGGCGAAAACCTGCAGGATCACCTGGAGATGTACCTCCAGTACGAATGCAAAGAGCCGGTCTCCCTCTACCCTGCCCTGCAGTGGTGGAACCAGCCGAAGATTGGCGCCGAGTGGCTGTTTAGCGGCACGGGCGTGGGCGCGAGCAACCACTTCGAAGCGGGCGGTTTTATCCGCAGCCGCGAAGAGTTCGAATGGCCGAACATTCAGTACCACTTCCTGCCGGTAGCGATTAACTACAACGGCTCGAACGCGGTTAAAGAGCACGGCTTCCAGTGCCACGTTGGCTCCATGCGCTCCCCGAGCCGCGGCCACGTGCGCATCAAGTCCCGCGATCCGCACCAGCATCCGGCGATCCTGTTCAACTATATGTCACACGAGCAGGACTGGCAGGAGTTCCGTGACGCTATCCGCATCACCCGCGAGATCATGCACCAGCCCGCGCTGGACAAATATCGCGGTCGCGAAATCAGCCCGGGTATCGAATGCCAGACCGACGAACAGCTGGACGAGTTCGTGCGCAACCACGCCGAAACCGCCTTCCACCCGTGCGGCACCTGCAAGATGGGTTACGACGAGATGGCGGTGGTCGACGGCGAAGGCCGCGTTCACGGGCTGGAAGGGCTGCGCGTGGTGGATGCGTCGATCATGCCGCAGATCATCACCGGCAACCTGAACGCCACCACTATTATGATTGGCGAGAAAATTGCCGACGCGATCCGCGGGCGCGAGCCGCTGGCGAAGAGCACGGCGGCGTATTATGTGGCGAACGGGGCGCCGGTTCGTCAGGCACGACAGAAAGTCTAAAATCCTGCCCTCTCCTTAAAAGGAGAGGGTTTTCAATACTTCCCTTCATTACGATAATATTTTTTCGCCAGCTATAAGAAATAAATATTAGCCTGCAATTATTTTGTTTATTTAAAAGTCGATTGACACTGTTCCCGCAACTCAACTATGTTTAATCGAATGTCGCTCCACCTGAAATATACAATATATTCAAACCTGAAATTAAAGATATTCTTATTATTCTTTAATTTGTCCCTGCCTTTATTTTTGCATCACACAACAGTGAGATAAGATCATGAATAATAGTGCAAACAAAGTTGTTGTTATCACCGGTGCCAGCAGCGGTATTGGTGAGGCCATTGCCCTTCATCTGGCAAATAAACCTTTTTCTCTGGTGCTGGTTGCCCGTCGTATGGAGAGAATTAACGCCCTGGTGGATCGCATTATTCAGCAGGGCGGCCAGGCGATTGCCGTGAAGGCAGACGTGACCCGACAGGAGGAGGTTCAGCGCGCGATTGACGCTGCCGTTGCCGCATACCAGCGCGTCGACGTACTGATCAACAACGCGGGCTTTATGGCGATTGCCCCCCTCAGCGAGCTGAAAACCGACGAGTGGGACCGGATGATCGATACCAATGTCAAAGGCGTGCTGTACGGTATCGCAGCGGCATTCCCGGTATTCCAGCGCCAGGGGAGCGGACACTTTATTAACGTGGCCTCCGTGGCGGGTATCAAGGTCCTTGCCCCCGGCGGCGTGGTGTACAGCGCCACGAAATTCGCCGTCCGCGCCCTGAGTGAAGGCTTACGTCAGGAAGCGGGGAAAACCGTTCGGACGACCCTTATTTCCCCCGGCGCCGTTGAAAGCGAGCTGCAGTTTGGCAGCTCTGATGCCCCGAGCAAACAGTTCCTGCATGAATTTTATAAGCAGGCTATTCCGGCAGAGTCGATTGCCAGAGCCGTATTATTTGCTATCGAACAGCCTGGCGACGTTGATGTAAATGAAATAATTGTCCGTCCTACGCAGGAAGACTTTTAGCATGAGTTAAATAACGCTGAATGAGGTGTCATTATGATTAAATCATTAACGTCCATATCAGATTTAAATATGCGATCGGGTGCCGACATTCTCCTTGAAGTGCTGGAGAGTGAAGGTGTGGAATATATTTTTGGCAACCCCGGCACCACCGAACTCCCGCTCATTGATGCCCTTCTTCGCCATGAAAATATTCACTATATTCTGGCACTCCAGGAGAGCAGCGTGGTCGCCATTGCCGACGGCTACGCGAAAGCCTCCGGCAAGACCGGTTTTATCAATTTGCATACCGCCAGCGGTCTTGGGCACGGCATGGGGAATCTCATTAATTCGCGGATCATGAAAACGCCGCTGGTTGTCACCGTCGGGCAGCAGGATACCCGGCACTACGTGCGCGACCCGCTCCTGTACGATGACATTGTCTCCATTGGCTCGCCGGTGGTGAAATGGGCGCAGGAGGTCACCAGCGCCGATCAGCTCCCGGTTCTTGTGCGCCGGGCCTTTCATGCCGCCAGCTACCCCCCCGCGGGTCCGGTGCTGCTATCCCTGCCAATGAACGTGATGGAAGAGCTCAGCGACGCCGGGATACAAACGGCCTCTAAAGTGAACTACCACACCGTGGCGGGCTCGCTGGACGAACTGGCGCAGGCGCTCAGCGAAGTTACCCCCGGCAGGATCATGATTGTGGCGGGGGATGAAGTTCACTCCAGCGGCTCGACGCAGGAGATTGTCCAGCTTGCTGAAGCGCTAGGCGCCCACGTCTCCGGCTCCTCCTGGCCGTTGAATTTGCCCTTCCCCACGCAGCACGCGCTCTGGCGAGGCAATATGCCCACCACCGCAAATGAAATCGCCAGCGTCGTTAATGCCTACGATGCGGTGTTTATCATCGGCGGCAGAAGCCTGATTACCATTTTGTATAGCGAGGGCGAGGCCATTCCGGAAACCTGCGCGGTGTATCAGCTCTCGGCGGATATGAACGAACTTGGCCGCACCTACGCCACCCGCCTCTCGGTGATGGGGGATATAAAACTCTCCCTGAAGGAACTGCTGCCGAAGCTTGAGCAGCGCCGGGTGGCAAGCAAATTGACGCATCAGCGGCTGCTCAAAGCGGCACGCGCTGAACGTGAAAAAGAGTGGCAACTGCAGGAAGAGCGTCTGGCAGCCGAGCGGCTGCGCCCGGCGATTTCGCCGATGGTCGCGGCCTACGAGGTGATAAAGTCCGTTCCGCCGGGCACCACGATTGTCGACGAGGCGATAGCAACGGCCAGACACGTTCGCCGGTTTATCTCCGACCAGCAGCACCCGCGCTACTACTTTATGCGCGGCGGCGGTCTGGGCTGGGGAATGCCTGCAGCAGTAGGGCACTCGCTGGGGCTGGGACGCGAGCCGGTAGTGTGTCTGGTTGGCGACGGCGCCTCCCTGTACTCGCCGCAGGCGCTCTGGACGGCGGCGCACGAAAATCTGCCCGTCACCTTTATCGTGATGAATAACCTGGAGTACAACATCCTGAAAAACTTCATGAAAGGACAGACGGGCTACAGTTCGACAAAGCTGGGTCGCTTTATCGGGATGGATCTGATTAACCCGCGAATTGATTTCCAGTCGCTGGGCGCCGCGATGGGTATCCGCTGCTGCCGGGTGACCCAGGCCGCGGATATCGCCACGGCGGTGACGCAGGGGCTACAGTCCGGAAAAACCAATTTGATCGAAATTGCCATTTCCGCAGATTGATCGACCGTTTCAGATGTACCCTACATTAAACACTTATAACCGAAACGCCTCAAGCCGCTTAATCTGCCGCCCTTCCCCGTCAAAATTCTCCGCCGCCAGCCAGGCGCGCAGCTCGGCGTCTCTTTGCGGCCACTCGCCGTCAATAATAGAAAGCATATCGCTGTCGCGGTTGCGCCCTTTGCGCACCAGCTTCTGGCGCAGGCGTCCTTCCCAGACAAACCCCAGCCGCTCCGCCGCATTGCGTGACGCAATGTTCATGGAATCGCACTTCCACTCGACGCGCCGGTAGCCGTGCTCAAACGCATTTTTCAGCAGCAGCCACACCGTTTCGGTGCCCATCCGGGTTCCTTTCATCCTGCGCGACCAGGTCACGTGACCAATTTCCACCGACCCCAGCAGCCGCTCGTTAGCCATATAGCTCACCAGCCCCACCGCGCGTTCGGTGCGTAAATCAATAACGGCAAACGGCACCAGCTCATCGTCCATAACCTTTCCCACGATCCAGTGGGCGGTGGCTTCCACGCTCGCTGGCTGCGTGCTGGCAAGCCACGTCCAGTCGCTGTCGTCACCCAGCGCGTAGGCCTCATAGAGATCGGCCGCGTGGCGATCGGCATCCAGCGGCTCCAGGCGGCAATACTGGCCGAACAGCGGCGTGCGGGTTAATACGCGCGCGCCTCTCCAGTCCGGAACGATATCGTTAACGGTTTGACCATGTTGATTGATTTCGGGCACGGCGGTGACTCCCTGAAAGGTAAGGAGTTTGTTATAGCAGGTTAAAAAGCGGGCGAAAAGCAGCGTATTTTAATAGCCCGAGCGCATGCGATATTCCCGCAAGATATAAGCAAAGCTGAATTTCGACTTTGCGGAATGTCAGAGTCGACCTAACGTAGCGGAGCATAAAACAATCACAATATATTCTTCTCAGGGATCGCTATGACGAAAAAACTGTTGCCGTTACTGGTGCTGGCTGCGCTCTCAGGCGTTGTCCACGCCGCTACTCCGCCCAACACGCTGGTTGTTGCCCAGGGGCTGGATGACATCGTGAGCCTCGACCCGGCCGAAGCCAACGAGCTTTCCAGCATCCAGACCGTGCCGAGTCTGTATCAGCGTCTGGTACAGCCGGACCGCGATAACCCGGAAAAAATCACCCCGATTCTGGCAGAAAGCTGGGAAGCGGACGCGGCAGCAAAAACGCTGACGATCAAACTTAAGCCCGATGCCAGATTCGCCTCCGGCAACCCGCTGCGCCCGGAAGACGTGATTTTCTCTTACACCCGCGCCGTGACGCTGAACAAATCCCCGGCCTTTATTCTGAACGTGCTGGGCTGGGACGCGAGCAACATCGCCAGCCAGCTGAAAAAGGTGGACGACCATACCCTCCAGCTTCACTGGACGGCGGACGTTAGCCCGTCGGTGGCGCTGAATATTCTCTCCACGCCGATTGCCTCCATCGTCGATGAAAAGCAGGTTGCGGCAAACGTGAAGGATAACGACTTCGGCAACGCCTGGCTGAAAATGCACTCCGCGGGCAGCGGCGCGTTCAAAATGCGCGTCTATCAGCCGCATCAGGCCATCGTGCTGGAAGCTAACGAATCGGCACCCGGCGGCGCGCCGAAGCTCAAAAGCATCATCATTAAAAACGTCCCCGATCCGGCCTCACGCCGCCTGCTGATCCAGCAGGGTGATGCGGACGTGGCGCGCGATCTCGGAGCAGATCAGATAAGCGCCCTGGACGGCAAGCCGGGCGTTAAGGTGCTGAGCATTCCGTCCGCCGAGCAAAATTACCTGGTGTTTAACACCGGCAACAGCGCCAACCCGCTGCTGAACAACCCGGCGTTCTGGGAAGCCTCGCGCTGGCTGGTCGATTATGAAGGCATCACCAAAAATCTGCTGAAAGGCCAGTACTTTGTTCATCAGAGCTTCCTGCCGGTCGGCCTGCCGGGCGCGCTGGAAGACAACCCGTTTAAGTTTGACCCGGCAAAAGCGAAAGCCATTCTCGCCAAAGCGGGTATTAAAGACGCGCACTTCACGCTGGACGTGGAGAACAAGCCGCCGTTTATCACCATCGCCCAGTCGATGCAGGCGAGCTTTGCTCAGGGTGGCGTGAAGGTCGATCTGCTGCCTGCCGCCGGGAGCCAGGTCTATGCCCGCGTGCGCGCAAAGCAGCATCAGGCGGCGATTCGTCTGTGGATCCCGGACTACTTCGACGCGCACTCTAACGCCAGCGCCTTCGCGTGGAACGACGGTAAATCCAGCACCGTGGCCGGGCTGAACGGCTGGAAAATCCCGGAGCTGAACAAAGCCACGCTGGCGGCGGTAGCCGAGCCGGATCCGGCGAAGCGTCTGGATCTGTACAAGAAGATGCAGGAGCAGCTGCAGCAGAATTCGCCGTACGTGTTCGTCGATCAGGGTAAAACCCAGATCGTGGTGCGCGATAACGTGAAGGGGTATCAGCAGGGGCTGAACGCGGATATGGTCTGGTACGACCGCGTCACGAAGTAGCCCTTCTCCTTCTCCCGTGGGATAGGGTTGGGGTGAGGGCAACATCGCGCAACAGAGCCGCCTGTTTCCCCTCACCCCGCCCTCTCCCAAGGGAGAGGGGGCCGTCCGTGCTTATTTTCAGTTTTTGTAGGCCGGGTAAGGCGAAGCCGCCACCCGGCATGAAGAGATTTCCCATGCCACATCTTTCCACCCGCGTGCTTCAGGGTCTGCTGACCCTGCTGCTCACGCTCTTCGGGCTACTGCTCGTCACGTTTGCGCTCTCGGCATTTTCGCCTGTCGATCGCGTGCTGCAGATCGTCGGCGATCACGCCAGCCAGTCAACCTACGATCAGGTTCGCCACCAGCTTGGGCTGGATCGTCCCCTGCCCGTGCAGTTCTGGCACTACCTGCAAAACCTTGCCCACGGTGATTTAGGCACCGCCAGCGCCACCGGGCAGCCGGTGCTGCAGGACCTGCTGCACGCCTTCCCCGCCACGCTGGAGCTGGCGACGCTGGCGTTAATCATCGGCGCCGTGCTCGGCGTGATTGCCGGAGTGCTGTGCGCCCGCTACGCCGGTTCGCCGCTCGATCTCGCCATCAGAACGCTAACCCTGCTCGGCAACTCGGTACCGATTTTCTGGCTCGGCCTGCTGATGCTGGCCCTGTTCTACGCGAAGCTGCAGTGGAGCGCGGGTCCCGGCAGGCTGGACGATATCTGGCAGTTCACCGTCGAGCCGCGCACCGGCTTTGCGCTGGTGGATACCTGGCTTTCCGGCGATCGCGAGGCGTTCCGCAACGCCCTCAGCCACCTGGTGCTGCCGGTGCTGCTGCTGGCCTATTACTCGCTGGCGAGCATCACGCGCCTGACGCGATCCGCCTGCCTGAGCGAAATGAACAAAGAGTACATCCTGCTTGCCCGCGCCAAGGGCGCCGGGGAGATGACCATTCTGCTGCGCCACGTGCTGCCGAACATTCGCGGTACCCTGCTGACGGTAATCGCCCTCGCCTACACCAGCATGCTGGAAGGCGCGGTATTAACCGAAACCGTCTTCTCCTGGCCGGGGATCGGGCGCTACCTCACCACCGCCCTGTTCGCCGGAGACACCACCGCCGTCATGGGCGGCACGCTGCTGATTGGCGTCTGCTTTGTACTCATTAATAACCTTACCGACCTGCTCGTGCGGGCGACAGATCCCAGGGTGCGCTGATGCCGTTTTATCTTTTCTTACGCCGCCTGCGCCGCTCCCCTGCTGCGTTTTGCGGGCTGGCTACCATCACGCTGCTGGTGGTTATCGCCCTGTTCGCGCCGTGGCTGGCACCGCTTGACCCGAACTGGCAGGACGCCGCCGCGCGCCTGCAGGCACCGAACGGCCAGCACTGGCTGGGCACCGACAGCTACGGGCGCGACCTGCTTTCGCGCCTGATTTACGGTACCCGCCCGGCGCTCGGGCTGGTGGCGTTAGTTACCCTAATCACCCTGCCCGCCGGGCTGCTGGTGGGGATTTTGTCCGGCTACTACGGCGGCTGGCTGGAGCGCATCCTGATGCGTTTTACCGACGTGGTAATGTCGATGCCGCGTCTGATCCTCGCCTTCGCGTTTGTGGCGATGCTTGGCCCGGGGCTGGTCAACGGCGCGCTGGCGCTGGCCTTAACCACCTGGCCCGCCTACGCGCGGCAGGCGCGGAGCGAGATCCAGCGTCTGCGCCACAGCGACTACCTCGCCGCCGCCGAGATGATGGGCATTCGCGGCCCGCGCCTGCTGGTCGGCCATATTCTGCCCCTGTGCCTGCCGTCCGCGATTGTGCGGCTGGCGCTGGATCTTGCGGGGATTATTCTGGCGGCCGCCGGGCTGGGCTTCCTCGGTCTTGGCGCGCGTCCGCCGATGGCTGAATGGGGCGCGATGATTGCCGACGGCATGCAGGTCATTTTCGACCAGTGGTGGATAGCCGCCATTCCGGGCGGGGCGATTCTGTTTGCCAGCCTGGCCTTTAACCTGCTGGGCGACGGCCTGCGCGACGTACTGGAGCCGCAGCATGACTGAACAACGCGTCATCGTCGATGCGCTGAATATCGACTACCCCGCCGCGCGCGTGGTCAACAACCTGAGCTTTACGCTTGGCAACGAGCGGCTGGCGCTGGTGGGGGAATCCGGCTCCGGCAAGTCCATGTCCGCCCGCGCGCTGATGGGTCTGGTGCGTAAGCCCGGCATCGTGATCGCGAACCGGCTTAACGTGCTCGGCAACGACCTGCTGACCCTGAGCACCCGCCGCTGGCAGGCGCTGCGCGGCAACGGGATTGCGATGGTCCTGCAGGACCCGCGCTACGCGCTGAATCCGGCGCAAAACGTCGCCGCTCAGCTCGATGAAGCGCTGACCCTACACCAGCGCCTGCCCCGCGCCGAGCGCAGGGCGCGCATTCACGACGTCATCCGCGCCGTTGGGCTCAACGAACATGTCCTCACGCGCTACCCCGGCGAACTCTCCGGGGGCATGGGCCAGCGGGTGATGATCGCGATTGCGCTGATCAACAACCCGCAGGTGCTGATTGCCGACGAACCCACCTCCGCGCTGGACGCCCGCCTGCGCAATCAGATCCTCGAGCTGCTGGTGCAGCAGAGCGAAGAACGCCAGATGGCGATGCTGCTCATCAGCCACGATCTGCCGCTGGTGGCGGAGCACTGCGACCGCGTGCTGGTAATGTATCAGGGCGAAAAGGTCGATGAGATGGCGGCGAACCGGCTTCCGCAGGCGACGCACCCGTATACGCGCACCCTGTGGACCTGCCGTCCGAACGCCAGCACCTTCGGCCAGATGCTGCCGACGCTGGACCGCTCGCAGCCGTGGAAGGAGGCCGATAATGGCGCTCGTTGAGGTTAACGATCTCCAGGTGAGATTCGGGGAGAAAACGGCGGTGTCCGCCGTCAGCTTTGGCATCGAGAAAGGTGAAACCTTCAGCCTGATCGGCGAATCCGGCTGCGGGAAATCGACTATTCTGCGCGTGCTGGCGGGATTGCAGCGCGAGTGGAACGGCCGCATTTCGATCCAGGGAGAGGCGCTACGGCCAGGACGGCGTTTTGAAGGCGAGCTTCGCCGCAACGTGCAGATGGTATTTCAGGATCCGTGGGCGTCGCTACACCCAAACCACACCGTTGCGCGCACCCTGTCGGAGCCGTTAAACATCCACGGCGAAACGCAGATTGCCGAAAAGGTGGCGGATGCGCTGCAGCAGGTCGGGCTTTCCGCCGACGCGGGTAAACGTTACCCCCACCAGCTTTCCGGCGGCCAGCGCCAGCGCGTGGCGATTGCCCGCGCGCTGCTGCTGCGCCCGCAGCTTCTGCTGCTGGACGAGCCGACTTCGGCGCTGGATATGTCCGTGCAGGCGGAAATTTTGAACCTGCTCAACCGCCTGAAGGCCGAGCACGGCATGACCTACCTGCTGGTGAGCCACGATGCGGACGTGATTGCGCATATGTCCGACCGGGCGGCGTTTATGGCGCACGGGGAGATCCAGAGGGTGTTTGACCGCGAGGCGATGTTACGGGGTGAGCACAGGATGGGGTAAGTGCGCGCGGCGGTGCCCGGTGGCGCTGCGCTTACCGGGCCTACGTTTCGTGCCGCGTTGATGGTTTTTCGTAGGCCGGGTAAGGCGTCGCCGCCACCCGGCAAAAAAAATCACTTCAGCAGCTTCACCGTGGCATCAATGTCGATCTCATCTTCGGTGAAGATCAGCGTCGTGTTCTGGAAGGTGGTGATCGCCAGCTTCTTCACCGTGCGCATTTCGCCCGGCTTTTTCTCGGATTTCGGCTTGATGCTGTTCATCAGCAGCCCCACCGACAGCACCGCGTTCTCTTTGTCGATTTTGGCATCAACCGGCTCTTCTTCGCTGAACACCACGAAGGATTTGATCGAGGTGAGCTTTACGCGCTCGCCCGCAATATAGAGGTGCTTACTTTCAGGGATCACCTTCACCGCATATGCGGAGAGGCCTTTATTGTTGGTGGTTGGCTCGAAGGTCACCGCGGCATCTTTCTTAATCAGATCGGGGTTCGCGACCTTAATCACATGAAAATAGCGGTTGTCGCCGTTTTCATCTTTGATAAATCCAAAGCCTTTATCTTTAAACCACGTTGTGATTGTACCGTTCATCGCTGTTACCGCCTGTCAGATCGTAATGACTAAAGTTTTGCAGCGCGCAGTGTAATGCACAATGAGGGAGGAGACAAAAAAAAGCCCCTGCACGGGGGCAGGGGAAAACTCATGTCAGAGCTTATTAGAATTTAGTTGAACACCATCCCACCATCGATGAGCAGAGACTGGCCTGTCATGTAGTCAGAGTCCGGTCCTGCCAGGTATGAGACGCAGGCGGCGACATCTTCCGGTTCGGACAGGCGGCCAAGCGTAATGCGTTTGGCAAAAGTCTCGGTTCCGTAGCCGAGCGGTTTACCCGCCGCCTCGGAGACCTGACGGTCGATCTCCGCCCACATCGGCGTTTTCACGATGCCCGGGCAGTAGGCGTTAACGGTGATCCCCAGCGGAGCAAGATCCCGCGCGGCGGTCTGGGTTAGGCCACGCACCGCGAATTTACTGGAACTGTAGACGGCCAGCTCCGGGTTACCGGTGTGGCCCGCCTGGGAGCAGGCGTTAATGATCTTGCCGCCGTGCCCCTCTTTGCGGAAGGCGTCAATCGCGGCCTGGATCCCCCAGATCACCCCTTTCACGTTGATGTTGTAAACCTTGTCGACAATCTCCGGCGTGATGGATTCGATGGGGGTAGACGGCGCAATCCCGGCGTTATTCACGATCACGTTAAAGCCGCCCAGCGCGGTGCGCGCTTTCTCCACCGCCGCAAATACCTGTTCGCGGTCAGAGACATCGACCTTCACGGCGACGGCGTTACCGCCGTTACGGATGATTTCATCGGCGACGGCTCTTGCCGTCTCAACGTTATAGTCGGCGATGGCGACGGCAAAGCCATCCTTCACCAGGCGAAGCGCAATCGCTTTACCAATCCCCTGGCCTGAGCCTGTTACGAGAGCAACTTTTTGCATTTCTCTGTCCTTATGTTGAGTCACAAAATCTGGCTGAGATGGAGCTGGCCCATCAGCAGCGGGTTATCGCTGTAGTCGACGGGAATGGCCACCACGGCCGGGCCATCCACATCCATCGCCGCACGCAGCGTGGGTTCGAGCGCGTCGGCGCTCTCCACGGCAAAGCCTTTCGCACCGAAGGCGTCGGCATAGACTTTGAAATCGACCGGGCCGAACTCGACGCCGGAAAGACGCTGGTATTTTTTCTCTTCCTGAATGGCAACCATGTTGTAGCCGTTATCCACCCAGATGATGTGCAGCACGTTAGCGTTGAGGCGCACCGCGGTTTCCAGCTCCATGCTTGACTGCAGGAAGCCGCCGTCGCCGGAGACTGAAACCACCTTGCGGCCCGGGTTCACCAGCCACGCGCCAATCGCCCACGGCAGAGCAACGCCCATGGTCTGCTGACCGTTGGAGATCATCACCTGACGCGCCCGGAAGCTATAGAGGTAGCGGGCGATCCAGATGTGGAAGCTGCCCATATCCACGGTGAGCGTCACGTCGTTATTCACGATGTCCTGCATGGCGCGGACGATGCGCAGCGGATGCAGGGCAAACTGGTTGAGCGAGGCGCCGCGGCGGTCGAGCAGATCGCGCTGATGCTGGCGGTCGACCAGAATTTCGGAGGCCCGCTGGCTTAGCTCAAGCTTATGGTCGATACGGTTCGCGAGCTGATTCAGCGTTTCGGCGATGTCACCCACCAGCTCCAGATCCGGCACGTAGTTACGTTCTTCATAGGCCGGCAGCACGTCGATGTGCACCAGCGTGGCGTCGCCGCTGTTCCACATGGACGGCTCGTACTCCACCGGGCTGTAGCCGATACAGATAATCAGATCCGCCAGATGGAGCAGCCGGTCGCCCGCCTGGTTATTGAACAGACCGACGCGTCCGGCGAAGCGGGTGAAGTGCTCCTGGTTCACCGCCCCGGCGGCCTGATAGGTGCTGGTGACCGGAATACGGCTTTTCTCCAGCAGCTTGCGCAGCGCCGCGCTGTTGGCGGGCTGGCTCGCCATCAGCCCCAGCAGGATGACCGGGTTTTTGGCCTTTTCGATAAGCTTCGCCACATCATTGATAGCGGATTCCGGCGCCGGGCCCATCAGCGCGGGACCGCTGGCAGGCAAAATTACTCCCGTGGCGGGCTGGTCGACGATATCCTGCGGCAGGCTGACGAACGCGCCCCCCGGTCTGCCGTGCTCGGCGGCGCGAAACGCGTTGGAAACCACCTCGGCAATCGCGTCCGGCGCACTCACCTCCACGGCGTATTTGGTGACCGGGCTGAACATGGCGACGGTGTCCATGCTCTGATGCACCAGCTTGGCTTTATCCGCCCGCTTCACCGCCCCGCCCAGCGCCACCACCGGGTCGCCTTCGCTGTTGGCGGTAGCAATGCCGGTGATCAGGTTCGAGCAGCCCGGCCCGGAAGTGACCAGCGCCACCCCGGCCTTGCCGGTCAACCGCCCTACCGCCGCCGCCATAAACGCCGCGTTCGCCTCGTGACGCACCGGGATGATCTCGATGGAGGAGTCCAGCAGAGAGTCAAAGACCTTGTCGATTTTCGCCCCCGGGATCCCGAACACCTGCTTCACGCCCTGCGCTTCCAGCTGGCCGACAACCATATCGGCGCCGTGCGCCCACTGACGTGACTGTTTCTCACTGTTCACGGTAGTTCTCCTGTTAGTTTTCGACGGCACGGATAGCCGCATCCAGATTGCTGGGGTGAAGGTTGGCCTGTAAAAAGGCGCTGTCGGCGGGCAGGTCAATCATCAGCTTGTGAATTTCACCGAAGGTGAGCACGCCGCTCTCCAGCTGGTAGTCAAGCAGATGGCCCCCGCCCTGACGGTCGTCGGTAATGAAGTGTTCGTGGTAGCCCGCCACGTTGATCCCCTGCATATGCTGCGGCGTGCGGAACCCGACCAGCACCCCTTCGCGCTGGTTAAAGCGGAACACCGGCTGGTCGTCCAGCACGTCGGTCATCGCACGGTACGGCGGCTTCTGGCGCGGTACGGTGCGGGTGTGGGCATGGCGGAAGTTGCCGTCAATGCGCAGCGCGCAGAACAGGTTATCGGAGGGGATCTGCTGGTCGATGACGTCGTGGATCTGCTGACGGCTGACCGGCGCGTCGAAGGTTTTACGGTACTGCGGCTGGAACCAGGTCATCACCGCGAACGGCGTTTTCTGCTCCGGCTTCGCCGCCCGGGCGCTGCCGTCGGCGCGCAGCTGGTACACCTGGCTGCTGAAGGCAATCATTTCGCCGTCCAGCTCGTTAAAGGTGCCCAGACCAAAATCACCGTGTGCCAGCAGATCGGCGATGGTGGTCTCTCCTTCATACACGCCGCTTAACAGGGCGCTCATTAGCGATGTCTGATAGATCACACTGTCAGGATGCTGGGCGGAGAACCCGCGCAGGGTCTCGCACAAGCTGGCTTCACAGTCGCAGGCAGATGAATGCACCATCATGCTCGTCCTCTTCAACTTTATTTAGAAAGGTTAAATAAATGTTGACCCGATTCAGCAGAGAGTTCCAATATAGAAACCATGCTGGTTTGAGACGTTTTAGATATGGAACTTCGTTATCTGCGGTATTTTGTCGCGGTAGCACGCGAGCGACACTTCACCAGGGCGGCCGAAGCGCTGGGTATTTCACAGCCTCCTCTGAGTCAGCAGATCAAACGGCTCGAAGAGGAAGTGGGCACGCCGTTGTTCAGGCGCCTGACGCGGGGCGTGGAGCTGACCGAGGCGGGAGAAGCCTTCTACGAGGACGCCTGCAAGATCCTGGCGCTGAGCGACGCCGCGCTGGAGAAAGCCCGCGGCATCGCGCGCGGGCTGAACGGCAATCTGTCGATTGGCATCACCAGCTCCGACGCTTTTCATCCCAAAATTTTCGCGCTGATTCGCCAGTTTCAGGTGCAGAACATGGCGGTGCAGGTTCACCAGGTGGAAGCCAATATGTCGTCGCTGACGACGATGCTGGCGGAGGGTGAACTGGATATCGCCTTCGTGCGCCTGCCGTGCGAGAGCAGCAAGGCGTTCGAGTTAACCATCCTCGACCGAGAGCCGATGGTGGTGGCGCTGCATCGCGACCATCCGCTGGCTGGAAGCGGCGATCTGGCGCTGGATCAACTCCGGGATACGCCGGTGGTGCTCTTCCCGCAGGAGGTCGCGCCCGGTCTGTACGACCGGGTTCACGGCTGCTGCGAACGGGCCGGGATCGACGTGCAGCACGCGCTGCAGTCGTCACAGCTTTCGTCCTCCCTGAGCATGGTTTCCGCCGGCGGCGGGTTTGCGCTGGTGCCGAAATCCATGGCGGCCATTTCTCCGCCGAATGTCACCTACCACGCGCTGAGCTCGCCGGAGCTTTACACCGATATCGCGCTCTGCTGGCGGCGCTTTGAACGCTCGCGGACGGTGAAGCGGTTTCTGGCGATGATGAGCGAGGGGTAGCGCCGGTTTGGTTGGTGTTTTTTGTAGGCCGGGTAAGGCGTAGCCGCCACCCGGCAATGCCCTTCTGGAAGCCGCCTCGCAAAGCTGCAAGCAACCTGATGTAATTCAGGGGCATCCCTTTTCATCCCTTCTTCACGGTCGTAAAGTGCCTGCGTTGCGGCACATCCGTAACCGGGCGTAGGAACCCGTTTAATATGACTCGGCAATTATTTTTGTCGCGACAGCGCTCATCCCGTTAAAATACGGTCGCGCTGGCGGAGCAACCGAAAGGTTGGCCGTTTTGTCATGTGCGGCATTCCTACCTCCGTCAGCGCTACCACCCATGAGCGTAGGAACTTATGTGGTGGTCTGGATTTTTTTGAAAAGGAATACTACATGACAACTATCCATACCCTGACTTACGCACTTTCTGAGGAAAGCGCTGTTTATCACCTTATCCACCTGCAACTTCCCGATTCTGCGGATCTCTTCGAGTTGGCTGACGCCTGCACTGCGTATGTGAGCGTGCTGGTGGAAACTGACGATGCGGTGACGTTTGCCACACTCTGTGAGCGATTGCTGGCTGCGCTTAATCGGCTGCGGGAATGCTGCGATGACGAACTGCCTTCGTATCTGGTTGAACAGTTGATCGCAGGGGAAAAGATTACCTCCTGCGTGCCGGACTGCTGGCAGGAAACGGTGTTGCAGGTGGATTATGCCGTAGCGTTAACGCTGGCGCTGATGGGCGGGACACTTCCTGCGAGCGTGGCGAAAGAACTCGTCGGGCTACTCCATGATATGGTTTGGTTGTTAGCGGAGTTTGTGAAGGAGCCGTATATAACGGCACATTGAGGCGGGTGATGGTAGGTCGGGGATCTGCTTGGTAAGAAGCAGATCCCCGGTCTTACGCAAAATTTAATGTTGTTTTTAAATGTCTGGTAAGAGCGAGGAGCGGACGTTCAAAACGGCGATAAAAAATTGTGACGAGAAAAATAGGGCAGGATCGTCTACCGGAGCGTGGTCACTCCATTACCAACTGACGGTTGTATCTAATACTGGGGGCTGGTCACATCAGCGATCTGACCGAACAGACAATGTCAGAGGATTACGTTTGTACACCAACCGATATTGAGATCTTCCCGCTGACCAGCGCTAGGTCGCAGACCACCAGGTGTAACTGCGCCAACGTCCGCGTCAGCATATTCATGGAAGGCTGCATTTCAGAGGCGGACTGTAGCCAGCAAAGGGTTTAACTGGGATGCAGGCGACAGCGGCTGAAATGCGTACAAAAGGGGCTAAAGGTCACTCTGCTCTACTGCGCGCCGGATGATCTGGTCTCGATGAGCAGCAGGGCGTTCCTATTTTCAGCTAGGAGATCACAGATTCTGATCGCCACATCGCGTACGGTCTGGTCATGATGGCTGGCATGAAGGGGATCTATTGGAGATCCGCAATAAACAGCAGGGTGCTATTGACGGCATCCGTCAATGTGGTCTCATTTTCTTTGAGAACGTGCTCAGCTCTGTCTTTCACTTGATCCGGAGCCCGGTCGTATGTACGTTGACTTCAACATACACTTTTCTCAGTGATTACTAAGTGATCGGCTCAAGTTAGTGCTGCAGCTAATCATTCATTTTATAATTTAATTTAAACTTAAAACCGTGTGGAGAAACAATCATTCCACTATAATCATTTTCAAATGAAATCCATGAGCGATCATTATGCCGTCGGTCAAAAATTTTCTTTGTAACACTTAGCTCATTAATTAATACAGATGCCTTGGCACTATTTGAGGTTAACCCTTCAATAAGGGGAAGGATTTTATTATCTATTTGGGCGCTGAACTTTATATTCGAAACCCCTCCTTCAACTGGGTTCCTGAAATTATGACTAAACACAATTATTTCTCGCTCAAAGGATTTTAGTTCTTGAGTTGCCTGTGCAGACAATTCAAAATCGTTACCTTTAATATAATTTGACAACTCGTTCGCAGAATTATTTGCACCTGCGAGATACAATTGTTTAATCACCGCCCCACGAATGATGGCTTTAGCCAGTTCCTCGGGGGCAACCTCAGAAATAATCTCGTTAAATTCATTCCAGTCTGGATCTCGGAAATGTATTAATGCACTTTCAGGATTGTCAAACTGAGGAATAAATATCCCACCAACCAACCCAGTCTTTATTGGGCCAGTAGGGTTTTTTGTCAAATTTTCCTTCTGCTCTATGCCCTTTGTTATAGCCTTGTACAAATCCTTTATCTTATTTTGTGTTCCTTTGCATTCAAGAGCAATAACCCTTCCAAAATTATCCAAACCAATATAATCAGGTGTTTTACCTTTACCGTTTTTAGATTTCTTTAAAAGAAGGTGAGTAAGGTTTAATGTTTCCAACACGTAAATTGCATCAATGAAACCCTGAAAACTTAATGTATTGATTAATGTATACGTGGTTGAACCGACCCCTATTTCATCACTTAAAATGGTTTTTTGATGGGGATCTATGTCTTTCCATTCTTTACGAAGTCGCAAGTCAGATGAGGTTTTCGAAAAGGCAGGGAAGTATCTTAGCCATGCCCAGAAATCAGACAAATGAAAGCCAGTAAGTTTGGGGGGGCGAGTCCAAAGAGCTGTGTGAATTAGCATGCAGTTCACATCAATTTTGTTAACAGTAAGTAACGGCTTATAGTACTGTACTTGACTTTTGGGAAACGAAGAAGAATCAATAGTTACTGTGATATCTTTTTTCATTGAACATCCATTCAGTTTATCATCAAGGATTACTTATTATCTATATTTCGGCAGCCTGAAGCATTTCTTGACGAAAGTTTAGCGTTGCGATGACAGGAGTGACTAACAAAATCCCTGACGTAATTTCCCCCCAACAGTTAGCCCTTCTCCCGCTGTACATCCTCAGCATGGTACACGAACAAAACATCGGGCATGAGGCCGGTTTTCTCTATGGTTGCCAGTACGGACTGCATTGAAGCCTCGGAGATGACCTGCATCGCTTCATCACGAATTTCGACATACGCAGGGTCTTCACGGGTCACAAAAGGCTCCAGGAGGTGGGCAATGGCCTTACCATTAACAGAAAGGCTGAAAGTGCCAGTGGCATGATCCACATTCCAGATGTAGATGAGCGGCCATAAACCCAGCTCGTCGCATTCTGCCTCATTGCGGATCCCCGGCAGGTATACGGGCATAGACAGCTTTTCATCACTCAGCGTCAGCGCGATAAACTGTTTTGCCGTCAGTCGGGAAACTTGCCGGGTTTCAGCTTCAGGTTTTTTCTTTTTAAAGAATCCGAACATGGTGCTTTCCTTGTTTATGAGGAATCGGAGGGATAGTCACTGTCTTACTGAGCTGATTAATCTGCGCTTCACTGACCTCTGCGCAGACTCACGGTAACTCTCATTCAGCAAAAGTGATTTTTACACGGTTCATACTGCCAGAAACGAGAATTACTTATCGCTTTTCTTGGCTAGATAACCATATGATGACTAACACACTCCAGGCCTGGATCATGACACTATCACGAAGAAACGAGGGGGGATCCTTCGATTACACTCGCAGCATTGTTCGGCTGCCGCTGTACTAGGCTTGTAGATAGTCAATCGTCATAACGTCTCCTAACGCTCTCTTCCGCCAGATCGAACCTGATAAAGTTGTTTTCAAATCAACGATATTCAATGGCGGACCATGAGTGGTGCACGCTGCATTTCAAAGGCGACAGCCCTATGAGCGAATATTCTATTCAGAGACCAGCCGTTCATGCAGACCAGATGCCCGAAACTCTTCTTGCTGCAAACCAATCATGCCACGAATCCATTCGATATGACCGCTTTGAGCGAGGAGCGGACGTTTGATTGTTATGAAAATCGATTAGAAGCAATAAATAACCTTATCCCTGAAAAGATAAGGTTGCTTGTAATTTAAACTGAAAAATGACCTCTGATACTATTTGCTACATCATAGCGTAACAAATGACTATTTAATAACTGCTTATACAATCTTATATGTTCGAAATAAAAATACAATGGTGTTTTCTTGTAAAGCTCTTGGTATTTATATAGCTCAAGCAAGTGGGTTTTAGTTATATCACCACCGATGTTTTCTATAAATTCGGCAAGATATAACGAAAGCGATTCATCATTATTTGTGTGCTCCAAAAATAACGTATCGCTATACCTCCATGGGTTTTTAAGTATATCATACTCCGCGTGATTAAAATAACCAGATTCGATAGCAAAATCTGTTACTGGCCTGTCGTGCTCAGGATGATTATTTAAATGATCAAGTACATCAGATAGTGTTTGTATGCTGGGGTTGAATGCCTCCCTAATATTATCAAGCATAGTCATGGTATTTCTTTGTATTTCCTCATTATGATCAACCGTGCTGGAAAATTCAATTTGAGAACTTGTCGCGGATTTTAAATAATTTTCAACCACATAAAGTAATTCACTGCTATTAATTTCTTCTGGACTACAAAAATCAGCATTATCTACTAAATCTATTCCAGCATTTCGATATGACTGTGCCACCAACCGAGAGCAGAATTGTTTTTGGTTTGCAACTCTATTAAGTTTTAACTTGGCATTTATAGCATCTTTGACTGAGTATAGTTTCCCAACCTGTGAGCGTGCAAAGGTGATGATACTATGCATTTGTTCGTCTGTAAGTTGTTCCTTACATCTCAACACTCTTACCCTGTCGGGGGCTGGGAAAAGTAATCTATCAACATTTTTGGAGTATACACCACCACCATCAGAATGTATTAGCGTACCTCCGACCCATATCATGGCATGAGAATAATCACTTTTGGTGAAAGTTCTTACTCCCTTGCTTAGAGCTGTACTAGCAGAGGTTAGAACGACATCACCGATTTGAAGTAAATTACGGTCAATAATATACATAAGCAAGCCTTAAGGTTATGCACTATAATGAAATAAATACTCATTCATGTTGTTTATATAATCAAAAACTTAAACCGACTACTATAAAAACTTGCGACTAAATAACTAATCATATCCACTTTGCTCACAAAGTTAACAAATGGTTTGAGGACCATTATGGACGAAAGCGAAAAGGACCTCGGCTGAAACAGTCTTAAGTCGCATTTATTACTATTATGGTTTTGTGATTAACGGCTGGCTAGAAGCAATCATTACCTTATGCGCAATAAAATTAGCAAGGTCAATATCATGACCTATATAGGCTAATTCTTTCGCCTGAGGGTGTAGCACATCAAAATTACCATCTACACCTTTTGTATGAACAATACGGCAACGGATATTATAGAATCTTAGAACAACTTGCTCTAATAAAGCATCATCTTCAACATTAGAGTTAATTACGTGTCCAGATAGCTTCTTGGCATTTTTTGAACGAAAATAATCATCCCGCTCTTGCTCCTGTGTTAGCCATGCACGAAGGCTCTGAATATCTACACACTCAGAGATTGTCGCTTTAAGTTGAGAAAGCTCATTTCCGAATGCCCCAGAAGAAGAGTTAAACTTTATAATATGCATAACTTTAGCGAGATCCTTGTCATTATTCGCATTAAAGTTAGGATCTTTTAACACATTTCTTATTTTATTTTGCGCCGTCATTTCAGAGTAAATAGGATAGTAAAATTCAACCACCTGATAGAGAGCCAGATATTTTAGCAAGGGCATTCCGGAAGCAGTCTGCGCATACCAATACAACGAAAGCGCCTCACTGTCATACGTAAATTGGACAGGTGTGAATTCAATTTCGTCTAAAAATTTGGTGCGTTTACGCAAAGATCTAATCTTTCTCTCGAAGCTCAGCATAACTGGTTGTTCTATCTTGCAATCGATTTGGAAACATATTGCTGCGCATATTTTTTCTACTAAATATAAAGCTTGCTCGTGTTGGTTAATGTCCAGCCCTGATATTTTTATTGTTGCAGAATAATCTTTTATGCGCTCAAAGTTACGTAAAGATCTAGGAAACTGATCTCTTAATAGAGTACATAAAGTAAATACATTACTGGGACTAGATATTTCGATGTTAACTCCTTCTTTATAAGATGGAATTGATAACGAGCTGTTATTATCTCCATCAGAGTTTTGTCGCGAGAATCGCTGTAATGGAAATCTGCCGTAAGGCAGTTGTATTTCGCACTCAAGAGTGCCATTCTCAGGAGACCATAAAGCGTCATATCCCTCGACAAACTTATATTTAAAAAAATCAGGGGCACATGCTAAAATTTTATCTGCAGCTTCATCATTTACACTGAGGAGGCTTACGTTTCTACCTTTAGGTATATGGATATAAAATCCTCTGCGTGATTCACCCTCAACTGAATGCTTTATTCCATGTTCATCACAAATCAATTTGACAGCTTCGATGCTCATTTTTTCTCCTAGATATACATTATGATGCTTACATTAGAGGCACATGACTATATATTGTGCATTCTTCCGTTTTTGCTATTCATTATTTAACCAACTTAACGGTAATGTGCTTTTTTTTCAACATGTTTTCTTGATGGTACCTGAAAGGTTTTGATTAAATCGCATCCAGACGCTGGGATAACTACATTTAAGCGAAATTATACCTAACAACTTAAGATTAAATCAGTAATGGTTAAAAATAAAACAGTATAGAAAAGGCTCTATATTTTGCAACGTCCGCTCATGGCACTCAGCGGACAAGATAGCTGAGCTTAAGGTCCGCTGAGAGCGAAAAGCGGACATTAACGCCCAATTAAGGTGTGAAGCACGCAACCACGAAACTCAATTTGATTACAGTAAACACTGAAACCAACCCAAAACAAAAATGCCAAGAGTGCTGAATCACTCTTAAATTTTTTGTTAGGTGTCTTCGGTCCCATACTCAATTAGTTTCAAAATACCTTCACAATCTAACTTTGTTATTATCTCGATCGTTCTTAAATCATAAGTAGTTGGAGATAACCTCATTTCGTTAATAATTATGCCTTTACCTTCAAGCTTTTCAATTAACTTATTTTTTATTTCTTTCGGTACTTGACTACCGATAAATACTTCAGCAATTTGGTTTTTCTTTAATTTTACCAATTGGGTATCTGTATTAGAGATCAACATAACTGCACGAACTTCATCCTCATACTCCCAAACTTTTGACTTGGTCAATGTGAAACCAGGCACTTTTTTATCAATAACATTTTCTACAAAATCGAATTGTGGTGGTCGCACATTACTATACCGTACCGGAAACAATGGAAAGTATGTCTCATTACTCCTGGCCCTGACTTTTTTAAACTGGTCTGTTTCCACATGCAACACGTCATTATTTTCGATATTTTTATATGTTTTTAGTGCGATACATATTCCTTTATGATTATCACCGTAATGAGACCACATTAAAAAATTTTTATGATCTCTCGTAGCACAGAATACTGCGAAATTATCTCGAAATTTTTCAATAAACAACTTTTCAATTTCTTGCTCAGAAGTTGAAGCTATAGCCTTCTTAAAATCTTCTCCAACTTCAAGTGGTAATACTTCATTGCAATATCGTTCGATTGCCTCAGGAGCTAAATTAATTGTGGGTAAAAAGTCATACGGATCATTAAAATTTTCTGCCTTTGAAAAAAATATTCGATTATTCATCAATATATCTAGCGTGTATTTATCCAACTCCATAGTTGCAGAGTCATATAGCTTTCTATACTTAAAAATCAACGACATAGCTTTACCTAGCACAGGAGTGATGAAAACAACTTAATCATATGTTTTTATTGTAAATTTAACAAACAAAAATCCTTCCTACACACAAGCAATTTGGGTGAGATCATTCTTCTAAGCAGAACGTTGAACACATAGCATAGAAAAATGATTTTGTAGAAAAGTGTTCACCCTATTCACCTTTGCTATTTGTGTAATAAATTTCAATAGCTTAATCGGTGATCAGTTAGACCGTGACTCTTCACCACTCTTCACCCCGGGTGACACTCTTATCTCAAAGCCCAAAATCTGGCCTGAGCCTGCTCAGTGGTTTTGGGTGGCTAAGGTGCTCAGACTGAGCTGTTCACATTCAAGCAGAGAGTTAAGCCATCGTAAAATTTGTATGACGGTTATGAGCGATCAACGGACATTGCTAACAGCATTTTGTTTGAGTTAACGGGGAGCAGGTAACAGCTTCCTAAGCAGCATACGTGGACCCGTAAGATGTTTGACTCACAAAAGCGGAGAGTAGCGGAGAAAGAACAAAAGCTACAAGAGGAGAAGGCCAAGAACAAACCTCTCTCCCAGAGCCTGGTGGATTAGTTAGCACTTAAGCGGCAGACATTCATTGATGCATTGATTATGATCGGCATGTCGCGCAAAGAGGCTGAGGCTAAATTCATCGAGTATGCGAAGAATGGCGGGAAGTAATCCCACCTTTGCTTCATTTTTCAGTGTGTGCATTGTTTGCCTGATCTTGTGCTGCAGCTATTATCTGTACCGTTGCTTTGTTCTGCTCCTCCACAAGATCAAGCAAGCGACCAATCATATTTTGTGACGTGTAAAAATCTCTTAATTTTTCGTTATAAAGAGCCTTAATTATTTTTTCTAAATCTTTCTCATCATTTAGATGAGGGTTTTGCGCGTACACGCGCGCTATTTTGAGTAAGAATTCATCAATCCCAGCTTTCTGCTCCAATGATGTTTCTATACGTTGTCTTAAGTTATTATACTCTTCCCTTTTAAGCCTTACTTGTTCAGCTAGCCTACGTGAGACTAGTTGTTTTTGATGCACAGATGTGGCAATATAAGCTAAGAAACTTTCTAAAATGTTCCTGCCGATCCTCCTGCTTTCGTCTCTGAATGCCGTTATAACACCTATTATTAAAGAGTATATAGTTGAAAGCAATGGCATGATGAAGCTAGCAAAAACACCAATTTTTAATGGTTCCCAAATGAAATTTTGGGAGAAATTAGGCTGGGCTGAAATGTATATCAAAGTCATTTCTATATCGTTCTTTGACTTCAGTATAAGAATGATATTCTCCCAATTAAATATCACGAAAGAAGTAATCAAATAACCATAAAAGTTGTTCTTAATTCTATCTGAAGCGATTTCGAGACCTGTTTGCAATATTGTTTTTGATTGTTCATCACTCACGGGGGGCTCCTTAGCCGTGCTTCGAGGTTTGCTGGTGTAAGCTAAAGAGTGAACACATTTCCTCTGAGAAGATCAATTCAAAATTACACACTTCTTACACTGCCCCTTTAACAGTCGGTCTATGAGGATTCTATGGACCATTTGATGAGTGGGTTGTAGATAAGGACGTCCGCCAGCAGGAATGAGTATAGAACGATGAGAGCACGACGTCGGATACGTCAGCGAAGGTTGAAGCGCGAGAAGAGAGCGTTAATTCACATGCATCTGGATAGTCCGCTTTTTCTGAGGTCCAACAGTCGACGGCCGACAACGAGAGTGTTTGACCTGCTCCCCATTGGTCAACGCAGATTGTTGCTAGCTACTTCCGCTGTTGGCACAAAGCGGACGTTTCTTTCACAGTCACCTCATAAAGTGTTCGCACACATTAAATGAGCGCCTTCATCACGAGCATATGAACACTGCACTCCATCAATGTTTCTACATTATCAACCCACCAACCATCACCTATAATGTTTCCTGTCTGGAAACAAGGGGGCAAGGATGCACGTAGTCTCAAGAGCGCCTTTCGACGCGGCCACCAGACAATTTCCAAATCAAGCACTCGCCCTGGACGATCTTTACCGGGTACTAAAAAAGGAGCACTACCCAACACCAGACGACATGCGAAAGCGCTTCCCCAGCCTAGACAGGATGAAATACCGGGAAAAATGGTGGGTCATTGATGTAGGTGCGGGCATTTAAAAGTGATGTTTTTTGCTGATTTTGATCGGGGAAAGATCTTTATCAAACACATCAGCACTCACGCAGAGTATGACAAACTCACGGACTTCTATCGGAGAACGAAAGAATGAACTATGCAGGAGCCAACTCACACAGAGCGATTTTGAGAATGAGATAGGCAAGAAATCTTTGGTGAGTCGAATCCTCAACGGACAGCGCACGTTAACGCTGGATCATATGCGCGCGCTGGCGAAGCGTTTTGGCGTGCCGGTGAGTGTATTTGTGGGGAAATGATGAGGATGATTTTTTTATATTGAGAAAAAAGTGACGCAGCCAAGCTAGCGATATCGCGGCTAAAACCTTACGGTAATTGTAGAGGCACATCACTGTCATCAAACACTTCCCTCAAATACTTTCCAAGCGTTTTAGAATCTTTTGCTGCAGGAATGACCACGTGATATTCTCTGATTCCAATTTTTTTTGCGACATCTTCATTAAGCACGATCACAAGTTTGTCTTCAGTGAGCTGAACAGAACGAATAGAGTCTGTTAACTCATATTCCGTTGACTCACTCTGAAATCCAATGCATTCGTTAACGGGTAATTCATCTTCGTCGAATCGTCCGATTATGATAAAATTTTTTGGATCATGACTGTCATCCCCTATTCCGATGGTGAAGACATCATTTTCTTCATAGCAGTTAATACACGCTGCAATAAAATTTTTAACATTACTCATCAGTTCTCCTTATCTTGCATCATTTTGCTCCTGACAGATTTTATCGTAAGTCTGGCGTTCATTAAGATGGCTGGTATCCTAAGAGTAACCTAAGATAGTACCCGCACCAATTTTTATAGATTGCTATTTTTAAAAGGTAAAGTATATATTTCCGGCATAGCGAAGCGGCTGTTGATGCTGTGATATGCTGCACCAGCTACACCCACCTTACAGCAATAGATGGGCTTCGCCAGGATCAACGCAAGTACACTTTTATTAAAAATCAAGATCGACTTTAACTACTCCTGATGCATCTATTTTATCATCCTGAGCAGTAAGCATATCAACAAACTCATCGAAGGAGTTTGTTATTTTCGTCAGCCCGGAGGTCACTACTGAATCATTGAATATTGGATCAGACTCGTGATCCCAAAACCAAATCTCTCCCGACATACCTCCCTTGAGACAAAGACAAATTTGATTATCACCAGACGAGGCTCCTATCGGTAACCATTGATCGCGAAAATCATTCCGGTATGTATCAGCCATTTCAAAGACAGTATATTCTTTACCCGATTCTGCAAGACCGTATAAAGACTCAAGCGTATCAGTTCCTTGCTCATCAGACCATGGAGATGGTTGTAACGCTTTGAAAACAACATTTACCTCAAAAAGAACAGAAACGCCAAAATGAAGTAAATAGGCACGATAACTTTCAGGAATTGGCCCTGTTGATGCTTCTAATGTATTTAAAATATTTTTCAGTTCATCTAATGGTAATATTGTCGATTTCGCTCCAAAGCGCTCTAATTTTTTCAACAATGTTCTTTCCTCCATATATCTGATTCGTAGCCAATATGGGGCACATTGGCGTGAAGCTCTCTCGGCAGAAGAATTATGGTATTCGCAATCAGATAATGTGGAGTGTGCATTTTTTCCCTTAACAAATTTTGAGCCGCTTTCTGTGTAATGCCTTTTTTCTATGCAATGGCATTATTACCAATGGTAAAATACAAGCATATCTGACATTCTGTTTATTACTGTTTATCTATTTACTAACATCTAAATGTAAAAAAAATAAGCCATGATCATATTCTGATTATGGCTTTATTTTGAAATATCATAAATCAACAGTTACATTCATTCCTGCATCAAGAGATGTCTCACATATTTTCTTGTAAAATTCAGTAAAGCCATTAGTAATTTTATAGATATTGCCGCACTCATTTTGCTCAGCGATCTCAAACTCTTGGATATCATCCTCAGCATGTAGATGTGTTCTGTCCCAATAATACACACCTTGGCTTTCACTGCCATTTAATATAAGGTAAAAGTTACCTCCAGGATCATCACCAATAATTAACTTATCATCAATGAAATCAAGTTCATTTAAAAAATTTTCATTTTGACGAAAAATGTCGTGGTTTGGATTTTTCATATTTATTCCAAAAAGGGCATAAAAAGCGATAACCCCGTCATCGACACCTTCATACTCCAACTCACAAAAATCCGGAGATTTTACAACAAAGCCATTTTTCAACCTGAGAAATTCTTTATAATCTTCAGGTAAACTGATTTTGAATTTTCTCTCCAAAACCTTAATTTCATCTTTATTTGCAGGTTTACCATATGAAATAGGCATAAGCTCTCCTTGCTAAGGTCATGACCTAGTGATCTTAGATACTCCACCTCTATTATGGAAAAATCGATGGTAGTAATTAAAGCCGGAACTTAATGGTTTCCGGCATATTCCATTCATTTATCTAAATAAAAAAACATGTGCCCTAGCCATAAAAATAATCATAGAATGCATTAAAACTTTCATTACCGATAAGAGGCACAATTCTATTCCGCAACTCATCAATAAAGTCATCTTTCACTTCGTCATTATCATCTGCTATATCAAAGATATCGTATTGACCATATACCAAATCAATAAGCTCAGCTAATGAAAATATAAATCCAGAGAGACTGCCAGCTATTTTAAATGGTTCAATTACATCATAACTAGCATAGACAGAGGTATTCCCTTCATCGATAACCGCAATTATAGGTTTACCTCCACCTAAATCATCACCAAAAACAAGATAATTGTTTGGTAAGTATTCATAACCACTTTGAGCCTTCGAGAGCTCACTGACAGAATGAATTTTAATTGGCGTGAAGCCTGTTTCAATCTTTAACTTTTCAGGATTATAATTTTTATATAAGTAATCAACATCTGTTGAACGAGGTAAGCTGGACGGGAAAGCATTATCCAAGTCATTGATTGTATTAAAATTCCCTGACAGCGAAAATTTTTTGCAAACAGCAACAAGTTTTTTTAAAGACTCTTCAATTTCACTCATAACAATACCTCACATTCAGCATATTCATTGATATTATTGACAGCTCTTCAAATTCTTACGGGTAAGATTACGGTCTATCAATCGTCCTTTACCTGGAGTCTCATAGCTGCCACGGTGACCTTGTAGACCATGTAAATGCTCATCATAGCCGCTTGGATGATTAGCATTCTGGAGAAATACAATATTCCTTGGATCACCTTGCCATTTCCCTCCCAGAACACCATTACCTTTCACACTATTGATATGATGGCCTGTATAACCCATTTCGGACATAACCGACGATAATTGGCGATTATTTTTTGTGCTTAATATTACTTCGCGTTCAGCGGCCGTCCAGTCTCGGCTTCCACCACCAGCCGCAACTAGTTCCCTTTCTTCTCCCCATGCTCGGCTTATTGCTGTCGCCCTAGCTCCCGGTTGCGCGCTAAGGGTGGGATCTGGTTTATAACGAACTAAACCTTGCGCAGAGAGTCCCCACGGATCAATCCACCCCAACGGATTTGGCGCATACTGATAAAGGTTCCACCCACCATTCAACCCAATCGGGTCCTGCACAATAAACCGCCCGACCTGCGGGTCGTAGTAGCGGAACAGGTTATAGTGCAATCCCGTTTCACCGTCAGCGTACTGCCCGGCATAGCGAAGCGGCTGGTGTGGCATCGCCGTACGGTTCACAACCCGTGAGAACCCTTCGCTCTGGTGGCGTACCTCGCCAAAGCTGTCGAACTGGCCGCTCCAGCGCACCGCGCCGCACTCGTCTGTGACCTCCAGCGGCGCGCCGTTCAGGTCGGTGTTGAACCAGTAAATCTCACCGCTGCTCTGGTCACGGAGATGATCCACCCGCGCCAGCGGGCTCCAGGCTTCATTCGGGTCGTAAATATACGTGCTGCACAGCCCGCTCTCCTGCTGCTCCTGCAGCAGACGGTAGCCCTGCCACAGGAAGTGGGTGTTGGTAGTGCCGTGCGTCGTGGTGACGATTTTGCGGGTACGGCGGCCCAGCGCGTCGTAGTGATAGCGCGCCTCAAACCGTCCTTCCGGCCCGGTTCCCCGGGCTGACACCAGACGGTTCTCGGCGTCATACGCATAATGCTGTTCATACAGCCCGGTGCGGCGGCTGACCAGGTTGCCCCAGTGGTCGTATTTCATAAACAGCGCCTGCCAGTGCTGCAGGCGGTTATCCGTGACCGGTACCGCATCGTCATTGGCGGCGAGGTTATCCGCAGCGTCGTAGCTGAACTGCGCGCGGCTGTGCCCCTGTCGGGCCTCGTAGTGCTTCAGCAGACGCCCTTCGGCGTCGTAGCCGTAATCCACCTCACCGCGCAGGGTGTCGCTGACGCCAGAAAGCTCGCCGCGCGCGGTGTAGCGGTAAAGGCGTTCCAGTATCGCCTGCTCCGGCAGGGTAACGTCCGTGCTCAATTCGCTGCGCTGCAGGGTGCGTCTGCCGAGACTGTCATACTGGCGAATCTGCTCGCGCGCGCCCTGGGTGCGGCGCACCTCGCGGTGCAGGTGGTCGCGGGTGAACTCGGTCACCAGCTGCTTCCCGAAGCGGATGGCGCTGACGTGGCCGGAGCCGTAGTGCAGCCAGGCCAGCTTTTGCTCACCGGGCAGTGTCAGGCCGGTCAGGTTGCTCAGGGCATCCCATTCGTAACCCACCGCGCCGTTAATGCCGGACTCGCTCAGCATGCGCCCGGCGGCGTCGTGGCGGTAAGCGATCTCATCGCTTTCGATACCCAGGGCAACGCCTTCCGCCGTCGGCGTACGGCGGATGCGGGTAATCTGGCCGCTCAGGTCGCGGAAGTAGCGGTACTCCGCGTGGCGCTGAGTGCGCCCGATCAGCAGCCCGCTGTCGTCATAGCTGAACTGCTGGACGCGGCGGGCAATACCGCCGTCGGCGGCAGGTCGGCCGTTTTCTTCGAGCGCGCAGAGGAACCCTCGCGCATCCCATTCCATATGGCGCACGGTCTCGTCAGGGCGCGTTTCGCTGAGCGGGCGGCCCACGGCGTCGTAGGTGAAGCGGTATTCCGCCCCGTTGCCATTATCAAGGCGCAGCAGGTTACCGCGTGGGTCGTAGCGCCACTGGCGCACGCGGCCAATACGGTCGGTAAGGCTGACCGGGAGGCCGAGCGCGTTATAGGCCCAGCTCACCTCGCTTTCCAGCGGGTCGCGCCAGCCCGTGAGCTGGCCGCGTTCGTTCCACACCAGCGACTCGCGGCTGCCGTCCGGATGGATCACGGCGCTCAGCAGCCCGGCGTTGTTCCACTCCCGACGCGTGATATTCCCTTCCGCATCCTCGCTGGCAATCAGCTGCCCAAAGCGGTCGTAGGTGAAGCGGGTGACGCTGCCGGAGCAGTCGGTGCGCTGTGTCAGCAGCCCCTGGATGTTCCAGACCAGACGTACCACGCCGCCGAGGGCATCGGTGATGCTCTCCGGCAGGTTTTCTTCCTCATCGGGATAGTGATACGCGGTGGTGCTACCGGTCGGATCCGTTTCCGACAGCAGGCGACCGCGAAGGTCGTACATGGCCTGCGATGAGGTACCGTCCGGGTAGACCGTCCGGGTGATGCGGTCGGTCAGACGATACCAGTAATACTCTGTGCGGCGGCCCGCCGGGTCCGTCTCGCTGGTCATGCGGCCGTATTTGTCCCACGTGCTGCGGCGCATTGCGCCGCCCGGCAGAATGACGTCGCAGAGCTCGCCGTCGCGGTAAACAAACGTCGTCTGGCGGCCGTCGTAATCCGTGAAGCGCGCGACGTTGTCGTCGTCATCCACCAGCCAGTGCGCCTGCGCGCCGTCTTCGCGGGTCGCGCGGCGGGTGCCGTTATCAAAATCGTATTCGAACGTCAGCTGTTCGCCGCCGCTGTGGCGAAAACCGACCACACGCGGCAGGCCGTCAATCTCCCGCCAGCGGTATTCGCTCAGCAGGCCGTTGGCGTCCTCGTGGGCGCTCATCAGCCCGTCCTGCCAGCGGAAGCGTCGGCGCACGCTACCGCCCCGGCCGGTCACGGAGACCAGCTGGCGCTGTTCATCATAAGCGTAACTGACCAGGCAGATCTCGTCATCCAGCCAGGCGCCGGTGAGCCTGTCGCGGTCGTAGCGGCAGACCACGCGCTGGCCCGCGCTGTCGGTCAGGGCATGCAGGGTATTATCCGCGTTCCACTCGAAGAGGATATCGTTGCCGCAGGGTTCTGAGATGCGCTGGAGCAGCGACGGGGCATCCTCCCGCAGCGGCGCATAGTGCCAGCGCTCGCCGCTGACGTCATACACCGACCAGCTGTCGTCCTGGTGATGTTCAAGCCAGTTTTTTTCGCTTTCGCAGTAGCTGCGCAGACCTTTCGGGACCTTCGGGAAGGCGACGTAATCGCCGGACGGCGCGCGCCACACCAGGCCGTCCTGATACGGCTCCAGGCGGCTTTCCCAGAACAGGCTCCAGCCGCGGCCCAGCACGCTGTCGCCGGGGTTGCCGCTGCGCCAGTAGCGCTGCCAGCGCACCGGCAAGCGTGACGGCAGAACGAAATCGAGCTCATCATCCCCGCTGAGAAACTTCTGTCCGCTGACGATATCCACCGGACGGGCGATGATCCCCGCGGCCGCTACGCCGGTCATCAGCGTGCCGGCGCGGCAGGCGATACGGGCCAGCTTGTTGATACCGGGGATTTTGCCCAGCAGCTTAGAGAGCGCCCCGACTTTGCCAGCGGCGCCGCCCCAGCCGCCGAGAAGCCCGGCGAACAGCAGGGTAAGATCGGAGACTTTATAGAGCCACTCGGGCACTTCAGACTGAATGGGCAGGGTTTGCTGCGGATCGCCGCCGATGAAGACGTTGTCCGAGCCGGTCATCACCTTCGCGTCGCAGGTGGTGCGATCCCCGATGCGGGACGCAGGCTGGCTGTTAATGGAGACGCGCTTAGAGCCTTCGGCCATCTGCTGCGAGCCATCGTCAGAACAGTCGACGATGCTATCGGTGGCAAGCGCGGCGGGTTTACCGTTGATAAACACGTTCGGCGAGCCGGAGGTGATGACGCCTTTCTTCGTCATGCTGGATGCCCCGGCGTCCGCGATGCTGTCCCGGGCGGCGGTCGCCAGCTCCCCGGTATAATACCCCACGGCCAGGCTGGCGCCGACGAGCAGGACGCCCACGCCAAGACAGGATGCGCCGAGACCGGCAATAAACATGGCCCCTGCCAGAATGCCCCCGGCGGCGGCAATCAGGCCACCGACAATCGTTCCGGCAATCATCCCGGCCAGCGCACCGGAGTGGCCGATATCATCACCAACGCGTGCTGCTTCAAACATAACAACGGTCCCTGGTGTTAATGGTGGAAGCGGAAGCTCCTGAGAAGTTCGCCAAACAGCGCGCCGTCAGCATCGCCCGGCGCGCGGGTGCAGGTCATGGTGAAGACCAGGACTTTATCGCTGTTGGTATTAAAGACGGCCTGCTGCTGCCAGATGCGTTTCCCGTCGCGCAGGTAGCTGGCATGGACAATTTCACCCTGTGAAAGGTTGTCGCCAAGCGTAGCGGCGCTGCGCTCACCCTGCTTCCAGGCCTTGATGTGTTTTGCCATCAGGGCGAGCTGGCGATCGATATACGCGGCAAGCGCTTCGCCGGGATTGAGGGCATCGCGGGAGATGTTGAACGCCGGCGAATCCGCTGCAGGCGGCGCGAATACGTTGACGGTACGATCCTGATAACCCTCAGGAAAGGTGATCTGTCCTTCACTGAACAGGCACTGCGAATGTTGTTCTGACATTGAGCGGGTCCCACCACATTTTTTCAGAAGCGGTAAGTTTCGCATATGTGTTTAAGGCTGACTATCCCCAGATTATTGCCCCACCGCCACGCTCGCCGACAGCCCCGCCACCAGCTCAACGCCCTCCGGCAGCCTGTCGATATGAATGCGCACCGGTACGCGCTGCGCCAGCCGCACCCAGCTAAAGGTGGGCTCGACGTCGGGCAGGCCCAGCCCGCCCGCCTCATCGTTGCTGTCCCCGATCCCATGCCCGATGCTCTCCACGTGACCCGTGATGACCGGCTCGTAGCCCATCAGCACCACCTGCGCGGCATCCCCGACGCGAATATGGCGCAGCTTGGTCTCCTCAAAGTACCCCACCACCCAGAAGCTGTGCGCATCGACGATGGCGACCTTCGTCTCCCCCGCCGTCGCGTAGTCGCCGGGGCGAAGCCGCAGGTGCGTGACGTACCCCGAGACCGGCGCGCGCACTGTGGCGTGCGCCAGATTCAGCTCTGCCAGATCCAGCGCGGCCAGCGCGCCGTGATAATTGGCCGCCGCGACGTTCGCCGCGCTGCCGGTTTGCTGCAAATCCTCGCTCGAGATGGCGTTTTTAATCAGGGTGCGGCGATGGGCCGCGTCCTGGCGCATCAGCATCTCATGGCGTTTCGATTCCACATCAGCCTGCGCGCTGACCACCGCCAGCTTAAGCCAGCGCGGATCGATGACGTAAAGCACATCGCCCCGGTTCACCCACTGATTGTCCCGCACGGCCACGCTGATGACGGGCCCGGAGACGTCCGGCGCAATCTGCACCACGTCCGCCCGCACGCGGCCGTCGCGGGTCCACGGCGTTTGCGCGTAGTGTTTCCACATCATAAAGGCCAGAAGCGTGGCCGCCGCGACGACGCTCAACGTCAGCGCATAGCGAGCCAGTAAAGAGAGCAGTGATTTCATGACAATAACCCCAACGCGGTCAGGCCCTGCATCAGCAGGAAAAAGGTGACAATCCAGGTTGAAACATCCATCAGCGGGCGAAACGGCAAGCGCCGGTAGAGCCTGCTGAGAGAGAAAAGCGCGACGAGGCCCAGCGTGCAGACCAGCGCCGCGAGGGCGACCATCAGCAGCCCCGGAATAAAAACCCCGCCGAGATTGAGATCGTTAACCATGGTCTGGCCCCCGTAATGCACAGTGCAGATCCACCAGCCTGAAGACCAACTGGCGCGTATGCTCATCTGCCGCAGGCAGATTGCGCGCGATAAGGGCGGCAATGCGTTCGCGCAAGGCGTGGCGGTCCGCGGCGTTTATCCGATGAAAAAGCGCGTCAACCTCCCTGCCGGGCGGTGCGTCACTGCGGCGTAAATGCATGACAGACAGCCCCAGGCGCAGCGCGTGCAGCAGCCGATCGAGCGCCTGCTCCGGCGCGCGCGCGCTGCGCTGCAGGCGCGGCAGCAACAGGGCGGTTCGGTCCATCATCAGGTTGATCCAGTGCGTTTCATCAACCCGCAGCGTGCCCTTCACGCTGCGCCGAATGTCGCGCTGGCAGAGGTTCAGCAGACGCGTGATGGCGCCATCCGCCTGCACGGTTTGCAGCAGGCTCATGCTGATGACGGCAAAGCCGGTCGCGGCAAAGAGCGCAATGGCAGTGTTGGCCGCAACGGCGAAGTCTCCGCTGTAGTGCGCCCCCAGCTCGCACAGAATGGGCAGCGTCAGGGTGATCCCCATCGCCATAAACGTGGTGGGCGGGCGCGCCTGAAGCGACCCAGCCAGCAGATACGCCGGGGCAAGCACCGCCACCAGCACCGGGAAATCGCTTACCAGCGGCAGCAGCGCAAAGCTGTAGAACAGGCTAATGACCACGCCCCAGAACGAGCCAATGATGTATTTCACGATGTGCGGCGCCGGGGTATCGAAGCTGCCAAACAGCGTGCAGCAGACCCCCAGAATAGACACCGCCGTGCCGCCATCCGGCCACGCCGAGAAGATCCAGACCAGACAGCCGCTCAGGATGATGGCAAAAGCCCCCATCGCCGTGCGGGCGGCGGTAAGAGGATCGCGGTGGAAAACGTACCCTTTCGCCGCGCGGGTTTGCATCTCCCCAAATACGGGTTTTGCATGGTGGATGGCCCCGGAAAGACGTTCGCACTGCTGCAGAAGCGCGACCGCCTCCGAGAGGTAGCGGATAAAGCTGACCTGCAGCGCGTCGTCAAACGTCTGCGCCTGCGCGGCATACCGATCGATGAGAAGCGCACAGCGGAGCCGCAGCGACTCTGCCGTACTGCTGGCATCAGCGCCTTCAGCGGCCAGCCAGGCCTGAACGTCGCCCAGCAATGCCAGCACGTCGGCGGGCAGGGTTTCGATCGCTGGCAGGCGATCGTGCAGTTCACAGTTGACGATAACCAGCCGCGCCAGCCGGTCGTGAATCGCTTTTCTGGCCTGCCGCACCGGGGCTGAAAGGGCAAAATCATACGGAATATGGTGGCTGATGCCCTGCAGGAACTGCAGCGCCAGGGCCAGATGCAGGGGGCCGGAAGCCGCGTCGGGTTTGCCCGCTAAGGTATCCGCCACCCGCCCGCGCGCGGCCTGTAGCGTCTGGGATAATTTAGCGTTGAACTGGCCTGATACGCGCGCGGGCAGCACGTAGCGGTGGATCAGCGCCGCGCAGAAAATCCCAATCGCGATCTCCTGCACGCGGACAATGGCAACGTTAAAGATGCCGCCGGGATCGGACACCGCCGGAAAACCAATCAGGCTCGCGGTGTAGCCTGCCAGCACAAAGGCGTAAGCCCGGGGCGTGCGTTCCAGCAGGGAGAGCCACAGGCAGAATACGATCCAGCCCGTCAGCACCGCGCTGCACAGGACTGGCGTATTCGCGAAGGCAGGCACAATCACAACGGTCGCGCTGGCACCCGCCACGGTACCGGCCAGCCGGTAGAGGCTTCTGCTCAGCGATGCTCCGACCGACGTCTGCGACACGATGTAAACCGTAATAATGGCCCACGAGGGACGCTCAAGACCGATCGACAGCGCGAGGTAATAAGCCAGCATCGCCGCGGCAAAACTCTTCGCGGAATAGATCAGCGCGCCCGCATCGTTTCGCAGCGCGGCGGGGATGTGCACGTGAAGTGAGAAGATTTTATTCATGCCGGGATTATTACCGGCTTGCAGACCCGCTTAAATACTCTATTCTGTCAAAAAATACCTAAATGTTGCCATAATCGTGAAGCCTCAACCTGCTACTACGCTGTATGACCCCGACTCTACCGCCAGCCCGGCGGTGGCGCGTCATCTGGACTTCATGGACTACGCCGCGGAAGTGCCGGTGCATACCCACCGCAAGGGGCAGCTGATTATTGCCCGATACGGTGCGGTCAGCTGTTACGCGGAGAATGATATCTGGATTGTGCCGCCGGACTGCGCCGTCTGGATCCCCGGCGGGATCCCGCACAGCGCCAAAGCAACCTGGAACGCGCATCTCAACTATCTGTTTATTGAGCCCGGCGCGGCGGCGCTGCCGGAAAAATGCTGCACGCTGGCGATCTCGCCGCTGATTAAGGAGCTGGTCGATCGTCTGACGCGCGAAAGCGTGGATTATCCCGCCGACGGCCACGTCGCGAGGCTGACCCGGGTCACGCTTGACGAGCTCGCCAGCATGCCGCAGCAGAAGCTAAGCCTGCCGGTCTCAACCGATCCGAAAATTCGCGCCATGGCGGACGCGCTGGTCAGCCGCCCTGAGGACAGAGGCACCCTGAAGGAGTGGGCGAAACGGCTCGCCCTCAGCGAGCGCTCGTTTGCCCGCCTGATGCAGCGCGAAACCGGGCTGAGCTTCGGGCGATGGCGCCAGCAGCTGCATTTGATTATTGCCCTGCGGGAGCTGGCAAGCGGCGTGCCCGTCCAGAACGTGGCGACAACGCTCGGGTACGAATCGGTGAACGCGTTTATCACCATGTTCAGAAAAGCGATGGGCAGCACGCCCGCCCATTACTTTGCCGAACGGAAAAACAGTAACCGTTAACCCGGCCCCTCGCTCCCCGCCGCCAGCAGCGGTACCACCACGTCGCTGATGGGCACCGCAATGCCGTGTTTGCGGCCGTAGCGCTGGATGACGCCGTTGCGGATATCCCACTCCATCGGGCGATCCGCCTGACGGTCAGCCAGAATCGACGTACCCAGGTCCACGGGCGCGCGCTGAAAGTTCGCCAGAATCTCCTGCGCCACGTCATCGTTCAGCTTCGCCCCTTCGGCGCGGGCGACGGCCAGCCCCTCGCGCAGGTAGGCCAGCGAAAGTTCGCTAATATCCTCGCGCCTGAACATTCCGGCGCGGCGATTGGCGAGCACCATCAGCCCGGCGACCGCGTTTTGCAGCAGCTTGCGCCAGGCGACGGTAGGGAAATCTGCCGAGAGCTCAACTTCACAGCGCGTTCCGTGAAGCGCCTGCACCACCCGCTGCGCCTGCGGTACGTCCGGCAGCGTCAGGCGCGGTTTGGCGCGCAGCCACACTGAGGCATCCGGCTCGCGCTGCGCCGGGAACCAGACTACCGACGGCAGCACCGTTGCGCCACTGACCAAAGGCTCAAGCTGCGCTTTTTGCTCCACGCCGTTTTGCAGGGCGCAGACCACCGTATTTTCATCGCACAGGGCCCGCAGCCACCCGGCGCTGTCGGCATTTTGCGTCGTTTTTACCGCCACAAAAACGAGATCGACGGGGCGCGTGATGACGGCCTGATCGGTTAATACCGGACCGGGCACCACCGTTTCCCCCTCGTCATGGCGCAGGCGTAATTCCGGATGCGCGGTGCGCCCGCACAGCAGCGGCGTGCGCCCGGCGTCATGCAGCACCGCTGCGATGGTGGTCCCAATTGCGCCAGGCCCAATCAGCGCAATGGTTGGATTGTCAGACATGGTTAACTCCCCTTTTCGCTAAGCCTGCTAACAGTTATACCATCCTGAAAAGTGAGCGCCACGTCGTTGTCTATACTCAACACACAACAGACAACGGAGTGCGCCATGCCTTTACCCGATTTCAAGTCCTCTGAACCCTTCACCCTCGGCATCGAACTCGAACTGCAGGTGGTTAACCCGCCGGGCTATGATCTGAGCCAGGACTCCTCCGCGCTTATCGCCGCCGTCAAAGGCGACATCAAAGGCGGCGAGGTCAAACACGACATCACCGAAAGCATGCTCGAAATCGCCACCGGCGTATGCCAGAACATCGACCAGGCGGCGGCGCAGTTCTCGGTGATGCAGCAGAGCATCCTGCGCGCGGCGGCAGAGCAGCATATCCAGATCTGCGGCGGCGGGACGCACCCGTTCCAGAAGTGGCAGCGTCAGGAGGTGTGCGACGACGAGCGCTATAACGTCACGCTGGAGCGCTTTGGCTACCTGATTTTGCAGGCGACGGTATTCGGCCAGCACGTGCACGTCGGCTGCCGGACCGGGGACGACGCGATTTACCTGCTGCACGGCCTGTCGCGCTTCGTGCCGCACTTTATCGCCCTGGCGGCCGCCTCGCCGTATATGCAGGGCACGGACACGAAATTCGCCTCGTCGCGGCTCAACATCTTCTCGGGATTTCCTGATAACGGCCAGATGCCGTGGGTCAACAGCTGGCAGGAGTTCGAGGGGCTGTTCCGCCGCCTGAGTTCCACCAGCATGATCGACAGCATTAAGGATCTGCACTGGGACATCCGCCCCAGCCCGCACTTCGGCACCGTCGAGGTGCGGGTGATGGATACGCCGCTGACGCTCGGCCACGCCATTAACATCGCCGGGCTTATCCAGGCGACCTCGCACTGGCTGCTGACCGCGCGGCCCTATAAGCATCAGGAAAAAGATTTTCTGCTGTACCGCTTTAACCGTTTTCAGGCCTGTCGCTACGGGTTGGAAGGGATCCTGACGGACGTGCACACCGGCGAGCACAAAACCGTGGCGGAAGACATTGCGTGGCTGCTGGAGCAGGTTGCGCCGTCGGCCGAGAAGGTCGGCGCGACGAGCGCAGTCAATGAAATTGCCCTGCTGTTAAAGCAGGGTAAGAGCGAGGCGCAGCGCATGCGGGAGTTTATCGCCGACGGCGGCTCGCTGATTTCTCTGGTTCAGAAGCACTGCGAGCTGTGGGCGACGAGTCCGTAAGGCCGTGGCCCCACTCGCGCAGACGCTGGAACAGCACAAAAAGCGCCGGGATAAACAGGATCCCCACCACGGTCGCCACCAGCATGCCGCTGAACACCGTGGTGCCGATGATGCGGCGGCTCTGGGCACCCGCCCCGGTCGCCAGCATCATCGGCAATACGCCGATAATGAACGACACGGCGGTCATCATCACCGCGCGGAAGCGGCGCGATGCCCCTTCCCGCGCGGCGTCGACAATCGCCATTCCGTCCATGCGCCGCGCGCGGGCGAACTCCACGATCAGGATCGCGTTCTTGGCGGCAAGGGCTATCAATAGCACCAGACCAATCTGCACGTACACGTCGTTGGCGTAGCCCGCCAACCACAGCCAGACCAGCGCCCCGCCGATGGCGAAAAGCACCGAGAGCATCACGCTCGCCGGGAGCGTCCAGCTCTCGTACTGGGCAACGAGGAACAGCCACGCCATCACCACCGCCGCCAGCACAATCCATATCGCCTGATTGCCGGTCTGCTGCTCCTGATACGACATGCCGCTCCAGGCATAGTCGTACCCGGCCGGCAAGTTTTCCGCCAGAATCTCGCCCATCGCCGCCATCGCGGTGCTGCTGCTCACTCCTTCCGCCGCCGAGCCGCTCACCGACACGGACGGGAACTGGTTGTACTGCTGCAGGAAAGGCGCGCCGACGGTCGGCGTAATGGTGACGAGGTTGCTCAGGCGCACCCGCTCGCCGCTGTTGCTGCGCACGAACAGCTCGCCGATCTGCTCGGCGCGCTCGCGCCACTGCATCTCGTTCTGCATCACTACGTGGTAGACGCGGTTGTTGACGCTGAAATCCCCGGCGCGCGTGCCGCCAAAGGCGGTTTGCAGGCTGCTGAAGATGCGCGACACCGGCACGTCGAGGCGCGCGGCGCGCTCGCGGTCAACGGTCAGCGTCAGCTGCGGCACGTTGCTGCTCCAGGTGGTGAACACGCGGCTCAGCTGCGGATGCTGGTTGGCTTTCGCCAGCACTTCACGCGTCACGCGCTCCAGCTCTGCCGGGCTCTGCCCCGCCTGCGCCTGTATGCGCAGGTCGAAGCCGGAGGCGTTGCCCAGCCCCGGCAGCGTCGGCGGCGCGAAGGTCATGATGGTCGCTTCCGGCAGGGCCAGCAGCTGGCGCTGCAGGGTACCCATCACCTCATCCAGCGGCGGACGCTCGCTCCAGTCTTTGAGCATGATGGAGATAAACCCGCCGTTGGAGGCGCTGGTGCCGTTGAGAATGTTAAATCCGGAGACCTGAATCACGTCTTCAACCGCCGGATTTTTAGCGATGAGTTCGCGTGCCGTGTTCATCACCGCTTCGGTGCGCTCCAGCGAGGCCGCCTCTGGCAGCTGAACGCTGGCAAAGAAGTAGCCCTGATCCTCCTGCGGCAGGAAGCTTTTAGGCATCGACGTAAAGCTGAACGCCACCACGGCCGCCGCGCCTGCGGTGGCCAGCAGCGCCAGCCACGGGCGAAGGTTGAAGATAGTCACGATGCGGGTGTAGACGCCACGCGTGGCCTCCAGCCCCCGGTTGAACCCACGGAAAATCGCCGCGGGCTGCGCCGGGCGCTGACGCAGCAGCATCGCGCACAGGGCGGGCGTCAGGGTCAGCGCCACCAGGCTTGAGAGCGTCACGGCAGTCGAGAGCGTCACCGCAAACTGGCGGTACAGCTCGCCGACAATCCCCGGCAGGAGCGCTACCGGCACAAACACCGCCAGCAGCACCAGCGTCGTGGCGATGACCGGCCCGGCGATCTGGCGCAGCGCCAGCGCGGTCGCCGCCGTGCGGCTCTGCCCTTCCGCCATCAGCGTTTCGACGCTCTCCACCACCACGATGGCGTCATCCACCACCATGGTCAGCGCCAGAATAATGGCAAACAGGCTGAGGGTGTTGGCGGAGTAGCCGAGCGTGTAGAGCACAGCGAAGGTGCCCACCAGCGATACCGGAATGGCGAGCGCGACAATCAGCGTCGCGCGCCAGCTTTGCAGGAACAGGGAAACGACCACCACAACCGCCAGCAGGGTGAGCGCCAGCGAGACGCCGATCTCTTTAATCGTGGCCGCAACAAATGAGGTGGTGTCGAATTTCACCTCGTAGACCAGGTCGTCCGGGAAGCGCGTCGAGAGGCGTTCCAGCTCCGCGCGCACCGCGTCGGCCACGCGCAGGGCGTTGGCGGACGGCGTCGGGTAGATGCCGAGATAGGCGGAGTCGTGCCCGTTCAGCTGCGCGCCGGAGCTGTAGCTTCGCGAGCCGAGCTCGATGGTTGCGACGTCCTTCAGACGCACCAGCTGGCCCATCTCGCCCGCGCGGATGATGATATCGGCAAAGTCTTCGGCCTGGCTTAAGCGTCCCAGGCCGTTGATGGTCAAGGTCTGCTGCTGGCCGTTAAACACCGGCGGCGTACCGACCTGGCCTGCCGCCCCCTGCACGTTCTGCTCGCGCAGCGCCTGCGCCACGTCGTCGGTGGTGACGTTCAGGGCGTTCATGCGGTCCGGACGCAGCCAGATGCGCATACTGTAGTCGCGCGCGCCAAACATCTGAACCTGCCCGACGCCCGGCAGGCGGGACAGCGCCTCGCGCACCTGGGTGCTGGCGAAGTTGCTGACGAACAGCGGCGTATGGGTGTTGTTCGGTGAGTAAAGACTTACCCCCATCATCAGGTTGGTGGCGCGCTTGCGCACCTGCACGCCGTTTTGCTGTGCCTCGGTCGGGAGCTGCGCCACGGCCTGCGCCACGCGGTTCTGCACGTCGATGGCGGCGAGGTCCGGATCGGTGCCCGCCGCAAAGGTAATGTTCAGGCTGTAAGTGCCTTCGTCCGAGCTGGTGGACTCCATGTAGAGCATGTGATCCACGCCGTTCAGCTGGGTCTCCAGCGGCGTGGCGATAGCCTCCGCCACGTCAGCCGAGCTGGCGCCCGGCCAGCTGGCAGACACATTCACCACCGGCGGCGCGATCTGCGGGTACTGCTCCACCGGGATAATCCTCAGCGCAATGGCCCCCACCAGGGAGATGACCAGCGCAATCACCATCGCGAAGCGCGGGCGTTTGATGAAAAACGTCAGCATGATGGCTCCTTAATTCAGTATCTGGACGGCAGCGCCGGGCTGCACGCGCTGCGCGCCGTCAGTAATCGCTCGCTCACCGGACTTCACGCCGGAGGTGATCCGGAACTGCTGGCCGATCTGTCCGGCGATCTTCAGCGGCCGCATTTCGGCTTTTCCGTCGGCGTTAACCACCCAGGCAAAGAACCCGTCGCCGTTCTGCTGGACCGCCGCCGCGGGTAGGGTCAGAACCGACAGCTCGCTGGCCGGGCGCAGCGTCACGTTCACGCTGCCGCCGGGCAACAGCTGATGGCGCGGGTTGGCAAACTCGGCGCGCAGCATCACGCTGGCGGTGCGCGGATCGATGCGGTTGTCCACTGAGGTGAGCTCGCCGCTGACGCGCTGGCCGTTGCTGTCAATGAACGCCTGCCAGGCCTGCTTCATGGCGCTGATATCCGCATGCTGTCCGGCTTTAGTGGCAAATGCGCCCTCTTCCAGAGCAAAGGCGATGCGGATGGGATCGAGCTGCACCACCTCCACCAGCACGCCGCTGGCAGGGTTGACCAGGCTGCCGACGTGGAACCGGCTGTGCCCCACGCGACCGTCGATCGGCGAGGTGATGCGGGTGTAGTTCAGAGTGACATTACGGGTTTCGAGCCGGGCTTTGGCCTGCTCCAGCGCGGCGCTCGCCACGTCCCGCTGCATGCGGGCGTTGTCCACGTCGTGACGGCTGATGGCGTTGCTGCTGCCCAGGCTTTCAAAGCGGGAAAGCTGCTGCTGCGCCTGGCGCAGCGTGGCTTCGGCGCTTCTTACCTCGGCCTGCGCCAGGCGCAGGGCGGCGCGCGGCTCGGCGTCGTCCAGCTCGAACAGCAGGTCGCCTTTTTTCACGTACTGCCCGTCGCGGAAGTGGATTTTGGCGATCGCGCCTTCGGTACGCGCGCGCAGCTCAACGGTGTGGATGGCTTCGATGCGGCCAGGGATCTGGCGCTCGGCGGCGTGGGCGGTCTGCTCCACGGTGGCGACGCGAACGGGGATGGCGGCGGCGAATACGGGTTGCAGGGTGCAGGCGAGAAGTGCGAACAGGAGTGGGAGTTTCATGGGAGTACCTCAGCGTTGTTTCTCCCCTCACCCCGGCCCTCTCCCACAGGGAGAGGGAGGTCAGAGTCCCCTCTCCCTGTGGGAGAGGGTTAGGGTGAGGGCAAAAGGTTATGCAGCCTGACGGAACCTGCGGGTCAGTCGCTTCTCGACTTCGACGACGAAGAACATCACGCCCGCCACCGCCAGAGTCACAAACCAGTAGCGCAGCGGCAGCACTTCGGTGCCGAACAACATCTGCATCAACGGCAGGTAGATAATCGCCGCCTGGAGCAGGAACAGCACGCCCGTCACCAGCCAGATCCCTTTATTCGCCAGCAGGCCGCGGTTCAGGGAGAACCCTTCGGTGTTGCGGCAGTTAATCATGTACACCCACTGGGCGCAGACCAGCATCTGCAGCAGCACGGTGCGGATGAACTCCGCGCTGTGGCCGCGCGGGGCCAGCCAGGCTTCCAGCGCAAAGGCGGCAATGGCAATCATGGTGCCGACGAAGGCCACGCGCCACACGGCGTAGGCGTCCATCACGTGCTGCCCGGTCTGACGCGGCGGACGGCGCATGATGTTGCGCTCGGCGGCCTCAAAGGCCAGGCCGAAGGAGAGCGTGGCGGAGGTGGCCATGTTCATCCACAGAATCAGCACCGGCGTCAGCGGAATGATGTTCCCCGCCAGCAGCGCAATCACAATCAGCAGACCCTGCGCGAGGTTGGTCGGCATGATGAACAGGATGGTCTTCTTCAGGTTGTCGTAAACGCGACGCCCCTCTTTCACCGCGCTGGCGATGGTGGCGAAGTTATCGTCCGTCAGGACCATGTCCGCCGCCTCTTTGGTCACTTCCGTGCCCTTGATGCCCATCGCGATGCCGACGTCAGCCTGACGCAGCGCCGGGGCATCGTTCACGCCGTCACCGGTCATGCCGACGATTTCGCCTTTGTCCTGCAGCGCTTTCACCAGGCGCAGCTTATGCTCCGGGCTGGTACGGGCGAAGATGTCATACTTCACCGCCGCTTCCGCCAGCGCGGCGTCGTCCATTTTCTCCAGCTCGTAGCCGGTGACCGCCTGCTCGCTGTTGGTGATCCCCAGCATCTTGCCGATGCTCATCGCCGTCTGCGGGTGATCCCCGGTGATCATCTTCACGCGGATCCCCGCCTGCTGGCAGGCGTTAATCGCATCAATGGCTTCCGGACGCGGCGGATCCATCATCCCGGCGATACCGAGGAAGATCAGGCCGTGGCTCAGGTCGTCGTGCGTCAGTTCCTGCTCACCGTTCGCCGGCTTGAACGCCGCGGCGACCATGCGCAGCCCCTGACGCGCATAGCGCTCCATCTCGCTTTCCCAGTACGCGCGGTTGAAGGCTTCCACGCCGTTGCGGGTCTGCTGCTCGTTGCACAGGGCGAAAATCACGTCCGGCGCGCCGGTGATCAGGATCTGCTCCTCACCGCCAATCTGGTAGTGGGTGCTCATGTACTTGTACTGCGAGTCGAACGGGATCTTGTTAACCAGCGTGGTCATGACCGGCTCAAGGCTGGCCTTCGCCGCCAGCACCTTCAGCGCGCCCTCGGTCGGCCCACCGGTGATGCCCCACAGGCCGCGCTCGTCCTGGATCAGCTGGCTGTCGTTACACAGGTCGATGGTGCGCAGGTACTGCTCCAGCACGGCGCCCGGCTGGATGTGGACCGGCTCATCGCTGCCTTCCAGGTAGATATTGCCTACCGGCTCGTAGCTGTTGCCGTCCACGCGGTAGCAGGCGTCAGCGGTGATAATGGCTTTGACCGTCATCTCGTTCATGGTCAGGGTGCCGGTTTTATCCGAGCAGACCACGGTCATCGCGCCCAGGGTTTCCACCGTCGGCAGCTTGCGGATAATTGCCCGCTTGCGCGCCATCGCCTGCACGCCCAGGGAGAGGATGATGGAGATAATCGCCGGCAGGCCTTCCGGCACGGAGGCCACCGCCAGGCTAATCAGGGAGAGCAGCAGCTCGCCCATCGGGATCTCGCGGAACGCCAGGCTGAAGACAAACAGCGCGGCCATCATCGCCAGGATAATGGCGAAGATCGCTTTACCCAGCTTGTCCATCTGCACCAGCAGCGGCGTGCGGTGCTTTTCGATGCCCGCCATCATCTGGTTGATGTGGCCAAGCTCCGTATCCTTACCGGTCGCGGTGACCACGCCTACGCCGCCGCCCGCGCTTACGGTCGTCCCGGAGAAGACCATATTGGTCCGATCGCCCAGCGGCAGTTCACCGCTCAGCGGATTAACGTGTTTATCCACCACGGTGGATTCACCGGTCAGAATCGCCTCTTCCACGCGTAAATTATGCGCTTCGATTAAACGCATATCCGCCGGAATACGATCTCCCGCGCGTAATACAATAATATCGCCCGGGACTATTTCAGTTGTAGGTATCGTTTCGTGGTTGCCGTTACGAATAACACGCGCCTCGCTGGAGAGCATATTGCGAATACTCTTCAGGGATTTTTCCGCGTTGCTTTCCTGGATATGACCAATTAAAGCATTGATTACCGCCACGCCCAGAATAACCAGCGTATCAACCCAGTGGCCCATGATTGCCGTTAATACGGCGGCGGCCAGCAGGACATAAATCAGGACATCATTAAAATGGGCCAAAAAACGCAGCCAGGCAGGCTTGCCTTTTTTCTCCGGCAGCGCATTGGGGCCATGTTTTTGCAGACGCGCCTGCGCCTCTGCACGGTCCAGACCGCTGGCCTGGCTCTTCATGTGAGCAAGCACCTGCTCTGTGGTCTGCTGATATGCCAGCCCGCCGGAAGGCGGCACGTTTGGGGATAATTTTTTCTCGGTCATCGTATTTTTCCTTCAATATCCGGTGAAAAGAAGCCTGAATTCCTTTCGGGCATAAATAAATTCATTTTAAAGTCTTGCGGGTAAAATTGATCTACCGCAATATAATGACTTCTCGGTTATTCAAAACTGCTTAAAACTATTTTGATGAGCCAATTTTTACAAAATATTTCTAAACCAAATCTAAACGAGGAGGATCCATGTTTGGTATTTATCGCGGGCGTCGCCTGGCGTTATACATTATCGCAGCCATTGTTATTGCCACGTTAATTGGTTATAGCACTTATACATTTGTAAAATTATTTTCGTAACGCAGACATTTATTGACACAACACGATATTAATTTAATTGCCTGCAGAATATTATTTTATTTCTACGATTAACGCGCAGATAACGGCGTTTATTTTTCTGAATCGGATGGGCGGGTTTATATTGCTTTACGTTCCGGGATGCCGGACAATGACATTTTTAACTGACGATTAACATTACGATGAAACACCCGTTAGAATCGCTGCTTACGGCAGGCGGCATTTTATTGCTGGCCCTGCTCTCCTGCCTGCTGTTACCCGCGCCGTCGCTGGGTCTGGTGCTGGCGCAGAAGCTGGTTCAGACCTTTCATATGGTCGATCTGAACCAGCTTTACACCATTCTGTTCTGCGTGTGGTTTTTACTGCTGGGTGCCATCGAATTCTTCGTCCTGCGTTTCGTCTGGCGCCGCTGGTTTTCACTGGCGTCGTAAGCCAATAAAAAAGCCGGGTGGCGGCTTCGCCTGACCCGGCTTGTTTTGGTTTGCGTTCAATGCGTCCGACTGTGGTTCTCCTTGCGGTACGCACCAGGCGGCTGGTTGAACGTGCGGGTGAAGATTCGGGTAAACGTCTGCTGCGAGTCAAACCCGTAACGCAGGCAGATGTCGTACACCCGGGCGTCGGATTCACGCAGATCGCGCGCCGCCAGCAGCAGCTTGCGTTCACGGATATAGCGCCCCAGGCTCTCCCCTTTGTACTGCATAAACAGCCGCTGCAGGTGCCACTTCGAGTAGCCCGCGTGGCGGGCAATCTCTTCTATACGTAATGGCTGGTGCAGATTGTCGTCGATCCATTCGACGATAGTGTCGATGACTTGAGCGGAAATGGTCATACTGCTGTCCCCCTCTGCTTCTCGCTTAAACATTATTCCCACCACGCGCGAAAGGTTTGCGCGGTGTCACTCACCCGCACGGGCTCACCCAGTTCCGGCGTCAGCAGCCGATAATTTTTGTCCTTGCTGGCGCGCGCCAGCTGGATCAGCGGATCGTTCCAGGCGTGTTTCGCCAGCACGAAGCGTCCGTTATGCCCGGGCACCACGGCTTTCGCGTTCAGATCCACCGAGGCCTGCGCCGTTTCCTCCGGGAGCATGTGGATGTACTTCCAGTCCTGGTCGTACTGGCCGTTTTCCATGATGGCGACATCCACGCCATCAAACTGCTCGCCGATGGCCTTAAAGTGCGGGCCGTAGCCGGAATCCCCGCTGTAATAAACCTTCTGCTCTGGCGTGACGAACATAAAGCTGCCCCACAGGGTTCTATCGCGCTTGATGCCGCGCCCGGAGAAGTGGCGCGCCGGCAGAACATGCACCGTCAGTTCATCGCTGATGCGCACCGACTGGTTCCAGTCGCGCTCGGCAATAATCTCTGGCTTCATCCCCCAGTAGCGAAGATGGGATCCCACGCCCAGCGGCGTCACCACGCGCTTCACCTTCGGCAGTAGCGCCCGGATGGTGGCGTAATCCAGATGATCGTAGTGATCGTGCGAGATAATCAGCAGGTCGATTTCCGGCATGCTTTCAGCGCGCCACGGATACTCCCCGGCAAAGGCTTTATTCAGAAACGAGAACGGCGCGGCATAGTTGCTGAGCACCGGGTCAATCAGGATGCGTTTGCCCGCGAGCTGCAGGTACCACGAGGAGTGGCCGAGCCACACCAGGGTGTCCTGCTCCAGCGGCAGGCTCGCAAGATCGGTTTTCACCAGCGGCAGCGGCTGGGCCGGTCGCGCGTTTTCGGTTTTTTTGGTCAGAAAATCCCACGTCGCGACCAGCATATTTTTGTCGCCGTTATAGCCCGGCGTCGGCAGCGTATTGTGGAATTTCCCGTCGCGATACTGGGGAGAGGCCTCCACTTCAGTGAGCTGCTCACCCTGCGGTGGCTGGCCGAATCCGGCATTCAGAACAAACGGTAAACTCGCAGCTGAAGCTATGATCATGATTAACACCACGCAGATGAAGAGAGGTTTTTTCATATCCAGACCCGAAAACGCGCCCCATCCGATAGTTTGCGCGGGGTAAACTTGATTATGAGTGAGTAAGCACTCATTATAGATATGATGATAAAGTCGTCAAGACGTTTTCGATCTTTGACATTCCGCGTTGCAGCGTGTCAAAGCACGTGTTTCAATCAGGGTTTTTATAATTGACAGGGGGAAAAATTTAGTGGCACGTCCGAAGAGTGAAGATAAAAAAACAGGCCTTACTGGAAGCCGCAACGGTGGCGTTTGCACAGTCAGGTATTGCCGCCTCAACGGCGTTAATTGCCCGCAAGGCGGGTGTCGCCGAAGGCACCCTGTTCCGCTACTTTGCTACCAAAGACGATCTGCTGAATGCCCTCTATCTGCACCTGAAGCAGGATCTCTGCCAGGCCATGCTGGCAAACCTCGATCGCACCATTACGCTGCCAAAAGAACATACCCGCAATATCTGGAACAGCTATGTGGACTGGGGTATTCGTAACCCCGTGGCCCATGCTGCTATCCGCCAGATTGGCGTCAGTGAAAAGCTGAGCGCCGAAACGGAACAGGCGGTGAAAGAGATGTTCCCGGAGCTGCATGAGCTCTGCCGCCGCTCGGTGCGTCAGGTGTTTATGTCTGATGAATTTAAAACGTTTGGCGATGCGCTTTTCTTATCGCTGGCCGAAAGCACGATGGAATTTGCCACCCGCGATCCGTCCCGCGCCGTTGAGTTTAAAGCGCTCGGCTTTGAGGTGATGTGGCGCGGGCTTGCCCAGGAAGAGAACGATGGACAGTAAAGCATTGCAGGAGCATGCAAAACGCGTGGCGCTGGAGCTGCCGTTCACCGAACACTGCTGGCCGTTCGGCCCCGAGTACGACGTGTTTAAGGTGGGTGGGAAAATTTTTATGCTGATGGCCACCGTACGCGGACGACCGCACGTCAGCCTCAAGTCAGACCCAGAAAAATCCTTGTTAAATCAGCAAATTTACCGCGGCGTTGAGCCGGGCTATCACCTCAATAAAAAACACTGGATTTCGCTTTACGGCACTGACGACATCACACCTGAACTGGTCGCCGACCTGATAGCGGATTCGTGGAATCTGGTGGTCGATAAGCTGCCGAAAAAAGACCAGAAGTGGATCCGGCCGGTCTGATTGTTCGTCTGAGACGAACAGATTAAGCGCTCGAATTGCACTTATCTTTTTCCGCGTCCCGCTGTAATCTGCTTTCCTTTCGCGCCCGCGAGCGGGCGAATTTCATTACCAGGAGTTGTTATGGATATCATTTCTGTCGCCCTGAAACGCCACTCTACCAAGGCGTTCGACCCAGCCAAAAAACTGACCGCAGAAGAAGCGGAGAAAATCAAAACCCTGCTGCAGTACAGCCCGTCCAGCACCAACTCCCAGCCGTGGCACTTCATTGTAGCCAGTACCGAGGAAGGAAAAGCGCGCGTGGCAAAATCCGCCGCGGGCACCTATGTATTCAACGAACGTAAAATGCTGGATGCTTCCCACGTGGTAGTGTTCTGCGCGAAAACCGCGCTGGATGACGCCTGGCTGGAGCGCGTCGTGGATCAGGAAGAGGCCGATGGCCGTTTCAACACGCCGGAAGCCAAAGCCGCAAACCACAAGGGCCGCACCTATTTCGCCGACATGCACCGCGTGGATCTGAAAGATGACGACCAGTGGATGGCGAAGCAGGTTTACCTGAACGTCGGTAATTTCCTGCTGGGCGTAGGCGCGATGGGTCTGGACGCGGTACCGATTGAAGGTTTCGACGCCGCCATTCTCGACGAAGAATTTGGCCTGAAAGAGAAAGGCTTCACCAGCCTGGTGGTGGTGCCGGTTGGGCATCACAGCGTTGAAGATTTCAACGCAACGCTGCCGAAGTCTCGCCTGCCGCTGAGCACGATTCTGACCGAGTGCTGATCTCCTCTGGCACGCTGGGCTTCGGCGTGCCTGCTTTCAATACAGCATACTCTCAGGATTCTGAACCCTTTTCGCTTTGAGTTTGAGCACGCGTCAGACCATCATGCTATTGCCATAACGCCGCCTCTCTTTGAAGCGTATCACTCAGCGTGGAACATCAATGTCCGCTACCTAAGTTAGTCTTTATGTATAGATTCACCCCGTTACAAGTCAAATAATTTGTAACACTACAGAAATACTTATATCAGAATTTTTTCATATAATTTTATAATCATAAAATGTTTCCTTCCAGTTCAGAACAATCAGTTATTAACTCACACCATCCTAATTTATAAGCCTCATAAATATATCCGCTTATTTTCCCTCGTGCTTACGCTAATTATTTCACTCTTACACATCATTAAGTAATACGCACTTTACATGAATTGTTACATGTCTATTTCTGGAAGCGAGATTCTGCATGTTTTTATGTGTGCCCATTTCGCATGAAAGGGAATGGGAAAAATTTTTCAAGGAATTACAAGGATAGATATATGAAAAAAAAAGATGCAGTGAGCACTCATTCTAATTCAAAGGTATTGCACGCCAAACTGGCACCAACCTGCTTTGCGACTATGTTTGCACTTGGCATGATCATGCCTGCTCAGGCAGCCATCGTGGCAGGTAATACCGATAAACCGCTTATCCATACGGATGCAAGCGGCGCAACCATCGTAGATATCAACAAGGCGAGCGCTGGTGGGGTTTCCCATAACGTTTATTCCGAATTTAACGTCGACAGCAAAGGCGTGATCCTTAACAACAGCGGCACAGTAACCAACACCCAATTAGCTGGTCAGATCGATGGCAACGCTAATATGGCCAGCGGCAGCGCTAAGGTGATCCTAAACGAAGTGCGCTCATCCGATCCGAGCCAGCTGAACGGCATGGTCGAAGTGGCAGGCCAATCCGCCCAGGTGATTATCGCCAACCCATCAGGCATCACCTGTGACGGTTGCGGATTTATCAATACCAACCACGCTACACTGACTACCGGTACTGCCACATACGATAACAAGGGTAATGTTAACGGTCTTGATGTAAGCAAAGGTCAGGTGACCATCACCGGTAAAGGGATGGATACCCGCTCTACACAGTACACCGACATTATTGCCCGTTCAGTGAAAGTCAATGCGAAACTTCAGGCTAACGAACTGAACATCATAACGGGTAACAACCGCATCGATAAAAATGGTCATGTGCAGAAGAAGTATGACAGCAGCAATACCCCTGACGTAGCGCTGGATGTCTCTGCTCTGGGCTCCATGTATGCGAATAAAATTTTTATGGAAGGCACAGATACCGGCGTTGGCGTACATATCGATCATGCTGACCTGACGGCATCCGACGCGTTGTCAATTAACGTTGATGGTGTGGTCGAAAACAACGGTGGACATATCAGCGGTAAAAATGCAGCTACCGTAATGGGTGGTGATGTCCTGAACCATAATGGTCAAATTACCTCAGAGGGTATGGTGTCCGTTGCCGCAGACCACACGCTGGACAACACTACCGGTGTCATTAAAGCTGCAAAGGTCAATCTATCCGGCAAAGATACCGTTAACAACCATGGCTCCATCCAGGGCAGCCAGAATACCTTTATTATCGCTGACTCGCTGGACAATAGCGACGGTGAAATTATCAGCAATGGTGATTTGACTATCAGCCGCGCCTCCTGGAATTACAACGCGCAGGGCGTGAATAATACCCATGGCCGCATTAATGCTAAGGGGGCCCTCAATATTGACGCTGCCAGCCTTAACAACTCCACTGGCCGCGTAGAAACCGATGGTGCGATGACAATCAATGTCGACACGCTGACGAACGATAATGGTCTTATCTCCGCAGGGGACGGCTGGAACATGATCAGCGCCTCCATGCTGAATAACGATAACGGCGTGATTCAGGCTGTGGGATCTGACAGCCAGATTCAGGTGAGCGGCAACAACATGCTCTCTAACCGCAATGGATTAATCCACAGCAACGGCTATGTTTCAATTAATGGTGCGCTGGATAATATGTCCGGAACCATCACTGCCGATAAAGACCTCTTTATGTACGGCACGTCCTACTATTCTGACCTTGCCAGTAAGATGGAAGCTGCCGGCAATATCGACATGACCGTGACCGGCACGTTCCAGAACGCCGGAACCGTTAAGGCGGGTCAGAATATGATGTTAAACATCGGTTCTACTGGCTGGTATAGCTATGGCGGTCCCGCGCAGAACAGCGGTTCCATCTCGGCTGAGGGTCGCCTGGCGCTGCAGATGAACAGCAGTCTGTTCGACAACAGCGGCGACATTACCGCTAATCAGATGGATCTTCAACTGGCAGACCTGTCTAACAGCGGTTCGATCGCCAGCAAGAATGATATCAATCTGAACACCACGAGCCTGGAAAACCGGGGTAAGGGCGTGATGAGCGCCGACCATAACATCAGCGTCACCACCTCTTATCTAATGACTGATGCAGGTAGCCAGATCAACGCTGGTTCTGATGCCACGCTGTTCGTGATGAACAACCTGGACAACAATGGTGATATCCGTGCGGCACATGACATTAATCTCAACGTAATGGGCAGCTACGGCTGGTCTCAAGGTACCGCGTATAACTTCGGAACGATGAAGGCGGGTAATAAACTGAACGCACAGATGGAGCGGGTAACACTCATCAACGGGGGAACGCTGTCCGCTGATAACGGTATTACTCTGATCAGTAACTACCTGACTAACAGTGGTAACATCACTAGCACAAGTGATATTACGTTGAATACAGCCAACGGCGTTAACAACGAAGCCAGCGGTAATATTACCGGCAATCGCGTGTACACCACAGGCTACGTCAATAATATGGGCGTTATTAACGAGACCGGTGCAGCAAATCAAGGTACAGATAATAACACTGCTGATGACATCAATACCAACCCAGGTTCGAATGCCACTGCGAATAATAGTGGAAATACCACAATTAAGCCAAATGGTACCCCTGAAGGTAATGGTGTTTGGGAAAACGGAGTTGTCTATCAACCTGGTGATAAGTATTACGGCCATGTTGTTCAGGACATTATTTATTATCCTGGCGGCTATTTCATCACTATCGCAGCGTAATTCCATTTAAATAATAAAGCCTCACACTTTCGTGAGGCTTTATTCCCAAACTATGTTTCTGTGATGGGTATTTCCGGAAATTTTAAATTATAATGAAAATTTATCAAGCGGCTCTCAGCTTCCTTTTTTTGTCCTTATGCTTAATGCAATCCTCTCTACTTCATGCCGAACCAGCAACAATACAGCAGCAGGACCAAGCCCGACACGAACAACTCGCCCCTCCGGGTAAGCTGCTGCTTACAGCTGAAAGTACATCTCATGGCGACGCTCTTGTTCTTCCGAAAGAGTCTGTTTGCTACGACATTCTCCATGTGAGGATCGACAATACGGAGTCGCTTCCAAACTGGCTCACCTTTCGCGATTTTATTCGTCAGGCTGAGAATAACTGTATCGGCGTGAAAGGAATTAAAGCCATATATACAGCCGTGCAGAATCGATTAATATCCCACGGATTTATTACTACCCGTGTATTAATACCGGAGCAAAATTTGCTTAAGGGAACGTTAACCCTGCGAATTCTGCCTGGACGTGTCAGTGATGTCATTATTCAGGATCAAAGTGGGCTCCCCGTTCATAGCTGGAATAACATCCCGCAAGGGGCGGGCGACCTCCTCGATTTACGCGGTCTGGAACAGGGGCTGGAAAACCTGCAGCGTATTCCCGGTTCGCAGGCGAGTATTCGTCTGGTGCCGGGGGAAAATCCCGGCGATAGCCGCGTAGAGATCAAGCGCGACCAGCGTAAAGTCTGGCGACTGGGCAGCTGGTTTGATGATTCTGGTAGTAAATATACCGGACGGTATCAGGGCGGACTGGTACTGTATTTGGATAACCCCACCTCGCTCAACGATATGTTTTATGTAGCGTATGGCGGCGGTTTCAAAAATGAAAACGGCAAGCGTAACGATAATACCTCGGCGTTTTACTCCGTTCCCTGGGGATACTGGGCGCTGGAACTTTATGCCAGCCAGTACAGAACGACGCAGACTATCCATAGCGGTGATTTTGATTACCGGTACAGTAGCGATCAAAAGTTAATGACCGCCGCGCTTAACCGCGTGGTTTACCGCAGCGCGAGCCAGAAAACCACGCTGGGCTTTAAAGGGATCAAGCGTGATACCCGCTACGATCTTAACGACATGGAAGTGGAGGTTCAGCACCGGGACACCAGCAGTTGGCTGCTTAGCCTGGAACACTTAGCCTATCTTCCATTTGGTCAACTTACGGCAAGCTTAGGTTATCAACATGCCGCACCGTGGTTTGGTGAAGAAGCCGATGCTGAAGAGGTAGTGGGCAATGCCGACGCGCAGGCGCGCATCATTACGCTGAGCGCAGACGGTAGTTTCCCTTTCAAACTGGGCAAGTTCGCCCTCAGCTATGAACCGCATTTCAAACAACAGACCACTCCGGACAGGCTTACCCAGCCCGATAAGTTCACCATCGGCAACCGCTGGACGGTACGCGGCTTTGACGGAGAGTCCTCATTGTATGCCGACAAAGGCTGGTATCTACGTAATGATATCAATCTGAATCTGCCGGTATGGGGAATGCAGCCGTATATTGGCGCAGACTACGGCGAAGTCAGCGGCTCAGAAAATGATTACTGGAGCGGGGCCCACATTCTCGGTGCGGCCGCAGGCGTGCGCGGGGTGAAAGGACACGTGGGATATGACCTTTTTGCAGGTGTGCCATTGGTAAAACCGGATGAGATGCATACCAGTCCCGTCACGCTTGGGTTTTCGGTACAATGGCAGTACTAAGAGCACAGTGAAATAGTCCCCCTCGGGCGATGAGTATTATGACCGACTTTTCTCTGCCAGCCACGCCATCGCCCGCTCCCCCGCTTCATCCACCGGGAGATACACCAGCAGCCGCGAGCCGTTTCGCGGCGCGGAATACCAGTACATCTGCTGCAGCGTAAAATCCCCCAGCTCGGGATGAGTAAACAGCTTGAGCTGGTTTTCCACGCCGCGCACGTCGTTGCGCTGGTGCCACAGGGTTTTAAACTCTTCGGATACCGCAAAGAAGCGCGCCAGTTTGGCCTCCCACAGCGGGTCGCCCCGGTGTTCGGCCATCGCCGCCCGGAAATAGGAGACAAAGATGGGCAGCACGTCGTCGCGCCTGCCGAGGCGCGCGCGCCACGCAGGATGCGTGAGGAACAAATAAATACAGTTGCGGTCTTCGGGAGGAATGTCATTGAAATCGACGCCCATCAGATGCCCGAAGCTGTCGTTCCAGGCCACGATATCGAAGTTCGGTTTCTGAATGCTGGCGGGTTTCGGCATCAGCGTATCCAGCAGGCGGCGCGTGCCTTCGCTGATGCCCTCGCAGCAGACCGCCTGCGGCGCTTCGCCCGGCGGTAACCCCGCTAACAGAAACAGGTGTCGGGCCTCGGTAGGGGTGCACTGCAGCGCTTTTGCCACAGCGGCCATCACCGCGCTGGACGGATTGACGTCCCTGCCCTGCTCCAGCCAGGTGTACCAGGTCACGCCCACGTCCGCGAGCATCGCCACCTCTTCCCGGCGCAGACCCGGCGTGCGGCGGCGACCGCTGCGCGGCAGGCCGAGACGCTGCGGATCGAGGCTTTCACGTCGTGCGCGCAAAAATGCCCCCAGCTGTTTTCGGGTGTCATCCTGAAGTGAGACGACGGGTTCAGACATCAAGGCCATAAATCCCCCTGCATGGTAGTGCCAGTACCAGTATAAGCAAGAACTGGTACCCGTTTATCAGATGGTTGATGCTACGACCATCTGTTGAATGACGCAATGGAGTTACCATGAACACGTCAGTTGTTTCACCGGGCCGCGCTGGCCTGATATTGCTGCTAACCGGCCAGATGCTGCCGATGATTGATACCTCAATCACCAACGTCGCGCTGGACGCCATCACCCATTCGCTGCACGCTACCGCTACCGAACTGGAGCTCATCGTCGCGCTTTATGGCGTGGCCTTCGCCGTCTGCCTCGCGCTCGGCAGCAAGCTGGGGGACAACTTTGGCCGCCGGCGTTTGTTCATGTGGGGCGTCGCGAGCTTTGGCCAGGCCTCGCTGCTCTGCGGGATGGCGGGGAACATTGAACAACTGCTGGCCGCGCGCATCGTTCAGGGGGCGGGAGCCGCACTGATCGTGCCGCAGATTCTTGCCACCCTGCACGTGACGCTGAAAGGTACGGCGCACGCTAAGGCCATCAGCCTGTTTGGCGGCATCGGCGGGATTGCGTTTATCGTCGGCCAGATGGGCGGCGGCTGGCTGGTGTCGGCGGATATCGCCGGGCTGGGCTGGCGTAACGCCTTCTTTATCAACGTGCCGATCTGTCTGGTGGTGCTGGCGCTAAGTCGCCATTTCGTACCCGAAACCCGTCGCGAGACGCCGTCACGCATCGACTGGACCGGAACCGTGCTGCTGGCGATCATTCTTTGCTGCCTGCTGTTCCCGATGGCGCTCGGCCCACAGTGGCACTGGTCGTGGCCGCTGAAGGTTATGCTTCTCGCCATTATTCCGCTGGGCTGGCTGACGGCGCTGAATGCGCGCAAAAAGGAGCGTGAGAATGCCCATCCGCTGATCCCGCCGCGCCTGCTGCAGCTTCGCAGCGTTCGCTTTGGCATTCTGATTGCGATGCTCTTTTTCAGCGTCTGGTCCGGGTTTATGTTCTGTATGGCGCTGACCATGCAAACCGGTCTGGGGATGGCACCGTGGCAGTCCGGAAACAGTTTTATCGCGCTGGGCGTAACTTACTTTATTTCGGCGTGGTTCGCGCCGAGGCTGATTGCTCGCTACAGCACCAGTACCATTCTGCTGACGGGTCTGGCGATCCAGATTGCCGGCCTGCTGGCGCTGATCGCCACGTTCCGCGTCTGGGGAATGGAGAATACCGCCCTGACGCTGGCGCCCGCGACCGGGCTGGTCGGCTACGGGCAGGCGCTGATTGTGAACAGCTTCTACCGCATCGGGATGCGCGATATTCAGCCTGACGACGCGGGGGCCGCGAGCGCCATTCTCAGCACGCTGCAGCAGGCCGCGCTGGGGCTTGGCCCGGCCATTTTCGGCGCGATTTTGCTCCACGCGCTGCAGAACCATCACGGGGATTACACCCAGGCGGTGAACGTCTTCCTGATGGTGGAAACGGCGATGATGGTGGTGCTCGCCCTGGCGACGCTGTGCATCCGCCACCGCCTGTGCCTGCCGGTGGTAAAGGTCTGCCAGGCCACCAAATAAGCCAGTGAATTTGCATAATAGATCCGCAGCCGCCATTATGGGGCTGCATCAATACAGGAGACGTTATGCAGGAATTAATTGCTCAGGTTGAAGAGTTAGGCATTGAAATTAATCACACCACCTCTTTAGTGATTATCTTTGGTATTATTTTTCTTACCGCCATCATCGTTCATTTTATTCTGCACAAAGTGGTGCTTCGCGCTTTCGAAAAACGCGCGCAGGCCAGCAGCCATTTGTGGCTGCAGATCATTACCCAGAATAAATTATTTCACCGTCTGGCCTTCACCCTTCAGGGGATAATCGTCAACGTCCAGGCGGTACTGTGGCTGCAAAAAGGCAGCGAAGCGGCGGAAATTCTCACAACTTGCGCAAAGCTGTGGGTCATGGTGTATGCCCTGCTCTCCTTCTTCTCGCTGCTGGACGTGATTTTTAATCTGTCGCAGAAAATGGCCACCGCATCACAGCTGCCGCTGAAGGGGATCTTCCAGGGCATCAAGCTGGTGAGCGCCATCCTGGTGGGAATACTGATTATCTCTCTGCTGATCGGCCAGTCCCCGGCGATTCTGATCAGCGGTCTGGGCGCCATGGCCGCCGTTCTGATGCTGGTGTTTAAAGACCCGATACTCGGTCTTGTGGCAGGGATTCAGCTTTCCGCCAACGATATGCTCAAGCTCGGCGACTGGCTGGAGATGCCGAAATACGGTGCCAACGGCACGGTGACGGACATCGGTCTGACCACCGTTAAAGTACGCAATTTCGATAATACGATTACAACCATTCCGACGTGGGCCCTGGTCTCCGACGCCTTTATCAACTGGAGCGGCATGTCGGCCTCCGGCGGGCGACGCATTAAGCGCAGCCTGAATATTGATACCACCAGCATTCATTTTCTCGACGAGCAGGAACAGCAGAAACTCATTCAGGCGAAGCTGCTGAAGCCCTATCTGGCCGCGCGACATGAGGAAATTAGTCTGTGGAATCAGAAGAACGGTGAAGGGGAGTCGGTATTAAACCTGCGTAAGATGACCAATATTGGTACCTTCCGCGCCTACCTGAATGAATATCTGCGCAACCATCCGCGTATTCGCAAAGATATGACGCTGATGGTGCGCCAGCTAGCGCCTGATGCGAATGGTTTGCCGATTGAAATATACGCCTTCACCAACACGGTGGTCTGGGCAGAATATGAGGAGATTCAGGCCGACATCTTCGACCATATTTTCGCGGTGGTGGATGAATTTGGGCTGCGTATTCACCAGTCCCCGACCGGGAACGATATTCGCTCGTTGACCCTACAGCATCGGTAAGGTGGGTTGCCGGGCGTGAAGGCAGGTGCAGTCTGGTGCCCTCACCCCGGTCCTCTCCCACAGGGAGAGGGAGAAAACCGCGCTACTTTTTGCGGGAAAGCTTAAACGCCACAAAGAGGAAGATAACCCACACCGGCAGCAGCATCGCCGAAAGGCGCATCTCATCCATGGTGCACATCAGCACCAGAATCAGCCCCAGGAAAGCGATACAGATATAGTTCCCCGCCGGATAGAGCAGCGCTTTGAACTGCGTATCGCGTCCCTTGCGGCGCATCGCGGCGCGAAAGCGCAGGTGCGCCAGGCAAATCATGATCCAGTTCAGCAGCAGCGTAGCGACAACCAGCGCCATCAGCAGGCCAAAGGCCTCTTTCGGCAGCAGATAGTTAATCAGCACCACCAGCGAGGTGATAGCACCAGAAAGGAACAAGGAATTCACCGGTACGCCGCGACGGCTGACGCGGGTGAGGAACTTCGGCGCGTTGCCCTGCACGGAGAGGCCGAACAGCATGCGGCTGTTGGAGTAAACGCCGCTGTTATAGACCGACAGAGACGCCACCAGAATGACGAAGTTCAGCGCCGAGGCCACCACGTTGCTGTTCAGATCGTGGAAAATCATCACGAACGGGCTGCTGTCGGACTTCACTTCCACCCACGGATAGAGCGCCAGCAGCACCACCAGCGAGCCGATGTAGAACAGCAGAATACGGTATACCACCTGGTTGACCGCTTTTGGAATGCTTTTATGCGGGTCGCGCGCTTCCGCGGCGGTAATGCCAATCAGCTCTAATCCTCCGAAGGAGAACATGATCACCGCCAGGGAGAGAATCAGCCCTTTCCAGCCGGTGGCGAGGAAGCCGCCGTGCTGCCACAGGTTGTCGATCGTGGCGCGCTCGCCGCCGTGGCCGGAGAACAGCAGCCACAGGCCAAAGCCGATCATCCCGATAATCGCCAGCACCTTGATCAGCGCAAACCAGAACTCGGTTTCGCCATACAGGCGCACGTTGACGAGGTTAACGGCGTTAATAATGATGAAGAAGGCCGCCGCCCAGATCCACGTCGGGACGTCCGGCAGCCAGTACTGCATGTAAATGCCTGCGGCGGTCAGCTCTGCCATCCCCACCAGCACGAACATCACCCAGTAGTTCCAGCCGGAGAGGAATCCTGCAAACGGGCCCCAGTATTTATAAGCAAAGTGCGCGAAGGAGCCTGAAACCGGCTCTTCAACAACCATCTCGCCAAGCTGGCGCATGATCAGGAAGGCGATAACCCCGGCGATACCGTAACCCAGCAGCACCGCCGGGCCAGCCATCTGAATAGCGGGGCCGATGCCGAGAAACAGCCCGGTACCGATCGCGCCGCCAAGGGCAATTAACTGAATATGTCGATTTTGCAAACCACGTTGCAGCGTCGGATTCTGATCCGACGAGGCTTCAGCGCTACCATGGCCTGAAGCGGATGACGCGTCTTTCACGTCCTACCCCTGTCTCTTTTTTAGAAGGGGCACGTTTTAACACTTCATGCTGGAGGTAGCAAGGGATTGGGGCATCCCTGCCCCGGATAACGAGATGGAACGCTTAAAACGCGTAGCCAACCGAGACCTTAAAGGTGCGCGGTTCGCCCTGCGTAATATAGGTACCGGAATCGTCCACGCTGGCCCAGTAGTTTTCATTGGTGACGTTGTCGATGCCCGCGCGAACCGTCATCTGGTTTTCATTGCGGTTCACCGCGAAGCGATAGCGCACTCCCAGATCCAGCGTGGTGTAGCTGTCCAGCTTTTTGGTGTTTGCCAGGTCAGCGTACTGCGCGCCGGAATGGTTCACGCGGGCGGTGGCGGTCAGGCCGTCAACCGGCTTGATATCGTACTCTGCACCCAGCACGGCGTAAAAGTTCGGAATCCCGATCGCATCGTTACCCTGATTCACGCCATTTTTGGTTTTGGTCAGCTCGGCCTGCAGCCAGGTGGCGCTGGCGTTCAGGCGCATCCCCAGCGCGGGCTCGCCGAAGACGTTCAGCTCCACGCCACGGTTTCGCTGCTCGGCATCCAGGCCGTAATGGCCGCTGTCGTCGAGGATCGCCGACGGCATTTTGATCTCAAACAGCGCAAGCGATCCGCCCACGCGGCCGAAGTCCGCCTTCACGCCCACTTCGTTCTGCTTAGAGTGAATGATACCGGTGCTCTGGCCGTAGTTGGTGGCGGTGTTAGGTGCAGTTTTGCCCGGCTGCAGCGCTTCGGTGTGGTTTGCATAGAGGGAAATCTCCTCCCACGGCTTGTAGACCACGCCGTAGGTGGGCATCCAGCGGCTGCCGTCGAAGCCGTCCGCCGCGTTTTCCGCACCGGTAACTTTGTTATATCCGCGAACGACCACTTTCTGATGGCGGGCGCCTGCGGTGAACAGCAGCTTGTCGTCCAGCACGCCCAGCGTATCGCTAAGCAGCCAGCCCTGGGTACGCGTGCGTCCGCTGGTCAGCGGATCGCTGTACTTCCCGCCAGAGCCGTTCAGGTTGGTGCTGTCCGGCATATCGACGCCGGTGTTGTGGTAGATGTTGGTGGTCGGATTATCCTTCGCCGCCGACATTTTCCACGCGATTTTTTCGTTTTTGGTCATCGCCGAATAGCCAACGTTGACCTTGTGCGAGACGAAGCCCGTAGTGAAGTTACCGCGAACGCCCGCCATGCCGCTGACGGAATCGCTGATGCGGTTGGTATCAAGACGGCTGACCGTTGCCTTGCCGCTTTTATCCACCAGCTTCGGCGCGCTGTAGATGCCTTCCTCGTGCGCGTGCTGCGCGCCAAGACCGGTATAGGCCGTCCAGCCGTCGGTGATGTCGTACTCGCTGCGCCACATCCCAAATTCGTTTTCGATATTGCTGTAGGCCCACTTCTGCGAGAAGTTACGATCGTTTTTCGGCGGCTCGGGAACGAAATCCACCGCGGAAATATTGACGCTGGTCGGGCTGCCGTGGAAGGTTTTCTTCTGATAGCCCAGATCCAGCGAGGTGCGGAAGCGGTCGCCAGCGTAATCCAGGCCCGTAGAGAGCAGCGTGGTGCGGCGGCGGTCATTCGGTATGCCGGTTTCCCCTTCGCGATGAACCAGGTTCACCCGCGCGCCGAACTGGTCGCTGTCGCCGTAGCGACGGCCCGCATCAAGCGTAGTTCCAATCTGGGAATCCGAGGTGTAGTCCATGCCGACTTTGGCCTGCGGGAGTTCGCCCGCGTGTTTTGGCTCAAGGTTGATCATCCCGCCCACGCCGGAGCTTGCCGCGCCGTTCATCAGCGAGTTGGCCCCTTTGAAGATCTCGATGCGGTCAACCATCTGGGTATCCACCACCTGGCGCGGCAGCACGCCGGACAGACCGCCAAATGTCATGTCGTCGCCGTCGAACTTCAGGCCGCGGATGCGGTAGGTCTCCGCGCTGTTGCCGTATCCCTGAACGAACTGCACGCCCGCGTCGTTCGCGACGACATCCGCAATGGTTTTCGCCTGCTGATCTTCCACCAGCTTCGAGGTGTAGCTGATGATGTTGAACGGCACGTCCATGGCGTTCTGCTGGCCCAGCATCCCCATGCGCCCGCCGTTCGCCACCTGTCCGTCAAGGAAGGCCGGTACCAGCTGGTCGCCGCCGGGTTTGAAATCGCTGGCTGGTGCAGCCTGGACAACGAGGGTGTCCTCTTTTTGATCGTCCGCCGCAATGGCGGAATGTGTCGCCGCGCCAACGGCGAGCGCCAGCAGCGTTTTGTGCATGATGGTGTTGTTCATCGTTAACTCATTTTAAAGTGCGCGCAAAAATGACCCGTTGTCGGGCCTTAGAATATGTTGAATGCAATGCAAATGAGAACTATACGCATTATCCATGCATTAGCAAGTGTAACCGCGTTCATGAGGAGAATTGGCGAGATAAGAGGGGGAACGGCCACCCCGCTTCGGGGGTGGCTGCAATGACGTTATTTTTTCTTGTAGATATTGGCCGTGCCGTGAATTTTATTGTTGGTGTTCCCTGACGTGAGCACCAGAACATCCGCGCCTTTCTTATCGGCTTTCTCAATCAGTTCTTTTTTCGCATCATCCACCGAAACTTCATTCGAGGTGTTTACCGTACCGATTTTTTTATATTGAGATGCAACTTTTTTGAACTCGCTTTTAGTAAGTAGCTGTGCAGCAAAAGCATTGGTCGTAAACAGTAACGCCGTTCCCAACAAAATAGCAGTCGTCTTTTTCATAACCTTTTTCCTTGAGATTAATCAGCAATTACGAAAAACCTCACGCAGTGTGGTGAGGTTTTATGAGCATGGTAGAGAATCTCAGGAATTGCCATACGTTCGGGAAAAATCTTTTATAACAACCCGTTGCATGAAATTACTAACGAATATTAAGAATATTCGAATACCCGCGCGGTGCCAGCAATATCAACGCGTACCGCCGTGCCCGGGTTCCATCCTGGCTGGCTTACGGTCTTCAGAATCACCGGCTGCTGCTGTCCGGCCAATCCCAGGGTGAGCGTCGACAGCTGGCCGGTGAAGTCCACGTCGAGAATCGAGATCGGACTTTCATGCGCTGCACATGCCGTCACGCGTAATTGTTCAGGGCGCATCATTACCCTGCCCTTTCCTGTCGCATGCGCGTTGTCCGTCGGCACTTCACCCAGCGCGCACACGGCATACCCGGCAGCGAGCTGAGCAGGCAGGATCACGGCATCGCCAAGAAACAGCGCCGTCTCTTCGTCAACGGGACGGGTGTAAACGTCATAAGGCGTACCGACCTGCGTGAAGCGCCCGGAGCGCATGACGGCAACCTGCGTGGCAAAGGACAACGCTTCGTTCTGATCGTGGGTGACCAGAATCGAGGCCACGCCCGCTTCGGCCAGCAGATCGGCCGTTGCCTTACGCGTCGTGGCGCGCAGGCCGGTATCCAGAGCCGAGAACGGTTCATCCAGCAGCATCAGTGAAGGCCGCTGGGCCAGCGCACGGGCAAGGGACACGCGCTGCTGCTGTCCGCCGGAAATCTCGTGGGGCCAGTGCGTTGCGAGCTGCCTGTCCAGAGAAACCATCTCCATCAGCGCCTCAACGCGCTGGCGTTTCTCGTGCCGGGTGCCGTCCAGCCCCCAGGCGATGTTGTCTGCCACATTGAGGTGCGGGAACAGCGCACCCTCCTGAGGCACAAAACCAATCCGGCGCAGGTGGGCGGGAACAAAACTGTTTTCATCGAACAGCGTTCTCCCCTGCATGACAATGCGCCCGGTGTCAGGCGTTTCGAACCCGGCAAGAATACGCAGCAGCGTGGTTTTCCCCGACCCGGACGGCCCGACAATCGCCGTCCTGCTCCCCGGCGCCACGCTCAGGTTTAAGCTGTCGAGCACCTGCACATCAGAAAACGATTTAGAAATGGCGGTTAATTCAAGCATGTCATAGCCCTGCAATTTTTTTCGACTGCATATAGAGAATGGCGGTCAGCGGGAGTGAAATTAGGATCATCAGCATCGCGTAAGGCGCGGCGGCAACATAGTCAATTTCACTGGTCAGCGCCCAGAATCCAGTGGAGAGCGTGCGCGTGCCCAGCGGAGAGAGCAGCAGCGTGGCGGTCAACTCGTTGCTGACGCCGAGGAAAACCAGCGCGGCACCCGCCGCCGCGCCCGGCGCGGCCAGCCGCATCGTCACGCTCCAGAGCGCCTTCGCGGGCGTGCTGCCCAGGCTGCGCGCCACGTTTTCCAGCTCAACCGGCGCCTGCGCAATCCCCGCCCGCAGGTTGATGAGCGCGCGGGGCATAAACATCAGCAGGTAGGCAAGGAACAGGGTAATTTCCGTCTGGTAAATGGGACGGGCGTAATGAATGGTGACGGTGACCAGCGCCAGCGCCGTGACGATGCCCGGCAGCGAGCTGGTGATATAGATGCACCCTTCAAGCATCCGGAAGATGCGATGCGGATAGCGGATACCCAGCCACGCGATGGGGATCACGCACGCGGTCGTCAGAAGCGCACCGCCCACGCCGAGCATCAGCGTCTGGCGCAGGGAGTGCCAGAGATCGGCACTCATCCAGTTTTGCACGCCGCCGAGCCAAATCCAGCGACACAGGACAACTAGCGGCACGCCCAGCGCCAGAACGATCAGCACGATGAAAAACAGCTGGCCCAGCGCGGCAGCCGGAGGCTTCAGCGGCCAGCGTTTCTGCTCGCGCGCGGCCCCGGCGCCAATGCGCGCGTAGCGTGCTTTTCCGCGCGTCACGCCCTCCAGCATTAATATAGCCAGACAGCACAAGGCCAGCACGCCCGCCAGCATGTTCGCCGCCGGGCCGCTGAAGGTAGACTGGAACTGGTCATAAATTGCCGTGGTGAAGGTATCAAAGCGGATCATCACGTACAGGCCATATTCCGCCAGCAGGTGCAGCGCCACCAGCAGCGCGCCTCCGCAGATAGCCAGCTTGAGCTGGGGCAGCACCACGCGGAAAAAGACCCGCCACGGCGGCGTACCCAGCGAAGCGGCGACATCTTCAAGCGTCGGGTCAAGGCGACGCAGCACCGCCGCAACCGGCATATAGATAAACGGATAGTAGGCAAGTACGGAGAGGAAAATGCCCGCGGAGAGCCCGTGCATGGACGGGACAGCGCTCACCCAGGCATAGCTTTGCACAAACGCGGGGATCGCCAGCGGGGCGACCGCCAGTGCGGACCAGATCCCTCGCCCGGCAAGCTGCGTGCGCTCCGTGAGCCAGGCGATTGCCACGCCCGTCACGATACACAGCGGAACCGCTAAAGCCGTCAGCCACAGCGTGTTGCTGAGCAGCTCAGCAACACGCGGGCGAAACACCAGCGCCTTAATGGTTTCCCAGCCGGTCTCAATGCCAATGGCAATGATAAAACCCAGAGGCAGAAGCGCCATTAATGAAAACAACACAGCTAACGCCACCATCGGCAGTGCAGGACGCCTGCGGGCAGGCTCCTGCACTCTGTTTTTTCCGATGTCGAGACTCATACCAGACATAAGACGTTCACTTTACTCTCAGGATCACAGCAGGCCGGCTTGCGTCATCAGCTCGATAACTTTTTTACTGTTAAGCGTCGAAGGTTCAACTTTCGGTGCATCAAGATCTTTCAGCGGGACCAGTTTCGGGTTTGAGGCCGCGTTCACGCCCACCGCATACTCAAAGGCGTTGTTGGTACGCAGGCTTTCCTGACCTTCTTTACCGGTAATGTATTTGATGAAGGCCTGCGCCTGCGCTTTATGCTTGCTGGATGCCAGCACGCCGCCGCCGGAGAGGCTCACAAACGCGCCCGGATCCTGGTGTTTGAAGTAGTAGAGCTGGGTGTTTTTGCTGTTTTCACCGGTTTTGGACTGATCGACAAAACGGTAGTAGTGATAAATCACGCCGCCATCAATCTGACCGGCATTGACCGCTTTCATCACGGTGCTGTTGCCTTTATAGGCAACGGAATTGGCTTTCATCGCCTTGAGCCATTCCAGTGTGGCCTTCTCGCCTTTCAGCGCCAGCATCGCGCTCACGATGGCCTGGAAATCCGCGCCTGACGGTGATGCCGCCCAGCGGCCTTTCCACTCGGGCTTTGCCAGATCCATCAGCGATTCAGGCAGCTGCTGTTCGTTCAGTTTTTCCGGGTTATACACAAACACCGTGCTGCGGGCCGCGATGCCAATCCAGCGGCCGTGCGCCGGACGATATTCTGCCGGTACCTGCTTCAGGGTGTCTGCATCCAGCGGCGCAAACAGGTTGGCATTATCCACCAGCACCATTGAAGGCGAGTTCTCCGTCAGGAACACGTCTGCCGGTGACGCGCTGCCTTCCTGAACCAGCTGGTTACCCAGCTCGCTGTCATCGCCATTACGCAGAGTGACTTTAATGCCGGTTTCTTTAGTAAAACCGTCCACCCACGACTTCACCAGGTTTTCGTGCTGCGCGTTATAAACAACGATACCTTCGTTGTTATCGGCGGCAACCGCTTGTGTGGAAAGGAAAAGGGATGAAGACAACAAGACAAGCGAGAAGCAGGACAGCAGGCGAGAATTCATGAACACATCCTTAATAGACCAACGGGATTAACGACTCATAGCTTTGTGGGACAGGATTAAAGCATACAACAACGCTAATGATAATTAGTATCAATCCAGTTTAGGCGTAAAAGTGTAAAATTTCTTTTTAGAAGATTTTAGAATGATAAAAATCCAAATTTTAATGAGAGATAATTTTTAGATTAAGAAAACCTTAAGCCTGCCTGTAATGAAATTCATTAGCCTTCTATTCATTATGACGCGAAGGTAAATCAGTTATTCATGCGCCCGTTATATATAAAAAGCCCCAGTATTTCGGGGCTTTTTATGCTTATCCGGAAGTAGCCCAATTTATAAGGCTACTATTTTAAAACGCATCACATCGCTGCGTGAGAGGCATACATCGGATAGGTGAAGAACAATAAATGCACGCAGTTCAGCCCAAAATGGAATAACGTTGCAACCCAGAGCCTGCCGCTCCACATCCACGCCAGGCCGTAAATAATGCCGGAGAGGCTGGCAAAAATAATCAGTAGTAAACCGCCGCTATAATGCATCAGCCCAAAGATGACTGAGGCAATCAACAGCGCGACAACAGGATGAATAATCCGGGACAAGCGTTGCTGCAGGTAGCCTCTGAACAAGGCTTCCTCGGCCAAAGAGACGAAGAAAATATTCGCAAGGGCAAATTGAGCGAACCATTCTGGCGCATGCGGCTCAATTCTCAGCCCACCTAATGCAACAGCCAGAAGTAACAGCGCGGGTATCGCAAGAATCAATATTCCCCATCCAACCTTGCCCGCTTTATAGAGGGGTTTTGCTACGAATAACGTTGGCATGCACGTGATTAAAAAGAACGGCACCACTGCCTTGTCCATATTAAAGTACATACTGAACGGTATGCTTTGCGGACCAACGACGACAGCATCCAGCACCCTGGGGTTATGAAAACCCGGGATCACATGTAAAACCAGCGCAACGGCGATGGCCACGCACAGGCCTTCGACCAGATATGTATATTTATTATTTTTATTCCGTAGCCATTCAACAGCAGACCAGCCAACAACGATGGTTGCAATAACCAGCAGCGCCGGGGCGTCAAGAATACTCTGTTTCCAGCCGAGAAATGCCGTTAATCCCAGCATCAGGTAAGCCAGGCTTTTATTAAGAGAGAGTGCGGCAAGCGAAGTTGCGAGTAGATACCACATAAATGTCCTTCATGACCGGTAAATTTTAGGGGTGATGTCCCAAATATGTCCCACAATGGAAATCAGGAGGATGTGAAGGAGGCATAACTCTATGAAATTAAATGGCCCTGTAGGATTCAATATTACTGAATAACTAGCTGATAATACTAATCAATAGACAATTCAACAAAAACACATACCCCCTAAAGTACCCCCATGTTTGTTTGCATGGGTACCGCGCCGGGTTTGCTTGTGTGCAATCCTTCGGTTTTCCTTTCGTGTCAATGTTAGCTTTTCCGAGAAGGCGTACATTTATCATTCAATGAGGAGAGCATAATTTGAACATATATTTGATGGATCTGAAAGAGGTATGCAGCACTGTTGGCTTCAAAAAGACGTCTATTTACAAGTGGATGAACACGGGTGAGTTCCCAAACGCTAGCAAGATAAGTAGTTCCGTAAGGTGGGTATCAACAGAAGTGGAAGCGTGGATCACTGAAAAAGTTCGAGCATCGAGGGAGTATAAGTAGCGGTAAGGTTAATTTTTAACTTCGCACATTTTCAACAAGTCCACGATTAAAGGAAATATATGCATGATGCCCAATGCAAGAACTAACCTTTCTGATGATTCATTCATTGACCTGAAGTACATAACTAACGATTCAGGGTTCACAGCTAAATACTTCTATTCACTAATAAAGAGGGCCGAATTCCCTGCCCCGATAAAGCTCGGCAGAAGTTCGAGATGGTTACTGAAGGATTATTTTGAATGGAAAGCCAGACATATTGAGAGAAGAGACGCGAGGCAGTGTCTCTAGTAAACTATAGCCCGGAAGCTTGGCATGAACACTGAGTAACCAGCCGCCACCGGTTCTTACATACGACAGGTGGCGGTCTATTACTCATTTCGGCTGTTCGGGCCAAGCAATGCTTGGCGCTGTTGACGTATCCACGTCCTCCAGCGCATCCAGATAATCCAGCCACAAATTGTATTGCGCCAGCTCATCACCTTTGAGCCGCCCGATAGCCGCCTTTCCCGGCCATTGTTTAATATTAATACTGGCGTTTGCCTGCCCGATAAGACGCATCTTTTCTGCATCAGCAGTAGCGATGAGCTGTTCCTTTATTGGGTCTGGTACTGCATCCCATGCGGGAAGTCCATCCTCACCAGCAACACGGTATTTGTCGGCATGGGTGACTGACGTAAATTCAAGGAAGCACTCTTCACTCACCTCCTTGCCATCATCCGGCCAGGAACCGGCCTCAACATAATCTTCCTTCATATCGACTGGATAGAAAGCATTGCTTTTTGCACTGTAGATATATTCTGACATTTCTATGCTCCGATGGCTTCCCAGGCAACAGTAACGGCCATTCCCTGCGTAATAGTTTTATTGGACAAATCAATTGCAATTGCCTTAAGCCTGATTTGTGTCGTTGAGATAGCTTCCGCTGTTGCAAAGCAAGGTGTGTTAGTTGTTGTTGCCGTGCCATTCGCTCGACAATTAAGAACGCCGTTAGGGAATGGGATAGCGAAGGTATCTAAAGCGAAATCTGTGCTCGCATTTGCGGCTGGGATGCTAATCGTTCCCCATTGGCGAATTTGACCCGATGGCAGCTTTTCATACCCTTTTGCTACTGCTGAAAACTGAAATGAACCCATATCAGGTATTTGACCGCTAGCCACACCTACATCACGAGTAGCTGCCGTTTTAAGCCCCAGATTTGTTCTTGCTGTTGTTGCATCTGTCGCTCCGGTGCCCCCGCGAGAAACAGCAAGAGGTATTATCTGACCACTGTTGTTGCTCGCCCCCCAGTCCCCTGAGTTTGTGATGAAGGTATAGGCGGCTGCGTTTGGTGAAGATGCTGTCGAGCGGGTGCTATCGGAACCGAATGCTGAAACTCCGAGGTTTACCCGCGCTCCCAAAAGCGTATTGGCACCCGTACCACCTCCGGCAACAGGTAACGGCAGAGGATTTCCTGCCGAGTCCTGTACTCCCCAGTTCCCACTATTTTCGACGTACAAAAACACGCCGGATGTAGGCGCTGAAACGGTCGTAATGGTGCTAGAAATATTAAACGCCTGCAAACCCAGATTAATTTTCGCAGCATTGACTGCCCCATCAGCCTTGATATCACCGAATGGGTTGTTTCGTGATAAATACTGCTTTGCAAACGCGCTTTTTAGCTTACTGGTAAACCCGGCAATATCACCATCATCGAGAACATTAAGGTTGGCGTTATCACTTACAAACTGAGCAAGAGCAGAGGCAATGAATGATGCCTGACGGATTGCTTTATTTACCTGAGCACTGCTCGCCTTTCCGCTGCTAAATCCTGTCAGTAACGCAGGGAGTGTCTCCCACTCATTCTGTGGGGTAACATTAGCGCCAGATCCGGTTGCAAACGGTTTAAATTCATTAGTAGCCATTAGAGTTTCATCTCCCATGCGCCGTCATTAAATCCGGCGATATATTCATTGTCTAAGTCGAAGCCAAAAAAACGATTTCCCACTGAGGGGGTTTCCACAGATAGTGTTTGAATATCACCAGCCCAAACCCCGGCCGCTTTTACCGTCAGATATCCCTGCTTTATTGCGGCAATCAGTTCCAGAGAAACATCCGAAATATCGGTTTCAGGAAACACCCACACAGAAACGGTCATGTCCTGGTTATCCACGATCTGCATCTTCAGGCCTGAGCCAGCAGTCGCAGCATCAAGGATGGGGGGCAGCGAATCATTGCGGCCGTCCCAGTTGTTGATGGCGATTTTTGCCTTCAGAACGATGCGGTAGGTGTCATCGCTCAGCGTCGTATAGCCTGCGTCAGGGTCATAAGGTCCTTGCCATACGCCCTGGTCATATCCGAGCCCTTCAGTGTCCCAGCTGAAATAAACACCGCTAATCGGCTGGCTGACTATGCGACTGCGACCAATCCAGAGGCCGAGCGTATCGAGCTGAACGCCTACGGCAGTATCAATGTCGAAAGCGCTTACCATCCCCCGGGTTGCACCGGTGATATCAATCAGTGGCCGCGTGCTCAGGTCGACGTGATCAAAAAACTTTGGCTTAGTGGCGTTATAGTTGGTGATTAAGTCCGTGTACTTGCTCATGACGTCACCGTTAGAACAATGTTTTCAGGCTTACACGACGCGGATTCGTTGTAGGCGATGATGATGTTTGCCGCCGCGACGCTACCAGCTGATTTGCCAATCAGCAGCTCCTGTATGTCGTAGTAGCGCGCGTTGCCACCACTCACTACACCTAGGCTCGCCGGAGAATAAATCCTGCTCAGCAGCACATCGTCGCCGATCGTCAGCCCGTTGATGTAATCTGCGACGGCCTGCTGAATCTGTACGCCAATTTGCGACGTATAGCCGGTGAATGCCTTCAGTGTGATATGCCCATAAATCGGGACGTCAGTAGACCGCGAGAAGCGAATCACGTGCGGGTTGCCGTAGGTGTCCGGTACCGTTACAGAAGTTGTCCCGTAAGTTGCCGTTCCCTGCCCTTTGTTCCCCCGGATTGTCTGGGCTATCTCGGTAACATCACCTCCATCAACGATGGCGGAAATGGAGTGAGGCGGCAGCCCGTTGCTGTCGGTTGTGCCAGTATCATTCTCGTAGAGCTTGTGACGTGTCACGCCATCAATATTCGCGATTGCGCCGTCGACGCCTTCAAACGGTGTGATCGATGGTAGCGCAACGCTTTGCCCCTGCCTAATGCGCAGCTCTGCGTCGGTTTCAGCTGGTGAACCGACAGTAGCCGCAGCCGGGTTGGTTACCGACACCCAGCCGCGAGTCGGAGTGTTGATAGTGGTAATAGTCCCGGCCATCGCCGCAACAGAACCGCTATTTGCACATGTGGCCGTCACCAGCACAGTACCGTCAACGCCGATCGCTACACTCGCTGGAAAATTCCAGATAATGCCGTTTTTATCCCGTGCGGAGCCATTCGTGATAGTCGTGCCCGCCGTACCGGTTAACAGAAGGTCAGCAGTAGAGTTTGTCGCTACTTTTCGCGTGATCCCGTTAATTTTCACATTACTGCTAAGCGCTGCGTCCTGCGCTGTCATAGGTGAAAACGAGTTGTAGATCTCAATAGCGGTATTGTTAGCGTCATGCACAGCAAGAGCCACAAGTGCGACCATTTGCCCGTCTTTGCTGTCTGGTTCGAGGTAGGCATCACTACCGTAAATCCGCCTGAAATAGCTGGTGAGTGTATCGATGATTGTCTGGTAATCAGGCGCACTAATCCCCTGGGCGGTTACCGTTGCCGATAGCCCCAGCGTGTCGAGGTTCAAAGCCATTTATGCCTCGCTTGTTACAGTCGTCTGGCCGTAGATTGTGTCAATGGATGAAGTGAAGGTGACGCGGCGGCTGGCGCCGTCATAATTGGTGTCGAAGGAAAGAATCGACAGAACGCCCGGCGTGTCCTGAATGCGTTCGCGTATAGCAAGGATGTAGACGTCTGATCGCTGCTTCCCAAGCACTGACTGAACATACGGCGTGCCTTCCGTCATATCGAGAAACCACTGACCGCGCCACAGCTCGAAACGGGTTTTTACGGCCTGGGCGACACACTCCGGGCTGTCTATAAGGAAGGTATCGTCACCTTGCCCGAAAGAGTAATCGCCGTCAGCATCTTCGCGACGGTATCGCATTATTGCGGCCCCCCAGTAGTTCCCCCGCCAGTCTGTACTCCGCCATGTTTATGCGTGGCGACACTGATACCAGAAGCTGTTACGTCATTCGTTACCGTCACCGGTCCGAGCATCGTCGCAGTACCACCGCTTTCGCCCATTCCCTGAAACAGGTTTCCGTTAATCGTTACGTTGCCGTTCAGCGTGATAGTTGGGGATGTGATTGTCGTTCCACCTTCAGCCGTAGCCGTAAGCTGGCCTGACGTTTTAATGGTGATGTTATGTCCTGCGGCTACCTCTACGAACGCCGCACCATCATCGGTTCGTAGCTGCGCGGCGCTGGTACTGATACCGCTGATTTTCTGCGCTTGCGACTGCGGTCCAACGATGGCAAACGCATCAGACAAGTCATGCTGGCGCGGGTCGACGGTCTCCTGAACGCCGCCGCTCTGCCACCAGAAATCGATGCAACGGTCGGCAAAAATCAGCAGGCACTCATCGCCTTCTTTTACCGGAAAGGTCAGCGTGCAACCGCCGCCGCGCGGAAAAATAACTGGCACATCCACCAGCGGTTTTAACTCAGTGGATCCATCGCCAACAATTCCGCAAAGCGCCACCTCTACTGTGCAGGTAACGCTGTCAGGATCGAACGACTGAATGATGGCTGGCATCGCTACGCGCATCTGGGTAGACACCGAATCGGCAATGGCCTGCGCGGTCTGCTGCTCACCGCCGATCTGTGATTGAGTTGGAATTGGCATAAAAACCCCATAAAAAAACCCGCCGAAGCGGGTTACTTATCTTTCTTAGAACCGTCACTAGTTTTACCTTCGGTAACGACTTTTCCAGGCGGCATTCGACCACTTATATCGAACGGAGGATTTTCATCATTTGCGGTTACTTTCCCGCTACGCCTGGATACATGAGATCCATCTTTCCTGTCATTCTTATTGGAGTCTTTTTTTTGCCACGACATACAAATCCTTATTTTTAGAGCTTAATAATAAACACCATCAAAATAAACACTGCGAATGATATGGCTGCAAAAAGAATCGCCTCATTCCCATTATGAATCATTCTGACCTTTTCTTTATGGAACTCATCAACTACAGCAGTAAAATCAGAATAGGAATTTGCAGCCCAGGTCAATGAAATATGTCTCGGATTGTTTATGAAATGCGTAGTCATATCCTCACCTGAAGAGGGCTTGATGAAATCTTTGGGAATCATAGCGCTAAATGCAAATCCCCATGAGCACATTGCAAAAATGAGGAATAAAATTATAGCCACCCAACAAATGCATTTCCATGGTGTTATTTCTCCAACAAAAATATCATTCCACCAATATCTCACTACTAAAAGTGAAACGGTAATGATGAAACTAAGAATACCAAGCATTTTTGTTGATTTGTCTTCGAGTCTGCGAATCGAGTCAACAGCCAATTCATATTGATCTTTTTGATAATCATATAGTAATTCAGCGCGCTCGATATACTCGTCCAAGACATCTTGATCGTTGGTAGTTACGGCCATTACATCACCTTCACGCAGTCGTATGTTGCATACTGACGCGGCGCGTCCATACTGGTTTGCAACCACTGGGCATTGAGAATTACCTTGCCATTTCGATTAATGTACTCAAGACCAACCCATCTTCCAGGCTGATCGGTAGCCATACGCCAATCCATCTTGATATTGTTATAATCGTCTTTGTTTTTCAGGAAGGTGATTTTTTGCATTTCTGGCTTTGCGCCATTGATTCTGGCTAAGCCATCATCGGCCCAATGGATTTTAAAATCACCACACTGCTGATCCGCAAAAGCAGGCACTGATATAAGCACCGCGAACACGGTAACAGTGCAAAGTAAATGTCTCACGGCCCCACCTCACTAATTAGTCGTCCCTTGCATAGCTTTCGGGCTATAAAGATCACGAGCGCCACGCGCAAAACACATCAAATCCATGTACCACGCCTGACCTCTGGTGTCGCCAGTATAGTCGATAGCTTTGACGATATAAACGCCATCCGTCGCAATGCTGGCAGCCTGTGACGTTGTACCGGTCAGCACGCGGTTGCCGTTCTCTTCTGTTTCGGTGATACGCCCGGGCGACTGTGCTATTTCGCTATTGCCAAGCGCGGCGCGGTACACCGAAGCCTGATCGAGCTGGATAAGACCATTAATACGGATGTTTGGGTTTATCAGGCACCGCACGTTTACTCCGCCGCCCATCGTTTGTTGCGGCATACCGATCAGGCCAGTATCGGCATTCAACACAATGGCTTCGTGAATATATTTATCCTCCGGCACCATCTGGACCTGACCATCCACCAGCTGCCATGTCGCTTTGCACTGCGCAGCAATATTATCCATCACGTTGCGGCTGGATGAGTAAATCGCGCGGCCACGAGGAAACACGGTATCAGGAAAATCACCGGTAATGCCCTGTGTCACGCCGAACGCGTTGAAATCCTGCATCGTCGCCCGGTGCAGATCCGCAACGGTATAACCAGCGGCAAGCGTGGTGATGGTGGTCGCATAGAGGAACGCTTCGTGATCACCAATAGCCTGAATCAACACCCAGGAATCGGTAATGTTGTCCTTCCCGGTGACGGTAAAGCGAATATCACCGTCAAAAATCAGGCCGTAGTTCTGACCGTTCACCTGCCCTATCAAGTCTGGTGAAATCTCCCGGGCGACGCCGACCTGGCTCGCATCAACATCCGGCGCTATACCGTCATACCCGGCAATGATGCGAATTTTGGCAAACTCCTGCCCCAGTATCTTGTTCGTGGTATCGGTCGAAAGGTTGTAAATTTTCACGTTTGCCACGCGCGGCCAGCGTGTATCTGCCCACTCGATCTGGAACGTGACCTTAAAATCTGACAGGGAAACGCCCTGCCCGTTCTGGTCCAACAGTTGCAGATCAAAATGGCGCATCCAGTTAAGAGACATTTCTACTCCTGTACGAAAATGAGATGGCTGTATGTGCCGAGGTTGGTTTTGGTGGGCTCGTCTGGTGCGCCCTTATAGGTCGCCACCACCAGCGCGCCATCAATGCCGAGCTGTGGATATTGCCGCAATAGGTTCACGCCGGTCAGGAGAGGTACGCCAGAAAGAAGCGCAGCACCGCCGCTATCCATCACGTCCATAATCCAGCCTGCCGCATCACGCCAGATGATCCTGAGCGTATACGTGGTATTGCCCAGCAAAACGCGAAACTGCTGGTTGTCAGGAGAAAGCGGTATTTCGTTAAACTGCATATCATCCCCCGAATGCTGATGTAACGCTTCCGCCCAGCTGGCTCAGCAAGGACTCGTTTGGAGGTGTCGTGGATTTCGTTCCAGAATTCTGCACCGCCGATGTGCTGACGCCATCCTGCATATCGGACTTATCAGCAACGTTAACGCTCTGCGTTTGCGACATAATCACTTCACGCAGGGTAAGCGTGCAGTTCAGCACGTTCTCGCTGGTTTTGTCCGTTGTCACCTCGATGGCGCGCACCAGCATATTGCTGTACACCCGCTTGCCAGTCACCACGTCGAACGGCACCAGAGAGGACTGGAGATCCAGCAGTTGCTGATAGGTCTCTTTGGGGCTCAGTCCGGCGCTGAGGCCGATTGAAGATGTATCAATGAAGTCCAGCAACGAACCGCCACCAGCGAAACCACATTCCATTGTGACTTCGCTGGGACGCTTATACGCATGATCGGCGATAAAACCCGAGGCGCTATTCGTTGTTGGCTTCTCCACCGGGTGCTCAGTAATTTCGAGCGCATCAGAATGCTTTTCGGAAACGACCACGCTGGGGAGCAGCAGGCCAATTCGCCGGGATTGCTGGCGAAAAATCGCTGATAAAATATCCATTATCTCGGTCCTGCGGGGAGTTGCTGGGTTAACTGTGAGTTCACACCCTTTTGACGGTCAACAGTCAAACGGGCAGCCTCGCGCGGATCGGAAACGCCGTGGATGTTAATGTTCGTTTCCTGCTGAATGACCGGGGCGCTGGTGGGCATATTGCTCATTACTTTCGGAATGTAGTTACGCGTTTCCTGCGGCATCAACCCCATGCCATAGCGCTGAACGTTGCCGATCCCCCAGTTATATGAAGCCAGCGCTTTGCTAAGGTCTCCGCCGTTCTGCCGTAACAACTGGCTAAGGTATTTAGCGGCTGCCTGTGCTGACTTCTCCGGGTCGAAAACATCATTCCCGCGCAGCCCCATGTCGCGCGCCGTCCCGTCCATGAACTGAAACAGACCTTTAGCGCCAGCACCTGAAACAGCGAACTGATTACCACCCGATTCGGTGATGGCCACACTACGCAGCAAACCCTCTGGAAGCCGGTAAAGCTGTTCCAGGTTGGTAAGCATCGGTTGCATCCATCCCAGCAGCTCAGAGCCCGCTTTGGTTGGCTGTGGCCGCTTTACTGACTGGCCGAGCTGTTCAGGGTCATCCTCACCAAACCAGCCGCGCACCGTTCGGCCTACGATGCGAGGATCGAATCCCCAGTGCTCTTTAATCCAGTCGGCGGTACCGTTGGCGCTGTCTGTTACCATCGGCATCGCTGAAGGATTTTCGCTGCCCTGATTAAGCATCTGTTTGCCGATGCTGGCGGCATCAGCCCAGCGGCCATCTTTAATGGCGTTAAGCAGGTCAGCGATCATGTTCAGCATTTTGCTGAACTCGCCCATCTGGTCGATAAAGTTACTGAAGTCCCACTTCAGGGACCATGATTTAGGGTCAATGTTGAGCAGCTTCGCCAGCGCTTTCGCCAGGTCGTTAACGGTCGTTTTAAGGTCACGAACCATCTTCAGCGCGGCGTCGACTTCCGGCTTCCACTTGCCCCAGTCAATCAGGCTGTCTCCGCCTTCCTTCCAGGTCTGATAGTCCTCCCACAGAAGGGCAATCCCCGCCGCCAGCGCGGTAATGAGGCCAATCGGTGACATCCAGAACGTACTGTTCAGAATGCGCAGCGCAATCGTCAGCGCGCCAAACAGCGAGATCAGCTCCCGCGTTTGCTTGTCGAGTGATTTCCACCAGGTAATAAGGTCTGATGTCCCTTCGATGAGCCGGAAGAACAGCCGCCCGATAATGTCCCCGAGCGCCAGAATGCCTTTTATGGCTTTCGTCAAGGTCTGCTCGATACGCGGGAAGTTTTCCAGGATATGACGGCGCAGCGTGTCCAGCGAACCCGCCAGGCCATCAGCAAGATTAGAGCCGATTTTGTCACGGGCCATGCCTGCCATCGCGCCGAACTCGCGCAGGGAGGTCATGAATTTGTTGGAGCTTCTGGCCGCCTCGTCAGCATTGAAGCCGATAGCCTTCGCCATCGCGCTGTACTGCCCGGAGAAACCACCGACACCCCGGCGCATCGCCATGAGGGTATTTTCGTCAATGCCCAGCATCTGCGCATACTGGTTAGCCCGGTAATACGGCATGCTGCTGAGCTTCTGGCCGACACCCGTAAAGATAGCGGCCATGTCGCGCATGTTACCGCTGGCGTCACGGGTCTGTACGCCCAGGCGATTCAGGAAGCCTTCCGCGCCGGGATTGTTACGCACAAACCGGGAGAGGCTTTCCAGAGAGGAGCGCGCCGCGTCCACGCTGCCGCCCACCTGCGAAACCGCATAGCCAATAGACTGAATCCCCTGAACCGTCGCGCCGGTGCGCTGTGACGCCCAGTAGAGGTTATCGAGCCCGGAAGCGATCTTAGCCGTAAAGGCCACCACGGTAAGCGCGGCACCTTCGACGGCCAGCCCCATTTTGATGGCGTTTGCGGTCGTGCCGGCGAGGACTGAATCGAACTTTTCCGCGCCTGCTTCGTCGATATCAAAACCGAGCGAGACGAGGAAATCTTTAATAGTCTCAGCGTTCATTATCCTCTCTCCATTTCTCTATACGGCGCTGGTTGTCAGCCTTAACGGCCAGGTGGTCATTCATCAGCGCGATATCGCACAGATCGACAGATCCATCCTTCAGCGCGTAATAAGGGATTAACCCGGCGTCAACCGGGTCAAGGAGATAAGACAGCCCGTCAGGCAGGCTGTTGAGGGTTAGCCCTGAGGCTGGTCCGCCGTCGCGCTGGTAGGGCTCACGGGCAAAAAATTTCCCAGCGAATCGGCGACCACCCGCGCCACCAGCTGCAGCATGGTCAGCAGGTCGATATCATCGAACATCAGCTGACCGCTGTTAAATACCAGCGTCCATCCGTCCATGTGCTTACGTGATACTACGGCCAGGCAAGGATGAATAATCGCGTTGGTGTCTTCTTCGGTCAGGGAAGACAGTTCCTCAGCGATACGCGGGAGCAGGGTTTCAAACACCGGTTTCAACTGATCGCATTTCACGGTGTCGATTTTGCCATCAGCAGGCAACAGGGAGCGAATGCTCCCGAAATCTGACATCATGCCCGCCAGCACCGGCAGCAGCTTACGGGTAACTTTCAGCTGGTCAAAAACGCTGAGTTTTGCCACGCGGTAATCGTGGCCTTTGATTGAGCATTCCATCTGTTAAAACTCTCCGAGTACCTGGTCGATTTTGCCGCAGTCAAACACCCAGGGCATCGTATTACCGGCCTTAGCGTTGGCGTTATCCGGCTGTTTCTGGAACGCCACGCTGCGCGCCGTGATGATGTCTCCGCTCACCTTGTTTCGGATCACAATGACGTTGTTTCCCCAGGTGCCAGAGGACTGACTCTGCGCGTTGTACGCCAGCGACAGCTTTTTGTTTGTCGGCGAGGTTTTCAGCAGGATGACGGTTACCGTGCCGCTTTTGTCCGCGTGCAGGCTGTGCATCACTTCGCCGTCAGCACCGATAGTCATGGTGTTTTTGGGGCCGCCCATTGCAACGGTGATCCCCTCCTCTGAACTTGCGGAACCGTAGCCCAGATCAATCTCGCCGGTCGGGCCGGAGAGGGACGCCGTAACGTCCATAAAAGAATAAGTAGCCATTCATGTTCTCCTTAGCGAACGACGTTGATCTGAACATCAGCGAAATGAACCGCACCCGCCAGCTTACAGGCCACCTGAATAACCGGTGCCTTACGCGCTTCGCGGTCTGCCTGCGCCTGCTCGGAAATCGGCTGCGCGTAGACGTAATAGCCTTTTGTCAACGTATCGCCGGAATCCAGTTGCCCGATCGGGCCGCCGTTCCATACACCGGCAGCCACCAGCCCGTTTGTGACAGACTGATCCATCGACTGTTCGACATTGGAAAGGAGGCGCGTAACGCCAGCATCGGTCTGTGGGACTTTGGTTGTGCTGGTGTAGAGCAGGTTATACAGGTTGGTCTGAACGTAGTTCTGCAGCCAGTCGAGCCCGTGGCGTTCATCGAAGAAATCACCGCTGGACATGACGCCCTGCTGCAGGATTGCCGTATCGTTCTGGTAGTACACAAACACGTTGCAGTTCTTGGCATCCAGCGCCGCCGCCTGATTGGTGGTCAGGGTTTCATACGTGATCCCCAGCTCCTGTTTGAACTTCAGGGTAATGGTGGTGTTGCTGCCGTTGAAATTCACGGTAAACGCGCGGCCAAACGCCGACAGCGCGGCGTACTTGCTGCTGGTGGAATACTGCACAAACGTGCGAGCGTATTTTGCAGCCTTCAGCTTGTAAGCCAGATCGGTAGTCGATGTCGCATCAACTGAGGCCGGGTCTGCAGTGGTAATCGCCAGAATGCGGCTGAGACTGGAAGCCTCGATCGCTGCGGCCACACTCAGCCAGTCGGCATCGTCGATATCTTCATCGTCAGCCACGGCCAGGCCATACCAGTTCGTGTAATTCAGTAGGGCGTTCACGGCCTGCAGCAGCGTTTCCGTCGAACCGCTTTCAGCCGATGCCAGCGTTTTCGCCCAGCGGCCGACATATACCTGCTGAGGCTTCGGTGATTGCGAGAAATACACCGTAGCGGCTTCATATTCCGGGCTATCAACACCGAAATCTGTGCCGATATCTTCGGGGGATGAGTAAAGGCGAATACGCTCAGTAACCGGGATAACCGTTGAGCTCCCGAGAATGAGCAGCGAACCAAAGTTTCGACCAGTAGCCGCACGCGGCCCAATGATCACGTCGACATTAACGACGTTTGATACAGGTAATCCCTGCGGCATAATTTAGTCTCCGAAAAATGAGACGGGCGCATCTTGCAGCGTCCGGACGTTATAGGTACGAATGTTTTTGCGAGAAAGCGTAATGGTGAGGTCGTATCGCCTCACCCACTGGTTGTTAATGAGCTCTGGCAGGTTGTAGATAGTCCCGGCATCCACCAGCGAAAGCCCCGAGCGATTCAGCTCGGCGTTGTTCTGCTCGACGAATATCCCCGCGCGGAAAGTTGATGCAATGTTGGCCCCCAGAGGGCCGCAAAAGCAGCAAATCACCGTGACCTGCTCCCATGTCCATTGCTCGGACTGTTCTTCCGAAACCTGAACATCGGACTGACTTAACGGCTGGGGAACAGTAGTGATACCGAAGGCGCACCACGTCGCCCCGTTGTTGGGGATCTGCGGCTGCGGGTCAGTCCATCGGGGGAAAACAAGCGCAGCCGGCAGGCCAGAAACACCACGAATCCACCGGCTGATTTCACGCTCCAGCGCCTCGTCGTATTGGGGGAGATCCCCAACAGGCGTCAGATAACCGCGCGCGGTGCTGTCGTTACTCAACTGGCGTCCCTCCGTTAAAGTCCACCAGCTCACAATGTGCCTGGACGAATCCGGCACCGTAACGGGTGTACGGGTCGACGAACGTCACGCGATAGTCGCGTCCGCTATAGGTCACGATATCTGCATCAAGTCGCGGGGAACTGTCTGAACCGGGCTGGCCCTGGGTTAATCTGAACTGCGTCACGATGAGGATCGCGCCGCTTATGTTCTGGCCTGCTTCCATTCGCCTGGCTTCCAGGGAACGGTCAACCGTCACCACGCCAGAGAATGGAATATCCTGAGCGGTGTTTTTCGTGAAATTGTCCTCATCCACCGTCTGAACCTGCCGGTGACACACCAGACTGGTGTCCATGAAGTCGGGATCGAGAAGAACATCGCTCACATCGAGAAGAGGCATTATTTTTTCCTCACGACGTAGTTAATTGAGCGCAGCAGGTAACCGTGGGCATACAGCGGCTTGTCGCCGGGAATGCCTTCGGCGCGTCTGCGTTCGAGGGTTTTCTCAGAAAGAGGATGCAGTCGGTCGCCAGCACCGATAACAGCTTTTGCAGCATCACGGGCAATCTGCCCGGCGCTCTCCAGCTCACGCACTGCTGCTTCAGTCTGCCCCTCCAGCGCGGCGGTTGCCGCTGCCTTCAGGTGCGCAGTGGTTCGGGGTTTTGAATCCTCGATCCCCATATCCAGAAAAGGACGCGGAGGAAGCGTGACCGTCGTACCGTCGATTTCCACCGTTGCGCCCGTCGAGTGGAGGTAACCCAATTCCGCGTTATTAATCGGGGAGCCATCTTCACGCCCTGCCTTGTCCTCAGGTATTCCCACCAGCACATCCATTCCGGATAGCTGCCGGAGGGATTCCAGAACAGCCACGGCGTTATCAGCACGAACCGTTAACCCGCTTTTCATAGCAACTGCCTGCCACCAGCACCGAACATCGACCACCACCAGTAGAACTCGCGCCCGTAGGCGGTGCTGTTCCAGAAACCGGCATCCGGATCGATTACCCCGGACACGTCATAACTCACTGAAACCTTATCCACTGATTTAGAGGACACGACACCTGCTGCGCCGTTGCTGTTCACACCACCAGCGGCAGCGGCGGCCAGCGTGCGGCCGCGCAGCTCCGTATAGTGAGCCGTGAATAGTTCGGCCAGATAGACGAACTGATCGCCCTGTACGTCCTGATTCAGAAGCGAATCGGCCTGCCCCAGATAGAAATTCACTGAGGGGTCAGGGTAGCGTGTTTTGTCGGCGAACTCGGGAAAGTCGGTGCGGAACTGCTCGTTAGTCGGAAGCCTGCTGTTTTTTGGCATTTTTCGCGTCCCCGCCGGTGTTATCGGTTTTGTCTGTGCTGTCGGTAGGTTTACCTCCTGCTGGTGCCTGAGCGGCTGCCAGCTGCGCTTTCAGGGTGTTATTTTCTTCTGCCAGGAGAACAAGGCTCGCGGAAAGGTCTTCATTGCTCTGCTCGTTCGCCAGGTCGGCTTCGTCAATCGGGCGCGCATAGGCTTTAAAGGCCCAGTGGTCCTTAACTTCTTTCGGGAAAGAGGAACTGTCGTGGATGCCCTGAGACAGCTCAAATTTAGAACCGTCGGCAAAGCTGAGAGTCGCGTCACCGGAAACAACGTATTTCATGTTTTTGCTCCATAAAAAAAGGCGGTTTTCCCCGCCTGTTTCAGGTTAAGACGCCGGAACGTCCAGGTAAGAGATCGTATTGGAATACGGGGTTTCCACCTGGCCCAGCTTGCCGTAGTAAGTGGTCAACTGCTGCAGTCCGCGATACTCCAACGGCGTGTTCAGCAGAGGAACCATAGGGAAGCGAACGTATTTTTCGTCCTGGGTGTAAGCAACGATACGATGCGCGCCGCCAGCGCCACGCTTGGAGGCCCACTTCATGGAGACGATCTCCAGTGGTGTGCCGTTTTCCTGAAACGCGATGGTGTTAATCTTCACGTATTCCAGCACGGAGATATTCCCTGCAGAGGAAACCTTTTTGCTCGCCAGCAGGCCGAACAGCTCCGGCGCAAGGCCGATTTTTGCCGGGCAGACCGCATAACCAGAACGAACCCAGCCATCAGACAGCACCAGGTTGATATCCTGAACAATCACATCCGGATCGGTGGTTGCGGTCCACGCTGCAGCTGCAGCAACAGGAGTAACATCCGGCAGATTCAGCAGACCAGCAACGCCGAGCTCGTTATCACCGATATAAACCTGTTCGTCGGTGTCCATGTTCCACTTCAGCTTCATGCCTTCGTATTTCTGGACATCAACCGGACGGCCCAGTTTCTGGGCAGAAGCCAGTTCCGGCACCGTCCAGCTGATTTCCTGCCCCCACAAGGTGAGGTTGTTACGGGTAGGCTGAATATCTAGCTCGATACCAGGAATTGCAGTGGCTTTTTTACCGATCCAGTTTTTACCGTTAGGGTTTGGACCACCAACGCCGACGAAATCGGTATTAGTGAAGGATGACACTTCATCAGCGATAGAAATATCGCTGCGCAGCGGCATGTCGCGTGACCATTTGTAGGACACTAAAGGCATGTTCAGCGTCTGATCCATGCGCTCCAGTTCGCCGACCAAAAACGCGCCGGTGGAGTCGATGGTCGCTCTGTCAATTGTAAACATTAATTATTCCCTCAGATGTTATAAGCGATTTCAATACGGCCGTCGGCTTCACCCGGCCCCATGACCTCTGCATTTGGCAGCTGAGGTGTATTTGATGCGGTAGAGTCCGGAGACAGCACAAAGGAGCCAACCGGGCTTTGAGTGGTGCCACCAGCCACGCGAACGTAAACCGGATCGCCTTTTTTCGCGGTCGCCGCGTTGCCTGCGGTAGCAGTTACGCAGATGTAACCGCGTTTCAGGTTGTCACCAACCTGATTAGCCGTCACACCAATGTAAGCAAGGTCCAGAGCAGAGGTAATTGGGAACGGTCGAACCAGAATCCCTTTCACTTTGCTGATAGTGTCGCCTGACTCCAGCGGAACGAATTTATCGTTCACGTATTTACCTGGCAGCCCGTAGGACGCGAACTGCTTCGTGTAGTCCAGGCTTACTGGCTCGATGGTGAGATCACGAGGACGGGTAACGCCCCCGGCAATGCCCAGGGGCATGCGCGTTAAATATGCTGTACCTGCCATGATGATTTACCTTATTTGTTTTTTGCCCAGAATTCGGCGTTGACCTTGTTAAGTTCTGCCGGGGAAAGGTGTTTAGTGCTGATTCCGCTGTCAGTGGTGCGGGTAATGTTGTTCAGCGGTGTCAGCTGATTTTTCGCCTTATGCAGCGCCACAGCGGCAGTAAACACCGCGTCGACCGTAGCCTTTGGCGCTTTGTAGAAATCATCCACGCCAAACGATTTCAGGCTGTCACCGGTGCGCATTGCGTGATTCAGCACCTGACGTTTCAGACTTTTATCGCCTGCAGGCTGGAAGCCAGGGCAGATAATTTCCGCATCGGCGATCAGGTTGCGCTTAAAGGTTGCGTCACCCGTCACTTTGCGGTTTTCGTCTTCGTCGGTGGTCATATTGCCCGGGTCCGGATCACCATCGGTGGTTTTACCCTCCAGCTTTTCCAGGCGAACCAGCAGCGCTTTCGCCCAAGCTGGAATTTCTTCATCGTCCGTGCCGGTTTTGTCTTTGTTCGGATCAGCTTCATCCGTAGTGGTGCGGTTACCTTCAGGTAAGGCTGTTGTCTGTGAAGGAATGTTGATGGTGATAGAGGAACCGGGGATTGAAGGCATGCCATCAGACGGCATATCCGGCGCTTCGTCGATGAGTTTTGCCAGCGCATCCTCATCTTTCGTCTTAATGGCCTGAGCCAGTTTTTTAAGCCATGACATTACAGGCTTCTCCTTTGTTGTTGATGGGATGGAATCCCCGATTGCACAGCGGCCACCAGCACGCCCCCGGTCAATGCCGACTGCGAGGTGGTTACCTGTGATTTGGTATTGCTTGCCTTTGCCGGGTGCCAGCTGCTTGTACTGCGCGTCATAGCCACAGCTGACATCGGTCAGGCCAGAATTCACCGCGTCGATTGCTTCCTGGCGTTTAATCAGCACATCAGCAATGAGCAGATCCGATTTATCACCGGTGCCGCGCCGGACGTTCTGAATGTGTCCGTGCGCCAGCTCCGCGAAGTTAGAAGGGTTAACAAAAACAATGTTGCCCAGGCTGTCCTCTGGATGCCCCAGCGTGACGGCGACGCCCTCAAAGCTCGCCATCGTCTCCGGGGAAAACACCTCGTCTTCTGTTCGCCAGACCGTCACCGTGCCGGTGCCGTCCGGTTCGAGGTCGATTTCCTCAGGCAAATAGACCTGCGTCCCTGTTCGTGCGATCGGCACGTCTTTACACAGCAGCGAACCGTCCGCCGTCAGATAGCGCGTTTCGCCTAAGCGTGTAGTGAAGAAATATTTCATGGTTTACCTGCGAGATTGCGGGCAATAAAAAAGGCCGCACAGTGGCGGCCTCCGGTTTGGATGAACTCAGTTAGTCTTCGTTATCATCTTGATAATTTGTGGTGGGCGGCAATTTGAGCTTTGAGATCGCCTGTTCTATCTCGTCCCGTGAAGGTTCAGTTGCATAAGCAATCAGAAATACATTTTTATTCCCATCCTCCTCCAACCACACATATGTTCGAATTGGATATTGCTCGTATGTTCCAGCCTTCTGGCCTTTAGTAAAAGGCTGGGTATGTACAGTGCTCCCTGTCATTACCATGAGCTTTTGTGGGTTGCCCTCATCAGGGAAATAAATATAGAAGTCCATAACAATCGCCTCGTTGAGAATATTTCAGTCAATGTAACTTATTTCCTCGGAGGCGGCACGTGCACTTCCGGCCAGCATTCGCAGTTCGGCAAACATCCGGCGTGTCCGGTCATACCGTCCAGCGTCGGCGGGTTATCCCAGCGCACAAATTTATCTTTCATCTTGCGGTGAGAATCTCGCGTGCCGGCCCCCTCGATACGCCACCAGTAGCCCTCTGAGCCAACCGAAAGGGCTCTGGTCTGCGTTAGCGCGCCGGTAGCTCGTCCAATCTCTGTACGGGCAATCAGCTGCGCCCTGCTGGCGGCCACGTCACCGGAGGCCATGATCATCTCGTAGAGCTCGTCCGGACGTTCACCAGTGATAACCGCCTGCATTGCGCGCTGTTGTATGTCCATCACGCGATCGGCTGCTTCCAGCGGCAGTGACTTCATCAGCTGAATCTGGCGGTACACGATATCCTGCGCCACCTGCCCGACGGGGGTATTACCCACTACATCGCGCAGACCAGCGCCGATTTCCTCTGATACCGATTTCCACTGATTCCATTCCTCCTGCTCGACCAGGGCAAACATCCTTCGCCCGACCTGCTCTGCCCAGTCGCTGATTACCTCGGAATAGTCCACCAGCGTTTTCGAAATGCTGTCAGCGCTAGCCAGTGAACCATCGTAGGTACCATCGACGATCTGCCCTATCTGGTTTGCTATCGCCAACAGGCTTTTTCGATACTGGATCTCCGAACGACGGCGGAGGGATGGTTTCAGGTTCACCCTCCTCCCACTGGGCCTTCGCATCTTCTATGTCCTCGTCAGTGATAGAACCACCGATGCCAATCACATCAGAAATGTTCCTGAGGTCGTTAAGCGCTGCAGCAGGTGGCATCCCAAGGTCACGAACGGCGGTACCGAGTGCAGTAACCACATTGTTCGCCATCGTTGCGCGGTCCACGTCTGACATCTCCCAGAGCTTGTTAAACTCAAAAGTAAAATCGTCAGGTAGTGGTTCACCGAACAGAGAACGCCAGGAGATATCGAGCAGCCAGCGGATATGTCGGCGTAAGCGTCTCTCCTGCAGCGAATTAACCCGGCTGTAGTAGTTTTCCAGATCGCCGTCGCCGGTGTTGAAACCTGCAGGGGACTGCCCGAACAGTCGGACGAGAGGAATTCCCGTCGCGCCGGAAACCTGCTCAGCAAAGCGCAGAAGGACATCAGCGATACCCGCAAACGTATAGCTGTGGGTTTCGAATTTATCCTTACCATCCATGATGGTCATGCCTTCGATGGTCTGGAACTCACGTATCATGTCCAGGTGCTTCATCAGTGCCTTTTCAAGGTCGCCTCCGGTAGCAAGAATCTTGCGCAGGTCTTCAATGCTGTAGGTCCGCAGATGCGCTTTGTGGATCAGCTGTGTGGTGCCGACCGTCGCAGTATCAAACGCCTCGATACGCTCGAAAATACGCTCCACAACAGACATCCCCCAGCCGTTTTCCGTCTGGGCCTGCTGGAAAGGAAGCGTATCGCCCTCCATGCGGATAACGCGGCTATGGTGGATCTTCCAGGGGGGAATCCCCTGCTGGTTCGTGATTACCTTGTAATATTTCGGTTTCCCAAAATCGGGACCGTAATCGGTAACGAGATCGTAATAACTCGGGTTAATCATCCAGCGGTCAAGGCTCATCACGCCCTTGAACTGCCCCTCTTTGATGCGATCCAGTTTCAACGGGGAGGACATATCCTGTCCTTCAAGCAGGACCACCAGTACCGCGCCACCGTACAATCGTGACCATTTGAGGTTATCGTTAAGACCATCCCATATAGCGAGCTCATCCCAGAAAGTTTCGAGCTTGCCCTTTTGTCCGGGTTTCAGCTTTGAGCTGATGTTAATCCCCTTGCGGGTCATATCATCGGCCATCGCGTCCACACCGGCACCAACGAGGAACGATGAACGGTACGCAAATTCCAGCATCACCCTGTTACGGCTGATGTACCCGGGCATGTACATTCCGCCCGTCTGTATGTTTCTGGTGTCGCTGCCAAGTTTGGCCGTGAAATTGTTGTACCCGTCAGCTGTCGCAACGGGCTTTTGTGCGCCGTTCTGGCGTTTCTTACGGGACATGTCACGCTCCGGCCAGTTTGGCCCAATTATCAAGAGAGGAATCCATCGGCGCGTAGTTAATCATCACGGCGTCGGCGAGGTTCGGCGACTTGGTGCCGTCAGGCTGTTTATCAACAACGATTTTCCCCACGCCGTTAATGGAGTAGGTCGGCTGCGACAGCTCGATGATGAGTTTGTCTTTGCTCGCCATGGCGCTGCTGATTGAGATGATTTCATCCGGGTTGTAGGCCATGCCCTCAACCACGGCGCGATAGGTGTTCTGGAAAAGCTTGCGTAACCGCCACCAGCTCTGGGCCTTGGCGTTAGCGAAGAAGTCCTTGTTCAGGCGGGCGGCCTGTCCGTTGTCACCGCGCACCGCTTCGTCGTCCGGATCAAACACCGCGCCGCTACCGCGAAACGGTGTGGCGAGTATTGACGGTCGACGCGCAGCGTTACGCAGTTCGTTGATGGCGCGCGCATCGCCGCGAACGCCAGCGCCCAGACCGTCCTCGTCGAAGCGAAACTCTTCGAGGTTGTCCTGTTCGCAAAAGCCGAAGACCTTCTCAACGGACTGGTAAATGTCGCTGCCTACGCCGGACCATTCCCGCACGTTCTCCAGTAGGAAGCCGTGACGGGTCGAAAAGGCGTTTTTGTCCCGGCCTTCGTCGGCAACGTCCATCGCGCCCAGTCGTTTGCCCGTTGGTTGAATGCCCAGCTTAATATGAGCATCGACGGCAGCCTGTACCCAGTCGGACGGGATCAGGACGCCTTCCGCTGATGCGCTGTAGTTCAGGTCAAGTTCCTGCGCCACCACCACCGGATTGTCGATTTTCTCGCATTCCCTGCGATACCACTCTTCATCCTTGCGCGGGTCATTTCGCCAGTGGAATGTGAATACCGGTATCTTTCCGCCATGACGCTTCTGCGCGAACGGGTTCGCCATGCCGTTAACCGAACTCAGGTCGATACGGCAGCGGGTGGTTTGCGACAGCGCCGCGTCAATCAGCAGAGGACGCTGGAGGAATGCAGCCTCATCCACCAGGTAGAGCGTGGTACGGTCACCACGTCCGATATTGTCGCCAGCTTCGCCTTTGATGACCGCGCCAGTATCGGGAAACTCAACGCGCATGTACGGGGCGTGCTTCTTCTCGTCCCACGAACCGCGAAACTCGATGGGCAGCGTTTCCACGAACTTGCGCGCCTTCCAGAACAACGCCTTCGGGTCACCGGTACTGTCGACGTATTCCTCTTTACGGGAGCCGAAGCCGATGACCATTTCTTTGTTGAAGAGGCAGAGCGAGCAGGCTAACCCGATCGCCGTCCAGCTGAGTCCCATTTCGCGACTCTTTTCGGTAATGCCGTTCTCCAGCCGTTCGCGACGCTCCATGATCCAGTGAATCCACTCTTCCTGTTTCGGAAACAGCAGAAAAGGGATGGTGACCGGCAGGCCATAATCGATGTTACGCGGGTCAGTAGTCATACCCCAGTCGATGATGAACTGTGCCGGGTTGGTACGGTAGAACTGCTTCAGAGTTGCCAGCATGGAGGGGTCTTTGCGGATTCTCTTGAGTCGCTCCATTCGCCATTCGAAAACCTGCACGTAGTCAGGTTTTTTGAAATCAAAAGGAAATGGCAAAGGCATTATTGAAGATTCCTAGTTTCGAACTAAACTACAAAAAAAACCTTAGTTGAAAAGGTTAGATTTAATCTCTCTAAAAATTCACCCTCTTTGAATTTCACATGGATAACAGTCCACCAAAAGCTCACACATCCGCGTAGATGAGTGGGATTTATTATGTCAATTATTCACGAGGAAATTCCATGAGTAAATATGACTACGAATACAGTCTAATTGGTACGATAAACCATTCACTTGTTGAAGGAACGGGAACGGGAATAATCAATACTGATACCGGAGAGTTCATAGCCGACATTAATTTTTCCAGAGTCCCAATGCATTGGGACCCTGCCTTTAATTTTCTAATGACTGATACAACGCAACCTTATACTGTGAAAGAGGTGACTGGGATATCTCTACGATCAATAGCTCCCGATGGTTATTCTGTTAACTGGCGTGGAGCATATCTCTATGACGCATCAAATAGAATTGTTGGACATGTAACCGCATCTTCAAAAACTGAAATCACAGGTAATAAAATTAGAATGCATAGTGAGATTCATGACTCATGGGTATACTTGGCACCGGATGAAAAAATAGTTGAGATAGAGACACCATACAGAGCCATGCTTATGGACATGGAACATGTTAACATTATGACGGCCGCATACTGTGTTAAAACGGATAAAGGTAACATGTACTGGGGATGGACAACCTACCCCTACATTGTACCCACAAACAAAACCATACATCACAATCAAATAATAACAATTGAGCATGTCGAGCTTAGTCAGAAACGTCAATTAAACGGTCAATCTCAGATATCTTACAATAGAGTTTCTCGGATAGATAAATTTTAATTTTGATATGCTGGGGCAATAGCAATACTTATAGCTATTACCCCATCATTTTCTTATACGCCTCAGCTGCTTGCTCAGATGTTAAGTTAGTTGTTTCAATTCTGACAGGGCCGCCATCCGTGCCAGTGCTCTCAACTTTCAGCTTATTAGTGTAAGCGTCGCCAACCTCTTTCGCAGCTTGTTCAATCAGTTGCGCCGTAAGGGAGAAGTTTTTCATCCCCTCGGTTTTGGTTGCCATGCGGTCAAGCACGCGGAGGCGATAGGATTTGTTCGCGATCGGAATATCGCTGGTTTCGATCAGGAATCGCTCACGAGTCGCATTGAATATTTCGATCCACTTTTTGGCGAGCGTCTTACCACTGGCCTTTGTAGGGTCGTGAGATTCGGCCTGCTGCCGGGTTATCTTGATACCGAATTCTTTTTGGACAGCCTCTACCACTTGCGAAGGCGTGTCATAACACGCAAGCGACTGAACAATGAAGGCTTTCACATCAGGTTTTAAAGCAGCCATAAATCACCATTCGTATTATACAGTCCAGTGTTAAGCCAGTCGCAGCATGCACGTCCCGCACGCTCTGGCAATATCGATATGAGCAACCTCCGCTGGCTGATTCGCTGCATCAATCATTTCCTGCACGTCCCGGCTCGCACCGTAACGGCGAACCACGCCCACAAACTCTTCCACATCGTGGCCGCGAAGTGTAAGCACTTGCTGCCCGGTCTCTTTGTTGAACTTAGGCGCGCCGAAATCATCGGTGGCCTGGGCGATGTGATAAAGCTCGTGCTCTACCAGCGCGCAGAACTCGAGGTCACTGCATTGTGAGCAGTAATCAGCGGCCAGAGTGATGATGAACTTCGGGATGCGCCCGAACCATTCATACATCTGCTGTTCCATTCTGGCCTTCTGCCGTCCACCGGCGCGTAGCATCACCTGTTCGGCCTGGCCGAGAACGCAGCGCCCTTTCTTCACAAATGAGCCTGACGCCCACATGAAGCAGAGATCAGCTTCAAGCAGGTGTTCGTGGTCAGGGTTGTGGATGCTTCCGGAATCGCTGAGGATTTGTCGGCTTATCCACTCATTCACTTCGTTAGCGGGGATCTGCCGGGTGTACGGCTGCCAGTTGTCGGAGGCGATGAAGTTAACTGGCGGGTATGGTCTGCAACAATCATAATCACCCATGGCCGTCTCCGATATGTAAAATCATTGAGATACTGAGCTATTTTTGCGTTTATTATACTGAATATAATCCATTGATTTTCCATCACATGATTGAATGAGATTAAACATGCCTTACTGCTTACTATGCCAGTCAACAACTGTCCAGGAATGGAGCTTCAATGCAAAAACGACAAACAGCGCTGTTACTTTTTCCTCATGCCCATCATGTGGAGACTATATTTATGAAGACAGCATCAAAACAATCCTCACCCCTCTAATGAGATCTCAGTTTTACCAATTCGTTAAGAACAACGAATCAATAAAACCGGAAATTATCCACCTTTACCTCAAACCATTAGTCCAAATTGTGAGATAGAAACTCAGCTTAGCTTATGCCGCTAGCTCGTCTCGGTCGCTAGCGGCACAAAGCCATTCATCAGTTCAGGCTGACGTCGAGCCATCTTGCCCGTGAAGGTTTCACCTGTTTGGGTGGTTAGCGTGAATTGGTAGATGTCGGACATTGAGAGCCTTACTATCCTCTCTAGGGATATTTGGTTGGTTATCCGCTTATGGGGATATTGCCATTACGATGAGCCGCCCCATGGTGATGGCAATAAAAAACCGCCCGCAGGCGGTTTGGGATCATCTTCTGATTAGACTCTGTTGAGATTAACAATTGTCACTTCTGCATCAGGATGAAATTGTCTGAAATGCCAAAGAATTGCATCCAAGGCACCTTCAGGAGTGTCGTAGCCAGCAGCACCATCGGATGGGAATATGCCTGAGTCTTTTTCAAGCTTACCCTCTTTCAAAATTTCAACACAATAAAACCATTTGCTCATTTATGTCTCCTTTGCGAGCTCAACAGCTTAATTGAAATAAGGTCATTATCAAGCCCCCCGGAGATGAGCTTTGGAATGGAAAGCCGTTGTGAAAGTGGCTCTCAGTATGCCCAGCCAAATTTAAGCTCAATGGTCAGGCAGCAAGGGTGTGCTGTTCTTCGATAAGCGGCTGGCGATGGTTGCGCTCAAACATACCGCGTAGCACTTCTTTCCTCTGCTCAAAGTCCCACCCCATGCTGATGAACACGGTGTTAGCACGCTGTAGTTCGGTAATGCAGTGGATCTGCTCAGGAGTAAGGTAATCACGGATCGGCTCCTTCTTATCGATGTCGTGATGCACTCGAAATTTTGCTGCTGTCATGCCAAGCGTCAATCGGTTGATTAAGTCGGCTTCATTGCTGAAGTGATGTGGAGCTATCTGCTTGCCTTGAGCCTCTCGCTCATGTTTGATGGCATCAGTCATGGGTTTGTACTCAAGGCGAGCTGAATTGCGATCCATCTTCTTCTTCGCCAGCGCGCTACGCATGTTGAAGAATTCTGCGACCAGGCGCTTTTTGAACTCTCGAACTGACCTGCCCCCAGTGTTAGATACAACTATCAGTTAGTAATGTCGGTTTGTTTACCTTCACATTTTTCATTTCGCCACCGTGCTGCAAACTCTGATGGCGTCTGAT
>NZ_JBMKIW010000009.1:0-198780 GCF_049237205.1 Enterobacter cloacae complex sp. SHL009
AGACGACGACGTTGATAGGTCGGGTGTGTAAGCGCAGCGATGCGTTGAGCTAACCGATACTAATGAACCGTGAGGCTTAACCTTACAACGCCGAAGCTGTTTCGGCGGACGAGACGACACAATCAAATTTCAGCCTGATACAGATTAACAGAATTTGCCTGGCGGCTTTAGCGCGGTGGTCCCACCTGACCCCATGCCGAACTCAGAAGTGAAACGCCGTAGCGCCGATGGTAGTGTGGGGTCTCCCCATGTGAGAGTAGGGAACTGCCAGGCATCAAATTTAGCGTGCTGATATGGCTCAGTTGGTAGAGCGCACCCTTGGTAAGGGTGAGGTCCCCAGTTCGACTCTGGGTATCAGCACCACTTTATACTTAGGGTAAAGTTCGGCAAGAAGTAAAAGAATTTGTCTGGCGGCTTTAGCGCGGTGGTCCCACCTGACCCCATGCCGAACTCAGAAGTGAAACGCCGTAGCGCCGATGGTAGTGTGGGGTCTCCCCATGTGAGAGTAGGGAACTGCCAGACATCAAACAAGTGAAGAGGCCATCCGAAAGGATGGCCTCTTTGCGTTATGATTCTCGTGAAAACGGTAGGCCCGGTAAGCGCAGCGCCACCGGGCAAAAACAGCAGATTAATGAATCACCTGCGACAGGAATGCTCGCGTACGTTCTGACTTCGGATGCGCAAAGAACTCATCCGGCGGCGCCTGTTCAACAATCTCACCGCGGTCCATAAAGATCACCCGGTCGGCCACGGTTCGCGCAAACCCCATCTCATGCGTCACACACAGCATGGTCATGCCGGATTGAGCCAGCCCAATCATGGTGTCCAGAACCTCTTTCACCATTTCCGGATCCAGGGCAGATGTCGGTTCATCAAACAGCATAATTTTCGGCTTCATACACAGCGAACGGGCGATAGCCACACGCTGCTGTTGGCCACCCGATATCTGGCCAGGGAATTTATTGGCATGCTCTGCGATACGTACGCGTTCCAGGTAGTGCATTGCCAACGCCTCCGCTTCCTTTTTCGGCATCTTTCGTACCCAAATCGGCGCAAGCGTACAGTTCTGCAGAACGGTCAGGTGCGGAAACAGATTAAAGTGTTGAAATACCATTCCTACTTCCTGACGTACGCGTTCGATATTGCGGATATCTTCATTCAGCTCGATACCATCAACCACAATGCGTCCTTGCTGATGTTCTTCAAGATGATTAATACAGCGAATGGTTGTGGATTTTCCGGAGCCCGAAGGGCCGCAAAGGACGATGCGTTCTCCCTGCTTTACCTTAAGATTAATGTCCCTCAGGACATGAAATTGTCCGTACCATTTATTCACATTTTCCAGCGTAATCATCGCGTCGGCGGGTGTCATAGTTATTTGGCTCATAATTTCCTCAGTGCGGTGTACGCCCGGTGTTAAAGCGCTTTTCCAGATGCTGGCTGTAGCGCGACATGCTAAAACAAAAGATCCAGTAGATCAGGGCAGCAAAGACATATCCTTCGGTGGACATACCCAGCCAGACAGGGTCAACGGTTGCCTGTTGCACGCTGCTAAAGAGATCGAACAATCCGATGATGATCACCAGACTGGTATCCTTGAAGAGGGCAATGATCGTGTTGACCAGACCCGGAATGACCAGCTTGAGTGCTTGTGGAAGAATGACCAGTCCCTGCGTTTTCCAGTAACCGAGAGCCAGTGATTCCGCCGCTTCGTACTGGCCTTTAGGCAACGCCTGCAAACCACCTCGCACAACTTCAGCGACATAGGCGGACTGGAAGAGAATCACCCCCACCAGGGCACGGATCAGCTTGTCGATGGTTGTTCCCTCTGCCATAAACAGCGGCAGCATGACCGACGACATGAACAGGACGGTGATAAGCGGGACGCCACGCCAGAACTCAATGAAGATAACGGAGAGCACGCGGACGATCGGCATTTTTGAACGCCGTCCCAGGGCCAGTAAAATCCCCCACGGCAGAGCACCGGCTATCCCCACTGATGCGATAATCAACGTCAGCGTCAGCCCGCCCCACTGGCGTGTTTCAACGCGTTCCAGCCCCAGAAAACCGCCATACAGCAGCACCCAGACAATAATCGGATAAACCACCGCCCAGACGGCAATATAGCGTCCACGGTGAGGCAGCTTTTTCCAGAACATGACTGCGACAGAGAGCAGACCGATAACCAGCGCCAGATTAATCCGCCAGCGCTGTTCATGTGGATACAACCCATACATGAACTGACCGAAGCGTTCATGGATAAACACCCAGCAGGCGCCGGCTTTTGTACAGTCTGCCCGAGTTGAACCGACCCAGTTGGCCTGTAAAAACGCCCAGTTCAGCAGGGGAGGAATCAATTCCCACATGAGCCACAGGCAGACAATCGTCAGCAGGCTGTTACTCCAGCTGGAGAACAGGTTCTTGCGCGCCCAGAGAATGAAACGTCCACCTGTCGAGTTGGCAGGGCGCGAGGAGTGCGACAGTATCGCTTTTGTCATCATAAATCCTTAGCGCTCGACCAGTGCTATACGACGGTTATAGAGGTTCATCAGCAATGAAATCACCAGGCTGATGATGAGATAGACAGACATCGTGATGGCGATGGTTTCAATGGCTTGTCCGGTCTGGTTAAGCACGGTTCCGGCGAAGAGTGACACCATATCCGGATAACCAATAGCGGCGGCCAGCGACGAGTTTTTAACGATGTTGAGATACTGGCTGGTCAGAGGCGGAATGATGACCCGTAAAGCCTGCGGGATGATGACCTGGCGAAGCGTCACGGTATGGGGTAATCCCAGCGAGCGTGCCGCCTCGTGCTGTCCGTAAGGTACGGCCTGGATCCCTGCACGGATAATCTCTGCGATAAACGCGGACGTATAAATCGACAGCGCCAGCGTCAGGGCCGCCAGCTCGGGAATTAACACCATTCCACCCTGGAAGTTAAAGCCTCGTAGGTGTGGAACATCCCAGTGCAGCGCGGCTCCAAACAGCCAGTGTGCCACCAGCGGCAGGCTAACGCTCAGGATAACTGCCGTGGGCCAGGTTCTGCGAAGCTGACCGGTTTTGATCTGATGCTTGCGGTTAAAACGGAATACCCCGGCAGACAGAGCAAACGCTATCACAATCGCGCCGATAAAAGCGTACAGCCCTTCACCCGGCTGAGGAGAAGGAATGGACAATCCACGGTTACTCAGGAAAAACAGCTCAAACGCGTCGACGGCCTGGCGGGGACCGGGAAGGTTACGCAGTACGGCGAAATACCAAAAGAAGATCTGCAGGAGCGGGGGGATATTGCGGAACGTCTCGATATAAACGGTCGACAGTTTCCGCAGGAGCCAGTTTTCAGAAAGACGCGCCAGGCCAATAAAGAAGCCCAGTACCGACGCGAAAACGATACAAAGCGCCGATACCAACAGCGTATTCAGTAAACCGACCACGAACACGCGTCCGTACGTGTCACCTTCCTGGTAATCAATAAGGTGCTGAACAATACCAAACCCCGCGCTGCGATCTAAAAACGCGAAACCGGAGGTAATGCCGCGGTTATTCAGGTTGGTGATGGTATTATGGATGAGATACACGGCGATGAGAACAACCGCAACAATAGCAATAATCTGGAATAGCCAGGCACGGACCGCGGGATGAGAAAAGGATAGCGATCCTTTTACGGCTGAGCGGCGATGGGACATAAAGAAACCTCAGTAACCATGACTCTGGAGTGGGCACTGCCGGAGCAGTGCCCGTTACAGCTATGACTTAACGTACTGGTGGTGCGTACTGAATACCGCCGTTGTTCCAGAGATTGTTCTGGCCGCGTTTGATCTTCAGCGGGCTTTCCGATCCCACGTTGCGCTCAAAGATCTCAGAGTAGTTGCCCACCTGTTTGATGATGTTGTAAGCCCACTTGTTATCCAGCTTCAGATCCTTGCCGAAATCACCTTCTTTACCGAGCAGGTGTGCCATATCCGGGTTGGATGGCTTAGCGGCTTTTTCATCAACGTTTTTGGAATTGATGCCCATCTCTTCTGCGTTCAGCATGGCAAACAGCGTCCAGCGAACGATAGAGAACCAGTCTTCATCGCCGCGACGAACGACGGGGCCGAGAGGCTCTTTGGAGATCACTTCAGGCAGGACAATCCACTCTGCCGGATTGCTCAGCTTAATGCGTAAGGCATACAGCTGTGACTGGTCAGAGGCCAGCGTGTCGCAACGGCCGGATTCCAGCGCTTTGGCCGATTCATCCGAGCGGTCGAATGTCACCGGGGTGTATTTCATGTTGTTTGCTTTGAAATAATCCGCGACGTTCAGCTCGGTATCGGTGCCCGCCTGGATACAAACGGTGGCGCCATCCAGTTCCTTAGCGCTTTTCAGGCCGGCTTTATTGTGGGTCAGGAAGCCGATGCCGTCATAATAGGTCACGCCCGTAAATGACATCCCCATGCCTGCATCACGGGAGGAGGTCCAGGTGGTGTTACGGGAGAGCATGTCGACCTCGCCGGACTGCAGCGCCGTAAAGCGTTCTTTCGCCGTCAGCGGGGTGTATTTTACTTTGCTGTCATCGCCAAAAACGGCGGCTGCAACGCCACGGCAGACGTCCACATCAATACCGGTAAATTTGCCGTTCGCATCGGCATAAGAGAAGCCAGGCAAACCGTCACTGATACCACATTGAACAAAACCTTTCTTTTTAACGGCATCCAGTGTCGTTCCCGCATGGGCTTGACCGGCTACGGCAAACAACATACCTGCAGCGGCCAGGCTGGTTATCATCGTCTTTTTCATAATGCATCCTGTGTGGCGTAATTTATCGTTATAGAGGCGTTTTTAAACGCTTTACCTGTCTGTGGCTTTGGCCAACGTTTATAAAGCAAACGTAATGCCAGTTTTGCGTTCGACAAAATAAGAGACGAGTGAACGCTTAATGCTGAGTGTAGACAGGCTTAAATAAAACGAGCGCCCCGAAACGGTGCGAAATTACAACCTGTGCCACAAATTGGAGCAAAAGTTGCGAGTCGGGTCTGGAAAAAGAAGAGATAGTTTTTAGCGTGAATATTGGCAGGGTATTCAATAATATTAATGTGTGAAAATCATCACGATAGAATAAGTAATTTGAATGAGTATGCAAAAAAGCTGTGACTGACTTCAGGCTTAGATTAATTACGTGAATAAATACGGGGCTATTTTTTTACTTATTTGAAAATACTGCACTCATTAAAAGCAAAAGCGCGGCCAGAGCCGCGCTTTCTCAACAGATTTTACTTGGTCAGGGCAACAATACCCAGCGTCAGACCCGCTACTGCGGCAGCACCGCCGGCGATAGCACCCGCAGTCTCCCAGTTATCCTGGGTGGTGCCTTTCATACAGGTATTGGTATGAACCAGTCGGCCCTGGTCGTCGTAAACCGGTACACATGGAGAGTCGTGCGCGCAACCAGCAAGCAGCGCAGCGAGAAGTGCAACGGAAATGAATCTTTTCATGATGTTACCTCAGTATTATTTCTCATCCGCTATTAAGCCAGGAGGGCTATTAACGAACTGGAGGTTATTTTACCACCGGGGTAAGTCCTCGTTACACGAGGAATAATCTCAAATTATGTAGTTTGTAAAAATCGTGGAGAAAAGTCGGTTTAAGGAGGCATTAATGGAGGAATTATGGAGTTGCAAGAGACTGTTTTTACTTAATGCAAATCATCATATTTTTAATGCTGCCTTTATGTAAAGCCTAATTCATTGTTTATGTTAAAAATAAAAAGGCACCAGAGGTGCCTTTTCAGGGAAACATTAACCTTTATGGTGAGTAAACCGTCGCCGAACAACCACAAAGAAAACAGGCACGAAGAAAATCGCCAGAAGGGTTGCGGAAAGCATTCCCCCCATAACGCCCGTACCGACGGCGTTTTGCGCCCCGCTCCCGGCCCCGGTGCTGATCACCAGCGGCATGACGCCAAGAATAAAGGCCAGGGATGTCATAAGGATCGGTCGAAGGCGCATCCTGGAAGCTTCCAGCGTGGCTTCAATAATGCCTTTGCCTTCTTTATCCATCAGGTCTTTAGCAAATTCGACGATCAGGATGGCGTTTTTAGCCGATAAACCAATCGTCGTCAGCAGACCGACCTGGAAATAGACGTCGTTGTTTAACCCGCGCAGCGACGCTGCGAGAAGAGCCCCAATGACCCCCAGCGGCACAACCAGCATGACGGAGAACGGAATGGACCAGCTTTCATACAGCGCAGCCAGGCACAGGAACACCACGATCAGTGAAATGGCGTACAGTGCTGGCGCCTGGTTACCCGAGAGGCGCTCCTGATAAGACATCCCCGTCCAGTCATAGCCGATACCGGAAGGCAGTTTTGCCGCGAGACTTTCCATCATAGCCATGGCCTCACCGGTACTTTTACCCTGAGCTGATTCACCCAGGATCTCCATAGAGGGCATCCCGTTATAGCGCTCCAGACGAGGTGAACCATAGACCCAGTGAGCGTTGCTAAAGGCGGAGAATGGGACCATTTCCCCATTCGCGCTGCGCACGTAAAGGTTATTAATATCTCCCGGCAACATACGGAATTTTGCGTCGGCCTGTACGTAGACCTTTTTCACGCGCCCACGATCGATAAAGTCGTTCACATAGGTGCCACCTAAGGCCGTCGAAATCGTCTGGTTGACGTCAGAAAGACTCACGCCCAGCGCCTGCGCTTTCTCCTGGTCGACATCCAGCTTGAACTGAGGCGTATCTTCAAGGCCGTTAGGGCGGACGCGAACCAGCAGGTCAGGGTGCTCTTTCACCATGCTAAGCAGCTGGTCACGCGCCTGCGTCAGCTGGTTATGCCCCAGGTTCGCCTGATCGATCAACTCAAAATCGAAGCCCGTGGCGGTACCCAGCTCAATAATGGCAGGCAGGTTAAAAGGGAACACGAGGCCATCTTTAATCTGACTGAAGGCTTTTGTCGCGCGACCCACAATGGCTTCAACGCCGTTTTCCGCCCCCGGGCGCTCCTCCCAGGGCTTCAGGCTGACGAAGGCAATGCCGGCGTTCTGACCCTGGCCGCTAAAGCTAAAGCCGTTTACGGTAAAGACAGAATCAACGTTCGCTTTCTCTTTGTTCAGATAGTAGTCCTGAACCTGATCAAGAACCTGCTGAGTACGTGTCTGGGTTGCACCCGCCGGGAGTTGAACCATCGTCATAAACACCCCCTGATCCTCTTCGGGCAGGAAGGAGGTGGGCAAGCGCAGGAAGAGCACCGCCATCCCTACGACGATAATGACGTACACCGCCAGATAGCGCCCTGCCTTACGCAAAATACTGCTCACGCTGTTGCTGTAGTGCTCCACGCTTTTATCGAAGAGCGCATTAAACCAGCCGAAGAAGCCACCTTTTTTCTCATGATGGTCGCCGGATAGGGGCTTAAGCAACGTTGCGCAGAGTGCGGGCGTCAGGATTAGCGCAACCAGTACGGACAACGCCATAGCGGAAACGATAGTCAGCGAGAACTGACGATAGATCGCCCCCGTCGAGCCGCCAAAAAAGGCCATCGGAATAAAGACCGCCGAGAGCACCATGGCGATCCCGACCAGTGCACCCTGGATCTGCTCCATCGACTTCTGCGTGGCCTCTTTCGGCGGCAGTTTGTCTTCGACCATGACGCGTTCAACGTTCTCAACGACCACGATAGCGTCATCGACCAGCAGACCAATCGCCAGCACCATGCCGAACATCGTCAGGGTATTAATGGAAAAACCGAACGCCGCCAGAACCGCAAAGGTACCCAGCAGGACGACCGGTACCGCGATAGTCGGGATGAGCGTTGCCCGCAGGTTTTGCAGGAACAGGTACATGACCAGGAAGACGAGAATGATTGCTTCAAACAGGGTCTTCACCACTTCGTGAATGGAGATCTTCACAAAAGGCGTGGTGTCATAGGGATAGACCACTTTCAGCCCCTGCGGGAAGAACTGCTGCAGTTGCGCCAGCTTGCTCTTAATGGCTGCCGCAGTGTCCAGCGCATTTGCCCCGGTTGCCAGCTTAATCCCCAGACCGGTTGCCGCCTGCCCGTTGATTTTAGTGACCATGTTGTAGTTTTCGCCACCCAGCTCAATACGAGCCACATCCTTCAGATGCACCATCGAGCCGTCCTGGTTCACCTTGAGCGTCACGCGACCAAACTCCTCCGGTGATTTCAGGCGGGTTTGCGCGATGATTGAGGCATTGAGCTGTTGCCCGGGGATGGACGGCGTTCCGCCCAGCTGGCCTGCAGCTATCTGGTCGTTCTGCGTTTTCAGCTGGTTGATAATATCCTGTGGCGTCAGCTGGTATTTGTTCATCGCGTTGCTGTCGAGCCAGATGCGCATCGCATACTGAGCGCCAAACAGCTGAACGTCACCGACGCCAGACGTTCGGCTGATGGCATCTTTGACGTTCGAAGCGACATAGTCAGAGATGTCATTCTGCGTGAGATTTTTGTTGTCTGAAACAAAGCCGGCGACCAGCAGGAAACTGCTGCTGGATTTCTCCACACCAATCCCTTGCTGCTGTACCTCTTGCGGCAGCAGCGGCATGGCGAGCTGCAGCTTGTTCTGCACCTGTACCTGGGCGATGTCCGGATCGGTCCCTGACTCGAAGGTCAGGGTGATGGTGACGTTACCCGCTGAATCGCTGGTGGAGGACATATACATCAGGTTATCGATACCGTTCATGTTCTGTTCGATAACCTGGGTCACGGTATCCTGCACCGTTTGAGCGTCAGCTCCCGGGTAGGTCGCGGATATCGCCACCGCGGGAGGAGCAATGGTCGGATACTGTGCGACGGGAAGTTTGAGAATGGCCAGCCCGCCTGCAATCATCAAAATGATGGCAAGCACCCAGGCGAAAACCGGTCTCTGAATAAAGAAATTAGCCATGTCGTCGTCCCTTAACTGGCTGGAGCCGTGGTGGTATCCGGCGTGGCGACGACGGTTACCCCCGGGCTGACTTTCTGTAGCCCGCTGACAATCACGCGGTCACCGTTTTTCAGCCCTTCCGTTACCAGCCAGCGGTCGCCAATCGCCTGAGACGCAACGACGGTTCGCGGCTCAACCTGGTTTTTATCGTTTACCACCAGCACGGTTGCATCGCCTCGCGGTGTACGGGTTACGCCCTGCTGTGGTACCAGAATCGCATCCGGCTGGGTGCCTTCATCAATGCGGGCGCGAACGAACATGCCGGGTAACAACAGATGCTGAGGGTTCCGGAAAATGGCGCGCAGGGTAATCGATCCGGTACTTTCATCGACCGTGACGTCAGAGAACTGCAATGTGCCTTTTAGCGGGTAGGGCTGCCCGTTCTCCATCAGCAGCTCAACGTTGCTGGCGATATCACCTTTTTGCAGGCTCGTTTGTTTCAGGCGCATAAAATCATTACTGGACTGGGTGACATCAACATAAATCGGATCGAGCTGCTGGACCGTTGCCAGCGCTGCGGCTTGCCCGTTCGTCACCAGCGCCCCTTCTGTCACGCTGGATTTTCCGATACGACCATCAACCGGAGAGGTCACTTTGGTGTAGGCAAGGTTGATACGTGCGCTTTCAACGCCCGCTTTTGCGGCAACCACGCTGGCATCTGCCTGCTGAGCCGTCGCCACGGCCTGGTCATACTCCTGCTTACTGACATACCGGGTGCCTACCAGCGGGAGATAACGTTTCACCGTCAGGTGTGCAATATTGGCTGCCGCCTGAGCCTTCGCCAGTTCGCCTTTCGCACTGTCATAGGCCGCCTGATAGGTCGCAGGATCGATCTGGTAGAGTGACTCGCCCGCTTTTACATCGCTGCCCTCCGCGAAGTTGCGGCGAAGAATAATGCCGCTGACCTGAGGACGAACCTCCGCAACGCGAAATGCATCTGTTCTGCCCGGGAGATCAGTGGTGACAGCCAGAGGCGCGCTTTTCACAATATGCACGCTGACCTGAGGCGCCTGCAGATGCTGTTGTTGATTTTCCTGACCATCGCATCCAGTGAGCAGTACCGTGCAGACAATGAAACCGGATAAGGGCAAGCGTCTGAAATGATTCGTCATTACTGTTCCTTTAAATACCCATTAACCGATATATGCTGCGAATCGGTAGCAGGGGCAGAGGGATAAAAATAAAATGTAGCTGCGTATAATAATGAGGGTATTTAATGTTTTTTAATTTATAAGTGCGAATGACCATGCTTGTAGAAGAAAATCAGAATCAGACCAGCTTCATTCTTGGATATAGTTCAGGCATGTTAATCAGGTAAATGAGTTTAATGTTTTTAATTATTCACTCCGCCAATTTAATTGGAGCGATATATTTATATTGATTATAAATTAAGAGGGGTGACTTTTTTTGTGCAAAATTAAAACGGATTTTAGTGAATACTTACATTTGCATGAACGCAATATTACTTTTAAACCTTGTGAGTAACGAGTAGTTGCCTATGGCGCGTAAAAAGAAAGAAGAGGCTCAACAAACCCGGCAGCAGCTGATTGAGGCGGCTATCGGACAGTTTGCCACGCGTGGCGTAGCCAGCACGACGCTGACGGATATCGCTGATGCCGCTAAGGTGACGCGCGGTGCGATCTACTGGCACTTCACCAGTAAGTCTGAAATATTTAATGCCATCTGGGAACAGCAATTACCGCTTCGCGACATTATTAACGACAGGCTTTCCCTTTCCGATAGTGACGATCCATTGTTAAAACTTCGTGAGCAATTTATTACCGCGCTGCAATATATTGCTCATGAACCCCGGCAATGTGCGCTTTTACAAATTCTGTATCATAAGTGTGAATTTAGCAGTGATATGATATCTGAACGCGAAATCAGAAAGCGTATCGGATTCAACGATGACACGCTACGCGCCACGCTGGAGACCTGTATTTCGCGAAACATCATTTCGCCACAGGTGAATGTTGATCTCACCTTGATTGTATTCCACGGTTTTTTTAGCGGAATAATCAAAAACTGGTTAATGAATAACGACAGTTTTAATCTTTATCAGCAGGCTCCCGCTCTGGTCGATAGCATACTGGCAACACTCCCGGTTATTCGCGTGTCGCCAGATGAGGGTGCTTACTGCTCAGCGCCAGGTAACATTTCCCCTCGGGCACAAAGCGCCTCTATGGCCTGCGCGCTGACGGGTTTACCTAACAGATAACCCTGAAGGGTGTTACAGCCAAGCTCGGTTAAAAAGGCTTGCTGCGCTTCGGTTTCCACACCTTCAGCCACGACTTTCAGGTTAAGTGTTTTAGCGAGGGCCACAATTGCTGAGACAATAGTGGCATCCTCGCTCTCGCCGCTGAGCTCTTTCACAAACGCCCTGTCGATTTTCAATTCGCAGGCCGGTAAGCGCTTGAGGTACAGCAGGCTCGAATATCCGGTGCCAAAATCATCAATGGAGGCCTTCACGCCCGCATCCGTCAGCTCTGTCAGCACGCGTACGCTCTCATCCGGGTTGCTCATCGCCGTGGTTTCCGTCACTTCGAGGATCAACATTTCCGGTGGCACCTGGTGAAGTGCCAGGCAGTCGAGAACCGTTTTAACCAGTGAAGGTTGTTCAAACTGCAGTGTCGACAGGTTTACCGCCATTGACCAGCTTTGATGCCCCTGGAGATGCCATTCCCGCAGCTGGCGGCAGGCTTCATTAATCACCCAGTTGCCAATGGGGACGATCAGCCCCGTTTTTTCCGCCAGCGGCAGAAAAAGGTCCGGCGTCAGTAGCCCCTGCTTAGGATGCTGCCAGCGCAATAACGCCTCGAATCCGAGGACCGGGCCCGCCGGGGCGTGAAATTTTGGCTGATACAGCAGGCGCAGCTCATTGCGATCGATTGCCATCCACAGATCGTTCATTAACTGGAGATGGGTCTGCGCCAGGGTGTTCATGGAGGGCTGGAAAAAGTGGTAACCGTTACGGCCCATATGCTTCGTGTGATACATCGCCGCGTCGGCGTTAAACATCAGCTCACGCTCGGTTTTGCCGTCGTGAGGGTAGAGCGCGATACCAATGCTGAGGGTCACTACCAGTTCATAGGGGCTGAGATTGAACGGGCTATCGATCGCGCGCACCAGCGAATTTGCCAGCGATGCCGCGTCGTCCGGACCTTCTCCCTCTGCCAGCAGAACAAATTCATCACCGCCGATACGTGCAAGGGTGAACTGGCCTTTCAGGAGAAGCAGCAGACGCTGCGTAACGGCGACCAGCAGCCTGTCACCGACATCATGGCCGTAGGCATCATTGATGGCTTTAAAGCCGTCAAGATCCATGAACATCAGGGCAAAGTGGTTCCCTTCACGATCGGCTTTGCTGATGGCCTGATCGAGTCTGTCTTCCAGCAGGATACGGTTGGGCAGGCGCGTCAGGGTATCGTGTAGCGCCAGTTGAGCGAGTTCCCGGTTAGCTTCTGCCAGCGACGAGGCCAGAAGGGCGGTACGAGCCTGAAGGCGGGCATCCAGCATCGACACCAGCAGGGTGATCCCAAGAATAGAGAGCGCGACGACGCTGACGAGCACCGCCAGCCAGCTCCCGTTGATACCCTCATGGTGAACCATTGTGGACATCGGAAACTGCGCCGCTTTCATCCCGGCATAGTGCATGCCGGCAATGGCAATTCCCATCGTGATGGCGGCACCCATGCGCATCAGCACGACCTGAGCGGCTTCGCGACGCAGGCGGAAGGTCAGCCATAATGCCGCGAGCGAAGCGGCAAGCGCAATCACGACCGAAATGGCCACCCACATCTTGTCCCAGATAATCCCTGGCATCACTTCCAGCGCCGCCATGCCGGTGTAATGCATAGCAACAATACCGCTCCCCATCACCAGCGCGCCGGGCAGCAGTCGGCGCAGGCGTAGTTGCTCGCAGCTCACGAGCCATAGCGCAAACAGCGACGAACCCACGGCGATGACCATGGATAACACCGTCAGGGTGGCGTTGTAGCTCATGCTCATGGAGAGGTCCATCGCCAGCATGCCGATAAAATGCATGGCCCATACGCCGATGCCCATAGCAATACCGCCGCCAGCCAGCCAGACGCGGGCAGCGACACCTTCACTCCCGGCGACGCGTGCAGCCATGTTCAACGCGGTATACGCAGCAAGAATGGCAACAACAAAGGAGAGGACGACAAGGATAGGGTTGTATTGGCTGACCAGCATGGACGGTTCTACTCGAGTGTGGGGTTACGCTAGAGCGGTTGAGAAGGGCGAGACATTATCACCGTCAGGTAATGGCTCAAAGGGATTTAAATCCCCGTTTTTAGTGGGTAATAACGGGGTGGTTTGCGCAATCGGGCGGTTAGTCGAGCTCTGAGCAGTTCACGAGTTTCAGCGGATTAACGGAGTTCATATTGCGACACTTATCGGTTTCGGTGCTCATCAGTTCAATCCACTGCATCAGGAGTGTATCGAAAATGAGAACGGAGATTGCAAAGACAACCAGCCACCAGTATTTACGAATCATTGTGTCATTCCGCGAGAAGATCGCCAGTAAGGTGGGGGAAATATACACGAAAAACCGTGGTTGAAAAGCGGGAGAGGCGAAGGTTTACAATGCGTTGACGGAGAAGCGCAGGTAATAAAAAAGGCGCTTCCCCATGCCGAAGAGCGCCTTTTTAAACAAGCATTTAACTGATTAGTATCAGTTCATGCCGTATTTTTTCAGTTTCTTACGCAGAGTACCACGGTTGATACCCATCATCAGCGCAGCGCGGGTTTGGTTACCGCGGGTGTATTGCATCACCATGTCCAACAGTGGCTGTTCAACTTCAGCCAATACCAGCTCATACAGATCATTAACATCCTGACCATTCAGTTGAGCAAAATAGTTCTTCAGTGCCTGTTTAACCGAGTCACGCAGGGGCTTTTGAGTTACCTGGTCCTGAGAGTTAACGGTAGAAACGGTCAGTACGTCAGAATTTACGCGTTGTTCGAACATAGTTCTGTCAGCTCTTTATTTCATTACGCAAGATTTTCGAAGTATGCCTCCAACGCCTCCAGCTGTACGCTGGCATCCTCTATGGCGTTGAATGTGCGCCGAAACTGGTCATCTGGAGCGTGCTCCTGGAGATACCAGGAGACGTGTTTACGCGCAATTCGGTACCCTTTTGCCTGACCGTAGTGGTCATGCAGTTCCCGAACATGCGAACAAAGCAAGCGCTTAACCTCTGCCAGAGGCAGCGGGGCAAGCAGCTCCCCAGTGTCCAGATAATGCTGGATTTCCCGGAAGATCCAGGGTCTTCCCTGAGCTGCACGTCCTATCATCAGAGCATCAGCTCCCGTATAGTCGAGTACAGCCCTGGCTTTAAGCGGGTCAGTTATGTCGCCATTCGCGATAATCGGAATGGAAACTTTCTGCTTAACTGCCCGAATGCTGTCGTATTCAGCTTCACCGTTGAACAAACAGGCGCGAGTGCGTCCATGGATGGTCAGGGCCTGAATGCCACAGTCTTCGGCCAGTTGGGCAATCTCTACACAGTTACGGTGTTCCGGCGACCAACCCGTGCGAATCTTCAACGTAACAGGAACGTCCACCGCGCTGACAACCGCCGTCAGGATAGCTTTCACCTGGTCGGGGTATTGCAGAAGGGCTGAACCTGCAAGCTTGCGATTCACCTTTTTGGCCGGGCACCCCATATTGATATCAATAATCTGGGCACCACTTTCCACGTTAATCCGCGCGGCATCTGCCATCTCTTCAGGCACGCTTCCGGCAATTTGCACGGTGCGAATACCTGGTTCATCAACGTGCACCATCCGAAGGCGGGATTTATCGCTTTCCCAAACCTGCGGGTTAGACGACATCATCTCGGATACGGTTAAACCGGCTCCCATCTCATAGCACAGCGTCCTGAACGGCCGGTCTGTAATACCTGCCATTGGGGCTGCGATCAGGCGATTTCTAAGCTGGTGGTGTCCGATGCGCATGAGTTAAGAAATGACCATACTGTGACTGCAAGGCGGCGTATATTACGCATTTTTTGCACGAGATGAAAGGCCAAACTTTGAACAATCCACTGTTGTAGATCAAGGAATCGCCACCCAATCTTCCCGTTAAAAATTATTCATTATTTAAATCATTAAGTTATATGATAATGGTTATTTTATGGGCGCTTACAATTTCCCGTAACTTCTCATCATTTCTGAATAAATGCGTCGCTGAAGCGGGATAATCTGCTGTTTTTAGCAGCAGATTTCCCTTCTTCTTTGCGATCTGCGTCGCATTTTAGAACATGATCGTCATGCGAAAAATGCGTGTTATTCGACCACGACGCGCCCATGCAGCGACTGTACCGGACGGTTATTATCGTGATGCATTGTCTGGGTGAATCTGGCCAGCTGTTCTGCAGAAACCGTCAGGGGCTGTTTAAGTACAATCCAGGTAACGCCTTCTGAACACGGTGGAGTGGTCAGTGAACCGCTAAAGCGCCAGTACGTTTTATTTTTTGGCAGCAGTTTGTTCAGGTTGAGATCCTGTTTGATGGAGACGCTCTGCTCGGCCTGCTGAGGCATAACGCGCCACAGTTTTTCTAGCTCCGGGTTTGCGGTTCCTTTATCAAACATGACCGCCACCACCGTCAGTTCCCCACTGGCATTTTTATGAACCAGATGCATTTCCATCGCGTATCTCTTGCCATGTACGGTGTTTTCGCTCGGCGCGTGGAAATGGAACTGCTGTAACGTCCAGGTCTGCTTATCGAGAGTAAGAGTATCGCGGGTGTTCGCCTGTTCACCTGCCTGAATGGTATGGCCATTGTTCGTCAGCGTAACAGGGCCATCAACGTAGTGGGTTTGTAGCGGGGAGAGATGGGCGATAGCGGTCGAATCAATATTAATAGGGGACTGGTTCATTCCGCTTTGACAGGTCTTATATGCCTCGTCCAGCTCGCCCCAGTGTTGCGGTGAACCTTCCCCTTCATAGCTCCAGTGTGATGCGAATGCTGAAGCCGAGATCATGCTCAGCGCCAGCAGCGCTGCCTTGCCTGTAACCTGTGTCATCATATTCTTCCGGTGAATTTTTTGTAATACAAATCAACATGATTTGTAGGGTTATTTTACCGAAGTATGAACGGGGGAGAGAGGATTATCAGAGGGGGAGAGGCGTGGTCAGATGACCACGCCAGATTCTTATTTTTTACGACCGGTGATGCGGCACCACTCTTCTTTTTCCACTACCGGATCGAGGGCAAAGAGATCGGCGTAGGCTTCACACACGCTGTCGGCCTGGCTCGCCAGGATACCGGAAAGCCCCAGCAGACCGCCTTCAACGGGCAGCACGCTGATTAACGGAGCCAGTTCACGCAGCGGGCCCGCCAGAATGTTTGCGACCACCACATCGGCTTTCATGGCTTCTGGCTGACCATCCGGCAGATACAGCTCCAGACGATCGGAGACGCCGTTACGCTCGGCATTATCGCGGCTGGCCTGAATCGCCTGCGGATCGATATCGATCCCGATGGCTTTTGCCGCGCCCAGCTTCAGGGCTGCAATCGCGAGGATCCCGGATCCACAGCCGAAGTCGATCACGGTCTTACCGTCCAGATCGAGACCATCCAGCCACTGCAGGCACAGGGACGTGGTGGGGTGAGTGCCGGTACCAAACGCCAGACCCGGGTCGAGCATCACGTTGACCGCATTCTCGTCCGGGACGTCGCGCCAGCTTGGGCAGATCCACAGACGTTTGCCGAACTGCATCGGGTGGAAGTTATCCATCCACTCGCGTTCCCAGTCTTTGTCTTCCAGCTGTTCGATTTTATGCACGAAACCCGCGCCCAGCAGAGGATGATTCTCCAGAATCGCGACAACCTCTTTCATATCGGTTTCGGCATCAAACAGGCCAATAACGTCGGTATCACCCCACAGGCGGGTTTCGCCCGGCAGCGGCTCAAAGACCGGCGTGTCATGCGTGTCCTGGAAGGTGATAGAGACCGACCCGGCCTCCATCAGCGCATCGCTCAGCTCTTCGGCGTTCGCGCCGGTTGTGTTCAGTTTTAGTTGGATCCACGGCATGGCAAAACTCTTTATTTATCAGTAGAAATCATAGCGGGTTGTGGGACGGGCTGACCGAAACGGTTCCCCACCACAAACGCCAGTAAACTTAGCAGTAACGAAGGCACAATTGGATGGAAGCCCAGGTACTGAATCTTAAACGTTGCGAGGACGGCGTAAAGCACGCCGCCGACAATCATCGCGCTCAGCGCACCGGCGGCATTCGCGCGCTCCCAGTAGAGCCCTAACACCAGAGGCCACAGGAATACCGCTTCAAGCCCACCAAATGCCAGCAGGTTCAGCCAGATGATCATCTCCGGCGGGCGCCACGCGGCTAACAGCAGCAATGCCCCTAACGCCAGAGTAATAACGGCCGACATGCGCTTCAGGCGCCGTTCATTCTCTGCCTGGTCAGGACGCAGGTTCAGATAGAGATCTTTAATGATCGTAGCGGAACTTTGCAGCAGCTGAGCGTTGATGGTCGACATAATGGCGGCCATCGGTGCGGCGAGGAAGATCCCGGCGGCAAATGGCGGCAGTACTTTAACCATCAGGGTTGGGATAACCAGATCGGGTACGGTAAGGTCAGGAATAACTGCCCGACCTAACGCGCCTGCCAGGTGCATACCAAACATCAGGATTGCGACAACGATAGTGCCGATAATGATACCTCTGTGCACGGCTTTGCTGTCTTTGTAAGAGATACAGCGCACGGCGGTATGCGGCAGGCCAATCACCCCAAAGCATACCAACACCCAGAACGAGGTCATAAAGGTTGGCGAAAGGATGTCATCCGCGCCCTGTGGCGAAACCAGTTTTGGATCGATCGCCTCGAGCGTTTCAACCGCATGGCTCAGGCCACCAGCAGCATGCACAATGCCGACCAGCAGAACAAGGGTGCCAACAAGCATCACCAATCCCTGCATCGTATCGTTCAGCACGCTGGCGCGGAATCCGCCAAACGCGGTGTAGAGTGCGATACTCACCCCAAAGATGACGAGGCCTGTCTCGTAGGGAATTCCCGCCGCCGTTTCCAGCAGGCGTGCCCCGCCGATAAACTGCACCGTCATTGCGCCAATAAAGGCCACCAGCAGGCTTAAGCTGGCCAGCCACACCAGTAAACGGCTCTGATAGCGGGCAAACAGCATATCGTTGAGCGTCACGGCATTGTAACGGCGTGCCAGAATGGCAAATTTTTTACCCAGTATCCCCAGCGAGAGCCAGACGGCAGGAAGCTGGATCATCGCCAGCAGCACCCAGCCTAACCCGTATTTATAGGCTGCACCTGGCCCGCCGATAAACGAACTGGCGCTAATGTAGGTCGCGGTCAGCGTCATGGCCAGCACGACGCCGCCCATCGAGCGGCTGCCAAGAAAATACTCGTTCAGGAAGGTGCCCGTCGTTCTTTTACGCATGGCGTAAACGGATAAACCAAACACCACTAACAGGTAAGCGATAAGCGGCAGAATGACTTCAAGCTGCATCATCGTCCTCCAGCGGAATATCGCGATAGATGAATTTCACCATTGCCCAGCACAGCAGGATGAAGACCAGCGGTACCAGCAGACACGCCATTTCGAACCAGTGCGGCAGGCCGGTGATGCCAATAGCGGAGTCAGGTAAGTAAGCAGTTACTAACCATGCTGCGAGATAGAGAAGGGTCAGCCACAGCGCCCAGCGCGCTTCTTTATGGGCCTGAACAAAACGTTTGTCCATTTTTTGTCCCTTGTGGATGAAGAAAGCGGGGATTGTACATGATGAGGCTTTCCAGGCCCCAGAAATAAAAAAGGCCGGATAATCCGGCCTTTTAGCAACACAGGTCTCTTACTTCTCGTTCAGACCGAGTTTTTTCTCCAGATAGTGGATATTAGTTCCACCATTCTGGAAGTGCTCGTCGCTCATGATACGCATCTGCAGATCAACGTTGGTTTTGATACCGTCGATGATCAGTTCCTGCAGGGCGTTTTTCATGCGGGCAATCGCCACGTCACGGTTTTCGCCGTAGCAGATAAGCTTGCCGATCATTGAGTCATAGTACGGCGGTACGGTGTAACCGGCGTAGATATGAGACTCCCAGCGCACACCAAAGCCACCCGGCGCGTGGAAACGCGTGATTTTACCCGGGCTTGGCAGGAAGGTGTTCGGGTCTTCGGCGTTAATACGGCACTCTACCGCATGGCCTTTCACCACTACTTCTTCCTGCTTGATAGACAACGGCTGGCCCGCAGCGATACGCAGCTGTTCTTTGATCAGGTCAACGCCGGTGATCATTTCGGTAACCGGGTGTTCAACCTGAATACGGGTGTTCATTTCGATGAAATAGAACTCGCCGTTTTCGAACAGGAACTCAAAGGTACCTGCCCCGCGATAGCCGATATCGACACACGCTTTGGCGCAACGCTCGCCGATGTAGCGACGCAGTTCCGGAGTAATGCCCGGTGCTGGCGCTTCTTCGACCACTTTCTGGTGACGACGCTGCATGGAGCAGTCACGTTCTGCCAGATAGATCGCGTTACCCTGACCGTCAGCCAGCACCTGAATTTCGATGTGGCGTGGGTTTTCCAGGTATTTTTCCATGTATACCATGTCATTGCTGAAAGCGGCTTTCGCTTCTGCTTTGGTCATGGAGATGGACTGCGCCAGTTCAGCATCGCTACGCACAACGCGCATACCGCGACCGCCGCCGCCGCCGGACGCCTTGATGATAACCGGATAGCCAATGCGTTTAGCATGAGCACGGTTAGCATCCATGTCGTCGGTCAGAGGGCCGTCAGAGCCTGGTACGGTTGGAACACCGGCTTTTTTCATCGCGGTGATTGCAGACACTTTGTCGCCCATCAGGCGGATGGTGTCGGCTTTCGGGCCGATGAAGATGAAGCCAGAGCGTTCAACCTGCTCAGCAAAGTTGGCGTTCTCAGAGAGGAAGCCGTAACCCGGATGAATTGCCACCGCGCCGGTGATTTCAGCGGCGCTGATGATAGCCGGGATGTTCAGATAGCTTTTTACGGACGGAGCCGGGCCAATACAGACCGTCTCATCCGCCAGCAATACGTGTTTTAAATCGCGATCCGCGCTTGAGTGCACAGCGACGGTCTTGATGCCCAGTTCTTTACAGGCACGAAGAATACGCAGTGCGATCTCGCCGCGGTTGGCGATAACAATTTTATCCAGCATGTACGCCTCGTTACTCGATGACGACCAGCGGCTCGTCAAATTCAACCGGCTGACCACTTTCGACCAGAATCGCTTTCACAGTACCTGATTTGTCTGCTTCGATCTGGTTCATCATTTTCATCGCTTCAACGATGCACAGGGTATCGCCTACGTTGACTTTCTGACCCACTTCGATGAACGCTTTCGCATCCGGGCTCGGGGTGCGGTAGAAAGTACCAACCATTGGGGAACGTACGATGTGACCACTGATTTCTGCTGCAGCGGCAGGTGCGGCTTCAGCTGCTGGCGCAACGGCTGCGGAGAGCGCAGGCTGCTGCACTGGCGCAGCATAAGCCTGCTGCATTACCGGGAAGCTAGCGGCTGGGGCTGCACGGCTGATTCGTACAGACTCTTCGCCTTCAGAAATTTCCAGTTCGGAGATGCCTGATTCTTCAACCAGCTCGATCAGTTTTTTAATCTTACGAATATCCATGAGTGGGTTCCGTACTCTTGTTTAGTGTGATTGTGACAAGCGTTTTACCGCTGTCTGTAAAGCGTATGAATAGCCGTCTGCGCCCAGTCCACAGATAACGCCAGCAGCGATATCTGACAGATACGAATGGTGACGGAACGGCTCTCGGGCGTGCACATTACTCAGGTGGATCTCGATAAACGGGATACTCACCGCAAGCAGTGCGTCGCGGATAGCAACACTGGTGTGCGTAAACGCGGCCGGATTGATCAGGATATAGTCCACATTGTCTTTAGCCTGATGAATACGGTCGATGAGTGCGTACTCCGCATTCGACTGAAAATGATCCAAATCCACATTCAGTGACGCTGCTTCCGTTCCCAGACGGTTAACAATTTCACTCAATGTTAGCGTGCCGTACTTCTCTGGCTCACGGGTGCCGAGCATGTTCAGGTTCGGTCCGTTCAAAACTAAGATATGGAACTTATCAGTCATAATGCCGCTATCTCCTGCGATTTTCGGGTAAAAAACAAAATATACCTTCGAAACGCTAATGTCACCTTTTCAGAGGCTTAAAACCGCTGTCAGGCGAACCAAGGTCGCACATTATAACGATTTCGTAGCATTTAGCAGCTAAATACTGGTCTTATCAGGGAAGATTATCAACCGCTATCCGAAAAAGATTTGCGGTTGACGGGTAATCTGCGGGAAAACGCACAGTTTCGCGAACTATCGCAACCACTGGCGGAACTTCTTGTAACGCCATGCCAAAAGCGCCGCGGCCGCCAGTGCATAAAGGATCGGCTGTGGCGAGAGGATCTTCACCGACCACAGGTAATGAATGGGAGCGAGGATCGCGACAAGATAGACGAAGTTATGCAGAAGCTGCCAGCGCCTGCCCAGTTTTCGCTGCGCATATTGCGTGGATGTCAGCGCTAACGCCAGTAAAACCACCCAGCTCACGATACCCAGCGTCAGATAAGGACGTGTCACGAGTTCGCGGCCAAGCAGTGCCAGATTGTTAATTCCCAGTTCCAGCAGGGCGTAGCTGGTGAGGTGCAGCGTCGCCCAGGCAAAACACCATAGCCCTAACAGCCGACGGGTGCGTATCAATAAGGGCTGTTTAGCGTAGCGCGCCAGCGGCGAGACGAGCAAGGTGGCCAGCAAAAATTTCAGAGCCATCCGACCGGTAAAATGCTGGATATCCTTTGCCGGGTCTGCGCTAAAGAGCCCCTGGCTGGCGGCCCAGAACAGCCATATAAAAGGAAGCAGCCCGGCCAGGTGCAGCAGCACTTTCAGCCAGGTAATCTGTTTTGCCGTTAAACGCACTCAGAAGTTCTCCCGTAAGTTGAGACCACGGTAAAGCGAAGCCACTTCATCCGCATAGCCGTTAAACAGCAGCGTCGGCTGGCGCTTTACGTCCAGCGCACCGCCGGAACCAATAAACCGCTCGGTTGCCTGCGACCAGCGCGGATGATCCACGTGCGGGTTCACGTTGGCGAAGAAGCCGTATTCGTCCGGGGCCGCCAGATTCCAGGTGGTTGGCGGACGTTCGCGGGTAAGCTTAATGCTGACGATAGATTTAATCCCTTTGAAGCCATATTTCCACGGTACGGTTAAACGGATGGGGGCACCGTTCTGCGGCGGAAGCGCTTTGCCATAAACGCCAACGGTCAGCAGGGTAAGGGGGTGCATAGCTTCGTCGAGACGTAACCCTTCCACATACGGATACTCAAGCCCACCGCCGATAAACCGATCTTTCTGCCCGGGCATCTCGTCAGGCGCATAGCGCGTCTGGAAAGCGACATATTTTGCATTGCTGGTGGGTTCAACCATCGCCAGCAGCTTATGAAGCGGGAAGCCGACCCAGGGCACCACCATCGACCAGGCTTCCACGCAGCGCATGCGATAGATACGCTCTTCGAGCGGGAAGCGGGTAGTGAGATCGTGGTGGTCCAGCGTCAGGGGCTTCGCCACTTCACCATCAATTTTCAGCGTCCACGGATCGGTTTTGAGGCTCCCCGCGTTGGCGGCAGGATCGGCCTTATCGAGACCAAATTCGTAGAAGTTGTTGTAGCCGGTAACTTTATCTTCCGGCGTAAGCGTCAGCTTGTTTTGCCATTCGGCCGGTTTCGTAAAGGTGAGCGGGGCGCCGGATGGAGCCTTTGGCCGATCGTTGCCTTTAAACCAGTCGAGCAGGTCGGCGTGTGCCGCCGGAGAGAGCGTCAGGGCAGTGGCGCTGATGCCAAGCATTTTCAGGATCTGGCGGCGCTGTAACATAAAGACAGACTCAGACGTTACGTCGGCTTCCGTCAGTTTTCGGTTTTTCATGGCATCCTCCGTCATGCGTTTTTCTAAGCATGACGGAGGAGAGGGATTCGCGCGAATATGTCACGAAAATTTGAAGATTAGGCGATTTTCACCAGCGCACGACCGTGGAACTGGTTGTCCATGATCTTACTGGCGTATTCCGGCGCCTGGCTGAGGGTTATCTCCGTTGCGCTCTGGGTAAAGAAAGATTCCGGCAGATCGCGCACCAGCCGTTCCCATGCTTCATGACGACGGGCCGGCGGGGTCATTACGGAATCCACACCCTGCAGGCGTACGTTACGCAGAATAAATGGCATCACGGTGGTTGGCAGGGCAAATCCGCCCGCCAGACCGCAGGCTGCCACGCATCCGCCGTAGTTCATCTGCGCCAGGACTTTTGCCAGCACCTTATCACCGACGGTATCCACCGCCCCTGCCCAAACCTGTTTTTCCAGCGGACGGGTTTCAGCGAATTCGTCACGGCTGAGAATGCGGTTTGCACCGAGCTGGCGCAGATAGTCATGGGTACTTTCTCGGCCGGAAACCGCAGCGACCTGATAGCCCAGCTTGTGCAGCAGCGTGACTGCCGTGCTGCCCACGCCGCCGCTGGCACCGGTGACGACAATTTCCCCTGACTCAGGGCGGATACCCGCATCTTCCAGCGCCATCACGCACAGCATGGCGGTAAAGCCTGCCGTGCCGACAATCATTGCCTTGCGGCCATCCATGCCTTTCGGCACAGGCACCAGCCAGTCGCCCTTCACGCGCGCCTGCGTTGCCAGCCCGCCCCAGTGATTTTCACCCACGCCCCAGCCGGTGAGCAGTACATGCTGGCCTGGATGGAAGCGCGGATCCTCGCTGGTATGAACCCGGCCCGCGAAATCAATACCAGGCACCATAGGGAAATTTCGGATGATTTTACCCTTACCGGTAATAGCCAGCGCATCTTTATAATTTAAACTGGACCAGTCGATGTCGACGGTTACTTCGCCTTCCGGCAGGCGGTTCTCTTCTACCGGCTGCACTGAGGCAAGCGTTTTGCCGTCCTGCTGTTCTAAGATCAAAGCCTGCATACGGGGTCCTCTCGACTCATATGATTGGAAAATAATTTCTGAAGACTATACTCGCTCAGGGAAACGCAGTGCCGATTTAACGCAATAAATTGCCAGATACACCCGATTTGGTAGTATGCCGCATTTGAAATGCAAGTTAGCGCTCACTCGCTACCCCATCAACCCACGGAGTAATCTCAAGGATGCGATTAACGACGAAGTTCTCAGCTTTTATCACCTTGCTGACGGGGCTTACCATTTTTGTCACGCTTCTGGGCTGTTCCCTGAGTTTTTACACTGCCATTCAGGACAAGCTGGTTAACCGGGTACAGTCTGTTGCCTCGGTGATTGATACGCGTCTGCTGACGACGCCGCTACCAGCGCTCTCCCGTGAGCTCGATGAGTTGATGGTACCTGTTGATATCGTTCAGATCGACATTCTGCAGGGAAAGCATCGTGTTTTAAGCCATGAACGGCCGGGAAGCTATCGCCCCGCGGGCGTGGTAAGCCAGTATCGGGAAGTGACGGTGCATTCCCTCAAAAATCCGGGGATGACCATACGCATGGTCTACCTCGATCCGATGGCCAGCTATTTTCGTTCCATGATGACCACCGCGCCGCTCACCGTCGCCGTTGCGTTTATCGTCCTGCTGATCTTTCTCGCGGTCCGCTGGCTGCGCCGCCAGCTTTCCGGTCAGGAGCTGCTGGAGATGCGCTCCGTGCGGATCCTGAACGGTGAGCGCGGCCCGCAGGTGCGTGGCTCCGTTCACGAGTGGCCGTCACGCGCCAGCAGCGCACTCGATACCCTGCTCTCCGAAATCCAGTTTGCCAGCGACCAGCGCAGCCGTATGGATACGCTGATCCGCTCTTATGCGGCGCAGGATAATAAAACCGGCCTTAACAACCGTCTTTTCTTTGATAATCAGCTCGCCACGCTGCTCGACGATTCAGAGAAAGTGGGGACTCACGGGGTGGTGATGATGATTCGCCTGCCCGATTTCGATCTCCTGCGCGACACCTGGGGACAGCGGGCCGCGGAAGAAAACCTCTTTACGCTGATCAACCTGCTCTCCACCTTTATTATGCGCTACCCGGGCGCGCTGCTGGCCCGCTATCACCGCAGCGACTTTGCCGTGCTGTTGCCTCATCGTACGCTGAAGGAATCCGAAAGCATCGCCAGCCAGCTGCTGAAGGCGGTAGATGCGCTGCCGCAGAGCAAAATGCTCGACAGGGACGATATGGTCCACATGGGGATATGCGCCTGGCGTGGCGGACAATCCACCGAGCAGGTGATGGAACATGCGGAAGCCGCTACCCGCAACGCCGTGTTGCAGGGGGCCAACGGATGGGCGGTTTACGATGACTCGCTGCCGGAAAAAGGGCGCGGCAACGTGCGCTGGCGAACGCTGATTGAGCAAATGCTCAGCCGCGGCGGTCCACGTATTTATCAAAAACCCGCAGTCATGAAAAACGGCAACGTTCATCACCGTGAACTGATGTGTCGTATTTTTGACGGCACCGAAGAGGTCATCTCTGCGGAATATCTGCCGATGGTGCTGCAATTTGGCCTGTCCGAAGAGTATGACCGCCAGCAAATTACCCGGCTGATTCCGTTTTTATCCTTCTGGCCTGAAGAAAACCTGGCGTTGCAGGTCACCGTGGAGTCGTTAATACGCCCACGTTTTCAGCGCTGGCTACGTGATACGTTAATGCAATGCGAAAAATCGCAGCGTAAACACATTATTTTTGAACTTGCTGAGGCCGATGTAGGTCAACACATCAGCCGGTTACGTCCGGTGGTACGTTTGATCAATGCGCTCGGTGCACGTATCGCTGTGACGCAGGCAGGTTTAACGCTGGTCAGCACCAACTGGATCAAGGAGCTGGATGTAGAGTTATTAAAGCTACATCCGGGGCTGGTAAGGAATATTGAGAAGCGTACGGAAAACCAGCTGCTGGTACAGAGTCTGGTAGAAGCGTGCAAGGGTACGCGAACACAAGTATTTGCCACGGGCGTGCGCTCCAGAAGCGAATGGCAGATGTTAACAGCGCGCGGCGTGATGGGCGGTCAGGGGGATTTTTTTGCTGCCTCTCAACCGCTTGACACCAACGTGAAAAAATATTTGCAAAGATACTCTGTTTGACCTGCCGTTTACGCTGTTTTCACGTAGAATATCGCGCCTGTAGCTTTGAGTATGTCGAGCAAAAAGCCAGTGAACGACCTGTAACGGGTTACAAACGTCAGTGGGGAACGCTACTGTTTACTCAGCCCTGAGGGAGTCAGGGGATGATTTTGTAACATCAGGAAACGTACTGCACAAATTTTCACCGTTGCAGATGATTTTTGCGCCTTGTCGCTGCTGCGTGTGGTTGGTAAAGTAAGCGGATTTTGTTTTCCGCCCCAGCTTTCAGGATTATCCCTTAGTATGTTGAAAAAATTTCGTGGCATGTTTTCCAATGACCTGTCCATTGACCTGGGTACCGCGAATACCCTTATTTATGTAAAAGGACAAGGCATCGTATTGAATGAGCCTTCCGTTGTGGCCATTCGTCAGGATCGTGCAGGCTCGCCGAAAAGCGTGGCTGCAGTGGGTCATGACGCGAAGCAGATGCTGGGTCGTACCCCTGGCAACATCGCCGCCATTCGCCCAATGAAAGACGGCGTTATCGCCGACTTCTTCGTGACTGAAAAAATGCTTCAGCACTTCATCAAGCAGGTTCACAGCAACAGCTTCATGCGTCCAAGCCCGCGTGTTCTGGTGTGTGTGCCGGTTGGCGCAACCCAGGTAGAGCGTCGCGCAATCCGTGAATCTGCCCAGGGTGCAGGTGCACGTGAAGTATTCCTGATTGAAGAGCCAATGGCTGCGGCCATCGGTGCGGGCCTGCCTGTTTCCGAAGCTACCGGTTCTATGGTGGTGGATATCGGTGGTGGTACCACTGAAGTGGCCGTTATCTCTCTGAACGGCGTGGTGTACTCCTCTTCCGTACGTATCGGTGGTGACCGCTTCGATGAAGCCATCATTAATTATGTTCGCCGTAACTACGGCTCTCTGATCGGTGAAGCCACCGCAGAGCGTATCAAACACGAAATCGGCTCTGCGTATCCGGGCGATGAAGTGCGTGAGATCGAAGTGCGTGGCCGTAACCTGGCTGAAGGTGTTCCACGCGGTTTCACCCTGAACTCCAACGAAATTCTGGAAGCTCTGCAGGAACCACTGACGGGCATCGTGAGCGCGGTAATGGTTGCGCTGGAACAGTGCCCACCAGAGCTGGCGTCCGATATCTCCGAGCGCGGTATGGTTCTGACCGGTGGTGGTGCGCTGCTGCGTAACCTCGACCGCCTGTTAATGGAAGAGACAGGTATTCCTGTCGTAGTTGCAGAAGATCCACTGACTTGCGTCGCCCGTGGTGGTGGCAAGGCGCTGGAAATGATCGACATGCACGGCGGCGATTTGTTCAGCGAAGAGTAGTCGAGTTTGAGAGGGTAGCAATTTGCTACCCTTTCTCTCTGACGCGAGAATACGCATAGCCTATGAAGCCAATTTTTAGCCGTGGCCCATCGCTACAGTTTCGCCTTATTCTGGCGGTTCTGGTTGCGCTTGGGGTCATTATTGCCGATAGCCGCCTCGGTACGTTCAGCCAGATCAGAACGTACATGGATACCGCCGTCAGTCCTTTCTACTTTGTTTCAAATGGTCCCCGTGAACTGCTCGACTCCGTTTCTCAAACGCTGTCTTCGCGCGACCAACTCGAACTCGAAAACCGGGCATTACGTCAGGAATTGCTGCTGAAAAACAGCGAACTGCTGATGCTGGGGCAATACAAGCAGGAGAACGCGCGTCTGCGTGAACTGCTCGGCTCGCCGCTGCGTCAGGATGAGCAGAAAATGGTCACTCAGGTGATCTCCACCGTGAATGACCCCTACAGCGATCAGGTTGTGATCGACAAAGGGAGCGTGAACGGGGTGTATGAAGGTCAGCCTGTTATCAGTGATAAAGGCGTTGTGGGCCAGGTTGTTGCCGTGGCCAAACTGACCAGCCGCGTGCTGCTGATTTGCGATGCCACGCATGCGCTGCCGATCCAGGTTCTGCGCAACGACATCCGCGTAATTGCGGCCGGTAACGGCTGTACGGACGACCTGCAGCTGGAACATCTGCCGGCTAACACGGATATTCGCGTGGGCGACGTGCTGGTAACCTCCGGCCTGGGCGGACGCTTCCCTGAAGGCTATCCGGTTGCGGTGGTCTCTTCGGTCAAGCTGGACACCCAGCGTGCCTATACCGTGATTCAGGCGCGTCCAACCGCCGGGTTGCAGCGTCTGCGCTATCTGCTGCTGCTGTGGGGCGCCGATCGTAACGGTGCTAACCCGATGACGCCTGAAGAGGTACATCGCGTAGCAAATGAGCGCCTGATGCAGATGATGCCGCAGGTTCTCCCGCCTGCGGATTCCATGGGGCCGCCTGCGCCAGTACCGGCGCCGGCAACAGGGTTAACGCAGCCGCTGCCGGATGCGCCGCCACCGCCTAAACTCTCTTCGGGAGGGCAGTAGTGGCAAGCTATCGTAGCCAGGGGCGCTGGGTCATCTGGCTCTCGTTTCTCATTGCACTGTTGCTGCAAGTGATGCCCTGGCCGGATGACATTCTCGTTTTCCGGCCAAACTGGGTATTGCTCATTTTACTCTACTGGATCCTTGCCCTGCCGCATCGCGTAAATGTCGGCACAGGTTTCGTGATGGGTGCCATACTGGATCTCATTAGCGGCTCTACGCTTGGCGTGCGCGCCTTGTCCATGAGCATTATTGCGTACCTCGTCGCACTCAAATTCCAGCTCTTTCGTAACCTTGCGCTCTGGCAACAGGCCCTGGTGGTGATGTTATTGTCGCTCGCTGCGGATATCGTTGTTTTCTGGGCAGAGTTTTTAGTGATCAACGTCTCTTTCCGACCGGAAGTGTTCTGGAGTAGTGTAGTAAACGGTGTGCTCTGGCCATGGTTATTCCTGCTGATGCGTAAGGTTCGCCAGCAGTTTGCTGTGCAATAAAAGGTTTCTATGACGTCTTTGTATCTCGCTTCCGGCTCCCCGCGCCGTCAGGAACTCCTGACGCAGCTGGGGGTCTCTTTTGAACGCATCGTTACCGGCATTGAAGAAAAGCGTGCTGAGGGCGAAAGCGCTCAACAGTATGTGTCTCGCCTGGCGCGCGAGAAAGCGCAGGCGGGCGTGGCCAGTGTGCCACGCGATCTTCCCGTGCTGGGAGCAGATACCATCGTTATTCTGAACGGTGAAGTGCTTGAGAAACCGCGCGACGCCGATCATGCGGCGCGCATGCTGCACAAAATGTCCGGACAAACGCATCAGGTGATGACGGCCGTCGCGCTGGCTGACCGCCAGCACGTGCTGGATTGCCTGGTGGTGACCGAAGTGACGTTCAGAGTACTTACCGACGACGACATCGCCGCTTATATTGCCAGCGGTGAACCGATGGATAAAGCAGGTGCATACGGTATTCAGGGGCTGGGTGGCTGTTTTGTCAGGAAGATTAATGGCAGCTATCACGCCGTAGTCGGCTTACCGCTGGTGGAAACGTATGAGTTGCTGAGCAATTTTAACTCACTGCGTGAGGGAAGGGATAATTATGACGGCTGAATTGTTGGTAAACGTAACGCCATCGGAAACCCGTGTGGCCTATATTGATGGTGGCATTCTTCAGGAAATTCATATTGAGCGTGAAGCGCGGCGCGGAATAGTAGGCAATATCTACAAAGGTCGTGTCAGTCGTGTACTACCGGGTATGCAGGCGGCTTTTGTAGATATTGGACTGGATAAGGCGGCGTTTTTACATGCCTCCGATATCATGCCGCACACCGAGTGCGTCGCGGGCGAAGAGCAAAAGCAGTTTGCCGTGCGCGATATTTCTGAACTGGTACGTCAGGGGCAGGATCTGATGGTGCAGGTGGTGAAAGATCCCCTCGGTACCAAAGGCGCCCGTCTGACCACCGACATCACCTTACCTTCCCGCTATCTGGTCTTTATGCCTGGCGCGTCGCACGTGGGCGTTTCGCAGCGTATTGAGAGCGAAACCGAGCGCGAGCGTCTGAAGAAAGTGGTCAGCGCCTACTGCGATGAACAGGGCGGGTTTATCATCCGTACCGCTGCGGAAGGGATCAGCGAAGAAGACCTCGCGTCGGATGCGGCTTACCTGAAGCGCGTCTGGACCAAGGTAATGGAGCGTAAAAAACGTAACCAGACCCGCTACCAGCTTTACGGTGAACTGGCGCTTGCTCAGCGCGTTCTGCGCGACTTTGCTGATGCGCAGCTCGACCGCATTCGCGTGGACTCGCGCCTGACCTATGAAGCGCTGCTGGAATTTACCGCTGAGTACATCCCGGAGATGCCCGGCCTGCTGGAGCATTATTCAGGACGTCAGCCGATCTTCGATCTCTATGATGTCGAAAACGAGATCCAGCGCGCGCTGGAGCGTAAGGTCGAGCTGAAGTCAGGCGGCTATCTGATCATCGATCAGACCGAAGCGATGACCACCGTCGATATCAACACCGGCGCGTTTGTCGGCCATCGCAACCTGGATGACACCATCTTCAACACCAACATCGAAGCCACGCAGGCGATTGCGCGCCAGCTTCGTCTGCGCAATCTGGGCGGCATTATCATCATCGACTTCATCGATATGAGTAATGAAGACCACCGTCGCCGCGTGCTGCACTCGCTTGAGCAGGCGCTGAGCAAAGACCGCGTGAAAACCAGCATCAACGGCTTCTCACAGCTGGGGCTGGTGGAAATGACGCGTAAGCGTACCCGCGAGAGCGTTGAGCATGTGCTGTGTAATGAATGCCCAACCTGCCATGGACGCGGAACGGTAAAGACGGTTGAGACCGTCTGCTACGAAATTATGCGTGAAATCGTCCGTGTTCATCATGCCTACGACTCCGATCGTTTTCTGGTCTATGCTTCCCCTGCGGTGGCTGAAGCGCTGAAAGGCGAAGAGTCACACGCGCTGGCGGAAGTGGAAATCTTTGTCGGCAAACAGGTAAAAGTACAAATTGAACCGCTCTATAACCAGGAGCAGTTTGACGTCGTGATGATGTAAAACGCAGTACGCTGCGTGACGAAAGCTGACAAGGAGAGATGCGTGAGGCGATTGCCGGGGATTTTATTGCTTACAGGGGCAACGCTGGTCGTGATTGTCGCGTTGCTCGTGAGCGGGCTACGCCTCGTATTACCGCATCTGGACAGCTGGCGTCCGCAGCTGCTGGCTAAAATTGAATCCACCACCGGCGTGCCGGTGAACGTAAGCCAGCTAAGCGCTAACTGGCAGAATTTTGGCCCGACGCTCGATGTCCGGGATATCAACGCCAGCCTGAAAGATGGCGGCCACCTGAAAATCAAACGCGTGACCCTGGCGCTGGACGTCTGGCAAAGCCTGCTGCATCTGCGCTGGCAGTTTCGCGATCTCACCTTTTATCAACTCCAGTTCCTGACCAATACGCCGCTGTCTGGCGGCGATAGCGGTCAGGGTCTTGAAGCCAACCGCTTCAGCGATCTTTTCCTCCGCCAGTTCGATCACTTCGATCTGCGCGACAGCGAAGTGAGCTTCATTACCCTTTCCGGCCAGCGCGCCGAACTGGCGATCCCTCAGCTGACCTGGCTCAACGGTAAAGAACGTCACCGCGCCGAGGGGCAGGTCAATCTCTCAAGCCTGAACGGCCAGCACGGCGTGATGCAGGTGCGCATGGATCTGCGGGACGATGACGGCCTGTTAAACAACGGCAAAGTCTGGCTGCAGGCCGACGATGTTGACGTGAAGCCATGGCTGGGTGACTGGATGCAGCAAAATATGCAGCTGGAGACTGCCCGTTTCAGCCTTGAAGGCTGGCTGACCCTGACCAAAGGCGAATTTGCCAGCGGCGATATCTGGCTCAAGCAGGGGGGCGCCAGCTGGAAAGGCGAAAAACAGCAGCATCAGCTTTCCGTCGATAACCTCACCGCGCACGTGACGCAGGAGAAAGAGGGCTGGCAGTTTGCCATTCCGGATACGCGCATCACCATCGACGGCAAGCCGTGGCCGCGCGGTGCGCTGACGCTGGCCTGGATGCCGGAGCAGGACGTCGGCGGTACGGCCAGTAAACGCAGCGACGAGCTGCGCATCCGCGCCAGCAACCTCGATTTGGCGGCCATTGAAGGCCTGCGCTCGATGGCGGCAAAGCTCTCTCCGGACCTGGGCGAGATCTGGCTGGCAACGCAGCCGAGCGGGACGATCGATGCTCTGGGGCTGGACATCCCGCTTCAGGCAACGGAAAAAACGCGCTTCCAGGCCACGTGGAAAGATCTTGCCTGGAAGCAGTGGAAGCTGCTGCCGGGGGCGGAGCACTTTAGCGGCAAGCTGGAAGGCAGCGTGGAAAACGGCAGGCTGACGGTTGATATGCACGACGCCAAAATGCCTTACGAGACGGTCTTCCGCGCGCCGCTGGAAATCGAACAGGGCAGCGCGGTGCTTAACTGGCTCCGTAACGACAAGGGTTTCCAGCTTGATGGCCGCCATATCGATGTGAAAGCCAAAGCGGTGCACGCGCGCGGCGATTTCCGCTATCTGCAGCCTGAAGGCGATGAGCCGTGGCTGGGCATTCTGGCCGGGATCAGCACCGATGACGGCTCACAGGCCTGGCGTTACTTCCCGGAAAACCTGATGGGAAAAGCCCTGGTGGACTATCTCAGCGGCGCGATTCAGGGCGGTCAGGCGGACAATGCCACACTAGTGTACGGCGGTAACCCGCATCTATTCCCGTACAAACATAATGAAGGCCAGTTCCAGGTGCTGGTGCCGCTGCATAACGCGACCTTTGCGTTCCAGCCCGACTGGCCTGCGCTGAAAGACCTGGATATCGAGCTCAACTTCCTCAATGACGGGCTATGGATGAAGTCCGACAGCGTGGCACTGGGCGGCGTGACGGCCAGCAACCTGACGGCCAACATCCCGGATTACTCCAAAGAGAAGCTGCTGATTGATGCTGACATCAACGGTCCGGGCAAAGCGGTGGGACCGTACTTTGAGGAGACGCCCCTGAAAGAGTCGCTGGCGGCGACGCTCCAGCAGCTACAGCTTGATGGCGATGTGAATGCTCGCTTACATCTTGATATCCCGCTGGACGGAGAGATGACCACCGCCAAAGGTGACGTCCGCCTGAAGAACAACAGTCTGTTCATCAAACCCCTTGAGAGCACGCTGAAAAATCTCAGCGGGCAGTTCAGCTTTGAGAACGGTAACCTGAAGAGCGAGCCGCTTACGGCCAGCTGGTTTAATCAGCCCGTTAATATCGACTTCACGACCACCGAGGGTGAAAAGGCCTACCAGGTGGCCGTCAATCTGGACGGTAACTGGCAGCCAGCGCGCATGGACGTCCTGCCGAAGCCCATTGAGGCGTCAGTGCAGGGCGCGGTCGCCTGGCAGGGTAAAGTGGCAATTGACCTGCCTTATCACGCGGGTGCCCAGTATAAGGTCGACATCACGGGCGATCTGAAAAACCTTCAGAGCCAGCTGCCTGCGCCGCTGGATAAACAGGCCGGACAGCCCCTGCCGGTAAAGCTGAACGTCGATGGCAACCTGAACAGCTTCGCGCTGACCGGAAGCGCGGGCGGGACAAACCACTTCAACAGCCGCTGGCTACTTAACCGCAAGCTCACCCTCGACAAAGCCATCTGGACAACGGATAGCCGCTCCACGCCGCCTCTGCCGGAGCAGGCTGGCATTGAGCTGAATCTCCCGCCGATGGACGGCGCAGAGTGGCTGGCGCTGTTCCAGAAAGGCGTTGGGCAAAACGTTGATGAAACCGCCCAGTTCCCGCAAGCCATTACCGTACGTACGCCGTCGCTGATGCTGGGCGGGCAGCAGTGGAACAACCTGAGCATCGTCTCGCAGCCTGGCGCTAACGGCACGAAGGTAGAGGCCCAGGGCAGAGAGATCAACGGTACTTTGACCATGCGCAATCACGCGCCATGGCAGGCGGCGATCCGCTACCTCTACTACAACCCGGCAAGCGCCGCGAGCGGGAAAGATAAACCGGCAGAGACATCGCCGCTGAGTAATGTCTCCCGCGTCGATTTTAGCGGCTGGCCCGATCTCCAGCTGCGCTGCGCGGAGTGCTGGCTGTGGGGGCAGAAATATGGCCGTATCGACGGCGATTTCACCATCCAGGCAAATACGCTTACGCTCTCCGGTGGCCTGGTTGATACCGGTTTTGGCCGCATGACGGCCGCAGGGGAATGGGTGAATAACCCGGGCGAGCAGCGAACTTCCCTGAAGGGCGACATTAAAGGCAACAAGCTGGATGCGGCAGCCAATTTCTTTGGTATCAGCACGCCGCTGCGCGGCTCGTCGTTTGACGTCGATTACGATCTTCACTGGCGTGACGCCCCGTGGAAGCCGGATGAAGCCTCGCTGAACGGCATTCTGAAAACCCACTTTGGTAAAGGTGAAATTGCCGACGTGAGCACGGGGCGAGCCGGGCAGATCCTGCGCCTGCTGAGTTTTGATGCGCTGCTGCGCAAGCTGCGCTTCGATTTCAGCGATACGTTCAGCGAAGGTTTCTACTACGATTCCATCCGCAGTACGGCATGGATTAAGGACGGCGTTCTGCATACGGACGATACGCTGGTGGATGGCCTGGAAGCGGATATCGCCATGAAAGGCTCCGTTAACCTCGTGCGTCGCGAGCTGGATATGGAAGCCGTGGTGGCACCGGAAATTTCCGCGAGCGTGGGCGTGGCGGCGGCCTTTGTGGTGAACCCGATTGTCGGTGCGGCGGTGTTTGCCGCCAGCAAAGTGCTGGGTCCGCTGTGGAGCAAAGTCTCCATTCTGCGCTACCGCATTACCGGTCCGGTCGATAAACCGCAGATTAACGAGGTGCTGCGCCAGCCGCGCAAAGATGCACAGCAATGATTTGACGTGGGCAGGTAATTGCCTCACTCTCAATAAATACGATCTTTATACCGCCACGGGCGGCAACGAACGAGTAGCAATACGATGAGTCTGAACCTGGTAAGTGAACATTTGCTCGCAGCGAACGGCCTGAGCCATCAGGACCTGTTCTCCATTCTTGGTCAACTGACCGAACGCCGTCTCGACTACGGCGACCTTTATTTCCAGTCGAGCTATCACGAATCCTGGGTTTTAGAAGACAGCATCATTAAAGATGGCTCTTACAACATCGACCAGGGCGTCGGCGTCCGCGCCGTTAGCGGCGAGAAAACCGGTTTTGCCTATGCCGATCAGATTAGCCTGGCTGCACTTGAGCAGAGCGCGCAGGCCGCGCGTACCATTGTGCGTGATACCGGCGATGGTCGCGTGAAAACCCTTGGAGAAGTGCAGCACTCTGCGCTCTATACCAGCATCGATCCTCTGCAGAGCATGAGCCGTGAAGAGAAGCTGGATATCCTGCGTCGCGTGGACAAAGTCGCCCGCGCGGCGGATAAACGCGTGCAGGAAGTTTCAGCCAGCCTGAGCGGTGTGTATGAACTGATTCTGGTGGCGGCAACGGACGGCACTTTGGCGGCAGACGTTCGCCCGCTGGTACGTCTCTCCATCAGCGTGCAGGTCGACGACGATGTCAAACGCGAGCGCGGCTCAAGCGGTGGCGGCGGTCGTTTCGGCTATGACTGGTTCCTGGGCGACGTTGACGGTGAAGCGCGCGCCGACGCGTGGGCAAAAGAAGCCGTGCGCATGGCGCTGGTGAATCTGAATGCCGTCGCGGCGCCGGCGGGCTCATTCCCGGTGGTGCTGGGTGCTGGCTGGCCGGGCGTGCTGCTGCACGAGGCGGTAGGCCACGGGCTGGAAGGCGACTTTAACCGTCGCGGGACGTCGGTCTTCAGCGGTCAGATCGGGCAGCTTGTCTCCTCTGAGCTGTGCACCGTGGTGGATGACGGCACCATGCGCGATCGTCGCGGCTCGGTGGCTATCGACGATGAAGGTACGCCAGGGCAGTACAATGTGCTGATCGAAAACGGCGTGCTGAAAGGCTACATGCAGGACAAACTCAACGCGCGTCTGATGGGCGTCGCGCCGACGGGCAACGGACGCCGTGAATCTTACGCGCACCTGCCGATGCCGCGCATGACCAACACGTACATGCTGCCGGGCAAATCCACGCCGCAGGAGATTATCGAATCCGTTGATTACGGTATCTTTGCGCCAAACTTTGGCGGCGGCCAGGTGGACATTACCTCCGGTAAGTTTGTTTTCTCCACGTCAGAAGCGTATCTGATCGAGAAAGGCAAAGTGACCAAAGCGGTGAAGGGTGCGACGCTGATTGGCTCCGGTATTGAAGCTATGCAGCAGATCTCTATGGTCGGTAACGATCTGAAGCTGGATAACGGCGTGGGCGTCTGCGGTAAAGAGGGCCAGAGCCTGCCGGTTGGCGTGGGCCAGCCAACGCTGAAGGTGGACAACCTGACGGTGGGCGGCACGGCGTAATTTCCTGACCCTCTCCCCAAAGGGGAGAGGGTACTGCTTCATGCTGTCTTTTCTCCCTCCTCCTTTTGGAAAAAGACCTATTCTTTCCTTCTCCCCCGCATCCCCTGAAACAGCTCCGCCACGTCCACAAAATACTCGGTCAGATAGTTAATACACACCTGTACCTTGAGCGGGAGTTTGTCTTTTTCGGTATACAGGGCGTACACCGGTCGCGGATCGGACTGGTAGCGCGGGAAGAGGATCTCCAGCACGCCGCTGTTGATCTCGTTGATCACCCACATTAACGGCACGTAGGCGATCCCGGCGCCGGCCACCAGCCAGCGCGAAATGGTCATCGGATCGTTAGTGACAAACCGTCCTTCCGGTAGCAGCCTGGTAGAGATCCCTTCCGGAGCGATCAGCTCAAATTCATTATCGGGCCGCACGCTGTACTCCAGCCACGAGTGGTTGGTGAGATCGGCGGGTTTCTCCGGAACGCCGTACTGCGCCAGATAGCTTTTCGAGGCGCAGACCACCATCGGCATGCTGCCCAGCCGTCGCGAGAACAGGCTGGAATCCTGCAACGCGCCGACGCGGATCACCACGTCCAGCCCGTCGGCAATCAGATCCGGCGCCGGGATACCCGTCACCAGATTGACCGTAAGACCGGGATACTCTTTCAGCATATCCGCCGTCATGGCAGCGAGAACATTTTGTGCCATAGTTGAAGAACACCCGATGCGCAGCGTGCCGATGGGGGTGTTGTTGAAGGCATAGAGCTGTTCGTGAACATCCTGCACTTCAAGCAGCATGCGGCGACAGCCCTGATAGTAAATTTTACCCGCCTCCGTCAGCCCAATGCTGCGGGTACTGCGGTTGAGCAGCTTGACCTGAAGCTCATCTTCCAGTTTGGACACCGTCTGGCTGATGGATGAGACGCTCATCTGAAGCTGGCGTGCAGCGGCGGTAAAAGAGCCCAGTTCAACCACTTTGGCGAAGACCGACATGCGTTTTAAACGTTCCATTGTTCACTCTGGCTTAAAAGTGATTTAGATCACATATTATAGATAACAGCATAACAGTTACGTTAATATATTATTAATTACATAACGGCTGCGCCATTCTCGCCCGGCGTTTCTTGCTCTCCTGCGGTGGCGTGCGCTAAAAAATTCTGAAGCCTGCACTCTCTCTTATCAAGGTCAACATGAGTCTGTTTCCCGTTATCGTGGTGTTCGGTCTGTCGTTCCCACCGATATTTTTCGAGCTTCTTTTATCACTGGCGATCTTCTGGCTGGTGCGCAAGGTGTTGGTCCCTACCGGGATCTACGATTTCGTCTGGCACCCTGCATTGTTCAATACCGCGCTGTATTGCTGCCTGTTTTATCTGATATCGCGCATGTTTGTCTGAGGTTGATGTGAAAACGCTAACAAGAAAAATCTCCCGCACTGCCATCACAATGGCGCTGGTTATCCTCGCCTTCATCGCTATTTTCCGCGCCTGGGTTTATTACACCGAATCACCGTGGACGCGTGATGCACGCTTCAGCGCCGATGTGGTGGCAATAGCCCCTGACGTGGCCGGTCTTATCACGGCGGTCAACGTCCACGATAACCAGCTGGTGAAAAAAGATCAGGTTCTGTTCACCATCGACCAGCCTCGTTACCAGAAAGCGCTGGAAGAGGCGGAAGCGGACGTGGCCTATTATCAGGCGCTCGCTGCGGAGAAACGCCGCGAGGCAGGCCGCCGTAATCAGTTGGGCGTTCAGGCAATGTCCCGCGAAGAGATTGACCAGTCCAACAACGTGCTGCAAACCGTGCTGCACCAGCTGGCGAAAGCGCAGGCAACGCGCGATCTGGCGAAGCTCGATCTCGAGCGCACCGTGATCCGCGCGCCGTCCGATGGCTGGGTCACCAACCTCAACGTCTATGCCGGGGAATTCATTACCCGTGGCTCAACCGCCGTGGCGCTGGTTAAACAGAACTCCTTCTACGTGCTCGCCTATATGGAAGAGACCAAGCTGGAAGGCGTGCGTCCAGGTTATCGGGCGGAAATTACGCCGCTCGGCAGCAATCGCGTCTTTAAAGGCACCGTCGACAGCGTTGCCGCAGGGGTGACTAACTCCAGCAGCTCTAACGATGCCAAAGGGATGGCGACGGTCGATTCCAACCTGGAGTGGGTGCGTCTGGCCCAGCGCGTGCCGGTACGTATTCATCTGGATGAACAGCAGGGAAATCTGTGGCCTGCGGGTACCACGGCGACGGTGGTGATCACCGGTGAAAAGGACCGGGATGCCAGCCAGGACTCGTTCTTCCGTAAAATTGCCCACCGCCTGCGCGAGTTTGGTTAATCGCCATGGGTATCTTTTCCATCGCCAGCCAGCACATTCGCTTCGCCGTGAAGCTGGCGTGCGCCATCGTGCTGGCGCTGTTTGTTGGCTTTCACTTCCAGCTTGAAACCCCTCGCTGGGCAGTGCTGACGGCCGCGATTGTCGCGGCGGGCCCGGCCTTTGCCGCGGGTGGGGAACCCTATTCAGGCGCGATCCGCTATCGCGGGATGCTGCGTATCATCGGGACGTTTATCGGCTGTTTCGCGGCGCTGACCATTATTATTCTCATGATCCGCACCCCGCTGCTGATGCTGATGGTCTGCTGCATCTGGGCGGGGTTCTGCACCTGGATCTCGTCTCTGGTGAAAGTGGAAAACTCCTACGCCTGGGGACTGGCGGGCTATACCGCGCTGATTATTATCATCACTATCCAAAGCGAACCGCTGCTGGCACCGCAGTTTGCGGTGGAGCGATGCAGCGAAATTGTGATTGGTATTGTCAGCGCGATCGTCGCTGATCTGCTTTTCTCTCCGCGCTCCATCAAGCAGGAAGTCGACCGTGAGCTCGACGCGCTGATCGTTGCCCAGTATCAGCTGATGCAGCTGTGCATTAAGCACGGCGACAGCGAAGAGGTGGATAAAGCCTGGAGCGGGCTGGTACGCCGTACGCAGGCGCTGGAAGGTATGCGCAGCAACCTTAACATGGAGTCCTCGCGCTGGGCCCGCGCGAATCGACGTCTTAAAGCCCTCAACACCGTCTCTCTGACGCTGATTACCCAGGCCTGTGAAACCTATCTGATTCAGAACACCCGGCCGGAAGCAGTCACCGATACGTTCCGCGAACTGTTTGCCGAGCCGGTGGAAACCGTACAGGACGTGCATAAGCAGCTTAAGCGCATGCGCCGGGTGATTGCCTGGACCGGGGAGCGCGACACGCCGGTGACCATCTACACCTGGGTCGGCGCCGCGACGCGCTATCTGCTGCTGAAGCGCGGCGTGATTGGTAACACCAAAATCAGCGCGGCGGAAGAAGAGGTGCTGCAGGGGGAAGTGGTGATCAAGGCGGAATCCGCCGAGCGCCATCACGCCATGGTCAATTTCTGGCGTACGACGCTTGCCTGCATGCTCGGCACGCTGTTCTGGCTGTGGACGGGCTGGACGTCCGGCAGCGGCGCGATGGTGATGATTGCCGTTGTGACCGCACTGGCGATGCGTCTGCCTAATCCGCGTATGGTCGCCATTGATTTCCTCTACGGCACGATTGCCGCGTTGCCGATAGGCGCGCTCTATTTCCTGGTCATCATCCCGTCGACGCAACAGAGCATGCTGCTGCTCTGTATTAGCCTGGCGGTAATGGCGTTCTTTATAGGCATTGAAGTGCAAAAGCGGCGTCTGGGATCGCTGGGGGCGCTGGCGAGTACGATTAACATCATCGTGCTCGATAACCCGATGACCTTCCATTTCAGCCAGTTCCTCGACAGCGCGTTAGGCCAGCTGGTGGGCTGCTTCCTGGCCATGATGGTGATACTGCTGGTGCGTGATAACTCGCAGGCAAGAACGGGCCGCGTGCTGTTGAACCAGTTCGTGTCGGCTGCCGTGTCATCTTTGACAACCAATACCGCGCGCCGTAAAGAGAACCACCTCCCCGCGCTGTACCAGCAGCTGTTTTTGCTGCTGAACAAGTTCCCGGGCGATATCGCGAAGTTCCGCCTGGCGTTAACCATGATCATTGCGCACCAGCGTTTGCGTAACGCGCCCGTGCCGATCAACGACGATCTGTCGGCATACCACCGCCAGCTGCGTCGTACCGCCGATCACGTGCTTTCTGCCAGCAGCGATGACAAACGGCGCCGCTACTTTACGCAGCTGCTTGAAGAGCTCGATATCTATCAGGAAAAGCTCAAGCACTGGGAGGCGCCGCCTCAGGTGACCGAGCCGGTAGGACGGTTGGTGTTTATGCTGCATCGCTACCAGAATGCCCTCACGGATAACTGACTGAAGTAAAAAACCGATGCCAAAAGCGTCGGTTTTTTTGTGGCTATACTTATTCCAGCACGTTCTTACATTTCAGAAAGGGAGAACACATGACGACCCAGGCGCTTCAGGACCACATCCTTTTTCAGACCGGTTATCTGGTCAACGGAATCTGGAAAACGCTGGATACAACCTTTGATGTGCTGAATCCCGCGACCGGCGAGGTCATTGCTAAAGTCGCAAAAGCGGGTAAAGCACAGACCGAAGACGCTATCGCAGCGGCTACCCAGGCCTTCCCGGCATGGCGTGCCAAAACCGCGAAAGAACGCTCGGCGATTCTCTACCGCTGGTACGAACTGATTATTGAGAATAAAAGCTGGCTCGGGGGGTTGATGACCACCGAACAGGGCAAACCCCTGAAAGAAGCGGAGGGAGAAGTCGAGTACGCCGCCAGCTTTATCCAGTGGTTTGCCGAAGAGGCCAAACGCGCGAACGGTGAAATTATTCCGCCGATAAAACCCGGCTCACGCATTCTGGCGACCCGTGAACCCATTGGTGTGGTCGCAGCGATTACGCCATGGAACTTCCCGATGGCCATGCTCACCCGCAAGTTAGGCCCGGCGCTGGCAGCAGGATGCACCGGGGTCATTAAACCGGCCAATAACACACCGCTCAGCGCCTTTGCGCTGCTTACGCTGGCGAAACAGGCCGGAGTGCCCGACGGTGTTCTCAACGCCGTAGCCGGGAATACGCATGAAATCAGCGATGCGATTATGGCAAGCCGCGACGTACGTAAAATCTCCTTTACCGGCTCAACCTCCGTCGGCAAAACGCTGGTGCGTAACGCCGCAGAAACCATGAAAAAAGTCTCGATGGAGCTGGGGGGAAATGCCCCGTATATCGTTTTTGAGGATGCGGATATCGACGCCGCGGTTAAGGGTGCGATCGCCAACAAGTTCCGCAATGCCGGGCAGGTCTGCGTCAGCGTGAACCGTTTTTATATTCAGGAAACCGTCTACGACAAATTTGTGAATAAACTCGCCGATGCGGTGAATGCGCTGAAGGTGGGTAATGGTCTTGAGGAGGGGGTGGTCGTCGGGCCGCTGATTGAATCTTCTGCGGTCAACAAGGTGCGTGAGCATGTCGACGACGCCGTTGCCCGGGGCGCAACCGTACTGGCTGGAGGTAAGCCTCATCCGCTTGGCGGGAATTTCTGGATGCCAACCGTACTGGGCGACTGCCATGAGGGCATGAAGCTGGCAGAAGAAGAGACGTTTGGCCCGGTAGCGGCGTGCTTCCGTTTCACCTCGGAAGATGAAGTTATCCAGCGCGCCAACAACACCCCCTATGGACTGGCGGCTTACTTCTACACCCAGAATCTTTCTCGGGTCTTCCGCGTTTCACAGGCCATCGAGAGCGGGATGATCGGCATCAACGAGTGCGCTGTCTCCACGGAGCTTGGGCCCTTTGGCGGCGTAAAAGAGTCAGGCCTTGGACGAGAGGGCTCCGTGCTGGGGCTGGAAGAGTATCTGGAAGTTAAAACCCTGCATATTGGGGGATTATAATAGACAGGGCGGCATCTGCCGCTCGCCTGGACTGGGTGGCTGGCAATGAAAACCTATACGTTTGATTTTGACGAGATCGACAGTCAGGAAGACTTCTACCGTGAATTTATCCGGGCGTTTGATCTTGAACGAGAAAGCGTGACGAATCTGGATACGCTGTGGGACGTGGTCACCGGCAGTCAGTTGCCGCTACCGCTGGAAATTGAGTTCATCCATTTGCCCGATAAGCTGCGAAGACGTTTTGGCGCGCTGATATTGCTGTTCGATGAAGCGGAAGAAGAGCTTGAAGGGCAGCTGCGCTTTAACGCGCGGCATTGAATGAAAAAAGCCCCTGACCATGAGGTCAGGGGCAAGTCGTATGATGAGATACGACGAGGGTTTATTTATACAGCTCTGCCGTTGCATGCCAGTGGTCACCCTGATTCAGTTCGGTGACGCGATAGCTGCTGGCGCCTGCTTTTTCAGCTTTGGCGGCAAGTTCGTGACGAATATCCATCGGTGAACCGGTGACAGACGTTACGGAGATGCTGCCCATACGCTGTAGATTTTGTGCCTGGTCGGCATTTACCTGCTGTACGGCTGCGCTTGCGCCGAAAGAGAGAACGGATGCCATACCGAGGGTTGCGATGATCAATTTGGTTTTCATAGTCTTTACTCCTGAATAGGGTTTTTACTCAACGGCGAGAAGGGTTGAACAGCTATTTTTATGCCTGGTGCCGTTGAGTGGAGATTTTCGTCTTCAGTTATTACTAAAACTTATTTGTACAGCTCAGCGGTGGCGTGCCAGTGGTCACCAGAACGCGCTTCGATGATGCGATAGGATGACGCACCCTGTTCTTCCGCTTTTTTGTTCAGCATCTCATGCATGTCCATTGGCGATGTGCCGACCGCGCCGACAGAAACCGTACCGATGGCCTGGCGGGATTGCGCCTGGTCAGCATTGATAGAGTCTGCTGCGAAAGCACCGAATGACAAGACGGACAGGACGCTGAGCGCCGCTACAGTTGATTTGATTTTCATGATTCTTACCTCGTCGAATTTTTTCGTGGGGTCTTGTTTCGTGACCCTCATCACAAAATCAAGTATACACTAATAACGGCAAAAATTAATACCAGACTAATGGTTTCTCTTGTTATTACGTGTTAACCAGCCTGTTTTTTATAACCAAATTGCATAATATTGAACGTTTTTTGTTCATTTTTGTTGGTTATATCTAATAAAATCATATGGATATCATATTTTGATTTTTTGTGCGATTTTTTGATTTAGCATTCACCAGATGAATGTTAATAGGTGGTAAAAAGCACTATTTGTCAAAGTGAAGGGCAGAGGAAAAGAGTGAGAAACGCAGCGGAAACAGAACGATCCCCGCAGCGGCGCTACGGGGAGAGGGGATTAGAGTTCCTGTTCGAACAGTACCAGAATGGCTTCGTGGAGATCTTTCACGGAGAAACCGCTAGCCGGTGTGGTAAAAATGGTGTCATCACCGGCGATAGTCCCGAGGATACCTTCCGTTTTACCCAGCGAGTCCAGCATGCGGGCAATCAGCTGCGCGGCACCCGGGCTTGTGTGGATCACCACGACGGCGTCGTTATGATCGATATCCAGAACCAGATTTTTGAGCGGGCTGGAGGTGGTCGGCACGCCAAGTTCTGCCGGCAGGCAATAGACCATCTCCATCTTGGCGTTACGCGTACGCACCGCGCCAAATTTCGTTAACATGCGGGAGACTTTCGACTGGTTGATGTTATCGAAGCCTTGTTCCTGCAGCGCCTGAACAATTTCTCCCTGAGAACTGAATTTCTCTTCTTTGAGTAGTGCCTTAAAGGCCTTTACTAATTCTTCTTGCTTAGACGAGCTTCGCATAAGTCACCCGGAATATGACGATAGAAACAACATTATTATGCATGTGGATGAATTTTTATGCAAATTATCTACTCAGCGCCAGGCTGAAATAATGTTATGAAAGGGAGTGATTTTATCAGATTTCGTTATCAGAAAACATGCCTGGGTCACGCCACGCAAATAAGCTTAAAAGTAAATTAAATGTTATCAAAATGATGTTGTTTTGGTGGCGGGGCAGGGTGTATTGTAACCACCTCTTAATGCGTTGCCCTCTGTCGTCAGATAGTCTTCTGGTGAGAGATAAAGTCGCGTGACCTCAAATTCTTTAGCTACGAAAATTGTAATTATTTACTTGCTGAATTATGGTCGCCGCAACGGATTTACAGATACTTAAGTTAACCATAATAAGGAGTTTAGGATGAAAGTCGCAGTCCTCGGCGCTGCTGGTGGTATCGGCCAGGCGCTTGCCCTACTACTGAAAACCCAACTGCCTTCAGGCTCAGAACTCTCCCTGTACGATATTGCTCCGGTAACCCCAGGTGTGGCGGTTGACCTGAGCCACATCCCGACTGCTGTAAAAATCAAAGGCTTCTCCGGTGAAGATGCACGTCCTGCGCTGCAGGGTGCCGACGTGGTGCTGATTTCTGCAGGCGTGGCGCGTAAGCCAGGCATGGATCGTTCAGACCTGTTCAACGTCAACGCGGGCATCGTGAAAAACCTGGTGCAACAGATTGCAGAAATCTGCCCGAAAGCATGCATCGGCATCATCACTAACCCGGTGAACACCACCGTGGCTATCGCGGCAGAAGTGCTGAAGAAAGCGGGTGTTTACGACAAAAACAAACTGTTCGGCGTAACCACGCTGGATATCATCCGTTCCAACACCTTTGTTGCTGAGCTGAAAGGCAAGCAGCCAACAGAAGTGGAAGTACCGGTAATTGGCGGTCACTCTGGCGTCACCATCCTGCCTCTGCTGTCGCAGATCCCAGGCGTGAGCTTCACCGAGCAGGAAGTGACTGACCTGACTAAACGTATCCAGAACGCGGGTACCGAAGTGGTGGAAGCGAAGGCGGGTGGCGGTTCTGCAACCCTGTCTATGGGCCAGGCGGCTGCGCGTTTTGGTCTGTCACTGGTTCGCGCTCTGCAGGGCGAGAAAGGCGTTGTTGAATGCGCTTACGTTGAAGGCGATGGCGAACACGCTCGCTTCTTCTCCCAACCGCTGCTGCTGGGTAAAAACGGTATCGAAGAGCGTAAATCCATTGGTACGCTGAGCGCGTTCGAACAACACGCGATGGAAGGCATGCTGGATACGCTGAAGAAAGATATCACCCTGGGCGAAGAGTTCGTTAACAAGTAATACGAACCGTCTCCCGGTAAAAAAAACGGAGCTTATCGCTCCGTTTTTTTATGCCTGTCAGTTAGTGGCCGGGTATTCCTGAATCGTCACGTGCAGCGTCAGTTTCTTATCGTTGCGCATGACCTCAACAGGAATGATAGAACCCGGGCGAATTTCTGCCACCTGATCCATCGTCTCCAGCGCAGATACCGCTGGCGTGCCGTTGACCGAAACAATGACATCGTTTACCTGAATCCCCGCGTTAGCCGCCGGACCACCCGGTGCCACCTCGTTAACCACGATGCCCTGAATCTGATCGATACCGCCGCCCTGGGTATGCATCGGTGCAATTTCGCGCCCGCCGATACCGATATAGCCGCGGATCACGCGTCCGTCGCGGATCAGTTTATCCATAATTTTGGTCGCCAGCTGGAACGGAATGGCAAAGCCGATCCCTTCCGGCGTCTCACCGTCGTTACTTTTATCGAACGAGAGGGTATTGATACCCATCAGCTCGCCCAGCGAGTTCACCAGCGCCCCGCCGGAGTTACCGTGGTTGATGGAGGCATCGGTTTGCAGGAAGTTCTGCCGCCCGGAGGGGTTCAGACCGATACGACCGGTCGCGCTGATTATCCCCTGGGTGATGGTCTGGCCCAGGTTGTAAGGGTTACCGATAGCCAGTACGACGTCACCAATATGCGGGGTACGTTTACGGTTGATCGGGATGACCGGCAAACCGCCCGTGGCGTTAATTTTCAGAACTGCCAGGTCGGTCAGGCTGTCAGAACCAACGAGTAACGCCTCAAACACGCGGCCATCCTGCAGAGCGACGATGATCTGGTCGGCATCGTTAATCACGTGCTTGTTGGTAATAATGTAGCCGCGCTCGTCCATGATCACGCCGGAGCCGAGGGTGCGGATCTCCAGCTGGTTATGGGCTGAGGTATTCAGGCCTCGGTTATAGACGTTAACCACGGCAGGTGCGGCACGGCGGACGGCCTGGTTATAGGTGGCCGGCGTTTCATCCGTGCTATCGAACTGGGGAGCCGACAGTTTATTGAACTGACGTAAAGACGGCAGCGCCAGCAGCAGCAGGCCAGCGACAATCAAACCGATGACAGTAGAACGTAAGAGCTTTAAAAGCATGATGCGCGTGTCGTTAAAAAAGGAACGATTTGCAGCATAACATGAGTTATCCGGACATCACACGCAGCGGTGATGTCCGGGTCGCAAATGCTTAGCGCAACAGAATATAGATGGACTCATTGCCACGCATGACCTGCAGGGCAATAACCGCCGGTTTGCTTTCCAGCACCTTGCGCAGTTCGGCAATAGACTGCACGCGGTTGCGGTTGACACCGATAATCACGTCATCCTGATGCAATCCGGCCTGTGCGGCAGGGCTGCTCTTCTCAACGGTATCGATGCTAATGCCTTTCGTACCGTCCTTCAGCTGCCCGTCGCTCAACGTAGCCCCCTGTAGCGCCGGGGCGATAAGCTCCGCGCTGGCCGAGGAAGAGGTGCTCTTATCCAGCGTCACTTCAACGTCAAGCGGCTTGCCGTCACGTATCAGGCCCAGCTTCACTTTGGCGCCAGGTTCCGTCGTGGCAATCCGTGAACGCAGTTCTGCAAAGCTGTTCAACGGTTTGTCGTTCAGGCTGACGATCACATCCCCTGATTTCACGCCCGCTTTTGCCGAGCCGGAGTTTGGCAGCACTTCACTGACAAACGCCCCGCGCTGTACGTTGATATTGAACGCTTTTGCGATATCCGCGCTCATCTCCATACCTTTAATACCCAGCAGCCCGCGTTTGATTTCACCGAACTGGATCAGCTGCTGCGCCAGGGTTTTGGCCATATTGCTGGGGATAGCAAAACCGATCCCGATGCTGCCGCCGCCCGGGGCCAGAATCGCCGTGTTAATCCCAATCAGCTCGCCGTTAAGGTTAAGCAATGCTCCGCCGGAGTTACCACGGTTGATTGATGCATCGGTCTGGATAAAGTTTTCCAGCCCTTCCAGGTTGAGGCCGCTGCGTCCCAGCGCCGAGACGATCCCGGAAGTAGCGGTCTGCCCTAAGCCAAAGGGGTTGCCTACGGCGACGGCAAAATCGCCGACGCGCAGTTTGTCGGAATCCGCGATGGCAATCTGGGTCAGGTTGCTCGGGTTTTGTACCTGCAGCAGCGCGATGTCGCTCTGGTCATCGCCGCCGATCAGTTTGGCATCAAATTCACGGCCATCGTTCAGCTGGACGCTGATCTTATCGGCCTGGCTGATGACGTGATTGTTGGTCAGGATATAGCCTTTTGCCGCATCAATAATGACGCCAGAGCCCAGGCCTTCAAAAGGCTGCGCCTGCTGGTCGGGAGACTCATCGCCGAAATATTTTTTCAGTTCTTCAGGGACGCGTTGGCTTTGTACTGCGGTGCCCTCAACCTGAACGCTAACGACCGCAGGCAACACTTTTTCCAGCATGGGCGCGAGGCTTGGAATGGCCGCCTGGCCAGGCACCTGGGAAGGAATGGCGGCAAATACAGGGACGGACGCCGAGAGAGATAACCCGACACTTAACGCGATAGCGCTCAACAGCTGGTTTTTTTTCTTCATCGATGTTGACTCTCGTAACCTGGAATAAAGGAAAAACGGCCCTAAAAACACGTTGATGTTATTGAATTTTAAACCGCTGAACAATGAGGTGTTTAACTAAATGATAGCTGGGGTCATCAGGAAAGGACGGGCGCAATCGCTGCGCCCGTAAAATAAATTCAGGTTGTGCGATTAATCGCGTTTTACACCGCCGCGCAGCAGGCCGGACGCGCCATCGGAATAGTCGCGAGGCATCTGAACGGGCGCCTGATCGTTACCAGCTTCAGAGTCAGCCAGACGGTTGCGGAACGGGTTGGTTTCCGCGGTCATTTCCGGCAGCAGGCTGCTGGAGCTTTTTGCCATATGTTGATACAGCTGACGATAGTCGGTTGCCATGTTGTCCAGCAGCTCGGCGCTGCGGGCAAAATGGCTGACCAGCTCTTCACGATACTCTTCCAGCTCGGCTTTGTTCTTTTCCAGTTCGTACTGCAGTGACTGCTGCTGACGCAATTTGCGATTACCGAAACGCATGGCCACAGCACCAATGACGATGCCGACGACTAAACCGATTAGCGCATATTCCCAGGTCATGAACTTCTCCCGTTGTCTTGTTGTTCCGTAGGGTGTTGGCTCGGCTCCTGCCTGTGCCTGATAATGCCACTATAACCGCTATTTCTGCAGAAGTGGAATCCTGACGTATCATCGCGTAGTGTAGAACGGCCTTTTTTTCATCAGTCACGTCTGCTGGTGAGCGTTAATTGAAGGAATAACAATAAGATTATGCAAAACCTGTCCCCTGCATCGCGTTATCAACTGGCCCTTAACGAGGGCACTCATCAGCCTGATGACGTTCAACGTGAGGCGGTAAACCGTCTGGAGATGGTTTATCAGGAGCTCACGGCAAAACCCGCTGAAGTCGAACAGAACGGTGGGCTAAAGGCGGCATTTGGGCGGTTGCTCGGTAAAAAAGCGCCACAGGCTCACGCGCCGGTACGCGGTTTATATATGTGGGGCGGGGTCGGTCGCGGAAAAACCTGGCTGATGGACCTGTTTTACATGAGTCTGCCTGGCGCACGTAAGCAGCGTCTGCACTTCCATCGTTTTATGCTGCGGGTGCATGAAGAGCTGACCGCACTGCAGGGCAAAAGCGATCCGCTGGAGATTGTGGCCGACAGGTTCAAAGCTGAAACCGACGTGCTCTGCTTCGACGAGTTTTTTGTGTCCGACATCACCGATGCCATGCTGCTAGGCGGCCTGATGAAAGCGCTATTTGCCCGTGGGATCACGCTGGTGGCCACGTCGAATATCCCGCCGGATGAGCTCTATCGTAACGGCCTGCAGCGGGCACGCTTCCTGCCCGCCATTGATGCCATCAAGCAGCACTGCGACATCATGAACGTTGATGCCGGTGTCGATTATCGTCTGCGCACGCTGACTCAGGCGCATCTGTGGCTTTCGCCGTTAAATGCAGAGACCACCCGCGAGATGGATACACTCTGGCTGGCGCTGGCGGGGGCAAAACGCGAGCACGCCCCGGAACTCGAGATTAACCATCGACCGCTGCCCACGCTTGGCGTCGAAAACCAAACGCTGGCGGTCTCCTTTACGACGCTCTGCGTGGATGCCCGCAGCCAGCACGACTACATTGCGCTTTCGCGTCTGTTCCACACCGTGATGGTGCTGGACGTGCCGGTGATGACGCGGCTGATGGAGAGCGAAGCACGGCGCTTCATTGCGCTGGTGGATGAGTTTTATGAGCGCCACGTCAAGCTGGTGGTCAGCGCCGAGGTACCTTTATATGAGATTTACCAGGGAGAGCGGCTGAAATTTGAGTTCCAGCGCTGCCTGTCGCGCCTGCAGGAGATGCAGAGTGAGGAATACCTGAAGCTGGAGCATATGCCGTAACAAATGCCACCCTCTCCCTGTGGGAGAGGGGCTGGGGGTGAGGGCACCAGACCGCACAATACACACCCCCGAAAAACCCATTCCAAATCACATTTAAGGGTCGATCTTTGACCTCAACTTCTCTATAATCTTGCGACCCCACGTTACGAGAAGGTTTTTTTCCCGAAACTTTCTATGTGTCGGCATGTGCTATTCGAAGGGGTAGGTTTGCCGGACTTTGTCGTGTGAACCTCAACTGACTAAACGTTTGGGTGTTCACCAACGTGTAACTTATTATTTGGGTAAGCTTTTAATGAAAACTTTTACAGCTAAACCAGAAACCGTACAGCGCGACTGGTATGTTGTTGACGCGACCGGTAAAACTCTGGGCCGTCTGGCTACTGAACTGGCTCGTCGCCTGCGCGGTAAGCATAAAGCGGAATACACTCCGCACGTTGATACCGGTGATTACATCATCGTTCTGAACGCTGATAAAGTTGCTGTAACCGGCAACAAGCGTACTGACAAAGTGTACTATCACCACACTGGCCACATCGGTGGTATCAAAGAAGCGACCTTTGAAGAGATGATTGCCCGCCGTCCTGAGCGTGTGATTGAAATCGCGGTTAAAGGCATGCTGCCAAAAGGCCCGCTGGGTCGTGCTATGTTCCGTAAACTGAAAGTTTACGCAGGCAACGAGCACAACCACGCGGCACAGCAACCGCAAGTTCTTGACATCTAATCGGGATTATAGGCAATGGCTGAAAATCAATACTACGGCACTGGTCGCCGCAAAAGTTCCGCAGCTCGCGTTTTCATCAAACCGGGCAGTGGTAAAATCGTAATCAACCAGCGTTCTCTGGAACAATACTTCGGTCGCGAAACTGCCCGCATGGTAGTTCGCCAGCCGCTGGAACTGGTTGACATGGTAGAAAAACTGGATCTGTACATCACCGTTAAAGGTGGTGGTATCTCCGGTCAGGCAGGTGCGATCCGTCACGGTATCACCCGCGCTCTGATGGAGTACGACGAATCCCTGCGTTCTGAACTGCGTAAAGCTGGCTTCGTTACTCGTGACGCGCGTCAGGTTGAACGTAAGAAAGTGGGTCTGCGTAAAGCACGTCGTCGTCCACAGTTCTCCAAACGTTAATCCATTCTGCTTACGCAGAACGATTGGCGAAAAACCCGCTTCGGCGGGTTTTTTTATGGATAATGCGCAGGTTATCCACAATATCCATGCATATATCTTCTCTTTTTCCACATTTCCAGAATCCCCTCACCACAAAGCCATCAAAATCTGGTAAACTATCATCCAATTTTCTGCCCAAATATCGGTGAATACTCGATTTTTGTTCGTTTCTTGAACAATGTGTTTTCTCTGGGATGGGCGATACAACATCTGGCTGGCCCCTGTTGGGCTGGTAGCAGTAAAAATTCTGAATATACCTGGAGGTTTTCATGGCTGTCGCTGCCAACAAACGTTCGGTAATGACGCTGTTTTCTGGTCCTACTGACATTTATAGCCATCAGGTTCGTATCGTGCTGGCCGAGAAGGGTGTCAGTTTTGAGATCGAGCATGTGGAAAAGGATAACCCGCCTCAGGATCTGATCGATCTCAACCCGAGCCAAAGCGTACCGACGCTGGTGGATCGCGAGCTGACCCTGTGGGAATCCCGTATCATTATGGAATATCTGGATGAGCGTTTCCCTCATCCGCCACTGATGCCTGTTTACCCTGTCGCGCGTGGTGAAAGCCGCCTGTACATGCAGCGTATCGAAAAAGACTGGTACTCGCTGATGAACGTGATTACCAGCGGTTCTGCTTCTGAAGCTGACGCTGCACGTAAACAACTGCGTGAAGAGCTGCTGGCGATCGCTCCTGTGTTTGGTCAGAAACCATTCTTCCTGAGCGATGAGTTCAGCCTGGTGGATTGCTACCTGGCACCGCTGCTGTGGCGTCTGCCAACCCTGGGCGTAGAGTTCAGCGGTCCTGGCGCAAAAGAGCTGAAAGGCTATATGACTCGCGTCTTTGAGCGCGACTCTTTCCTGGCATCTTTAACTGAACCGGAACGTGAAATGCGTCTCGGCCGAGGCTAATGACTGTGGAAATGTCACAACTTACCCCACGCCGTCCGTATCTGCTGCGCGCCTTCTATGAATGGCTGCTGGATAACCAGCTCACGCCGCACCTGGTTGTGGATGTGACGTTGCCGGGCGTGCTGGTTCCAATGGAATACGCACGTGACGGACAGATCGTACTGAACATCGCCCCGCGCGCGGTGGGTAACCTGGAGCTGGCAAACGATGAAGTGCGCTTCAACGCGCGTTTCGGCGGCGTGCCGCGTCAGGTTTCCGTACCTCTGGCAGCCGTGCTGGCTATCTACGCGCGTGAAAACGGTGCGGGTACCATGTTCGAGCCGGAAGCGGCGTATGATGAAGATGTTGCCAGCCTGAATGATGACAACGCATCCGATGAGCGCGAAAGCGACACGGTGATGTCACTTATCGATGGCGATAAACCCGATCATCACGATGACAATGACCCTGATGACGATCCGCCTCCGCGCGGTGGTCGTCCGGCTCTTCGCGTCGTGAAATAAAAAACAGGCCCAATCGGGCCTGTTTTTTTTACACTTCCAGGTAGTTCAGGATCCCGTCAGCCGCTTTACGACCTTCGGCAATCGCCGTTACCACCAGGTCAGAACCGCGAACGATATCGCCACCGGCGAAGATTTTAGGGTTGCTGGTCTGGAATGCGTTGTCGCTGCCTTCTGGCGCAATCACGCGACCCTGCGAATCCAGCTCAACGCTGTGCTTCGCCAGCCATTCCATGCTGTGAGGACGGAAGCCGAACGCCATCACTACGGCATCGGCCGGGATCACGTGCTCAGAACCGGCTACGATCTCGGCGCGACGACGGCCTTTCGCATCCGGTGCGCCCATCTCAGTGCGCGCCATCTTCACGCCGCTCACTTTACCGTTGGCATTCACTTCAATACCCAGAGGCTGGATGTTGAACTGGAACTCCACGCCCTCTTCACGCGCGTTTTTCACTTCGCGTTTAGAGCCCGGCATGTTCTCTTCGTCACGACGATAGGCGCAGATCACGTGTGCCGCATTCTGACGAATGGAGGTACGCACGCAGTCCATCGCGGTATCACCGCCGCCCAGCACCACCACGCGTTTTCCTTCCATGCTGACGAACGGCTCATCGGCGGTTTCGCCGTAGCCCATGATCTGCTTGGTGTTGGCAATCAGGAACGGCAGCGCGTCGTACACGCCTGGCGCATCTTCGTTCTCCAGACCGCCGCGCATGGACTGATAGGTGCCCACGCCGAGGAACACGGCGTCGTAATCCTTCAGCAGGTCGTCGAGCTGCACGTCGCGGCCCACCTCCACGTTCAGTTTGAACTCAATGCCCATTCCGGTGAAGATTTCACGGCGACGGGTCATGACCTCTTTTTCCAGCTTGAAGGCCGGGATACCGAAGGTCAGCAGACCGCCGATTTCCGGATGGCGGTCAAAGACCACCGCCTTCACGCCGTTGCGGGTCAGCACGTCCGCACAGGCCAGGCCCGCCGGGCCCGCACCGATGATTGCCACGCGCTTGTCGGTTTGCTTCACGCCGGTCATATCCGGACGCCAGCCCATCTCGAACGCTTTATCGTTGATATAGCGCTCGATGTTGCCGATGGTCACCGCGCCGAACTCGTCGTTCAGCGTACAGGAGCCTTCGCACAGACGGTCCTGAGGGCACACGCGGCCGCACACTTCCGGCAGGGTGTTGGTCTGGTGAGACAGCTCGGCGGCTTCAAAAATACGCCCTTCGTTGGCCAGCTTCAGCCAGTTCGGGATGTAGTTGTGTACCGGACATTTCCATTCGCAGTAAGGGTTACCGCAGGACAGGCAGCGGTCTGCCTGTGCCTTGGCCTGGCCTTCTGAAAACGGCTCGTAGATTTCAACAAATTCAATTTTGCGGATCTTCAGCGGTTTCTTTGGCGGATCAACACGCTGCAGGTCGATAAACTGGTATACGTTCTGGCTCATCTGAATTCCTTACTGCGCCTGCACGCGCAGCTCTGCTGCGCTACGACTACGGTGACCCAACAGGGCTTTAACATCGCTGGACTTCGGCTTAACCAGCGCGAATTTCGCAGAGAACGCCGGCCAGTTTGCCAGGATCTCTTCGCCGCGCGAAGAACCGGTATGCTGCACGTGTTCGGTAATCAAACCACGCAGGTGTTCTTCATGGATAGCCAGCGTATCAACGTCCAGCACTTCTACCAGCTCCGGGTTCACGCGTTTGCGGAACTCACCGTCTTCGTCCAGGACGTACGCAAAACCGCCCGTCATGCCCGCGCCGAAGTTCACGCCGGTTTTACCCAGAACGCAAACAATCCCGCCCGTCATGTATTCACACCCGTTATCGCCAATGCCTTCCACCACGGTGATAGCACCGGAGTTACGCACCGCAAAACGCTCGCCCGCACGGCCTGCTGCAAACAGACGACCGCCGGTCGCGCCGTACAGGCAGGTGTTACCGATGATGCTGGCTTCATGGCTGCGGAAGGCTGAGCCGACCGGAGGACGCACCGCCAGCAAGCCCCCTGCCATGCCTTTACCGACGTAGTCGTTGGCATCGCCGGTCAGGTACAGCTCAACGCCGCCTGCGTTCCATACGCCGAAGCTCTGACCCGCGGTACCGCTGAAGTGTGCGGTAATCGGATCCGCCGCCAGCCCCTGGTCACCGTGCGTTTGCGCGATGTAGCCGGAGAGGGAGGCGCCCACGGAGCGGTCGGTGTTGCGGATATCAAACCAGAACGTTTTGCTCTGCTTGTCGTCCACGTACGGTTTCGCCTGCTGCAACAGCTGCGCGTTCAGCACGCCGTTATCGAACGGCGGGTTGTTCTCGGTGCAGTAGACCGCTTTGCCAGGGTGCGGCTGCGCGGTTTCCAGCAGCTTGCTCAGCTCCAGCTTCTGCTGCTTCGCCGTGAAGCCTTCCAGCTCTTTCAGCAGGTCGGTACGGCCAATCAGGTCCACCAGACGCTTCACGCCCAGCTGCGCCATCAGCTCGCGGGTTTCGCGGGCGATGAACTCAAAGTAGTTGGTCACTTTGAACGGCAGACCGTGATAGTGGTTCTTACGCAGCTTCTCGTCCTGGGTAGCAACGCCGGTTGCGCAGTTGTTCAGGTGGCAAATACGCAGGTATTTACAGCCGAGCGCAACCATTGGGCCGGTACCGAAGCCGAAGCTTTCCGCGCCGAGGATCGCCGCTTTAATGATGTCGAGGCCCGTTTTCAGGCCGCCGTCCACCTGCAGACGGATCTTGTGACGCAGACCGTTCGCCACCAGCGCCTGCTGGGTTTCCACCAGGCCAAGCTCCCACGGGCAGCCCGCGTATTTCACGGAGGAGAGCGGGCTTGCGCCGGTACCGCCGTCGTAGCCGGCGATGGTGATCAGGTCAGCATAGGCTTTCGCCACGCCGGTAGCGATGGTGCCGACGCCCGGTTCGGAAACCAGCTTCACGGAGATCATCGCCTTCGGGTTGACCTGCTTCAGGTCGAAAATCAGCTGCGCCAGGTCCTCGATAGAGTAGATATCGTGGTGCGGCGGCGGGGAGATCAGCGTCACGCCCGGCACGGAATAGCGCAGTTTGGCGATGTACGGGGTAACTTTATCACCCGGCAGCTGGCCGCCTTCGCCCGGTTTAGCACCCTGAGCGACTTTAATCTGAATCACGTCGGCGTTGACCAGGTACGCAGGCGTCACGCCAAAGCGACCGGATGCCACCTGCTTGATGCGGGACACTTTGTTGGTGCCGTAACGCGCCGGATCTTCACCGCCTTCGCCGGAGTTGGAGTTGCCGCCGATGCTGTTCATGGCTTCCGCCAGCGCTTCGTGGGCTTCCGGGCTCAGCGCGCCGATGGACATCGCCGCGGTATCGAAGCGTTTGAACAGCTCGGATGCAGGCTCAACCTCGTCAATGCTGACCGCTTCATCACCCGGGTTCAGGGCAATGAGGTCGCGGAGCGTTGCCGCCGGGCGGTTGTTTACCAGCTCAGCGTACTGCTGGTAATCGCTGTATTCACCGCTCTGAACCGCCTGCTGCAGCGTGCGCACCACGTCCGGGTTGTAGGCATGATACTCGCCGCCGTGAACGTATTTCAGCAGACCGCCCTGATCCAGCGGCTTACGTGCCAGCCAGGCGCGTTTGGACAGGTTCACCAGATCCTGCTGGAAGTCAGCAAAACCGGCGCCGCCGATGCGGCTGACCACGCCCTGGAAGCAGAGGTTGGCGACCTCGTCATGCAGGCCGACCGCTTCAAACAGCTTCGAACAGCGGTAGGAGGCAATGGTCGAGATGCCCATTTTGGACATGATCTTGTACAGGCCTTTGTTGATGCCGTTACGGTAGTTCAGCATCACCGCGCGGTAATCTTTGTCGATCGCGCGGGTATCCACCAGGCGTGCCAGCGTTTCGTAGGCCAGGTACGGGTAGATCGCCGTCGCGCCAAAGCCTAACAGCACGGCAAAGTGGTGCGGGTCGCGGGCGCTGGCGGTTTCCACAATGATGTTGGCGTCGCAGCGCAGACTCTTGTCGACCAGACGCGTCTGGATAGCGCCAACAGCCATCGGGGCAGGCACCGGCAGACGGTTTTTCGCGATATTGCGGTCGGACAGTACCAGCAGAACGGTACCGTTACGCACCATCTGTTCGGCTTTGTCACACAGCGCATTCACCGTCTCTTCGAGGCTCGCTTCGGTCACGTCGAAGGTAATATCGAGCGTGTCTGCGCGGTAGTGCTCCTCTTTCATGGTGGTGAGCTGTTTAAAATCGGAGTACAGCAGGATCGGCGATTTAAAGGTCAGACGGTGCGCCTGGCCTTCGGCCTCGCAGAAGACGTTCATCTCGCGACCGATGCTGGTAGCCAGCGACATCACGTGCGCTTCGCGCAGCGGGTCGATCGGCGGGTTGGTCACCTGCGCGAACTGCTGGCGGAAGTAATCGTAAATGATGCGCGGCTGGCTGGAGAGCACGGCAAACGGGGTATCGTCACCCATTGAGCCGACCGCTTCCTGGCCGTTTTCACCGAGCACGCGGATGACAGAGTCCAGCTCTTCCGCGCTGTAGTTAAACTGCTTCTGGTAGCTTGCGAGAGTATCGTCGTCCAGCTCGCGGCTGCCCACTTCTTCGTCCGTAAGATCTTCGAACGGCACCAGGCGACGCACGTTCTTCTCCATCCACTCTTTGTACGGGTGGCGGCTCTTCAGATCGTTGTCGGTTTCGGCGGAGTGCAGGATGCGCCCACCGCGGGTGTCGATCACCATCAGCTCGCCCGGACCGACGCGGCCTTTCTCGACCACTTCGTCAGGCTGGTAATCCCAGATACCGACTTCAGAGGCGCAGGTGATGAGCTTGTCTTTGGTGATAACGTAGCGCGCCGGACGCAGACCGTTACGGTCCAGGTTACAGGCGGCAAAACGGCCGTCGGACATAACGATGCCCGCCGGGCCGTCCCATGGCTCCATGTGCATGGAGTTAAAGTCGAAGAACGCGCGCAGCTCAGGATCCATATCCGGGTTGTTCTGCCAGGCCGGCGGCACGAGCAGACGCATGGCGCGCACGATATCCATCCCGCCCGCCAGCAGCAGTTCCAGCATGTTATCCATGGAGCTGGAGTCCGAGCCGGTTTCGTTCACGAACGGCGCGGCATCGTGCAGATCGGGGATCAGCGGCGTCTGGAACTTATAGGTACGGGCGCGGGCCCACTGGCGGTTACCGGTGATGGTGTTGATCTCGCCGTTGTGCGCCAGGTAGCGGAACGGTTGAGCCAGCGGCCAGCGTGGAACGGTGTTGGTGGAGAAGCGCTGGTGGAACAGGCAAATGGCCGATTCCAGACGCAGGTCCGCCAGGTCCAGGTAGAAGCGCGGCAGGTCAGCCGGCATACACAGACCCTTATAGATGTTCACCAGGTTAGAGAGGCTACAAACGTAGAACTCTTTATCGTCCTGGAGACGTTTTTCAATGCGGCGGCGGGCAATAAACAGACGGCGTTCCATATCACGCGGACGCCAGCCCGCAGGGGCGTTGACGAAAATCTGTTCAATACGAGGCAGCGAGGAGAGGGCGATTTCACCGAGCACCCCTTCGTTGGTTGGCACATTGCGCCAGCCGACAATCGACAGGGTTTCACGCTGAAGTTCTTCTTCGACGATGCGGCGTGAGGCGGCAGCCTTTTCAGGATCCTGGTTCAGGAACAGCATGCCGACAGCGTAGTTTTTGGCTAAACGCCAGCCGCGCTCTTCCGCCACGATGCGGAAGAAACGATCCGGTTTTTGCAGCAGCAGGCCGCAACCGTCGCCCGTTTTACCATCGGCAAGAATAGCGCCACGGTGCTGCATTCGGGCCAGTGCGTGAATAGCAGTACGCACTACCTTGTGGCTAGGTTCGCCTTCTATGTGGGCGATCAGGCCGAAACCACAGTTATCCTTCTCAAGGGATTTATCGTACAACATATCAGTGAACCTCCCCAGGCTCGTCGGGCTTCCCACTGAACTTTACCGTGGCGCACAGGCACAGAAAGAGCATGGCGACGGGGTTTGCGTTTCATACGCGGACCTCGCATTCGCCCTCTTTTTCATCCTTTCGCGCAGGTAAACAAGTTTGAGGACTTGCTTCAGAGGGAATCTCAATTACTGCATAAATATGATGAGCAGGCCGCTCATCCAGAAAGCTTCCAGCGGATTTCCAACTTATCGGGAATTGGTACACAGGTCAAATGGCAATCTTATTTATACAAAAATGTGCTAAAGAGAGTTTATGTCTTTGAAATTAAATGTCATTTAACTATTTTTACATTGATTGTATGCCCTGGCAGGACGCAGCGGAGTGTGATCTGACTCACTATATGAAAGCGGTATTATCAATGTAGCGTGCTGAATAGCCGTTTTATAGCAGAATAATAATCTGGCAATGGCTGCAAACCCGCATAAACCCACTGTTTTTCAGTGGTGGCGCTATAAATGAAAAAAACAATCAGAACATAAGGAAAAGTAATCACGGGTAGCGTGAATGAAATTGCAGTAATCCTGAGTATTTATTCATACAGATAAAAGCCGTCCAGGGCGATTGATCCAGGTCATCGCCGACAGAGGCTAAAAGTGGCAGGCTTGTCCCCTTTCTCCGGGACGGTCTATCAGATTATGCAGTTACAGAAATTAGTCAATATGTTTGGTGGGGATCTTTTGCAGCGGTACGGGCAAAAGGTTCATAAGCTGACGCTGCACGGCGGGTTTAGCTGCCCGAATCGCGATGGCACCATCGGGCGCGGCGGCTGCACCTTCTGTAACGTTGCGTCCTTTGCTGACGAGGCCCAGCGGCATAAATCTATCGCTGAACAGCTTGCCCATCAGGCCAGCCTGGTGAACCGCGCGAAGCAATATCTGGCCTATTTCCAGGCCTACACCAGCACGTGGGCGGAGGTGCAGGTATTGCGTTCGATGTATCAGCAGGCCGTCAGCCAGGCCAATATTGTTGGGCTTTGCGTGGGCACACGCCCGGACTGCGTACCGGACGCGGTGCTGGACCTGCTCAGCGAGTACAAAGAACAAGGCTACGAGATCTGGCTGGAGCTGGGCTTGCAGACCGCGCACGACAAAACGCTGCACCGTATTAACCGTGGCCATGATTTCGCCTGCTACCAGCGCACCACGCGCCTGGCCCGCGAGCGCGGGCTGAAGGTCTGCTCGCATCTGATTGTTGGGTTACCCGGCGAGGGTCAACAGCACGGTCTTGAAACGCTGGAAAAGGTGGTTGAAACCGGCGTGGACGGCATTAAGCTGCACCCGCTGCATATCGTGAAGGGCAGTATTATGGCGAAAGCTTGGGAGGCCGGGCGGTTAAGCGGTATTGAGCTTGAAGACTATACGGTGACGGCGGGGGAGATGATTCGCCATACGCCGCCGGATATTGTCTACCATCGCATCTCGGCCAGTGCCCGCCGTCCAACGCTTCTGGCACCGCTATGGTGTGAAAACCGCTGGACGGGGATGGTGGAAATCGACCGCTACCTGCAGGAGAACGGCGTGCAGGGGGCGGCGCTGGGAATGCCTTGGGTTCCAATTTCTGACCGTTAGCGTTTTGCTATAAATAATTTGAATAGTATTAATGAAAACTTATCAATATAAATGAATCCCGTTATTTGTTTATTTGATGAGTTTTATTTATTTAAGTCGCTATGGTTCTTATTCTTTTCAGTTGTGGGTAGTCGTCAGACTATTAATATCGCAGTAAATCCGTTTTCTCTTTTCTGTGAGTTATTCACTGGATGAATAATCCGAGTTTCTGTGGTGCTTATTGATATTTTATTTTGTATTTAAATGCCTTCCTTACAGGCGTAATGTCTTACATCGCCACTCTTAAAAAGGATATTCCGTATGGAAGGTAATTTATGTTGTTTTAGCTGTCTCAGCGGTATTCATTATCTGGAGATACGTTGATGACAGGTGTAAGAATAAGTCCGTATTGTCCACGCGTTATATCTGAAAACGATATTCCTGTTCACAAAAGTTTGGGCCTGGTAGCCCAGACCCGTAAAGTTGGCGTTCCGCGCCCGATGCCATGCATTGTGATTCTGGTGCACGGTGTGAACGATGTTGGGGAAGCTTATCAGAATCAGGAAAAAGGGATTATTTCCGGGTTAAGCAAGCGGTTGAACCGTTCAGACCTGTATGCGCACGAGTGGAAAGATTTCATCATGTCCCACAACGAAGAGGCGCAAAAGAAAATCTGTGAGCCTGGACGTTCTCCCATTATCCCCTTTTACTGGGGCTATAAGCCGGTTACGCATGAGGAGTGGCGCGCTGACCAGAAGCGTTATCGGGACGAAGTCGGAAAGCTGGGCAGCGACGCCCACATCCCTTACGACGCCTATCAGGAAGATGACGAAACCAAGAAGGCCGCGCTGGGTAATGACAGTAAAGGGGCGTTTGCATTTCAGAACGACTGCTTTAAAAATGCGCTCGATATCAATTTTGCCAAAGGTGGTGGCACGTTTGCCAATGCAACCACCAATATACCGGACATGCTTGGCCCGGGGGCCGGTGGCGTTGCCGTCGCTGCCACCGGTTTTATGACGTTGCATGCAAATGGCGGCGATTTCACCCACCCCATCTTTCCCAACCCGCACCGCATCTATCAGTTTTTTGCCGCTCAGCGGCTGGCGGATTTGATTATTCAAATCCGAAAAGAGCCAGTTACAGAGAACGATGTGATTAACATCGTGGCGCACAGCCAGGGCACTATCATTACAATGCTGGCTAATATGCTGGTGAAGCAGGCTGGTTATGATCCCGTTAACTGCACCATTCTGACCCACTCCCCGTATTCGCTGGAAGAGCGACTATTAGAAAATGCCCAGTCTGGTCATCACCAGACCAGCGCTGCCCGTCAGCAGACATTCAGCAATTTCTGTGCCCTGATGGCAACGCAGTACAAAGGTGGCGAGGTGACTGAGGCAGACATGCTGGCGATGGAGGCCGCTTGCACATTACGAAAACCGTCAGATAACCCATTACGGCAGGATGCTCGGTTCCGACGGGATAATAACGGCAAGGTGTATAATTATTTCTGCCCGAATGACGGAACGGTATCCCTGAAAAACATTCAGGGCATTGGCTGGCGCGGTATCCCGCAAAACATCGCCTGTCATATTCCAAACCTGTATCAGCGGGTCTTTTACCAGCATGGTCATGTCGGTTTCCCGCCAGACAAAACGTGCTTCGAACTGCCCGCAATACAGAAAGGGGATGCGAAATACAGTTCTGTTACGAACGCGATTTACTCTGCTCGTGATGTTGTCATCAATGGCGAAGAATTACCTGAGCCATTTGTATTTGAATTACAGGGTGAGAAAAACCGAAAAGACAACGACCCGAAAACCTGCGATATACCCTATGAAGCTTATATCGATCCAGAAAGTCCCGACGCCTATATTTCGTATTCCGCGAAAGCCCATGCCCTGAGCAGAACAGCCTCAGGCATGTTTCCTATGGATAAATATTATTACCCAACGATGAAGCCAGGCCATTCGCTGACCCCTGACGAGCTGCAAGAGATGACAGTTGAGCGGAAGCACAAAGTGATTCAGGGAGTTGTGTCGGGCGTCGATACGTTCAGAAACCTGACGCTGGTTTGGCTGAAAAACCGCGATGAGCTGGAAGATGAATGGAAGAAAGCTGATCCCGTTGGGTACAGCCAGCACTCCTCCATTGTGATGAGCGAGTATGCACCTTCCCAGGCCATGGCCTTTGATTTAGCCATCGGGCAATGCAAATCTTTTGATTATAAGGCTGGCCGTTTTTGGGAGGATCTTTTGCATCGCGCGGACTGGCGGGATCCGTTGAATAAGAATTTTCAGGCTAAAGAATATTACCGAACAGGAAAACTGGATGATTCTACGACCAAATTTTTTATGAATAAACCTGACGCAATATTACCGAAAGATGAATTTGGGGTAGTGAATAATTATGCTGGTGTCCGACCCCATAAACGCAACAGGATGGAAATTGAATATGGCATTGTTAAGCCTGTTAAGTTCGAAGAAAAAATTATTCTGCAATGGGAAATGCCACGAGCGTTAAATATAAGCCAAATTAACGAAAAGTAGGTATATCACGTGAGCCGGAAATTTTTCATCTTATGGTTAGTATTAGTTATCGGTATCGTGACCGTCTGGGCGATGAATCAGCCCTCCGCAGATACCAGTCCTACGCAAATTGTGTACCGTTTTGATGGCCACCGCTACCTGGAGTTGAAAGGCTGGAATTGTGCAGGTGAAATCTGGTATGTCGATACGAAACGGGGGATTCGAACTCAACCCGTAAGCCAGTTTTATCGTATTTTTACCAAAAAATTTATTCATCCTTCAGAACGTTATATTGCGCTGCCAACCTGGGATTCAGCCGGCTCGATTGTGTCTAAAGACTATGGGAAGACATGGTATCCTTCATCGTTCCCGCCCACTGAAAACGAACCTAATGGCGATTCCTCGCCACCCTACGATGCCCTGATATCTTTCACCGTCGTAAACGATCAGGGATTCTTGCAAACCAAACACCGACTATATATGTCATCCAAACCCTATGATGACCCCCGTCTGGCAACAGGGGGGCCGGGGATAACCTATGAAGCTGAGGACGGCTCTGTGCATCATATTAAACCACGCTCTCCGGGAGCGGCATGGGGCATGGTCTACATGACCAAAGAAGGGCTCCAGGGGAGTATTGAGCAATTTAAAATCAACTGGCAAGGACAGCCAGACAAAGTACCAGAAGTGAAAAACTACACCGGCTGGGATCATATGCGCTGCGATATGGATAAGCACTGAGGCGTTTGAATACCTTCCCAAACGGGGGAGGTATTCAAAAAGGCGAATCTCAGGTAAGTATAGGACAGTTTTACTTTATCCCCGCTACCGGCGACGGCCGCCTAACAGACTTCCCAGCATGCCGCGCACTATCTGATTGGTGACCTGCCGCGCCGCGCTTTTCGCCATGGTTTGTACCACGCCGTCGCGCTTGCCGCCGCGCGGCCCGGTGCTGCCGAACAGGATGTCTTTGAGCCCCCCGAGAATACCGTCATCCACGGCGACAGACTGCCCTTTAGCGGCAGGCGCATCCTGGGATTCGGTGGTCGCCTGCACTCCTTTTTGCAGCATCTCGAACGCGGACTCGCGATCAACCTCGTCTTCGTACTTCCCGTAAACCGGAGAGTGGTTAATCAGGCCGTTACGTTCATCGTCGGTAACCGGCCCCATGCGCGAGCAGGGCGCGATCACCATGGCGCGTTCTACCACGGACGGGCTGCCCTTCGCATCCAGGAATGAGATCAGCGCTTCACCGGTGCCTAACGCCTGAATCGCCGCTTCGGTATCAAAGGCAGGATTAGCGCGCATGGTTTGCGCGGCGGCTTTTACCGCTTTTTGATCCTTCGGCGTAAAGGCGCGCAGGGCGTGCTGCACGCGGTTACCGAGCTGGCCGAGCACGTTATCCGGGATGTCCGACGGGTTTTGCGACACAAACCAGACGCCAACGCCTTTGGAGCGGATCAGGCGAATGACCTGTTCAATCTTATCCAGCAATACCTGCGGCGCATCGTTAAACAGAAGGTGCGCTTCGTCGAAGAAGAAGACCAGCTTCGGTTTTTCCAGATCGCCCGCTTCGGGTAACTGTTCGTAGAGCTCAGAGAGCATCCACAGCAGGCTGGCGGCGTAGAGCTTTGGCATCTGGTAGAGCTTCTCGGAGCTCAGAATGTTGATGATGCCTTTGCCGCTGCTGTCGGTGCGCATCCAGTCTTTAATATCCAGCATCGGCTCGCCGAAGAAGTGTTCGGCACCCTGTTGCTCCAGGGTCAGCAACCCGCGCTGAATGGCGCCCACCGAGGCGCTGCTGATATTGCCGTACTGGTTCTGGAAGGATTTGGCGTTATCGCCGATGTACTGCGTAATGGCGCGCAGATCTTTGAAATCAAGCAGCAACAGCCCCTGATCGTCGGCAATGCGGAAGATAATATTCAGCACGCCGGACTGCACGTCGTTGAGGTTAAGCAGACGGGCCAGCAGCAGCGGGCCGAGATCGGAGACGGTAGCGCGCACCGGGTGGCCTTTCTCACCAAAGATATCCCACACTACCACCGGATTGTTATGCGGCGTCCAGTCCGTGATGCCAATATTCTTCAGCCGTTCGAGCAGTTTTTCAGAGGCCGTACCTTCCTGAGCCACACCGGTTAAATCGCCTTTCACGTCAGCCATAAAGACCGGTACGCCAATCTCCGAAAGCGACTCAGCCAGCTTTTGCAGGGTGACGGTTTTGCCTGTCCCGGTCGCTCCGGTGATCAGACCGTGGCGGTTCGCCATCGCGGGCAGTAAATACAGCTCTTTTTCCAGCGTCCGGGCAATTAACAATGGTGTACTCATGATGCGCTTCCTCTCTTAGTCCTGGGTGGAGTATAGGCAACCTGACCGCAATTTGGTTGAGTAAATTCCTGACTTTGCGGCGCATTATCCAGCGCGGACTATGCTTTTGCATACGGTTCACAAAAATAGTGGGAAACGATGTCCAGATTCTTCTTTAACGATCGCAAACAGCTGGTCAACGATGCCATTGAAGGCATACTGCTTTCTGCGCCACACGCAAATCTCGTCAAACTTGATATCGATCCGGCCATCAGGATCGTCGCACGCGGCGACTGGGACAAAAGCCGCGTGGCGGTGATCTCCGGCGGCGGCTCAGGCCACGAACCCGCGCACGCCGGGTTTGTCGGCAAAGGGATGCTGACGGCGGCAGTGTGTGGCGATCTGTTTGCCTCGCCGAGCGTGGATGCGGTGCTGAATGCCATTGTGGCGGTCACGGGCGATCGCGGCTGTCTGCTGATTGTCAAAAACTACACCGGCGATCGCCTGAACTTTGGCCTCGCGGCAGAAAAAGCCAAACGCTACGGTCTTAAGGTGGAGATGGCGATCGTGGCGGACGATATCGCGCTGCCGGATAACAAACAGCCGCGCGGTATTGCCGGTACGGCGCTGGTGCACAAGATTGCGGGCTATGCGGCGGAGCACGGGAAATCGTTGAGTGAGGTACGGGATATTGCGCAACAGGCCTGCGATAACCTCTGGAGCCTGGGCGTTGCGATGCAAACGTGCAACCTGCCGGGCAGCGACGAGGAAGAGGGGCGCATTAAGCAGGGCCATGTCGAGCTGGGGCTGGGCATTCACGGCGAGCCCGGTGCTTCCGTCGTGGATACGCAGAACAGCAAAGCCATTATCGACACGCTGGTGACGCCGTTACGCGCGCAGGCGGGAGAAGGGCGGTTTGCGGTATTGATTAACAATCTCGGCGGCGTATCGGCGCTGGAGATGGCGCTGCTGACCAAAGAGCTGGCGCATTCGGCGCTGAAAGAGGAGATCGCGTACCTGATAGGCCCCGCGCCGCTGGTGAGCGCGCTGGACATGAAGGGCTTTTCGCTCACGCTGCTTAAGCTCAACGACTTCTTTGAAAAGGCGATTCACGCCGAGGTCGAAACGCTGGGCTGGCAGAAGCCCGTGGCGTTTGCGCCACTGCGCACCGTGGCGCATACCGCCATTCACGATCGCGTGGAATACACTCCGTCGGACAATCTGCGGGTGGGGGAGTATGTCTCCTCGGTGACGAAAACGCTGCTCCAGCTGGAAAACCGACTGAACGCGCTGGATGCCAAAGTGGGCGACGGCGATACCGGCTCCACTTTTGCGCAAGGGGCGCGGGATATTGCGCAGCGTCTGGAGGATCGCAAGCTCCCGCTTGATAACGTATCGACGCTGCTGTTGCTGGTGGGCGAGCGCCTGGCGACGGTGATGGGCGGATCGAGCGGGGTGCTGATGTCGATCTTCTTCACCGCGGCCGGGCAAAAGCTTCACGATGGTCAGCCGCTGCCCGAGGCATTGCTCAGCGGGCTGGCGCAGATGAAGCAGTACGGTGGGGCAGATCTCGGCGATCGTACCCTGATCGACGCGCTGCAGCCGGCGCTGGAGGCGTTGCTGAAAGGCGATATCGAGGCAGCGGCGCAGGCCGCACAGCACGGTGCCGAAGCAACGGCGAAAATGGCGAAAGCCGGCGCGGGACGTTCATCGTATGTGAATAAAGAGAATCTGGATGGGGTAATGGATCCCGGTGCGGTCGCGGTGGCTGAGGTGTTTAAGGCCCTGGTAGATGCAAAACGGTAACGACCGTTACTGTTTTTAGTGTGTACGCCCTCTCCCTGTGGGAGAGGGTTGGGGTGAGGGCATCAGGCCGCACATTCCCCGCCTAAGTCACATCAAAAATCCGCTTTCAACACCACGCGGTAGCGGGCTTTGCCGTCACGCACGTGCTGGATCGCTTCGTTGATTTTCGACATCGGATACAGTTCGGTGGTCGGGGCCACTTTGGTGCGTCCGGCAAACTTCATCAGCTTGCGCAACTCAAACGGCGTACCGGTCGCGGAGCCTGACACGCTGCGATCCCCGCCGATCAGGGTAAACGCCGGAACCGGCAGCGGCTTCATCACAGCACCTACGGTATGGAAGTTACCGCCGTAGGCCAGCGCTTCAAAGTACGGCTGCCAGTCGAGATCCACGTTAACGGTGTTGATGATCAGATCAAACTGGCCCGCCAGCGCGTTCAGCGCCTGCGGATCGCGGCTATTCACCACTTTATCCGCCCCCATAGCCAGTACTTCTTTCTCTTTCGCCGGGTTCGAGCTGAACGCCGTGACTTCACAGCCCATCGCGTGCAGCAGCTTGATGGCGATATGGCCCAGACCGCCAATACCAATCACGCCCACGCGGCTGGTGGCGGTGATATGGTGCATCAGCAGGGGTTTGAAAACGGTGATACCGCCGCACAGCAGCGGACCGGCGGATTCGATATCAATGCTGTCCGGCAGCGGGATCACCCATTGCCAGTCGGCGCGCAGTTTGTCGGCAAAACCGCCTTTGTTCAGAATGGTGGGAACGGCGCCTTCGAGGCAGTTGATCTGATTGCCGCTGATACAGGCGTCACAGTGGCCACAGCTGCGTGCCGTCCAGCCAATGCCCACGCGCTGGCCTACCTTCAGCCCTTTGTCCTGCGCGGCGCTACCGAGCGCCACGACGCGGCCAATAACTTCGTGCCCGGCAACCAGCGGATAGCTGGAGAAGCCCCATTCGTTATCGATCATCGAGAGATCCGAGTGGCAGATCCCGCAGTAATCAACCTGTACTTCGACGTCTTCTGCTTTTAGTTCGCCCGCATCGTACTCGTACAGCTCAAGTTCTGCACCCGCCTGCGGTGCGGCGTAGCTTTTTATCTTCGACATCGTGTTTCCCCCGTTGTGGTGTGAACTGAGAGTGTAGAGCATTCATTTTACAGCCGCTTAACAGAAGAGGGCAGGAACGAAAGTTACAGACTTTTCAGCATTCTGACTTCGCAATCAACGTGGCCGGTACAGCCCAGCGGTGCATCGATATGCTCAAAGCCCAGATGTTCATACAGGCCGATGGCCTCTTTGAGGAAAGCGGTTGTTTCAAGGTAGCAGCGTGTAAAACCCTGCTTGCGCGCGTGGTCCAGCGCAATCAGCGCCAGCTTTTTTGCCAGTCCTTGCCCGCGCGCCGTTGGCAGGAAATACATTTTCTGTAGTTCACAGATATCCGGCTCGCTGCAGCTGAGGGGCGCCACGCCGCCGCCGCCCACCACCTGGCCGTTCTGCTCGATTACCTAGTAGGCATGCCCTGGCTGGCTGTAGAGCTGGTAAAGCTCGTCCAGGTTCGGGTCAGCAACCGTGTAGCCTTTGTCAGCCGTCAGGCCATATTCGGCAGAAACGGTGCGGATAACGGCGGCGATAGCCGAATTATCCTGCTCAGCGATCCGGCGCATCGTCGTCGCGACGGGGGTAATCACGCTCATAGCATTACTCATAACAAAAATTGACACATAACTGCTGTTAATAGCACCGCAGAAAGGGGAGTGCAAGCGAGGAGTTTTCAGGAAGGTTACCCCTTACGCCCTGAAGCGTAAGGGGTAAAAGCATTACAGGGCTGCGATAACCGCCTGCTGCTCGATCAGTTTGGTCTTCGCATCGGCGAAAGCAACCAGACGCTCGCGCTCTTTCGCGATGACCGCTTCCGGCGCGCGGGCCACAAAGCCTTCGTTCGCCAGCTTGCTTTCGATTTTGCCAATTTCCACGTCGACTTTTGCCACTTCTTTCGCCAGACGAGCCAGCTCGGCGTCTTTGTCGATCAGGCCCGCCATCGGGATCAGCAGCTCGGCACCGTCGATGATTTTGGTCACGGAAACCGGACCTTTGTCATCCGCAGGCAGCACGGTGATGCTTTCCAGACGCGCCATGGTCTTCAAGAAAGTGTTGTTCTCGGTGACGCGACGAACGGCCGCTTCGCTGCAGCCACGAAGCAGCAGCTCCAGCGGTTTGCCAGGGGCGATGTTCATCTCAGCGCGGATGTTACGTACCGCAACGATCGCCTGTTTCAGCCACTCGGTATCCGCGGACGCCGCTTCATCAACCTTGGCCGCATCGAATTCCGGGAACGGCTGCAGCATGATGGTATCGGCGTTGATGCCCGCAATCACCTTCACGCGCTGCCAGATGGTTTCGGTGATAAATGGAATGACCGGATGCGCCAGGCGCAGCAGGCCTTCCAGAACGGTAATCAGCGTGTTGCGCGTGCCGCGCAGTTCCGCCTCGGTGCCGCCGTTCATCACCGGCTTCGCCAGCTCCAGATACCAGTCGCAGAACTGGTTCCAGGTGAATTCATACAGGATGCCCGCCGCGATGTCGAAGCGGTAGCTGTCCAGCGCCTCGCGGAATGCTTTTACCGTCTGGTTGAATTCCGCCAGGATCCAGCGGTCTGCCAGAGACAGCGTCATTTCGCCGCCGTTGAAGCCACAATCCTGATCTTCGGTGTTCATCAGCACGAAGCGGCTGGCGTTCCACAGCTTGTTACAGAAGTTACGGTAACCTTCCAGACGCTTCATGTCCCAGTTGATGTCACGGCCGGTAGATGCCAGTGCCGCCAGGGTGAAGCGCAGGGCGTCGGTACCGTGGGACTCGATCCCGTTCGGGAACTGCTTCTCGGTGCGCTTGCGGATTTTCTCAGCCAGCTGCGGCTGCATCATGTTGCCGGTACGTTTTTCCAGCAGATCTTCCAGAGAGATACCGTCAACCATATCCAGCGGGTCAATCACGTTCCCCTTGGACTTGGACATCTTCTGGCCTTCATCGTCGCGGATCAGACCGGTCATGTAGACGGTATGGAACGGAACCTGCGGCTTGCCGTCTTCGTCTTTGATGAAGTGCATGGTCATCATGATCATGCGGGCAATCCAGAAGAAGATAATGTCGAAGCCGGACACCATCACGCTGGTTGGGTGGAACTGACGCAGTGCGTCGGTGTTTTCTGGCCAGCCGAGGGTGGAGAAGGTCCACAGCGCGGAGGAGAACCAGGTGTCCAGAACGTCTTCGTCCTGACGCAGCGCAACGTCCGCGCTCAGGTTGTTTTCCTGACGCACTTCGTCTTCGCTACGGCCAACGTAAACGTTGCCTTCGTTGTCGTACCACGCCGGAATACGGTGACCCCACCACAGCTGACGGGAGATACACCAGTCCTGAATGTCGCGCATCCAGGAGAAGTACATGTTTTCGTACTGCTTCGGCACGAACTGAATGCTGCCGTTCTCAACCGCTTCCACAGCCGGTTTCGCCAGCACGTCGGCACGCACGTACCACTGGTCGGTCAGCATTGGCTCGATAACCACGCCGCCACGGTCGCCGTACGGCACGGTCAGATCGTGAGGTTTGATCTCTTCCAGCAGGCCGAGCGCGTCAACGGCTGCCACGATGGCTTTACGCGCGGCAAAACGCTCCAGCTTCTGGAACTCAGCCGGGATGTCGCTGGAGTAAACGTCGGATTCGTTGCCTTTGGTGTCGTACACTTCTGCGCTTTCGCGGATATCACCGTCGAAGGTCAGGATGTTGATCATCGGCAGGGCGTGACGACGGCCGACTTCATAGTCGTTGAAGTCGTGTGCAGGGGTGATTTTTACGCAGCCGGTGCCTTTTTCCATGTCGGCGTGTTCGTCGCCCACAATCGGAATACGGCGGTTTACCAGCGGCAGCACCACGAATTTGCCGATCAGATCTTTATAACGCGGATCTTCCGGGTTAACGGCTACGCCGGTATCGCCCAGCAGGGTTTCCGGACGGGTCGTTGCGACCACCAGGTAATCTTTACCGTCGGCGGTTTTTGCGCCATCGGCCAGCGGATAGCGGATGTGCCACATGGAGCCTTTAGACTCGCGGTTTTCCACTTCCAGGTCAGAGATGGCGGTGCGCAGTTTTGGATCCCAGTTTACCAGGCGTTTGCCGCGGTAAATCAGGTCTTCTTTGTACAGGCGGACGAAAACTTCTTTAACGGCGTTGGACAAGCCTTCGTCCATGGTGAAGCGCTCGCGCTCCCAGTCTACGGAGTTGCCGAGACGGCGCATCTGACGGGTAATTGTGCCGCCGGATTCCGCCTTCCACTGCCAGATTTTGTCGATGAACGCGTCGCGACCGTAGTCGTGGCGGGTTTTTCCTTCTTCAGCGGCAATTTTACGCTCAACTACCATCTGGGTCGCGATACCCGCGTGGTCAGTCCCCGCCTGCCACAGGGTGTTTTTACCCTGCATGCGCTGGTAGCGGATCATGGTGTCCATGATGGTCTGCTGGAAAGCATGACCCATATGCAAACTGCCGGTGACGTTCGGCGGCGGGATCATGATGCAGAAGGACTCTTTGCTTTCGTCGCCGTTAGGCTTGAAATAGCCCTGCTGTTCCCAGTGCTCGTAAAGCGGCTGTTCGATATCGCGTGGGTTATATGTCTTTTCCATTATTTCCAGGTTGCCGTATTCAGGTTAAAACCAGCCAGGCGGTACGCTTTATAGCGTTCGCGCGCCAGTTGTTTCAAAGATTCTTCGTAAGGGACAAAGTCTACCACTTCTGTGAAAGCGGTGGCAAAATCTGCAAAATCTATCCGCAGGCTAATCAGAATATCGCGCGCGCTGCTGTTGCGCTTTTGCGGCCAGGCAATTTCAACCGGTGCACCGCCGCGCGGGCCTTCGCCCGACAGGTTATGCGGCACAAAACTCTCCGGCGGGCGCGCCCACAGCGCTTCATCCAGGCGAATCGCCTGCTGTTCATCTTCACAGGCGATCAGAACGCGTTTACCTGCGCGCCAACGTTCTGCGGCAATTTCACACACCAGCTGTTCTACGGCGCTGAGGCCATCCTGATGGGTGTCGTTGTCCAGAAGGTAGAACGTTGCATTCTTCATATATGGGGCTTCTTGTGCTCACTTTAAATGCTTAAGCCGGGCGGCGGCTTCGCCTTACCCGGCCTACGGTTTACTGCCGTTTGACTTACTCGTCGCCGTTAAAACCCGCACGATTGAGCAGGAACTGCGACAGCAGCGCCACTGGACGACCGGTTGCGCCTTTAGCTTTACCGGAGCGCCATGCGGTGCCCGCGATATCCAGGTGCGCCCAGTTGTACTTGCGGGTGAAGCGTGCCAGGAAGCAGCCCGCGGTGATCGCCCCGCCAGGACGTCCGCCAATGTTCGCCATATCCGCAAAGTTAGACTCCAGCTGATCCTGATACTCGTCACCCAGCGGCAGACGCCATGCGCGGTCCCCAGCCTGCTCTGAGGCACCAATAAGCTCATGCGCCAGCGGATTGTGGTTCGACATCAGGCCGGTGATGTGGTGGCCCAGCGCAATCACACAGGCTCCGGTGAGGGTAGCGACGTCAATCACCGCTTCCGGCTCGAAGCGCTCAACGTAGGTCAGCACGTCACACAGCACCAGACGGCCTTCGGCGTCGGTGTTCAGCACTTCAACGGTCTGGCCGGACATGGTGGTCAGAACGTCACCCGGACGATAGGCGCGCCCGCCAGGCATGTTTTCGCAGCCCGCCAGAACGCCGATCACGTTGATAGGCAGCTGCAGTTCCGCGACCATGCGCATCACGCCGTAAACCGCCGCCGCACCGCACATGTCGTACTTCATCTCATCCATGCCTTCGGCAGGCTTGATGGAGATACCGCCGGAGTCGAAGGTCAGGCCTTTACCGACGAGCACAATCGGGCGCGCGTCTTCGGATGGATTGCCTTTGTACTCGATGACGGACATCAGGGATTCGTTCTGCGAGCCGTTACCGACCGCCAGGTAAGAGTGCATCCCCAGCTCTTTCATCTGCTGTTCGCCGATGACGCGGGTAATGACGTTTTTGCTGTAGGCGTCGGCCAGCTGACGCGCCTGAGAGGCCAGGTACGCCGCGTTACAGATGTTAGGCGGCATGTTGCCGAGATCTTTGGCCGCTTTAATGCCGGCCGCGATCGCCAGACCGTGCTGGATCGCGCGTTCGCCGCTGGTCAGCTCGCGACGGGTTGGCACGTTAAAGACCATTTTACGCAGCGGACGACGCGGCTCGCTTTTATTGGTTTTCAGCTGATCGAAGCTGTACAGGCTCTCTTTTGCCGTTTCAACCGCCTGACGCACTTTCCAGTAGGTGTTACGCCCTTTGACGTGCAGCTCGGTCAGGAAGCAGACGGCTTCCATTGAGCCAGTATCATTCAGGGTATTGATTGTTTTCTGAATCACCTGCTTATACTGACGTTCATCCAGCTCGCGTTCTTTGCCGCAGCCAATCAGCAGAATACGCTCTGACAGTACGTTCGGAACATGGTGCAGTAACAGCGTCTGCCCAGGTTTGCCTTCCAGTTCGCCACGGCGCAGCAGGGCGCTAATATAGCCGTCACTGATTTTATCGAGTTGCTCGGCGATCGGGGAGAGTCGGCGTGGTTCAAAGACGCCCACAACGATGCAGGCACTCCGCTGTTTCTCCGGGCTACCGCTTTTTACACTGAACTCCATGCACTACGCTCCTGAATCTTAAAGACAACGGCGGCAGCTACGGATAGAATTGAAACCTTTCGTAACTCATGTCCGCTGTTGTGGTGACTTCGTGTTAATCTTACGTTACTACGGTTTCGACACGTCAGAAAAAGTCCTGAAGCGTGAATCCGCCGGATGTTTTAATCTTAGCGATGATTTCGACGACTCAAGAGAATAAATGACGTTTAAGCCATGAAACAAGCGATTTTCCAGCAAAGAGACGGGTTTTTACGGGCGTATTTAAAGTGATAATCATAAGATATCTGGTGCGGGAGACGCTCAAAAGCCAACTGGCGATCCTCTTCATCCTGCTGCTGATTTTTTTCTGTCAGAAGCTGGTTAAGATCCTCGGTGCGGCCGTTGACGGCGAAATTCCAACTAATCTGGTGCTTTCCCTGCTTGGTTTAGGGATCCCGGAAATGGCGCAGCTCATCCTGCCGCTAAGTCTTTTCCTTGGCCTGCTCATGACGCTTGGGAAACTCTACACCGAGAGTGAAATCACGGTGATGCATGCCTGTGGCCTGAGCAAAGCGGTACTGGTGAAAGCAGCCATGATACTGGCGCTGTTCACGGGTATTGTCGCAGCGGTGAATGTGATGTGGGCGGGGCCCATGTCTTCCCGTCATCAGGACGAAGTGCTGGCCGAAGCGAAAGCCAACCCCGGCATGGCAGCCTTAGCTCAGGGTCAGTTCCAGCAGGCGACCGACGGCAACTCCGTGCTGTTTATTGAGAGCGTTGACGGCAGTAAATTCAACGACGTATTCCTGGCGCAGTTACGTCCCAAAGGTAACGCGCGTCCTTCCGTGGTGGTTGCAGACTCCGGTCAGCTTGCTCAGCGCAAAGATGGTTCTCAGATCGTGACGCTGAACAAAGGCACCCGTTTCGAAGGCACCGCGATGCTGCGCGACTTCCGTATTACGGATTTCCAGAACTATCAGGCCATTATCGGCCATCAGGCGGTGGCGCTCGATCCAACGGATACCGAGCAAATGGACATGCGTACCCTGTGGAATACCGATACCGACAGAGCGCGCGCTGAGTTCCACTGGCGTATTACGCTTGTCTTCACCGTGTTTATGATGGCGCTGATTGTCGTTCCGCTGAGCGTGGTGAACCCGCGCCAGGGACGCGTGCTCTCTATGCTGCCGGCGATGCTGCTTTACCTGATCTATTTCCTGCTGCAAACCTCGATTCGTTCTAACGGCGCGAAGGGTAAGCTGGACCCTATGGTCTGGACATGGTTCGTCAACAGCCTGTACATCTTACTGGCGCTGGGATTAAACCTGTGGGATACGGTGCCTGTGCGCCGCATACGTGCCCGATTCTCGCGTAAAGGAGCCATCTAATGCAGGCGTTTGGCGTTCTTGATCGCTATATCGGTAAAACCATTTTTACCACCATCATGATGACGTTGTTCATGCTGGTGTCGCTCTCCGGCATTATCAAATTTGTCGATCAGCTGAAAAAAGCCGGGCAGGGGAGCTATGACGCGATGGGCGCGGGGATGTATACCCTGCTCAGCGTGCCGAAAGATGTGCAGATCTTCTTCCCGATGGCGGCCCTGCTGGGCGCGCTGCTGGGGCTAGGAATGCTGGCGCAGCGCAGCGAGCTGGTCGTTATGCAGGCCTCGGGCTTTACCCGCATGCAGGTCGCGCTGTCGGTCATGAAAACCGCGATCCCACTGGTGCTGTTGACCATGGCGATTGGCGAGTGGGTCGCGCCGCAGGGCGAACAGATGGCGCGTAACTACCGTGCGCAGGCCATGTACGGCGGCTCGCTGCTCTCGACCCAACAAGGTTTATGGGCGAAAGACGGTAAAAACTTCGTCTACATCGAACGGGTGAAGGGGAATGATGAACTGGGTGGGGTCAGCATCTATGCTTTCGATGACCAGCGCCGTCTGGAGTCAGTCCGCCACGCCTCTTCGGCGAAATTTGACGCCGAACATAAACTGTGGCGTTTGTCCCAGGTCGATGAGTCTGACCTGACCGATCCGAAACAGATCGCCGGTTCTCAGACTGTAACCGGTACGTGGAAGACCAACCTGACGCCCGATAAGCTCGGTGTTGTTGCGCTGGACCCTGACGCGCTCTCCATCAGCGGTTTGCACAACTATGTGAAATATCTGAAGTCGAGCGGGCAGGATGCGGGACGTTATCAGCTCAACATGTGGAGCAAGATCTTCCAGCCAATGTCCGTGGCGGTGATGATGCTGATGGCGCTGTCGTTTATCTTCGGCCCGTTACGCAGCGTGCCGATGGGCGTGCGCGTAGTGACCGGTATCAGCTTCGGCTTTGTGTTCTACGTGCTCGATCAGATCTTCGGTCCGCTGACGCTGGTTTATGGCATTCCGCCGATAATCGGTGCGCTGCTGCCAAGCGCAAGTTTCCTCCTGATCAGCCTCTGGCTGCTGTTGAAACGTTCCTGATCGACCTCTCCTCGCTTCCGGTTAACCGGAAGCGAGGCTAATCTCCTGTTTCACCCCGCACTTTTTCTCACAACCTTCAACGCCTCGCCCTGAATTTGAGTATTATTGAGCGATAAAGTCGTGAAGGGATCCTCTATGAAGCAAATTCGAATGCTTGCCCAGTATTACGTCGACCTGATGATGAAGCTTGGGCTGGTGCGTTTCTCCATGCTGCTTGCGCTGGCGCTGGTCGTTCTGGCCATTGTCGTGCAAATGGCCGTCACCATGGTTCTGCATGGTCAGGTCGAGAGTATCGACGTTATCCGCTCCATCTTCTTTGGCTTGCTCATTACTCCCTGGGCGGTCTATTTCCTTTCCGTGGTGGTTGAACAGCTGGAAGAGTCCCGTCAGCGTCTGTCAAAACTGGTCGATAAACTGGAAGAGATGCGCGAGCGCGACCTGAAGCTCAACGTCCAGCTTAAAGACAACATTGCGCAGCTGAATCAGGAGATTTCAGATCGTGAGAAGGCGGAAGCCGAGCGTCAGGCCACGCTGGAGCAGCTGAAAATCGAAATGAAAGAGCGCGAGGTCACGCAGATCCAGCTTGAGCAGCAATCCTCTTTCCTGCGGTCGTTCCTCGATGCTTCGCCGGATCTGGTGTTTTACCGTAATGAAGATAAAGAGTTTTCCGGCTGTAACCGGGCGATGGAGTTGCTCACCGGGAAAAGCGAGAAGCAGCTGATTAACCTGAAGCCGCAGGACGTTTACTCTGAAGAAGCGGCGGCCAAGGTCATGGAGACGGACGAAAAAGTATTCCGCCATAACGTCTCGCTGACCTATGAACAGTGGCTGGATTACCCGGACGGACGCAAGGCCTGTTTTGAGATCCGTAAGGTGCCCTACTATGACCGCGTGGGGAAACGCCACGGCCTGATGGGCTTTGGCCGCGATATCACCGAGCGTAAGCGCTACCAGGATGCCCTGGAGCGCGCCAGCCGTGATAAGACGACCTTTATCTCCACCATCAGCCACGAGCTGCGTACGCCGCTTAATGGCATTGTCGGGCTGAGCCGTATTCTGCTGGATACCGACCTGACCGCAGAGCAGGAGAAATACCTCAAGACTATCCATGTCTCAGCGGTCACGCTGGGTAATATCTTCAACGATATTATTGATATGGATAAGATGGAGCGCCGTAAAGTTCAGCTTGATAATCAGCCTGTTGATTTCACCAGCTTCCTTGCCGATCTCGAAAACCTGTCCGGCCTGCAGGCGCAGCAGAAGGGACTGAGTTTTGTCATGGAGCCAACCCTGCCGCTGCCGCATAAAGTGGTGACTGACGGCACGCGTCTGCGCCAGATCCTGTGGAACCTTATCAGCAACGCGGTGAAATTTACCCAGAAGGGGCAGGTGGCGGTGCGCATCCGCTATGACGAAGGCGACATGCTGCACTTCGAGGTGGAGGACTCCGGGATAGGTATTCCGCAGGAGGAGCAGGACAAAATTTTCGCCATGTACTACCAGGTGAAGGACAGCAACGGCGGGAAACCGGCGACCGGAACGGGCATTGGCCTGGCGGTCTCTAAACGGCTGGCGAAGAGTATGGGTGGTGATATCACCGTTGCCAGCCAGCCGGGTAAAGGGTCAACCTTCACGCTGACGGTCCATGCGCCGGCGGTGGCGGAAGAGGTTGAAGACACCTTTGAAAACGACGACATGCCGCTGCCCGCGCTGCACGTCCTGCTGGTGGAAGATATTGAGCTGAACGTGATTGTGGCGCGCTCGGTGCTGGAAAAACTGGGCAACAGCGTGGATGTCGCGATGACCGGTAAGGCCGCGCTGGAGATGTTTAAACCGGGCGAATACGATCTTGTCCTGCTGGATATTCAGCTGCCGGATATGACCGGGCTGGATATTTCGCGAGAGCTGACGCGTCAGTACGCGGCCGACGAACTGCCGCCGCTGGTGGCGCTGACGGCGAACGTGCTGAAAGATAAAAAAGAGTATCTCGATGCCGGTATGGACGATGTACTCAGCAAGCCGCTGGCGGTGCCTGCTCTGACCGCCATGATCAAGAAGTTCTGGGATACCCATGATGAAGAGGAGAGCACCATGACGTCTGTTGATAGCGCAAAAGCCCAAACGATACTCGATACCGCGATGCTGGAGCAGTACATCGATCTGGTCGGCCCGAAACTGATTACCGATGGTCTGGCGGTGTTCGAAAAAATGATGCCGGGCTATCTGAGCGTGCTGGAATCAAACCTGACCGCCCGGGACCAGAAGGGCATCGTCGAAGAAGGACATAAAATTAAAGGTGCGGCCGGCTCGGTCGGCTTACGCCATCTGCAGCAGCTGGGTCAACAGATTCAGTCGCCTGATTTACCTGCATGGGAAGATAACGTGGGTGATTGGGTTGAAGAGATGAAACAAGAGTGGCAAAACGATGTGGCGGTGCTTAAAGACTGGGTCGACGCCAGAAAAAAATGACCCCGGCTTAACCGGGGTGCGCGAATACTGCGCCAACACCAGGGAAATCGTGGCTGCGCCTGTTTTATAAAGTTATTTTCGAAAGGGCGCTGCCTGAAAAATTTAGGCCGCACGCAGATAAGATAGCAAATCTTAAATGGTTTGTTACATGAATCAGTGAAATGTGTGAAGCATAGCGTTTTAATCAAAATTATTAATGTGCTTCAGCAAGTTGCAGAAAAGGATTGTCATGATGAAAAAGATTGGTGTCGTGCTGAGCGGATGCGGTGTTTACGATGGTTCTGAAATACATGAAGCCGTAATCACGCTGCTGGCCCTGGCTAAGCAGGGAGCAGAGGTTATTTGTTTTGCGCCAGACAAAAATCAGGCGGATGTGATTAACCATCTGACCGGCGAGCCGATGGCAGAGACCCGTAATGTACTGATTGAAGCCGCACGTATTGCGCGAGGTGATATCCATCCTCTTATTCAGGCAGACTCTACAGAGCTTGATGCGCTCATTGTGCCGGGTGGGTTTGGCGCGGCCAAAAATCTCAGTACCTTTGCTGCGCAGGGGGCGGAGTGTCAGATCGATCCTCATCTTAAAGCGCTGTCGCAGGCCATGCATGCGGCAGGAAAACCGCTGGGCTTTATCTGCATCGCGCCGGCAATGCTGCCCAAAATTTTTGATTTCCCGCTGCGCCTGACTATCGGGACGGATATTGATACCGCGGAGATCGTGGAGGAAATGGGGGGCGAGCACGTTCCGTGCCCGGTTGATGACATTGTGGTTGACGAAGATAACAAAATTGTCACCACCCCGGCGTATATGCTGGCGAATAATATCGCTGAGGCGGCCTCAGGTATTGAAAAGCTGGTGGCTCGCGTGCTGGTGCTGACTGAATGAGGCGTAAATTTGCCGCAGGCGCAGGGGTGAAACGTTTTATCTTGCGCATCGTACTTGTGCTGGCGGTATTCTGGGGAGGCGGGCTGGCTTTATTCAGCATTATGCCGGTTCCGTTCTCTGCCGTTATGGTTGAGCGCCAGCTTAGCGCGTGGTTCAGCGGCGATTTCGGCTACGTTGCCCACTCTGACTGGGTGAGCATGGACGAGATCTCCCCGTTCATGGGGCTGGCGGTCATCGCGGCTGAGGACCAGAAATTCCCGGAGCACTGGGGGTTCGACGTGGCGGCCATTGAGAAGGCGCTAGCCCATAACGAACGCCATGAAAACCGCGTGCGCGGTGCGTCAACCTTGTCGCAGCAGACGGCCAAAAATCTGTTTCTGTGGGATGGTCGAAGCTGGGTGCGAAAAGGGCTGGAAGCGGGATTGACCCTGGGAATGGAAACGGTCTGGAGCAAAAAACGCATTCTGACCGTCTATCTGAACGTCGCTGAGTTTGGCGACGGCATATTTGGCGTGGAAGCTGCCGCACAGCGGTATTTCAATAAGCCAGCCAGCCGTCTGAGCATGTCAGAAGCGGCGCTACTGGCCGCTGTGTTACCGAACCCTATCCGCTTTAAGGCCAGCGCCCCATCAGGGTACGTGCGAAGCCGTCAGGCGTGGATTATGCGCCAGATGAATCAGCTGGGTGGAGAGGGGTTTATGCAGCGTAATAATCTTATGTAGAGCGGGTAAGCGCATCGCTACCCGCCTGAATAGCAGACCTTAATCTTCGTCGAACCCTGCGTTAAACAGGGCAATCACCGCCGCCAGAGCTTCCTCTTCCTGAGGACCGGTGGCTTCAACCTCAATCTGGCGCCCTTTGGCGGAATCCAGCATCAGCAGCGCAATCACGCTGTTCGCTTCCGCTTCGGTACCTTCGTCATTCCGCAGCAGAACCTCGGCATCGAAACCCTGCATCAGCTCGAACAGCTTCATCGCCGGGCGTGCATGCATACCCAGCTTATTGGTGATCTCAACGGTTTGTTTTACGGTCATGTTTTACGTTTTTCCAGCGTGCGATGACGGGACTGAACGTTCTTCCCGCGCGAGCGGAAATAGTCGGCCAGCTGTTCGGCGATATAAACCGAACGATGTTTACCGCCGGTACAGCCAATCGCCACCGTCAGGTAGCTACGATTGTTTGTCTCCAGCATAGGTAACCATAGCTCAAGGTAGCTTCGCGTCTGGTAGATAAAATTGTGTACTTCTGTGTGCCGGTCGAGGAACGCCGCCACCGGCTTATCCAGACCGGTCATTGGACGCAGCTTCGGATCCCAGTGCGGGTTCGGCAGGAAGCGCACGTCGAAAACGTAATCCGCATCGATTGGAATACCGTGCTTAAAGCCGAAGGATTCGAACACCATCGTCAGTTCGCGCTCGCGTTTACCCAACAGCCGGGTACGCAGCATTTCCGCCAGCTCGTGAACGGACATCTCAGAGGTGTCGACAATCAGGTCGGCACGGGAACGCAGCGGTTCCAGCAGGTCGCTCTCTTCATCGATAGCGCTCTCCAGAGAGAGGTTCTTGCTGGATAGCGGGTGCAAGCGACGGGTATCGCTGTAGCGGCGGATCAGCGTATTGCGGTCTGCATCAAGGAACAGCAGCTGAGGCGAGAACGCGTCAGGCAGGTTGCTCATGGCCTGTTCGAAGATCTCTGGCGATTCAGGCATGTTGCGAACGTCGATACTGACGGCGGCAGAGGTTTGTCTCTCCGCCAGCGTGCGGGCCAGGTCGGGCAATAACACGACCGGCAGGTTATCGACGCAGTAAAAACCCATGTCTTCCAGGGCGCGCAGAGCAACGGATTTCCCGGACCCTGAACGGCCACTGACAATCATCAGCACCATGTTCCGTTTCTCCTCAGGACAACAGATGTGAAGGCCATCTCCTGGTTATGCATCATCCTGATTGCCTTCTGCTTCAGTGATAATTTGATAGAGCTCTTCATCACTTTGGGCCGAGCGCAGTCGACGGCAAATGGTTTTATCGGCCAGACGTTTTGCGACCAGCGACAGCGTATGCAGATGGGTTTTTGTCTGGTCAGCGGGCACCAGCAGCGCGAAGAGGAGATCGACGGGCTGGTTATCAATGGCATCGAAAGCGATGGGTGTTTCAAGCTGCACAAACACACCAACGGCACGCAGGGTATCCTCTTCCAGTTTGCCGTGCGGGATCGCGATGCCGTTGCCGATACCGGTACTGCCCATTTTTTCACGGGTCAGAATCGCTTCGAACACCACCTGCGGCGGCAGGCCCAGCTGTTTGGCAGCCAGTTCACTGATGATCTCCAGCGCACGTTTTTTGCTCTGGCAGTGAACCGCACTGCGGGTACATTCCTGGTTAAGGACATTGCTCAGTTGAAGAGCGGAATCGTTGTTCATCATAATTTCACCTAAGCGCTAACTGTACAAATGGCCTGTTGTGTTTCACAACAGGCCGTCCTGCACCCGTTAACTGCCCGGACAATTAGTGTTGTTTCAGTTTATCTTTATGTTTATTGAGCTGTCGTGCAAGCTTATCAATCAAGCCGTCGATAGCAGCGTACATGTCTTGCCCTTCCGCACTGGCATGCAGTTCACCCCCGTTAACATGCAGGGTGGCATCCGAGATATGAGTCACTTTCTCCACTTTCAACACAATATAGACCTGATTGATCCTTTCGAAATACTGCTCGAGTTTTGCAAACTTCGCGTTCACGAAGTCGCGTAAAGCCTCAGTAATTTCGACGTTTTGTCCAGTGATGTTGAGCTGCATAGTGTCTTCCTTATCGGTTGTGTCAGACCAGCTGTTTACGCTGGTTGGACGGCGGAATGGATAAAGACTCTCGATACTTCGCAACAGTACGACGTGCCACCATAATACCCTGATCGGACAGCATGGTGGTTAACTTACTGTCGCTTAGTGGCTTCGCGGGGTTCTCCGCGGCGATCAACTTCTTCACCAGGGCACGAATGGCCGTTGACGACGCTTCGCCGCCGCCCTCGGTATTCACATGGCTGGAGAAGAAATACTTAAGCTCAAAAATACCGCGTGGACTGTGCAGATACTTCTGCGTGGTGACACGGGAAATGGTTGATTCATGCATCTCGACGGCCTGGGCGATATCCGCCAGTACCATCGGTTTCATATACTCTTCGCCCTGCTCAAAGAACGCCTGCTGCTGTTCGACAATACAGCGGCTGACGCGTAGCAGCGTATCATTTCGGCTCTCCAGACTTTTGATCAGCCATCGCGCTTCCTGAAGATTGCTGCGAATATATTGATTGTCGGAGTCGTTACGCGCGCTGGTGCACATGGAGGCATACTGCTGGTTGATTTGCAGGCGAGGGATGCTGTCTGAATTCAGTTCAACGACCCAGCGGTCATTGTGTTTTCTGACCAGCACGTCCGGGATGACGTACTCGGGCTCGCTGGTCTGGATCGACTGTCCCGGGCGCGGATCGAGCGACTGGATCAGATTCACCGCTTCTTTCAGCACCTCTTCCTTCAGGCGCGTGACGCGCATCAGGCTGCGGAAATCGTGGTTGGCCAACAGATCCAGATGATCGCTGATGATTAAGCGCGCCTCGTCGAGCCATGGCGTCTCTTTGCTGAACTGAGAAAGCTGGATCAGCAGGCAGTCGCGCAGATCTTTTGCGGCCACGCCTACCGGATCGAAACGCTGGATGCGCTTCAGAACGGCTTCGACTTCCTCAAGCTCAATCTCGTCGTCGCCCATGCTTTCCAGAATATCGTCCAGCGTGACGGTCAAATAGCCGGTGTCGTCAACGGCATCGACAATGGACGTGGCAATCGCGCGGTCGGTATCGGAGAAGGGGGTGAGTTCCACCTGCCACATCAGGTAATCCTGCAGCGACTGGGTGGTCTCACCCTGGTAGACCGGTAGCTCATCATCTTGGTAGTCTGCACGCGTACCGGAAGGGGTTCCGGCGGTGTAGATTTCATCCCAGCTGGCATCCAGCGGTAGCTCGTCGGGCATCTCTTTTTGTTCGAGTGCATCCGCGGTGTCGAGCGCTTCTGTATCCTGTGACTGCTGAGTATCTACCTCGTCATGAAGATCGGTTTGTTCCAGCAGGGGGTTGCTGTCCAGCGCCTGCTGGAGCTCCTGCTGAAGTTCTAACGTGGACAGCTGCAACAGGCGAATTGCCTGCTGTAGCTGCGGCGTCATCGCCAGTTGTTGGCTGAGCCTTAATTGCAAACCTTGCTTCATGTTCAGAGCATTTTTCTCCGGTTCGGCGTTACGTTACCTCTACCCTATCAGAGTCTGAAGTCTTCCCCAAGATAGACGCGCTTAACATGATCGTCTTCGAGGATCTGCTGCGGCGTACCGTGGGCGATCAGATTGCCCTGGCTCACTATATACGCGCGTTCACACACGGCCAGCGTTTCACGGACGTTGTGGTCGGTGATCAGTACGCCAAGCCCGCTGTCACGCAGGTGTTCAATGATACGTTTAATATCGATAACCGAGATCGGGTCAACGCCGGCAAAGGGTTCATCCAGAAGGATAAATTTCGGGTTTGCAGCCAGCGCACGCGCAATCTCAACGCGACGGCGTTCACCCCCGGAGAGTGCCTGACCGAGGCTGTCGCGCAGATGCTCAATGTGGAACTCTTCCATCAGCTCGTTGGCACGATCCTGACGCTGCTCGCTGGTCAGATCGTTACGAATTTGCAGGACCGCCATCAGGTTATCGTAAACGCTGAGACGACGGAAAATGGAAGCTTCCTGCGGTAGGTAGCCGATCCCGCGACGCGCGCGCGCGTGCAGCGGCAGAAGACTGATGTCTTCATCGTCAATGATAATGTTGCCGGCATCGCGCGGCACAATGCCAACGACCATGTAGAAGGTGGTGGTTTTACCCGCACCGTTAGGGCCAAGCAGCCCTACAATTTCGCCGGAGTTGACGGTCAGACTGACATCTTCTACGACACGGCGGCCCTTGTAGGCCTTCGCGAGATTTTTTGCAGTTAATGTTGCCATAACGAATTAGTTACTCTTCTTCTGTGCCGGGGCCTGGCCTTTGCCTTTGTCCTGCAGCTGCGACGGAACCAGTACGGTCGTGACGCGTTTGCCTTTCTCGCTGGAAGCCTGCATTTTTTGCTCTTTCACCAGATAGGTGATCTGGTCGCCGGTAATGTTGCTGTCCAGCTGTTCCAGATACGCATTTCCGGTCAGGATGACCAGGTCCTTCGCCAGCTCATAGTGCATATGCGAGGCGTGACCTTTCACCGGCTTGCCGTTGTCCTGCATCTGGTAGAAGGTTGCCGGGTTGCCGTAACCATCAATGATCTCTTTGCCCTGCTCGCCACCCGGACGGGTCACGACCACTTTGTCGGCGTTAATTTTGATGGTGCCCTGAGTCATGACGACGTTACCCGTGAAGGTGACGACGTTGCCCTGCATATCGAGAGACTGGGTATCAGACTCGATATGGATCGGTTGGTCGGTATCGCCCGTTACAGCAAGCGCGGGGAGACTGGTCGCCAGCATCGCGCTGGCGATAATTACTTTAAGGCTGAGTTTGTTTGTTTTGAATTTCATAGGAGGTTCTAACCTTTTCAATCAGCTCGGCGTTCTTGCTGCGTAAGTTCCCGCGCATTCTCAAACCGCTGGAATTAAATGTTGTGCCATACAGTGTGACCAGATCCTGCGAGGTCACGTCCTGGGTTACCAGGTTAATCTGGGCATTATCCGTCGTAATTTTTCTCAGTTGCGAGTCAGCGGTCAGGGCGTTGACTTCAACGTGACCATACAGATAAAGCATACGGTCATTTGTCAGTTTTGCCCGATCTGACTTAATTGACCACGTCGGCACTTTGTCCTTATCAAATGTGGTCACGACAGGCTGGGTAAACCACGAAATACCGTCATCTGAAAAATATTCAACATGCTGGGCAATCAGGCGATAATTCAGCGCGCCTTCCGGGCTGTAGACCACGGTGTCGCTGTGATCGCTTTTATAGGTTGGATCGTTATTGTTGACCACTTCCGTTTGCGTATCGTCGCGATCGGCAAGGTTCACGCCAATCAATACCAGTGCGACAAGCGAAAGCAAAATGATAATCCAGCGTCTGGTTTTACTCATATCGATTGCCCTTTGGCCTCATCAAGCTTGCCCTGCGCCAGCAAAAGCAGATCGCAGACTTCACGTACGGCACCACGGCCCCCGTTGATGTGGGTAACATAATCAGCGCGCGGGATCAGCAGCGGATGCGCATCGGCAACGGCGATGCTCAGCCCGACTTCAGCCATCACGGGCCAGTCAATCAGATCGTCTCCGACGTAGGCCACGTTTTCCGGTGCGATAGCCAGTTTACCCATTAAATCCTTAAACGCCGCTATCTTATCGGATTGACCCTGATACAGATGGGTAATGCCTAAGGTTTCACAGCGGTCTTCTACCAGTTTAGCTTTTCGCCCGGTGATGATAGCCACCTCAATACCCGAGGTGAGCGCACAGCGGATACCGTAGCCGTCGCGAACGTTAAACGCTTTCAGCTCTTCACCATTGTTGCCCATGTAAATCAGGCCATCGGAAAGTACGCCATCCACGTCCAGGATGAGCAGACGAATGTTTTCCGCCTTCGCCATCATCTGGGTGCTGACCGGTCCATAACAGGTTGCAAGGGATGCACCCGCATTACTCATTGTCTTATCCTTCATTACACTACGCCTGCGCGCAGCAGATCATGCATATGTACCACACCCAGCAACTGGTCGCCATCGGCAACCATCACTGAGGTAATGTGACGGGACTGCATCAGGTTCAGCACATCCACCGCCAGCGTACCCGGACGGACGCGGATACCGCCCGGCGTCATCACGTCGGCAATGCCGAGCGTGCGGACATCTACACCCATGTCGAACACGCGACGCAGGTCGCCATCGGTGAAGATCCCCTGAATTTTCATCAGACCGTCGCACACGACCGTCATACCCAGATTCTTACGGGTGATTTCCAGCAGCGCATCACGCAGGGAGGCTTCTTTACTGACGTGAGGGATCTCATCTCCGGTGTGCATAATATCGTTAACCCGAAGCAGAAGCTTGCGCCCCAGCGCGCCGCCGGGGTGGGAAAGTGCGAAATCCTCCGGCGTAAAACCGCGGGCTTCGAGCAGCGCGACGGCAAGCGCATCACCCATGACCAGCGCGGCCGTGGTGCTGGACGTCGGCGCCAGGCCGAGCGGACAGGCCTCCTTGGGCACTTTCACGCACAGGTGAATATCCGCCGCCCGCGCCATGCTGCTTTCCGGACGGCTGGTCATGCAAATAAGCGGCACCTGCAGTCGCTTCAGTACCGGGATCAGCGCCAGAATTTCATTGGACTCCCCGGAGTTGGACAGCGCGATGACGATATCCTGCGGCGTGACCATACCCAGGTCACCGTGCGCGGCTTCCCCCGGATGTACAAAGAAGGAAGAGGTTCCGGTGCTGGCAAACGTTGCCGCCATTTTGCGTCCAATGTGGCCGGACTTACCCATCCCCATCACCACGACTTTGCCGGCACAGTAGAACATCTTCTCACATGCCAGACTAAAATCCTGATTAATGTACTGATCTAACTGCGCCAGACCTTCACGTTCAATCTCCAGAACCTCTTTGCCTGCTTTCTGAAAGTCAAAACCCGGCTGCAATTCTATTTGCGACATAATGCGTTTCCGTTTACCCAGAGAGAAGAGGCGAGAGCCAGTACAGCATCGCCATCCATACGATAAATCCACCCGTCAGCAGCGCGCCTGCGCCTTTGCCGATCTGTCGTTGCCGCCGCCAGCAGAGCAGGGCAAATATCACGCTGACCAATAACATCACGCCGTAGTCACGTGAGAACGCCAGGGAATTAAAGGGCCCTGGCGTAATCAGGGCCGGAAGGCCCATCACAATAGCGATATTAAATATGTTGGAACCGATGATATTACCTATGGCAATGTCATCCTCACCTTTACGAGCCCCCGCAATGGCCGTGGCCAGCTCCGGCAGGCTGGTACCGATGGCAATCACCGTCAGACCAATGGTAAGTTCACTGATGGCGAAATAGTTCGCCAGCACCGTCGCGTTATCCACGACCATGCGCGTTGCCATCGGCATGATGATCAGCGCAACGCCAAGCCAGAGCAGGGCAACAGGCAGCGTGCCTTCTCGCGGCAGTTCGGCGACCTGCTCCCGCGTGAGGCTATCCTGACCCTGCTTCTCAGCCAGACGGGCGATTTTAACACTATACAGCAGCCAAATAACGGCAAGCGCCAGCAGGAAAATGCCATCACTGTAGCTCAGCACACCATCGTAAAATACGCAGCCTGCCAGCAGGCTTACGATTAACATTAGCGGCAATTCGCGGCGCAGAACATCAGAATGCACGCGAAATGGATGGAGCAGTGCGGCCAGGCCTAAAATCAAGAGTATATTAACGATGTTGGAGCCAATCGCGGTACCTACTGCCAGGTCTAACTGACCATGCAGCGATGCCGAGACAGAGACGATGATTTCAGGAAGTGACGTTCCCACACTGACAACGGTCATCCCGATGACGACAGGCGGTACGCCCGTCAGGCGACACAGGATAGATGCAGCAAACACTAAACGGTCAGCACTGTAGACCACCAAAAGTAAACCAATTATTAACAGTGCTGTTGCTAAAAGCATCAAAAGTCCTTTCTTCAGGTATACTCGTCGGTCCATCGCACGGGAATGGCTGGACTGCATACAGTCTGAGGCGTAACGAATTCCTAATTTTGACTTTATGCGCCGGAAAAGTAAAACAAATGCCAGCTTTCGCTAACCTCAACGGCTATTATTCTGTAAAAATGCAGAGTTGAGGGCTGATTCAGGCGGCATGCCTTAACGTGAGCAGGGTAATAAAGGAACCATAAATGAGCCAAACGATGGCGAATTTAGTCGATGTTCGCGGCGTGAGTTTTTCTCGCGCCAACAGATTGATATTTGATGATATTTCATTGACCGTACCACGTGGCAAGATCACTGCCATCATGGGGCCGTCCGGGATCGGTAAAACGACCCTGCTGCGCCTCATTGGTGGGCAAATCCCACCCGATCGCGGTGAAATCCTCTTCGATGGCGAAAACATCCCGGAGATGTCACGCTCGCGTCTGTATACTGTCCGCAAACGCATGAGCATGCTCTTTCAGTCGGGAGCCTTGTTCACCGACATGAATGTCTTTGATAACGTGGCCTATCCGCTGCGCGAGCATACCAGCCTGCCGCCTGAACTGCTGAAAAGCACGGTGATGATGAAGCTCGAAGCCGTCGGTTTGCGGGGCGCCGCGAAGCTGATGCCTTCGGAGCTGTCCGGCGGGATGGCGCGCCGCGCCGCGCTGGCGCGAGCCATTGCATTAGAACCTGATTTAATCATGTTCGACGAACCGTTTGTTGGACAGGATCCCATCACGATGGGCGTGCTTGTTAAGCTCATCTCTGAACTGAACAGCGCGCTTGGCGTCACCTGCATTGTGGTATCTCACGACGTACCGGAAGTATTGAGCATTGCCGATTACGCCTATATCGTGGCGGACAAAAAGATCGTCGCACACGGCAGCGCTCAGGCGCTGCAGGAAAATTGCGATCCGCGCGTGCGGCAGTTCCTCGACGGTATTGCCGATGGCCCCGTGCCGTTCCGCCACCCGGCAGGCGACTATCGTGACGATTTACTGGGAATAGGGAGTTAAGCCACTCATGCTGTTAAATGCGTTGGCCGCTCTCGGACACCGTGGCATAAAAACCATCAGGACGTTCGGGCGTGCCGGATTGATGTTATTCAACGCGCTGGTCGGCAAGCCGGAATTCCGCAAGCACGCACCGCTGCTGGTGCGGCAGCTTTATAATGTCGGCGTGCTGTCGATGCTCATCATCATTGTCTCCGGTCTGTTTATCGGTATGGTGCTTGGGCTACAGGGCTATCTTGTTCTGACAACCTACAGTGCGGAAACCAGCCTTGGGATGCTGGTGGCGCTCTCGCTGCTGCGCGAGCTGGGGCCGGTTGTGGCGGCGCTGCTGTTCGCCGGGCGCGCGGGGTCGGCATTAACGGCTGAAATTGGCCTGATGCGTGCGACCGAGCAGCTCTCCAGCATGGAGATGATGGCGGTCGATCCGCTGCGTCGCGTGATCTCGCCGCGTTTCTGGGCTGGGGTGATCTCTTTACCGTTACTGACTATTCTGTTTGTCGCCGTGGGTATCTGGGGCGGTTCGCTGGTTGGCGTGCACTGGAAAGGCATTGATGCCGGTTTCTTCTGGTCCGCGATGCAGGACGCCATCGACCTGCGGATGGATCTGGTTAACTGCCTGATTAAAAGCGTGGTATTTGCCATTACGGTCACCTGGATTGCATTGTTCAATGGATACGATGCCATCCCGACGTCGGCGGGCATTAGCCGCGCAACAACACGTACAGTCGTACATTCGTCGCTGGCCGTACTGGGTCTGGATTTTGTGCTCACCGCACTGATGTTTGGGAATTGAGTTCATGCAAACGAGAAAAAATGAAATTTGGGTCGGTGTATTCCTGCTGCTGGCGCTGCTGGCCGCGCTGTTTATCTGCCTGAGAGCGGCGGATATCACGTCTGTGCGCACCGAGCCGACGTATCGCATCTACGCCACCTTCGATAACATCGGCGGGCTGAAGGCGCGTTCACCGGTTCGCATCGGCGGCGTGGTGATCGGACGCGTATCTGACATTACGCTTGATGAGAAAACCTATCTGCCACGCGTCGCGATGGATATCGAAGAGCGTTACAACCATATCCCGGACACCAGCTCCCTTTCTATCCGCACTTCCGGCCTGCTGGGCGAACAATATCTGGCGCTTAACGTCGGCTTTGAAGACCCCGAGCTGGGAACGACTATCCTTAAAGACGGTAGCGTCATTCAGGATACGAAATCCGCGATGGTGCTGGAGGATATGATTGGTCAGTTCCTTTACAGCAGTAAAGGGGATGAGAAAAAATCCGACGCTGCCCCAGCGCAGAGCGAAGATCATACCGACGTCGCACCGACGCCAGGTGCTGCGAATTAATATCAGGAGAAGTCATTCATGTTTAAACGACTGTTAATGGTTGCCATGCTGGTCATCGCCCCTCTAACCGCCGCCCACGCTGCGGATCAGAGTAACCCGTACAAACTGATGGACGAAGCGGCGAAAAAGACCTTCGACCGTCTTAAAAACGAACAGCCTAAGATTCGTTCTAATCCTGATTACCTGCGTGACGTGGTTGACCAGGAGCTGCTGCCGTACGTGCAGATCAAATATGCGGGTGCGCTGGTGCTGGGCCGCTATTACAAAGACGCGACTCCTGCGCAGCGTGAGGCCTACTTTGCCGCGTTCCGTGAATACCTTAAACAGGCCTATGGCCAGGCGCTGGCGATGTACCACGGTCAGACCTATCAGATTGCGCCCGAGCAGCCGCTGGGCGATGCGACCATCGTCCCTATCCGTGTGACGATCAACGATCCTAACGGTCGTCCGCCGGTTCGTCTGGATTTCCAGTGGCGTAAAAACAGCCAGACCGGTCACTGGCAGGCGTATGACATGATCGCCGAAGGCGTAAGCATGATCACCACCAAACAGAACGAATGGAGCGATCTGCTGCGCACCAAAGGCATTGATGGCCTGACCGCTCAGCTGCAGTCCATTGCTCGTCAGAAAATCACGCTGGACGAGAAGAAGTAATGTCACAGCAACTCAGCTGGTCGCGTGAAGGCGAGACATTAAAGCTGTCCGGTGAACTGGATCAGGATCTGCTGAACCCACTGTGGGACAAACGCCACGAAGCGATGCAGGGCGTGACGCTTATCGATTTGGCAGACGTCACGCGGGTAGATACGGCAGGTGTTGCGCTGCTTGCCCATCTGATTGCCGTGGGGAAAAAGCAGGGGACAAGCGTCACGCTTCACGGCGCGAGCGATAATGTCGTGACCCTTGCGCAGCTCTACAATCTCCCTCAGGACGTACTGCCTCGTTAATATTTTCAGTGCGTTACTTCCGAAAGCCCTGACTGTTTCATCGTCGGGGCTTTTTGCTTGTTTAAGACAACGCCACTTTGCTCTAAGATGTTGGGCTTGTTTTCACTATCAGATGATTAAGAGCCCATGGAAAATCATGAAATCCAGACAGTGCTGATGAATGCACTCTCCCTTCAGGAAGCCCACGTCACTGGCGATGGCAGTCACTTCCAGGTTATTGCTGTGGGTGAGATGTTCGACGGTATGAGCCGCGTGAAGAAACAGCAGGCTGTGTACGCGCCGCTGATGGAATATATTGCGGATAACCGCATCCACGCCCTGTCGATTAAAGCGTTCACCCCGCAAGAGTGGGCACGCGATCGCAAACTAAACGGTTTTTGAGCTGAGGGCGACAGGCCCGCAGCACGGTTGAATTTATAAGAGAGCACACAATGGATAAATTTCGTGTACAGGGGCCAACGCGTCTCCAGGGCGAAGTCACAATTTCTGGCGCTAAAAACGCCGCGCTGCCAATCCTCTTTGCTGCGCTGCTGGCTGAAGAGCCGGTAGAAATTCAGAACGTACCGAAGCTGAAAGATATCGACACCACCATGAAGCTGCTCACCCAGCTGGGCACGAAAGTTGAGCGTAACGGTTCCGTCTGGATCGACGCCAGCAAGGTGAACAACTTCTCAGCCCCTTACGATCTGGTGAAAACCATGCGTGCATCCATCTGGGCGCTTGGCCCGCTGGTAGCGCGTTTTGGTCAGGGTCAGGTCTCTCTGCCGGGCGGCTGCGCTATCGGTGCGCGTCCGGTTGACCTGCACATCTTTGGTCTGGAAAAACTGGGCGCCGAGATCAAGCTGGAAGAAGGTTACGTTAAAGCGTCCGTTAATGGTCGTCTGAAAGGCGCGCACATCGTCATGGACAAAGTGAGCGTGGGCGCAACTGTCACCATTATGTCTGCGGCGACGCTGGCAGAAGGTACTACCATCATCGAAAACGCCGCGCGCGAACCGGAGATTGTGGATACCGCCAACTTCCTCGTGGCGCTGGGGGCGAAGATTTCCGGTCAGGGCACCGACCGTATCACCATCGAAGGCGTTGAGCGTCTGGGCGGCGGTGTCTATCGCGTACTGCCGGACCGTATCGAAACCGGGACCTTCCTGGTCGCTGCGGCGATTTCTGGCGGGAAGATTGTTTGCCGCAACGCGCAGCCAGATACCCTGGATGCGGTGCTGGCGAAACTGCGCGATGCGGGTGCGGATATCGAAATCGGCGAAGACTGGATCAGCCTCGATATGCACGGCCAGCGTCCAAAAGCGGTCAATGTGCGTACGGCGCCGCATCCGGCGTTCCCTACGGACATGCAGGCACAGTTCACCCTGTTGAACCTGGTTGCCGAAGGTACTGGCTTCATCACAGAAACCATTTTCGAGAACCGCTTTATGCACGTACCGGAGCTGATCCGTATGGGCGCGCATGCTGAGATCGAAAGTAATACCGTGATCTGCCACGGTGTTGAGAAACTGTCAGGTGCTCAGGTGATGGCAACCGATCTGCGTGCGTCTGCAAGCCTGGTGCTGGCGGGTTGTATCGCGGAAGGTACAACCATCGTGGACCGTATCTATCACATCGATCGTGGTTATGAGCGTATCGAAGATAAACTGCGCGCGCTGGGTGCCAACATCGAGCGTGTGAAGGGCGAGTAATCGTTCCGGCAGCCCCCTGCCAGCAATGACCGGGGGGTTGCTGTTCCTGTCAAAAACGCGTTATTCCTGCGGTTCTCTTTTTACCTTTCTCTGGCGAATCATGCGCGATCTGTCGATAAATTCATGGGTAATGGGATCGTGGTAGCGCGAAGGCCAAATTACCCACGGATGCGTATCCAGCGCCGTCGCGATAATTAACTCTCCCTTGGGCCAGGGGCGGGTGAGGGCGTTTGCCAGAGTTGAAGAACTCAGTCCATGGCGGCGGGACTCTGCTGCCAGTGAAGTGCCTCTTTTGCGCAGTGCGGCAATAATATCAGCCGTGTGCCAGTCGATAAATTTCGTATCCATAACGCCGTCCTTAAGTTCGGATTCACCTACGCCGTTTCTTCTGAAACGACGCGGTTACTATACCCATTTCAACTTCTTGTTCTAAAAAGTTCGCGTTACTTGAAGGGATATTCAGAATAAGACACGGCTTTATTCATGCGGTCTCTAAACCGATGAATTTACATGAACACGGAATTTACAGGTGTGTACTGGAATCTCCCCGCTATCGCTGCGGGGAGAAACAAGGGGATTAACGGTCGCGCTGAACGGCGATGTGAGCAAGACCAATCAGTGCATCGCGCCATGGGCTGTCTGGAATGACCTGAAGCGCTTCGATGGCTTTGTCGGCTTCTTCTTCCGCACGCTGACGCGTCCATTCCAGCGATCCGCAGATAGCCATGGTTTCCAGGACAGGTTCCAGAAGATGGCGGCCATTTCCCTGCTCAATCGCTTCACGGATCATTTTCGCCTGGTCGGCTGTTCCGTTGCGCATAGCATGCAGCAGCGGCAGGGTTGGTTTGCCTTCGTTCAGATCATCGCCCACGTTTTTGCCGAGCGTCTCGCCGTCCGCACTATAGTCCAGCAGATCGTCAATCAACTGGAAGGCTGTGCCCAGGTAGCGGCCATAGTCCTGCAGGCCTTTTTCCTGTGCTTCGGTACAGTCAGCCAGAATGCCGGAGCACTGGGCCGCCGCTTCAAACAGGCGCGCGGTTTTGCTGTAGATGACGCGCATGTAGTTTTCTTCGGTGATGTCAGGGTCGTTGACGTTCATCAGCTGCAGCACTTCGCCTTCAGCAATAACGTTCACGGCTTCGGACATGACTTCCAGCACTTTAAGAGAGCCCAGGCTGGTCATCATCTGGAAGGCGCGGGTATAGATAAAATCCCCCACCAGGACGCTGGCTGCGTTCCCGAAAGCGGCGTTTGCCGTGGCTTTGCCACGACGCATATCCGATTCATCCACAACATCGTCATGCAGAAGCGTCGCCGTGTGAATAAATTCGATGAGCGCTGCGATAGTGATGTGAGCATTTCCCTGATAGCCAACGGCTCTGGCAGCCAGAATAGCAATCATCGGACGAATGCGTTTACCGCCGCCGCTGACGATGTAATAGCCCAACTGATTGATCAGTTGAACGTCAGAGTTGAGTTGCTCCAGGATTGCTGCATTCACACCCGCCATATCTTGCGCGGTTAACTCGTTGATTTTTTCTAAATTCATCGCAAAAGCCGGGCTTTTTATCCTGTTGATCCCATCTTCAATGGGGTAACGAAGGGTTTCGGTTTATCAATAGTAGTGCTGATTGTACTGAAAAAACGGCACAGATAAACGTTACCGTACGTGTTGTGTTTTTTTTCTTCATGTATTGACGGTAGCACTTGTCAAAGGCTCGCGTTTTGCGTAATATTCGCGCCCTATTGTGAATATTTATAGCGCACTCTGATTCATACGAGGATGTGCGCGGAAGCGGAGTTTATATGTACGCGGTTTTCCAAAGTGGTGGTAAACAACACCGAGTAAGCGAAGGTCAGACCGTTCGCCTGGAAAAGCTGGACATCGCAACTGGCGAATCTGTTGAGTTCGCAGAAGTTCTGATGATCGCAAACGGTGAAGAAGTCAAAATCGGCGTTCCTTTCGTTGATGGCGGCGTTATCAAAGCTGAAGTTGTTGCACACGGTCGTGGCGAGAAAGTTAAAATCGTTAAGTTTCGTCGTCGTAAGCACTACCGTAAGCAGCAGGGCCACCGTCAGTGGTTCACTGATGTGAAAATTACTGGCATCAGCGCCTAAGACCTGAGGAGAGATTTAAATGGCACATAAAAAGGCTGGCGGCTCCACACGTAACGGTCGCGATTCAGAAGCTAAACGTCTTGGCGTTAAGCGTTTCGGTGGCGAATCCGTTCTGGCGGGTAGCATCATCGTTCGTCAACGTGGTACCAAATTCCACGCTGGCAACAACGTAGGTTGCGGTCGTGACCACACTCTGTTTGCTAAAGCAGACGGTAAAGTGAAATTTGAAGTTAAAGGCCCGAACAACCGTAAATACATCAGCATCGTTGCTGAGTAAGGTTTTCTCGGTCCGGTAACGGATTAAAGCCCCGCAACCTGTTGCGGGGCTTTTTACATTGGAAACCCGGTAATTTTTTCTGTAGGGAAAACGGGCATGAAGCAGCAGGCCGGCATTGGTATTCTTTTGGCGCTCACTACCGCAATGTGCTGGGGTGCGCTGCCAATTGCAATGAAGCAGGTTCTGGAAGTGATGGAGCCGCCTACGGTGGTCTTTTATCGCTTTCTGATGGCAAGCATCGGCCTCGGGGCCATTCTGGCTATCAAAGGTAAGCTTCCACCCTTGCGGCTTTTCCGCAAACCGCGCTGGCTGGTATTGCTGGCTATCGCGACGGGCGGTCTGTTCGGTAACTTCATCCTGTTCAGCTCTTCCCTGCAATATCTCAGCCCCACGGCGTCGCAGGTGATAGGTCAGCTTTCACCGGTGGGCATGATGGTCGCCAGCGTCTTTATCCTCAAGGAAAAGATGCGTGGTACTCAGATTATCGGGGCGAGCATGCTGCTGTGCGGTCTGGTGATGTTCTTCAACACCAGCCTGATAGAGATTTTCACCCGCCTGACGGATTACACATGGGGTGTAATTTTTGGTGTGGGGGCAGCAACGGTCTGGGTGAGCTATGGCGTCGCACAAAAGGTGTTATTGCGCCGTCTTGCCTCACAGCAGATCCTCTTTTTACTGTACACTTTGTGTACAATTGCATTGCTGCCATTAGCAAAGCCGGGTGTGATTTCCCAGCTTAGCGACTGGCAACTGGCGTGCCTCATTTTTTGTGGGCTGAACACGCTGGTCGGTTATGGCGCGCTGGCCGAAGCGATGGCGCGCTGGCAGGCAGCACAGGTGAGCGCGTTAATTACGCTTACTCCGCTGTTTACGCTGTTATTTTCAGATTTGTTATCAATGGCCTGGCCCGATGTCTTCGTCAGACCGATGCTCAACCTGTTGGGCTATCTCGGTGCGTTTGTCGTGGTTGCGGGCGCGATGTATTCCGCCATTGGTCATCGTCTTTGGGGACGTTGGCGCAAAAATGAAGCGGTTGTAGTAGTCCCCCGCTCAGGCGAATGAGTTACGGAGAGTAAAATGAAGTTTGTTGATGAAGCGACGATCCTGGTCGTGGCTGGTGATGGCGGCAATGGTTGCGTGAGCTTCCGCCGTGAAAAGTATATCCCACGTGGCGGTCCTGACGGCGGCGACGGCGGGGATGGTGGTGACGTGTGGCTGGAGGCGGATGAGAACCTCAACACGCTGATCGACTACCGTTTCGAAAAATCCTTCCGTGCTGAACGTGGCCAGAACGGCCAGAGCCGTGACTGTACCGGGAAACGCGGTAAAGACGTCACCATTAAAGTTCCGGTCGGTACGCGTGTGATTGACCAGGGAACCGGTGAAACCATGGGTGACATGACCAAACACGGTCAGCGCCTGATGGTGGCGAAAGGCGGCTGGCACGGTCTGGGTAACAGCCGTTTCAAATCCTCCGTTAACCGTACACCGCGTCAGAAAACGATGGGTACGCCGGGTGATAAGCGCGATCTGCAGCTGGAGCTGATGCTTCTGGCAGACGTGGGCATGCTGGGTATGCCAAACGCCGGTAAATCGACGTTCATTCGCGCCGTTTCTGCGGCGAAACCAAAAGTGGCGGACTATCCGTTTACCACGCTGGTACCAAGCCTGGGCGTTGTCCGTATGGATAATGAAAAGAGCTTTGTGGTTGCCGATATTCCGGGTCTGATTGAAGGCGCTGCGGAAGGCGCGGGTCTGGGTATTCGCTTCCTGAAACACCTTGAGCGTTGCCGCGTGCTGCTGCACCTTATCGATATCGATCCTATCGACGGTTCCGATCCGGTTGAAAACGCCCGCATTATCATCGGTGAGCTGGAAAAATACAGCGAAAAACTGGCGAATAAACCACGCTGGCTGGTCTTCAACAAGATCGACCTGATGGACAAAGCCGAAGCGGAAGCGAAAGCGAAAGCGATTGCTGAAGCAATGGGGTGGGAAGATAAATACTACCTGATCTCTGCGGCAAGCCAGGTTGGCGTGAAAGATCTGTGCTGGGATGTGATGACCTTCATCATTGAGAACCCAATTGTTCAGGCGGAAGAAGCGAAACAGCCTGAAAAAGTCGAATTCATGTGGGATGACTACCACCGTCAGCAGCTCGAAGAGCTGGAAGCGGAAGAAGATGATGAAGACTGGGACGATGACTGGGATGAAGACGACGAAGAAGGCGTCGAGTTCATCTACAAGCACTAATATCTGTCCAAAGCCCCCATTATGGGGGCTTTTTTTATTCCAGCGTTGCGGGCAGCCAGCAGCTGGCGATCAAACCACCTTCAGCGCCATTCTCAAGCGTCAACCTGCCGTGGTGGAGCTGCACGATGCGCTGCACGATACTCAGGCCCAGACCGCTGCCACCGTAGCGCTGGTCAAGACGGCGGAATGGCTCGGTAATTGACTGTCGGTGCGCTTCATCAATACCGGGCCCCTGATCGATCACGCTAATCTGCGTTCCCCCGTCGACCCCGGTTAATGTCACTGTAATCGTTGTCCCTGCCGGGCTGTAGCGCCCGGCATTCTCCAGCAGGTTGCGCAGCATCAGACGCAGGAGCACGGCGTCTCCCTGAACCGTGAGCGCGTTTTTAGCGGGCCAAATCACCGTATGCTCTTTGGCTTCATGGCCCAGGCCGAGAGGTTCAATGATATTTTCAGTCCAGCTCACGGTTTCGTAGTGTCCGCTGGCCATTGCCTGTCCGGCACGGGCCAGCATCAGCAGCTGCTCAACGGTATGCATGAGCTGATCGATACGGCTAATTAACGTCGCGGCCTGTGGTGCGCCTGACTGCGCCATAAGCTCCAGATGAAGCCGGATACCGGCAAGGGGCGTTCGAAGCTCGTGTGCGGCGTCAGCGGTGAAGAGACGCTCCTGCTGAATAGTATTGTCCAGCCGGGCGAGCAGCTGGTTCAGGGAGGTTGTAACCGCACCTATTTCTTCCATGTCGGAATACATAGGAAGCGGAGTTAAGTTATCCGCCGAACGGTTAGCCAGGCTGTCACGCAGTTTATTCAGCGGTCGGGTTATCCAGGTGACCGCCCAGAATGAAAACAGGAGTGTGAAACCGACCATCACCAAAGAAGGTACGAGAAGGGAAGCAATCGCCTCGCGGATCTCTTTTTCGACATGGTTATTGCGGGCTTTTGCCGACAGCGTTTCATTCACCAGAAAACCAATCTGCTCACGGCTTTCATGCCACAGCCAGATGACGCTTATCAGCTGGAAAAATAAGAGAATAACCGCCAGCAGCACCATCAAACGCCGACGCATGCTGTTCATTTCTGGCTCTCAAGGCGATAGCCAACGCCACGGACGGTTTTGATTCTGTCCTTGCCGAGCTTGCGACGCAGGTTGTGAATGTGAACTTCAAGGGTATTTGACCCCGGGTCGTCCTGCCAGGAGTAGATATCTTGCTGAAGCGTTTCTCTGTGCACCGTTTGCCCGCTGCGCATGATCAGACGCGTAAGCAAAGCGAACTCTTTTGGCGTCACCTCTACAGCCTGGTCACGGCGCAGTACCTGCTGGGTTTGCAAATTCAGCGTAATATCGCCGTCGGTCAGTAAGTTATCACTATGGCCCAGATAACGGCGAATCAACGCTCGCACTCGCGCCTGCAGCTCCGCAAGCGCAAAAGGCTTCACCAGGTAATCATCTGCGCCTGCGTCGAGGCCGGTGATACGATCCTCAATGGCATCGCGTGCCGTCAGGATCAATACCGGGTTGGCGATACCGCGACGTCGCCACTGACTGAGCAGCGTGGCGCCGTCTTTATCTGGCAAGCCCAAATCGAGGATCACCAGGCTGTATTCCCCGCTCTGGATCAGAGAGTCCGCCTCCGCTGCGGTGCCAGCGCAGTCGAGAGCATAGCCTTCATTGGCCAGCCCCAGCGCCAGCCCTTCCTGCAATAACAGATCGTCTTCAACTATAAGTAGTTTCATCGCTAGTTATTCTGGTAGATGTCCTTATAGAGCCTGCTTTCGAAGCGAACAAGCGGAATACGACGATTGCGCTGGTCGGCCGGTTCGACGGCATAGCCGGAAAGATACTGCACGAATGCCATGCGTTGTCCGCTGGCCGTAGTGATAAAGCCTGCAAGGTTGTAAACCCCCTGCAGCGAGCCTGTCTTAGCGGATACTTTGCCATCCACGCCGGCAGCGTGAAGCCCGGCGCGATACTGCAGCGAACCGTCATGCCCGGCCAGCGGCAGCATTGAAATAAAGTTTAGCTCAGTGTCATGCTGTGCAATGTACTGAAGCACCTGCATCATCGTGGCCGGCGAGATCAAATTATGACGCGATAATCCGGAGCCATCGACGGCGATGGTATTGCCCAGCTCGATCCCGGCCTGCTGGCGTAGGATCTGACGAACGGCGTCTGAACCCGCGCGCCAGGTGCCCGGCACGCCGAAACGCGCGTGGCCAATCATGCGGAACACGGTGTCGGCAATCATGTTGTCAGACTTTTTCAGCATGATTCGCAGTAAATCGTGCAGCGGCGGAGACTGTTTGCTGGCGATGACCGTGCCGGGCTGGTTGACCTGCGTCTGGCGAAGCAGCGTGCCGGTGTAGGTTATGCCCGCTTGTTTCAGTTCATCTTTCAAAATGGCACCCGCATAGCTTGCACCATCCTGTATCGCAAAGGCCAGCGGCAGCGGATCGGCGCGCTGCGTCAGGCAGCCGGTAAGCGTGAAGCGGTTAAGATCCCCTGGCACGACGTCCAGCTCACAATATTGCGCATCCGGGGAGCCTTTCGCCAGCGTGCGGACCTGGCTGAACATGGTGACCGGGTAGTAGGACGCTATACGGATAAACGCTAAATCATCCGGCTTTGGCGCGCTGTAAAGCGAAACCGAGAAGCAGTTACGGTCAACGATTGCTGCGGCGGGCGGGGCGCTAAAACATTGTGTCATGTCGTTCCACGGCCAGCCTGGGGCTTTATCGTGGCTGGCAAAGATGGATGTGTCGATCAGCACATTGCCATCAATTTTCTGCACGCCAGATTTTTTCAGTACCGCAACCATATTGCGGATATCCTGGCGCTTAAAGGTCGGATCGCCGCCAAAACGGGCGATAAGATCGCCTTTCAGTGCGCCACCCTCGACGTTACCTTTGGTCTCGAGTGTGGTCGTAAAACGGAAATCAGGGCCGAGCTGGAGCAGGGCGGCGAGGGCGGTGATCACCTTTTGGGTACTGGCAGGCAGCGCCATCTGTTGACTGTGATAGTCAATCTCGGGAGCCTGTGCGCCAACCTTCTGCACCATCAGGGCGAGGTTCGCGCCTGCGGGGAGCTGATTAATGTACTCATCAACATTCGCGGCCTGGGCGGTGAACGTTATACTGGTAGTCAATCCGATGATAAATCTGGAAAATCGCATAATCTCGCGCTAACAACCCGAAAACAAACCGTCATACTACGGTGCATGGCACTGCAAAGTAAACGATGACCCATAGTGAACTTCGCGGTAAAATGCGTATCAAACTGAAAAATTGCTGCTGACCTGGGGCATTGCTCCCGGGTCGGTTTTCTTTTTGCTTCTTGCCCGCTTAGGGGGGCAGGAGCAGGGAACACTGCTCCCAACAGGAATGTTTAAGAGGTATAACAAATGCAAGCTATTCCGATGACCTTACGTGGTGCCGAAAAACTGCGCGAAGAGCTGGATTTTCTGAAATCCGTGCGTCGCCCTGAAATCATCGCCGCTATCGCGGATGCGCGCGAGCATGGCGACCTGAAAGAGAATGCTGAATACCACGCCGCGCGTGAGCAGCAGGGCTTCTGTGAAGGGCGTATTAAAGATATCGAAGCAAAACTGTCCAATGCACAGGTTATCGATATCACCAAAATGCCTAACAACGGGCGTGTGATCTTTGGTTCTACCGTGACCGTGCTGAACCTGGACAACGACGAAGAGCAGACCTATCGCATCGTGGGTGATGATGAAGCAGACTTCAAACAGAACCTGATTTCAGTGAACTCTCCGATTGCTCGCGGCCTGATTGGCAAAGAGCAGGATGATGTTGTCACCATCCGCACCCCAGGCGGTGAAGTGGAATACGAAATTATTAAGGTTGAATACCTGTAATTCGCTTCTCTACTAAGATGTTGATACATTGTAAAGAAAAGAAAAAGGCCGCATAGCGGCCTTTTATCAACTCAAGGAGCATGGCATTTTGCTCGCCTGCTGACAGAAATCCCTCGTTTCACACAGAAAATGTGTTTGATTCAGGATATCCTTAGCGTGGCAGCGAGATTTTACGCTCTTTAGATGGGCGGTAGAGCACCAGCGTTTTACCGATGACCTGTACATTACAGGCGCCGGTTTCGCGCACGATGGCTTCCACGATCAGGTTTTTAGTGTCTCTGTCTTCAGAGGCGATTTTCACCTTGATCAGCTCGTGGTGTTCCAGCGCTTGTTCAATCTCGGCAAGCACCCCTTCGGTCAAACCATTGTTGCCAAGCATCACTACAGGCTTGAGCGGATGTGCCAGACCTTTAAGGTGCTGTTTTTGTTTAGTACTCAGATTCATCGTATATTTTTGCTTACGTTGGGATTGAAAACGGTTCATTCTACCGCCATCTCCCTTATATCGCCAAATAGCTGCGTAGAAATTTACGTCACAGGCAGGTAACGATGAACCAGGACGGAAATGTTAAATGACAGGTAAAAAGCGTTCTGCCAGCTCCAGCCGCTGGCTTCAGGAACACTTTAGCGATAAATATGTTCAACAGGCACAGAAAAAGGGGTTACGTTCCCGTGCCTGGTTTAAACTTGATGAAATACAGCAAAGTGACAAACTTTTTAAGCCGGGGATGACGGTTGTTGACCTCGGTGCGGCACCTGGCGGATGGTCCCAGTATGCGGTAACGCAGATCGGCGGAACGGGCCGAATCATCGCGTGCGATCTTTTACCAATGGATCCCATCGTCGGTGTCGACTTCCTTCAGGGCGACTTTCGTGATGAATTAGTGCTGAAAGCGTTACTTGATCGTGTAGGTGACAGTAAGGTCCAGGTTGTCATGTCAGATATGGCACCAAATATGTGCGGAACACCGGCGGTGGATATCCCCCGCGCCATGTATCTGGTGGAGCTAGCGTTAGAAATGTGTCGTGATGTACTAGCGCCTGGTGGTAGTTTTGTTGTGAAGGTGTTTCAGGGCGAAGGTTTCGAGGAGTATCTTAAGGAAATTCGCTCCCTGTTTGCGAAGGTTAAAGTTCGTAAGCCGGACTCTTCCCGGGCCCGTTCCCGAGAAGTGTATATTGTAGCGACCGGGCGAAAATGATAACCGGTAGATTTCAGGCGAAAGTTTGAATGAAACTGGATATAGAGTATCCTGACGCTGTTTTTAACACAGTTGTAATATGAGGTTAATCCCTTGAGTGACATGGCGAAAAACCTAATACTCTGGCTGGTCATTGCCGTTGTGCTGATGTCAGTATTCCAGAGCTTTGGGCCCAGCGAGTCGAATGGCCGCAAGGTGGATTATTCTACCTTCCTGCAGGAGGTCAATCAGGACCAGGTTCGCGAAGCGCGTATCAACGGACGTGAGATCAACGTTACCAAGAAAGATAGTAACCGTTACACGACTTACATCCCGGTGAACGATCCTAAGCTGCTTGATAACCTTCTGACCAAAAACGTCAAGGTGGTAGGTGAGCCGCCAGAAGAACCAAGCCTGCTGGCTTCTATCTTCATTTCCTGGTTCCCGATGCTGCTTCTTATTGGCGTCTGGATCTTCTTTATGCGCCAGATGCAGGGCGGCGGTGGCAAAGGTGCCATGTCGTTCGGTAAGAGCAAGGCGCGTATGCTGACGGAAGACCAGATCAAGACTACTTTCGCTGACGTCGCCGGTTGTGACGAAGCGAAAGAAGAGGTGGGTGAACTGGTTGAATACCTGCGTGAACCGAGCCGTTTCCAGAAGCTGGGCGGTAAGATCCCGAAAGGCGTGCTGATGGTTGGCCCTCCGGGTACCGGTAAAACCCTGCTGGCGAAAGCCATCGCAGGTGAAGCGAAGGTGCCGTTCTTTACTATTTCAGGTTCTGACTTCGTCGAAATGTTTGTGGGTGTCGGTGCATCTCGTGTGCGTGACATGTTCGAGCAGGCCAAGAAGGCAGCACCGTGCATTATCTTCATCGATGAAATCGACGCCGTGGGCCGCCAGCGTGGCGCAGGCCTGGGCGGTGGTCATGATGAACGTGAACAGACGCTGAACCAGATGCTGGTTGAGATGGACGGCTTCGAAGGTAACGAAGGTATCATCGTTATCGCGGCGACTAACCGTCCGGACGTACTTGACCCTGCGCTGCTGCGTCCAGGCCGTTTCGACCGTCAGGTTGTTGTGGGTCTGCCGGACGTTCGCGGCCGTGAACAGATTCTGAAAGTTCACATGCGTCGCGTACCGCTGGCGCCAGATATCGACGCGGCAATCATTGCGCGCGGTACTCCTGGCTTCTCCGGTGCTGACCTGGCGAACCTGGTCAACGAAGCAGCTCTGTTTGCCGCTCGCGGTAACAAGCGCGTCGTATCGATGGTGGAGTTCGAGAAAGCGAAAGACAAAATCATGATGGGTGCGGAACGTCGCTCTATGGTGATGACGGAAGCGCAGAAAGAGTCCACGGCATACCACGAAGCGGGTCACGCGATTATCGGTCGCCTCGTGCCGGAACACGATCCGGTGCATAAAGTGACGATTATTCCGCGCGGTCGTGCGCTGGGTGTGACCTTCTTCCTGCCTGAAGGAGACGCGATCAGCGCCAGCCGTCAGAAGCTGGAAAGCCAGATTTCGACCCTGTACGGCGGTCGTCTGGCAGAAGAGATTATCTACGGTGTGGAACATGTTTCTACCGGTGCGTCCAACGACATTAAAGTTGCGACAAACCTGGCGCGTAACATGGTGACGCAGTGGGGCTTCTCCGACAAACTCGGTCCGCTGCTGTATGCAGAGGAAGAGGGTGAAGTATTCCTGGGCCGTTCTGTGGCTAAAGCGAAACATATGTCCGATGAGACGGCACGTATCATCGATCAGGAAGTAAAATCTCTGGTAGAGCGTAACTACGCACGTGCACGCCAGATCCTGACCGACAATATGGACATCCTGCATTCGATGAAAGATGCGCTCATGAAATATGAGACCATCGATGCACCGCAGATTGACGACCTGATGGCGCGCCGTGAAGTGCGTCCGCCAGCGGGCTGGGAAGACCCAGGCGCTTCCAATAATTCTGACAACAATGGCACCCCGCGTGCGCCGCGTCCGGTTGATGAACCGCGTACGCCAAACCCGGGCAACACCATGTCAGAACAGTTGGGCGATAAGTAAGCCACTGCTGTTGAAGCGTTTGTCTGTAACTCAAACCCTGGAGCTTGCTCCGGGGTTTTTCATTTCTGTTTAACGATATAGATACCAGGGATTTCGCCATGAAATTATTCGCTCAGGACTCGCATCTCGATCTTTCACATCCCCATGTGATGGGGATCCTGAATGTTACCCCTGACTCTTTCTCAGACGGCGGCACGCATAACACGCTTATCGAGGCGGTTAAGCACGCGAATTTAATGATTAATGCGGGCGCCACCATTATTGACGTGGGCGGCGAATCGACGCGTCCTGGTGCGGCGGACGTGTCTGTGGAAGAAGAGCTGGCGCGCGTGGTGCCGGTGGTTGAAGCTATCGCGCAGCGGTTTGAAGTATGGATCTCCGTTGATACCTCTAAACCCGAAGTGATTCGTGAAGTGGCGAGAGTGGGCGCTCACATTATCAATGATATTCGTTCACTCACCGAGCCTGGCGCACTGGAAGCCGCGGCAGAGACCGGGTTACCGGTATGCCTGATGCATATGCAGGGTCAGCCGAAAACCATGCAGGAAGCACCGAAGTATGATGATGTCTTTGCCGACGTGAATCGCTTCTTTATTGAACATATTGCGCGCTGCGAACGTGCAGGTATCCCAAAAGAGAAATTGTTGCTCGACCCGGGGTTCGGTTTCGGTAAAAATCTCTCCCACAATTATGCGTTGCTCGCGCGCTTATCGGAATTCCATCACTTTGACCTGCCGCTGCTGGTGGGGATGTCGAGAAAGTCGATGATTGGGCAGTTGCTGAACGTGGGGCCGAGCGAACGCCTGAGCGGCAGCCTGGCCTGCGCGGTGATTGCGGCGATGCAGGGCGCGCACATTATTCGTGTCCATGACGTCAAAGAAACAGTAGAAGCCATGCGTGTGGTGGAAGCCACACTGGCAGCGAAGGAAAACAAACGCTATGAGTAATCGTAAGTATTTTGGTACCGATGGTATCCGTGGGCGTGTAGGCGATGCTCCCATCACCCCTGATTTTGTCCTGAAGCTCGGCTGGGCTGCTGGCAAAGTGCTGGCGCGTCATGGTTCCCGTAAGATCATTATCGGTAAAGACACCCGTATTTCCGGCTATATGCTGGAGTCAGCGCTGGAAGCGGGTCTGGCGGCGGCTGGACTGTCCGCGTCCTTTACGGGCCCAATGCCGACACCTGCAGTCGCGTATCTGACGCGTACCTTCCGTGCGGAAGCGGGGATTGTTATCTCAGCTTCTCACAACCCGTTCTACGACAACGGCATTAAATTCTTCTCCATTGACGGCACCAAGCTCCCGGATGACGTGGAAGAAGCCATTGAAGCCGAAATGGAAAAAGAGATCACCTGCGTTGATTCCGCAGAGCTGGGTAAAGCGAACCGTATCGTTGATGCGGCGGGCCGTTATATCGAATTCTGTAAAGGCACCTTCCCGAATGAGCTGAGCCTGGCTCACCTCAAAATTGTGGTGGACTGTGCTAATGGCGCGACCTATCACATCGCCCCGAATGTCTTCCGCGAACTGGGTGCGAAAGTCATCACCATTGGCTGCGAGCCGGATGGTCTGAACATTAACGAGCAGGTGGGGGCAACTGACGTTCGTGCCCTGCAGGCGCGTGTTCTGGCAGAGAAAGCCGACCTGGGCATTGCGCTGGACGGCGACGGTGACCGCGTGATCATGGTCGACCACGAAGGTAACAAGGTCGACGGCGATCAGATCCTCTACATCATTGCCCGTGAGGGCCTGCGTCAGGGCCAGCTGCGCGGCGGTGCGGTGGGTACGCTGATGAGTAACATGGGCCTGGAACTGGCGCTGAAACAGCTCGGTATTCCGTTTGTCCGCGCGAAAGTGGGTGACCGCTATGTGCTGGAAAAATTGCAGGAGAAGGGCTGGCGCATCGGCGCAGAAAACTCGGGTCACGTGATCCTGCTCGATAAAACCACCACCGGTGACGGTATCGTGGCCGCGCTGCAGGTGGTTGCCGCGATGGCGCGCAACCATATGAGCCTGCACGATCTGTGCAGCGGGATGAAAATGTTCCCACAGATCCTGGTTAACGTACGCTTCACTGCCGGTAAAGGCGATCCGCTGGAAAACGAGAACGTCAAAGCGGTGATGGCTGACGTTGAAGCGGCCCTGGGCAATCGTGGTCGCGTGCTGCTGCGTAAGTCCGGTACTGAACCGCTGATCCGCGTGATGGTGGAAGGTGAAGACGAAGCGCAGGTAACCGAATTTGCACACCGTATTGCGGATGCTGTGAAAGCTGCATAATTGTGCACGCTAAATGTATAAAAAGGCGGCTTTTGTCGCCTTTGTTTTAAGCAATTAATGGCTTTTTGCTGTTTTTTTCCGCAGTTGATACAATGCGTCAAAAATGCCCTTGCGAAGGTCATTCGCTTTGGTTAGTATTCACACCCGCTTCAGTGGGAAACAAAAATCCTGCTAAATGGTCGAAGCATTGGTATGCGGCAAATCCGCAAGGAACAGGTTGATTATGTACGAAGCTCTTTTAGTTGTTTTCCTTATTGTAGCCATCGCTCTCGTAGCGCTGATTATGCTGCAGCAAGGTAAAGGCGCTGATATGGGAGCCTCCTTCGGAGCAGGCGCTTCCGGTACGCTGTTCGGTTCAAGTGGTTCTGCGAACTTCATGACCCGCACAACGGCGATTCTGGCTACGCTGTTCTTCATCATCAGCCTTGTGCTTGGCAATATCAACAGCAACAAGACCAGCAAAGGAAGCGAGTGGGAAAATCTGAGCGCGCCAGCGAAAACTGAGCAGACTCAGCCAGCTGCACCGGCTAAGCCGACCAGCGATATCCCGCACTAAGTATTCTGTACCGAGGTGGTGGAATTGGTAGACACGCTACCTTGAGGTGGTAGTGCCCTAACGGGCTTGTGGGTTCGAGTCCCATCCTCGGTACCAATATTCCAGAAGAAAGACGTCGAAAGACGTCTTTTTTTTCGTCTGCATATTCTGAGATGTGGTTTTGTAGGCCCGGTAAGCGCAGCGCCACCGGGCAAAATGGCGGGTGACGCTGCGCTTACCCGCCCTACGAAAGTCCTCAAAAAAGGCGTCCATAGGACGCCTTTTGCACGTTATATCAGCGATTACTTCTTATCGCTGTGCTCCAGATTTTCAACCTGCGGCAGACCGTTACCGGAGCTTGCAGAGAGCAGACCATTCTCAACATAGTTGAACAGCTTCTCGCGGGTATCGGTGATGTCCAGGTTACGCATAGTCAGCTGACCGATACGATCGTCCGGCGAGAACACGGATTCACCTTTCTCCATGGTCAGACGCTCTGCTTTATAGGTCAGGTTGTCAGACACGGTGTTCAGGATGGAGTAGTCGTTACCGCGACGCAGTTCCAGCGTTACTTCACCGGTGATCGCGCTTGCCACCCAACGCTGCAGCGCATCGCGCAGCATCAGCGCCTGTGGATCGAACCAGCGGCCCTGATATAGCAGTTTACCCAGCTGACGGCCATGAGAGTGATACTGCTCAATGGTGTCTTCGTTGTGAATGCCGGTCAGCAGACGCTCGTAAGCGATGTGCAGCAGCGCCATTCCCGGGGCTTCATAGATGCCGCGGCTTTTCGCTTCGATGATGCGGTTTTCAATCTGATCGCTCATGCCCAGGCCGTGACGACCGCCAATACGGTTCGCTTCCAGCATCAGCTCAACATCATCAGAGAAGGTTTTGCCGTTCAGCGCAACCGGATGACCACGTTCGAAACGTACTGTCACTTCTTCAGCCTGGATTTTGACGTTCTCGTCCCAGAACTTCACGCCCATGATCGGGTTAACGATCTTCACGCTTGAGTTCAGGAATTCCAGGTCTTTCGCTTCGTGCGTCGCACCCAGCATGTTGGAGTCAGTGGAGTAAGCTTTCTCGACAGACATCTTATAGTCGAAACCGCAGGCGATCATAAACTCGGACATCTCATGACGGCCACCCAGCTCGTCGATGAAGTCGGTATCCAGCCACGGCTTGTAGATCTGCAGTTCGGCGTTGGTCAGCAGGCCATAACGATAGAAACGCTCAATATCGTTGCCTTTATAGGTACTGCCGTCACCCCAGATGTTGACGCCGTCTTCTTTCATCGCCGCAACCAGCATGGTGCCGGTGACCGCACGGCCCAGCGGGGTGGTGTTGAAATAGGTCAGGCCGCCGGTGGTGTTATGGAACGCACCGCACTGAATAGCCGCGATACCTTCAGCGACCAGTTGCTTACGGCAGTCAATCAGGCGCGCGTTCTCTGCACCATACTCTTTAGCGCGACGAGGAATGGCATCATAGTCGTCCTCATCCGGCTGACCCAGGTTCGCGGTATAGGCGTACGGAACCGCTCCCTTCTGGCGCATCCACAGTAGTGCAGCGCTGGTATCCAGGCCACCTGAGAAAGCGATGCCAATACGTTGTCCAACCGGAAGATGCTTGAGAATAGTCGTCATAGAATAAAACCCTGCTTGATTGACTGATTAGAGACCGCTTTCGCTCTCTTGTGCATTTTTATGCAAAATAAGTGAGTATTCATTTAATCATCTTTTGGCGAAGACCGGAAGAGAGTCGTGCGTTTTTTGTAAAAATTTTGGTCTAATTGATCTGGCGGAAGTTGGGTTGACAGGTGGGGTCAACTATCAATATACTAAACGCCGATTTTACGTCCCGTCTTCGGTACCAAATCCCAGCATTATTTGCAAATTCTGTCCAAAACGCGTAGAATTTGCCACGTTTCAGGCGCGGGGTGGAGCAGCCTGGTAGCTCGTCGGGCTCATAACCCGAAGGTCGTCGGTTCAAATCCGGCCCCCGCAACCACTTTCCCATAAAGTTCTTTTTCAAATATACTGTGAAGACTTAGAGCCTTCGTAGCTGGATTTGAAAAAATTCTTTCGGAAAGTGCTCCAGGCCACAGTTGTGGCTATAGGGTTCAGTTATCTAAAGCCCCGATTTATCGGGGTTTTTTGTTATCTGACTACAGAATAACTGGGCTTTACGCCCTTTTTTTATGTCTTGGGGGTGGGCTTGTCCACATTAGAGCAAAAATTAACAGAGATGATTACTGCACCGGTCGAAGCACTGGGCTACGAACTGGTCGGCATCGAATTCGTTCGCGGCCGTACATCGACGCTGCGCATCTATATTGATAGTGAAGATGGCATCAATGTTGATGATTGTGCTGATGTCAGCCACCAGGTGAGTGCGGTTCTTGATGTTGAAGACCCGATTACCGTTGCGTACAACCTGGAAGTTTCCTCACCTGGCCTCGATCGCCCGATGTTCACGGCCGAGCACTATGTGCGCTTTACCGGTGAAGAAGTGGCTCTCGTTCTGCGTATGGCCGTACAGAACCGCCGTAAATGGCAGGGAATTATCAAAGCCGTTGATGGTGAAATGATCACGGTGACAGTCGAAGGCAAAGATGAAGTGTTCGCGCTGAGTAATATCCAGAAGGCGAACCTGGTTCCCCACTTTTAACAGTCTGGATTGAGGTGAAAAGCCCGCGATGAACAAAGAAATTTTGGCTGTTGTTGAAGCCGTCTCCAACGAGAAATCACTGCCGCGTGAGAAGATTTTCGAAGCGCTGGAAAGTGCACTGGCTACAGCTACCAAGAAAAAATACGAACAAGAGATCGATGTTCGCGTAGAAATCGATCGTAAAAGCGGTGACTTCGATACATTCCGTCGTTGGGTAATCGTTGAAGAAGTGACCCAGCCGACCAAAGAGATCACGCTGGAAGCCGCCCGTTTTGAAGACGAAAGTCTGAACGTGGGTGACTACGTTGAAGATCAGATCGAATCTGTGACCTTCGACCGTATCACCACGCAGACCGCTAAACAGGTTATCGTGCAGAAAGTGCGCGAAGCCGAGCGCGCGCTGGTTGTCGATCAGTTCCGCGATCAGGAAGGCGAGATCATCACCGGTGTGGTGAAGAAAGTGAACCGCGACAACATCTCCCTCGAGATCAAATCCGAAGGGTTGCCGGGTAACGCTGAAGCCGTGATCCTGCGTGAAGATATGCTGCCGCGTGAAAACTTCCGTCCAGGCGATCGTATTCGCGGTGTTCTGTACGCCGTTCGCCCTGAAGCGCGTGGTGCACAGCTGTTCGTGACCCGTTCTAAACCAGAAATGCTGGTAGAACTGTTCCGTATCGAAGTGCCGGAAATCGGTGAAGAAGTTATCGAAATTAAAGCGGCGGCTCGCGATCCGGGCTCCCGTGCGAAAATTGCGGTGAAAACCAACGACAAGCGTATCGACCCGGTCGGTGCTTGCGTCGGTATGCGCGGTGCGCGCGTTCAGGCAGTTTCTACTGAGCTGGGCGGCGAACGTATTGATATCGTTCTGTGGGATGACAACCCGGCGCAGTTCGTGATCAACGCAATGGCTCCAGCTGATGTGGCGTCTATCGTTGTTGACGAAGACAAACACACCATGGATATCGCTGTTGAAGCGGGCAACCTGGCGCAGGCAATCGGCCGTAACGGTCAGAACGTACGCCTGGCGTCACAGCTGAGCGGCTGGGAACTCAACGTAATGACCGTTGATGACCTGCAGGCTAAGCATCAGGCTGAAGCCCATGCGGCGATCGATACCTTCACTAAATACCTGGATATTGACGAAGACTTCGCCACTGTTCTGGTTGAAGAAGGATTCTCTACGCTGGAAGAACTGGCCTATGTGCCAATGAAAGAGCTGCTGGAAATTGACGGTCTGGATGAACCAACCGTTGAAGCCCTGCGTGAACGCGCTAAAAACGCACTGACCACCCTGGCGCTGGCTCAGGAAGAAAGCCTTGGCGATAAGAAGCCGGCTGATGACCTGCTGAATCTGGAAGGTCTTGATCGTGCGATTGCGTTCAAGCTGGCTGCCCGTGGTGTTTGTACGCTGGAAGATCTCGCTGAGCAAGGCGTTGATGACCTGGCTGATATCGAAGGTTTAACCGACGAGAAAGCCGGCGAGCTCATCATGGCCGCACGTAATATTTGCTGGTTTGGCGACGAAGCGTAATAAACTGTAGCAGGAAGGAACAGCATGACTGATGTAACTGTAAAATCGCTGGCTGCTGAGATTCAGACCTCCGTGGACCGCCTGGTACAGCAATTTGCTGATGCAGGGATCCCGAAGTCCGCTGATGACTCGGTGACCGCGCAAGAAAAACAAACCTTGTTAACGCACCTGAACCGTGAACACGGTTCTACGCCTGACAAGTTAACGCTGCAGCGCAAAACGCGCAGCACGTTAAACATCCCTGGTACCGGTGGCAAAAGCAAATCGGTACAAATTGAAGTCCGCAAGACGCGCACCTTTGTAAAACGTGATCCGCAAGAGGCAGAACGCCTTGCCGCGGAAGAGCAGGCACAGCGTGAAGCGGAAGAACAAGCTCAGCGTGAGGCGGAAGCAGCCGCCAAACGTGAAGCAGAATTAAAAGCTGAACGTGAGGCCGCAGAAAAAGCGAAACGCGACGCAAGTGATAAAGTGAAGCGTGACGCTGCGGAAAAAGACAAAGTGAGCAATCAACAGACAGACGAAATGACCAAAACTGCCCAGGCTGAAAAAGCCCGCCGTGAAAATGAAGCTGCCGAGCTGAAGCGTAAAGCGGAAGAAGAAGCCCGCCGTAAGCTGGAAGAAGAAGCTCGCCGCGTCGCCGAAGAAGCGCGCCGTATGGCAGAAGAAAACGAGAAGAATGGTGTTAATACCGTTGAGCCGACTGAAGACACCAGCGACTATCACGTGACCACTTCTCAGCATGCGCGTCAGGCTGAAGATGATAACGACCGTGAAGTAGAAGGCGGCCGTGGCCGTGGTCGTAATGCAAAAGCAGCGCGTCCGGCGAAAAAAGGCAACAAGCACGCTGAATCCAAAGCTGACCGTGAAGAAGCACGCGCTGCTGTTCGCGGCGGTAAAGGCGGCAAGCGTAAAGGTTCCGCGCTGCAGCAGGGCTTCCAGAAGCCGGCTCAGGCCGTTAACCGTGACGTCGTGATTGGCGAAACCATTACCGTTGGCGAACTGGCGAACAAGATGGCGGTTAAAGGCTCTCAGGTCATCAAAGCAATGATGAAGCTGGGTGCCATGGCGACCATCAACCAGGTCATCGATCAGGAAACCGCACAACTGGTTGCTGAAGAGATGGGCCACAAAGTTATCCTGCGTCGTGAAAACGAGCTGGAAGAAGCAGTAATGAGCGACCGTGACACAGGTGCAGCGGCTGAACCGCGTGCACCGGTCGTGACCATCATGGGTCACGTTGACCACGGTAAAACCTCTCTGCTTGACTACATTCGTTCTACTAAGGTTGCCTCTGGTGAAGCGGGTGGTATTACCCAGCACATCGGTGCTTACCACGTAGAAACTGACAACGGTATGATCACCTTCCTGGATACTCCGGGCCACGCCGCGTTTACCTCAATGCGTGCTCGTGGTGCTCAGGCGACGGATATCGTTGTTCTGGTTGTTGCTGCAGACGACGGCGTCATGCCGCAGACCATCGAAGCTATCCAGCACGCGAAAGCAGCAGGTGTGCCGGTTGTGGTTGCAGTGAACAAGATCGATAAGCCAGAAGCGGATCCCGATCGTGTTAAAAACGAACTTTCCCAGTACGGTATTCTGCCGGAAGAGTGGGGCGGCGAAAGCCAGTTCGTACACGTGTCTGCGAAAGCGGGTACCGGTATCGACGAACTGCTGGACGCGATCCTGCTGCAGGCCGAAGTTCTGGAGCTGAAAGCCATCCGTAACGGTATGGCGAGCGGTGCGGTTATCGAATCCTTCCTGGATAAAGGACGTGGCCCGGTTGCTACCGTTCTGGTTCGCGAAGGTACGCTGCATAAAGGCGATATCGTTCTGTGCGGTTTCGAATACGGTCGCGTTCGTGCGATGCGTAACGAACTGGGTCAGGAAGTGCTGGAAGCAGGTCCGTCCATTCCAGTGGAAATCCTGGGTCTGTCCGGTGTTCCGGCTGCCGGTGACGAAGTGACCGTGGTGCGTGACGAGAAGAAAGCGCGTGAAGTGGCACTGTATCGTCAGGGTAAATTCCGTGAAGTTAAACTGGCTCGTCAGCAGAAATCTAAACTCGAGAACATGTTTGCCAACATGACCGATGGCGAAGTTCACGAAGTGAACATCGTTCTGAAAGCCGACGTTCAGGGTTCTGTGGAAGCGATCTCCGACTCCTTGCTGAAACTGTCTACCGACGAAGTGAAAGTGAAGATCATCGGTTCTGGCGTAGGTGGTATCACCGAAACCGACGCGACCCTGGCTGCTGCCTCCAACGCTATCCTGGTTGGCTTCAACGTTCGTGCGGATGCATCCGCTCGTAAAGTGATTGAAGCTGAAAGCCTGGATCTGCGCTACTACTCCGTCATCTATAACCTGATCGACGAAGTGAAAGCAGCCATGAGCGGCATGCTGTCTCCTGAGCTGAAACAGCAGATCATCGGTCTGGCTGAAGTACGTGACGTGTTCAAATCACCGAAATTCGGTGCGATCGCGGGCTGTATGGTTACCGAAGGTAACATCAAGCGTCACAACCCAATCCGCGTACTGCGTGACAACGTGGTTATCTATGAAGGCGAGCTGGAATCCCTGCGCCGCTTCAAAGATGACGTTAACGAAGTCCGTAACGGCATGGAATGTGGTATCGGCGTGAAGAACTACAACGACGTTCGCGTTGGCGATATGATCGAAGTGTTCGAGATCATCGAAATTCAGCGTACCATCGCTTAATCTTCGTCGGCTTTTGGGCCGCCACTGCGTTGGCTGCGCTCGTTCACCCCGGTCACATAGTTATCTATGCTCCCGGGGATTCACGAGCTTGCCGCCTTGTTGCAACCCATAATCCTTAGAAGATTAACTAGCGTAGGCCGGGTAAGCGAAGCGCCACCCGGCAATAATTTTAAAAGGGGCTTTTAGCCCCTTTTTTGTCTGGAGAATTTATTATGGCGAAAGAATTTGGTCGCCCTCAGCGCGTAGCGCAGGAAATGCAGAAAGAGATCGCACTCATTCTGCAACGTGAAATTAAAGACCCGCGCGTCGGCATGATGACCACCGTTTCCGGTGTCGAAATGTCCCGCGATTTGGCCTATGCAAAAGTGTTCGTCACCTTCCTGAACGATCAGGACGAAGCGGCAGTGAAAAACGGCATTAAAGCGCTGCAGGAAGCCTCTGGTTTCATCCGCTCCCTGCTCGGCAAAGCGATGCGCCTGCGTATCGTGCCTGAGCTGACCTTCTTCTACGACAACTCGCTGGTCGAAGGTATGCGTATGTCCAACCTGGTGACCAGCGTGGTTAAACATGACGACGAGCGTCGTGTTAACCCGGCGGACGACAGCAAGGAGGACTAATGAGTCGTCCTCGTCGTCGCGGTCGCGACGTGCATGGTGTGCTGCTGCTGGATAAACCCCAGGGCGCTTCCAGCAACGACGTGCTGCAAAAAGTTAAGCGTATTTATAACGCCAACCGTGCGGGCCACACCGGCGCGCTCGATCCGCTGGCAACCGGCATGCTGCCGGTCTGCCTGGGAGAGGCGACAAAGTTTTCCCAGTACCTGCTCGACTCCGATAAGCGCTACCGCGTTATCGCTAAGCTGGGCCAGCGCACGGATACCTCCGACGCGGATGGCCAGGTGGTGGAAGAGCGTCCGGTGACGTTCAGCGCGGAACAGCTTGATGCTGCGCTGGAGAGCTTCCGTGGAGACACGATGCAGGTGCCGTCGATGTATTCGGCGCTGAAATATCAGGGCAAGAAGCTCTACGAATATGCGCGCCAGGGCATTGATGTCCCGCGTGAAGCCCGTCCGATAACCGTGTATGAGCTGCTGTTTATTCGCCACGAAGGCGATGAGCTGGAGCTGGAAGTACACTGTTCGAAAGGGACCTATATTCGCACCATCATCGACGACCTCGGTGAAAAGCTGGGCTGCGGTGCGCATGTGATTTACCTGCGCCGTCTGGCGGTAAGCAAGTACCCGGTGGAGCGGATGGTGACCCTGGAACATCTGCGCGAGCTGGTAGAACAGGCGGAAGCGCAGGGGATCGCGCCGGCAGATTTGCTGGATCCCTTGCTGATGCCGATGGACAGTCCGGCAGCGGACTTCCCGGTTGTTAATCTTCCTTTAACATCGTCCGTTTACTTTAAGAACGGCAACCCGGTTCGTACGGCGGAAGCGCCGCTGGAGGGACTGGTACGCGTGACCGAAGGTGACGAAGGGAAATTCATCGGTATGGGCGAAATGGATGGCGAAGGGCGCGTTGCGCCGCGTCGTCTGGTCGTCGAATATCCGGTCGACGCGTGACGGTGGTAACGGCTCACCTTGCGATAAGCAGGGGAGACGAGTAGAATATCGCCGCTTAACGCCTGGTAAATTGTTTAACAATCTGCGGGGCGTACATGGGATTGCTGAATTAGAGATCGGCATCCTTACATTCTTTATACTTTGGAGTTTGAAAATGTCTCTAAGCGTTGAAGCTAAAGCTAAAATCGTTTCTGAGTTTGGTCGTGGTACTAACGACAGCGGTTCTACTGAAGTTCAGGTTGCACTGCTGACTGCACAGATTAACCACCTGCAGGGTCACTTTGCAGAGCACAAAAAAGATCACCACAGCCGTCGTGGTCTGCTGCGTATGGTTTCTCAGCGTCGTAAACTGCTCGACTACCTGAAACGTAAAGATGTTGCACGCTACACCGCGCTGATCGAGCGTCTGGGTCTGCGTCGCTAATTCTTGCGAGTTTCAGAAAAGGGGGCCTGATGGCCCCTTTTTTCAACCAGACGGCAGCAATTCACTGGAAACTATTGTATTGTTGCTATAAATGATCTTCATTGCAGAGGTTCGCGCGGCTAATGAGAGGCTTCACCCATGGGGGTGTTGGTTGTCATTAGTCGCGAGGATGCGAAGAAGGTCGGGTTAAATCGACAGCACACCGGTGGTGTGCTGTCAAACATTTAAGAAAGGACAGAACTTTGCTGAATCCGATCGTTCGTAAATTCCAGTATGGTCAACATACCGTCACGCTGGAAACCGGCATGATGGCACGTCAGGCTACTGCTGCCGTTATGGTAAGCATGGATGACACTGCGGTATTCGTTACCGTTGTTGGCCAGAAAAAAGCTAAACCAGGTCAGGACTTCTTCCCGCTGACCGTTAACTACCAGGAGCGTACCTACGCTGCCGGTAAAATCCCGGGTGGTTTCTTCCGTCGTGAAGGCCGTCCAAGCGAAGGCGAAACGCTGATTGCGCGTCTGATTGACCGCCCGGTTCGTCCGCTGTTCCCGGAAGGCTTCGTTAACGAAGTACAGGTTATCGCGACCGTTGTTTCCGTTAACCCACAGGTTAACCCGGACATCGTTGCCATGATCGGCGCATCCGCTGCCCTGTCACTGTCTGGTATTCCATTCAATGGCCCAATCGGTGCCGCGCGCGTTGGCTACATCAATGACCAGTACGTGCTGAACCCAACCCAGGAAGAGCTGAAAGAAAGTAAGCTGGACCTGGTTGTTGCGGGTACTGAAGCGGCTGTACTGATGGTTGAATCCGAAGCTGAACTGCTGAGCGAAGACCAGATGCTGGGCGCTGTGGTATTTGGCCACGACCAGCAGCAGATCGTTATCCAGAACATCAACGACCTGGTGAAAGAAGCCGGTAAACCACGTTGGGACTGGCAGCCAGAAGCAGCAAACGACGCGCTGAACGCACGCGTTGCAGCCCTGGCAGAATCTCGTCTGAGCGATGCATACCGCATCACTGACAAGCAGGAGCGTTACGCTCAGGTTGACGTGATCAAGTCTGAGACTATCTCGACGCTGGTTGCTGAAGACGAAGCGCTGGATGCTAACGAACTGAGCGACATCCTGCACGCTATCGAGAAAAACGTTGTTCGTAGCCGTGTACTGGCAGGCGAGCCGCGTATCGATGGCCGCGAAAAAGACATGATCCGTGGTCTGGATGTGCGTACTGGCGTTCTGCCACGTACTCACGGTTCCGCGCTGTTCACCCGTGGCGAAACGCAGGCGCTGGTTACCGCGACCCTGGGTACTGCACGTGACGCACAGATCATCGACGAACTGATGGGCGAGCGCACTGACAGCTTCCTGTTCCACTACAACTTCCCTCCGTACTCCGTAGGCGAAACCGGTATGGTTGGCTCGCCGAAGCGTCGTGAAATTGGTCACGGTCGTCTGGCGAAGCGCGGCGTGCTGGCAGTAATGCCAGAAGCTGACAAGTTCCCGTACACCGTTCGTGTGGTTTCTGAAATCACCGAATCCAACGGTTCTTCTTCCATGGCTTCCGTGTGTGGTGCTTCTCTGGCGCTGATGGATGCAGGCGTGCCAATCAAAGCCGCCGTTGCGGGTATCGCAATGGGCCTGGTGAAAGAAGGCGACAACTTCGTTGTTCTGTCTGACATTCTGGGTGACGAAGACCACCTGGGTGATATGGACTTCAAAGTAGCGGGTTCCCGCGAAGGTATCTCTGCGCTGCAGATGGATATCAAAATTGAAGGTATCACCAAAGAGATCATGCAGGTTGCTCTGAACCAGGCTAAAGGTGCTCGTCTGCACATCCTGGGCGTGATGGAACAGGCGATTAACGCGCCGCGTGGCGACATTTCTCAGTTCGCTCCACGTATCCACACCATCAAGATCAACCCAGATAAGATCAAAGATGTTATCGGTAAGGGCGGTTCCGTAATCCGTGCGCTGACCGAAGAGACTGGCACCACGATCGAAATCGAAGATGACGGTACTGTGAAGATCGCAGCAACCGACGGCGAGAAAGCGAAATTCGCGATCCGTCGCATCGAAGAAATCACGGCAGAGATCGAAGTGGGCCGCGTCTACGCAGGTAAAGTGACCCGTATCGTTGACTTTGGCGCGTTCGTTGCCATCGGTGGCGGTAAAGAAGGTCTGGTTCACATCTCTCAGATCGCTGACAAGCGCGTTGAGAAAGTGACCGATTACCTGCAGATGGGTCAGGAAGTACCGGTGAAAGTTCTGGAAGTTGATCGCCAGGGCCGTATCCGTCTGAGCATTAAAGAAGCAACCGAGCAGTCTCAGCCAGCTGCTGCGCCAGAAGCACAGGCAGCAGAACAGCAAGGCGAGTAAGTTGCCATTTGCCCTCCGTTTTGCGGAGGGCCTATTATCAGGCAGGACGCCTTGTTAAGCCGCCGGGGGACAGGACGTTCATCCAATAGTTGTCTTCGGGAGTGGGAAATGAAGCCTTTTTTGCGCTGGTGTTTCGTTGCGACAGCTTTAACGCTGGCAGGATGCAGCAACTCTGCCTGGCGTAAGAGCGAAGTCCTCGCAGTGCCATTGCAACCGACTTTGCAGCAGGAAGTGATTCTGGCACGCATGGAACAAATACTTGCCAGTCGGGCTTTAACCGATGAAGAACGCGCACAGCTTTTATATGAGCGCGGAGTGTTGTATGATAGTCTCGGTCTGAGGGCATTGGCGCGAAATGATTTTTCACAAGCGCTGGCTATCCGACCTGATATGCCTGAAGTATTCAATTACTTAGGCATTTATTTAACGCAGGCAGGCAATTTTGATGCTGCCTATGAAGCGTTTGATTCTGTACTTGAGCTTGATCCAACTTACAACTACGCGCACTTGAATCGCGGTATCGCATTGTATTACGGCGGTCGTGATAAGTTAGCGCAAGATGATCTGCTGGCGTTTTATCAAGACGATCCTAATGATCCTTTCCGTAGCCTGTGGCTTTACATCGTTGAGCGGAAGCTCGATGAGAAGCAGGCAAAAGAGGCACTGAAACAGCGCTTCGATAAATCGGACAAGGAACAGTGGGGATGGAACATTGTCGAGTTCTACCTGGGCAACATTAGCGAAGCAACGCTGATGGAACGCCTCAAGGCGGACGCAACGGATAACACCTCGCTCGCTGAGCATCTCAGTGAAACCAACTTCTATTTAGGTAAGTACTACCTAAGTCTGGGGGATATGGACAGCGCTACGGCACTGTTCAAATTAGCGGTTGCTAACAACGTACACAACTTCGTTGAGCACCGTTATGCATTGTTGGAATTATCGCTCTTGGGCCAGGAGCATGACGACCTGGCAGAATCGGACCAGCAATAGCTGACGACATAAACATCAGCCCGTAATCTTTTGATTGCCATCACCTTAACTGGTGAGGGCGTTGTTGTTCGTCAATACACCTACTTTGAGCCGGTTCACACTTTTCAATGAAAATTGCTAATCATTTTCACGATGAGCTAAGTAGACTGGCCGCCATTAATATCGAGGCACTTGTACTACATGGCTGAATTCGAAACCACTTTTGCAGATCTGGGCCTGAAGGCTCCTATCCTTGAAGCCCTTAACGATCTGGGTTACGAAAAACCATCTCCGATCCAGGCTGAGTGTATCCCACACCTGCTTTCTGGTCGTGACGTGCTGGGCATGGCCCAGACTGGTAGCGGTAAAACTGCAGCATTCTCGCTGCCGCTGCTGAACAACATTGATCCGGACCTGCGTGCACCGCAGATCCTCGTCCTGGCTCCAACCCGTGAACTGGCTGTTCAGGTTGCAGAAGCCATGACGGAATTCTCTAAACATATGCGCGGCGTAAACGTGGTAGCCCTGTACGGCGGCCAGCGTTATGACGTGCAGTTACGCGCCCTGCGCCAGGGCCCACAGATTGTTGTCGGTACGCCGGGCCGTCTGCTGGATCACCTGAAGCGCGGTACTCTGGACCTCTCTAAACTGAGCGGCCTGGTACTGGATGAAGCAGATGAAATGCTGCGTATGGGCTTCATCGAAGACGTCGAAACCATCATGGCGCAGATCCCGGACGGTCATCAGACCGCGCTGTTCTCTGCCACCATGCCTGAAGCGATTCGTCGTATCACCAAGCGCTTCATGAAAGATCCTCAGGAAGTGCGTATTCAGTCCAGCGTAACCACTCGCCCGGACATCAGCCAGAGCTACTGGTCTGTGTACGGCATGCGCAAAAACGAAGCGCTGGTACGTTTCCTGGAAGCAGAAGATTTTGATGCGGCGATTATCTTCGTTCGTACCAAAAACGCGACCCTGGAAGTGGCTGAAGCCCTGGAGCGTAGCGGCTACAACAGCGCAGCGCTGAACGGCGACATGAACCAGGCCCTGCGTGAGCAGACTCTGGAGCGTCTGAAAGACGGTCGTCTGGATATCCTGATTGCAACCGACGTGGCAGCACGTGGTCTGGACGTTGAGCGTATCAGCCTGGTTGTAAACTACGACATCCCGATGGATTCCGAGTCTTACGTTCACCGTATCGGCCGTACCGGTCGTGCGGGTCGTGCTGGCCGCGCGCTGCTGTTCGTTGAGAACCGCGAGCGTCGTCTGCTGCGTAACATTGAACGCACCATGAAGCTGACCATTCCAGAAGCTGACCTGCCAAACGCAGAGCTGCTGGGCAAACGCCGTCTGGAAAAATTCGCCGCGAAAGTACAGCAGCAGCTGGAAAGCAGCGATCTGGATCAGTACCGCGCGCTGCTGTCGCAGATTCAGCCTGTTGCTGAAGGCGAAGAGCTGGACATGGAAACCCTGGCTGCAGCACTGCTGAAAATGGCTCAGGGCGAACGTAGCCTGATCGTGCCACCAGATGCGCCGATGCGTCCTAAGCGTGAATTCCGTGACCGTGACGATCGCTTCGAACGTCGTGGCGACCGTAATGACCGTGGTCCACGCGGTGACCGTCCAGAGCGTGGTGGTGAAGACCGTCCACGTCGTGAACGTCGTGACGCGGGTGACATGGAACTTTACCGCATTGAAGTGGGCCGTGATGATGGCGTTGAAGTTCGTCACATCGTTGGCGCGATCGCTAACGAAGGCGACATCAGCAGCCGTTACATCGGTAACATCAAGCTGTTCGCATCTCACTCCACCATCGAGCTGCCAAAAGGCATGCCGGGCGAAGTGCTGCAGCACTTTACGCGTACCCGCATCCTGAACAAGCCGATGAACATGCAGCTGATGGGTGATGCACAGCCACGCCCTGACCGCGGTGGTGAACGTCGTGGCGGTGGTCGCAGCTTCGGTGGCGAGCGTCGTGAAGGCGGCCGCAGCGAAGGTCGCGGTGGTGAAGGTCGTCGTTTCTCCGGCGAGCGTCGCGAAAACCGTGGCCCACGTCGTGAAGAAGGCACCAGCCGCCGTCGTTTCGGTGACGCGTAAGCCTTTCGCTTCTGACGTAAAGTAAAATATACAGCCCCGATATACGCTATCGGGGCTTTTTTTATTCCTTTTGTACTCTTGTACTGGTACAGTGCGTCACATTAAAATGCAGAACCGCATGATTGACTGGAGAAAAGGCTGTATGGCGACACTAACCACCACCCAAACGTCACCCTCGCTGCTTGGCGGCGTGGTGATCATCGGCGGAACCATTATAGGTGCCGGGATGTTTTCCCTGCCCGTGGTCATGTCCGGTGCGTGGTTCTTCTGGTCGCTGGCGGCGCTGGTCTTTACCTGGTTCTGCATGCTCCATTCCGGGCTGATGATCCTTGAGGCAAACCTGAACTACCGCATTGGCTCCAGCTTCGACACCATCACCAAAGATCTGCTGGGTAAAGGCTGGAACCTGGTGAACGGGCTGTCCATCGCGTTTGTGCTCTATATCCTGACCTACGCGTATATTTCGGCGAGCGGCTCGATTCTGCATCACACCTTCTCGGAGATGTCGCTGAACGTTCCGGCGCGTCTGGCTGGGTTGTGCTTTGCGCTGGCTGTGGCGTTTATCGTCTGGATGAGTACCAAAGCGGTGAGCCGCATGACGGCGATTGTATTAGGCGCTAAGGTCATCACCTTCTTCCTGACCTTCGGCAGCCTTCTGGGGCACGTGACGCCCGCCACGCTGTTTAACGTTGCCGAAGTGAACACCTCCTACACGCCGTACCTGCTGATGACGCTGCCGTTCTGTCTGGCGTCGTTCGGTTACCACGGTAACGTGCCGAGCCTGATGAAGTACTACGGCAAAGATCCCCGCACCATTGTGAAGTGTCTGGTCTACGGCACGCTGCTGGCGCTGGGTCTGTATGTTATTTGGCTGCTGGGGACGATGGGCAACATCCCGCGTCCGGAATTTATCGGCATTGCCCAGAAGGGCGGTAACATCGACGTGCTGGTGCAGGCGCTGAGCGGCGTGCTGAACAGCCGCAGCCTGGATCTGCTGCTGGTTATCTTCTCTAACTTTGCGGTGGCGAGTTCTTTCCTGGGCGTGACGCTGGGCCTGTTTGACTATCTGGCGGATCTGTTCGGCTTTGATGATTCTGCGATGGGGCGTTTAAAAACTGCGCTGCTGACCTTCCTGCCGCCGATTGTGGGCGGCCTGCTGTGGCCGAACGGCTTCCTGTACGCCATCGGTTATGCAGGGCTTGCGGCAACTATCTGGGCGGCGATTGTGCCGGCGCTGTTGGCGCGCAAATCACGTAAACGCTTCGGCAGCCCAAAATTCCGCGTCTGGGGCGGTAAGCCGATGATTGCGCTGATTCTGGTATTCGGCGTTGGTAACGCACTGGTACACGTGTTGTCGAGTTTTAACCTGTTGCCCGTTTATCAGTAAAACGAGGGGTTGACCCCCTCACCCCGGCCCTCTCCCATAGGGAGAGGGAGAAAAGCAAAAAACTACCCCACCAACTCCTCTTTCACCTGCATCGCCAGTTCAAACGAATGCAAACGCGCCTGGTGATCGAAAATCTGGCCGTTAACCATAATCTCATCCGCCTGCGTTTCGCGCAGCACCGCGTCCAGCCCGTGACGCACTTTCGCCTTATCGCCAACCAGCGACATGCTCAGGGCCTGCTGCACGCCATACTGCTCGGAGGCGGACCACAGCTGATGCATATTCTCCACCGGCGGCGGAAGCTGCCCCGTCTCACCGCGACGCAGCTTCACAAAAGCCTGCTGCATTGAGGTAAACAGGAATTCCGCGTCGCGATTGCTGTCGGCCGCAACGATGTTGATACACACCATTGCGTACGGCTTCTCAAGACGCTCGGACGGTTTGAAGTTCGTTCGGTAAAGATGCAGCGCCTGATGCAGCATATCCGGTGCAAAGTGGGAGGCAAACGCAAACGGCAGCCCAAGCTGCGCGGCGAGCTGTGCGCTGTAGAGGCTTGATCCCAACAGCCACACCGGGATCTTCTCACCGTAGCCCGGCACCGGGCGCACGTGCGGGTTCGGATCGCGCGCGTCGAACCAGTCCACCAGCTCGGCCACATCGCGCGGGAAGTTGTCGATATCGCCGCTCATATGGCGACGCAGGGCGCGCATGGTTGGCTGATCGCTGCCCGGCGCACGACCAAGACCCAAATCAATACGCCCCGGATAGAGGGTATTCAGGGTGCCAAACTGCTCGGCAATCACCAGCGGGGCGTGGTTCGGCAGCATCACGCCGCCGGAGCCCAGGTGTAGCGTGGTGGTGTTTGCCGCCAGATAGCCGATCAAAACCGAGGTGGCGGCGCTGGCTATGCCAACCATATTGTGGTGCTCGGCCAGCCAGTAGCGGTGATAGCCACGCTTTTCGGCCAGCTGAGCCAGATCCAGAGAGTGCGAAAAGGCTTCTCTTGCCGAGGAGCCCTGAGGGATCGGCGCCAGATCCAGCACCGAAAACGGAATGGTTTTGTCAGTCATAACAGCTCACTTTGTCGACGGTCAATCTTTAATACTGCATTAAAAAATGATAACCGTTGTTAACAAAGTGAGCCTTTTTTACGCCTGAAGTTCCAGCCCGGCGAGACGTCTCCAGTAGCCGTTGCAGTCGCTGTTTGCCGTCAGCGGCAGCGGAGCGGCGCCGTTTTCATTGGCGCGGAAGGCGTCCAGCATCGCGAACACGCCGGTATCCAGCGGTGACAGACGCACCATGTCCACCAGCCCGTCCATCGACGCCAGCTCGTTGCCGAGGTTATAGACATAGCCGCTCATGGTCTGAATACCGTTGAGGACAAATACCTGCTGATTCTCCTGCGACAGCATGCTGCGTCCGTTCGGGTACTTGATGCAGCAGGTTTCGCATTCGTCTTTCGGGCGGTCTTCCGAGCGCGCGGTGAAGCAGCGGGCGGAGTAGGCCAGCGGCAGATGGCCGTAGCTCAGCACTTCCACTTCAAACTGATTGCGAATGCCCAGCTCGTCGCACTGTTTAAGCAGGTTTGCCAGCCAGTCGCGGGAGAGCTCTACCGGCATGCACCAGCGCGTCATTCCCTGTTTGAGCAGCAGGCGCAGGGTTACGGCGTTGTAGCAGTTCAGGGCATGGCCCGCGACAAACGGCAGCTTGCGTTCAGCGCACATGTTCACCACGCCCAGATCGCTCGCTTCCAGCAGGAACTCGCCGTTTTCAACGTAGCGCTTCAGCTCGCCCAGTTCGGACGACGCCTGCACAAGCGCGAGCGTGGAGAGCACTACCTGCTTGCCGCTTCCGGCCAGGCCTTTCGCCATATCCAGCCAGTCGCCCACTTTTGTGGCGCGGCGCTTGCTGCACACCGCTTCGCCGAGGTAAATCACGTCGGCGCTGCTGGTCGCGGCCTGTTGGTAAAAATCTTCCAGCGTCCCTTTTGGCCAGTAGTAGAGCACCGGTCCTAATGAATATTTCATGATGATCTCACTGCCATTTACGGTGATACGCGCCAAGCGTGGTTTGTGTGCCTTCGGACATCGAACCAAGCGTTTCCATCCAGGCCTGCTGTGGAGCGTAGTTCTGCGGATCCGCCATGCAGCGGTCAATGGCCTGACGCCACACTTTCGCTACCTGGCTCACGTAGGCCGGGCTACGCTGACGTCCTTCGATTTTCACCGAGGCAATATTGGCCGCCAGCAGTTCCGGCAGTAGCTCCAGCGTGTTGAGGCTGGTCGGCTCCTCCAGCGCGTGATAGCGCTCGCCGTCGACCAGATAGCGGCCTTTACACAGGGTAGGATAACCGGCGTTTTCCCCGTCCTGGTAGCGGTCGATCAGCACCTCATTCAGGCGGGATTCCAGCCCCTGTGGGGTTTGCTGCCAGCGGACAAAGCGGGCAGGAGAGCAGGCCCCGACGGTATTCGGCGATTCACCGGTTAAATAAGAGGAAAGATAGCAACGGCCTTCAGCCATGATGCACAGGCTGCCAAAGGCAAAAACCTCCAGCGGCACTGGCGTGACGCGCGCGAGTTGCTTAACCTGATGAATAGAGAGCACACGCGGCAGCACCACGCGGGCCACGTCAAAGTGTTGATGATAAAAACGCACCGCCTCTTCGTTGGTGGCAGATGCCTGAACAGAGACGTGGCGCTCAATATGGGGATAGCGTTCTGCCGCATACTCAAGCATGGCGAGATCGGCCAGGATCAGCGCATCGGCACCCAGCTGTGCCGCCATATCCACCGCGCGCTGCCAGCGGGCGTAGCCGTCAGGATGAGCAAAGGTATTGATGGCGATATGCAGCTTGCGGCGGTGCTGGTGAACGAAGTTAACGGCTTCCTGAAGCTTTTTCTCCGTAAAGTTGAGGCCAGCAAAATGGCGGGCGTTGGTATCATCTTTCAGCCCGATATAGACCGCATCGGCCCCATTTTCGATGGCCGCCTTAAGCGCCGGAAGGTTTCCGGCAGGGCAGAGCAGCTCCATAATTTATCCTGATGTAGTCGATCGCAAAATTGTTAACGAGCTGGGATTTTAATTAACCCATACGCGACAATTTTTGATTTAAGGCAGCTAATGGCGTATTGATGACACCAATAATGAGGTACGGCTGACGACGGTTTGTTGATTTACGCCGCTATGTTGTGCTTCGGATATGGCAAAATAGCAGGACTATAGATATCAGGGAGTAAAGCTCGTGCTGGATAAACTGCGTTCACGTCTCGTACAATTTGGACCATCAATGCTGAGCGTGCCGGTCAAGCTGGCGCCGTTCGCGCTAAAACGCCAGGTGCTGGAGCAGGTCCTGAGCTGGCAGTTCCGCCAGGCGCTGCAGGACGGCGAGCTGGAATTCCTGGAAGGCCGCTGGTTAAGCATTGAGGTGCGTGACATCGGGCTGCGCTGGTTTACCTCCGTTGAGAATGACCAGCTGATCGTACGCGAATCCGCCGACGCGGACGTAAGCTTTAGCGCCAACGCCAGCGATCTGCTGATGATCGCCGCGCGCAAGCAGGATCCGGATACGCTCTTCTTCCAGCGCCGTCTGGTGATTGAAGGCGACACGGAGCTGGGCCTGTACGTGAAGAATTTAATGGATGCCATTGAGCTGGAGCAGATGCCGAAAGGGCTGCGCGTGATGTTAATGCAAATGGCAGATTTCGTTGAGGCCGGGCTGAAAACCCCGCCGGACGGTAAACACACTTCAGTAGGTGAGCCATGCTGATTCGAGTCGAAATTGGGATTGATGCGCCGGGGATCGATGCGTTGTTACGCCGTGCCTTTGCGAGCGATGCCGAAGCCCAACTGGTCCACGACCTTCGCGAAGACGGCCTGATTACGCTGGGGCTGGTTGCCACCGATGACGAAGGTCAGGTGGTGGGCTATGTTGCCTTCAGTCCGGTCATCGTTCAGGGCGAAGAGCTGCAGTGGGTCGGCATGGCGCCGCTGGCGGTAGATGAAAGCTATCGCGGGCAGGGTCTGGCGCGCCAGCTGGTCTATGAAGGGCTGGATTCGCTCAATGAGTTTGGCTATGCCGCCGTTGTCACGCTGGGCGATCCGGCGTTCTATGGCCGTTTAGGCTTTGAGCAGGCCGCGCATTACGATCTGCGCTGTCGCTGGCCGGGTACGGAATCCGCTTTCCAGGTCCACCGTCTGGCGGACGACGCGCTCAACGGCGTCAACGGCCTGGTCGAGTATCACGACCATTTCAATCGCTTTTAATCAGGCTCTCGCGTAGCGCCTCAAAGGAGCCGTCTCCGGTCACGAGGCGCTCTTTCTGGCGCTTCGTCAGCTGCTTGATGCGGTATTCCAGCCTGAGCGCCAGCGAACGGTCGCCGACGGCCGCTGAGAAGGCGAGCTGTAATTCCCCTTTCCCCCGCAGCGCTTTTGCCCCTTTTCCCGTTTGATGTTGTAAAAAACGCCGCGCCACATCGGTGGTGATCCCGGTGTAGAGTGCGTTATCAGCGGTTCGGACAAGATAGAGAAACCAGCACACGGTAAACGGATTCAGTATGTTAAGGTGAACGCACCATAGCATGAGAGAGAACGAAAATGGAAACACTGGCCGCCATTAACCGCTGGCTGGCAAAGCAGCATGTTGTCACCTGGTGCGTCTATGACGAGGGGGAGATGTGGTGCGCAAATGCATTTTACTACTACGATCCTGAGCGCGTGGCTTTTTATGTCATGAGCGAAGACAAAACGCGGCATGCGCAGATGACCGGCCAGCAGGCAAAGGTGGCGGGGACGGTAAACGGCCAGCCGAAAACGGTCGCGCTGATCCGCGGCGTGCAGTTTAAAGGGGAGATCCGTCGTCTGGATGGTGAAGAGAGCGACGCGCGCCGTAAGCTCTACACGCGACGCTTTCCCGTTGCCGCTGCGCTAAAAGCCCCGGTGTGGGAAATCCGCCTTGATGAGGTGAAATTTACCGACAACACCCTGGGCTTTGGCAAGAAACTGCACTGGTTACGCGCCGAGCAGGCGTAGCGCTTCGCGGTTAAACGCCGGGAGATCGTCCGGGGTCCGGCTGGTGATCAGCTGGTCTTTGTCGTTGACCACCTCCTGATCGTAAAACTCGGCCCCCGCATTTTTCAGATCGATAACGATCGGTTTCACGGCGGTAAGCTTACGCCCGCGGACCACGTCTGCGCTGATGAGCAGCTGCGGGCCGTGGCAGATGGCAAAGACCGGTTTGCCGGTGGAGACAAAGTCCCGGGTGAAGGTCACGAAGCGCTCGTCCCCGCGCAGGGAATCCGGGGAATGGCCGCCGGGTAACAGCAGAGCGTCGAAATCTGAGGGACTCACGTTATCGATGGTCTCATCGATGGTTACGGTCGCCTCGCCCTTATGGCCTGTCACCGTTTTACCCGCCTCTTTCTCAATGGTGATGACCTCATGTCCCGCCTTGCGGAACGCCTCTGCTGGAGAGGTGAATTCTGAATCTTCAAACTCGTCGGTAATCAAGACTGCGATTTTCTTGCCCATGCTTCCTCCGTTGTTTTGGCTTCAGACTGATTTTTCTCCGCTTGTGGTAAATACTTACCCGTAACAGACTTCTAAGTGTGGTCGACGACGCTGAGTTCGCAAACGGACAATTCTGTAAAGGGGAAAAGATGAGTCAGGTATTGATTACAGGTGCTACCGGGTTAGTGGGCGATCATCTGCTGCGGCTGCTGATTCAGGATCGCCGCGTGAACTATATCGCCGCACCGACGCGTCGACCGCTGGCGGATATATCCGGCGTCTTTAATCCGCACGATCCTCAGCTGACCGACGCGCTGGCGCAGGTGCAGGATCCCATTGATATCGCCTTTTGCTGTCTGGGCACCACGCGGCGGGAGGCGGGCAGCAAAGAGGCATTTATCCACGCCGACTATACACTGGTGGTGGATACCGCGCTCACGGCGAAAAAGCTGGGGGCCAAACATTTTCTGGTGGTCAGCGCGCTGGGCGCCAGTGCCGGATCGCCTTTCTTCTACAACAAGGTGAAGGGCAAGATGGAGGATGCGCTGATTGCGCAGAAATGGGAGCAGCTGACGATTGTGCGCCCTTCGATGCTGATCGGCCACCGGGACGAACGCCGGTTTAACGAGTCGATATTTGCCCCGCTGTTTCGCATTCTTCCCGGCAACTGGAAATCCATCGAGGCACGGGACGTCGCGCGCGCGATGTTAAAAGAGGGGCTGGCCCCGTCGAAAGCGGGCGTAAACATTATCCCTTCGGCAAAACTGCGTGAAATCGCGCAGGGCGAGGCGTAAACTCCCCCGGCTAATAACCTAATACTCTCCGGGGAATGCTATGACTGGTCAGTCTTCATCTCAGGCGGCAACACCTGTTCAGTGGTGGAAGCCCGCACTCTTCTTTCTCGTGGTCATTGTTGGCCTCTGGTACGTGAAATGGCAGCCGTACTACGGCAAAGCCTTCACCGCCGCCGAAACGCACAGCATCGGTAAATCTATTCTCGCTCAGGCTGAATCCAGCCCGCTTCGGGCGGCGTGGGACTACGCCATGGTCTACTTCCTTGCCGTCTGGAAGGCCGCCGTCTTAGGCGTGATCCTGGGGTCACTGATTCAGGTGCTTATCCCGCGCTACTGGCTGGTGAAAACCCTCGGGCAGCCGCGCTTTCAGGGCACGCTGCTGGGGACGATTTTCTCTCTGCCGGGCATGATGTGTTCCTGCTGCGCCGCGCCCGTGGCCGCAGGGATGCGCCGTCAGCGCGTGTCGATGGGCGGCGCGCTGGCGTTCTGGATGGGGAACCCGCTGCTTAACCCGGCAACGCTGGTGTTTATGGGCTTTGTGCTGGGCTGGCATTTTGCGTTCATCCGTCTGGTCGCCGGGCTACTGACCGTACTGGTGGTGGCGACGCTGGTGCAAAAACTGGTGAAGGATACTGCCGCAGAACCCGCAGCCGTTGAGCTGGACGTCAGCGAGCCGCAGGGGGAATTCTTTGTGCGCTGGGGCAGGGCGCTATGGCAGCTTTTCTGGAGCACCATCCCGGTCTATATCCTGGCGGTACTGGTTCTGGGGGCGGCGCGCGTCTGGCTCTTCCCGCATGCGGATGGCGCTATCGACAACACGCTGATGTGGGTCATTGCGATGGCCGTTGCAGGCTGTCTGTTTGTGATCCCAACGGCGGCGGAGATCCCGATTGTTCAGACCATGATGCTGGCCGGTATGGGCACTGCGCCGGCGCTGGCGCTGCTGATTACGCTGCCGGCGATCAGCCTGCCGTCGCTTATCATGCTGCGTAAGTCGTTCCCGGCCAAAGCGCTGTGGCTGACCGCAGGGCTGGTGGCGTTGAGCGGGGTGATGGTGGGCAGTATTGCGTTGATGTAAAAAAAGCCCGGTGGCGCTAGCGCTTACCGGGCCTACAAAAAAATCCCCTCAAGCGAGGGGATTTTTTTATTTGATGTAAGTAAACGCGGTGGTGACGTGCTTCACGCCGCTCACCCGGCTGGCGATATCGGCCGCCGCTTTCCCTTCACGTTCGGTCACCAGACCCAGCAGGAACACTTCGCCGTTTTCAGTCGTCACTTTCACGTTGGATGATTTCACCTGGTCCGAGCCCAGCAGCTGGGAACGCACTTTGGTGGTGATCCAGGTATCAGAAGAGGCGTCACCCAGGCCAATTGGCTTGCCCTGGCGCACTTCGTTAAACACCTCTGTGGTCCCTTCGACGCCCATCGCAATCTGTTTCGCACGCGAGGCGAGCTCCATATTCGGCGCCTGGCCTGCCAGCAGCACTTTGCCCTGATAAGCCGTCACGTTGATACGCGCCTCTTTCTTGATTTGTTCGTCTTTCGACAGCGCGCTGTTGACGCGCAGCTCCAGCGTACCGTCATCTACCTGCGTCCCCACAGAGCGCGGATCGGTCGCTGCTTTGGTACCCACTGCAGCGGTGCCCACAACGGCCGCAGCGATACATCCCTGAAGCAGTAATGCAGACATAAGGACTGCGAGGGTCGATAAAGCCTTCATAAGAACTCCTTAATCATCCTGGTGAGGGAAAAGCGTGTTATCGATCAAATCACATAAGCAGTTCACCGTGAGCATATGCATCTCCTGAATACGCGCGCTCCGGTGAGAAGGAATGCGGATTTCCACATCCTGCGGCCCGAGCAGACCCGCCAGCTCACCCCCGTCATAGCCGGTTAAGGCCACGATAGTCATGTCGCGGGTGACGGCGGCTTCAACGGCTTTGACAATATCCCGGCTATTGCCGCGCGTGGAGATGGCCAGCAGCACATCTCCGGCGTGACCCAGGGCTCGCACCTGCTTTGCATAAATTTCGTCATGCAGACGATCGTTAGCAATCGCCGTTAAGACCACATTATCGGTGTTAAGTGCAATGGCGGGTAAACTCGGGCGTTCTGTTTCAAAGCGATTGATCATGCTGGCAGCAAAATGCTGTGCGTTGGCGGCTGACGTGCCGTTGCCACAACAGAGGATTTTGTTGCCATTAAGCAGGGATTGTACCAGCGTCATTGCGGCACGCGAGATAGCATCCGGAAGGGCTTCCGCCGCGGCAATCTGAGTCTGGATGCTTTCTGTGAAGCACACTTTAATTCTTTCGAGCACGTTATCCCTTTTAAATCTTAATTATGCGTCTTCGCCAAAAGCGTTTTTAAGCCATTCGATCTCATTTCCGGTGAAGGCTATCACATCGAACCGGCAATCCACAGTATCAAAGCTCCCATTATGGCGGGCAAGCCACAAGTGGGCAGTCTGTAATAATTTATGTTGTTTGGGGAGCGTCACGCTGGCGGCAGCACCGCCAAAACGGGAGGACTGTCGAAAGCGGACTTCTACAAACACGATGACCTGACCGTCTTTCATGATCAGGTCGATTTCGCCGCCGCGCCCGCGGACGTTAGCGGCGATAAAGCGCAGTCCTTTGCCTTCAAGCCAGCGACGCGCCTTTAACTCCCACGCATCGCCGGTCTCTTTACGGCTTAACTGGCCGGGACGATTTGCCCCTGCTGGTATTTGAGCCATGATAACTTCCTGTTGATCACGCAGTCCTGAGTCGCGGTCAGATCGCCGGTGTTGCCGTTAAGCTCAAAGCCCGGCACCTGACGCATCTGGGTAAAGTGGTTCGCCAGCGCCCAGGCATCGACACCCATCGCATACAGACGCGCCAGTGAATAATCGTTACGTACGGTACTCAGCGCCTGCTGCATCAGCGCCGGGTTGCTGCCTGCCAGCATCGGGATTTCGCTGTACTGCAGACCATCCATTTCCAGACGGAAATCCGGGCCTGCGGTGCCCTGCGCGCTGCGCGAGCTGGCGTAGAGCGTTGCGCCGCTCTGGCTGCCGTTACGCATCGCGATCATCGGTTTGATAAAGGCGATCTCCTGCGGCGTGGCAACGATATAGGCCGCATCTACTTTACCGCCACCGCTAATCTGCGCATCGGTAGGTGGGGCAGGGATCGTCAGGCCGCCAATCGTCACGCTCTGCTGCTGCGGCAGGCTTGCGGTGACCGGGCTACCGTTAAGCGCGATACCCGCCCCGCCGTTGACGCCCGCGCGCAGTTCAGAGACGGAACCGAATTTCTGCTGCAGCACCACGCCGCCGCCGAGCTTCTGCCACTCATCGGCAAAGGCATTGGCCACGCGATCGCCCAGCGCGCTGCGTGGGATGAGCAGCAGCGGAGCCTGCTTACCCTGCTCGTGAATATGGCGCGCCGCATCGCGGGCTTCATCTTCAGGGGAAAGCGCGAAGTAGCAAATATTGGATCGGTTCTGAACCTGCTCAGGCTGGTTGAGCGCCAGCACGTTCAGCGTGGTATTGCTCTTCATCAGCTCTTCCACGTTGTTTTTCAGCAGCGGACCGACAACGATGCTCGCCCCGTCCTGTTGAACCTGCGCCAGAACCTGATCAAGCGGCTGCGAGCTGGTGTCGTAAATTTTCAACTCAGCGCCCGGGTTGGCGCTGGTGGTTGCCACGGCCTGCGGCTGCGCAGCAGGTTGGGCCGCGGGTTGTGCAGGCTGCGGTTGAGGCTGTTCTGCCGTTGCGTCAGGCGCTGGCGCCGCTTGCGTCTCGGCCGGAACCTGGGTAGCGGGTGCTGTAGTAGCCGGGGCTGCCGCAGCCGGTGCAGCTGTAGTCGGAGGCGTCGTCGGGGCCGTCACCGGGTTTTGCATCGTACCCTGCGCCGGCGCTTGCGCCGTGGTCAGGTCGCTGGTCTCCGCTGCGGACGGGCTGACCACATCATTCACGTTAGCCGCCTGGGCCGCCTGCGCGGGAACCGCGCTGCCGGTTACCGAGGTGGTACCGTTTTTCGCGGCTTCAAAGCCCTGCTGAATAGTACGGCCAAACACCGCCGCCTGGCCGTTGAGCGGCAGAAGCAGAGCGATTTTGCTGGTGGACGCTGGCTTAAAGTTTTGCACGTTCACCAGTTGGGTTGGCAGCATTTTCGCACCCGGGTTTTGCGGGTAGCGCGTCTGCCAGTCCGTAATACCGGCTTTCAGCATCTTTGGATCGCTGCGGTTGTTAAACCACATCTGCTGCAGATCCAGCCAGCCCTGAAGGACGTTTTCATCGGCGTTGATGACCAGCGCCTGCGCCTGTTCCTGGGTCATCGAGGCAAGCGCTTGCCAGGTGGCATCGATATTTTTCTGCTTGTCGGCACCGCCGAGCAGCGGCTCTTGCGCGACGAGGGCGCGGAGCAGCGTCAGGGAAGGGCGCCCCTGCTCCGCGGTAATGCCCGCCTGCCAGAAGCGAGCCTGCTGATTTTTATCCAGCGCGCTCACGTCAATATCCCCGAGGATCTTCTTCGCGGCGGCGTAATCTTTCAGCGCGACCTTCAGCTCGGCAGAGAGCAGGCTCTGCTCACGACGCTGGGCGTCGTTAAGATCTTTTGGCAACTGGTTAAACAGTTCGGCTGCCTGCTGGGTTTTACCCTCTTTCAGCAGTGCACGAATGGCGAGTAATTGCCAGTTGGTCTTGGTATCATTTGAACTCTGCGACATTTGTTGCAGATAAAAGCCAGAATCAGCCTGAGCAGAACCCTGAAGATGGGCGGTGCTCTGGTCAGGTGCCTGGGTGCCACAGCCTGCAAAGATCAGGGCTGCCAGCAGAAGCGGCACGCTGCGCGTGGCTTTTTTTCGAAGAAACGTTAACGGTACCATACTGTATCCAGTGATTTTTTTTACGCAATGCTCAATATTAAATCGGCAATACGGACGAAACAATGAAACAACACGAAACGGCAGATAATTCTCAAGGCCAGCTTTATATTGTACCTACTCCTATCGGGAATTTGTCTGATATTACCCAACGTGCGCTCACCGTACTGCAAGCTGTTGATTTAATTGCTGCTGAAGATACCCGCCACACCGGCTTGCTGCTGCAACATTTCGCGATTAATGCCCGTTTGTTTGCTCTGCACGATCACAATGAGCAACAAAAAGCCGAAACGCTGGTGGCGAAGCTGAAAGAGGGGCAGAACATTGCCCTGGTCTCCGATGCCGGTACGCCGCTGATCAACGATCCCGGCTATCACCTGGTGCGTACCTGTCGTGAAGCCGGTATTCGCGTTGTGCCGCTGCCGGGGCCGTGCGCTGCCATTGCTGCGCTGAGCGCGGCGGGTCTGCCGTCTGACCGTTTCTGCTATGAAGGCTTCCTGCCTGCTAAATCCAAAGGCCGCCGTGACGTGTTAAAAGATCTGGAAGCGGAACCGCGCACCCTGATTTTCTACGAATCCACGCACCGCCTTCTGGAGAGCCTGGAAGATATGGTGACCGTGTGGGGAGAAGCCCGCTACGTGGTGCTGGCGCGCGAGCTGACCAAAACCTGGGAAACCATTCACGGCGCCCCAGTGGGTGAACTGCTGGCGTGGGTGAAGGAAGACGAAAACCGCCGCAAGGGCGAAATGGTGCTGATTGTCGAAGGGCATAAGGCGCAGGAAGACGCGCTACCAGCCGACGCGCTGCGCACGCTGGCGCTGCTGCAGGCGGAACTGCCGCTGAAGAAGGCCGCTGCGCTGGCGGCGGAAATTCACGGCGTGAAGAAAAATGCGCTGTATAAGCATGCGCTGGAGCAGCAGGGGGAGTAAGCCCCTGCCGCCTGTTTTGCCGGGTGGCGGCTGCGCCTAACCCGGCCTGCAGATCGTTATGCGTCTTTTAGCTAACTGGCACCGCCTCAAACACCAGCGTTTCCAGCGGCTGCAGCGTAATCACCACCGCGTTTTTATACTCCTCCGGTACGGTTGAATTACTGCCGTACACCGCTTTCAGACGAAACTGCGCCGCGTTCCCTGTCGGGATTTCAAAATCTTTTGTTAAATCCAGGTAGTAGCTTTGCGGCTTATCCGACGGGTTACGCAAGCCGAGAATCGCTTTGTCCTTGCTCCAGGATGCCCAGCCGTAAACCTGCAGCGCGGTTGGATCGCCACCAATCCAGTGGGTATCCACCAGCACGCCGGCGTTTTCCCGCGACCACTTCGCGGCCCGCGCCAGGGTGTCCCACTTCGCCTTATTCAGCATTGAAGGGGTGATATACAGCTCCTGCAGCTGGGTTCCGGTGGCGAAGTAGCTCCAGACCTGATCGGCAAAGTCGCTGTCCGTTTGCACCTTCTCCAGCCCGTAATAGGCGTTTTCCGCGCTAACGATCCCGTGGTACATCAGCGAGTTCAACGGGAACAGCGGCCCTTTGCGAACAATGGAGCGGTACGTTTCCGCATCGCGGTAGGTCATCCACTGCTGCACCGGCGTGCCGGGACCGTACAGGTTGATGTCATCGCCCTGGCGCCAGATGGAATCAGCGTAGAACAGCCAGGACGGGCTGGCGTTGGTACCTGTCGTCAGGTTAATAAACAGATTCGGGTTGGCGCTGCGCATGTTGTGCAGCAGAGCGATAGAGGCGTCAAAATCCGAGGCGAACGGGCTGCCCTTAATATGCGAATTGGCATTACCCATCCCGTCCAGCTTGAACGAGGTAATGTGCTCGTTTTTAATTAGCTTAACGATCTGCTCATTGAAGTTTTTAAAATAGTTTGGGCCTGACAGCGCCAGCTTCCCGTCTACCGTTTCGAAACCGTACTCTTTTGCATGCGAGACGCGAGTGTCGCGCGGTTTGTTATATCCACCCCACGGCGAGAGCCACAGTCCAACGGAGCTGTGCATGCTGTCGGCTTTTTCCCGAACTTTGCTAAAACCGTTGCTGAATGCCGGGCCAAACAGCCAGCGTCCGGTCAGGTCATCCCAGCCATCGTCAAGCAGGAACGCATCCAGCGCCACGCCGCGCCCGGTGATAAATTCCTTATTCCATTCATCCATCCGCCCCAGCACGTCCTGCTCGGAGTACGGGGTAAAGAAGCCGATATCCATCCAGCTGTTGTAGTGTAAATAAGGCTTATACGGACGCGGGCGGACGGCATCAATAAACTGGTTTACGCTGCGGCGCAGCTGGCTGATCTCCGGGAAGGTGCCGAACCAGGTGGTAAAGCTGACCGGCGACTCTGGCTGAATCGGCGTTTTCAGCTCTACGTTGAGATTGGTGGTCGCTTCATAGGCGTAAGTGTTAACGATGGGCTTGTCCGGCAGAATAAAGAACGAGTCTGCGACGATCGGCGAGCTGTTAATCGCCCCGTCTACGTAAGGTGCCTGAGCCTGCTTTTTGGTCGGGAAGAAGGTAATTTTTGCCACGTCTCGCGGCTGACCAACGGCGGCAACGGTGTAGTCGATGCTGGCGTATTTCCCCTTCACCAGGTTCAGCTTCACCGTTACGTTAAAGTCCGGATGGGTGAAATCGATGACCAAGCCGCTGTCCTGCTTTTCGACATGCTTGATTTTAAAATCAGCGGTGTGGATTTTCGTCTCGTCCGGCAGCGTCAGAAAGAACAGCTCCTGCGGCGTGAGCGGATGGTTAGCCCTGGTGTCCTTAACCACTACCGTTGAGTTTGCATCATCAAATGACAGAGCAATATTGTCGTTACCGAGCGCGTAGTTCGCGGCCACCGCGCTATGGGAAACGCACATGGCCAGCACTGAGAGTGCGAGGATTTTTTTCATCAGCGTAAGCTCCTTTTTAATCAGGCTTCTGCCGGAAGCAGCAATCGGTTTGCCGAGCCGCAAACGGCGATCTTGCTTCTGACCACCTCTTTCATGGCGTCCATGCCGACCCGCATATAGAAGCGCGGATCGTTGCCCTGCGGGTTTTCGGCAAACCAGGCCTTAACCGCGTCAGAGAAAGCAATTTTCAGCTCGGTCGCCACGTTGACTTTGCACACGCCCAGCTCGATGGTGCGGCGAACAAACTCATCCGGCACATCGCTCGCGCCGTGCAGCACCAGCGGCACGGTGACCACTTCGCGAATTTCCGCCAGCCGCTGGAAGTCGATTTTCGGGCGTTTGGTATACAGGCCGTGGGCGGTGCCGATGGCGACGGCGAGGCTGTCAACGCCGGTCAGTTCGACGAAGCGTTTCGCCTCCTGCGGATCGGTGAGGAATGCGCTTTCCGCGTCCACGCTCATGTCATCTTCCATGCCGCCCAGACGGCCCAGCTCGGCCTCGACGCTGCAGTCGTTGAGGTGGCAGAAATCGACCACCGACTTCACCAGCTTCACGTTTTGTTCAAACGGGTAGTGGCTGCCGTCGATCATCGCGCTGCGCACGCCCGCGTTGACCTTGCGGCGAATATCGTCCAGCGATTCGTGGTGATCGAGGTGCAGCGCCAGCGGCATGTCGTAGGTGTGGGAGTAGGCGCTGCACAGGGCGTAGATCTCTTCCAGCGCAATATGCTTAAAGGTGCCCGGCGTGCCCGCGAGGATCACCGGCGATCGCATTTCGCTGCACGCTTCGAGGATCGCCTGGATCGTCTCCGCGTTGTGGATGTTGAACGCCGGAACGGCGTAGCCTTTTGCCTGCGCGTCCTGCAGAAGATATTTCGTCGAGATAATACTCATAATCAGATCCTCTTAAGCCTGCCACGGATGAATAACGACGCCCTGCACCACGCGGTTGACCGTCCCGCTGGCCGATGGCGTATCGGGCGTAATGCCTGTGCTAAGCGACTGGGTGAGCGCAAAGACCTGGGCATACATCAGGAAGCAGAACGCCTGTTCCATATCGATAAACGGACGTGAAGGCGGCAGCAGAATGTGCGGACCCGCTTCAATGACCGGATCGTTTTCAGCGGCGATGGCGACGACGCGCAGGGCCTGGCGATCGCGGCGCAGTTCGGCCAGCAGATCCAGATCGTACTGACGCGTATATGGATGGCTGGAGATGAACACCACCACCAGCGTTTCATTGTCGACCAGCGACTTCGGCCCGTGACGGAAGCCCGTAGGAGAGTCGTAAAATGCAGCCAGCTTGCCCGCCGTCAGCTCCAGCACCTTCAGCGCCGATTCGCGCGCCGCGCCCTGCAGGCCGCCGCTTCCCAGATACACGATCCGTTTCCACGGTTCGCTGCCAAAGACGCCGTGGCTGAAATCCCCGAGCGAGGCGAGGATCGCCTGACAGCGATCGGCGACGTCGCGGAAGGTGTGGCTATTGATCGTTTCCGGGGCGAACACGGCCAGACAGCTCGCCATCATGGTGGTGATGCTGCTGGTCATCGCGAACCCGCGATCGTGCGTTTCGGCAGGCATCAGCAGGGCAAAGGCGTTATCGCTGTCGACGGCGTTCTGGTACAGGCTCCCCGCCTCGTTGCAGGTAATGGACAGGTGGTAGCACTCCGGCACGAACTGGTTTGCCAGCTCAACGGCCGCGACGCTTTCCGGACTGTTGCCGGAGCGGGCAAACGAAACCAGCAGCAGCGGGTGCCCAGGGCTGAAGTAGTCCATCGGGTTCGTGACCAGATCGGTTGTCGGGACGGCGGTGAAGTTTTTCCCGGTGTGGCTTGAAAGCCATGGCGCAATGATATCGCCGATAAAGGCGGACGTACCCGCGCCGGTCAGGACGATCCGCAGATCGCGCTTGCGCAGCAGCGGCGTCAGGAAACTGTCGATCGAAGCACGCAGGTTATCGATGTTGTTGAGCGAGCGGATCCAGCTGGCAGGCTGCTGGCGGATCTCTTCCTCGGTCCAGGTGCCGGTTGCGGTGGCGGTAGTGGTTTGTTGCATAACTCAGTCCTTAGTCGTGTGAATTCCACATCAGACGCTGGCAATCGTGTCGCTATCTTTCGTTTCGTTTCACTTGTTCACTTAAGCAGTTAAATAAAATCTATAGAAAAGAAATCGAAACTTCAATGAAAGAAAAGAAATAAAACGAAAAGTGTGATCGTGAAAGGAAAGGGAAAATTTAAGGAAAGGAAAAGAAAGGCCTTACGGTTTCAGGCCGTAAAGCCAAAAGGAGACACAATGAAAGGGCTAAAGGGGGAGAGCCTGGCCCTGAATCCAGATCCGCTGGAGGTGTAAACCCCCGTCCAGCGCAATAATATTGGCGCGTTTGCCCGGGGCTAAGGATCCAAGCTGATCGTCAACGTCCAGCAGCCGGGCAGGGTGCAGCGAGGCCATATGGATCGCCTCTTCGGCTGTTACGCCCGCATACACCACCATATTCCTGACCGCGGCATCCAGCGACAGCGTACTGCCCGCCAGCCCGCCGGAGCCGGTTCGAACCACGCCGTTTTGCATCGTGACCTCTTCACCGCACAGGGTATACCGACCGTCCGGCATACCTGCCGCCTGCATGGCATCGGTAATCAGCACCACGCGATCCTGAGCGCAGCAGCAGCATAAACGCATCGCTCCCGGATGGACGTGGTGGCCGTCGGCAATCAGCTCCAGCCACGCCCGTTTGTCCGTCAGCCCTGCGCCGACCATGCCGGGCTCTCTGTGGTGCAAACCCGTCATACCGTTGTAGCAGTGCACCAGCCCGTCGGCACCCGCATCAAACGCGGCGAGAGTTTGCCGGTACGTAGCAGCGCTGTGGCCCAGCATGACGCGGATACCGCGCTGTTTAAGATGATGAATCGCCTGCAGCGCGCCGGGTTTTTCCGGCGCGAGCGCCACCACCCGTAGCGTGCCCTGTGAAACGTCAATCAGCCTGTCCAGCTCGGCGATATCCAGCTCCCGGAACAGCTCGGGCGGATGCGCCCCTTTGTTCTGGGGCGTAAAGTACGGTCCTTCCAGATAACTGCCCAGGATCTGCGCGCCGGGGCCGCCGGACTGACTGCGCCGGGCGATACGCATCAGTGCGCTGTGGATGGCTTCCATCGGCGCGGTCACGGTGGTGGGCAGAAATGCGCCCACGCCTTCACGCGCTTTATGCATCGCCAGAGTGTCCAGCACGTCAGGCGCATCATCCATGACGTCCACGCCCGCGCCGCCGTGGACGTGCGTATCGATATACGCCGGGCAAAGCAGCTCCGCATCGCGCGCCGTAACGCCCGCCGGGATGGGTTCAATCGCCGCAACCGCGCCGCTTTCAATGCGTAGCTGGTGGTCGTCCAGCCAGCCCTGTTCGGTAAGGATCCGTCGCGCGCGCAGCAGCTGGCTCATATCCCTTCCTCAGCCGGAGCTTCCTCGCGACAGCGCCCCAGCTCGTCGACCAGGCTCGTCAGGCCGCGGTGCCCGCACTCCAGCGCCTGCAGACGAAACGCCTCGCTGCTTAATCCGTCGCGCTCCAGCACCATCTCCAGCAGCAGCTGCAGGTTGGTGCCGGTGATGACTTCACTGCCCGGCCATTGCATGGCGAGCGTCGATGCCACGCGAAACGGCGTGCCGCCGAGCAGGTCGGTGAGAAACACAATATCGTGCTCTGCATCGAGTTCACTCACTGCCTGCTCAAGCTGAGCGGTCAGCCGCGCGGTGGTGGAGGTTTCCGGAAAATCGATGGCAATAAACTGCGGCTGTTCGCCCAGGATCTGCTTCATCGCCTGCTCAAGTCCGCTGGCAAAACCGCCGTGACCCGTCAAAATAATGCCTAACATCGCGACCTCTTTGCTTTTACAGGAAGTGACAGAATTTACCGACAACGCCCAGCAGCACGGTGATACCGATCAGCCGCAGCGGGCTCCAGCCGCGGCGTACCAGCCAGAACATGGTCAGGGTGTAGACCAGCGGCAGGAACGCGGGCATCAGCTTGTCGATGACGTCGGCCTGCAGTTTGACGACCGCATCACCCGCCTTGATTTCGAGCGTGGTATTGAGGCGGACGTAGGTTGCCACCAGCGCGCCAATCACCGTCATCCCGACGATAGACGCCGCGTGGCCGACCTTTTTGGTGTTGGCTTTAATCAGCGGAATGGCCGCGACGCCCATCCGGTAAGCGTAGTGCGCCAGGCCAAAGCGCAGGCCGAGGTGTACCACGTTAAACAGCACGATAAAGACCACCGCGCCCAGAATCGAACCCTGCAGCGCCAGGCTGGCACCAATACCGCCGCAGATGGGCAGCAGGGTCAGCCAGAACATGGCGTCGCCAATACCGCCAAGCGGCGCGCCGACGGCAATTTTGGTGCTCTGGATGCTGTTCACATCCTGCTTGGATCGCTCCATCGCCAGAATGATGCCGATAACAAAGGTCACCAGGAACGGGTGGGTGTTAAAGAAGCCCATATGCCCTTTCATCGCCCGCGCCAGGTCCCGCTTGTTGGTGTGGATCTTTTTCAACGCGGGCAGCAGCCCGTACAGCCAGCCGGAGGCCTGCATACGTTCGTAGTTAAACGAGGCCTGCAGCAGCATGGAACGCCAGGCCACGCGGTTGATATCCTTTTTCGTCAGCTCGGCACCGATGTTCTGGTCTTCGTAGACGTTTTCATTCACGCCGGTCAGCAGCGTCTCTTCGCTTTCAGTCACGCCCGGCAGGGTGGTGTGGTTAGATGCCATCTTCGAATTCCTCTTTCTGAGCGGCGGGAACCGTCGGTTCAGGTGATTTACGCATCAGGTCGATCAGCGCCATGGCCAGCGCGGCCGCCGCAATCGCCAGCACCGGAAGCTTGAGCCAGGCGGCGGCGACAAAACCGATAATGAAGTAAGGGATGTAGACGTTTTTCATCATGATCTTCAGCAGCACGGCGAAGCCGATGGCTGGCATGATGCCGCCCGCGACGCCGAGGCCGTCAATCAGACGCGCTGGCAGAACGTCAATGGCGGTTTTCGCATGTTCCGCACCGAAGTAGATTGGCAGGAACGCGCACAGAAAATAGAAGATGCCGAGCGCCAGCAGCGCAAGATAGTTAACCCGTTCAATTCCGTTGGTGTCTGCATTGGCCGCCATGCGATCGCAGCGCGACATGACGCCGGACATCACCGAGAAGAGGAACGTAATCCCCATCTGCACCGCAACGGCAAACGGCACGGCGACGCCAACCGCGACTTCTGGCTTCACGCCGGTGCTGATGGCAAACGCGGTCCCCACGATGGTGCCGATAATGACGTTAGGCGGCTGGGCACCGGCGAGCGGGGCCAGCCCCATCCAGACCAGCTCTAACGTACCGCCGGTCAAAATGCCGGTGTGCAGATCGCCCAGAATCAGGCCGACCAGCGGCCCGAGCACCACCGGGCGGTGCATGTGCGTTAACCCGTTAAACATATCCAGACCGGCGATAAAGGCGAGTATGCCCAACCCCAGCGCCTGCAACAGACTGATTTCCATTGTGAATCCCTCAGAGCAGTTTAAAGAGATCCAAAGCAGTTTCTGTTGGAACGCCCTGAACGAAGCATTCCACACCGGCCGCTTTCAGGCCGTTGAACGCGTCAATATCGTTCGCGTCGACAGAGACCGTTTTGGCAATTTGTTGTTTGCCACTGGCGTAGTGCATATTTCCGACGTTAATACGGGTGATGGGTACGCCACCCTCGACCAGCTTCAGAAAATCGGCAGGTGATTTGCAGACCAGCAGGATTTTCTGGCGGTCAGCGGCGCGGTGAATGTTGTCGATGACCTTTTGCAGCGACCAGAAGCGCACGGCGATCCCTTCCGCGAGCACCATTTCCATCAGGTTCTGTTGAACCGGATCCTCAGCGACCTCGTCATTAGCGACCAGCACCAGGTTTGCCCCCGCAAACCCCACCCACTGCACGCCCACCTGACCGTGGATCAGGCGTTCGTCGATGCGGCATAAGACAATGTTTGGCATAGCGTTTTCCTCTTTTTTAATTATGCGTCTTGAGTCGTTACGCCTTCGCAGGCGGCGTGATACTGCTGGAGTATGTCCTGAATGTGGTCGATGATGAGTTCCCGTGGCGTTGACTTGAGAGCGCCCTCGCGAACTTTGCTGTACTGCAGCGGCAGGTACTGGCTGATCAGCGGCAGGGGAACAGGCTCGTCTGCCAGGTTACGCACCAGCCGTGCAAAGGCGTCGTCGATCTGGCTGTCCGGCCAGTAGTAGCGCACGCGGTCAGAGTAGCTGTAGCCGCGCGCCAGGCGACGCGCGTTGCCGTCACCGTGGTAATGGCTTTGCCAGTATTCCGGGCGGTCGAGCATGACGTTTTCCAGCACGTGACGCAGGCCGGAGCTGGCTTTTGCCGGCAGCAGCTCCTCTTCAATGGCGGCCAGCGAGAACAGCGCCTCGCGCAGGGCGAAGGTCAGGGCGGGGCCAACTTTCAGAATGGCAAAGTGATCGTTAACCAGCTGGCGCAGCGCCTGCGGCGTCTGGTAGTCGGTGGAGTGCGCTTCAAACACCAGCGTATCGTAGGCTTCAACCATTTTGCTCAGGGCCACGGCTTTCTGCGGCTGATAGTCGCAGACGTGCGCGTGGTCGAACTCCACGCCAGGCTGGACCACCAGGCCAATAATGCGTGGCCAGATGTCGCTTAAGCCTTCCTTTTCGAACGCGTGGCGGTGCGCTTCAAGCGTGGCGCGGGCCGCGTCCGGCGTGGTGACGGCAAGTTCGGTGAGCGTCTCGTGCGCGCCGCCGGGAACCGGCACTTCCGTGCCGATAACGTAGACCAGATCGGATTCACCAAACTGCTCGCGACAGGTCGCTTCGGCAATCTTCGCCAGGCGTGCGGCGCGTCCGGCGACGAGCTCGTCGGTCAGGGGAACCGGGTCGTCCTCGCAGGACATGCTGCAGTCCAGGTGGATCTTTTTGAATCCGGCGGAAACATAGCTTTTGATCAGATCGTCAGCATTTGCCATCGCCTGTTCCGCAGGGAGATTTTGCCAGCGGTTAGGGCCCAGATGATCGCCGCCGAGGATCAGCTGTGACGTCGGAAAACCGAGCGACTCGGCCAGCCGGCAGACAAACGCGTGAAAATCCGCAGGCGTCATGCCGGTATAGCCGCCAAATTGATCCACCTGGTTGGAGGTCGCCTCGATCAGCAGCGGCGTCTGATGCGAATGCGCGTAACGAATGGCAGCTTCAAGTACCAGCGGATGTGCGGAGCAGACGGCATAGATCCCGTTCGAATTCCCTCGTTTATGTTGTTCCACCATTTCTGTCAGATGTTTCACTTTCCTCTCCATTTCGGATGGTAATGACACTTGTCTTTCGTTTTGTTTCATTTAATCCTGCATCATGGTGATATAAAAATAAAACGAAAGATAATAGTTTTCCGATCTGTTTCACAAAAGAAACATAATGAAAGGTTTCAGCGCAGTGTTGGCTTGCGTCTGTACGTAAGGCGGGACTTGCATTCCCGAAAAAGAAAGGCCTTAATAGGCAAAACGAAATGAAACGAAAGACTATTTATTAAGGAGCTCGTATGAGCAGCACCGATTCATCCGCGGAAAAGCGCATCACCGGCACCAGTGAAAGGCGAGAGCAGATCATTCAGCGGTTGCGGGCGCAGGGAAGCGTGCAGGTTAACGATCTGTCTCATCTGTACGGCGTATCGACGGTGACGATCCGCAACGATCTGGCGTTCCTGGAGAAGCAGGGCATCGCCGTTCGCGCCTACGGCGGGGCATTGATTTGCGAAGGCAACATGCCGGGCGCTGAGCCTTCCGTGGAGGATAAAAGCTCGCTGAATACGGCGGTGAAGCGCAGTATCGCGCAGGCCGCTGCCGCGCTGGTTAAACCCGGGCACCGTATTATTCTGGACTCCGGCACCACGACGTATGAAATCGCCCGCATGCTGCGCCAGCACACGGACGTGATTGCGATGACCAACGGGATGAACGTGGCGAATGCGCTGCTGGAAGCGGACGGGGTGGAATTGCTGATGACCGGCGGGCACCTGCGCCGTCAGTCGCAATCCTTCTACGGTGACCAGGCAGAACAGTCGCTACAGAATTACCATTTTGACCTGCTGTTCCTCGGCGTTGACGCCATCGATCTCGACCGCGGCGTAAGTACGCATAACGAAGACGAAGCCCGCCTTAACCGCAAAATGTGCGAGGTGGCGGAGCGTATTATCGTTGTCACGGACTCCAGCAAATTTAACCGCTCAAGCCTGCATAAAATCATTGATACGCAAAGGATTGATATGATTATTGTCGATGAAGGCATTCCGGCGGAGAGCCTGGACGGGCTGCGAAAAAGCGGGATTGAGGTGGTGCTGGTTTAAGGGGGCTTTCCCTCTTCCTAACCCTCTCCCCATAGGGGAGAGGGGACCGTTCGGTGCGGTTGGGAATATGAATCACGTCACCGGTGCCGGGTTGAACACCGCCAGCTGATTATGTAATCCCCATTGATCCGAGAAGGTTTTCTTCCGCCCGCTGGCGACATCCAGAATGAAGTGGAACAGTTTCCAGCCCACGTCCTCAATGCTCTCTTCCCCGGTGGCGATAGTGCCCGCGTTGATATCCATTAAGTCGTACCAGCGGTTTGCCAGCTCGGTGCGGGTCGCCATCTTGATCACCGGTACCGCCATCAGGCCGTACGGCGTGCCGCGCCCGGTGGTAAAGACCTGCACCGTAATGCCGGATGCCACTTGCTGCGTGCCGCAGACGAAATCGCTGGCCGGCGTTGCCGCGTAGATCAGGCCGCGTTTCGTCGGGCGCTGGCCCGGAGAGAGCACTTCCACAATCGCGCTCTGGCCGGATTTGGCAATCGACCCGAGGGCTTTTTCCACTACGTTGGCCAGGCCGCCTTTTTTGTTCCCCGGTGAGGGATTGGCGCTGCGGTCGGTTTTGCCCATATCGAGATAGCTATCGTACCAGGCCATTTCCTCGAGCAGGCGCTTGCCGACCTCTTCATTAACGGCGCGTGGCGTGAGCAGATGGATGGCGTCACGCACTTCGGTCACCTCGGAGAACATCACCGTGGCGCCGCAGCGCACAAGCAGATCGGACGCATAGCCCACCGCCGGGTTGGCCGTCACGCCGGAGAAGGCATCGCTGCCGCCGCACTGTGTTCCCACTACCAAATCAGACGCCGGGCAGGTTTCGCGCTGGCGCTTGTTGAGCTTGTCCAGATGGCGTTCAGCCACCTGCAGGATATCGTCGACCATTGAGCGGAAACCCACGTGGCGTTCATCCTGCAGGCGCACGATGCTGGCCTCGTCTGCCGGAATGGCTTTCACATCTTCGGTACCCTGCAGCAGGCGCTCTGGCTGCAATTTTTCACACCCCAGACCGATGACCATCACCTCGCCGCCAAAGTTTGGGTTCAGGGCGATATTGTGGATGGTACGGATATGCACTACGGCAGCGGGGGCGTTAATCGCCACGCCGCAGCCGTAGAGGTGGTTCAGGCCAACCACGCCGTCGACGTTCGGGTATTTCGGCAGCAGATCGCGTTCGATGATTTTCACCACGTAATCCACTACGCCCGCCACGCAGTGCACGCTGGTGGTAATGCCGAGCAGATTCTTGGTGCCGACGCTGCCGTCCGCGTTGCGGTAGCCTTCGAAGGTATAGCCCTCCAGCGGAGGAAGCGGTTCCGGTACGCGAGTCGCCAGCGGAAGCGTGTTTAGCGGCGGCGCTTCCGGCAGCGCCACCAGCGACTCCTCAACCCAGCTCCCCTGTGGTATAGAGCGAACGGCATAGCCGATGACTTCACCGTAACGTACGATTTCGCTGTTAGCAGGGATATCCGCCAGGGCGACTTTATGTCCCTGCGGAATATGCTCAATCAGTTCCAGCCCGTCCGGGAAGCGGGTGCCCGCTTTTAAGCCATTGTCGTTGACAATAATCGCCACATTATCGGTGTCGTGGACTTTTATATAAAACGCCGTCGGCGATGCCTGTCGAATTTCAATGTCGGCCATTGTTCAGTATTCTCCAGCAAAGTGTCTGATAATAAATTCAGCCAATTTTCAAATGGTAGAAATAAATACGCGGCTTTCAGAAATAAAGCATGTCAGCATAGGGGATATGAAAATGTGATCTCGATCGCTCCAGAACCAGTAATGCCTGATTCTGTGCATTAGCGCCCAGCGCCTTGTGCATATGCAAAAAAATTTATCGAAGTATAACGCAATAATTGAGCATTAAAACAATGTGCGGTTGTGGATTGCGTCTTATACTGAATGACGGTTTTATAACGCCAAAATACGTCAGAATAATAAATATAATGCTGGTGCGGTGTCTGAATAAATAAAATGATGCTGATATAGGCTGCGAATTAAAAAGGTAAATACGATGAATAACGATATCTTCCCGAATAAATTTAAAGCGGCCCTCGCGGCACACCAGATTCAGATTGGCTGCTGGTCCGCGCTGGCAAACCCTATCAGCACCGAAGTGCTGGGCCTGGCCGGTTTTGACTGGCTGGTGCTGGACGGCGAACATGCGCCGAACGATATCAGCACCTTTATTCCACAGCTGATGGCGTTGAAAGGCAGCCCCAGCGCCCCGGTAGTGCGCGTGCCCACCAACGAGCCGGTGATTATCAAGCGCCTGCTGGATATCGGTTTCTACAACTTCCTGATCCCGTTTGTGGAGACGGAAGAACAAGCGGCCCTGGCCGTAGCCTCAACGCGCTATCCGCCAGAAGGGATCCGCGGCGTTTCCGTTTCGCATCGCGCCAATATGTTTGGCACCGTGCCGGACTATTTCGCGCAGTCTAATAGCAACATCACCATTCTGGTTCAGATCGAGAGCCAGCAGGGCGTTGATAACGTCGACGCGATTGCCGCCACAAACGGCGTGGACGGGATCTTCGTCGGTCCAAGCGATCTGGCTGCCGCCTTTGGTCATCTGGGTAACGCCGGCCACCCTGACGTGCAGCGCGCGATCCAGCACATCTTTGCCCGCGCTAAAGCTCACGGCAAACCGTGCGGCATTCTGGCGCCGGTTGAGGCTGACGCACGCCGCTATCTGGAGTGGGGAGCCACGTTTGTAGCCGTCGGCAGCGACCTCGGCGTATTCCGCTCGGCCACGCAGAAATTAGCCGACGCTTTTAAAAAATAACCATCATTGAGGAAACAGATTATGACGCTGAAAGTGGGTTTTATTGGCCTGGGCATTATGGGTAAACCAATGAGTAAGAACCTCATCAAAGCGGGTTACTCGCTGGTGGTATCCGATCACAATCCGCAGGCCGTGGCAGAGGTGATAGCGGCTGGCGCTGAAACGGCCACCACCGCGAAGGCCATTGCCGAGCAGTGCGATGTCATCATCACCATGCTGCCAAACTCACCGCATGTTAAAGAAGTTGCGCTGGGTGAGAACGGCATTATCGACGGTGCGAAGCCGGGCCTGGTGCTGATCGATATGAGCTCTATCGCACCGCTCGCGAGCCGTGAAATCAGCGAGGCGTTAAAAGCGAAGGGCGTCGATATGCTGGATGCACCGGTCAGCGGCGGTGAGCCGAAAGCGATCGACGGCACGCTGTCGGTGATGGTCGGCGGCGATAAAGCCATTTTCGATAGATACTACGACCTGATGAAAGCCATGGCGGGCTCCGTGGTGCATACCGGGGACATCGGGGCGGGTAATGTGACCAAGCTGGCAAACCAGGTGATTGTAGCGCTGAACATTGCCGCCATGTCCGAAGCGCTGACGCTGGCAACCAAAGCGGGCGTCAACCCGGATCTGGTCTATCAGGCCATTCGCGGTGGTCTGGCGGGCAGTACCGTGCTGGATGCCAAAGCGCCGATGGTCATGGATCGTAATTTCAAACCCGGTTTCCGCATCGACCTGCATATCAAAGATCTGGCGAACGCGCTGGATACGTCACACGGCGTGGGCGCACAGCTGCCGCTGACCGCGGCGGTCATGGAGATGATGCAGGCGCTGCGTGCCGATGGCCTGGGCACGGCCGATCACAGCGCGATTGCGTGCTACTACGAAAAACTGGCGAAGGTGGAAGTGGCGCGTTAATCACGCCTTGCCTACACCTTAGGGTGACAGCGGCGCGCAAACCCTCTATACTGCGCGCCGAAGCTGACCAGACAGTCGCCGCTTCGTCGTCGTCCCTTTCGGGGGAGACGGGCGGAGGGGAGGAAAGTCCGGGCTCCATAGGGCAGGGTGCCAGGTAACGCCTGGGGGGGAAACCCACGACCAGTGCAACAGAGAGCAAACCGCCGATGGCCCGTGCAAGCGGGATCAGGTAAGGGTGAAAGGGTGCGGTAAGAGCGCACCGCGCGGCTGGTAACAGTCCGTGGCACGGTAAACTCCACCCGGAGCAAGGCCAAATAGGGGTTCACATGGTACGGCCCGTACTGAACCCGGGTAGGCTGCTTGAGCCAGTGAGCGATTGCTGGCCTAGATGAATGACTGTCCACGACAGAACCCGGCTTATCGGTCAGCTTCAACTTCTTAAAAAACCCCGCTTCGGCGGGGTTTTTGCTTTCCAGGTGATGCTGGATGGGTAAGCGCAGCGCCGGACAAACGACATCAATTCTCATATTTGCGACATTAAGCACATTTCACTGCTTTTGTGCCTTTCGTATCGATACTGTACCTGTATACGATCGCCATCACAAAATTTCGCGCTAAAAAACACACGATTTTTAGTATTGATAATTTGTTATGTTTGTTACTTTTATGATCGCGAATCTTTTCTCGTTTGATATGCATATATTGAAATCAAATACATTTCTCCCGTGAATATGTGACGAATTCCACTCTTTTCCGCAAACCTGAAAATTTGCATCGGAAAAATTTAATAAATTGAAAGAATGTTTCAAACAAATAGCGGTTATTTATTGGTCTTTAATTGCCTGAAAGATCGTCTTTATTGATTTTTTTAACGCTGAGAAATTTATCAAGGTTATCGCCATAAAATAAATTTATTACTACTGCTTTTATTGATCGATATCAGCGTAATGGCGTGGTCGTATTTATTCATATTATTGATAATAAATGAGTTTTTTGGTTTTCGTTGATCCTGTGAAGCGTGCGGAAAAGCAAATTGTGAGTGACAGCACATACCCCCTTAAACACTATTAGGTAGAATCCGCTCCGTCATAGGGAAATAAGCGCAGAATATTATGAACACTATTATTCTACCGAAAACACAGCACCTCGTGGTATTTCAGGAAGTCATTAAGAGTGGCTCCATAGGTTCTGCAGCAAGACAGCTTGGCCTGACGCAACCCGCCGTCAGCAAAATCATCAGCGATATTGAGTCCTACTTCGGCGTGGAAGTGATGGTGCGTAAAAACACCGGCGTAAAACTCACTGCCGCGGGCCAGGTCCTGCTCTCGTACTCAGAGTCGATCACCCGCGAAATGAAAAACATGGTGAGTGAGATTAACAGCCTGAGTTTCAGCACCGTCATGGACGTCTCCTTTGGCTACCCGTCGCTGATCGGCTTTACCTTCCTGTCCGAGATGATCAAAAAATTCAAGGAAGTGTTCCCGAAAGCACGCGTCTCGATGTATGAAGCCCAGCTCTCATCTTTCCTTCCGGCCATTCGCGACGGTCGTCTGGATTTCGCTATTGGCACGCTAAGCGATGAAATGCTGCTGCAGGATCTGCACGTCGAACCGCTGTTTGAGTCCGAGTTTGTGCTGGTCGCCAGCAAAACGCGAACGTGCACCGGCCCGACGACACTGGCATCGCTCACGCACGAGCAGTGGGTGATGCCGCAAACCGATATGGGCTACTACAAAGAACTTCTGACTACTCTGCAAGACAACCACATCAGCATCGAAAACATCGTCCAGACCGATTCCGTCGTCACCATTTATAACCTCGTGCTGAATGCCGATTATCTGACGGTCATTCCCCGCGACATGATTGCCCCGTTCGGTTCCGACCAGTTTATTGTGCTGCCCGTGGAAGATGAATTACCCGTGGCGCGTTATGCCGCCGTGTGGTCAAAAAATTACAGGATTAAAAAATCGGCGTCAGTATTAGTTGAGCTGGCAAAACAGTATTCGTCGATGAATATCGAAAGACGACGATGAATAATGAGTAATCATTTTAAAAACACCCAGAGCTTATCTCTGTAACGCTCTGATACCCTGACTTTGCCTGAAAAGAATGAATTATTATAACGAGGATATTATGCATATTACCTACGATCTCCCGGTAACGATTGAAGATATTCAGGACGCCAGAAAACGACTGGCAGGAAAAATATATAAAACCGGTATGCCGCGCTCGAATTATCTTAGCGAACGCTGCAAGGGCGAAATATTCCTGAAGTTTGAGAACATGCAGCGTACCGGCTCGTTTAAGATCCGCGGCGCGTTTAACAAATTAAGCTCGCTGACCGACGCTGAAAAACGCAAAGGCGTTGTCGCCTGCTCCGCAGGGAACCACGCGCAGGGTGTGTCCCTCTCCTGCGCGATGCTCGGCATCGACGGCAAAGTGGTGATGCCGATGGGCGCGCCGAAGTCTAAAGTGGCCGCGACGCGCGACTACTCGGCGGAAGTTGTGCTGCACGGCGAGAACTTCAACGACACCATTGCCAAAGTCAGCGAAATCGTCGAGATGGAAGGGCGTATTTTTATTCCGCCATACGATGATGCCAAAGTGATCGCCGGGCAGGGCACCATCGGTCTGGAAATTCTCGAAGATTTATACGACGTGGATAACATTATTGTGCCTATCGGCGGCGGCGGTTTAATTGCCGGGATTGCGACGGCAATTAAATCCATCAACCCCACCATTAATATCATCGGCGTGCAGTCAGAAAATGTTCACGGCATGGCGGCATCGTATCAGGCCGGAGAAATAATGAGCCATCGCGTTACCGGCACGCTGGCCGACGGCTGTGATGTTTCTCGCCCCGGTAATTTACCGTTCGAAATTGTTCGCGAGCTGGTTGATGACATTGTGCTGGTCAGCGAAGACAACATTCGCGACAGCATGATCGCGCTTATTCAGCGTAATAAAGTGGTGACGGAAGGTGCCGGCGCGCTGGCCTGTGCCGCGTTATTAAGCGGCAAGCTCGATCGCTATATTCAGGGTCGTAAAACCGTCTGCATTATTTCCGGCGGCAATATCGATCTCTCCCGTGTTTCCCAAATTACCGGCTTCGTTGACGCATAAAGGTGACCTATGAGCAACACAGAAAGCATTATCGTTGGCCAGACAAAAACGTCCTCCTGGCGTAAGTCTGATACCACCTGGACGCTTGGCCTGTTTGGTACCGCCATTGGCGCAGGCGTGCTGTTCTTCCCCATTCGCGCAGGTTTTGGTGGATTGATCCCTATCCTGCTGATGCTGGTTCTCGCGTTCCCGATTGCGTTTTACTGCCACCGCGCGCTGGCGCGTTTGTGCCTCTCCGGCAGCAACGTCTCGGGCAACATCACCGAAACGGTGGAAGAGCACTTTGGAAAAACCGGCGGGGTGGTGATCACCTTCCTCTACTTCTTCGCTATTTGCCCGCTGCTGTGGATTTACGGCGTCACCATTACCAACACCTTTATGACCTTCTGGGAAAACCAGCTCCAGCTACCTGCGCTGAACCGCGGCGTGGTGGCGCTGTTCCTGCTGCTGCTGATGGCCTTTGTTATCTGGTTTGGTAAAGACCTGATGGTGAAGGTCATGAGCTTCCTGGTGTTCCCGTTTATCGCCAGCCTGGTGCTGATTTCCCTGTCGCTGATCCCTTACTGGAACTCGGCGGTGATTGACCAGGTCAACCTGAGCGATATCGCCTTCACCGGTCATGACGGCATTCTGGTCACGGTGTGGCTGGGTATCTCCATCATGGTCTTCTCCTTCAACTTCTCGCCTATCGTCTCCTCGTTTGTGGTCTCCAAGCGCGAAGAGTACGAGCCGGAGTTCGGGAAAGCGTTCACCGAGCAGAAATGTTCCAAAATCATCGGTCGCGCCAGCCTGCTGATGGTGGCCGTGGTGATGTTCTTCGCCTTTAGCTGCCTGTTTACGCTCTCTCCGCAGAACATGGCGGACGCTAAGGCGCAGAACATTCCGGTGCTCTCTTACCTGGCGAACCACTTTGCGTCAATGTCTGGCACCAAATCGACGTTCGCGACGGTACTGGAATACGGTGCCTCCATCATCGCGCTGGTCGCTATCTTCAAATCCTTCTTCGGTCATTACCTGGGCACGCTGGAAGGGCTGAACGGCCTGATCCTCAAGTTCGGCTACAAGGGCGATAAGAAGAAAGTCTCCGTTGGCAAGCTGAACACCATCAGCATGGTGTTCATCATGGGCTCCACCTGGGTTGTGGCCTACGCCAACCCGAACATTCTGGACCTTATTGAAGCCATGGGCGCACCAATCATCGCCTCTCTGCTGTGCCTGCTGCCGATGTATGCCATCCGCAAAGCACCGGCGCTGGCGAAGTACAAAGGGCGTACCGAGAACATTTTCGTTACCGCGGTCGGGCTGCTGACCATTCTGAATATCGTTTACAAACTGTTCTAACCCATTGCTCAGGAAGAGCGGAGTCACATGATGATTGAGTTTCCGGTTGTACTGGTAATTAACTGCGGATCGTCCTCTGTTAAGTTTTCGGTGCTCGACGCCAGCAGCTGCGATGCCCTGATGACGGGCATTGCAGATGGGATCAACACCGAGAAGGCCTTTATTTCCGTGAACGGGGGTGAGCCAGCCAGACTGGCTCACCAGGACTACGAAGGGGCGCTGGCTGCCATCGCCCTGGAGCTGGAGAAGCGTAACCTGATGAGCAGCGTGGCCTTAATTGGCCACCGCATTGCGCACGGGGGAAATCTCTTCAGCGAGTCGACCCTGATCACGGAAGAGGCGATCGCGCAGATCCGACAGGTTTCCCCGCTGGCGCCACTGCATAACTACGCCAACCTGAGCGGCGTGGAAGCCGCAGAGCGTCTGTTCCCGGGCGTGCAGCAGGTGGCGGTATTTGATACCAGCTTCCACCAGACGCTGCCGCCGCAGGCGTATCTGTACGGATTGCCGTACCGCTATTTTGAAGAGCTGGGCGTGCGCCGCTACGGCTTCCACGGCACCTCTCACCGCTACGTGGCCGCGCAGGCGCATACGCTTCTCGGGCTGTCCCCCGATGACAGCGGCCTGGTGATTGCCCATCTCGGCAACGGAGCCTCCATCTGCGCGGTGCGCAACGGCGAAAGCGTCGACACCTCGATGGGGATGACGCCGCTGGAAGGGCTGGTAATGGGGACGCGCTGCGGCGACGTGGACTTCGGCGCGATGGCGTGGATTGCCCAGCAGACCGGCCAGTCGTTCGAGGATCTGGAGCGCGTGGTCAATAAAGAGTCCGGGCTGCTGGGGATCTCCGGCATCTCCTCCGATTTACGTACGCTGGAGAAAGCCTGGCACGAAGGCAACGAGCGGGCGCAGCTGGCTATCCATACCTTCGTTCACCGCATTGCGCGGCATATCGCCGGGCACGCGGCGTCGCTGCACCGCCTGGATGGGGTGGTCTTTACCGGCGGTATTGGCGAAAACTCGAAGCTTGTCCGCGCGCTGGTGGCGGAACATCTGAAAGTCTTCGGCATCATCCTCGACGACGACAAAAATGCCCTGCCGGGCAGCGCGGGTGAGCGCGTGATCTCCACCGAATCGTCCCGCGTGGCCTGCGCGGTTATCCCTACCAACGAAGAAAAAATGATCGCGCTGGACGCCCTCCGTCTTGGGAAGGTTACCCCGGCCGCGGCTTACGCCTGATAAAGCGAGAAACACATGAAAGTAACAATCGATACGGGCGTCGCGCCCTACAGCGACGCATGGGCCGGGTTTCGCGGTGAAGAATGGAAAAACGCCGTCAACGTCCGCGATTTTATTCAGCATAACTACACCCCTTATGAAGGCGATGAAGCTTTCCTCGCGCAGGCGACGCCAGCAACGACGGCGCTGTGGCAGAAGGTAATGGTCGGCATTCGCCAGGAGAATGCCACCCACGCCCCGGTGGATTTTGACACCAACATTGCCACCACCATTACGGCCCACGGGCCGGGCTATATCGACCAGGATCTGGAGACGATCGTCGGCCTGCAAACCGATAAGCCGCTCAAGCGCGCGCTGCATCCGTATGGCGGGATCAACATGATCCGCAGCTCGTTCGAAGCCTATGGCCGGGAGATGGATCCGCAGTTTGAATACCTGTTTACCGACCTGCGCAAAACCCACAACCAGGGAGTGTTTGACGTCTACTCCCCGGAGATGATGCGCTGCCGTAAATCCGGCGTGCTGACCGGTCTGCCGGACGGCTACGGGCGCGGACGCATCATCGGTGACTATCGCCGCGTGGCGCTGTACGGGATCGCTTATCTGGTGCGCGAGCGCGAACTTCAGTTTGCCGATCTGCAGGGCAGGCTGGAGCGCGGTGAAGATCTGGAGGCGACGATCCGCCTGCGTGAAGAGCTGGCGGAGCACAGGCGCGCGCTGCTGCAGATCCAGCAGATGGCGGCGAACTACGGCTTTGATATCTCACGTCCGGCGATGAACGCCCAGGAAGCGGTGCAGTGGGTCTATTTTGCCTACCTTGCAGCGGTGAAATCCCAGAACGGCGGGGCGATGTCGCTGGGGCGCACGGCCTCGTTCCTCGATATCTACATTGAACGCGACATGCAGGCGGGGCGCCTGAATGAAGTCCAGGCGCAGGAGCTGATCGACCACTTCATCATGAAGATCCGCATGGTGCGCTTCCTGCGCACGCCGGAGTTCGACACGCTCTTCTCCGGCGATCCAATCTGGGCGACGGAAGTGATCGGCGGCATGGGGCTGGACGGGCGCACGCTGGTGACCAAAAACAGCTTCCGCTATCTGCATACCCTGCACACCATGGGGCCTGCGCCGGAGCCGAACCTGACGATCCTCTGGTCTGAACAACTGCCGATCGCGTTCAAGAAATACGCCGCTCAGGTGTCGATCGTCACCTCTTCGCTGCAGTATGAGAACGACGATTTGATGCGTGCGGACTTCAACAGCGACGACTACGCCATTGCCTGCTGCGTCAGCCCGATGGTGATCGGCAAGCAGATGCAGTTCTTTGGCGCGCGCGCCAACCTCGCCAAAACGCTGCTGTACGCGATCAACGGCGGGGTGGACGAGAAGCTGAAGATCCAGGTCGGCCCGAAAACCGAGCCGCTGCTGGACGACGTGCTGGATTACGACACCGTGATGGCGAGCCTCGATCACTTTATGGACTGGCTGGCGGTGCAGTACATCAGCGCCCTGAACCTCATTCACTACATGCATGATAAGTACAGCTACGAAGCCTCGCTGATGGCGCTGCATGACCGCGACGTCTATCGCACCATGGCCTGCGGAATTGCCGGGCTGTCGGTGGCGGCGGATTCCCTGTCGGCCATTAAATACGCCACGGTGAAGCCGGTGCGCGACCACACCGGTCTGGCGGTCGATTTTGTGATTGAAGGGGACTATCCGCAGTACGGCAACAACGACGACCGCGTGGACAGCATCGCCTGCGACCTGGTGGAGCGCTTTATGAAGAAAATTCAGGCGTTGCCAACCTACCGCAACGCGGTGCCAACCCAGTCGATCCTGACTATCACCTCCAACGTGGTATACGGCCAGAAGACCGGGAACACGCCGGACGGACGCCGCGGCGGCACGCCGTTTGCGCCAGGCGCGAATCCGATGCACGGCCGCGACAGAAAAGGGGCGGTAGCCTCGCTAACGTCGGTGGCCAAGCTGCCGTTCACCTATGCGAAAGACGGGATCTCCTACACCTTCTCCATCGTGCCGCAGGCGCTGGGCAAGGACGAGCTGGTGCGCAAAACCAACCTGGTGGGGCTGCTGGACGGGTACTTCCATCACGAAGCGTCCATTGAGGGCGGGCAGCATCTGAACGTCAACGTCATGAACCGGGAAATGCTCCTCGATGCCATTGCGCATCCCGAGAATTACCCGAACCTGACGATCCGCGTTTCAGGCTATGCGGTGCGTTTTAATGCGCTGACGCGCGAGCAGCAGCAGGATGTGATTTCGAGGACGTTTACGCAATCAATCTGACGACATTTAGGTCTCATGCCCCCTCAACCCTGGGGGCATTTTTTTGCCCGCTAAACATACAAAATTGTTTATATAATTACTCACACATATTCATCCGCTCTTGAAAAACAATACGCCTGCTTTTCCCTATCACAGCATGTAAGGACAGTAAGATGATGAAAATGACCCGTATTGCGCTGGTCGCCGCCTCGCTGGCAGTGTGCAGTTTTACGGTACAGGCCGCGAACGTTGAGGCTGCCCCGTCTCCCTCGCAGGATCCGCTGGTACAGCACCTGAAGCTCAGCAATGAGCAGGTTAAGAAGATTGAAGATCTGCATAAGCAGCTGGAACAAAATGTCAGCAAGATCCCGATGACGGGAGTGAAGGACGGCGCGCTGATCGACATGTTCCAGGCGGGTAAATGGGACGAAAGCACGGTGAAAAGCCAGCTTGCTGCCTTTAGCAAAATTGAAGAGCAGACCCGCTATTACCGCGTGAAATATTACTTCGACGTCAGCCAGGTGTTGACGCCGGAACAGCGTAAGCAGATTAGAACCGATATGGCTAACGCGCTGGCAGAGTGATTTCGTACGTTGCATACGGCGCCGGATGATTCTGCCGTGGCTCGATCGGTTCCCTCTCCCATTGGGAGAGGGTTAGGGTGGGGGCATTCTTTAAACCGGCAAATCAATCAGCAGCGCGCGAAGCGGCGTATCCGCCACCAGGGTGATATTCGCTTCATCACGAATAAACGCCCCGTCGCCGCAGGTGAGCGCTTCTTTCTCTTCCGTGTGCGTCACCGCATGTACCGTACCGTGAATAGACTGTAAATAGGCGCGCGGACCATGAAGCTGGAAGCTCGCCTGTTCACCTTTCTTCATTTCGATATGGTGCAGCCACACCTGCTGGCGCAGCTGCAGGCTACCTTTACTGCCGTCCGGCGATGCAATCAGCTGCTGCTTATCGCCCGTTAAATCTAACTTCTGTACCAGCGGATTTTCCCGCTCGGGGCAGGCGTCCAGCCACAGCTGCATACGGGTCAGCGTTTTATCTTTGCTGAGGTTATGCTCGCTGTAGCTGATGCCCGGCTGCGTGGAAATTAACAACGCTTCGCCAGCCTTTGCCTGGACATGATTGCCCTCGCTATCGCGGTATTCTGCCTCGCCTTCCAGGATCAGGTTCAGGATATCGACTTTCGGGTACGTACGCGGCTGGAAGGAGGCGCCAGGGGCGAGCACTTCCTGATTCAACACGCGCAGTGAAGCGTAACCGAGGAGTTTAGGGTCAAAGTAGTGTCCAAAGGAAAAGGTGTAGCGGGCCTGCAGCCAACCGAAATCGGCTTGTCCGCACTGTTTAGCTGTTCTTGTCGTAATCATAAACTTGACCTCTCTTTACACTAAAACAATGGTAAAGGTATGGACGCTGCATTGTTAGCCAGATATTCTGCCCGGTATGTTCAAATTTCCTGAATGAGAACGAGATGGCTAAAGAGAGAGCATTGACGCTTGAGGCGCTTCGCGTCATGGACGCGATTGACCGGCGCGGCAGTTTTGCGGCGGCGGCAGATGAGCTGGGGCGCGTTCCGTCTGCGCTAAGCTACACCATGCAGAAGCTGGAGGAAGAGCTGGACGTGGTGCTGTTTGACCGCTCCGGTCATCGAACAAAGTTCACCAACGTGGGGCGAATGCTGCTGGAGCGCGGCCGCGTGCTGCTGGAAGCGGCGGACAAGCTCACGACGGACGCCGAAGCGCTGGCGCGCGGCTGGGAAACCCATCTGACGTTAGTTACCGAAGCGCTGGTGCCGACTGAAGCGCTGTTCCCGCTGGTGGACCGCCTGGCGGCGAAGGCCAATACGCAGCTGTCAATCATCACCGAGGTGCTGGCAGGCGCGTGGGAACGTCTGGAGACGGGCAGGGCGGATATTGTGATTGCGCCGGACATGCACTTCCGTTCCTCATCGGAAATCAACTCGCGCAAGCTCTACAGCGTGATGAACGTCTATGTTGCCGCACCCAATCACCCGATTCACCAGGAGCCGGAGCCGCTCTCTGAAGTGACGCGCGTGAAGTATCGCGGCGTGGCGGTAGCGGATACCGCGCGCGAGCGTCCGGTGCTGACGGTGCAGCTGCTGGATAAGCAGCCACGCCTGACGGTGACCTCGCTGGAAGACAAACGGCAGGCGCTGCTGGCCGGTCTGGGCGTGGCGACGATGCCGTACCCGTTTGTGGAGAAAGATATTGCGGAAGGGCGACTGCGCGTTGTCAGCCCGGAATACACCAGCGAAGTGGATATCATTATGGCGTGGCGCCGCGACAGCATGGGCGAAGCCAAATCCTGGTGTCTACGCGAAATTCCGAAGCTTTTTGCCCACCACAATAAATAAGGATATAGGCCCGGATCGCTGTGCGCCACCGGGCCATTATTTATGCGTCGAGCTTCGGATCCGGACCAAAGCGGTTCTCGCCCGGCGTGCCGCTCTGGCAGTTGAAAATCAAAATCACGATCCAGCCAACAAGCGGGATCAGCAGCAGCAGTAACCACCACGCTGAACGATCGGTGTCGTGCAGCCGACGGAACAGTACCGCCCACGATGGTAGCAGGACTAACAGGCCATAAATGGTGGTCAGTACGCCTTCACCGCCAGCCCGCTCCCAGCCAAGAATTTTATCCACGATGCCCAGCACCATAATCAGGACGAAGTTCACCAGAACGAACATCCAGTACTCTTTGCGGCGGGCGCGGCCACCAAATCCAATGTAGTTACGCAGTACTTTTAAATACCAGTCCATTTTTCCTTGCCTCATTAGTCAGTCAATCACTTGTTTTCTAAGCGATCGAGGTAAGGATAGATGGAGATTGTGAATTAAAAAAGGGCATCCATCGATGCCCTTAATATTTATCCAAAACGCACGTCGCGCCCGTGCGGTTCTTCCAGGTTCTGCCACGGGCCGATGGAGATAATACCCGTCGGGTTGATGGTCTTGTGGCTGCGGAAATAGTGGGTGCGAATATGGTCGAAGTCGACCGTGTCGGCAATACCCGGCATCTGGTAGATGTCGCGCAGAAAACCATGCAGGTTCAGGTAGTCGCTGATGCGGTGCTTGTCGCACTTAAAGTGGGTGACATAGACCGGATCGAAGCGAACCAGCGTGGTCCACAGGCGAATGTCCGCTTCCGTCAGGCGATCGCCCGTCAGGTAGCGATGCTGGCCCAGGATCTGCTCCAGACGCTCAAGTGATTCAAACACCTTTCCGACCGCTTCGTCATACGCTTCCTGGCTGGTGGCGAAACCGGCCTTGTAGACACCGTTGTTGACGTTGTCGTAAATCCAGCTGTTCAGCTCGTCAATTTTCTCACGCAGCTCAGCCGGATAGTAATCTCCGGCACGGGCGCCGTGCGCGTCAAACGCGGTATTGAACATGCGGATGATTTCCGCAGACTCATTGCTGACAATCGTCTGGTTTTTCTTGTCCCACAGCACCGGCACGGTAACGCGCCCGGTGTAGTGAGGATCGGCGCGCAGATAGAGCTGGTAAAGGAAATCGTGGTGGTAAAGATCGTCGCCGGTCGCCGCGGGGAAATCACTGTCAAACGTCCAGCCGTTTTCCAGCATCAGCGGGTTCACGACCGAAACCGGAATTAAGGATTCGAGACCCTTAAGCTTGCGCACAATCAGCGTGCGGTGTGCCCACGGGCAGGCAAGGGAAACATAAAGATGATAACGGTCTTTCTCAGCCGCGAAGCCGCCTTCGCCGCTCGGGCCTGGCGCGCCGTCGGCGGTCAGCCAGTTACGGAAGGCCGAAACTGAGCGCTTGAAGCGACCTCCGGTGGATTTGGTGTCATACCAGACATCCTGCCATACGCCGTCTACGAGTTGTCCCATTTTTTCTCCTCCGTCAGATAGCAAAAGCGAGGAGATGTCTCCTCGCTTTGTGTTTATTCAGTATAGCGTGCTTACCACTTCTTATTCAGAACGCGGTCGATGCTGTATGCACCCGGGCCGGTGACGGCCAGCAGCAGGAAGCCACCCGCGATGGTCAGGTTTTTCATGAACATCAGAGAGTTCACGCCTTCCGCAAAGTTGCTGTGGAAGATGAACGCTGTCAGCACGGTGAAGCCTGCGGTAAACAGCGCGGTGGTACGGGTCAGGAAGCCGAACAGTACCGCCAGGCCGCCGCCGAACTCAAGAAGAATGGTCAGCGGCAACAGGAACCCCGGAACGCCCATGGCTTCCATATACTGCTGGGTACCCGCATAACCGGTGATTTTTCCCCAACCTGCCACGATGAACAGAATTGGCATCAGAATACGTGCTACCAGTACACCAACATCTTCTAATTTTTTCATTTTACTCTCCAGGAAACCACATGAGCGGCTGAACATTATTTGTCTGCAATTCCGGGTAGATACCGCGGCGTTGCTGTCGATGGAGAGGATAATAAACGGGGCGGGTGGTAATTGTTAGCAAGGAAAACTGTCAATCTTCTTCAAAGATATTGAGTAAGGGGACGTGCGCGCTGGTGTCTCACCCCAACCCTCTCCCACGGGGAGAAGGCGCAAAAACAAAAAACGGTAACCTGAGTTACCGTTTTGTATCACCGCAGCTGCTGCTGCCGCAAAGTGGCTTTCACCAGACGCCAGGCGCTCCAGGCGCCGAATCCACGACGTGCCCAGCGGATGAGCATATTTGGATGACGAACCGTCCAGATAGCCATCACGCTGCTGCCGACCAGCGCCCATGAGCGCAGGCTCAGGAAGGTGTTCCAGCCGCGGTCAAACCGTCGCGTCGCGTCAATCCAGTCGCGGCGGCTGGCAGACAGATCCAGCCGTTGCTGCTGGATCTGACTTAACAGGTACGCTTTTCGCTTCTGACGTTCCGCTTTATCGCTCACGGCTTGTCATCCTCCAGCAGAGCGCGATCGTTCGCCAGCTCCTGACGCGTATGGCGCAGGAAAGTGGACTTGCGCGCTTTACGCAGCGTCCAGATACCGCCTATCAACGCGGCGACCAGCAGAACGACGGTGGTGGCAATCATCGCGTTAAGACGATACTGCGGATCGATGGCCCAGATGATTAACACCATCAGGCTCATCAGACCAAATGCGGCGAAGAGCATGGTCAGCCCGAGCATCAGCAGCATCTGGAAGAGGTTCGCTTTCTCCTCTTCCAGCTCGACCACTGCCAGCCGGACGCGCGTTTCGGCAATCCCGACCAGCGTCGTTAAAATACGCTGGCCGATGCCGAGGACGTTGTTAGCAGGCCCTTGTGCGTGACGAGGATCTTCCATATCAACGACGCGTCAGAAGGACACCCAGTACCACACCCACTGCGGCACCAATCCCTACACCCGTCCATGGATTATCACGCACATATTCGTCCGCGCGGGCAGCCGCTTCGCGGGTCTGTTTCGCCAGCGCATCACCGGTTTCACCCAGGCGATAGCGGCTCTCTTTCAGCGCCTGCTCCGCCTTGCTGCGCAGCTTGCTGACCTCTTCTTTTGACTTGTCAGCAGAGGAGTTCAGCACCTCTTCAAGGGTATCGGCCAGGGATTTCAGTTCAGCGCGCAGATGTTCAGACGTCGTATCTTTTGACATGATTCTCTCTCCTGTTGAGATTTCCGTTAACTCAATAATCGCGAGCTTCCAGCGCTTTCAGGTCATCCTGCGCTTCTTTCAACTTCTTCTCGCGCTTGGCAATTTTTTCCGCATCTCCTTTCTCTTTCGCTTCCTGCAGGTCGCGACGGCGCTCGGCTATCTCGTCCTTCTGTTCAGCGATTTTCTTCTTGTGGTCGGCACGAAGCTTGCTGTCTGAACAGTTCGCTTTCACTTCGCTCAGCGCTTTTTTAAGACCATCAACACGGTGCTGATTGTTATGCTTTTCGGCATAACCGATCTCACGCTGAATATCCTGTTCTTTCTCCTGACAGAGAGAGTTTGCGAAGGATGCTGTGCTTAAAGAAAAAAGGGCCAGAGCCAGAGTCATGGGGAATTTCATTATCGAAACCTTCCATTGTGTTGCGGCGTTTGCCGCTATCCAAAGTTATGCGGAGTACATTGAGGGGTGCTCCGCGTACTTAAGCATAGTAAGTAAACGGGGGATTCACCAAAGTGAGTGAAAAGATTCGGAATCCTGGAAGTTATCCAAACCGATGCGACGTATCACGAATCAATGACAGCCAGGCTGCAGGTTGGCTGTCATCTTCCTGCTGGGCAATGATATACCCGTGCGGCAGCGTACGATCGAGAACCACTTTCGCGGCGGCACTTTGCGCACGGGAATCAAACTTGATCAGTAAAACGTCGTCCTGCGGGGTAATGCTCTTAAAGCGGATCCCGTTCGCGTCCAGATGATGCCAGACAGAAAAACCGTCAGGCACGCTGGCGCCCTGGTTTACCGGGCGGATGGCCAGCGTCGATTCCTGATGCGAAAGCGCGCTCCATGCCAGCAGCATGGCGCTGAGGACGATCAGCGTAATCACGGCAACGGCAAAACGGCGCAGGGCGAGCGGTGAGATAACCATCGTTAGCCTCTGGCTCCGTATTTCTTCTTCCACAGGACAACCAGTGAGCCAATCAGGCCGAAGACCAGCAGAACCACAGGAAGCAGCATCAGGCAGGACATCAGCTGGTCTTCATATTTCATAAAGACCGGCGTTTTACCCAGTGCATAGCCCAGCGTCGTCAGAATAAGCACCCATAGCAGGCCGCTCATCCAGTTAAAGAACTGGAAGCGCGCGCTGCTCAACCCCGACAGACCGGCAATGGTCGGCAGCAGGGTGCGAACAAAGGCGATAAAGCGGCCAATCAGCAGCGCGGAAAGCCCGTGCTTGTGGAAAAGGTGGTGCGCCCGCTGGTGATAATGCGCGGGAAGATGAGAGAGCCAGTTCTGGACGATCCGGGTATTGCCCAGCCATCTTCCCTGGATATAGCTCACCCAGCAGCCGAGGCTGGCCGCCACGGTCAGTAATAAAATGGTGTGTGGAAACGCCATCGCCCCTTTGGCACACAGCACGCCGACAAGCACCAGCAAACTGTCACCGGGCAGGAAGGCAGCAGGCAGCAAACCGTTCTCAAGGAACAGGATCATAAACAAGACGAAATAGAGCATGCCAATCATGGAAGGGTTGGCCAGCGTTTCAAAATCCTGCGCCCAGAGGGCATGCAGCAGTTGGGTCAAAAGTTCCATTCAGTGTTCCTGGAAATCGGTTAACGTCACGCCTGTTATCCGGGACAAACAGCACGGCGACGTTGTTGTGATTTCATTATGGTCGCTCGCGGACACATTGCGGTGTGGCCAACACTGTTCCCTGTTAATTGGCTGGTTAGCAAGCACTAACTTACAAAATAAGGAATTGAATCCAATTGTAACAAAGCCCAACGTTCTGCGTCACAGAATTTGCAGGGGTGAGTTGATTTTGGCGTAAGCCCAGGAAGTGAGCGAGGGGATTTACAAAGGCTGACACTATATATGTTTTGCTTACTCCTGTAAGCCGGAAGGCGCAACGTAGCGCCTGCCAGCAGAAAGGTCATCTATTTTGCGGCACTGGAAGCCGTATCGAGATGAACAACCGGATTATCGGCAAAAAGATAGCGGTCAGCGTTAAATTCGAAGTCATCGCTGGTTTCGTTGAACAGCATCTGCTTGGTGTTTTCCAGGTGCTGCCACATCGCCAGCTTAGCGGCATGCGGATCTTTACGAATCAGCGCCTTAAGGATTTGGTCGTGATCGTCGCATCAGTTGTCAACGGTACGGGAATCGATATGGTCGTGCAGTTTTTTCCAGTACGGGTTGTGAACGCGCTGAGTCCACATTTTTTCTACAATAGCTGCCAGCGCCGTATTTTGGGTTGCCAGGGCGACCTGAACGTGGAACTGCAGATCCCACTCTGAATCGCGGAAACATTTTTCCTTACGGGCATTCTCCTGGATCTCCATCAGCTTCATGATGTCCTGCTTGGTCACCTGCGTCGCCGCAAACTCAGCAATATTGCTTTCGATCAGCTGGCGAGCCTGGAGCAGCTCGAAGGGGCCATAGCTGGCGAATTCCAGACTTTCGTCCGCGATGGGAGAGTGTTTCGGCAGATTAGAAATCACGTGAATGCCGGAGCCTTTACGTACCTCAACGTAGCCTTCCACTTCCAGCATGATAATCGCTTCACGCACCACGGTGCGGCTGACGCTTTTTTCATCCGCGATAAAGCGCTCGGCGGGAAGTTTATCACCGACAAGATAGACCCCTTGCTCGATGCGATCTTTCAGCTCCGCAGCAAGTTGTTGATATAAACGACGTGGTTCGGTGATTTCCATATGCGCTCCAGGCAGGGTACGGCAGATGATTTGTTATACCACTTTTGCGTGCCACTCTCCAGATTTTGCCATTAAAAAAGCCGCCCGGAGGCGGCTTAGTTGAAACGTATTTTCGCTAACTCTGCGTAGCCGGTTTGCCAATGGACTCTTTCGCCAGCTCCTCTGCCGATTTGCTTTTCAGCACCGTCCAGATAACCACTGCACCCATCAGGTCAAAGATCGCCAGCACCGCGAACAGCGGGCTGAAGCCGATGGTATCCGCCAGCGCGCCGACCACCAGTGCAAACATGGTGCTCGCGGTCCAGGCGGCCATCCCGGTCAGGCCGTTGGCGGTTGCCACTTCGTTACGACCAAAGACGTCAGACGAGAGCGTAATCAGCGCGCCGGACAGGGACTGGTGAGCAAAGCCACCGATGCACAGCAGGGCAATGGCGACGTACGGGCTGGTGAACAGGCCGATCATACCCGGGCCAATCATCAGCAGCGCGCCCATGGTCACCACCATCTTACGGGAAACGATCAGGTTCACGCCAAACCAGCGCTGGAACAGCGGTGGCAGGTAGCCGCCCACGATACAGCCCAGGTCAGCGAACAGCATTGGCATCCAGGCGAACATTGCGATCTCTTTCAGGTTAAAGCCGTAGACTTTAAACATGAACAGGGGGATCCACGCGTTAAAGGTACCCCAGGCCGGTTCAGCCAGGAAGCGCGGCAGGGCGATACCCCAGAACTGACGGGTGCCCAGGATCTGCCAGACGGTCATTTTTTTACCGTTGTTGGTCTGATGCTGCGCTTCCTGACCGCCAATGATGTATTCACGTTCTTCTTCAGACAGTTTTTTCTGATCGCGCGGGTGTTTATAGAAAACCAACCACGCCATCGCCCAGGCAAAGCTCAGCACGCCAGAGATAATGAACGCCATCTGCCAGCTGTGCATCACGATCGCCCACACCACCAGCGGCGGCGCTATCATCGCCCCGATGGACGAGCCCACGTTGAAGTAGCCGACGGCAATGGAACGCTCTTTCGCCGGGAACCACTCGGAGCTGGCCTTCAGACCCGCTGGGATCATCGCGGCTTCCGCCGCACCGACCGCACCGCGCGCCAGCGCCAGTCCACCCCAGCTGCCTGCCAGCGCGGTTGCGCCGCAGAACACCGCCCAGGCGATGGCGAAGAAGGCATAACCGATTTTGGTACCGAGAATGTCCAGCACATAGCCCGCAACAGGCTGCATGATGGTATAAGCCGCGGAATAGGCAGCAATGATGTAGGAGTATTGCTGCGTGGAGATATGCAGCTCTTCCATCAACGTTGGCGCTGCTGCTGCCACCGTGTTACGCGTCAGGTAGCCCAGCACGGTGCCTAACGTCACCAGTGCGATCATATACCAACGTAACCCTTTAATTTTACGCATCTAAAACCTCATCGTTATGTTATTTCCGCGCCAGAGCACGGCAACCTCTCAACCGTTTCCGGGAGCAGTTGTGTAACGGGAGGGGCGTAACCAGGAGCATGTCCCGGAACGGCCCGAACCTTGCCATAAGTAAGCGTGCATAAGTCGGTATCCGTACCGTTAAACCCGATGTCTCTCACACCGGTAATGCATTCCGTCGGCTTATAGTTTGCGACGGCGAAAAGATAACTTGTCATACAGCTTTAAAAGGTGAGTGACATCACAAATGTATGATTCTTTGTGGGGACATTAATCGTCGCGCGCAAAGCCAGTACTGGCGGGGGTTGCAGAAGGGTTTACTTCATTGAGGGTAATTTATTTGTTGGCGTTTATTGATCTCACTCACGAAAAAAGCTTCGGTTGGTGGAAATTGGTGTGATAACTTTGCAGCATATGAACATACGCTTTCTGCGCTCCCGTAATGAGGAAGACGATAATGACGCCGTTTATGACCGAAGACTTTCTGTTAGATACCGAATTTGCCCGCCGCCTGTACCACGACTACGCAAAAGACCAGCCGATTTTCGACTACCACTGCCATTTACCGCCGCAGCAGGTTGCCGAAAATTATCGCTTCAAAAACCTGTATGACATCTGGCTGAAGGGTGACCACTACAAATGGCGTGCCATGCGCACCAACGGCGTGGCTGAGCGCCTGTGTACCGGCGATGCGACCGACCGCGAGAAGTTTGACGCCTGGGCGGCGACCGTTCCGCACACCATCGGCAACCCGCTTTACCACTGGACCCATCTTGAGCTCCGCCGTCCGTTTGGCATCACCGGCAAGTTGCTTTCCCCAACGACCGCGGATGAAATTTGGGATCGCTGCAACGCGCTGCTGGCGCAGGATAACTTCTCCGCGCGCGGCATCATGAAGCAGATGAACGTGAAGATGGTGGGCACTACCGACGATCCGATCGACTCTCTGGAGCATCATGCCGTTGTCGCCAAAGACACCTCTTTCGATATCAAAGTGCTGCCAAGCTGGCGTCCGGACAAAGCCTTCAACATTGAGCAGGCCACCTTCACCGACTACATGGCGAAGCTGGCGGAAGTGTCGGATACCGACATCCGTCGTTTCGCTGACCTGCAAACCGCGCTGACCAAACGTCTGGATCACTTCGCCGCGCACGGCTGCAAAGTGTCTGACCACGCGCTGGACGTGGTGCTGTTTGCGGAATCAAACGAAGCCGAGCTGGACAGCATTCTGGCGCGTCGTCTCTCCGGCGAAGGCTTAAGCGAGCACGAAGTGGCGCAGTTTAAAACGGCGGTGCTGGTATTCCTCGGTGCGGAATACGCGCGTCGCGGATGGGTACAGCAGTACCACATCGGCGCGCTGCGCAATAACAACCAGCGCCAGTTCAAACTGATCGGCGCTGACGTGGGCTTCGACTCCATCAACGATCGTCCGCTGGCGGAAGAGCTGTCAAAACTGCTGAGCAAACAGAACGAACAAAACCTGCTGCCAAAAACCATCCTGTACTGCCTGAACCCGCGCGATAACGAAGTGCTGGGTACCATGGTCGGCAACTTCCAGGGCGAAGGGATGCCGGGCAAGATGCAGTTCGGTTCCGGCTGGTGGTTCAACGATCAGAAAGACGGCATGGAGCGTCAGATGACGCAGCTCGCGCAGCTGGGCCTGCTGAGCCGCTTTGTCGGCATGCTGACCGACAGCCGCAGCTTCCTGTCCTATACCCGTCATGAATATTTCCGCCGCATTCTGTGCCAGATGATTGGCCGCTGGGTGCACGCAGGCGAAGCGCCAGCGGATATCCAGCTGCTGGGCGAAATGGTGAGAAACATCTGCTTTAACAATGCGCGTGACTACTTCGCCATTGATCTGAACTAAGGCCGTTTGAGGTTGATATGCAATACATCAAAATCCATTCGCTGGATAACGTGGCCGTCGCGCTGACGGATCTCGGTGAAGGCGACGTGGTGACCATGGATAACCAGAGCGTCACCCTGCGTCAGGCGATCGTTCGTGGACATAAGTTTGCCCTGATCCCCATTGCGAAAGGGGAGAACGTGGTGAAGTACGGTTTGCCCATCGGCCATGCGCTGGCGGATATTGCGCCGGGTGAATACATTCACTCACACAATACCCGCACCAATCTGAGCGATCTGGACGAGTACAGCTATCAACCTGATTTACCCGCAGAAGAACGTCAGGCGGCGGATCGTGAGGTGCAGATCTACCGTCGCGCCAGCGGCGACGTGGGGATCCGCAACGAGCTGTGGATCCTCCCGACCGTCGGCTGCGTCAACGGAATTGCGCGTCAGATCCAGACTCGCTTCCTGAAAGAGACCAACGATGCCGAAGGCACTGACGGCGTGCATCTGTTCAGCCACACTTACGGCTGCTCGCAGCTCGGCGACGACCACATCAATACCCGCACTATGCTGCAAAACATGGTGCGCCACCCGAATGCGGGCGCGGTGCTGGTGATTGGCCTGGGCTGCGAGAACAATCAGGTGGACGCCTTCCGCGACACGCTGGGCGAGTTCGATCCTGAGCGCGTGCATTTTATGGTGTGCCAGCATCAGGACGACGAAGTTGAAGCGGGCGTTGAGCAGCTTCACCAGCTTTATGAGGTGATGCGCCACGACAGGCGCGAGCCGGGCAAGCTGAGCGAGCTGAAGTTTGGGCTTGAGTGCGGCGGGTCTGATGGCCTTTCCGGTATTACTGCCAATCCGATGCTGGGCCGCTTCTCGGATTACGTGATTGCCAACGGCGGCACGACGGTATTGACCGAAGTGCCGGAAATGTTCGGCGCGGAGCGTATTCTGATGAGTCACTGCCGCGACGAAGAGACCTTTGAGAAGACCGTCACCATGGTGAACGACTTCAAACAGTATTTCATCGCCCACAATCAGCCTATTTACGAGAATCCGTCGCCGGGCAACAAAGCGGGTGGGATCACCACGCTGGAAGAGAAATCCCTCGGCTGCACCCAGAAAGCGGGCGCGAGCCAGGTGGTTGACGTGCTGCGCTACGGCGAGCGCCTGAAAACCCACGGTCTGAATCTGCTGAGCGCGCCGGGCAACGATGCGGTCGCCACCAGCGCGCTGGCGGGTGCCGGCTGCCATATGGTGCTGTTCAGTACCGGTCGCGGCACGCCGTACGGCGGTTTTGTGCCAACGGTGAAAATCGCCACCAACAGCGAGCTGGCGGCAAAGAAAAAGCACTGGATCGACTTTGATGCGGGCCAGCTGATTCACGGCAAAGCCATGCCGCACCTGCTGACGGAGTTCGTGGATACTATCGTGGAATTTGCTAACGGCAAGCAGACCTGTAACGAAAAGAACGACTTCCGCGAGCTGGCGATCTTTAAGAGTGGTGTGACGCTTTAATCGGTGCGGCCTGATGCCCTCACCCTGACCCTCTCCCACGGGGAGAGGGTACAAACACTAAAAACGGCAACCGTTGGTTGCCGTTTTGCATTTACCCTGTAGGCCCGGTAAGGCGTAGCCGCCACCGGGCTTTTGTTTTTAACTGCGCAGGGCATTCTTCGCTAAACGCGCGTCTTCCGCCTGGCAGGCCGCTGCGGTAAACAGCACGTCGGTAGAGGAGTTCAGCGCGGTTTCGCAGGAGTCCTGCAGCACGCCGATGATAAAGCCGACGGCCACAACCTGCATCGCAATCTCGTTCGGGATGCCGAACATATTACACGCCAGCGGGATCAGCAGCAGCGAACCGCCCGCCACGCCGGATGCGCCACAGGCACACAGTGATGCCACCACGCTCAGCAGCAGCGCGGTTGGCAGATCCACCGGAATGCCCAGCGTATGCACCGCCGCCAGGGTCAGCACGGTAATGGTGATTGCCGCGCCCGCCATGTTCACGGTTGCGCCCAGCGGGATCGACACGGAGTAGGTATCGCGGTCCAGGTTCAGCTTCTCCGCCAGCGCCATGTTAACCGGAATGTTCGCCGCAGAGCTGCGGGTGAAGAAGGCATACACGCCGCTCTCGCGCAGGCAGGTCAGCACCAGCGGATACGGGTTGCGGCGGATCTGCCAGAACACCAGCAGCGGGTTGATCACCAGCGCCACCAGCAGCATACAACCGACCAGCACAACCAGCAGCTGCGCGTAGCCCCACAGCGCGTCGAAACCGGTGGTTGCAAGCGTAGAGGAGACCAGCCCGAAAATACCGATTGGCGCAAAGCGAATCACCAGCTTCACCATAAAGGTCACGGCGTTGGACAGATCGTTGACCAGGTTTTTCGTGGTGTCGTTACCATGACGCAGCGCGAAGCCCAGACCAATCGCCCAGACCAGGATGCCAATGTAGTTTCCGCTCATCAGCGCGGTGATGGGGTTAGAAACCATGCTCATCAGCAGTCCGCGCAGCACTTCGACAATGCCGGATGGCGGCGTGATGTCACCGGCCGCGCTGGTCAGGTGCAGCGTGGACGGGAACAGGAAGCTGAACACCACGGCCGTTAAGGCCGCCGAGAAGGTTCCCAGCAGATACAGGAACAAAATAGGGCGAATGTTGGTTTTTTGTCCGTGCTGGTGGTTGGCAATCGACGCCATGACCAGCATCAGAACCAGTACCGGTGCTACGGCCTTCAGCGCGCCAACGAAAAGGGTCCCGAGCAGCCCCGTGGCCTCCGCCGCAGGTTTTGACACCATCGCCAGCAGAATACCCAGCACCAGCCCGACCAGAATTTGTTTAACGAGGCTGCCCTGCGCCAGGCGCGCGAACAGTCCGCTTGATTGTGTGCTCATACGTATTTCCTGAGTGAAATTGCGTTCCATCCCGGATGTGCTCTTAGTCACATTTATGTCCGGATGTAAGTAAATGTTTGCCTGGTCGAGTATAGGGAATGCGCGAAAGGAAGGAAGCGTAAAATGCTGGATTTTACGTGTTGCGTCATGTTTTTTAACTATTGATTAACGAAAGTGCCGGGTGGCGCTACGCTTACCCGGCCTACATTGCATTTCCCCCTCTCCCAGTGGGAGAGGGTCGGGGTGGGGGCATCAGCCCTTTTATTCCACCTGCTGCTTCTTATCGTGCTGGCGGTTAACCCAGGTATTGATAATCAGCGTCACGATCAGAATGCCAAACACCACGCCGAGCGAAATGGCGATCGGGATATGGTAGAAATCGACGATCAGCATCTTGATACCGATAAACACCAGGATCACCGACAGACCGTACTTCAGCATTGAGAAGCGCTCCGCCGCGCCCGCCAGCAGGAAGTACATCGCACGCAGGCCGAGAATGGCGAAGAGGTTAGACGTCAGGACGATGAACGGGTCGGTGGTCACCGCGAAGATCGCCGGAATGCTGTCCACCGCGAAAATCACGTCGCTCAGCTCAACCAGAATCAGCACCAGCAGCAGCGGGGTGGCAAACAGCAGGCCGTTCTTGCGCACGAAGAAGTGCTCGCTCTCGATCTTGTCGGTCATGCGCAGATGACCGCGGATCCACTTCACCAGCGGGCGATCGCCAATCGCGGAGCCGTCCTCTTTCGCCAGCGCCATTTTGACCCCGGTGAACAGCAGAAACGCGCCGAAGACGTACAGCAGCCATTCGAACTGGGTAATCAGCCAGCTGCCGGCGAAGATCATGATGGTACGCAGAATGATCGCCCCCAGCACGCCGTATACCAGCACGCGGCGCTGAAGGGCCGCAGGCACGGCGAAATAGCTGAACAGCATCAGCCAGACGAAGACGTTATCGACCGCCAGGGCTTTTTCAATCAGATAACCGGTGAGGAAGGCGAGCGCCTGAGGATCGGCCACCGCGCGGCCTTCGGTCGAGGCCAGATACCACCAGAAGGCAGCGCAGAAGAGCAGAGAGAGGGTGACCCACACCAGCGACCAAGCGGCGGCCTGTTTCATGGTCATGCCGTGCGCGCCGCGACGTCCCTGCAAAAAGAGGTCGATCGCCAGCATGATGAGCACGACAACCGCGAATCCGCCCCACAACATTGGAGTGCCGACAGAATGCATACTATTTTCCTTACACATAAAAAACAAAAACGGCCATGGTCAGAAGACGATAGCCGTTAGCTTTTTATGCATAGACCTCGCCTTCCGGCAAGGTCTCACTTACAACCACGAAGGTTGCCCGGCGACCGGATGCGTGTTTAACGCATCGTAATGACGATCAACCGACGAAGAAGTTACTCCCCTTTGCAGGTAACAAAATATGTCAGACCATTGGTTTCGTCAATGGTCTGCGCCGTTTCATTACACAGCTTTACGCGATAGCTTCCGCGCTCACGCCGTCAGCCGGGAACACCACGCCTGTCTGACGGCGGATCTCCGTTTGCAGCTTCGCCGTGGTGCGGCTCACCGCAAGGCCTGGGTGATTCACTTCGTTGTCTTCCACCAGACGGGCGAAGACCTCTGCCTCATAGAGCATAGTGTTAATATGCTGAGGCTGCGTCAGCTCCTGCGCTTTGCCGCCGCGCGGCACAAAACTCACCTTCTGGCACTCGGAGATCTTCTCGATAACCAGCGAGCCCGCTTCGCCCTGAATTTCGCTCGGCAGCGCGGAATCGCTCACCTTGGAGTGCTGCAGCGTGACGCTGAAATCACCGTAATCCAGCACCGCTACACCGTGCGCATCCACGCCGCTCTCCAGCAGGCTGGCGGTGGCCGTCACGCCATGCGGCTCGCCCCACAGGGCCACGGCAGAGGCCAGGCAGTAGAAACCTATGTCCATAATCGAGCCGTTAGAGAAGGCCGGATTAAAGGTGTTCGGGTTCTCGCCGTCAAGATAGCGCTGGTAGCGCGACGAGTACTGGCAGTAGTTGATAAAGGCTTTACGCACCTTGCCAATTTTCGGCAGGGACTGCTGCAGCAGCAGGAAATTCGGCAGGCTGGCGGTTTTGAAGGCTTCGAACAGCACCACCTGGTTTTCGCGGGCAAGCGCAATGGCCGCTTCCACTTCCTGGATATTCGACGCCAGCGGCTTCTCGCAAATCACATGCTTTTTATGGCTGAGGAACAGCTTCGTTTGCGGGAAGTGCAGGGAGTTCGGGCTGGCGATATACACCGCGTCAATGGCGTCGCTTTGCGCCATGTCATCAAGCGAGGTGAAGAGATGCTCAACGAGGTAATCGTTGGCAAAACTCTGCGCCTGCTCAAGGCTGCGGGAATAGACTGCGGTAAGTTTCAGTTTGCCGGTTTCGTGGGCGGCGTCGACGAACTGGCGCGTGATCCAGTTCGTTCCAATGACTGCGAAACGTATCATAAACGTTTACGTACTCCGTAGCGGGGAACCTTTAGCCACTGTAGCACGTCATCATGACAATTCGCGTGCGCTATTCCGCATTACCATTTAACGATAAATGCGTAAGCCATAGTCGGGTATCAAACTCCAGCTGGTGGTACTGCGGCTCCATGTGGCAGCACAGGGAATAGAACGCTTTGTCGTGCTCTTTCTCCTTCAGGTGCGCCAGCTCGTGGACGACGATCATCCGCAGAAAGGCTTCCGGCGCGTTACGGAAAACCGTCGCGACGCGGATTTCGGCCTTCGCCTTCAGCTTGCCGCCCTGTACGCGGGAGACGGCGGTGTGCAGGCCGAGCGCGTTTTTCAGCACGTGGATCTTGTTGTCATACATCACCTTGTTGATCGGCGGCGCGCTCTTCAGATACCTGCTTTTCAGATCCTGCGTATACTGCCAGAGGGCCTTATCGGTCGCGAAATCGTGGGTGCCGGGATAGCGTTTTTCCAGCACCGCGCCGAGCTTCTGCTCGGCAATCAGGCTGCGAACCTGAGTCAGTAAATGCTCCGGATAGCCCTGGAGATAAGTAAGTTGGTTCATCAACGCCCCAAATCGACAATAAAACGGGTATACTCACGCACCCTTTTCAGGGATACGCCAAATTTTACCATTCAGGAGGGCCGATGAGCCACTTAGACAACGGTTTCCGTTCACTCAACCTTAAACGTTTCCCGGAAACGGATGACGTTAACCCGCTTCAGGCGTGGGAAGCGGCGGATGAATATCTGCTGCAGCAGTTGGATGAGACTGAAATCCGCGGCCCGGTTTTGATCCTGAATGACGCCTTTGGCGCGCTGGGCTGCGCCCTGGCGGAGCACACGCCTTACAGCATCGGCGATTCCTACCTGAGCGAGCTGGCGACGCGTGAAAACCTGCGCCATAACGACATCGAAGAATCCAGCGTGAAGTTCCTCGACAGCACCGCGGACTACCCGCAGGCGCCGGGCGTGGTGCTGATCAAAGTGCCAAAAACCATGGCGCTGCTGGAGCAACAGCTGCGCGCGCTGCGTAAGGTCGTGACGCCGGAAACGCGCATTATCGCGGGAGCCAAAGCGCGCGATATTCACACTTCGACGCTCGAGCTGTTCGAGAAGGTCCTCGGCCCGACCACCACCACGCTGGCCTGGAAAAAAGCGCGCCTGATCAACTGTACCTTCAGCGCACCGGAGCTGGCCGACGCGCCGGAGACCCTGAGCTGGAAGCTGGAAGGGACCGACTGGACCATCCACAACCACGCGAACGTCTTCTCCCGCACCGGGCTGGATATCGGCGCGCGTTTCTTTATGGAACATCTGCCGGAAAATCTGGAAGGTGAGATTGTCGATCTGGGCTGCGGTAACGGCGTGATTGGGCTGACGCTGTTGGCGAAGAACCCGGACGCCAGCGTGGTGTTCAGCGACGAATCGCCGATGGCGGTGGCCTCCAGCCGTCTGAACGTGGAAACCAACATGCCGGAAGCGCTGGACCGCTGCGAGTTTATGATCAACAACGCGCTGTCCGGCGTAGAGCCGTTCCGCTTCAACGCCGTGTTCTGCAACCCGCCGTTCCACCAGAAGCACGCCCTGACGGATAACGTCGCGTGGGAGATGTTCCACCACGCGCGCCGCTGCCTGAAAATCAACGGCGAGCTATACATCGTGGCGAACCGCCACCTGGACTACTTCCACAAGCTGAAGAAGATTTTCGGCAACTGCGTCACCATTGCGACGAACAATAAGTTCGTGGTGCTGAAGGCGGTGAAGCTGGGACGTCGTCGTTAAATAACCAGTGCAAGCTGGGTGCCCTGCGCAATCGCCCGCCGCGCGTCCAGCTCCATCGCCACGTCGCACCCGCCGATCAAATGCACCGTTTTACCGGCTTCGCGCAGCGGATCGGCCAGATCGCGCTTCGGCTCCTGCCCGGCGCATAAAATCACATGATCCACACGTAACAACTGCGGCTCGCCGCCGATCGTGACGTGCAGACCCTCGTCGTCGATCTTCTGGTAGCTGACCGCCGGGATCATCTTCACCCCGCGCGAGAGCAGGGTGGCGCGGTGGATCCATCCCGTGGTTTTGCCCAGCCCTTCGCCCGGTTTGCTGGCCTTGCGCTGCAGCATCACGATCTGGCGCGGGCTTTTCGGCAGCTGCGGCCCTTCCGGGCGCAGCCCGCCGGACTGGTTCAGGCTGGTGTCGATACCCCATTCCACGCAAAACTCGGCAATGTTCTGGCTGGTGGCCTCGCCCGGCTGGCTTAAGTACATGGCGGTATCAAAGCCGATCCCGCCGCAGCCGATAATCGCCACCTTCTCGCCGACCGGCGTTTTGTCACGCAATACATCCAGATAGCTCAACACCTTCGGATGATCGATACCCTCGATCGCCGGCGTGCGCGGCACGATCCCGCTCGCCAGGATCACCTCGTCGAAACCGGTCAGATCCGCTGCGCTGACAAACTGGTTAAGCCGCAGATCGACGCCCGTCAGCTCGATCATCCGGCGGTAGTAGCGCAGCGTTTCATAGAACTCCTCTTTGCCGGGGATCTGTTTGGCGATATTAAACTGCCCGCCAATCTCCGCCAGCGCATCAAACAGCGTCACGCTGTGCCCGCGCGAGGCGGCATTCACCGCAAACGCCAGCCCCGCCGGGCCTGCGCCCACCACGGCCAGGCGTTTTTTACTGACCGCCGCAACGATCGGCATTTTGGTTTCATGGCAGGCGCGCGGGTTAACCAGGCAAGAGGTGACCTTGCCGACGAAGATCTGATCCAGACAGGCCTGGTTACAGCCGATGCAGGTGTTGATCTCATCCGCACGGCCGCTTTGCGCTTTGGAGAGCAGTTCGGCATCCGCCAGGAACGGGCGCGCCATCGACACCATATCGGCGTCGCCGCGCGAAATCACATCGTCCGCCACCTGCGGATCGTTAATGCGGTTGGTGGTGACCAGCGGAACAGAGACTTTGCCTTTCAGTTTCCGTGTTACCCAGCTGAACGCCGCGCGCGGCACCGGCGTGGCGATAGTCGGTATGCGCGCCTCGTGCCAGCCGATGCCGGTGTTGATAATCGTGGCACCTGCGGCTTCAATCGCCTGCGCCAGCTGCACGGTTTCGTCGAACGTGCCGCCGCCTTCCACCAGGTCGAGCATCGACAGGCGGAAGACGATAATAAAGTCTGCGCCCGCACGTTCGCGCACCGCGCGCACCACCTCCACGGCAAAGCGCATCCGGCGGGCATAGTCGCCGCCCCATTCGTCGTCGCGCTGGTTGGTGCGGGCCGCGAGGAACTCGTTAATCAGGTAGCCTTCTGAGCCCATCACCTCAACGCCGTCGTAGCCCGCCTCGCGGGCCAGCGCCGCGCAGCGGGCAAAGTCGTCGATCAGCGCCAGGATCTCATCGTGGCTGAGGGCGTGAGGTTTAAAGCGGTTGATTGGCGCCTGAATGGCCGACGGCGCGACCAGGTTCGGCTGATAGCTGTAGCGTCCGGTGTGCAGGATTTGCAGGGCGATTTTACCGCCCTCGCGGTGTACCGCGTCGGTCACAATGCGGTGGTGCGGCAGCTGTGACGCATCGTTCAGGACCGCGCCGCCCTCCATGCCCACGCCGGAAGGGGCAGGGGCCACGCCGCCGGTGACAATCAGCGCCACACCGTGGCGGGCGCGCTCGGCATAGAAGGCTGCCAGACGCTCGGCCCCGTCCGGATGCTCCTCCAGCCCGGTGTGCATCGAGCCCATCAACACGCGGTTTTTGAGTGTGGTGAACCCCAGATCGAGAGGGGCGAATAACGACGGGTAGCGGCTCATAGTCTCTTCCAGTGTAAAATTATTGTTATGTGGTCGGATGAGTTACTAATTTAGCCAGCGGGGAGTAAAAGGGAAAAGGCGAATGCAGTGATTGTGATGGGATTCAAATATTGGTGTGGCCTGATGCCCTCACCCTAACCCTCTCCCACGGGGAGAGGGGACGTAATCTCCCTCTCCCTTAGGGAGAGGGCCGGGGTGAGGGGGATGTCCGCACCAGCCCCGGCGCCTGCCACATCGACGTCGTCAGCCCGCTGTCCACCAGCCCGAGCTGGTCCGCGTACACTGCCTGCCATTTCTGCATCATGCCGTCGTACAGCTCGCGGTGCTGCGGGTTCGGCGTGAACTCGCGGCTCCATTTCACCAGCCGCTCGCCCGTCGAGGCCATATCGGCAAACAGCCCCGCGCCCGCGCCGGCGGCAATCGCGCAGCCGAGCGCCGTTGCCTCTTTCACTTCCGGCACGCGCACCGGCAGCCCGGTGACGTCGCTTAAAATCTGACTCCACAGGGCGCCCTTAGCCCCGCCGCCCGCAAACACCAGGCTTTCAAGCGTCACGCCGGAGAAGCGCGAGATCTGCGCCAGGTTGCAGGCCGAGACAATCGCCGCGTTCTCCTCCAGGGCGCGGAACAGCGTCGCTTTGTTGCACTTTTCCGGGTCGATGGAGAGGTTAATAAACGACGGCGCGGCGTGGTACCACTGCTTGAAATGCATCGCGTCGGAGAAGATCGGCATCACCCCGTGGGAGCCCGCCGGCACGCGGCTGGCCATCTCTTCCAGCAGGGAATAGGTGTCCATCCCCATCCGCTCGGCAATCAGCTTTTCCTCGGCGCAGAATGCGTCGCGGAACCAGCGCATGGTCAGCCCGGTGAAGAAGCTGATCGACTCCGCCTGCGCCATACCGGGAATAACGTGTGGGTTCACGCGGATGTTCATGTCGGGGTCGGTGCGCACCTGCGGCAGATTGACCACCTGCTGCCAGAAGGTACCGCCCAGTACCGCCGTCTGGCCGGCGCGGACCACGCCCAGCCCCAGACAGCCCAGCTGCACGTCGCCGCCGCCCATCACCACCGGGGTGCCTTCGCGCAGGCCGCTCTGCTGCGCGGCCTCTTTGGTCATCGCGCCCAGCACGGTACCGGTCTCTTTCACCGGGGAGAGGATATCGGCGCGCAGCCCGGCCATGTCGAGCAGCGCCGGACGCCAGTCGCGAGAGAAGAGATCCAGCATGCCGGTGGTGCCCGCGTTAGACGGGTCGACCGCCAGCTCGCCGGAGAGCTTCGCCGCCAGCCAGTCGCTGATCATGGTGATGGTCGCGGCCTTGCGGTAAATATCCGGGCGATGGTGCGCCAGCCACAGGAGGCGCGGCATGGCGCTCAGCGCCAGCGTCTGGCCGGAAACCTCATACACCTCGGATTCAAAACGATCGTCGTGGATCTCTTTGAGTTCGGCCACCTCGCGGCTGGCGCGGGCGTCGACGTTGGCGCAGGCCCAGATGGCCTCGCCGTTGCGGTCATACAGCACGATCCCTTCGCGCATCGAGCAGCAGGCGACAGACTTAATATCCGCCGCGCTCAGGCGCGCACGTTCCAGCGCCTGATGAATGCACCGGCAGGCCAGCAGCCAGTTGGTCTCGAGGTCGAACTCCATCGATCCCGGCACGTTCTCCACGCTCAGGTGCTTCCACTCGGCCTGGCCGACGGCAATCTGGTTGCCCTGTAAATCGAAAATAACGGCGCGAACGCTGCCTGTCCCTGCATCTAACGCTAAAAGGTAACTCATGAGCTTGCCTCGTTGTTAGCGCAGGGCCTGCCCGTTACGTCAGGGCCAGCACCGCGCGGGCTGTCGTCTCCTCCGTCACCAGGCCATTGATACGGCGACCCTTCAGTGCGGCATAAATCGCATCGGCTTTCTCTTCCCCTCCGGCCACGCCAACGATGGTGGGCAGCTGCGCCAGTTCATCGAGCGTGACGCCCAGCAGTTCTTTGTGGATCTCCAGCTCCTCAACGCACTCGCCTTCGGCATTGAGGAAATAGCCGAGAATGTCGCCGACCGCGCCTTTGCGGGCGTACATCAGCTGTTCACCTTCGCTGATATAGCCGGATCGCAGTATCGTGGCGTCACGGCGCTGGTTCACTGAACCAATGCCGACCACTGCCACGTCGGCGGCGGTCGCGGCGAGGATCACGTCCCGCACGCTGGTCTCGCGTTTTAAGATCCCGGCAACTTCTGCGGATGACACGCGAAGCGGGGCGGGGATCATGCTGACGCTGCAGGCCGCGTCCAGCTGACCGATACCGGTCATATACGGCCCAACGCCGCCGGAGAGCGTCACCAGGCGGATCTGCTGCGAGCTGATAAAGCCGCTCAGGTGCTGCAGGCAGCTCATGGTGGTTTCACCAAACCCCACCGCCAGAAGCTGGCCGGGCTCCAGTACGCCCATCAGCGACTGTGCCGCGCCAATGCCCAGCCGCACGTTCATCGGCGGCGTATTTAACGCGGGCATCACGCGCACCAGCTTCAGGCCGAAGCGCTGCTGTAGCTCGGTCTCCAGCGCCAGGCAGCCCTCGTAGCGGGAGTTGATCTGCACGCGGATCACCCCGGACTGACGGCCTTTTTCCAGCAGGCGGGAGATCTTCAGGCGCGGCAGCCCGAGCCGCTCGCCGATGTCGTTCTGGGTTAATCCGTCGTGGTAGTAGCACCAGGCCACGCGCGCCACGAGTTCCTCTTCCGCCAGTGCCAGCCCGGCAAACCGTCCTTCTTCCGCAGTGCGTTTATCGCTCATAGTTGAACTCTTATAAAAATTTAGATCATATGTTCGTGATGGCGCGAAGGGAAAGTGTGAGCCACGCGACAAAACGGATCTTTTCGATCGTTTCTGGTTTATCTGTATCTCAATCGATAAAACTGTGATCCCTGCACGGTTGTAAATATAGTTCACCGTCTACGCTTTTGAACATTATTAAATCTAAAAATCATTTGTTCAATAGCGGAGCGATGATGACACCACTTCTCGACGCGCGGAATATCAGCAAGCAGTTCTCAGGCGTGCCGGTCTTAAAAGGCATAGATTTCACGCTGCTTGCGGGCCAGGTGCACGCCCTGATGGGCGGAAACGGCGCGGGAAAATCGACGCTGATGAAGATCATCGCCGGGGTGGAAACGCCGGACAGCGGTGAACTTTCTGTCGAGGGGCAGTCATATGCGCGGCTCACGCCCGCTCAGGCGCACAGGTTAGGCATTTATCTGGTGCCGCAGGAGCCGCTGCTGTTCCCCAACCTGACGGTGCGGGAAAATATCCTGTTCCGCCTGCCGCGCGAACGCGATTTGGAAAAATGGCTGGCGGAGAAGCTCCAGCAGCTGCAGTGCCAGCTTAACCTCGACGCCGCCGCCAGCACCCTGGAGGTGGCGGATCAGCAGATGGTGGAGATCCTGCGCGGTCTGATGCGCAACGCGAGGATCCTGATCCTCGACGAACCCACGGCCTCCCTCACGCCCGGCGAAACCGAGCGGCTGTTCCGCCAGATCCGCGCCCTGCAGGCGCTCGGCGTCGGGATTGTCTTTATCTCGCACAAGCTGCCGGAAATTCGCATGTTTTCGAGCCACGTCTCGGTGATGCGCGACGGCGCGGTGGTGCTGAGCGGCGAAACCGCGCAGTTTGACGACAGCGCCCTGATCGCCGCCATGACGCCGGTAAGCCGGGAGAAATCCCTCAGCGATACGCAAAAGCTGTGGCTGGCGCTGCCGGGCAACCGCCGCACCCAGCCGCAGGATTTCCCGGTGCTGCGCGTTGACGATCTCACCGGGGAAGGGTTTATCGATCTCAGCCTTGAGATCTACGCCGGTGAGATCGTCGGCCTGGCCGGGCTGGTGGGATCCGGGCGCACCGAGTTTGCGGAAACGCTCTACGGCCTGCGGCCCGTGCGCGGTGGGCGCGTCTGGCTGGAAAACCAGGAGATCACCGGCGATCCGGTAAGTTCACGCCTGGAAAAAGGGCTGGTTTACCTGCCGGAAGACAGGCAGGTGTCCGGCCTGTTCCTCGACGCGCCGATCCGCTGGAACACCGTGGCGCTGAACGAGCCGTCGATTTGGCAGCAGCGCAAGCGGGAGTCTGCGGTGGTGGAGCGCTATCACCGGGCGCTGGGGATCAAGCTCAACCATGCGGATCAAACCGTGCGCACGCTCTCCGGCGGCAACCAGCAGAAGGTGCTGCTGGCGCGTTGCCTGGAGGCCAATCCGCTGCTGCTGATCGTCGATGAACCGACGCGCGGGGTGGACGTCTCGGCGCGCGCCGATATCTACCAGCTGATAAAAAGCGTGGCGGCGCAGAACGTGGCGGTGCTGATGATCTCAAGCGATCTCGACGAGTTTCCTGGGCTCGCGGACCGGGTGCTGGTGATGCATCAGGGCGTGCTCAGCGGCGAGCTGCCGCGCCACGCCGTCAGCCTCGACAGGATGATGGCGCTGGCGTTTGGAGGGCAATCATGAAGACCTTACTCAAAAACCGCGAGCTGAGCGCGTTTCTCGCCATTCTGGCGCTGTTCGCCGTGCTGGTGGCGCTGAACCCGTCCTACTTCAGCCTTCAGACGCTGGGGATGATTTTTGCCAGCTCGCAGATCCTGATCCTGCTGGCCATCGGCGCGGCGCTGGTGATGCTGACCCGCAATATCGACGTGTCCGTCGGCTCCATCGTCGGGCTGTCCGCCATCGCCGTCGGCGTGGCGCTTAATAGCGGCTACAGCCTGCCCGTTTCCATTCTCTTCGCGATGTCTATTGGCGCGTTGGCCGGGGCGTTCAACGGGTTCCTGGTGGTGGGGCTGCGCATCCCGGCGATTGTCGCCACCCTCGGCACGCTGGGGCTGTACCGCGGGGCGATGCTGCTCTGGACCGGCGGAAAGTGGATTGAGGGGCTGCCGCCCGGGCTGAAATCCCTCTCTGAGCCTGCCGCCATCGGCATTTCGCCGCTCGGCATGCTGGTGTTGATCGTCGCGGTCACAGGCGCGTGGACGCTCTCGCGCACCGCGTTCGGGCGTGATTTCTACGCGGTGGGGGATAACCTCGCCGCCGCGCGCCAGCTGGGCGTGGCGGTGAACCGCACCCGCATGATCGCCTTTACCCTGAACGGCATGCTGGCGGCCTGCGCCGGGATCGTCTTTGCCGCGCAGATTGGCTTTGTGCCCAACCAGACCGGCAGCGGGCTGGAGATGAAGGCCATCGCCGCCTGCGTGCTCGGGGGGATTTCGCTGCTGGGCGGCACGGGCACGCTGGTTGGCGCGCTGCTCGGCGCCTTCTTCCTGACCCAAATCGACACCGTGCTGGTGCTGTTCAGGCTCCCGGCGTGGTGGAACGACTTTATCGCCGGGCTGGTGCTGCTGGGCGTTTTGGTGCTCGACGGGCGCCTGCGCCAGGCGCTGGCACGCCATCAGCGGGCGCTGAAGTACGGCCGCTTCCAGCCGGGTAACAAAGGGGGAAAGCACGTCACCCCGTTTCCCAAACGCAAAAAAGAGGTGGCTTAAATGAGGCTTAACTGGGAAAGCGCGCTGCTGATTTTGCTGGTGCTGGAGATCCTGCTCTTTGGCGCCATCAACCCGCGCATGCTCGATATCAACATGCTGCTGTTCAGCACCAGCGACTTCATCTGCATCGGCATTGTGGCGCTGCCGCTCACGCTGGTGATCGTCAGCGGCGGGATCGACATCTCCCTCGGCTCGACCATCGGCCTGTGCGCCATCGCGCTGGGCGTGATGATGCAGGCGGGGTGGCCGATGGCGGTCGCCGTTCCGCTGACGCTGGTGCTGGGACTGCTGTGCGGGCTGGTAAACGCGGCGCTTATTCACTACACGGGAATCAGCCCGCTGGTGATCACCCTCGGCACGCTCTACCTCTACGGCGGCGGCGCGCTGCTGCTCTCCGGCATGGCGGGTGCGACGGGCTATGAGGGCATCGGCGGCTTCCCAGACAGCTTCACGGCGTTCGCTAACCTCACGGTGCTGGGTCTGCCGATCCCGCTGGTGCTGTTCGCGGTGATTACCGTTTTCTTCTGGCTGATTACCCACCGCGGGCGCTTTGGCCGTCACCTGTTTTTGATCGGGCAAAACCCGCGCGCGGCGCGCTATGCGGCGCTGTCGGTGAACGGCATGCCCTACGCGCTGTACGGTCTGGTGGGCGTGGCCTCGGCGATTGCCGCGCTGGTGATGGTCTCCTATTTCGGCTCCGCGCGTTCGGATCTGGGGCGCGATTTGCTGATGCCTGCGCTCACCGCCGCCGTGCTGGGCGGGGCCAATATCTACGGCGGGTCAGGTTCGGTTGTCGGTACGGCGCTGGCGGCGCTGCTGGTGGGCTACCTGCAGCAGGGTTTACAGATGGTCGGCATCCCTAACCAGGTGTCGAGCGCGCTGTCAGGGGCGCTGCTGGTTGTGGTGGTGATGGGACGTTCGCTGAGTCTGCACCGCGAATGGGTGCGTTCTCTCTTTAGAAAACTATCCGGAGCGTAAGATGAAAACAAAACTGATAGTCCTGGCAATGGCCCTCAGCTTCGCCTCGGCGCAGGCGGCGGACCGCATTGCCTTTATCCCGAAGCTGGTGGGCGTGGGGTTCTTCACCAGCGGCGGCAACGGCGCGAAAGAGGCGGGGAAAGATCTCGGCGTGGACGTAACCTACGACGGTCCGACCGAGCCGAGCGTCTCCGGCCAGGTGCAGCTCATCAATAACTTCGTCAACCAGGGCTATAACGCCATCATCGTCTCCGCCGTGTCGCCGGATGGGTTGTGTCCGGCGCTCAAGCGCGCGATGCAGCGCGGCGTCAAGGTTCTGACCTGGGATTCGGACACCAAACCGGAGTGCCGCAGCATCTACATCAACCAGGGGACGCCGGAACAGCTGGGCGGCCTGCTGGTTGAGATGGCGGGCAAGCAGGTCACCAAACCGAACGCTAAAGTGGCGTTCTTCTACTCCAGCCCCACCGTCACCGACCAGAACCAGTGGGTGAAAGAGGCGAAGGCCAAAATCGAGAAAGATCACCCCCAGTGGCAGGTCGTCACCACCCAGTTTGGCTATAACGACGCCACCAAATCTCTGCAAACCGCCGAAGGGATCTTAAAAGCGTATCCGGATCTGGATGCGATCATCGCCCCGGACGCCAACGCGCTGCCAGCCGCGGCTCAGGCGGCGGAAAACCTGAAGCGGGAAGGGGTGGCGATTGTCGGGTTCAGCACGCCGAACGTGATGCGCCCGTACGTTGAGCGCGGCACGGTGAAGGCCTTCGGCCTGTGGGACGTGGTGCAACAGGGCAAAATTGCGGTCAATGTCGCCGATCGCCTGCTGAAAAAAGGCGATCTTAACGTCGGCGACAGCGTGGACGTAAAAAATATCGGCGTGCTGAAGGTCGAACCGAACAGCGTGCAGGGCTACCAGTATGAGGCGAAGGGCAACGGCATCGTGCTGCTGCCGGAGCGGGTGGTGTTCACCAAAGAGAACATCAGCAAATACGATTTCTGACGGGGGAGCAAATGGCTGATTTAGACGACATCAAAGACGGCAAGGATTTTGGCATCGGCACGCCGCAGAAGAATGTGCCTTACACCCTGAAGGGCTGCGGCTCGCTGGACTGGGGCATGCAGTCCCGCCTGGCGCGCATCTTCAATCCGCAGAGCAATCGCACGGTGATGCTGGCCTTTGACCACGGCTACTTTCAGGGGCCGACCACCGGCCTTGAGCGCATCGATCTCTCCATCGCGCCGCTGTTTGGCGAAACCGACGTGCTGATGTGCACCCGCGGCATCCTCAGGAGCCAGGTGCCAGCCGCGACGAACAAACCGGTGGTGCTGCGCGCCTCCGGCGGTAACTCGATTCTGGGCGAGCTGTCGAACGAGTGCGTGGCGGTGGCGATGGAAGACGCGCTGCGCCTGAACGTCTGCGCGGTGGCGGCGCAGGTGTATATCGGCAGCGAGTTTGAGCATCAGTCGATCAACAACATCATCAAGCTTGTCGATGCGGGCGCGCGCTACGGCATGCCGACGCTGGCGGTGACGGGCGTCGGTAAAGAGATGGCGCGGGACGCGCGCTATTTCTCGCTGGCCAGCCGCATCGCCGCCGAAATGGGCGCGCAGTTCGTCAAAACCTACTACGTGGACGAGGGCTTTGAAAAAGTGACCGCCAGCTGCCCGGTGCCGATTGTGATCGCCGGGGGCAAAAAGCTGCCGGAGCACGAGGCGCTGGAGATGTGCTGGCGGGCGATCGACCAGGGCGCGTCCGGCGTGGACATGGGGCGCAATATCTTCCAGTCCAGCGCGCCGCTCGCCATGCTGAAGGCGGTGAAAAAAGTGGTTCACGAGAACTGGAACGCCCGCTATGCGTTCCAGTTCTGGCAGGAAGAGAAACAGGGAGAAGCAAAATGAACGTGACGCTGGTGGAGATCAACATCAAGCCCGAGCGGGTGGACGAATTTCTGGAGGTGTTTCGCGCCAACCACGAGGGGGCAATCCAGGAGCCGGGAAACCTGCGCTTTGACGTATTGCAGGACCCAAGGGTGAAGACCCGGTTCTTTATCTACGAAGCCTATAAAGACGAAGAGGCGGTGCTGGCGCACAAGCAAACCCCGCATTATCTGGCGTGCGTGGATAAGCTTGAGGAATTGATGTCGGAGCCGCGCAAGAAACGCAGTTTTGTGGGGCTGTTGCCGGAGTAACAGGCGTTATAAAGGTTTTGTAGGCCGGGTAAGCGCAGCGCCACCCGGCATTTTTCAGGCCAGCTCCAGCATCTGAACCCGAGCCTTGGCTCCCGGCATCAGCCGCTGCAGGTTGTTGACCAGCTCTTCTCCTGCCTCTTCCAGTGCCGCAAGGGGCATCGACGGCAGGCTTTCAAGAATAAACCACATGGATTGCGCCTGGCTGTCCAGACGGGTACGGACCCCCTGTCGCCAGTTCCAGCGGCGGCAGGTGACGCCGAGGTCGTCTCGCCAGAGAACCTCGCCAGCATCCGGGTATTCCACCACCGGCTCTCCCTCCTTAAAGGTATCAAACGGCTCGCTGCCGTCTGCCAGCGTCAGGCGCGGCGCACCCGAGTACGCCGCGAGATTTTCCCCACCCACCGGAATGGCATAGCGAATGCTCACCGCGTTATAGATATCCACCACCGGATCCAGCGACGGCAGCGAACCGTCTTTCAGTACCCGCTTGCGCAGGGCGGAGGCCGAGCAGGGCGTGCGTTTCGGTTTCGCGCCGAAGGCTTTAAACACCTCATCCCAGTCTGAAAGATGTGCATCAGCCCACGGCACATCATCATTCAACATCAGCTGGCAGGCCTGCGCCAGCGCGGCGGGCGCAACCTCCGGGTGGGTAATCGGCGCAGCTTCAACCAGAATGCTCAGTGCCCGAAAGCCCGGGGCAATCCCGGCAAGACGCGAATCTATTGACGGCGTAACGAGAGACATAAATAATCCTGTATTGACTGTTTTATACCATGGTAGTGACCAATGACTGTTAAAGTCAATATAATGACTGATTCGGGTGCCGACGTTGCCCAGGTAAGCCTGGCCGTGGCGAACCGCATCCGCAACTGGCGTAAAGAGAAAAAGCTGTCTTTGGACGAGCTGTCCCGGCGGGCCAGCGTCAGTAAAGGCATGCTGGTGGAGATCGAAAAGGGCGCAGCCAACCCCAGTATCGCCATCTTGTGCAAGCTGGCCGCCGCGCTCGGCATCTCCGTAGCGGATATCGTCAACGTCTCCAGCGAGCCGCTGGTGCATGTTATCGAAGAGGCCGCGATTCCGGTTCTGTGGCAGGGCGCACAGGGTGGATGCGCCAGACTGCTGGCGGGAACGGCAGGCCCGGATATGATTGAGCTATGGCAGTGGGAGATGCAGCCGGGAGAGCGCTTTACCTCTCCGGGGCACCCGGCGGGAACCTTTGAGCTGCTGCACGTGAACGAAGGCGTTTTAACGCTGACGGTGGACGAGACGGTTACGCAGGTTGCTGCAGGCAAATCGGCGGTGGCGAAAACGGAAGCTGCGCACGGTTATGCCAATGAGGGAAAAAACGTTCTGCGCTTTACCATGACGGTGGCGGAGTTCCACCGCTAAAAACCGGGCCTGCAACTGCCTGCAGGCCCGGTGATTTTTTACGCCTCTTCCACACTTATTCGCAGCGCTGCCAGCGCTTTACGCGCCGCTTTCAGCACCTGCTCGCACTGCTCAATCGTCAGCGTCAGCGGCGGTTCAATGCGGATGGTTTTCGAGTTGTTGAGCGTGCCGGCCACCAGCACCCGCTGGCGGAACATCTCGCTCGCGAAGCTATAGCCGGTTTCGTTATCGACAAACTCAATCGCCATCAGCATCCCTTTGCCACGCGCGTCCTGCACCAGGTCCGGATACTCCCGGCCTAGCTGACGGAAGCCGTCCAGCAGCATGTCGCCTTTCTGCTCCGCCTGGGCGGGCAGGTTTTGCTCCAGCAGTACGTTGATGGTCGCCAGCGCGGCCGCACAGGCCAGCGGGTTACCGCCAAAGGTGGTGGTATGCAGGAACGGGTTGTCGAACAGCACCGAGAAGACCTCTTCAGTCGCAACCGTCGCACCAATCGGCATCACGCCGCCGCCGAGCGCCTTCGCCAGGCACAGGATGTCCGGCTGAACGTTTTCGTGCTCGCAGGCAAACATTTTGCCAGTGCGCCCCATCCCGGTCTGGACTTCGTCGAGGATCAGCAGCGCGCCAAACTCATCGCACAGCTGACGCACGGCGGGCAGATAGCCCTGCGGAGGGAGGATTACGCCGCCTTCACCCTGAATCGGCTCCAGGATTACCGCCGCCACGTCATCGCCGGTTTTACGGCATTCGCTCAGCACGGTGCGCATGGCGTTGATGTCGCCAAACGGCACGTGGCGGAAGCCCGGCAGCAGCGGCATAAACGGTTTGCGGAAGGTGGATTTGGCGGTAGCAGACAGTGCGCCCAGAGATTTACCGTGGAACGCGCCGCTGGTGGCGATAAAGGTGAATTTCCCGCGCGGCGACTGGTACGCTTTGGCGAGTTTAATCGCCGCTTCGACCGATTCCGTGCCGCTGTTGCTAAAGAAGCTGTACTTCAGTTTGCCGGGCGTTAAGGCCGCCAGCGTTTTCGCGAGCATAGCGCGAAGCGGGTCGAGCAGTTCCTGGCTATGGAGAGGTTGTTTCGCAAGTTGATTCTGTACGGCGGAAACCACAACTGGATTACGGTGCCCCACGTTGAAGATACCAAAACCACCCAGGCAATCGATAAACTCCTGTCCCTGGGTGTCGACAAGCGTGTTAAGACTCCCCGCTTGCCACTCTACGGCTCCGTAATCCCCGCCGGCGGTAACAGATTTGCGATACTCCAGAAAACCTGGATTGACGTGCTCTTTAAAGTAATCGATGACCTCTCGGTTAAGTTGTTTCATCTCCTCATGATCGAGCGTTCGCTTCTCAATGAGATTCAGTGCGTGCGCGGTACAGGCAAGAGCCGAGGCGCTGGAAGGTAACCTGTTCAAAATGTGCTCCCGGGGATCGCGTATCACATGATACTGGTTTAAGTATTGCAGGGATTACGCCACTTCAGATGACTTAACGAAAATCGGGATAAACGCCAGGTTAAAATAATGTTGCACAATATTTAATCATGCCGGAGCAACCGAAACGGGATTCAGCGGTACAGGACAGAAAGGATAAATGAGGGCGGAAAACCGCATCTGCACTAAAGAAGTGCATTCGCTGCAACTTAAGTGGGCATTAACTGATCATGCTTTACAGGTAATTTCTTTGCGAAAGTATTTGAAATCAATGAATTATAAAATCGCACAAAAAGTATGGTTTAAGTCAAATCTGCGATCTTCATCAAGTTTAACAACTAAAGATAAATTGTTTACCGCCGAAAAAACATTGACCCACAAAATTAACATTCAAATAACCTGCAAGGGATGCCCACGATGTCCTCTCCAACCTATGTCACCCAGAATGAATATCCTCTGGACGATGACACCACCTTAATGTCTACCACAGACGTCCACAGCTACATCACACACGCCAACGACACCTTTGTGCAGGTGAGCGGCTACCAGCTCGATGAGCTGACGGGCCAGCCGCACAATATGGTGCGCCACCCCGATATGCCAAAAGCCGCGTTTGCCGATATGTGGTACACGCTGCAGCAGGGCGAGCCGTGGAGCGGAATTGTCAAAAACCGGCGCAAAAACGGTGACCACTACTGGGTGCGTGCGAATGCGGTGCCGATGGTACGCCAGGGGCTGGTGACAGGCTATATGTCCATTCGCACCAAAGCCACAGCGGAAGAGATTGCCGCCGTGGAGCCGCTCTACCGGGCGCTGAACGACGGAAGCTGTATGAAACGTATTCATAAAGGGCTTGTGGTTGGAAAAGGCTGGCTGGGCAAACTGCCGGCTATGCCGCTGCGCTGGCGCGTGCGCAGCGTGATGGCGGCGCTTTTTGCCGTTCTCGCCGCCACGCTGATCGCGACCTCCGCCGGGTGGATGCCGCTCGCCGCAGCCGCTCTGGTCATGCTGCTGGGGACACTGCTGTTTGAGCAGCAGATTGTCCGCCCGGTAGAGAATGTGGCGCGACAGGCCCTGAAGGTCGCAACCGGTGAGCGCAACAGCGTGCAGCATCTGAACCGCAGCGACGAGCTGGGGCTGACGCTGCGCGCGGTAGGGCAACTGGGGCTGATGTGCCGCTGGTTAATCAATGACGTGTCGAGCCAGGTGGTGAGCGTCCGTGACGGCAGCGACAGGCTGGCACAGGGAAATGAAGATCTGAACGATCGCACGCGTCAGACCGTGGCGAACGTGCAGCAGACCGTCGCGACAATGAACCAGATGGCCGCTTCCGTTCAGAGTAACTCTGAAACCGCCGCCGAGGTGGATAAACTCTCCGTGGCCGCGAGCAGCGCGGCGACGAAAGGGGGCAACGCGATGCAGACCGTTGTCAAAACCATGGATGACATTGCCGACAGCACGCAGCGAATTGGCTCGATTACCTCCCTGATTAACGATATCGCTTTCCAGACCAATATTCTTGCGCTGAACGCGGCGGTTGAAGCGGCAAGGGCAGGAGAGCAGGGAAAAGGTTTTGCCGTGGTCGCGGGCGAAGTGCGCCATCTCGCCAGCCGAAGCGCCAGTGCCGCCAATGATATTCGTAAACTCATTGATGCCAGCGCCAGCAAGGTGCAGTCCGGCTCTGAGCAGGTTCACGCCGCAGGTCGCACGATGGATGATATTGTCGAGCAGGTGAAAAACGTGACGCAGCTTATCGCCCAGATCAGCCACGCGACCTCCGAGCAGGCAACCGGGCTGTCAGAGTTGACCCGCGCGGTGGCCGAACTCGACAGCATCACGCAGAAAAACGCCGACCTGGTCGAAGAGAGCGCCCACATTTCTGCGATGGTGAAGCACCGCGCCGGACGCCTTAAGGATGCGGTAACTGTGCTTCATTGAGTCAGTAATGTTCTAAAAAAGCCGTTTATTTCGTAAGGAATAAACGGCTTTTTATTTTCTGGTTGTGACTATTAATGTATTTTATTGTTAATTTAATATTAAATAACTAAAGAAAGTGCCTCAGTTATTTATCCCTGCCTAAGTCAGTTATCCAGAACGCTATTTTGAAAAATACCCCTCCGGTGGTCTGGTAACGATCGATGGAGCAATATTAATAGCCTCTACCTATCCATTGCGATGGTTATGAAATAAAAAAACGATCAAACTCATAAAGTTAGCGAAATCGTTACCGATAACAGCGATCGTCTGAGAAATAATCACATCGATGGAGAAAATATGTTCTTACATGACGTAAAGATCGGCACGAAATTATTTCTGGCGTTTGGGTTCTTTATTGTCCTGATGGCGCTCAGCGCGAGCCTGTCTCTGATAAGCCTGAACCGGGCTAATAACGGGATGCAATCGATTATTACCAGCGATTATCCGACCACGGTAAAAGCGAACCAGTTAATCGATAACTTCCAGGAATTTATTAGCACTCAACAGCTGATGCTGCTGGACGAGCAGGGCACCTATACGGGGCAATCTCAGCAGCGCCTGAAAGAGATCAGCGAGCACATCACGGTGATCCTGGGCGAGCTGAACAGCGCGCTGCAGGATCAAAAGTCTCAGCAGGTTCTGGCGGAGATCCGCAGCGTGCGCCAGCAGTATCTGGACTCGCGCTACCGCATTTTGCAGGCGGTGCAGAACAACAATCGTGCGGGCGCTATTCAGGAGATGATGACCACCACCCTCGCCGTGCAGCAGGCTTATAAAGCGAAGGTGAAGGAGCTGATTACCATTCAAAACAGCGAGATGCAGAGTGCCGGCGCGCAGGTGGAAGGGGATTTCAGGTCTAACCGACTGCTGCTGATCCTGCTCACGCTCTTTAGCATTGCGGCAGGCAGCCTGATTGGCTGGTTTATCGTGCGCGCTATCACTCGTCCGCTCGGCGAGGCGGTACATTTTGCAAAAGCCATTTCTGAGGGCGATCTCACGGGCAGCATCACGCCACACGGCAAAGACGAAACGGGTCTGCTGCTGCATGCGCTGATGGAGATGAAAACGCGACTGCTGGACATCGTGCAGCAGGTGCAAACCGGCTCGGAGAATATCTCCAGCGCTGCCGCGCAGATTGTCGCCGGGAACCAGGATCTGGCCGCGCGCACGGAAGAGCAGGCAAGTTCTGTAGAACAGACCGCCGCCTCGATGGAGCAGATCACCGCGACGGTGAAAAATACCGCCTCGCATACCGGGGAAGCGACCAACCTTTCGGCCGATGCCGCCACGGTGGTTAAAAACAACGGCGAGATGATGAAGCAGGTGACCAGCAAAATGCGCCTGATTAACGAGACGTCGAACCGGATGTCCGACATTATCGACTTGATCGACGCCATTGCGTTCCAGACCAACATTCTGGCGCTGAACGCGGCGGTGGAAGCGGCGCGCGCCGGCGAGCACGGTCGCGGCTTTGCGGTGGTGGCGGGTGAAGTTCGCCAGCTTGCCCAGAAGAGCGCGTCATCTGCCAGCGAAATCCGCGAGCTGATTGAGAGCTCTACCAGCCAGACCCGGGACGGGATGAACCTGGTTGAAAAAGCGAGTGCATTGATTAATGGGATGGTCGGCAACGTGGAAGAGATGGACGCGATCCTGCGCGAAATTCGCCAGGCCAGCCACGAGCAGACGGAAGGTATCTCGCAGATTAACAGCGCGATTGGCCTGATTGATGCCACCACCCAGCAGAACTCCGCGCTGGTGGAGGAGTCCGTCGCGGCGGCAGCATCGCTTAACGAACAGGCGATGCACCTGAAGGAGCTGGTGCGCGTCTTCCGCGTGAGCGAGCACGCTCCGGCTTAATCCAGCTGGGAGATCTCGAGCGCCGCGCGGTCAATAACGCCGATAATCTGCTTGAGCTGCGCGTCGCTGAGCTCTCCCTGATTCACCTTCAGATCTAACACCGCTTTGAAGTTATCCAGCGCCCGCTTCATCTGCGGGTTTTTGCGCAGCTGAAAACCGACGGAACGCGCTTTGATACGCACCTGGATCTGTTCCAGCTGCTCCCGGTTTTCGTCCAGCCAGCGTTGTCCTTCAGCGGTAATCGTAATCGTCTTACGACCGTTCTCTTCTTCCGTAATGGTGATAAAGGTTTGATCCTGAAGATAATCCAGGGTCGGGTAGATCACGCCTGGGCTCGGGGTGTAATTCCCCTGAGTCAGATTCTCGATCTCTTTGATCAGCTCGTAGCCGTGGCTCGCGCTGCGGGTCAGGATATCCAGAATCACCAGCCGCAGATCGCCATGGCCGAAAAAGCGCGGTCGGCGCCCGCCGCTGTCGTGTTCGTGTCGCATAGTAGCTCTCTCAATTTGATATATCTAAACTATATCTAAGATATATTCAGATGCAATCTAAAAGATCTTGCATTTTTTCTTATTAGTAATCATTATCATTTAAAAATTGATTTAGATATATCGTATTCACCAGAGAAGGGGCTAAAAATGGCATCTACCCGTTACCCACAGCGTGTTCGTAATGACCTGCGCTTTCGCGAGCTGACGGTGCTCCGCGTTGAGCGCCCCAGCGCGGGTTTCCAGCGCATTGTTTTAGGCGGCGAGCAGCTGGAGGGCTTTAGCTCCCGCGGTTTCGACGACCATACCAAAGTCTTTTTCCCGGCCCCGGGGGCGGTGTTTGTGCCGCCGGTGGTCACCGATGAAGGCATCGACTGGGGCGACGGCGTACGTCCTCAGACGCGCGACTACACGCCGCTGTACGACGAGGCAAACCATGAGCTGGTGCTCGATTTCTTCGTTCATGACGGCGGCATTGCCAGCCGCTGGGCGGTTGAGGCAAAAGTGGGCGACAGGCTGACCATCGGCGGTCCGCGCGGTTCGCTGGTGGTGCCGGAGGATTACGCCTGGCAGCTGTACGTGTGCGACGAGTCCGGCATGCCCGCGCTGCGTCGACGCTTAGAGAGCATTGCTAAACTGCCGGTTCGCCCGGAAATTCATGCGGTAGTGACGGTTGGGGACGACTCTTATAAGGACTATCTGGCGCACCTGAGCGAATTCAACATCACCTGGGTTGTAGGCCACAGTGAGCAGGCGGTAGCGGACCATCTGGCGGCGCTGACCGTTCCTGGTGAAGACTATTTCATCTGGCTGACCGGGGAAGGGAAGGTGGTGAAGACGCTGAGCCGTCAGTTTGAAACCGATGCGATTGACCAGCAGCTGGTGCGTGCCAGCGCATACTGGCACGCCAAATAATCAGGCGGCGGAATCCAGCTGCGCTTCGCTCACCTGATGTTCGAGCGAGGCGCGGACCTCGTGCAGGGCTTTCTCCTGCTGAGCGAAGTACGCTTCCATATTGTTCAGCGACGAGACCAGAAGCCAGGACTCCTCTTTCTCCAGCTCCGCCAGCTCGTTCACTAAAATGTCTATCTGCTCGCGAACCTGCGCCATTTTTTTGCGGATACGTTCCAGATCGTTCAGCCTGTCGCTTGCCATCAATGGCTCAAAGCCCTGCTGCAGGCGGGCCACCAGTGAGCGAATGGTTTTAACGTCGCCACGCTGCTTCGCCTGGTTGAGCTGCACCATCATCGCGTTAGCTTCCTCTTTCAGATCGTCCGCCACCAGATCCGGGTGGCAGAGCTTGCTCGCCTGCCGCCAGAGGCGCTTGAGCTCGTTCCGATCCTCTTCCGAAAGATCCTTACCCTTGCGCAGCCGCACTTCGGCATCGTGATGCTGCTCGCGATATTTCTCGTACTCTTCGTTAGCGTCGTCTCGCGCCTGACGCGCAGGCTCCTCTTCGCGCGTTAAGCCGCTCTCCAGCTCCAGCGCTTCGGCCAGCAGGTTGGCAATCAGATTGCTTTGCTGTTCAAGATGCTTGCGCGCCTCAGCGGCCTGCACGGAGTCGGCCGGGAGATCGCGCCAGCGCTGGGTGAGCGTCGCCAGCACCTCTACCGCCTGCGCCATATAGCGCTGGCAGCGACGGTAATCTTCCTCGCGACGACGCGCTTCCGCCTGCTGACGGCGCAGGTTCAGCTCGGCCAAGGTTTTACGCAGGGCGAGGATCTGCTGCATCAGCGGCCCGAGGCGAGAGAAATAGAGATCGTTGAACTCATCAAGCTGCTGCACCCGGGCGTTGCGGCGGTCAATCAGATCGCGCAGACGTTCTTCCAGCGCCTTCAGCTCCAGCTTGCTGGCGGCCACCTGCGGATCGCGCCACTGGGTCACGGCGCGCTGGCCCTGAAGCCAGGCGGTAATTGCCGCCATCGCAGCGGTGTAGTTCTTCTTTTCAAGCGCCACGACGATTGCCTGTAGCTCATCGTCAAACGCTTCATTTTTCAGCCGTGTCAGCTGGCTCTGGATGATGTCGTCATCTTCCAGTTCAATGGCATTTTTAATGATTTCTAGCCGTTTGATCGGTGTGCTCATGATGCCTTTCGCTTTGGCGCTTAAGTATTTGAGTTAAGGTTAGTTGTTGTAAAATCTACAGGAAATAATACACACGGATGATGATCGGCGCGATGGGGGATTTCTTTAGTTTTGCAGTTTGTGAGGTGGGGAAGTGAGCAGGAGCCTGTAACGTGGAGGGTGAGGATAGCTCCGTTTCCTGCTCTACCTGCGAAACCACGCCTGGCTATTGGCTTTGCAGTTCCTTCAACGCGCCTTGTGCGGCATTCTCAATCTGTTTGCAGAACGCTTTAGCGCCTTCCTGGCAACTATCCGTGGCATTTCTCACGACTTTCTCGAGATCACGATCGTTCGTGGTCGTATCGATGTGATTAATCATCCATGACTCAAAAGCGCGATCGCTTACAGATAGCTGCATGAGTTGATGGGAGGTCTTCCAGTTGTTGGCTAACAGCCCGACAATAGTCGCTGATATCCCTTCTGCGATATATCCCTCATCACACTGTCTGTAATTTTTGTAAAAAGAATGGACGCCTTGCCAGTCCTGAATGGCAGAGGCTGCGTTATCTGCCCTGTCCATTTCTTCAACAGAAGTACAGTCATTTGCATAAGCCACGCGCGATATCACTAACATAATCAAAAACAACTGCATCGTTTTCATATCAAGTTCATTCCCGGTGGGATATAGATATTTTCAAATTTCTGCGTCGCACTCATGGCCGAGCAGGCGCTGTTATTTGATACGGTGATGGTTGAGAGGGAGGATTTAGCCATGTGCTCTTTTATTTTCTTCATCGCCTCATCAGTAGTTCGGATGCATCCCATTGTCGGATGTTCTGGCCCTGGTTTATAAGGGCTATGCGCCTGACCTGAATGTACACCTACACCGGGGTGTCCGGGATAGCTAAATCGAATGATTCCATAAGTCCCATACGAACCATCTTCACTATCGCCTGGGTGTAAATGTGGCTTTGATTTATCCTGTATCTGATATGTGCCGTTACTAATGTGTTTGAATGTGGCTCTGCGATCGACGTTATTATAAGCGGTCCACTTGTCAACAATAGAGCCATCACTACCTAGCAATGAAAGCGTATGGGCACAACCATCAAAAGTAAGTCTGGCCATAAATTCCTCCGCTAGGCTGTAGTTCTTTCATTCCATGAATCAGAGTGAATGAGATTGCCATCGACAAATTTCCAGGTGATTTTCTCGTAGCGTAGTTCAACGATTTCCATATGGTTAAGATGCTGGGTGTGCGGATCTTTACAGTTCGCCATTACCGGTGTAACCGAAACGACTTTGACGTTTTCCAAAAACATATTGAAATATTCCTCTTCCAGACCTGCATCGTTTATACGGTACCATTTCATCTCCGCTGATTTCAGAAGCTGCCCGGTAGATACGGCTTTGTACAGATAGGTCGAGGCGCTATCAAACTCTTTCCCGATAGTAAAAGCACCGTGTACATGTGTTCCTGTTTGTTTTCCTGTATTACCGTCTACAGGGATATGCAGGCCATGCGAAAAGGTGATCACTTCAATACTGCCTTCGCGATTTTGTACGTCAGATGACCCTTTGATGGGGGCGCCGCCGTCGTCTTTCAGAAATAAATGAGCTGGAATTGGCATGAGTTAGTTTCCAAATGGCTGGTAAATTATTTATACGTTACATTATTATCTTTTTTCAATTTGTAACTTTTTTCTTTTTTTAGGATACGGTAATTAATTAATGGTATAAGGAATGTTGTTTTTATTAGCAAGGCGAATGTGTGGAGCTCTCTGTTAATGTTTAACGAAAACCTGGCTCGCTAATGTTTCAACGTAAAAAGCAGATATGTTAACCCGGCCATTAGGCCGGGATGTTATTGAAAACGCTATTTGTCTCGCTTGAAATTGGGGACATATCCTAAGTCATTCAATGCACCCGGGAATGTCTTTAACCATGTTGCTACTTTCTGTTTGTTAATATTGACCACGCTCATGCCTTCAAGACAACCCCATAATTCACGTGTATGTTGTGGCGTGATGACAATGCAATCCTTCATGACCCGAATTTTAACAGGTATACCATTAATAAAACCTGCATTAGATAGCCACTTGCCACTTAGGGGAAGATAGTGGCAATCCACGCAAGAATAGAACTCACAGCAGGCTGTACAGTCTTCTGGTGTTTCTGCCCGAGGATGAGCGGGCGCGACACCAGTTCGGTTGCCGTGAAGTCGGCGAGTATCGTTTTTGCGTATCAGATCGCGGTTTTCAGTTATAGTGGTAAAAGCGTCTGATTCTTTTTTGAAAACAGTAAACTCTGGCTTAAAATCCATCGCAGCCATATTCAACTCCTTCTAAGTTGTTTGTGGTTAGCGGTAAGGAGGTGTTCCACCACCTTCATATCGCGAGCTATTGTCGTATTAATCTATCCTGCTTTTCATCGCTTCCTTAACAGGAATGACGTTTACGCTGAGTAAATTATATCCAACTGAATAAAAATACAGTATTGAATGATACGATAAAGTTGAAATGTGCGAGCTGGATTCAGAAATATAGGAGGCAGGAGAGGATTACATACAGCCAGTCATCATTTTTTAGTTTTCGATAAACTGTAATGATATGTTTTTTTTATATAAGACAACGTCTCTGACCTGCTCCCCGTTGATTAATACACCGCGATGTTAGTAATGTCTTCATAAGCCACATGAGGACATCCCCATGAAGAAGCGTTTTTCCGACGAACAGATCATCAGT
>NZ_JBMKIW010000010.1:0-168996 GCF_049237205.1 Enterobacter cloacae complex sp. SHL009
AATACGTCTTCGATTGGCAGCAGGAATGGCTTGTCAATCGCACGCTCTGGTTCTGGGATGTAAGAATCCAGGAAGCCAGCCAGTTCGATGATTTTCGCTTCCCACTCAGCTTCGCCTTCCAGCGCTTTCAGAGCAGAACCACGAACGATTGGGGTATCGTCGCCCGGGAAATCGTACTGAGACAGCAGTTCACGAACTTCCATCTCTACCAGTTCCAGCAGCTCTTCATCATCAACCATGTCGCATTTGTTCAGGAACACGATGATGAAAGGAACGCCTACCTGACGACCCAGCAGGATGTGCTCACGAGTCTGAGGCATTGGGCCGTCAGTCGCAGCAACAACCAGGATCGCGCCGTCCATCTGCGCAGCACCGGTGATCATGTTTTTAACATAGTCGGCGTGGCCTGGGCAGTCTACGTGTGCGTAGTGGCGAGTCGGGGTGTCATATTCAACGTGGGAAGTGTTGATGGTGATACCACGAGCTTTTTCTTCTGGTGCGTTATCGATCTGGTCGAATGCACGAGCAGAACCACCGTAGGTTTTAGCCAGAACGGTAGTGATTGCAGCAGTCAGGGTAGTTTTACCATGGTCAACGTGGCCGATAGTACCAACGTTGACGTGCGGTTTTGTACGTTCAAATTTTTCTTTAGACACGGCTATATTCCTTACTATAGTGCTCTCCCCTGTGGAGAGAGCACGGGACTTAGGTTTTAATCCTGTGGATTACTTACCACGGGCTTCAATAACGGCCTGAGCAACGTTGTTAGGCGCATCATCATACTTCAGGAATTCCATGGTGTATGATGCACGACCTTTGGTCAGAGAACGCAGCTGAGTTGCATATCCGAACATTTCAGACAGCGGAACTTCAGCGTGGATCTTAACGCCAGTTACTTCGGATTCCTGACCACGCAGCATACCGCGACGACGGCTCAAGTCACCGATAACGTCACCGGTGTTCTCTTCAGGAGTTTCTACTTCAACCTTCATGATTGGCTCAAGCAGAACTGGTTTTGCTTTCTTAAAGCCTTCTTTAAAGGCAATAGACGCAGCCAGTTTAAACGCCAGTTCAGAGGAGTCAACGTCGTGGTAAGAACCGAAGTGCAGACGAACACCCATATCAACAACCGGATAGCCAGCCAGAGGGCCCGCTTTCAGCTGTTCCTGGATGCCTTTATCAACGGCTGGGATGTATTCGCCAGGAATTACACCACCTTTGATGTCGTTGATGAACTCGTAACCTTTCGGGTTAGAGCCCGGCTCCAGTGGGTACATGTCGATCACAACGTGACCGTACTGACCGCGACCACCAGACTGCTTAGCGTGCTTACCTTCAATGTCGGTAACTTTCGCGCGAATCGCTTCGCGGTAAGCAACCTGAGGTTTACCCACGTTCGCTTCAACGTTGAATTCACGCTTCATACGGTCAACGATGATGTCCAGGTGCAGTTCACCCATACCAGCGATGATGGTCTGGTTAGATTCTTCATCAGTCCATACGCGGAATGATGGGTCTTCTTTCGCCAGACGGCCCAGAGCCAGACCCATTTTTTCCTGGTCAGCTTTGGTTTTTGGTTCAACTGCGATGGAGATTACCGGCTCAGGGAATTCCATACGCTCCAGAATGATCGGGTGATCCGGGTCACACAGGGTGTCACCAGTGGTCACGTCTTTCAGACCGATAGCTGCAGCGATGTCGCCCGCACGAACTTCTTTGATCTCTTCACGTTTGTTAGCGTGCATCTGTACGATACGGCCAAAACGTTCACGCGCCGCTTTCACGGAGTTCAGGATGGTGTCACCGGAGTTAACCACACCAGAGTAAACGCGGAAGAAGGTCAGGTTACCCACGAATGGGTCGGTAGCAATTTTGAACGCCAGTGCAGAGAATGGCTCTTCGTCGCTTGCGTGACGCTCAGCCGGAGTATCTTTACCGTCGTCCAGGATGCCGTTGATCGCAGGAACGTCAACCGGGGATGGCAGGTAGTCAACTACCGCATCCAGCATCGCCTGAACACCTTTGTTCTTGAACGCAGAACCACAGGTTACCAGGATGATTTCGTTGTTCAGAACGCGCTGACGCAGAGCTTTTTTGATCTCTTCTTCAGTCAGTTCTTCACCACCCAGGTATTTCTCCATCAGCTCTTCAGAAGCTTCAGCAGCGGATTCGATCAGGTTCTGGTGCCATTCGTCAGCCAGGTCCTGCATTGCAGCTGGGATATCTTCGTATTCGAAGGTAACGCCCTGGTCTGCATCGTTCCAGTTGATGGCTTTCATTTTCACCAGGTCGATAACGCCGGTGAAGCCTTCTTCAGCACCAATTGCCAGCTGCAGCGGAACAGGGTTCGCGCCCAGACGGGTTTTGATCTGGCCAACAACTTTCAGGAAGTTAGCACCCATACGGTCCATTTTGTTAACGAACGCGATGCGTGGAACTTTATATTTGTTCGCCTGACGCCATACGGTTTCAGACTGTGGCTGAACACCACCAACTGCGCAATAAACCATTACCGCGCCGTCAAGAACACGCATGGAACGTTCTACTTCGATGGTGAAGTCAACGTGCCCTGGGGTGTCGATGATGTTTACGCGATGCGGTTCGTACTGCTTAGCCATACCTGACCAGAATGCAGTAGTCGCTGCGGAGGTGATAGTGATACCACGCTCCTGCTCCTGTTCCATCCAGTCCATGGTGGCTGCGCCGTCATGAACTTCACCGATTTTGTGGTTTACACCGGTGTAGAACAGAATACGTTCGGTAGTAGTGGTTTTACCGGCGTCGATGTGCGCACTGATACCGATGTTACGGTAGCGTGCGATGGGTGTTGTACGAGCCATTTGATTCCTCGTTTATATCTTTAGGCGTTCAGTTAAGTTACCCAGAGCGGGCGGTTTCTCTGAAGCGCCCGCCTGGTGACTAATACTCCGAAGGGATTACCAACGGTAGTGTGCGAACGCCTTGTTGGCTTCTGCCATACGGTGAACGTCTTCACGTTTCTTAACTGCAGTACCTTTGTTGTCTGCAGCATCAGAAAGTTCGTTCGCCAGACGCAGAGCCATGGATTTATCACCGCGTTTACGAGCAGCTTCAACGATCCAACGCATTGCCAGAGCATTACGACGAACCGGACGAACTTCAACTGGAACCTGATAAGTAGAACCACCAACGCGGCGGGACTTAACTTCTACGGTTGGGCGAACGTTGTCGAGAGCGACTTCGAAAGCTTCCAGTTCATTTTTACCAGAACGCTGAGCCAGGGTCTCAAGCGCGCTGTATACGATTGCTTCTGCAGTAGATTTTTTACCATCTACCATCAGGATATTTACAAATTTTGCCAGCAGTTCTGATCCGAATTTCGGATCTGGAAGAATTTTACGCTGACCAATGACGCGACGACGTGGCATGGGAATACTCCGTTGTTAATTCAGGATTGTCCAAAACTCAAAGAGTTTAGTTTGACATTAAGATAAATCAGTTTGGCCTTACTTAACGGAGAACCATTAAGCCTTAGGACGCTTCACGCCGTACTTGGAGCGAGCCTGCTTACGGTCTTTAACACCTGAGCAGTCGAGCGCACCACGAACGGTGTGGTAACGAACACCCGGAAGGTCTTTAACACGACCGCCACGGATCAGGATCACGGAGTGTTCCTGCAGGTTGTGACCTTCACCACCGATGTAGGAAGTCACTTCGAAACCGTTAGTCAAACGCACACGGCATACTTTACGCAGTGCGGAGTTTGGTTTTTTAGGAGTGGTGGTATATACACGAGTACATACACCACGTTTCTGCGGGCAGGCTTCCAGCGCAGGCACGTTGCTCTTTGCAACTTTGCGTGCGCGTGGTTTGCGTACCAGCTGGTTAACTGTTGCCATTAAATAGCTCCTGGTTTTAGCTTTTGCTTCGTAAACACGTAATAAAACGACCTCATACAATATGAGGACGCGAAATTTTAGGGCTACGTCGAAAAGGTGTCAAGAAATATACAGCGATCTCAAATCACCAGTTCATTTGACTGGCGTGCGTCACAGTAAGATTGACGAAATCAGTATAGCCAACCACGTCAATTTTGGTTGAAATTTGACCAGAAAGACCCCGCGCATCCAGATCGTCCTTCAGCGCAGAGACTGTTATGGGGGCATTCGTGAGAATTTCAACGAAACGACTGCCTTCCAGTGCGGCAAGCACGCCATCCTGAATCAGCAGCAGATCATCACCTTCGCGCAGCATACTCAGTAACGCGTCGATATCACATTGCCACGGTGAATGGCTCAGAGTATGGAGCATGTCAGCCTCAGAAAGTCAGAACGGTGTCGTAGTGGGAAAGGTGTTCGCGCAATGCAGCAGAAGACATGACTGTCACATCCAGCACGAAAGGCGTTGTCTCGTTTAAACCGCGCGCGGCCAGGGAGTCGGCACAGACATAGAAGGTTTCGATATCGTAAAGCGGTAACACTTTGAACGTTGCGATGTAATCACGCGCCAGAATGGCCTGAGGCTGTTGCCCCGCCAGAAGCTGAAATACGCCGTCGCCCAAAAAGAAGACACCGATATCTTCGGTCAATGCTGAGGTCGCGAGCAGCGCATCCAGCCCTTCTCTGCCTGACGCATTGCCGTGCGGTGCGGAGGAAAAAACAAACGCGACACGCTTCATCAGAATTGCACCACTCTGTCGCAGGTCAATGCCGCCTGTGCCAGTGCACCCAGGCCACTCAACGAAAAGCCGGGCTGCAGGTTAGAACCCGATAAACCAAGACGCGCGGCTTCGGTTGCATCAGTCACGCCGCGGCGCAGTGCCGCCGCCACGCAGATGTGCAGTTCTACGCCCTGCTTTTCGTTTAATGCCTGCCAGGAACGCACCAGATCGAACTCGTCGCTCGCCGGTGACGTAAACTGATTCGCGTTATACACCCCTTCCCGATAGAAGAAGACGCTCGCCAGCTCGTGTCCGGCCGCCAGTAGCGCATGCGCAAACTGCAGCGCGCTGCTGGCCTGCTGAGTACCGTACGCCGGGCCTGTCACCATTAACGCAAAACGCATTACTTGTCTTGTCCCAGGAAATCGCCGCTTTTGAACTGGCGAATGTAGAGGTAGACCGTGTGCTTGGAGATGTTCAGACGATCGGCCACCTGGTTGATGGCGTCTTTAATATCAAAAATCCCTTTTTCATAAAGATTGAGCACGATCTGACGATTCTTGGCGTTGTTCGAGACGTTGCGATCGGCATTCACCTCTTCAATCGTAAACTCAAGCGTCTGCGTCACCAGATCTTCAACAGAGGAGGCAAAGTTAACAGAAGAGCCAACATCCGGCGTTTCTGGTGGAATAAAGGTGCTCATGATTTGCGAGAATGGCACATCAAGGTTCATGTTGATGCACAGCAGCCCAATAACACGATGCTCGCGGTTTCGAATCGCGATGGTTTCTGATTTCATCAGCACGCCGCTTTTGGCGCGGGTGAAATAGCATTTGGAGACGCTGCTGTCCGCGCCGGTCATGTCATGCAGCATACGCAATGCAAGGTCGGTAATTGGCGAACCAATTTTACGGCCAGTATGCTCACCATTCGCAATGCGGATGGCGGAACACTTCAGATCTTGCAGGGAGTGCAATACGATTTCGCAGTGGGAGCCAATGAGCATCGCTAACCCGTCCACTACCGCTTCGTAGGATTTCAGAATATCGAAGTCGGTCTGATCGAAAGGACGTTGATCCAGCAAATCAAGTTCACTGGTTTCGTTGGTTAAAAGCGACCTGGACATGAAAAAAACACTCCTTTTCAGGAGCCTGTCGTTAGGTTTTCAGGGCAGGCTCATTATCTACACGGACAACTAAATTAATACAGCGTGCGTAGCGCTTTCCAGTGTTAATTATATCTGCCCCACAATAAAAAAACCGCCGCCTTAAAGGCGGCGGTTTTTTTTTCAACATTACTTCTTAGCAGCAGCGGCTTTATCGTCAGCCGGTGCGTCTGCTTTCGCATCCGCTTTCGGTGCCGGTTTGATATCCAGCAGCTCTACGTCAAAGACCAGCGTAGAGTTAGCAGGGATACCCGGAACGCCGGTTTTGCCATAGGCCAGATCCGGTGGGATAACCATCTTGATCTTGCCGCCTTTCTTGATGTTTTTCAGGCCTTCAGTCCAGCCCGGGATCACACCATCCAGACGGAAGGAGAGCGGCTCACCGCGGGTGTAAGAGTTATCGAACTCTTTACCGTCGATCAGCGTACCTTTGTAGTTCACAACAACGGTGTCGCTGTCTTTAGGCGCATCGCCGGTGCCTTCTTTCTCAACTTTGTACACCAGGCCAGTAGAAGAGGTTTTCACACCTTTCTCTTTGGCAAAGGTGTCGCGGTAGGCTTTACCTTTCGCTTCGTTGTCTTTAGCGTCCGCGTCCATCTTGGTCTGCGCGGCACCCTTCACGCGCGCTTCGAACGCCTGCAGAGTCTGTTCAATTTCCTGGTCAGACAGCTTGCTCTTATCTGCAAATGCGTCCTGAACGCCCGCGATCAGCTGAGCTTTATCCAGTTTGATGCCCAGTTTTTCTTGTTCTTTCAGAGAGTTTTCCATGTAGCGACCCAGAGATGCGCCCAGTGCATAGGCGGATTTCTGGTCGTCATTTTTGAACGCCGCTTTGCTGTCTGCAGTGGCAGCAGGCTTCGCAGCAGTATCAGCAGCGAATGACAGCGGCGCGTTCAGCGCAACAGCCATCGTCGTCGCCAGCAGCGTTACTTTAAACAGTGATTTCATCCATATCTCCAGGGCCTGGGGACTCTCACCCCAGCGTTAAACGTAAATGAGTTACGTACTATAAAACGTTGCGGAAGAAATCTACAGACAGACACTTCCAATTCTCGCCACTTTTCAGACTATTTTTGTTTAAATAAGTTTCCTGCCAAAGGGATGCAGACTGTACTTAAGGATAAACTCAGTTAAACTGCGCCGCCGCAGGGCCATTATGGCGAATCTGAAACAAACGAGGTGAATGATGAAGGATACAGCAATAGAAGCGAGAATGGCTGAGCTGGAAAGCCGCCTGGCTTTTCAGGACATCACCATCGAAGAGCTAAACCAGACCGTGACCGCACATGAGCTCGAAATGGCAAAACTGCGGGATCATATGCGCCTGCTGACGGAAAAGCTGAAGGCTACACAGCCGTCAAACATTGCCTCTCAGTCAGAAGAGACGCCACCTCCTCATTATTGAGGCGTAAAAAAAGCGGGATAATCCCGCTTTTTTTGTGCCCGGTGGCGCGAAGCTTACCGGGCCTACATACCAAATACCCTATGGATTTCGAGTCGCAGGAAGGCGGCAAGCTTGAAAATCCCCGGGAGCATAGATAACTATGTGACAGGGGTTTGAAAGCGCAGCCAACGCACCTGCGACTTGAAAGACGACGGGTATTAGTGGCAGCCGCAGCCGCCGTTACCGCAACCACCTTTACCGTGGTCGTGACCATGGTCGTGATCGTGGCCGTGACCACCGCAGCAGCCGTCGTGGCCGTGATCGTGGTCATGGTCGTGACCGTGTGCACCGTGAACGTGGCCATGAGCCAGCTCTTCTTCGGTCGCTTCACGGATCGCAACAACTTCTACGTTGAACTTCAGGTTCTGGCCAGCCAGCATGTGGTTACCGTCAACCACGACGTGGTCATCTTCCACTTCGGTGATTTCAACAGGAACCGGACCCTGGTCAGTTTCAGCCAGGAAGCGCATGCCAACCTGCAGTTCGTCAACGCCCATGAACACGTCTTTAGGAACGCGCTGAACCAGATTGTCGTCATACTGACCGTAAGCGTCGTTCGCGCCTACAGCAACGTCAAATTTGTCGCCAACTTCATGACCTTCCAGCGCGTTTTCCAGGCCAGAAATCAGGGAACCGTGACCATGCAGGTAGTCAAGCGGCGCACTCACCGGAGACTCATCAACCAACACACCGTCTTCTGTACGTACCTGATAGGCCAGGCTGACCACCAGGTCTTTTGCTACTTTCATGATATCTCCTGAGCGTGGGAAAATTGCTGGCGCAGATTGTAGCGGAAATCTGCACCCGTGTACCCTTTAGCTTAAAAAAACTCAGGGCATATCGCTAGTCCGGATGAAAAATCCCGATAACTTGCTCTTCTTTGCGAACGTGATCGCGGGCCTCTTTATCGGCCTCACGCATCTGGTGACCGCACTTAACACACTCAACAACATCAACATTATTTTCCCGCCACATCGCCAGGGTATCTTGCGCCTGGCAGGTCGGGCATTTTGCACCCGCGATAAAGCGTTTACGTACAGCCATCTTTCGTTACCCTTTATTCAAATTCATCCCAGCCATCAAGCTGGCGTCGTTCCTGTTGCATCTCTCGCTGGAAGATCTCCTCCAGCTCGCGACGCGCTTCCCGCACGCGGGAGATCTGCGCCGTATCGGTATGTACCGGCATCAGCTCGCGCAACATCCGCATATCCAGCCGGCGGAAGTGCATCTGGGCGCGCTGCGCCTGATGCGGATGCATGCCGAGCGAGATCAGCGCCTTACGACCCAGCTCCAGCGCACTGGAGAACGTCTCACGGGAGAAGTGTTTCACACCCGCCTGCAACAATTCGTGAGCTTCAACACGTCCCCGCGCACGCGCCAGAATATGCAGATGCGGGAAATGCTGCTGGCACAGCTCCACCAGCTTCATCGTGTCTTCCGGATCGTTACAGGTAATTACGATGGACTCTGCCGCTTCGGCCCCCGCCGAGCGCAGCAGCTCGAGCTGGGTCGCGTCGCCGTAGTAAACCTTGTAGCCATATTTACGCATCAGGTTGACCGCGCTGATATCCCGTTCCAGTACCGTAATGCGCATTTTGTTCGCCATCAGCAAACGCCCGATAACCTGTCCGAAACGGCCAAAGCCCACCACAATCACCTGCGGCTTGTCGTCTTCCACCCACGGCGCTTCGTCTTCATCGTCAGTTGGATTCAGGCGACGCGACAGCAGTTTATCCACCAGCTTCATCAGCAGCGGCGTGGTCATCATAGACAGCGTGACCGTCACCAGCAAAAGCGCCATCTGATCGTCTTTAAACAGCTTCTGGGAGGATGCGGTGGAGAACAGCACAAACGCGAACTCGCCTCCCTGGCTCAACACGCTGGCAAACTGCATGCGTTCCGAACTGCGCAGCCCGTAGATACGTGACATCACGTACAGCACCAGCATCTTCACCGCCACCAGGATGGCGACGCTCACGACCACCCACAGCAGATGGGTATAGAGCACACCGAGGTTAAGCGCCATCCCCACCGAAATAAAGAACAGGCCTAACAGCAGCCCTTTGAAGGGATCGATGGCAATTTCCAGCTCGTGCCGATACTCGCTCTCCGCCAGCAGCACCCCGGCGATAAAGGTCCCGAGCGCCATCGACAGCCCCAGCGCGTCCATAAACAACGCCGATCCCAGCACCAGCAGCAGCGTCGCGGCGGTAAACACCTCGCGAACGCCCGACGCGGCAATAAAGCGGAACACGGGACGTAACAGGAAACGACCGCCAATCAGCATGCCCGCGAAGGCCAGCACCTTCATGGCGATTTTAGCCCAGTCGAAGTGATCGTCCCCGGACCCCGCCAGCAGCGGCACAAGCGCCAGCGCCGGGATCACCGCCAAATCCTGGAACAGCAGCACCGAAAAGCCCAGCTGACCGGCTTCGTTGCGATTCATCCCCTTATCGCGCATCAGCTGCAGCGCCATCGCCGTTGACGACATCGCAAGGCCTATCCCGCCAATCACCGCCGCCTGCCATGAAAAGTTGGTCAGCATTAACAGGCCACCCAGGATCGCGGCGCTGAACAACACCTGCGCGGCGCCCACGCCAAAGATAGAGCGTCGGAGCTGCCACAATTTCGAAGGATTCAGCTCCAGGCCGATGATGAACATCAGGAACACCACGCCCAGCTCGGAGAAATGGAGAATCTCATCGACATCGCTGATGAATCCCAGCCCCCAGGGGCCAATCGCGATCCCCGCCAGCAGATACCCCAGCACCGCGCCGATACCAATCCGTGCAGCAAGCGGCACCGCGACGACGGCCGCAAATAAAAACAGCACCCCGGCGAGGAGCAAATTCGATCCTTCCATTAACGACCTCCTGCCGGAATGGGTGACGCCAGCCATTCACCATAGGCTCTGGCGTGGCTTGCCAGCTCTTTCGGATCCTGACGCCGCGCCCAGTAGACAATAATCGGGCTCATCCAGTGCATACGGCACATGGCCGCCGTCAGCTCGAATGGCCGCAGGATGTCGCTCATCGGATAACGGTTCAGCCCGTCGTGGCGGTAAGCGCTTTCGGGTTCACCGGTCGTAATCACGCTACGCCAGTACTTTCCCGCCAGCTGGTTGCCCCCCACCCCGCTGGAGAAGCCCCGGCTCAGCACTCGGTCCAGCCACTCTTTCAGCAGCGCCGGACAGCTATAGGTATAAAGCGGATGCTGGAACACAATCACGTCATGCTGACGCAGCAGTTCCTGCTCGTAAGGGATATCAATAAAGAAATCAGGATAGTGCGCGTAGAGATCGTGCACCGTTACGTTACTAAGCTGTGTGGCCGGCTTAAGCAGCACCCGGTTTGCCACCGAGTCCTGAGATTCCGGATGGGCATACAGCAGCAGCACTTTTGCTGTCTGAGACATCATTCCCCTCCCGGTCTTGTTTCTGTTTTTGTGTATCGTCGCTGTTTTGGGCTACCATGGCGGCCCGGTGCGGAAAATGGCCCACACCTTACATTATCATAATGACAAATTAACATAGTCGGAACATACGGCGCTTCTATGATTGTTTTCTCCTCGTTACAAATTCGTCGCGGCGTGCGCGTCCTGCTGGATAACGCCACTGCTACCATCAACCCGGGCCAAAAAGTGGGTCTGGTCGGTAAAAACGGCTGCGGTAAATCCACCCTGCTGGCGCTGCTGAAAAACGAGATTAGCGCGGATGGCGGTAACTTCACCTTCCCGGGAAACTGGCAGCTCGCCTGGGTAAACCAGGAGACGCCGGCGCTGAGCGAACCGGCACTCGACTATGTTATCGACGGCGACCGTGAATACCGCAAGCTCGAAGCGGAACTTCATTCTGCTAACGAGCGCAACGACGGTCACGCCATCGCCACCGTTCACGGCAAGCTGGACGCCATCGACGCGTGGACCATTCGCTCCCGCGCCTCCAGCCTGCTGCACGGTCTCGGCTTCAGCAACGAACAGCTGGAACGCCCGGTCAGCGACTTCTCCGGCGGCTGGCGTATGCGCCTCAACCTGGCGCAGGCGCTGATCTGCCGCTCTGACCTGCTGTTGCTTGACGAACCGACCAACCACCTCGATCTCGATGCGGTTATTTGGCTGGAGAAGTGGCTCAAGAGCTATCAGGGCACTCTGATTCTGATCTCCCACGACCGCGACTTCCTTGACCCGGTAGTGGATAAAATCATTCATATCGAACAGCAAACGATGTTCGAGTACACCGGCAACTACAGCTCCTTCGAGCGCCAGCGCGCGACGCGTCTCGCCCAGCAGCAGTCCATGTACGAAAGCCAGCAGCAGCGCGTGGCGCACCTGCAGAGCTTTGTGGATCGCTTTAAGGCCAAAGCCTCAAAAGCCAAGCAGGCCCAGAGCCGCATCAAGATGCTGGAACGTATGGAGATGATCGCCCCGGCGCACGTGGATAACCCATTCCACTTCAGCTTCCGCGAGCCGGAAAGCCTGCCTAACCCGCTGCTGAAGATGGAGAAAGTCAGCGCGGGCTATGCCGACCGCATTATTCTCGATTCCATCAAGCTCAACCTGGTGCCGGGTTCACGCATCGGCCTGCTGGGGCGTAACGGCGCCGGTAAATCGACGCTGATCAAACTGCTGGCGGGCGAGCTTAACCCGGTCAGCGGCGAAATCGGCCTCGCGAAGGGCATCAAGCTGGGTTACTTCGCCCAGCATCAGCTGGAATTTTTACGCGCGGATGAATCGCCGATTCAGCACCTCGCGCGTCTGGCGCCGCAGGAGATGGAGCAGAAGCTGCGCGACTATCTCGGCGGCTTTGGCTTCCAGGGCGATAAGGTGACTGAAAACACCGAGCGCTTCTCCGGCGGCGAAAAGGCCCGCCTGGTGCTGGCGCTGATCGTCTGGCAGCGCCCGAACCTGCTGCTGCTCGATGAACCGACCAACCACCTGGATCTCGACATGCGCCAGGCGCTGACCGAAGCGCTGATTGAGTTCGAAGGCGCGCTGGTGGTGGTTTCGCACGATCGTCACCTGATCCGCTCCACCACGGACGATCTCTATTTAGTGCACGGCGGCAAAGTTGAACCGTTCGACGGCGATCTGCAAGACTACCAGCAGTGGCTGACGGACGTGCAGAAGCAGGAAAACCAGCCGGAAGAGTCAGCGAAAGACAACGCCAACAGCGCGCAGGCGCGTAAAGACCAGAAGCGTCGTGAAGCGGAGCTTCGCACCCAGACGCAGCCGCTGCGTAAAGAGATTACCCGTCTCGAAAAAGAGATGGAAAAACTCAACGCCACGCTGGCTGTCGTTGAAGAGAAGCTTGGCGATAGCGGCCTGTATGACCAGAGCCGCAAAGCGGAGCTGACCGACTGCCTGCAAACCCAGGCGAAGACCAAATCCAGTCTCGAAGAGTGCGAGATGGCGTGGCTCGACGCGCAGGAACAGCTGGAAGCGATGCTGCAGGCTGACTGACCTGTTTACCCCGTTTGAAGAACAGAATCCGTACCGGGTTCGGAAATCCAGCTTAAACGGGGTACAATTCGGAAAGTCTCGTAAATTTCCGACAAGAATCAGCATCGCGCTTATGACCCAAATCATTCCATCAGACTTCGACATTGCGGCCGAAGACAGCACTGAGTTCGTGCCTATGCGCGGCGTGGCCAATCCCCATTTGCAGACCATGCTGCCGCGACTGATCCGCCGCAAGGTTCAGTTCACCCCGCACTGGCAACGGCTTGACCTGCCAGACGGTGATTTTCTGGATCTCGCCTGGAGCGAAGCGCCTGAACAGGCTCGCCATAAGCCGCGTCTGGTGGTTTTCCACGGTCTGGAAGGCAGCCTGCACAGCCCGTATGCGCATGGGCTAATTGAGGCGGCAAAAGCGCGCGGCTGGCTCGGCGTGGTGATGCATTTTCGCGGCTGCAGCGGCGAACCGAATCGTCAGAAACGCATTTATCACTCGGGTGAAACCGAAGACGGGACGTGGTTTTTACACTGGCTGCGGGAAAATTATGGCACCGTGCCAACGGCCGCCGTGGGCTACTCGCTGGGCGGTAATATGCTGGCCTGCCTGCTGGCCAAAGAGGGCGAAAGCGTCCCGCTGGATGCCGCCGTCATTGTCTCCGCGCCGTTTATGCTCGAGCAGTGCAGCTACCACATGGATAAGGGCTTTTCCCGCGTCTATCAGCGCTACCTGCTCAACCTTTTGAAGGCCAACGCGGCGCGTAAGCTGAAGGCCTACCCGGATACCCTGCCGGTCAGCCTGCGCCAGCTGAAAAAGGTGCGTCGTATCCGTGAGTTCGACGACCTGATCACCGCGAAAATCCACGGCTTCGCCGATGCGATTGACTATTATCGTCAGTGCAGCGCCATGCCGCTGCTCAGCAAGATCACGCAGCCAACGTTGATTATTCATGCCAAAGATGACCCGTTTATGGATCATCACTCGATCCCCGCTCAGGAATTCCTGCCCGACAACGTTCACTATCAGTTGACCGAGCATGGCGGCCACGTCGGGTTTATCGGCGGCACGCTGCGCCGCCCGAAAATGTGGCTTGAGGCGCGTATTCCTGACTGGCTGACCCCTTATCTGGACGGTGCAAAATGATTATTCCCTGGCAGGATCTGGCTCCCGAAACGCTCGATAATCTGATTGAAAGCTTTGTATTACGCGAAGGCACCGATTATGGTGAACAGGAACGCTCGCTTGAGCAAAAGGTCAACGATGTTAAGCGCCAGCTGAAAAGCGGCGACGTGGTGCTGGTGTGGTCAGAACTGCATGAGACGGTCAATATCATGCCCCGCAACGCGTTTCACGGCTGATCTTCCACCCTTTTCAGTCAGGGAGTTGCTATGTCTGCCAGACATCCGGTTATTGCCGTTACGGGGTCGAGTGGTGCGGGAACCACCACCACCAGCCTCGCATTTCGCAAGATTTTCGCCCAGCTGAATCTCCGTGCGGCGGAGGTCGAAGGCGACAGCTTTCACCGCTACACGCGTCCGGAGATGGACATGGCCATTCGTAAGGCGCGCGATTCGGGTAAACACATCAGCTACTTCGGCCCGGAAGCCAATGACTTCGGCCTGCTGGAACAAACCTTTATAGAGTACGGTAAGAGCGGCAAAGGGCAGTCCCGTAAGTATCTGCATACCTATGATGAAGCCGTACCCTGGAATCAGGTGCCGGGAACCTTTACCCCGTGGCAGCCGCTGCCGGAACCCACCGACGTCCTGTTTTACGAAGGATTGCACGGCGGCGTGGTCACCCCTCAACACGACGTGGCGCGCCACGTGGATCTGCTGGTCGGCGTGGTCCCTATCGTTAACCTGGAGTGGATCCAGAAGCTGACGCGCGACATGAGCGAGCGCGGCCATTCGCGAGAGGCGGTGATGGACTCCGTGGTGCGCTCCATGGAGGATTACATTAACTTCCTGACGCCGCAGTTCTCCCGCACCCATATCAACTTTCAGCGCGTGCCGACGGTGGACACCTCCAACCCGTTCGCGGCCAAAAGCATCCCGTCGCTGGATGAGAGCTTTGTGGTGATCCATTTCCGCAATCTCGAAGGCATTGATTACCCGTGGCTGCTGGCAATGCTGCAGGGCTCGTTTATTTCGCACATGAATACGTTAGTCGTGCCGGGCGGAAAAATGGGGCTGGCGATGGAGCTCATCATGACGCCGCTGGTGGAGCGACTGATGGAAGGGAAGCAGATCGCGTGAGCATGTTCCCTCTCCCTGTGGGAGAGGGTTAGGGTGAGAGCATCAACACGCACGATGCCCCAACAATCACGCCTCGATCACTTCATACGAATGCGTGATTTTTACCGCTTTCTCCAGCATTAACGCCACTGAGCAGTACTTCTCCGCAGACAGGTCCACCGCACGTGAGACCGCCGCGTCTTTCAGCTCTTTACCGGTGACCACAAAGTGCAGGTTAATATGGGTGAACAGGCGTGGCGCCTCTTCGCGACGCTCTGACGTGAGTTTAACCTCACAATCCGTCACGTTATGACGTCCTTTCTGCAGAATCGACACCACGTCAATTGCGCTGCATCCGCCTGCCGCCATCAGCACCATTTCCATTGGGCTGGGTGCTTTATCGCCGGAGTTACCGTCCATCAAAATCTGGTGCCCTGACGCGGACTCGCCCAGGAACGTCAAACCTTCAACCCATTTCACGCGCGCTTGCATATTCTTAAACTCCAACGTTGCATTTTTGGTGACAGATTACGCGTGCGTTACATTTCTCGCAATGGAAGGCGACCTGCATCATGCTGAAGCGAGACACCAGGAGACACGCGGCGAAAGCTATGCTAAAACACTCTGGATGCTACAGTAATACATTGACGTTACACATGTATGCAGAGGACATCAAACTTTACTGGCTGCGAAACGTTACGGTAGCCGACTTCCCAGGGTATGGGTAAGAATTCGATTGCAACCCCAGAGTCCGGATGCATCTGATGACTCTGGTGACAGCTTATAACAGAGGATAACAGCGCATGGTGCTTGGCAAACCGCAAACAGACCCGACTCTCGAATGGTTCTTGTCTCATTGCCACATTCATAAGTACCCATCGAAGAGCACGCTGATTCACCAGGGTGAAAAAGCGGAAACGTTGTATTACATCGTTAAAGGCTCGGTGGCAGTGCTGATCAAAGATGAAGAAGGGAAAGAGATGATCCTTTCTTATCTGAACCAGGGCGATTTCATCGGTGAACTGGGCCTGTTTGAAGAGGGCCAGGAACGTAGCGCCTGGGTTCGTGCAAAGACAGCATGTGAAGTGGCTGAAATTTCTTACAAGAAGTTCCGTCAGCTGATTCAGGTTAACCCTGACATCCTGATGCGTCTTTCTTCCCAGATGGCGCGCCGTCTGCAGGTCACGTCAGAGAAAGTGGGTAACCTCGCCTTCCTGGACGTTACCGGACGTATCGCACAAACCCTGTTGAACCTGGCGAAACAGCCAGACGCTATGACCCACCCGGACGGCATGCAAATTAAAATTACCCGTCAGGAAATTGGTCAGATCGTCGGTTGCTCCCGTGAAACAGTGGGCCGTATCCTGAAAATGCTGGAAGATCAAAACCTGATCTCCGCCCACGGTAAAACCATCGTGGTCTACGGAACGCGTTAATTCCGCTTAAACGGCGTGCCATCGCAAGGTGTCACGCCGTTTTTGTCTCTACTCCCCATGTGGCGCAGGCTGATCTATCACCCGGAAGTTAACTACGCACTGCGGCAAACGCTGGTGTTGTGTCTTCCTGTGGCCATAGGCCTGATCCTCGGACATCTTCAGCAAGGCCTGCTGTTTTCCCTCGTACCCGCCTGCTGCAACATCGCCGGTCTGGACACGCCGCATAAGCGCTTTTTCAAACGCCTGATTATCGGTGGCTGCCTGTTTGCCGGCTGTAGCCTCGCCGTGCAGCTTCTGCTTGCCCGGGATATCCCGCTGCCGCTGATCCTGACCGTGCTGGCGATGACGCTCGGCGTCACGGCGGAAATCAGTTCGCTGCACGCCCGCCTGCTTCCCGCCTCGCTGATTGCGGCTATTTTCACGCTGAGCCTCGCCGGGAACATGCCGGTGTGGGAGCCGCTGCTGATCTACGCCCTGGGAACATTATGGTACGGGCTGTTTAACTGGTTTTGGTTCTGGCTGTGGCGCGAACAGCCGCTGCGTGAATCCCTGAGCCTGCTCTATGTGCAGCTTGCGGATTACTGCGAGGCCAAATATACCCTGCTCACCCAGCATACCGACCCGGAAAAATCCTTACCGCCGCTGCTGACGCGCCAGCAGAAGGTGGTGGATCTCATAAGCCAGTGCTATCAGCAGCTGCATATGCTCGCCGCCAACAAGAACCACGAATACAAACGGCTGCTGCGCACCTTCCAGGTCGGGCTGGATCTGCAGGAGCACATCTCCGTAAGCCTTCATCACCCGCAGGAGGTGCAAAAGCTGGTCGAGCGCAGCCACGCCGAAGCGGTGATCCGCTGGAACGCACAAACCGTGTCCGCACGTCTGCGCGTGCTGGCTGACGATATTCTTTATCACCGCTACCCCACGCGCTTTAACATGGAAAAACAGCTGGGCGCGCTGGAGAAAATCGCCCGCCAGCATCCCGATAACCCGGTCGGCCAGTTTGCCGCCTGGCACTTCAGCCGCATCGCCCGCGTGTTGCGCACGCAGCGCCCGCTTTATCCCCGCGACCTGATGGCGGATAAGCAAAAACGGCTTCCGTTATTGCCCGCGCTCAAAAGCTATCTTTCCCTTAAATCGTCCGCCCTGCGCAACGCCGCCAGGATTAGCGTTATGCTCAGTACCGCCAGCCTGATGGGCATGGCGCTGCACCTGCCGAAACCATACTGGATCTTAATGACCGTGCTGTTTGTCACCCAGAACGGATACGGCGCCACGCGGGTGCGTATTTTGCATCGGGCAGGCGGCACCATGGCCGGGCTGATCATTGCGGGCGTGACGCTGCACTTCCACGTGCCGGAAGGCTATACTCTGGCAGGCATGCTGGCGATCACGCTGGTGAGCTACCTGATTATCCGCAAAAATTACGGCTGGGCGATGGTGGGCTTTACGGTGACGGCGGTATATACCCTGCAGCTGCTCACGCTCAATGGCGAACAGTTTATTGTCGCCAGGCTGATTGATACCCTGATCGGCTGCCTGATTGCCTTTGGCGGAATGGTCTGGCTGTGGCCGCAGTGGCAGAGCGGGCTGCTGAGGCAGAACGCCCACGACGCGCTGGAAGCCGACCAGCAGGCTATTCGCCTGATCCTGAGCGACGACCCGCAGCCCTCCCCGCTGGCCTATCAGCGGATGAAGGTCAACCAGGCGCACAACGCCCTGTTTAACTCGCTCAACCAGGCGATGCAGGAGCCGGGCTTTAACTCGCACTATCTGGCAGACATGAAGCTCTGGGTGACGCACAGCCAGTTTATCGTCGAGCACATTAACGCCATGACCACGCTGGCGCGCGAGCACACGATGCTGACGCCGGATCTGGCGCAGCGCTATTTGCAGTCGTGTGAAATTGCGTTGCAGAGGTGTCAGCAGCGTCTGGAGTATGACGCGCCGGGCGAGTCGGGCGACTCAAACATTCTGGAAGCGCCGGAGACGTTAACCCACGGGCCAATGAGCACGCTGGAGCAGCATTTGCAGCGCGTTCTGGGGCATCTGAACACCATGCACACCATTTCGTCGGTGGCATGGCGTCAGCGTCCGCATCACGGCATTTGGTTAACGCGCCGGTTAAAGCGAACCGAGTATTAGCCTTTAACGATCTTCGCGACCGCCGAGGCAAAGCGGGTTAACCCCTCTTCGATGTCTTTGTCTTCTACCACCAGCGACGGCGCAAAGCGCATTACGTCCGGCCCGGCATTGAGCACCATCACTCCTTCGTGCGCGGCGGCGTGCAGGAAGTCGCGCGCGCGACCTTTGTACTGCGGCTTCAGCTCGGCGCCAATCAACAGCCCCATCCCGCGGATTTCGCTGAACACATCGTACTGCTCATCAATCTTTTGCAGGTGTTTTACGAACAGCTCGCGCTTCGCGCTCACGGCGTTCAACACCTCCGGCGTGTTGATAATGTCGAATGCAGCGCCCGCCACGGCGGTCGCCAGCGGGTTACCGCCGTAGGTAGAGCCGTGAGAGCCGACGTGGAACGCGGAGGCGATCTCCTGCGTCGTCAGTACCGCACTCACCGGGAAACCACCGCCGAGCGCTTTGGCGCTGGTCAGGATGTCCGGCGTAACGCCGTAGTGCATATACGCGAACAGATCGCCGGTACGCCCCATCCCGCACTGCACTTCATCAAAGACCAGCAGCGCCTGATGTTCGTCGCACAGCTCGCGCAGCCCTTTCAGGAATTCCGGAGTTGCCGCCGTCACGCCGCCTTCACCCTGGATCGGCTCAACGACTACCGCGCAGGTGTGATCGTCCATGACCGCTTTCACCGCGTGCAGATCGTTAAACGGCACGTGGACGATATCGGCTGGCTTCGGGCCAAACCCGTCAGAATACTTTGGCTGGCCGCCAACGGAGACGGTAAAGAAGGAGCGTCCGTGGAAGGCATTGTGGAAGGCGATGATTTTGGTTTTGTACGGGCTGTGGCGCGTTGTTGCGTAGTAGCGCGCCAGCTTAAAAGCGGTTTCGTTGGCTTCGGTGCCGGAGTTCATAAACAGCACGCGCTCGGCAAAGGTCGCATCAATGATCTTGCGGCCCAGGCGCAGCGCCGGTTCGTTGGTGAACACGTTGCTGGTGTGCCACAGGGTTTCGCCCTGGGTTTTCAGCGCCTCAACCAGCGCGGGATGGCAATGACCCAGCGCCGTGACCGCAATACCGCCCGCGAAATCCACATACTCTTTCCCCTGCTGATCCCAGACGCGGCTGCCCTTTCCCTTCACCGGGATAAACTCAGCCGGTGCATAAATCGGCAGGATCACTTCATCGAATGTCGCGCGGGTTATTGCTGGTTGTTCAGTTGCCATGTCATGACCATCCATTTTTATGTCACAGTTATTGTGAAAATATAATCACAAAATATGCATAAAAAATCACAGCAAGGCAACAGATATTCAGCGATTGAGGAAATTTGCCAGCAGCGCGTGCCCCTGCTCGCTGAGGATGCTTTCCGGGTGGAACTGCACGCCTTCGAGGTCCCATTCGCGGTGGCGAATCCCCATGATCTCCTGCGTATCGCTCCAGGCGGTCACCTCAAAGCAGTCGGGCAGGGTCGACGGGTCAATCACCAGGGAATGGTAGCGCGTCACGGTTAGCGGATTATTGAGCCCCGTGAATACCCCGGTGCCGGCGTGGGTGACCGGAGAGGTTTTACCGTGCATCACTTTCTCGGCGCGCACGATGGTGGCACCAAACGCCTGGGCAATCGCCTGATGGCCCAGACAGACGCCCAGGATCGGCAGCTTGCCGGCATAGTACTGGATAGCATCCAGAGAAATACCCGATTCCGACGGCGTACACGGCCCAGGAGAAATCACGATTTTCTGCGGAGCCAGCGTCCCGATATCGGCCAGTCCGATCTCGTCGTTACGGCGGACAACCACCTCTGCACCCAGTTCACAAAAATACTGGTAAAGGTTCCAGGTGAAGGAATCGTAGTTATCAATCAGCAGAATCATGGCGGCTCCCGAAAAAAATGCCGCCCTATTCTACTCAGATTCCCGCGCTTCGCTCACTACTTTGGCAAAGATAGCGTTTAGCGCGGTTAAATCTCCCGTTGCGCCGCTTCGGTTAGCCGCCACCCACTGGTCGGGATCGATATCGCGCCAGTCCAGCGAGTAGCCCGCGTGGAGCGCCAGCTGCTCGAAGAAAACGCGTTGGGCAATACCGTTGCCGCGCATAAACGGATGTAGCATGTTGATTTCGCAGTAATAGTGGCTAACCCGGTCAACAAACGCCGCTTTCTCAAGACCCACGAGATACTTTTCGCTTTCCAGCGCCGCCATCAGCTCGTTACCCATCTTCTCGATGTATTCGAAATGGCAGAAAGGAATGTCACCCTTAAAAATATCGTCAGTGCGGAACTCACCTGCCCGCTTCATCTCGCTGCGGTACAAATGACGATGAATAAGGCACAGATGGGGCAACCCGGGCGCGGAAGGCCCAAGCTCCAGCGTCTCAATATGGGGCTCTGAGGGACCATTACCTTTTTCAAGGAGACAACTGGCCTGTAAATTGACGTTACGCTGCTGTTCCCAGAGACGGGATTTTTGCTTGTCGGTGAGCTTTTTCACTTAACGCCTCCCTGAATAGTCCGTTTGCCACAAGTATAAGCAGCAAAACGCGCTTTCGCAGGGAGGGTTACAGAATGCGGGCAGGAGAAGCCCGCGTTCAGAAGAATTACGGCAGAACTTTTGCGGAGAGGATAACCACCGGTTTTGACGGCACATTCTGATACGGACCGACGTCGTGAGTAGGCACCTGAGAAATCTTGTCGGCCACGTCCATCCCTTTCACGATTTTACCGAAAACGGCATAGCCAAAGTCGCGCTGACCGTGGTCGAGGAAGGCGTTATCCGCCACGTTCAGGAAGAACTGGCTGGTCGCGCTGTCTTTGTCTGCGGTACGCGCCATGGAGATGGTGCCGCGTTTGTTCAGCAGGCCGTTGTCCGCTTCGTTTTTGATTGGCGGGTTAGGCTGTTTCTGCTGCATCTGCTCGTTGAAGCCGCCGCCCTGCACCATAAAGCCTGGGATCACGCGGTGGAAGGTGGTGTTGTTATAGAAACCACTGTTCACGTAGTCGAGGAAGTTTTTCACAGAAACCGGAGCTTTCTGGCTATTCAGTTCCAGCTCAATGTTCCCGGCGGAGGTGGTCAGCAGAACGTGAGGGTCCCCTTTGGCTGCCAGCGCAGCAGGGGAAACAGCAGAAAGAGCAAACACAGCTGCGACAGCCGCCAGTGTTGATTTGAGCATGAGAATTCCTTAACAAAGCGCAGTATAAAAAGCGAATGGCTTGATTCTAAAGAGCAGTATGAACGGAGACCAGCCTTTTACCTAATTTTACGAAATTGAAACAGTTGTAACCGCGCAAACGGTTGGCTTTGGCGCCATTTTGTGTGATCGAGATCACACAAAAACATGCAATGAAGTTCTAATTTCTCTTAAAAGATATGAATAGATCACTTTAATGTCTAAAATCTGCCCGCTCTCAGCGCCCTCCTGGGCGCTTTTCTTTTTCTGAACAGGCCAGACATGACTAACAGCAATCGCATCAAGCTCACATGGATCAGCTTCTTCTCCTACGCTCTGACCGGCGCGTTGGTGATCGTCACCGGGATGGTGATGGGGAATATCGCAGACTACTTCCAGCTGCCCGTTTCCAGCATGAGTAACACCTTCACCTTCCTCAACGCGGGGATCCTGATCTCTATCTTCCTGAATGCCTGGCTGATGGAAATCGTCCCGCTGAAAACCCAGCTGCGTTTTGGCTTTGTGCTGATGGTCGCCGCCGTGGCGGGCCTGATGCTGAGCCACAGCATCGCCCTGTTCTCCGCCGCCATGTTCGTGCTCGGTCTGGTGAGCGGGATCACCATGTCGATCGGTACGTTCCTCATTACCCACATGTATGAAGGCCGCCAGCGCGGCGCGCGTCTGCTGTTTACCGACTCCTTCTTCAGCATGGCCGGAATGATTTTCCCGATGGTCGCGGCCGTTCTGCTGGCGCGCAGCATCGAGTGGTACTGGGTCTATGCCTGCATCGGCCTGGTCTACGTGGCGATCTTTATTCTGACCTTCGGCTGTGAATTCCCGGTGCTGGGCAAGAAAGCGCAAACCACCGCCGAGCCCGTTGCGAAAGAAAAATGGGGCATCGGCGTGCTGTTCCTCTCCGTTGCCGCCCTGTGCTACATTCTGGGCCAGCTGGGCTTTATCTCCTGGGTACCGGAGTACGCCAAAGGTCTGGGCATGAGCCTGAACGACGCGGGTAAACTGGTGAGCGATTTCTGGATGTCTTACATGTTTGGCATGTGGGCGTTTAGCTTCATCCTGCGCTTCTTCGACCTTCAGCGCATTCTGACCGTGCTGGCCGGGCTGGCGACCGTGCTGATGTACCTGTTCATCAACGGTTCACCGGAGCATATGCCGTGGTTCATTCTGACCCTGGGCTTCTTCTCCAGCGCCATTTATACCTCGATCATCACCCTGGGCTCTCTGCAGACCAAAGTGGCCTCGCCGAAGCTGGTTAACTTCGTCCTGACCTGCGGCACCATCGGCACCATGCTGACCTTCGTGGTCACCGGCCCGATCGTCGCCCACAGCGGTCCGCTGGCGGCGCTGCACACCGCCAACGGTCTGTATGCCGTGGTGTTCATCATGTGCTTCATCCTGGGCTTCGTGACCCGCCACCGCCAGCACAACGCGGCAGCAGCGTCTCACTAACCCCTACGCCCCTTTGCGCTCGGCAGAGGGGCTGTTTCTGGCAAAGCTTACCTCTTCTCCTCCGATATCCATCTGGATCCACGTCTGCGCCAGCTGCGTCGTGGCGATCACCCGTCCCTGACGAATCGACCAGCGCACCGGCACCTGGCAGCGCACCGCTTCAAACCCGCTCTCGGCAGGCAGAATAATCAGGTTCGCCGGGTTACCTGTCTTAATGCCGTAATCGCTCAGGCCGAAGGTACGGGCGCTGTTATGGGTGATGAGATTCAGGCCGCTGTCGATTTGCGGATAGCCCATCATCTGACAGACGTGCAGCCCCATATGCAGCACCTGCAGCATGTTGCCGATGCCGAGCGGGTACCACGGGTCGAAGACGTCGTCATGACCGAAGCAGACGTTAATGCCCGCTTCCTGTAACTCTTTCACCCGGGTGATGCCGCGGCGCTTCGGATAGTCATCAAAGCGCCCCTGCAGATGAATATTGACCAGCGGGTTAGCGACGAAGTTAATTCCCGACATTTTCAGCAGACGGAACAGCCGCGAGGTGTAAGCGCCGTTGTAGGAGTGCATGGCGGTGGTGTGGCTGGCCGTCACGCGCGGGCCGATGCCGGCCTCATAGGCCAGCGCTGCCACCGTCTCGACAAACCGCGACTGCTCGTCGTCGATTTCATCGCAGTGGATATCCAGCGGACGGTCATACTTCTTCGCCAGTTCAAAAGCGATATGCAGCGACTGTACGCCATACTCGCGGGTGAACTCGAAGTGCGGGATCGCCCCCACCACGTCGGCGCCCAGCCTTAACGCCTCTTCCAGCAGCGCCGCGCCATTCGGGTAAGAGAGGATACCTTCCTGCGGGAACGCGACGATTTGCAGCGTTACCCACGGGGCAACCTCCTGCTTCACCTCCAGCATCGCCTTCAGGGCGGTGAGCGTCGGGTCAGAGACATCCACATGGGTGCGGACAAACTGGATGCCGTTGGCAATTTGCCACTTCAGCGTTTTCCAGGCGCGCGCTTTAACATCCTCATGGCTGAGCAACGCCTTGCGTTCCGCCCAGCGCTCAATGCCTTCGAAAAGCGTGCCGGACTGGTTCCAGTTCGGCTCACCCGCCGTCTGGGTCGTATCAAGATGGATATGCGGCTCAATGAACGGCGGGATCGCAAGCCCGCCGCGCGCGTTCAATACTTCATAACTTTCGGCGTGGGTGTCGTCCATCGGGGTGATGTCACCAAATCGCCCGTTCTCAATGGCGAGCTGCCACAGCCCTTCCTGACCCGGTAAACGCACATTCTGAACAAGCCATAACGGTGCTGTAGACATACCCTTCCCCTAAAAAACGCCGCTGATATTCAGGCGTATCGATTTTGGCAAAACTGCCCCTGATTTGTACACAAATTCAACGAGCGCGAAAAGCCTGCGATTTCCGCTACTTATAAAAATCCTGACAAATCAGTCATATACCACCTAAGGAGTAGGCGAAGACGTATTTGATTTGCATCAATAAGCGCCCCTGCTGAATCGTTAAGGTAGGCAATAATAGAAAAGAAATCGAGGCAATAATGAGCAAAGTCAGACTCGCTATCATCGGTAACGGCATGGTCGGCCACCGCTTTATTGAGGATCTTCTCGATAAGGCCGATGCTGAGCAGTTCGATATTACCGTGTTCTGTGAAGAACCCCGCAAGGCGTACGACCGTGTACACCTGTCTTCCTACTTCTCCCATCATACCGCCGAAGAGCTCTCTCTGGTGCGCGAAGGTTTCTACGAGAAGCATGGCGTAAAAGTGCTGGTGGGCGAACGCGCTATCACCATCAATCGTCAGGAAAAAGTGATCCACTCCAGCGCCGGGCGTACGGTTTTTTACGACAAGCTGATCATGGCGACGGGCTCCTATCCGTGGATCCCGCCGATCAAAGGCTCGGAAACTCAGGATTGCTTCGTCTACCGTACCATTGAAGACCTCAACGCCATCGAATCCTGCGCCCGTCGCAGCCGTCGCGGCGCGGTCGTCGGCGGCGGTCTGCTGGGTCTGGAAGCGGCAGGCGCGCTGAAAAACCTTGGCGTTGAAACCCACGTCATCGAATTTGCCCCGATGCTGATGGCCGAACAGCTCGACCACATGGGCGGTGACCAGCTGCGTCGTAAAATCGAAAGCATGGGCGTGAAGGTTCACACCAGCAAGAACACCAAAGAGATCGTTCAGGAAGGGACTGAAGCGCGCAAAACCATGCGCTTTGCCGACGGCAGCGAGCTGGAAGTGGACTTCATCGTCTTCTCCACCGGTATTCGTCCGCGCGACAAGCTGGCGACCCAGTGCGGTCTGGCCGTGGCGCAGCGCGGCGGGATCATGATCAACGACACCTGCCAGACCTCCGATCCGGATATCTACGCGATTGGCGAATGCGCCAGCTGGAATAACCGCGTCTACGGTCTGGTAGCGCCGGGCTACAAAATGGCGCAGGTCGCCGTGGACCATATCCTCGGCAGCGAAAACGCGTTTACCGGTGCAGACATGAGCGCCAAGCTGAAGCTGCTGGGCGTGGACGTGGGAGGCATTGGCGATGCGCATGGCCGCACGCCCGGCGCTCGCAGCTATGTCTATCTCGACGAAAGCAAAGAAGTCTACAAACGCCTCATCGTTAGCCAGGACAACAAAACTCTGCTCGGTGCGGTGCTGGTGGGCGACACCAGCGACTTCGGCAACCTGCTGCAGATGGTGCTGAACGCCATCGAGCTGCCGGAAAACCCGGACGCGCTGATCCTCCCGGCGCACGCGTCCAGCGGCAAGCCGTCTATCGGCGTGGATAAACTGCCGGACAGCGCGCAAATTTGCTCCTGCTTCGACGTCACCAAAGGCATGCTGATCTCCGCCATCAACAAAGGCTGCCACACCGTGGCGGCGCTGAAAGCGGAAACCAAAGCCGGTACCGGCTGCGGCGGCTGTATTCCGCTGGTCACTCAGGTGCTGAACGCCGAGCTGGCAAAACAGGGCATCGAAGTGAACAACAACCTGTGCGAGCACTTCGCGTATTCTCGCCAGGAGCTGTACCACCTGATCCGCGTGGAGGGCATTAAGTCCTTTGACGAGCTGCTGGCGAAGCACGGTCAGGGCTACGGCTGCGAAGTGTGTAAACCGACCGTCGGCTCCCTGCTGGCCTCCTGCTGGAACGAGTACGTGCTCAAGCCCGAGCATACGCCGCTGCAGGACACCAACGATAACTTCCTGGCGAACATCCAGAAAGACGGTACCTACTCCGTGATCCCGCGTTCCGCTGGGGGCGAAATCACGCCGGAAGGGCTGGTCGCCGTGGGCCGTATCGCCCGTGAATTTAACCTGTACACCAAAATCACCGGCTCCCAGCGTATCGGCCTGTTTGGCGCGCAGAAAGACGATCTGCCGGAAATCTGGCGTCAGCTGATTGAAGCCGGCTTCGAAACCGGTCACGCGTATGCCAAAGCGCTGCGCATGGCGAAAACCTGCGTGGGCAGCACCTGGTGCCGCTACGGCGTGGGCGACAGCGTGGGCTTCGGCGTGGAGCTGGAAAACCGCTACAAAGGCATCCGCACCCCGCACAAAATGAAGTTTGGCGTCTCCGGCTGTACCCGCGAATGTGCGGAAGCGCAGGGTAAAGACGTGGGTATCATCGCCACCGAGAAAGGCTGGAACCTGTACGTCTGCGGCAACGGCGGGATGAAGCCACGCCACGCGGACCTGCTGGCGGCGGATCTCGATCGCGATACGCTGATTCAGTATCTCGACCGCTTCATGATGTTCTATATCCGCACCGCCGATAAGCTGACCCGTACCGCCTCCTGGCTCGATAATCTGGAAGGCGGCATCGATTACCTGAAATCGGTGATCATCGACGACAAGCTGGGTCTGAACGAACATCTGGAAGCGGAGATGGCGCGCCTGCGCGAGGCGGTGATCTGCGAGTGGACTGAAACCGTCGACACCCCGGCGGCGCAGACGCGCTTCAAACACTTCATCAACAGCGCCCAGCGCGACCCGAACGTACAGGTTGTGCCGGAGCGTGAACAGCATCGTCCGGCGACACCGTATGAACGAATTCCGGTCACGCTGGTGGAGGAAAACGCATGAGCCAGTGGATAAACATTTGCGATATTAACGACATCATCCCGGCCACCGGCGTATGCGCGCTGCTGGGAAGCGAGCAGGTTGCGATTTTCCGCCCTCGCCACGATGAACAGGTTTTTGCCATCAGCAATATCGACCCGTTCTTCGAGGCCAGCGTGCTCTCCCGCGGACTGATTGCCGAGCATCAGGGCGAACTGTGGGTCGCCAGCCCGCTGAAAAAGCAGCGTTTCCGCTTAAGCGACGGATACTGCATGGAAGATGAGAGTCATTCAGTGAAGCACTATGATGTCCGCGTGAAGGACGGCAAGGTGCAGCTGAAAGGCTAATCCTCCGCCTTTTCAATACGAAAAGCTTATGACCCCTTATGGGTAACGGCAGGAAAAACCGTATGTTTTGTACGATTCCTGCTGTTATCCTGACGTCAATTCTTACCCCCTCCATGAAAGCTGCGAGGTAACGTCGTGGATCACCTGCCGATTTTCTGTCAATTACGCAACCGCGACTGCCTTCTCGTGGGCGGCGGCGACGTGGCTGAACGCAAAGCGCGCCTGCTGTTAGAGGCTGGCGCCCGGCTCACCGTCAACGCCCTCACCTTCGCCCCACAGTTTGAGGTCTGGGCCCAGGAAGGGATGCTCACGCTGGAACAGGGTGAGTTTAATGAATCTCTGCTCGATACCTGCTGGCTGACGATTGCCGCGACGGATGATGATGAAGTGAACCAGCGCGTCAGCGACGCCTGCGAAGTGCGCCGAATCTTCTGTAACGTGGTGGATGCGCCGAAAGAGGCCAGCTTTATCATGCCGTCGATTATCGACCGCTCGCCGCTGATGATTGCGGTATCGTCCGGCGGACGCTCGCCGGTTCTCGCCCGCCTGCTGCGGGAAAAGCTGGAGGCCGTGCTGCCGCAGCACCTTGGTCAGATTGCCCATTACGCCGGGCAGCTCCGCTCCCGCGTGAAGCAAACCTTCTCGACCGTTGGCGAGCGCCGTCGCTTCTGGGAAAAATTCTTTGTGAACGACAGGCTGGCGCAGTCGCTGGCGAATCAGGACACCAAAGCCGTTGAAGAGACGACCGAACAGCTGCTGAGCGAGCCGCTGGACCATCGCGGCGAAGTGGTGCTGGTGGGCGCAGGCCCCGGCGATGCAGGCTTGCTGACGCTGAAAGGGCTACAGCAGATCCAGCAGGCCGATACCGTGGTTTACGATCGCCTGGTCTCTGATGACATCATGAACCTGGTACGCCGCGATGCCGACCGCGTCTTCGTAGGCAAACGGGCGGGCTATCACTGCGTTCCGCAGGAGGAGATTAACCAGATCCTGCTGCGCGAGGCGCAGAAAGGTAAGCGCGTGGTGCGCCTTAAGGGTGGCGATCCTTTTATCTTTGGTCGCGGCGGCGAGGAGCTGGAAACCCTGTGTGACGCGGGCATTCCGTTCTCCGTGGTGCCGGGCATTACGGCGGCATCCGGCTGCTCAGCTTACTCTGGCATTCCGCTGACCCACCGTGACTATGCCCAGAGCGTGCGTCTGGTAACGGGCCATCTGAAAACCGGCTGCGAGCTGGACTGGCATAACCTGGCCGCGGAAAAGCAGACGCTGGTCTTCTACATGGGGCTAAACCAGGCCGCTACGATTCAGGCGAAGCTGCTGGAGCACGGCATGGAGGCTGATATGCCGGTTGCGCTGGTGGAAAACGGTACGTCCATCAAGCAACGCGTGGTGGATGGCGTACTGACGCAGCTCGGTGAACTGGCGCAGCAGGTCGAAAGCCCGGCGCTGATTGTGGTGGGTCGCGTGGTTGAGCTGCGCGATAAGCTGAACTGGTTCTCAAATCACTAACGCATATTCTTCCTTTGCGGAGTAGTCCTTATGTGGACTACTCCCCTCTTACCGCTGTCGATAACATACCGCCCCGAAGTGGAATTTCTCCCTTTATTCCCTTGAGTTACATCCAACTTTCGTTTTTAAGACAAGGAATGCGTATGTTCAAACTGGCAAAAGCCGCCGTTCTGGTTGGCCTGTTATCGACTCTGACTGCCTGCACCGGTCATGTACAGAACACCAAAAATAATTGCAGCTACGATTACCTGCTGCACCCGGCGATCTCCATTTCGAAGATCATCGGCGGTTGCGGCCCGGCGGCGCAGCAGTAAGCGATTTTCAGGCGTAAAAAAACCGGGATTTCCCGGTTTTTTAGTTTAGGGAAGTGCGGTCTGATGCCTTCACCCTGACCCTCTCCCACAGGCAGAGGGAACAAACCCTAAAAACGGTAACGTGGTTACCGTTTTGCTTTTACCTACGGTTTACCCACAAACCCAATCGCTTCGTACACCGCTTTCAGGGTTTCGGACGCACGCGCGCTGGCTTTTTCCGCGCCGTCTTTCATCACCTTCTGCAGGAAAGCTTCGTCGTTACGGTAGCGGTGATAACGCTCCTGCAGCTCGGTCAGCATACCGGAAACGGCGTCTGCCACTTCACCTTTCAGGTGGCCGTACATCTTGCCTTCGAAGTGTTTTTCCAGTTCAGGAATGCTCTGGCCAGTCACGCCGGAGAGGATATCCAGCAGGTTGGAAACGCCCGCTTTGTTCTGCACGTCGTAGCGCACCACAGGCGGCTCGTCAGAGTCGGTGACCGCGCGCTTGAGCTTTTTGACGACGGATTTCGGATCTTCCAGCAGGCCGATAACGTTGTTGCGGTTATCGTCAGACTTGGACATCTTCTTGGTCGGCTCCAGCAGCGACATCACGCGCGCGCCGGACTTCGGAATAAACGGCTCTGGCACTTTGAACACATCGCCGTAAATCGCGTTAAAGCGCTGGGCGATATCGCGGCTCAGCTCCAGATGCTGCTTCTGGTCTTCACCCACCGGCACCTGGTTGGTTTGATACAGCAGGATGTCTGCCGCCATCAGCACCGGATAGTCGAACAGACCGGCATTGATGTTTTCAGAGTAGCGTGCGGATTTATCCTTGAACTGCGTCATGCGGCTCAGCTCGCCGAAATAGGTGTAGCAGTTCAGCGCCCAGCCCAGCTGCGCGTGCTCCGGCACGTGAGACTGAACGAAAATGGTGCTCTTCTCAGGATCGATGCCGCAGGCCAGGTACAGCGCCAGCGTATCCAGGGTGGCTTTACGCAGCTTCTCAGGATCCTGACGCGCGGTAATCGCGTGGAGATCGACGATGCAGTAAATGCAATGGTACTCATCCTGCATGCTGACCCACTGACGTAACGCACCCATGTAGTTACCAATGGTCAATTCACCTGAAGGCTGTGCGCCACTAAAAACGATGGGCTTAGTCATTATTCAATTCCTGATGTTCACTGTGCGAAAGCCCGAGGGCGGGCAACAAATCTTTGAAGTGGTCGAAGACCACATCCGGCTCACTTAGCGTGATGGCTTCACCGTAGTTGTAGCCATAGGTTAATCCGACGGAAGGACACCCTGCCGCTCGGGCAGCCAGAATATCATTGCGCGAATCCCCAACAAAGAGCAGCTCCGCAGGGGTTAAGGATAATTTTCCTGCCACCAGCAACAGCGGTTCCGGATGCGGCTTTTTGTTCTGCACGTCGTCACCGCCCACAATCACGGAGAAATACTTAGCGATATCCAGCGCTTCCAGCAGAGGCGCAACAAACGGCGTCGGTTTGTTGGTCACCAGCCCCAGCGGAATGCCCTTCGCGTGCAGCGCGCTCAGCGTTTCCTGAACGTCCGGGAACAGGAAGCTGCCCTCCTCGACGGTCTCTTCGTAGAAACGATCGAACAGTTTGCGCAGAATCCGCAGCTGCTCATCCTTAGGGATGTCAGCGTGGTCAACGCTCGGTTTACCCTGCGCGGAACGCTGCGACGCGCGCTCCTGACGCGCCCACGTCAACGCGCGCTCCATCAGAACATCGGCACCGTTGCCAATCCACGTTACCACGCGCTCTTCCCCCGCAACGGGGAGTTCAAGGGCGTACAGCGCCTGGTCTACGGCGCTCGTTAAGCCCGGCGCGCTGTCGACCAGCGTGCCGTCGAGGTCAAATGCGATACCCCGAATTGCCTGCAATTTATCCATGACTTACCTTCGCCAGCTCGCGGCGCATTTCATCAATGACTTTTTTGTAATCCGGTTGGTCGAAAATGGCTGAACCGGCAACAAACATATCCGCACCGGCTGCCGCAATTTCACCAATGTTATTCACTTTCACACCGCCGTCCACTTCCAGACGAATATCGTAGCCTGACTCGTCAATACGACGGCGCACCTCACGCAGCTTATCCAGCGTGTGGGGGATAAACGACTGACCGCCAAAGCCCGGGTTAACGGACATCAGCAGAATCACATCCAGCTTGTCCATGACATAGTCGAGATAGCTCAGCGGCGTGGCCGGATTAAACACCAGGCCCGCCTTGCAGCCGTTCTCTTTGATCAGCTGCAGCGTGCGGTCCACGTGTTCAGAGGCTTCCGGATGGAAAGTGATGATGCTGGCACCCGCTGCGGCGAAATCAGGCACGATGCGATCGACAGGCTTCACCATCAGGTGGACGTCGATCGGGGCGATAATGCCGTAGTTACGCAGCGCCTTGAGCACCATTGGGCCAATGGTCAGGTTAGGGACGTAGTGGTTGTCCATCACGTCGAAATGGACCACATCTGCGCCAGCCGCGAGAGCTTTGGCGGTGTCTTCACCCAGGCGGGCAAAATCGGCCGACAGAATTGAGGGAGCAATCAAAAACTGTTTCATCCGCTTCTCCTTGAAATGTGTTTACCGGCGGGCAAAACGGCTCAGGGGCGATAAAGAGCCAGAAGTTCGTCCACCTTTTTACGTGTGCCGCCGTTGCTGCTAATGCTACGCCGCACTTTGACCTGAAAATGCTTTGCGGCTTTGTACCATTCGCGCGTATCAGGCGTGTCGTGATTCGAAATTAACACCGGAATTCTTTTGCTGACCAGCTTTTCCGCCATCTCCGCCAGACGAGCCTGCTCGGCCGGGCTGAAGCTGTTGGTGTGATAAGCGGTGAAATTCGCCGTTGCAGACAGTGGTGCGTAAGGCGGGTCACAGTAAACCACCGAGTTTACGCCTGCCAGTTCCATACACTCTTCATATGAGAGGCAATGAAACTCTGCGTTCTGCGCTTTTTCGGCAAAGTGGTACAGCTCGTCCTGCGGGAAATACGGACGCTTATAGCGACCAAACGGCACGTTAAATTCCCCGCGCAGGTTATAGCGGCACAGGCCGTTGTAACCATGTCGGTTGAGATAGAGGAACAGCAGCGCCCGACGGAACGGATCCTGACTCTGATTAAACTCAGTGCGGAACTGGTAGTAAACGTCCGGGTGATTATTCTCCGGCGTAAACAGTTTGCGCGCCTCTGCGACATACTCTTCGGTACGCAGCTTAACAATGTTATAGAGGCTGATAAGGTCGTTGTTGATATCCGCAAGGATATAACGAGAAAAATCGGTGTTGAGGAACACCGATCCCGCACCTACGAAAGGCTCGATTAGACACTCGCCTTTTGGCAGGTGCTTTTTAATATCATCGAGCAGGGGGTATTTCCCCCCTGCCCATTTCAGAAAAGCGCGATTTTTTTTCATGCTGACTAACTGATTACACCTTCTCCGGCTGTGGAGAAAGCTCCGACAGCATCCTGCGCTTTAAACATTACTTCAGATCGGCCTGAACCTGATGAATCGGCTTCGCCCACGGGTTTTTCGCCTGAACATCAGCTGGCAGTGCCGCTACGGCACGTTTCGCTTCATCTTTGGACGAATAAACGCCGCTGACCAGCACATACCACGGCTGACCGTTGCGGGTCGTCTGATAAACAACGTAGTTTTTCAGATTTGATTTCTTCGCCCAACCGTTGAGGTTGTCATAGTTAGACGAACTGCTCAGCTGCAGCGTGTAGTTGCTGGATGGCGCAGACTTCAGCGAGCCAACGTTACCTGCCGTTTTGCCTGCTGCGGCGCTGGAGGCTGCTGCCGTGGCTGCCGGAGCTGTTGCTGCAGGTGCAGCTGTGGTCGCCGTTGCTTTCGGCGCGGTCTGCGTGACTGGCGCTTTAGCAGGCTCGCTCACCGCAGCCGTTTCGGTGTGTTTCGGCTGTGCCGGTGCAGCTTTCACTTCAGGCGCTTTCACGACTGCCTGAGGTTTGGTTTCACGCTTAGGCTCAATCACCGCCTGCTTACGTTCAGGACGCGTCGCAGCTTGCATCTGGCGCGGTTTGGTTTCCGTCGCAGCCGTTTGTGGCTGAGCGTTACCACCGCGAATCGGGGCAACGGTTGCCGGCTCAGTTGGCAGCGTAGAGTTAACCACGACGTTATCAACCTGCTGCTGGTTCTGCGGCTGCGTCAGCGCATTGTTCAGATCTCCCTGAACTTCTACGCGCTGCTGGCCTTCAGGCGTAGCAGGTGCCTGACCCTGAGCAGGGGTTGAAGAAACGGGCGGTAGAGAAACATCCTGCGGCGCTGTGGTGTTACCTGCGGTCTGCTCTGCGGAAGTCGCACCCGGCGCAGGCTGTGCGCCATTCGCCTGATTAGTCGCATCGTTACCGGACAGGTTGATGCTCTTCTCAGCGGAAGCAGTTTGCTCGGTTGAGTTCGTTGACGGTGCTTTAAGCGCGGAGCCAATGCCGACAATCAGCAGCACTAGCACCAGAACGCCAAGACCCATCATAATGTACTGGCGGGAAGCCGGTTTCGGCGCAGCGGCTTTTTTACGTTTACGCGGGCGACGCTCTACAGGCTGTTCGTCCATTGAATCTTCTTCGGACTCATAATCCTCTTCTGCTCGCTCTTCGTGCGCGTTGCGGCTGCGCGAAGGGCGACGATCGTCTGCATCCAGATCAACATCGTCAAAGTTGATCTGCGGCTCGTTATCACGTTCTGAAGATTGACGAGAACGACCAGTACGACGATCGCTGGGATCGGGTTTCAGCTCGTCTTCTGGTTTGAATTCATCCATTTAACACCCCACTCAAAGGCTTATGCTAACGACTTTGCATTTCACCTGAAGCTAAACGACCACCTGCGACAGTGGCCTGACCTTTCTAGTTGTTACGCCTGCTGACAATCAGCGATAGCGCCAAGAACGACATCGTGCGGCACTCCGCCGCGCACTTCACTCTTCCCTATTGCAAGCGGGAGTACAAGACGCATCTCACCTGCCAATACTTTTTTATCGCGCATCATGTGGGGTAAATACGCTTGCGCCGACATCTCCTGCGGCCCGGTTACCGGCAAACCTGCACGTTCAAGCAGCGCAATGATGCGCGCCGTCTCTTCAGGTTTAAACTGCCCCAGACGTTCAGAGGTGCGGGCTGCCATGACCATACCGGCCGCGACGGCTTCACCGTGCAGCCAGTTGCCGTAACCCATCTCGGCTTCAATGGCGTGGCCAAACGTATGCCCAAGATTCAGTAAAGCACGTAAGCCCGTTTCACGCTCGTCTGCTGCAACAACTTCTGCTTTCAGTTCACAACAACGACGAATGCAGTATGCCAGTTTAGCCTCATCCAGGCACAGCAGCGCATCCATATTCTCTTCAAGCCAGCTAAAGAACTCGCCATCAAGAATAATGCCGTATTTGATCACTTCAGCCAGACCCGAAGCCAGCTCGCGCTTCGGCAGCGTTTTCAGACAGTCGAGATCGACCACCACCGATGCGGGCTGGTAGAACGCGCCAATCATGTTTTTGCCGAGCGGATGGTTGACTGCCGTTTTGCCACCCACAGAGGAGTCGACCTGGGACAGCAACGTGGTCGGGATTTGAATAAAACGGACGCCACGTTGATAGCTTGCGGCCGCAAAGCCGGTCAGATCGCCCACAACACCGCCGCCCAGGGCAAGCAGTGTTGTATCGCGACCGTGCGGTTTTTGCAGCAATGCGGTAAAGACGGTATCCAGTACCGTCAGGCTTTTATACTGCTCGCCATCGGGGAGAATCACACTGTCGACTTTTACGCCCGCCTGCTCAAGCAGATGGCGTACGCGGTCGAGATAAAGCGGAGCCAGCGTCTCATTGGTGACCAGCATCGCCTGATCACCCGCTTTCAGTGGTAAAAAGGAAGCTGGGTCGTTAAACAAACCAGCCGCGATGGTGATAGGGTAACTACGTTCCCCGAGAGTAACTGTAATCCTCTCCATGACGCGACATCCACCTTTAATGCTTTTACCCGCAGGCGAGTGTATATAAAGCCAGAATCAGTTGCTTTCCAGCATATGAATAATCTGGTTTGCAACCACTTTAGCGCTCTGGTCGTCAGTACGAATGGTCACGTCGGCAATCTCTTCATACAGCGGATTGCGTTCATCGGCCAACGCTTCCAGAACTTCGCGTGGTGGCGTTTCAACCTGCAGCAGCGGGCGCTTTTTATCGCGCTGCGTACGTGCCAGCTGTTTCTCGATGGTCGTCTCAAGATAGACCACTACGCCACGGGCGGAGAGACGGTTACGGGTTTCGCGAGATTTCACAGAACCGCCGCCTGTTGCCAGAACGATGCCCTGTTTTTCCGTGAGTTCGTTGATCACTTTTTCTTCTCGGTCACGGAAACCTTCTTCGCCTTCTACATCGAAAACCCAGCCCACATCAGCTCCGGTTCGTTTCTCAATCTCTTGATCAGAATCGTAAAATTCCATATTGAGTTGTTGAGCTAACTGACGCCCAATAGTGCTTTTGCCGGCACCCATAGGCCCAACCAGAAAGATATTGCGTTTCTCTGCCATTTTATCGGTACTACTAAGACTATTCGTTAATGGTAATCCCCGCTTCGCAGACACCCGGCGTAGCAGGACATGAACTGAAACCTCATATGCAATAGAGCGAGAGTCAGACTAAAAATTATCTCAATACTCCGGCTTGTTTGGCAACTGATTAAATCACCGCGTCGGGCGCATAAGGTAATAAGACGTAAGTCCAACTCAAATCGGTACTCCTTGTATGCTAATTCATGCCCCACGTCAAACATCTGCAACAAACTGAATGCAAAATCATTGCGGGGATCGTTACCCGTCAGCGAATACCGACCAGACGTGGTGTAATAAACACCACTAGCTCGCGCCGTTCATTATCCTTACCATCGTGGCGAAAAAGCTGTCCAAGCCAGGGGATTTTCCCCAGCCCAGGCACGCTGTCGCTGCCGGTTTTGTTCTTCTGCGAAAAAATTCCGCCCAACGCCAGCGTTTCTCCACTTTTTACCTCCACCTGGGTTTCTATCTCCTGTTTGTCGATCGCCAGCGTTTCGCCGTCAGCCTGCTGCAGAACCTGTCCCGGCATATTTTCGCTGATGTGCAATTTCAGGCGCACGCGCCCACCCGGTAAGACCACCGGTGTGACCTCCATTCCTAATACCGCCTCTTTAAACTCAACGGAGGTTGCCCCGCTTTCACCGCTTGAGACCTGATACGGGATTTCACTCCCCTGCTTGATGCTGGCCGGCTGCATATGCGAGGCCAGCAGCCGCGGGCTGGCGATGATATCGACCTGCTGTTTTTGCTCCAGCGCAGAGAGCTCCAGATCCAGCAGCCGACCATTGATCCGTCCGATGTTAAAACCCACGTGGCTGGTGGCGCTGGCGACGGATAGATCGCTGCCAAGCGTGGTGAGCTGGCCAACCTTGCCCGCGTCGGCGGCGTCGGCGAGATTCCACTTCACCCCCAGCTCACGCAGGCTTTTTTCATTAATGGTCACAATATGCGCCGCCAGCTCGACCTGTTCGACGGGAATATCCATCTGAGCGGCCCAGCGCTGCAGCGTCTCCACCACCGTCTGGTTATCCCGAATCAGCAGCCGGTTGGTGCGTTTGTCGAGAGACAAACTTCCCTTTGGGCTCAGGAGCTTTTCCGCGTCTTTTTGCAGCTCTCCGGCATCGGCATAGGACAAAGCGATGCTGTGAGACACCAGCGGCGCATCAAGCTGTCGACGCGTTCGCTCCTGTTCTGAACGTTCCTGCTGCTCACGCTGCCAGGCCGCGGTATGCACATAAAAAATGCCGTCCTCCTCTCGCAAAACAAGGCCAGCGCTGGTGGCAACCGTCTGTAACGCTTGACGCCAGGGGACGCGCGTCAGGTTGAGCGAAAGCGTGCCGCCGACGTCAGGCGATATCACCAGATTTCGGTTCTCCTGTGCAACCAGGCTCTGCAGCACCTGGACTACAGGCACGTCATCCACCACCAGCGTGACCGGTTTTGGCGCGGCGGCCCACAGCGGATGGCTGAACGCCAGCAGCCACAGCATTATCCGTAAATTCATTCTTATTCGTTCCTTCTCGTTGCCACGTCCATGTTCCTGGTTCACATGTGTCACCCACATCAACAACCAGTTCCGTTTCATTGATGGCTGTTATCGTCCAGCCTGCCGGGAAGCGCTCATGCATTTTCAGGCGGTACCAGCGCTTTTGCCCATCCTGTAAAATGCCGATAGCCTGCTGTCCTCCCACCATGCCGCAGTAGCGCCACTGCGCCAGCTCGCCTATGGCGCAGGGATCGTCCGGCGGGCGAAACGGATCGCGCATGCCGGTCAATAGCAGCGCTGAGCAAACCAGCAAATATCGCGCGCTATTTCGCATGTTCCAGCTCCAGCCGCAGGCGCAACGCTGTACCTTGTGGTGCAATCGCGAAAGCGGCGATCTGCACATCCCGCTGCGCCAGCCGGGAAAAAAGCGCCGGGAGAGCCTGCCACTTCACCTCCAGCATCAGTTCCCCTCCGTTCTGCAGCGGCTTCCAGTGAACCAGCGTCGCGTTATCGCCCTGAAAATCGAGCGGGGAAAACGCCGTCAGCGCCAGTGTGTCCGTTGTTTCCGGACGAAACGGCACCTTTCTGACGGCAGGCCATAACGCCGCGTTCGTCCTTGCGTCCTGAATCATCTGTCGCTGTCGTTCAGCACACTGTCTGTCTAGCGGTCTGAGCAAGGTGCCCCACGCGGCCAGTCCTGCCAGGAGACTCCCCAGACACCAAAAAAGCACCCGAGACCAGGGACGGCTTTCGCACCAGCGTTCTAACAGGGTATCCATGCATTACCCCTCGCTTTTAAGATGGAGGGTGAACATCCACCGCCCCTGGCTGTCCTGCCGAAGCTCACCCGCCGTTCCGGGCGTAAAACCCGCTATTTGGCCCAGCGCATCGCGCAGAGCAGACAGGGCTGGCAGGGTTATGGCATACCCGCTCAGCGTCAGAGCAGGAGGCTGATAGCGAAGCTCTGTCAGCCAGACCTGTGAAGGAGTGGCGCGGGAAAGGGACTCCAGCACCGGTTGCCATGCGCGTCGTTGAAGGGTCTGCGCTGGCTTCTGCGCCTGTGAGGCGAGTTTCTGCCGGGAGGCAAGCGCGTGCTGCACGGTCTGCGTTCCCGTCAGCTCCGTTTGCAGCGCGTGCAGCCTCATAAGAGGGTTTATCCGCAGGCAGAAAATGATCGCGAACATTAACAGCACGGTGCCGACACACATTCCGCCCCAGAAGTGCAGGCATCGCGCGCGTCTCTGCTGTCGCCAGGGCAGAAAGTTCATGATGCTCATCCGGGCACCTCGCTCATGGCCAACGCCAGCGCAACGGTATAATCAGCGCCGCAGTCCGGTAGCGGGGCATGGCAGCGTTCCAGGATTTCCCACGGATCACGTCGGCTATCAAACAGCGCGATGTCATCCGAACCAAGCCCCAGCAGCGCTGAAAGCTCAGACACGTTTTCGGCTTCTGTGGTAATGCGGCGTCCCCACTGGTGGCGCATCGCCCACAGCCACTGCCGATCGTCCCGCCAGGCGACGCACGTCGCTGGCGCCACCGCGGGAAGAAGATTCGCCAGCGCGCTGGCATCCGGCGTAACGGCCACCAGCCGCAAACGCAGCGTTTTCGCCAGCGCCAGTAGGGTGTCGATCTCGTTGTTTTGCGCGGCGGTCACGTGAAAGGTATTGCTGAAGGTATCCTGCGCGTAATCGAAACAGAGCGTATCAGCAGACATCTCCAGTTCGCGCGCGAGCGCCGCACCAAGCCATGAGAGCTGCTCGCTGTCGCGCAGCGCAACGGTCGGGCGGGGGAGCGCCCGTTGCAGAGTGCGTGCTGCCGGGAAAGAAAGGAATGCCCGATGGTAGTGCGGCAGCGTTTTGCGCCAGTCGCGTAACGCATCAACCAGCTGTTCTGGCTGACAAATTTTGCCGTCACGAATGATGCCCTCGTCCAGAGGAATCGCCCACCAGCGGCGCATGCACCAGCCCAACTTCTCCCGGGCCAGGGCGACGATCAGCACCCTATCCTGTTGAATATGAACGCCCGTTTGCCATATTTTGAAAGCCATGCTTCACGATCTCCTTATCGCCCGTCGGGTTGACGGCTATATCAATGAATCAGGCTTGCCTTTATACTACCGCGCGATTGTTTAGAAACTGCCCAAGTGAAACCAAATGGGAAATCTCCGGTGAAGTTCGTAAAGTATTTATTCATCCTTGCAGTCTGTTGCATTCTGCTGGGAGCAGGCTCGATTTACGGTTTGTACAAATATATTGAGCCACAGCTACCTGATGTCGCCACGCTTCGCGATGTGCGCCTCCAGATCCCGATGCAAGTCTATAGCGCCGATGGCGAGCTGATGGCGCAGTATGGCGAGAAGCGTCGTATTCCGCTGACCTTAAACCAAATTCCACCCGTGATGGTAAAAGCCTTTATCGCCACGGAGGACAGCCGTTTTTACGAGCACCACGGTGTCGATCCGGTGGGGATTTTCCGTGCCGCGAGCATTGCGTTGTTCTCTGGTCACGCCTCTCAGGGGGCAAGTACCATCACGCAGCAGCTGGCGCGTAACTTCTTCCTCAGCCCTGAAAAGACGCTGATACGTAAGATCAAAGAGGTGTTCCTCGCGATCCGTATTGAGCAGCTGCTGAGCAAAGACGAAATCCTTGAGCTGTACCTCAACAAAATCTACCTGGGTTACCGAGCCTATGGCGTGGGGGCTGCCGCACAGGTGTACTTCGGTAAGCCCGTTGAGCAACTCACCTTAAGCGAAATGGCAACCATTGCTGGTCTGCCGAAAGCGCCGTCCACGTTTAACCCGCTCTACTCGCTCGATCGCGCCACCGCGCGCCGTAACGTCGTTCTGTCACGCATGCTGAGCGAAGGCTACATCAGCCAGAGCGAGTACGACCAGGCGCGTAACGATGTGATTGACGCTAACTACCACGCCCCTGAAATCGCCTTCGCATCCCCTTACCTGACCGAAATGGTTCGTCAGGAGATGGTGAATCGCTATGGTGACAAGGCCTATGAAGATGGCTATCGCGTGTACACCACCGTCACCCGTAAGGTCCAGCAGGCGGCTCAGGAAGCGGTGCGGAACAACGTGATGGACTACGATATGCGTCACGGCTATCGCGGCCCGTCAAACGTGCTCTGGAAAGTGGGCGAAAGCGCGTGGGGCAGTAAAAAAATCACCAGTACGCTGAAGGCGCTGCCAACCTATGGTCCCCTCCTTCCTGCCGTGGTGACGCAGGCCGATCCTCAGGAAGCCGTTGCGACGCTCGCGGACGGTACTTCCGTCTCGCTGCGTATGGACGGTATCCGCTGGGCGCGTCCTTACCGCTCGGATACCCTGCAGGGCGCAACGCCGCGTAAAGTGACCGATGCCGTGCAGACCGGACAGCAAATCTGGGTGCGGAAGGTAGGCGAATCCTGGTGGCTGGCACAGGTGCCGGACGTCAACTCGGCCCTGGTCTCTATCAATCCACAGAACGGTGCCATCCTGGCCCTGGTCGGCGGGTTTGATTTCAACCAGAGCAAATTTAACCGCGCCACCCAGGCGCTGCGTCAGGTCGGTTCCAATATCAAACCGTTCCTCTACACGGCAGCGATGGATAAAGGCTTGACCCTCGCCAGCATCCTTAACGACGTGCCAATCTCCCGCTGGGATGCCGGTGCCGGTTCCGACTGGCAGCCGAAGAACTCCCCTGCGGAGTATGCCGGCCCAATTCGTCTCCGTCAGGGCCTGGGACAGTCGAAAAACGTGGTGATGGTGCGCGCCATGCGCGCGATGGGCGTCGACTATGCCGCAGAGTATCTGCAGCGCTTCGGTTTCCCGGCGCAGAACATCGTTCGCACCGAGTCGCTGGCGTTAGGCTCCGCCTCGTTTACGCCGCTTCAGGTCGCACGCGGGTACTCGGTGATGGCCAACGGCGGCTTCCTGATTGATCCGTACTTCATCAGCAAGATTGAAAACGATCAGGGCGGCGTGCTGTTCGAAGCGAAGCCGAAGATTGCCTGCCCTGACTGCGATATTCCGGTCATTTATGGCAATACGCCGAAATCCGACGTGCTTGAAAACAAGGACATGGAAGACCCTGCCGTGTCTCAGGAGCAGCAGAACGGCGTCGTGCCGCAGCCGCAGCTCGAGCAGGCTAACCAGTCTCTGGTGGCACAGACCGGCGCGCCGGAGTATGCCCCGCATGTGATCAACACGCCGCTGTCCTTCCTGATCAAAAGCGCGCTGAACACCAACATCTTCGGTGAACCGGGCTGGCAGGGCACAGGCTGGCGCGCAGGGCGTGATTTGCAGCGCCATGATATCGGCGGTAAAACGGGGACAACCAACAGCTCGAAAGACGCGTGGTTCTCCGGCTACGGCCCGGGCGTGGTGACATCGGTTTGGATCGGTTTCGACGATCACCGCCGTGACTTAGGTCGTACAACGGCCTCCGGCGCGATTAAGGATCAGATCTCCGGCTACGAAGGCGGTGCGAAGAGCGCGCAGCCGGCCTGGGACGCCTACATGAAGTCCGTTCTTGAAGGCGTGCCGGAGCAGCCGTTAACGCCACCGCCAGGCGTGGTGACGGTTAATATCGACCGCAGCACGGGTCAGCTCGCCAACGGCGGTAATAGTCGCGAAGAGTATTTCATCGAGGGCACGCAGCCAACCACGCAGGCGGTGCACGAGGTGGGGACAGAGATTATTGATAACGGCGAGACGCACGAGCTGTTCTGACAACAAAGCAAAACGGCAACCTCTGGTTGCCGTTTTTGTGTTTGCTCCCTCTCCCGTGGGAGAGGGTTGGGGTGAGGGCATCAGGCCACTACAGTCGCCCCTGCCCCTTCAACCATTCCCGTACCAGGAACAGCGCGCTCACGTTGCGAGCCTCATTAAAGTCAGGGTCTTCCAGAAGATCCATCAGGTGCGCTAGCGGCCAGCGAACCTGCGGCAGCGGCTCCGGCTCATCCCCTTCCAGCGATTCAGGATAGAGGTCTTCAGCCACCACGATATTCATTTTGCTGGAAAAATAGGACGGCGCCATGCTCAGCTTTTTCAGGAATGAAAGCTCATTCGCACCAAAGCCCACCTCTTCTTTAAGCTCGCGGTTTGCCGCTTCAAAGACGGTTTCACCCGGGTCGATAAGCCCTTTCGAGAACCCAAGCTCGTAAGATTCCGTTCCCACAGCGTATTCGCGGATCAAAATCAGATGATCGTCGACAATGGGAACAATCATCACCGCTTCGCGCGAAGAGGGGCGCATACGTTCATAAACGCGACGCACACCGTTGCTGAACTCCAGGTCCACACTTTCGACATTAAACAGGCGCGATTTGGCGACAGTTTCTACATTCAGAATGGTGGGTTTTTGTAGTGGTTTGCTCATCTTGATGGGTCTTAGCAGTGAGAACTGGCGTTATTGTGCGATATGCCGCACGGTTTCGGCAATGTCAATCGCTCTTTATTTACATTTATGCAACGTAACTGGGATCAATCCTCAATTCAAAACAAATGTCAAGAGGTTGAAATGTTTCCAGGAATTTGCTGATATCGCGCCATAACAGGCTTTGCTATCATCACCGGTCACTGGGATGCGCTTCAGAATGCTCAAGTTCGACTCCATACTTGCCGATAGCCAGCCACAGACTCTCATTCAATGTAAAGGTGCTACTGACTACACCTGTAAGAAGATAAGTAAGATGGGGAAAGCATGAGCACCATTTTGATTGTTCTCGCTGCTATGCTGGCCGGCGCGTTTGTTGCAGGATGGTTGTACAGGCGCCGCGTACAGCGCCGTTATCGTCTGCCCTTTTTAAATGCATTTGCGGGTGCGAGCACGCGTAAACTCACGCAGGACGAGCGCGATGCGGTTGAAAACTATCTCGAAATCCTGAACCGTACCCAGTTAACGCCTGGCCCAACGGGAGCCACTGCTGCGCCCGTCGCGCTAAAGCTTAATGCGCAAAGTGATACCGTGCTCTGCGTGACGCGCTCCATCACGCGCTATGGCATCACCACTGATGACCCCAACAAATGGCGTTATTACCTTGATTCCGTCGAAGTGCATCTGCCCCCGTCCTGGGAGCAGTACATTAATGACGAAAACAGCGTTGAGCTGATTCACACCGATTCATTGCCTCTGGTTATCACGCTTAACGGCCATACGCTGAATGAATACCTTCAGGAAGCCCCGCGTTTTGCGCTGGAACGCGCGAGTTCAACACAGGCGTCCATTCGTGGCGAAGAGACAGAGCAGATCGAACTGCTGAACATTCGCCAGGAGACGCATGAAGAGTACGCCCTGAGCCGCCCGGACGGCATCCGTGAAGCCATTCTGATCGTTGCTGCCTTCCTGCTCTTTTTTATCTGCCTGCTCACGCCGGATGTGTTTGTCCCCTGGCTGGCTGGCGGTGCGGTGCTGCTGCTGGCCGGCGGGCTTTGGGGTCTCTTTGCCCCCCCGGCCAAAACCTCGTTGCGCGAGATCCACTGCCTGCGCGGGACGCCAAAGCGCTGGGGCCTGTTCGGTGAAAACGATCAGGAGCATCTCAACAATATTTCGCTCGGTATTATCGACCTGATCTACCCGCGCCACTGGCAGCCGTGGATCGCGCAGGACTTAGGGCAGAAAACCGACATTGATATCTACCTTGACCGCCACGTTGTGCGCCAGGGGCGCTTCTTATCCCTGCATGATGAAGTGAAAAATTTCCCGCTTCAGCACTGGCTACGCAGTACGGTCATTGCTGGCGGCGCCGCGCTGGTCTTAGCCATGCTGCTGCTTTTCGTGCCGCTGGATATGCCCATTAAATTCACCCTGTCGTGGATCAAAGGGGCGCAAACCATTGAAGCGAGCAGCGTCAATAAACTGGATGAAGCCGGTGTACGCGTGGGGGACACGCTGCGCCTGAAGGGGACCGGGATGTGTAATATTCACACGCCGGGGGCGTGGAACACGCGTCAGAACTCGCCGTTCATGCCGTTCGACTGTTCGCAAATTATCTGGAACGACGCGCCGCCGCTGCCGCTGCCGGAATCCGAAGTGGTGAACAAGGCCACGGCTCTCACCCAGACGGTTAACCGCCAGCTGCACCCGAAACCGGACGATGATTCGCGCGTCAGCCCCGCGCTGCGCTCGGCCATTCAGAAATCAGGCATGGTTCTGCTGGATGATTTTGGTGACATCGTCCTGAAAACGCAGGATTTATGCTCCTCTCAGGATGAGTGCATACGCCTTAAAAACGCCCTGGTAAACCTGGGGAACAGCAAAGACTGGGACTCGCTGGTGAAACGCGCCGAAGCGGGACGACTGGATGGCGTTAATGTCCTGCTGCGTCCGGTGAGCGCTGAATCGCTGGATAACCTGGTTGCCACCTCGACGTCGCCGTTCATGATGCGCGAGACCACCCGCGCGGCTCAGGCGCTGAACAGCCCGGCGCCGGGCGGCTTTGTGATAGCAAGCGATGAAGGCAGCGACCTGGTCGATCAGCCCTACCCGCAGGTTGCGCTTTATGACTACCCGGCTCAGGAGCAGTGGAGCCAGTTCCAGCGCCTGGCGCAGATGCTGATGCAAACGCCGTTCAGCGCCGAAGGGATTGTCACGAGTATTTATACCGACGCCAACGGCACTCGCCATATCGGCCTGCACCGGATGCCGGATAGCGCAGGCTTGTGGCGTTACATCGGCACCTCTCTGCTAATGACCGCGATGCTGATCGCCATTTTCTGGAACGGCTTTATGGCCCTGCGCCGCTACCAGCGCTCGCGCACCCGGCTTGCCGACATCCAGCAGTATTATGAAAACTGCCTCAATCCTAAGCTGATCCCCTCGTCTGAGAGCCTGATCTGATAACGTCGTTGCGCGGCAAGATGTGCTACCCTGTCGCGCACGTTTCTTCTGGCTGGAGTTCCCCCTTATGCATCTTGATATCGCCTGGCAGGAGGTAGATACCGTTCTGCTGGATATGGACGGCACGCTGCTCGATCTCGCCTTTGATAACTATTTCTGGCAAACGCTGGTGCCTGAAACCTATGGCGAGCAGCAGGGGATCTCCCCGGCGGAAGCGCAGGCATTCATTCGTTCGCAATATAGCGCGGTGCAACATACGCTAAACTGGTACTGTCTTGACTACTGGAGCGAGCGCCTCGGTTTGGATATTTGTGCCATGACCGCCGCCCAGGGCCCGCGCGCCGTTCTGCGCGAGGACACCGTGCCCTTTCTGGATGCGCTGAAAGCAAGCGGCAAGCGCCGTATTTTGCTGACCAACGCGCATCCACATAATCTGGCGGTGAAGCTGGAGCATACGGGCCTGGCATCGCACCTTGATTTATTACTTTCCACCCACACATTTGGTTATCCGAAAGAGGATCAGCGGTTGTGGCATGCGGTGAGGGAAGAGACGGGTTTGCAGCCAGAACGTACGCTGTTCATTGATGACAGCGAGCCCATTCTGGATTCCGCGGCAAGATTTGGCATTCGCTACTGTCTGGGCGTGACCAATCCTGACTCTGGCCTGGCTGAAAAAAGCTATCTGCGCCACCCTGGACTAAACGACTATCGCCAGATGATCCCCTCACTGACCGTGAAGGAGACGCCATGAAAGAAAAACCCTCTGACGGGGTAAGACTGGATAAATGGCTGTGGGCAGCGCGTTTTTATAAAACACGCGCCCTTGCCCGCGAGATGGTTGACGGCGGAAAAGTGCATTACAACGGCCAGCGCAGCAAACCGAGCAAGCTGGTTGAGCTGAATGCCACCTTAACGCTGCGTCAGGGCAACGATGAACGTACTGTGGTGATTAAAGCCGTTACCGAACAGCGTCGACCTGCAGCGGAAGCCGTACTGCTTTATGAAGAGACGGCGGAGAGCATTGAAAAGCGCGAGAAGACCGCGCTGGCGCGCAAAATGAACGCGCTGACGATGCCCCACCCGGACCGGCGACCGGATAAAAAAGAGCGCCGCGACCTGATGAAATTTAAACACGGTGAGACTGATTAACCTCACCCGCACGAGAGATGAAAATGGCCCAACACGACCAATTACACCGCTATCTGTTTGAACAATTCGCCGTGCGCGGCGAGCTGGTCACCGTATCCGAAACCTGGAAACAGATTCTGGAAAACCACAACTACCCGCTGCCGGTGAAGACCCTGTTGGGCGAACTGCTGGTTGCCACCAGCCTGCTGACGGCGACGCTGAAGTTTGCCGGTGATATCACCGTGCAGCTGCAGGGTGACGGCCCGATGACGCTGGCGGTAATCAACGGCAATAACCAGCAGCAGATGCGCGGCGTGGCGCGCGTTCAGGGCGACGTGCCTGAAAATGCAGACCTCAAAACGCTGGTGGGTAATGGCTACCTGGTGATCACCATCTCCCCTGAGGAAGGCGAGCGCTATCAGGGCGTGGTGGGCCTGGAAGGCGATACCCTGGCAGCTTGCCTGGAAGATTACTTCATGCGTTCTGAACAGCTGCCGACGCGTCTCTTCATCCGCACCGGTGAAGTGGACGGTCAGCCTGCTGCCGGCGGTATGCTGCTGCAGGTTCTGCCTGCGCAGGACGCACAGACCAATGACTTTGAGCACCTGGCGACGCTGACCGAAACCATCAAAGCGGAAGAGCTGTTCAACCTGTCGGCGACCGACGTGCTGTGGCGTCTGTACCACGAAGAAGAAGTGACGGTTTACGATCCGCAGTCCGTGGAATTTAAGTGCACCTGCTCCCGCGAGCGCTGCGCTGGCGCGCTGAAAACCCTGCCGGATGAAGAGATCGACAGCATCATGGCGGAAGACGGCGAAATTGATATGCACTGTGACTACTGCGGTACGCACTACGTGTTCAATTCGATGGATATCGCTGAGATCCGCAATAACGCCTCCCCGGCGGATCCGCAGGTTCACTAAACCCCTTTCCCCTCACCCTAACCCTCTCCCCTTTGGGAGAGGCTGGTGTGAGGGGCAAAAACCCCCGCTTAAGCTGAATCGTTTTCCTTATGTAACTCTTACGTAATTTTCTTACGTGTATGCGATTACATTCACATTCTTTCCGATAAAATCACCACTCTTTAACCTTTTCGGAACATTTTCCCCAACCAAAAAGCGATTCCTGCGATAATCCGCCTGCGCTGTGACTGGAGTCGCAGCGTTTTCCGTTAGTAAGGGTTTTGTCCAGATGCGTAAATCTATGAGCCCCGTCGCGGTTAACAACCTCAGAAAAACCCTACAATTTCAGGCAGTACATATTGGCTAAGGAGCAGTGATATGCGTGTTACTGGTTTAACCCCGCAAGATCTCAAGGCTTATGGTATTCACGACGTCCAGGAAATCGTCTACAACCCCGACTACGATACGCTGTATCAGGAAGAGCTCAATCCAGCACTGGAAGGATACGAGCGTGGTGTGTTGACGAATCTTGGTGCTATCGCCGTCGATACCGGTATCTTTACCGGTCGTTCGCCGAAAGATAAGTATATCGTCCGAGACGAAACCACCCGCGATACGCTGTGGTGGGCTGACAAGGGCAAAGGGAAGAACGACAACAAACCGCTCTCCCCGGAAACCTGGCAGCACCTGAAAGGGCTCGTCACCCATCAACTTTCCGGCAAGCGTCTGTTTATTGTCGACGCTTTCTGCGGCGCTAACGCCGATACCCGTCTCTCCGTGCGTTTTATCACTGAAGTGGCCTGGCAGGCGCATTTCGTGAAAAACATGTTTATTCGTCCAACCGACGAAGAGCTGCAGGATTTCACCCCGGATTTCATCGTGATGAACGGTGCGAAATGCACTAACCCACAGTGGAAAGAGCAGGGTCTGAACTCCGAAAACTTTGTGGCCTTCAACCTGACCGAACGTATCCAGCTGATCGGCGGTACCTGGTACGGTGGCGAAATGAAGAAAGGGATGTTCTCGGTCATGAACTACCTGCTGCCGCTGCGCGGTATCGCCTCCATGCACTGCTCGGCTAACGTCGGTGAAAAAGGCGACGTGGCGGTATTCTTCGGCCTGTCCGGCACCGGGAAAACCACCCTGTCCACCGATCCAAAACGTCGCCTGATTGGCGATGACGAACACGGCTGGGATGACGACGGCGTATTCAACTTTGAAGGCGGCTGCTACGCGAAGACCATTCGCCTGTCTGAAGAGGCCGAGCCGGATATCTTCCACGCGATCCGTCGCGATGCGCTGCTGGAAAACGTCACCGTGCGTGCCGACGGCTCCATCGACTTCGACGATGCGTCGAAAACGGAAAACACCCGCGTCTCTTACCCGATCTACCACATCGACAATATCGTGAAGCCGGTGTCAAAAGCGGGTCATGCCACGAAGGTCATTTTCCTGACGGCGGATGCGTTCGGCGTGCTGCCTCCGGTGTCTCGCCTGACGGCCAGCCAGACGCAGTACCACTTCCTCTCCGGCTTCACCGCCAAGCTGGCGGGTACCGAGCGCGGCGTGACGGAGCCAACCCCAACCTTCTCCGCCTGCTTCGGCGCGGCTTTCCTGTCGCTGCACCCGACGCAGTACGCTGAAGTGCTGGTGAAACGCATGCAGGCATCCGGCGCGCAGGCCTACCTGGTGAACACCGGCTGGAACGGTACCGGCAAACGTATCTCTATCAAAGATACCCGCGCGATTATCGACGCCATTCTGGATGGTTCTCTGGACGACGCCGAAACCTTTACGCTGCCGATGTTTGACCTGGCGATCCCAACGTCGCTGCCGGGTGTGGATACGCATATCCTCGACCCACGCAACACGTACGGTTCTCCGGAGCAGTGGCGCGAGAAAGCGGAATCGCTGGCGAAGCTGTTTATCGAGAACTTCGAGAAGTATACCGATACCCCGGCGGGTGCTGCGCTGGTGAGCGCAGGACCGAAGCTGTAGGTAAAAACAAAAAGGCAACGAAAGTTGCCTTTTTTAATGTTTTCTCCCTCTCCCGTGGGAGAGGGGCGGGGTGAGGGCATCAGACCGCAGAGACCGCATTTTGTCGGGTGGCGGCTTCACTTTACCCGACCTATAAAAAAGGGTGGCAATTGCCACCCTTTTTTTAACTCTCTTTCACCTGCCCCCGCGTCACCGGTACCGGCAGCCAGGCGCGAATGCTCAACCCACCCCGCTCGCTGGTGCCAATCTCCAGCAGTCCGTTGTGGTTATCGATGATACGCTGAACAATTGCCAGACCTAAGCCCGTGCCGCTGGTGCTGCGCGCGCTGTCGCCGCGCACAAACGGCTGAAACAGATGCTTACGCTGCTCGGGCTTGATGCCCGGACCGTCGTCTTCCACCTGGAACCAGGCGCGGTTGAGTTCAGACCCGCTGCTGACTTTAATCCAGCCATTGCCGTAGCGCGCCGCGTTGACCACCATGTTCGCCACTGCACGCTTAATGGAGAGCGGGTGCATGCGTACCTGAATCTCACCCGCCTGCAGGTCGGTATCAATTTCACGCTCGTAGCCGCTTTCCGCAGCCACCACCTCGCCCAGCACCGCGTTCAGATCCGCCATCTCCATCGGCATCTCCTGCCCGGTGCGCAGGTAGTCGATGAACTGCTCGATGATGGCGTTACACTCTTCGATGTCTTTGTTGATGGACTCTGCGAGATAACCGTCCTCTTCCCCCATCATCTCCGTCGCCAGACGAATACGCGTCAGCGGCGTGCGCAGGTCATGGCTTACGCCCGCCATCAGCAGCGTACGATCGTCCGCCAGCTGCTTCACGCCTGCCGCCATATGGTTAAACGCGCGCGTCACCGAACGGACCTCCGAGGCGCCATACTCGCGCAGAGGAGGTGGAATAATCCCTTTACCGACCTGCAGCGCGGCGTGCTCCAGGTCGACCAGCGGTCGGTTCTGTATACGGATAAATAGCCACGCACCGCCTATCGCCAGCAGCATAATCGCCAGGGTGTAGCGGAACAGCGGCGAGAAGTCGCCCTGATGGATTTCGGTCAGCGGAACGCGCACCCAGATATTGGGTGACAGCCAGGTTTTCAGCCAGACGACGGGCGAGCTTTTGTTGACCTCAACGCGCACTTCCGTCGGGCCGCCCAGCTGCTGCGCCATCTGCTGGCTGAGAAATTCGTAGTGCTGCGCCCAGCGCAGGCCAGCGTCTTCCGCCGCTTCGTTGGAGTAGAGCGAAATGCCCAGCTCACGGTAGATTTCACGGCGAAACGCCGGGGGAACGACGAGCTGCGTGCCGTCCTCCAGCTGCAGTTTATCGGTCATCAGCATACGGACTTCGTAGGCCAGGACCTTATTAAACTGCTGGAGGCTCGGCAGGATCGCAAAGTTCAGCACCACCAGATAGGTCGTCACCAGGCTGACGAACAGCAGGGTGACGATCAGTAACAGGGTGCGGGCAAACGAGCTACGCGGCGAGAAGCGCATTCGCCTCATGCTTTAGAGCCGTCCGGGACGAACACGTAGCCCAGACCCCATACGGTCTGAATATAACGAGGATGAGCAGGATCTTCTTCCACCATGCGGCGCAGGCGAGAGATCTGCACGTCAATAGAGCGTTCCATTGCGGAGTATTCGCGACCGCGCGCCAGGTTCATCAGCTTGTCACGGGAAAGCGGTTCACGCGGGTGGCTGACCAGCGCTTTTAGTACCGCAAACTCGCCGCTGGTGAGCGGCATTGGCTCGTCTTCACGGAACATCTCGCGCGTGCCGAGGTTCAGCTTGAACTTGCCGAAGGCGATGACGGCTTCTTCCTGCGACGGTGCACCAGGCAGTTCGTTCGCCTGACGGCGGAGAACAGCGCGAATACGCGCCAGCAGTTCACGCGGGTTAAACGGTTTTGGAATATAGTCGTCCGCGCCGATTTCGAGGCCCACGATACGGTCAACTTCCTCGCCCTTCGCCGTCACCATGATGATCGGCATCGGGTTGCTCTGGCTGCGCAGACGGCGGCAAATAGAAAGCCCGTCTTCGCCAGGCAGCATCAGGTCGAGAACCATCAGGTGGAAAGATTCACGGGTCAGCAGACGGTCCATCTGCTCAGCGTTCGCGACGCTACGAACCTGGAAGCCCTGCTCGGTCAGATAACGTTCCAGCAGCGCGCGCAGGCGCATGTCGTCATCCACGACCAGAATTTTGTAGTTCTCTTGCATTGTGTGTACTCCCAAAGGTTCGGATAGTCTTTGTAACAGCGTATTCTAAAAAAGTGCACGTATTCGACCAGTTAATTCTGGTATAAATTCTAGTCGAAATTGTTACAAAGCATATTTAACAGCAGCTTATCTGCTCATTTCATCACATAAATCATTATTAATCCTGTCTGTTACACTGTGTGGTACGTATTGTGCGCAAGACAGTTAACCGGCAGGCAGCAAAGGCTTTACCATGAAAACGCCCCTGATCACCCGCGAAGGGTACGAAAAGCTCAAAAAAGAGATGGATTACCTCTGGCGCGAAGAGCGTCCTGAAGTAACCAAAAAGGTGACCTGGGCGGCAAGCCTGGGCGATCGCAGCGAAAACGCTGACTACCAGTACAACAAAAAGCGGCTGCGCGAAATTGACCGCCGGGTTCGCTATCTGACGAAGTGCCTCGAGAATCTCAAAATTGTCGATTACTCCCCGCAGCAGGAGGGCAAAGTGTTCTTCGGCGCGTGGGTGGAGATTGAAAACGACGATGGCGACACCCTGCGTTTTCGCATTGTCGGCTACGATGAAATTTTTGGTCGTAAGGATTACATCTCCATCGACTCCCCGATGGCCCGCGCGCTGCTGAAAAAGGAAGTGGGCGATCTGGCCGTCGTTCAGACCCCTGGTGGTGAAGCCAGCTGGTACGTCAATGAGATCGTCTACGTAAAATAGTCCGAGAGCGCCCTCCCCGGCTGGCATTTTGCCGTATCAGCCCGTATAACTATCCCCTGATTTTTTCGACTCAACAGATGATAAAGCCATGATGAAAGATTCGCTCTGCCGCATTATTGCGGGTGATATTCAGGCCAGAGCCGAACAGGTAGAAGCTGCCGTTCGCCTGCTTGATGAAGGGAACACCGTGCCGTTTATTGCACGCTATCGTAAGGAAGTCACCGGCGGTCTGGATGACACGCAGCTGCGTAACCTGGAGACCCGTCTGGGCTATCTGCGCGAGCTGGAAGAACGTCGTCAGGCGATCCTCAAATCCATCGGCGAACAGGGCAAGCTGACCAGCGAGCTGGAAAGCGCCATCAACGGCACCCTGAGCAAAACCGAACTCGAAGATCTCTATCTGCCGTACAAACCGAAGCGCCGCACGCGCGGGCAGATTGCGATTGAAGCGGGTCTTGAGCCGCTGGCCGACCTGCTGTGGAACGAGCCGTCCCACGACCCGGAAACCGAAGCGGCGAAATTCATCGACGCCGACAAAGGCGTAGCGGACACCAAGGCCGCCCTCGACGGCGCGCGCTACATTCTGATGGAGCGCTTCGCCGAAGACGCCGCCCTGCTCGCTAAAGTGCGTGATTACCTGTGGAAGAATGCCCACATCGTCTCTACCGTCGTCGCGGGTAAAGAGGAAGAAGGCGCGAAATTCCGCGACTACTTCGATCACCACGAACCGATCTCTACCGCCCCTTCACACCGTGCGCTGGCGATGTTCCGCGGCCGCAACGAAGGCGTGCTCCAGCTCTCCCTGAACGCCGACCCGCAGTTTGACGAGCCGCCGAAAGAGAGCCACTGCGAGCAGATCATTATCGACCATCTCGGCCTGCGCCTGAACAACGCCCCGGCGGACAGCTGGCGCAAAGGCGTGGTGAGCTGGACCTGGCGCATCAAGGTGCTGATGCACCTCGAAACCGAGCTGATGGGCACCGTGCGCGAGCGCGCCGAAGATGAAGCAATCAACGTCTTCGCCCGTAACCTGCACGACCTGCTGATGGCCGCCCCTGCCGGCCTGCGTGCGACCATGGGTCTCGATCCGGGCCTGCGTACCGGCGTGAAGGTCGCTGTGGTGGACGGTACCGGCAAGCTGGTGGCGACCGATACCATCTATCCGCACACCGGCCAGGCAGCGAAAGCGGCCGTCGTGGTGGCGGCGCTGTGCGAAAAATACAACGTGGAGCTGGTTGCCATCGGCAACGGTACGGCCTCACGCGAAACCGAGCGTTTCTACCTCGACGTGCAGAAGCAGTTCCCGAAAGTGACGGCGCAGAAAGTGATCGTCAGCGAAGCGGGGGCATCCGTCTATTCCGCGTCCGAGCTGGCGGCCCAGGAGTTCCCGGACCTGGACGTTTCCCTGCGCGGTGCGGTCTCTATCGCACGCCGCCTGCAGGATCCGCTGGCGGAGCTGGTGAAGATCGACCCGAAATCCATCGGCGTGGGCCAGTATCAGCACGACGTGAGCCAGACTCAGCTGGCGCGCAAGCTGGATGCGGTGGTGGAAGACTGCGTAAACGCCGTCGGCGTTGACCTGAACACCGCCTCCGTTCCCCTGCTGACCCGCGTGGCGGGCTTAACCCGCATGATGGCGCAGAACATCGTCGCCTGGCGTGATGAGAACGGCCAGTTCCAGAACCGTCAGCAGCTGCTGAAGGTGAGCCGTCTGGGGCCAAAAGCCTTTGAGCAGTGTGCAGGCTTCCTGCGAATCAACCACGGCGATAACCCGCTGGATGCCTCCACCGTTCACCCGGAAGCGTACCCTGTGGTGGAACGCATTCTGGCCGCCACCCAGCAGGCGCTGAAAGATCTCATGGGTGACAGCAGCGCCCTGCGCAACCTGAAAGCCGTTGATTTCACCGACGACAAGTTTGGTGTCCCAACCGTCACCGACATCATCAAAGAGCTGGAAAAGCCGGGCCGCGATCCGCGTCCTGAGTTCAAAACGGCGACCTTTGCTGACGGCGTGGAAACCATGAACGACCTCCTGCCGGGCATGGTGCTGGAGGGCGCGGTGACCAACGTCACCAACTTTGGCGCGTTTGTGGATATCGGCGTGCATCAGGACGGTCTGGTGCATATCTCTTCCCTCGCCGACAAGTTCGTTGAAGACCCGCACACCGTGGTTAAAGCGGGTGACATCGTGAAGGTCAAAGTGCTGGAAGTGGATCTGCAGCGCAAGCGTATCGCGCTGACCATGCGTCTGGACGAGCAGCCGGGCGACACCAGCGCGCGCCGCGGCGGCAATGGCGGTGGCCGCGAGCAGCAGCGCCCGGCCGCGAAAGCGGCAAAACCGCGCGGACGTGATGCTCAGCCTGCTGGCAACAGCGCGATGATGGATGCGCTGGCGGCTGCTATGGGTAAGAAACGCTAAGGCTGTCAATGCCCCTCACCCTAACCCTCTCCCCAAAGGGGAGAGGGGATCGCACGGTGCGGTCTTTTCCCCTCGTCCTCATGGGTGGGGGGAATAAATTCATATCGAAATATATGAAACCGATTGCATAGCCATATTTAAACCACGAATTATCATCCCGTTAACAAATACTCCCCTTTTCGTTTTCCAGGCAATTCAGCAAATATTGAGCAAGGTCAAACAGGCCGTAAATTAATACCGTAAACAACATTCCGTCACAGTTTTAATATTGCTGATAAAAACTATTCTCATTATCATCCCATAGTAGATAATTTAACCTTTCGTGGAATCAGGCGTTATGCAATTCACTCCAGACAGTGCATGGAAGATTACCGGTTTTACCCGCGAAATTAGCCCGGCCTATCGGCAAAAGCTGCTGTCGCTGGGCATGCTGCCCGGCTCGTCATTCCAGGTCGTGCGCGTGGCGCCGCTGGGCGATCCGGTTCACATCGAAACCCGCCGCGTGAATCTGGTGCTGCGTAAGAAAGACCTCGCGTTAATAGAAGTCGAAGCCTTATCCCGATAACAAGCCAGCGGTTTCAGTGAGTCTAAAAAAATGAAAAAGTTAACTATTGGCTTAATTGGCAATCCTAATTCCGGCAAGACCACCCTTTTTAACCAGCTGACCGGCGCACGCCAGCGCGTGGGCAACTGGGCGGGCGTGACGGTTGAGCGTAAAGAGGGCCAGTTCACGACAACAGACAACCAGGTGACGCTGGTCGACCTTCCCGGCACATACTCCTTAACCACCATTTCGTCGCAAACCTCGCTCGATGAGCAGATTGCCTGCCACTATATTCTTGGCGGCGACGCGGACCTGCTGATCAACGTGGTCGACGCCTCCAATCTCGAGCGTAACCTTTATCTGACGCTGCAGCTGCTGGAGCTGGGGATCCCCTGCATTGTGGCGCTCAACATGCTCGACATTGCGGAGAAACAAAAGCTGCGTATCGACGTCGATGCCCTCTCCGCGCGCCTGGGTTGCCCGGTCGTTCCGCTGGTCTCGACGCGCGCTCGCGGTATTGATGCGCTGAAGCTGGCCATTGACCGTCACCAGGGCAATCATGACATTGAGCTGGTGCATTACGCGCAGCCTCTCCTGCGCGAAGCCAACGTGCTGGCGCAGGAAATGGACACCGGTATGCCAGCAAAACAGCGCCTGTGGCTTGGCCTGCAGATGCTGGAAGGGGATATCTACAGCCGCGCTTACGCCGGGCATGCGGCCGATAAGCTGGACGCCACGGTGGCCCGTCTTAGCGACGAGCTGGACGACCCGGCGCTGCACATCGCCGATGCACGTTACCAGGCCATCGCCTCGATTTGCGACGTTGTCAGCAACGCCCTGACGGCAGAGCCCAGCCGCTTTACGGCGGCGGTGGACAAGGTTGTGCTTAACCGCTTCCTCGGTTTGCCCATCTTCCTGCTGGTCATGTACGTGATGTTCCTGCTCGCCATTAACATCGGCGGCGCCCTCCAGCCCATTTTCGACGCCGGTTCCGTCGCGGTCTTCGTCCACGGAATTCAGTGGGTAGGGTATACCCTTCACTTCCCGGAATGGTTGACCATCTTCCTCGCGCAGGGGATCGGCGGCGGTATCAATACCGTTCTGCCGCTGGTGCCGCAGATCGGCATGATGTACCTGTTCCTCTCGTTCCTGGAAGATTCCGGCTACATGGCGCGCGCCGCGTTCGTGATGGATCGTCTGATGCAGGCGCTGGGTCTGCCGGGTAAATCCTTCGTCCCGCTGATTGTCGGCTTCGGCTGTAACGTGCCGTCGGTGATGGGAGCCCGCACCCTGGATGCGCCGCGTGAACGTCTGATGACCATCATGATGGCGCCATTTATGTCCTGCGGTGCCCGTCTGGCCATTTTTGCGGTCTTTGCCGCAGCCTTCTTTGGTCAGCAGGGCGCGCTGGCGGTCTTCTCGCTCTACGTGCTGGGCATCGTGATGGCGATCCTGACCGGTTTAATGCTGAAACACACCATCATGCGCGGTGAAGCGTCACCGTTCGTTATGGAGCTGCCGGTGTACCACGTCCCCCATCTGAAAAGCCTGGCGATCCAGACCTGGCAGCGCCTGAAAGGCTTCGTGCTGCGCGCCGGTAAGGTGATTGTCATCGTCAGCATTTTCCTGAGCGCCCTGAACAGCTTTACCCTCAGCGGACAGGCAGCGGATAACATTAACGACTCTGCCCTCGCCTCCGTCAGCCGCGTCATCACGCCGGTCTTCAAACCGATTGGCGTGCATGAAGATAACTGGCAGGCAACCGTCGGCCTGTTCACCGGCGCGATGGCAAAAGAGGTGGTTGTCGGTACCCTGAACACGCTCTACACCGCTGAGAACATTCAGGAGCAGGACTTTAATCCGGCAGAGTTTCATCTCGGTCATGAACTGCTGGGTGCCGTAGAGGAAACCTGGCAGAGCCTGAAGGACACCTTTAGCCTGAGCGTGCTGGCGAACCCGATTGAGGCCAGCAAAGGTGACGGCGAAATGGCGACGGGTGCCATGGGCGTGATGGGCGAGAAATTTGGCAGCGCGTCCGCGGCCTACAGCTACCTCATCTTTGTTCTGCTCTACATTCCGTGCATCTCCGTGATGGGGGCGATTGCCCGCGAGTCCAGCCGCGGCTGGATGGGCTTCTCCATCCTGTGGGGGTTAAACATTGCCTACTCGCTGGCGACGCTGTTTTATCAAATCGTTAACTTCAGCCAGCATCCGCGCTACAGCCTGGTCTGCATTCTCGCGGTTGTGCTGTTTAACGTGTTAGTGCTCGGCCTGCTGCGGCGTGCGCGCAGCCGCGTCGACATCGACCTGCTGGCAAACCGTAAAACCGCCGCAACCTGCTGCAGCAGCCCGGCGGGCGACTGTCACTAAGGAGCAACCTATGGCATCGTTGATTCAGGTTCGTGACCTGCTGGCACTGCAAGGGCGAATGCAGGCGAAACAGCTGAGCCTCAGCCTGCATACGCCGCAGCCGATGATCGATGCCATGCTGGAAAGACTGGAAGCCATGGGGAAAGCCGTACGGATTCAGGAAGACGCGGAGGGCTGTCTCTCCGGCAGCTGTAAAAGCTGTCCGGAAGGAAAGGCCTGCCTCAAGGAGTGGTGGGCGCTGCGTTAATAAAGCCGGGCATAGCTGCCCGGCTTTATCGTATTACTTGTAGACGTCCGCCGTTGCGCGCACGTTTTTGGTCTGCTTTTCAGCGCTGGTGACGACGTAGTACGTTCCGCCCAGCTCATCCGCTTTCTTCGACAGCTCTTTTCTCGCGTCCATCGGCGCGGTGGTGTCAGACGTAGAAATCTCACCAATTTTCGTCAAATTCATACCGGCAACTTTATCTTTTTCCAGCTCTTTTGCCGCAAAGACGCCAAATGACAGTGACCCAATAACCAGAGAAGTGACAATACCTGTAACAAGTTTCATAGCCTGACTCTCCATAGGATTGTTGTTTTGATTATCGTAGGCAGAACAACCGCAACGACATCTGGAGTATGGTTGCGGTGTGTTATTTTTTCCAGGATGGATAGAAAATAATCAGTCTAAACGTTGACTTAACGCAATGAGCGCTGAACAAAATTCCGTCGGATGAGAGATAAACGGGGCATGCGCGGCTTTGGCAACGATCTGCGATTCGCTGTCCGGCCAGAGCGAATCCAGCAGCGGAACCACTTTGCGCGGCACAATCCCGTCGAGATAACCGTAGATACGCAGGTGCGGCACCGTCAGAGCTGCCAGCGGTTCGCGCAGGTCAACCGTTTTCAGGAGCTCAAGACCGCCGTTAAGCACCTCAACCTCCGGCATCGGCAGCGACAGCACGGTCTGCTTCAGCGTACGGGCATCCTGACGCGCGGTTTCAGTACCCATCGTCTGCAGCGCGAGGAACCGCTCTACTGTCCGCTGGAAATCGTCGCTCAGCTGCTGCTGGAACCCCGCCAGCACCTCTGGCTTGATACCGGGCCACGCGTCCCGCGCGCTAAAACAGGGCGACGACGCCACCGTCACCAGCGCTTTTACGCGGTCAGGTCTCGACAGCGCAATCTGGCTCGCCACCAGCCCGCCCAGGCTCCAGCCCAGCCAGATGGCATTTTGCGGAGCAGCGTTCAGAACCTGCTCCGCCATCTCATCAAGCGACATGGCCCCAAAACCGCGGCTGCGGCCATACCCCGGCAAATCCACCAGATGCAGCGTGAAATGCGAGGCGAGTTCCTCGCTTACGCAACGCCATACTTCAGCATTCAGTCCCCATCCGTGCAGCAGCACAAGATGGCAATTTCCTGTCCCGACGGTCTGCCACCACAGCGTCTTCATCAGTTACTGTTCTCTTTTTTCACATGGAGGTTGCACATGCTAACAGTACCTGGGTTGTGCTGGCTATGCCAAATGCCGCTGGCGCTCAGCGGGTGGGGCGTATGCTCCGTCTGCACGCGATCGCTGCAATGGCGTATCGGGATCTGCCCACAATGTGGTTTACCGGCCACGAATCCCGCTTTGCCCTGTGGCCGTTGCCTGAAAAAGTCCCCGCCGTGGAGCGCGATGGTGGCGGTGGATGATTATGTTCCGCCGCTGAACAGGCTGATCCACGCGCTGAAGTTTTCCGGGCAGAGCTCGCTGGCACAGCCCCTTGCTCGCCTGCTGTTGCTGGCGGTTTTGCAGGCGCGACGTCAGCGGGCTCTGCCAAAAATCGACATGGTGGTGAGTGTCCCCCTATACCGGCGTCGTCACTGGCGGCGCGGCTATAACCAGAGTGACCTGCTCTGCCGTCCCCTCGCGCGGTGGCTCGGCTGCCGGTATGAGGCCCACGCGCTGACACGCGTTCATGCCACCGCCATCCAGCATCAGCTCAGCGCCCGGCTTCGCAAAAGAAACCTCAAAAATGCCTTTCGCCTTGAATTGCCGGTCGACGGTCTCCATATCGCGATTGTGGATGATGTCGTCACCACGGGCAGTACCGTTGCTGAACTTTCCCGACTGCTTTTGCGAAGCGGCGCCGCGTCGGTTCAGGTATGGTGTCTGTGCCGTACCTTGTAGCCCTTCTTCAATGGGCGTATGATTATACCCAGGTAATTTAGTCAACTATTAGGCCAAAGCTATGATCCGTATTTCCGATTCTGCACAAGCGCACTTTGCCAAACTGCTGGCAAATCAGGAAGAAGGGACGCAGATCCGCGTGTTTGTGATTAATCCAGGCACTCCGAATGCAGAATGTGGTGTTTCTTATTGTCCTCCGGACGCTGTGGAAGCCACCGACACTGCCCTTAAATTTGAGCAGCTCACCGCCTACGTTGATGAGCTGAGCGCACCGTATCTTGAAGATGCGGAGATCGACTTCGTCACCGACCAGCTGGGTTCTCAGCTGACCCTGAAAGCACCGAACGCGAAAATGCGTAAAGTCTCTGACGATGCCCCGCTGATGGAGCGCGTTGAGTATCTGCTGCAATCCCAGATCAACCCACAGCTGGCGGGCCACGGCGGCCGTGTTTCCCTGATGGAAATCACCGACGAAGGTTTTGCCATCCTGCAGTTTGGCGGCGGTTGTAACGGTTGTTCAATGGTCGATGTCACCCTGAAAGAAGGGATCGAGAAGCAGCTGCTGAACGAGTTCCCGGAACTGAAAGGCGTGCGTGACCTGACCGAACACCAGCGCGGCGAGCACTCTTACTACTGATTCATTGCCCATCTGTATTGCCCGGTGGCGCTGCGCTTACCGGGCCTACAAAACCCTGCTCCCCCTCTTCGCTCCCCTCTATATGTTGACCTGCGTCTCATAATTCACATTTTGCCTGCCAGGGTGATTCTCAATCACGTCATGTTACCCGTATCATTCTCATGGGCACTAAGCACACCCATAACAGCCGACTAAACTTAATCGTTTAAAAGGCATCAGTATTAGTGCCGTTACTTCTCTGTTCCCAGTTGGGACAATCGGAATTTGTCGTTGAAACAATGACGTTACCCATAACAATTCAAAGGCCAGGTAAATCATGCCATTAGTCATCGTTGCTATCGGTGTTGTGTTATTACTGCTCTTGATGATCCGTTTCAAAATGAACGGATTTATCGCTCTGGTTCTGGTGGCACTTGCAGTCGGTCTGATGCAAGGGATGCCGCTGGTGAAAGTTATCAGCTCGATTAAAGCCGGTGTCGGCGGCACGCTCGGCAGCCTGGCATTGATCATGGGCTTCGGCGCCATGCTCGGCAAAATGCTGGCAGACTGCGGGGGCGCGCAGCGTATTGCCACCACGCTTATCGACAAATTCGGTAAGAAGAACATTCAGTGGGCAGTAGTGTTAACCGGCTTTACCGTTGGTTTCGCGCTGTTCTATGAAGTGGGCTTCGTATTGATGCTGCCGCTGGTGTTCACCATTGCGGCTGCCGCGAGCATCCCGCTGCTCTATGTCGGCGTGCCAATGGCTGCGGCGCTGTCCGTGACCCACGGCTTCCTGCCGCCGCACCCGGGTCCAACCGCTATCGCGACCATCTTCCACGCGGATATGGGTAAAACTCTGCTGTTCGGTACGATTCTGGCGATCCCGACGGTGATTCTGGCCGGCCCGGTTTATGCCCGCTTCCTGAAAGGCATTGATAAGCCGATTCCGGAAGGTCTGTACAGCGCCAAAACCTTCACCGAAGAAGAGATGCCGGGCTTTGGCGTCAGCGTCTGGACCTCCCTGGTACCGGTGATCCTGATGGCGATGCGCGCCGTAGCGGAGATGATCCTGCCTAAAGGTCATGCGTTCCTGTCCGTGGCGGAATTCCTGGGTGACCCGGTGATGGCAACGCTGATTGCCGTGCTGATCGCGATGTTCACCTTCGGCCTGAACCGCGGCCGTTCAATGGATCAGATCAACGATACGCTGACCTCTTCCATCAAAATCATTGCCATGATGCTCCTGATCATCGGCGGTGGCGGTGCATTCAAGCAGGTTCTGGTCGACAGCGGCGTGGACAAATACATCGCCGCCATGATGCATGAAACCAACGTATCGCCGCTCCTGATGGCCTGGTCTATTGCCGCGGTTCTGCGTATTGCGCTGGGTTCAGCGACCGTTGCGGCGATCACCGCAGGCGGTATCGTTGCCCCGCTGATTGCGACCACGGGCGTCAGCCCTGAGCTGATGGTTATCGCCGTCGGTTCCGGTAGCGTGATTTTCTCTCACGTTAACGATCCGGGCTTCTGGCTGTTCAAGGAGTACTTCAACCTGACTATCGGTGAAACCATCAAGTCCTGGTCCGCGCTGGAAACCATTATTTCGGTGTGCGGTCTGGTCGGGGTGCTGCTGTTGAATATGGTGGTCTGATGTAAAAAAGCCGGGTGACGCTGACGCTTACCCGGCCTATATTCTATTCCCTCTCCCTCTGGGAGAGGGTTAGGGTGAGGGTAGAATTACTACTTCTTGCCCACCGCCCTTCTGCGCTTATCCAAATCCTTGATCAGCCTGTTCACCCCGTCATCGGCAAACATCGCCTCAAGCGTGGTGGACAGCTTTCGACGCCAGTTCTTGTACTGATAGCTGGTGCCTGGGATGTTCACCGGCTCCGCCATATCAATCCAGTCTTCAGGCTGCAGGCCCAGCAGGGCGCTGTTGCTGTCGGCAATATAGCGCTGTAGGCCGCGATTGAGGGTCGCGGTCATCGACATCAATGACGCCTTATGTCCGGCACGTTTCGGCAGACAGCCCTGCTTGTGCAGCGCATCCAGCAGCCCCTGCTTAGAGAGCTCGCGATCCTGATACAGGCCGCGCAAAACCTCTTCATCAGGATACAGACCCAGCGTTTTACCGAGCGTCAGATCGCCGCTTTCCCAATAGCCACGAAGCGTAGGAAGGTCATGCGTCGTCGCGACTGCCATTGACTGTTCAGGGTACGCTTTCGGCGCGCGGAAGGTTTTCTCATGGTCGTTTTCAAAATAGAGCACTTTATAGGAGTAGACGCCGCTGTCGCGGAGCTTGCTGACAATTTCCACCGGCACGGTACCGAGATCTTCACCGATCACCATGCACTGATGGCGCTTACTTTCCAGCGCCAGGATCGACAGCAGATCGTCAACCGGATACTGCACGTACGCGCCGTGATCGGCCGTTTCACCGTACGGGATCCACCACAGACGCAGCACGGACATCACATGGTCGATACGCAGCGCCCCGCAGTTCTGCATGTTCGCGCGCAGCAGGTCGATAAATGGCTCGTAGGCGCGCGCCGCCATGACGTGCGGATCCATCGGCGGCAATCCCCAGTTCTGGCCGAGCGGGCCAAGGATATCCGGTGGCGCGCCGACGGAGGCTTTCAGACAGTAAAGCTCGCGGTCGCACCAGGTTTCCGCGCCGCCTTCCGCCACGCCCACGGCCAGATCGCGGTACAGGCCAATCGGCATCTTATAGCCCTGGCTCACCTGCCAGCAGGCGGCAAACTGGCTGTACGCCAGCCACTGCAGCCACAGGTAGAAGTCCACTTCATCGGCATATTTTTTACAGAACGCTTTTACTTCAGGCGTGTCGACGGACTGATACGCTTCCGGCCAGACCGGCCAGCCCCAGCGCATTTCGTCCTCTTTCACCTGATACGCGTGCAGCGCATCAAACGCCGCCTGCCAGTACAGGCTCTCGCCCTCCTGCGTTACAAACTGGCGGAACGCGGCCATCTGCTCGTCATCACGCTGCGAAAAGCCTTTCCACGCCAGACGCAGAGCGGCCATTTTCAGCGCCGTGACGGTGGAATAGTCCACCCAGTCCGCGTCGCGCGCCTGCTTCAGTGCCTGCTGCGTGGTGCTGAGTTTCCACCACGCCTGCGCCTCTTTGCTGTTTTTGAAGTCATCTAACGCGTTAACGTCGATATAAATCACGTTCAGCCAGCGGCGGGACGACGGGCTATACGGGCTGGCGCTCTCCGGGTTGGCCGGATAGAGCGCGTGGATCGGGTTGAGCCCGATAAACGCGCCGCCGCGCTCGCCTACATCCACCAGCATCTTTTTCAGATCGCCAAAATCACCGATGCCCCAGTTGCTGTCGGAGCGCAGGGTGTAGAGCTGCACGCAGGCGCCCCACAGCTTTTTGCCTTCGAGCAGCGCCTGCGGCTCGTAGCAGCGTTTTGGCGCGACGATCACCCGGCAATGGAAACGCAGGTCATCCTGGGTGAGCGTGAGGGTGTGATACCCCTCCGGCAGCTTCGCCGGAAGGTTTAACGTTTTGCCGCCGGTGGCGTGGCCTTTGTGCTGATGCCCCTCTTCGGTGGTAAGCAGCCAGCTAAACTCGCCGCGCCCCTCCACCGCCAGCGGCATCTTTTTGCCTGCGGTGAACACCTTCACGTTCGGCACCGGCGCAACCGACGCTTTCGCGTCGGCCTTGTGCATGGCATCCAGCAAACGTCTTTTGGTGTCGGCGCCAATAGACTGCGGTTTGCCGTGCGCATTAATGTAACTGAGGCTGATCCCCGCCGCCTGCGCGGCGCTGTCCAGACGTTTACTCTCCATCGCGCTTCCTTAGCGTTTTGCCTGCCAGATACGGGCCTGATAATCACGGATTGAACGGTCAGAGCTGAACATACCGCAGCGCGCAGTGTTCAGAATGCACGCGCGGGTCCAGGCCTCCTGGTCGCGATACAGCACGTCGACCTGCTTTTGCGCTTCAACGTAGGCCGTGAAGTCCGCCATCACCAGATACGGGTCACCGCCGTGTTTGTCCATGCTGTGCAGCATCTGGTCAAACGCGTGCTTGTCGCCGTCGCTGTATTTACCGCTTTCCAGCTCCTTCAGCACCGCGTCGAGCACCTTGTCTTTCTTACGCCATTTCACCGGGTCATAGCCTTTAGCCTTGATGGCTTTCACCTCTTCCACGGTGTGGCCGAAGATAAAGATGTTCTCTTCACCCACCTTCTCGGCGATTTCGACGTTGGCCCCGTCGAGCGTGCCGACGGTCAGCGCGCCGTTCAACGCCAGCTTCATGTTGCCGGTACCGGATGCTTCTTTACCTGCGGTAGAGATCTGCTCGGAAATATCCGCCGCCGGGATCAGCATTTCCGCCGCCGAGACGCAGTAGTCCGGCAGGAACACCACCTTCAGCTTGTCGCCCACTTTCGGATCGCTGTTGATCGCCGCCGCCACTTTATTGATGGCGAGGATAATGTTTTTCGCCAGGTAGTAGCCCGGCGCCGCTTTCGCACCGAACAGGAACACGCGCGGCACGCGGTCGGCCTGCGGGTTCTCGCGGATCTCTTTGTACAGCGCCAGAATGTGCAGCAGGTTCAGGTGCTGACGTTTGTACTCGTGCAGACGTTTGATCTGAATGTCGAAAATGGCATTCGGGTTGATCTCAATCCCGGTACGCATTTTCACGAACTCAGCCAGGCGAACCTTGTTCTCCAGCTTGATCGCGCGGTACTGCTCGCGGAATTTCGCGTCGTCAGCCTGTTTTTCCAGGTTGATGAGCTGGTCCAGATCGTTGGCCCACTCTTTCTTCAGGGTCTTATCCAGCAGACCGGCCAGCAGCGGGTTGCACTGCTTGATCCAGCGACGCGGCGTGATGCCGTTGGTCACGTTGTGGAATTTGGTCGGCCACAGCTGGTGGTATTCCGGGAAGAGATCTTTGACCACCAGATCCGAGTGCAGCGCCGCCACGCCGTTCACCGCAAAGCCGCTGACCACGCACATGTTCGCCATGCGCACCTGCTTGTCGTGAACCACCGCCAGCTTCGCCCAGACCGCCTTGTTGCCCGGCCAGGTTTTATCCACGAGCTTTTTAAACTGGTCGTTAATTTTGTTGATGATCTGCATGTGGCGCGGCAGCAGCGTTTTCACCAGCTTCTCATCCCAGCACTCAAGCGCTTCTGGCATCAGGGTGTGGTTGGTGTAGGCAAAGGTACGGCTGGTGATGGCCCAGGCGTCGTCCCAGCTCAGCTGGTGCTCGTCGATCAGCACGCGCAGCAGCTCCGGGATGGCAATGGTCGGGTGCGTGTCGTTGAGCTGAATCACTTCAAAGTCCGGCAGCTGCGCCAGCTTGCGGCCCTCCAGGTGATGGCGACGCAGAATGTCCGCCACGGAGCAGGCGCACTGGAAGTACTGTTGCATCAGGCGCAGCTTTTTACCGGCCAGGTGGTTGTCGTTCGGATAGAGGACTTTGGTCAGCTTCTCGGCGTCGATGCCCTGCTGCTCGGCGCGCAGGAAATCGCCGTCGTTGAATTTGGTCAGGTTAAACGGATGCGCGTGCTTCGCCTGCCACAGACGCAGCGGCTGCGCCACGCCGTTACGATAGCCGAGCACCGGCAGATCCCAGGCTTCGCCGGTGATGGTGAACGCCGGTTCCCAGAGCCCCTGCTTTGTCACTTTCCCGCCAATGCCGACCTGCACATCCAGCTGCGCGTTGTGGCGGAACCACGGATAGGTATTGCGATGCCAGTCGTCCGGCGCTTCCATCTGATGGCCATCGGCAAACGACTGACGGAACAGGCCGTACTGGTAGTTCAGACCATAGCCGATCGCCGACTGGCCGACGGTCGCCATGGAGTCAAGGAAACAGGCTGCCAGACGTCCCAGGCCGCCGTTGCCCAGCGCCGGGTCAATCTCTTCTTCGAGCAGGTCGGTCAGGTTAATGTCGTGTTCTTTGAGGACGTCACCGACGTCCTGATACCAGCCAAGGTTCAACAGGTTGTTGCCCGTCAGACGGCCAATCAGGAATTCCATAGAGATATAGTTCACGTGACGCTGGCCTTTAACAGGCTTCGCCACCGGTTGAGCATCCAGCTGCTCTGCGAGCGCACCGCTCACGGCCTGCCACCACTGATGAGGCGTCATCTCGTTTGCAGCATGAAGGCCAAAACGCTGCCACTGACGCGTCAGGGCAGCCTGGAATTGAGCTTTGTTGAAGGTAGGCTGTGACATAGGGGATCGGCATCCTTTAGAAAGAAAACACAAGTTGGCGCTAGTGTGCCTGGCTCATTTCCCCTCTTCCTCCTCCTGTGGGGGATTAGACAGGGAGGAGTAGCGGGGATGAGCATAAAAGTGTGATCGAGGCCACTCTCAGAGCATAGTTCGAGTGTGCCCGGAAGATAAAAAAGTAATCGGGGAGAATGTCAAAGAAATGAAATGCAGTTTCGGGTGAGATTAATCCGTTCTGAAATGATTACTTACGTAGAATAATAATTTAGTTATCGGGTTACATCTCCGGAGACTATTACTCTCACTCAACTTTACCCGCACTTTATTAAATTTGACGTCACTATACCTTTCTGAAACCAGTTTCAGCGCAGCGGCAATGTATACAGACAAGCCAGCAGTGACGCGGCGTTACGGCCCTTTCGAGAAAGTTCCAACATTTGCCTGAATGTTTTGTGACAGAGTGCAAATTCAGAACCACAAAACCCAGACATAACTTGCAATAGTTCTCTTTCTGTTCGACCTTATATCGTATTAATTACGAAGCGCAAAAAAAATAAAATCTCTCGTTCCCCACAGTGAAGTGAAACCTATGTTGATTCCGTCTAAATTAAGTCGCCCGGTTCGTCTTGACCATACAGTGGTCCGCGAGCGTCTGTTGGCTAAACTTTCCGGCGCGCATAATTTCCGACTGGCGCTGGTTACGAGTCCTGCAGGCTATGGAAAAACAACGCTCATTTCGCAATGGGCCGCGGGTAAAAGCGATCTTGGCTGGTACTCCCTCGACGAGGGCGATAACCAGCAGGAGCGTTTTGCCAGCTATCTGATTGCCGCCATACAGCAAGCCACCCATGGACACTGCGTCGCCAGTGAGGTGATGGTGCAAAAGCGCCAGTACGCCAGCCTGTCCTCCCTTTTCTCTCAGCTGTTTATCGAACTGGCCGAATGGCATCGCCCGCTTTACGTGGTGATCGACGATTACCATCTCATCACGAATCCGGTGATTCATGAATCGATGCGTTTCTTCCTCCGCCATCAGCCGGAAAACCTGACTTTAGTGGTGCTGTCACGCAACCTGCCGCAGCTGGGCATTGCCAACCTGCGCGTGCGCGATCAGCTTCTGGAAGTGGGCAGCCAGCAGCTGGCCTTTACCCACCAGGAAGCGAAGCAGTTCTTTGACTGCCGCCTGACATCACCGATTGAGGCCGCCGAAAGCAGCCGTCTGTGTGATGACGTTGCCGGCTGGGCCACGGCGCTGCAGCTTATCGCGCTCTCTGCCCGACAAAACAACAGTCCGGCGCATCAGTCTGCGCGGCGTCTGGCGGGCATCAACGCCAGTCACCTTTCTGACTACCTGGTGGATGAGGTGCTGGACAGCGTCGATCCCTCGACGCGTAATTTCCTGCTGAAAAGCTCTCTGCTGCGCTCCATGAACGATGCGCTCATCGTGCGCGTGACGGGGTGTGAAAACGGCCAGCTGCAGCTCGAAGAGATTGAACGTCAGGGTCTTTTCCTGACGCGCATGGACGATCCCGGCGAGTGGTTTAGCTATCACCCGCTGTTTGGCAGCTTCCTGCGCCAGCGCTGTCAGTGGGAACTGGCGGTTGAACTGCCGGAGATCCACCGCGCCGCTGCCGAAAGCTGGATGGCGCAAGGCTTTCCGAGCGAGGCCATCCACCACGCGCTGGCCGCCGGTGATGCCAGCATGCTGCGCGATATCCTCCTCAATCATGCGTGGGGCCTGTTTAACCACAGCGAGCTGACGCTGCTGGAAGAGTCTCTCAAAGCCCTGCCGTGGGAAAGCCTGCTGGAGAACCCGCGTCTGGTGCTGCTGCAGGCCTGGCTGATGCAGAGCCAGCACCGCTACAGCGAAGTGAACACCCTGCTGGCGCGCGCCGAGCAGGAGATGGAAAGCGAAATGGATACCACCCTGCACGGCGAATTTAACGCGCTGCGCGCTCAGGTGGCCATTAACGACGGCGACCCGGACGAAGCTGAACGGCTGGCGATGGTCGCGCTGGATGAACTGCCGCTGGCTAACTTTTACAGCCGCATCGTTGCGACCTCCGTCCACGGCGAAGTGCTGCACTGCAAAGGCGACCTCACGCGTTCGCTTTCACTGATGCAGCAAACCGAACAGATGGCGCGTCGTCATGATGTCTGGCACTACGCGCTGTGGAGCCTGATCCAGCAGAGCGAGATTTTATTCGCGCAGGGGTTCCTGCAGGCCGCCTGGGAAAACCAGGAGAAAGCGTTCCAGCTGATTCGCGAGCAGCATCTGGAACAGCTGCCGATGCACGAGTTCCTATTGCGTATTCGCGCTCAGCTGCTGTGGGCCTGGTCGCGTCTGGATGAAGCGGAAAGCTGCGCCCGCCAGGGTGTGGATGTCCTTTCCAGCTTCCAGCCTCAGCAGCAGCTGCAGTGCCTGGCGCTGCTGGTGCAATGCTCGCTGGCGCGCGGCGATCTCGATAACGCCCGCAACCATCTGAACCGCCTGGAGAACCTGCTCGGCAACGGTCAGTATCATAGCGACTGGGTCTCTAACGCCGATAAGGTCCGGGTGATTTACTGGCAGATGACCGGCGATAAAAAATCCGCCGCCAACTGGCTGCGTCAGACGCCAAAACCGGAATTTGCTAACAACCACTTCCTGCAGAGCCAGTGGCGCAACATTGCCCGCGCGCAGATCCTGCTCGGTGAAATAGAGCCCGCAGAGATTGTGCTGGAAGAGCTGAACGAGAACGCGCGCAGCCTGCGTCTGATGAGCGACCTGAACCGTAACCTGCTGCTGCTGAACCAGCTTTACTGGCAGGCGGGTCGTAAAAACGATGCCCAGCGCGTGCTGCTGGAAGCGCTGCAGCTGGCTAACCGCACAGGGTTTATCAGCCACTTTGTGATTGAAGGTGAAGTGATGGCGCAGCAGCTGCGTCAGCTTATTCAGCTCAACACGCTGCCGGAGCTGGATCAGCATCGCGCCCAGCGCATTCTGCGCGAGATAAACCAGCATCATCGGCACAAGTTTGCGCATTTTGATGAGAACTTCGTTGAACGTCTGCTGAACCACCCGGAAGTGCCGGAGCTTATCCGCACCAGCCCGCTCACGCAGCGCGAATGGCAGGTTCTGGGGCTGATCTATTCAGGCTACAGTAACGAGCAGATTGCCGGCGAGCTGGCGGTGGCGGCGACCACCATCAAAACGCATATCCGCAATCTGTATCAGAAGCTGGGCGTGGCGCATCGTCAGGATGCGGTACAGCATGCGCAGCAGCTGTTGAAGATGATGGGGTATGGCGTTTAGGTTTTGTGCGGCCTGATGCCCTCACCCGGGCCCTCTCCCACAGGGAGAGGGAGAAAGTTTTGTAGGTCGGGTGAGCGCAGCGCCACCCGACACAAGTCCTAGCACAATTCCAGCTGCAAATTATTATCTTTAATCACCTGCATCACGCCCGCTGGCGGCATCACGTCGGTGTAGACCGCATCCACCATGCTGATGCTGCCCATGTTCACCATCGCATTTCGGCCAAACTTCGAATGGTCTACCACCAGCATCACGTGGCGTGAGTTCTCAATAATCGCGCGCTTGGTGCGCACCTCGTGATAATCAAACTCCAGCAGCGAGCCGTCGCTGTCGATGCCGCTGATCCCGAGAATGCCGAAGTCGAGGCGGAACTGAGAGATAAAATCGAGGGTCGCTTCGCCGATAATCCCGCCGTCGCGGCTGCGCAGTTCGCCGCCCGCGAGGATGATGCGGAAGTCATCTTTCTGCATCAGGGTATTGGCCACGTTCAGGTTGTTCGTGACCACGCGCAGGTTCTCGTGATCCAGCAGCGCATGGGCGACCGCTTCCGGCGTCGTGCCGATATCAATAAACAGCGTCGCGCCGTTCGGGATCTGGCTGGCGACCTTGCGGGCAATGCGCTCTTTCTCTGCCGTCTGCGTGGCTTTACGGTCGTGCCAGGAGGTATTGACCGAACTGGACGGCAGCGCCGCGCCGCCGTGGTGGCGAAGAATGCGGTTCTGATCGGCCAGGTCGTTCAGGTCACGACGAATGGTTTGTGGGCTGACGGCAAACTGCTCCACCAGCTCTTCGGTGCTGACGTATCCCTGTTTTTTTACCAGTTCGATAATAGCGTCATGACGTTGTGTTTGTTTCATCAATTATCCCTGAGAATTATGTTCGTTTTCGCGCATGGAGCGTGTCGGCAAAGGCCATCGCCAGCCCCACGGCCAGCCCGGCAACGTGTGCACCGTTGGCGATAGACATACCAAACAGATCAAACCAACCGGCAATTAGCCATATTAACGCAAAGGTTATTAATCCGCGCTGCAGATAGATGCCGCTTTCCGGATCGCGCTCCCCGCGAAGCCAGACATAGCCCATCAGGGCGTACACGACGCCCGACAGCCCGCCGAACCACGGCCCGCTGAACTTGTGCTGCACATAGCCGCTGAGCAGGGCGCTGATAAGGGTGATAACGATCGGCTTGCCGCTGCCCAGACGCTTTTCAACGGCGCCGCCGAGATACCACCACCAGAGCAGGTTGAAGAGGATATGCATCACCGAGAAGTGCATCAGCGCGTGGCTAAAGTAGCGCCAGACGTCAAACTCAAGAGACGGGTCATAGGGCCAGGCCAGAGCAATCATCACGCTCTGGTCGCCCACCACGTTCATGATAATGAAGACGATAATGCAGGCCGCCATCAGCAGCAGCGTAAACGGGCCGGCGCGCTCGCGGATGGTGGCGAGGAAGGGAAAACGGCTGTAGTGCAATCCGCTGTCGGTCTGCCCGGACTGCCAGCTGGCCGCCAGATAGCGCGGGTCGCCCGGGTTCTCAAGAAAACGCGCCAGCTCCTCGTTTACGCGCGCGGCCTGGCTCTCGTCGGCCAGCCAGACGTCGGTCTGCGTATGTTGCTGAATGGTCAGAATAACGCCCTGCGTCGCCATATAGTCGACAAACGCCTGGGCGACGCGCGGGTTGGTAAAAGAGGTGATCATCAACATGGGCAGCGGTCGCTTATTTCCACACAAAAGGGGACAGTATAGCGGGATCAGCGCTCAAAAGCGTATTCCACTTCTGCCGGGAAATGACGATGCCAGGCATCGAAGCCGCCGTCGACGCTGTATACCGCGTCGTAGCCCTGCTGAATCAGATACTGCGCCGCACCCTTGCTGCTGTTGCCGTGGTAGCACATGACCATCACCGGCGTCTCGAAGTCGTTATCGCGCATAAACGCGCCCAGCGTGTCGTTAGTGAGATGAAACGCGCCCGGCGTGTGGCCCATCGCAAAACTCTGCGGATCGCGGATGTCCACCAGCACTGCTTTTCCCTGGTGCATCTTCTGGTGGGCTTCTTCTACGTTAATACATTCAAACTGATCCATGGTGTTCTCTTTCTGTTGTTCAGGTTGGGTGCGCGCTGATGCCCTCACCCCAGCCCTCTCCCACGGGGAGAGGGAGAAAAGTTAGTCGCACTATTTTACCCCGTAGTGTACGTCCTGGCGGCGGGTAAACGCCATTATGTTATCCATATCACTCTAAATTGTTTTTTTGATGTTACCAAAAGCGCGTTCCTTTGCTATTATGAGCGATATCGAACATTTCTGAGCTTTAACGAAAGTGCATGAGGGTGTTATGGAAACCAAAGATCTGATTGTGATAGGCGGTGGCATCAACGGTGCCGGTATTGCGGTCGATGCCGCAGGACGCGGTTTATCCGTACTGATGCTGGAAGCTAACGATCTCGCCTGCGCGACGTCGTCCGCCAGCTCCAAACTGATTCACGGTGGCCTGCGCTACCTGGAACACTACGAATTCCGCCTGGTCAGTGAAGCACTGGCCGAACGTGAAGTGCTGCTGAAAATGGCACCGCATCTGGCGATTCCGATGCGCTTCCGCCTGCCCCATCGCCCGCATCTGCGTCCGGCGTGGATGATCCGCATTGGTCTGTTTATGTACGATCATCTGGGTAAACGCACCAGCCTTCCGGGTTCGAAAGGTTTGCGTTTTGGCTCAGAATCGGTCCTTAAGCCTGAAATCGTGCGCGGTTTCGAATATTCAGACTGTTGGGTGGACGACGCGCGTCTGGTGCTGGCGAATGCCCAGATGGTCGAGAAGAAAGGTGGCGAGGTGAAAACCCGTACCCGCGCGACCTCTGCACGTCGTGAAAACGGCCTGTGGATTGTGGAAGCGGAAGACATCGATACCGGCGAGAAATTCAGCTGGAAAGCACGCGGCCTGGTGAACGCTACCGGCCCGTGGGTGAAGCAGTTCTTCGACGACGGCATGCATCTGCCTTCGCCGTACGGCATTCGCCTGATCAAGGGCAGCCACATTGTGGTACCGCGCGTGCATACCCAGAAGCAGGCCTACATTCTGCAGAACGAAGACAAGCGCATCGTGTTTGTGATCCCGTGGATGGACGAATTCTCGATCATCGGCACTACCGACGTGGAGTACAAAGGCGATCCGAAGAACGTCGAGATCGACGAGAGCGAAGTGAACTACCTGCTCAAAGTGTATAACGCGCACTTCAGGAAGCAGCTGTCACGCGATGACGTGGTCTGGACCTACTCCGGCGTGCGTCCGCTGTGCGATGACGAGTCTGATTCACCGCAGGCGATTACCCGCGACTATACGCTCGATATTCACGACGTTGACGGCCAGGCGCCGCTGCTTTCCGTGTTTGGCGGCAAGCTGACCACCTACCGCAAGCTGGCCGAGCACGCGCTGGAAAAACTGGCGCCGTACTATAAAGGCATTGGCCCGGCATGGACCAAAGGCGCGGTACTGCCCGGCGGTGATATCGGCGACAATCGCGATGATTACGCCGCCAAGCTGCGCCGTCGCTTCCCGTTCATCACCGAAGGGATGGCGCGCCACTATGCCCGCACCTACGGCAGCAATACCGAGCTGTTCCTGAGCGATGCGAAGGACATTGCGGATCTGGGCGAGCATTTCGGCCACGAGCTGTATGAAGCCGAGCTGCGCTACCTGGTTGAGCACGAGTGGGTTCGTCGTCTGGATGATGCTATCTGGCGTCGTACCAAAGAAGGTATGTGGCTCAACGCCGAGCAGCAGTCTCGCGTGGCGCAGTGGTTACAGCAAAATGCGGGGAAACGTGAGCTGTCGCTGGCGTCGTAATACGATCGGTGCGGGCTGTTGCCCTCATTCTGACCCTCCCCCACAGGGAGAGGGAACAAACACTAAAAACGGCAACCGAGGTTGCCGTTTTGCTTTTACAACCTCACCGGATCAATATGCCAGATCGTCTCGGCATACTCCTTGATGGTCCTGTCGGACGAGAAATAGCCCATATTAGCGATGTTATACATCGCGGCGCTGGTCCACTTCTCCTGCTGACGGTACAGTTCGTCCACCTTATCCTGACAGTCCACGTAGCTGCGATAATCCGCCAGCACCTGGTAGTGATCGCCAAAGTTAATCAGCGAATCCACCAGATCGCGATAGCGGCTCGGTTCATCCGGGCTAAACACGCCGGTCGCGATCTGCGTCAGCACCTGACGTAACTCTTCATCCTCTTCGTAATATTGACGCGGCGAGTAGCCTTTCCTGCGCAGCGCCTCCACCTCTTCTGTCGTGTTACCGAAGATAAAGATATTTTCTTCGCCCACGTGCTCCAGCATCTCGACGTTCGCCCCGTCCAGCGTACCAATGGTCAGCGCGCCGTTAAGGGCAAACTTCATGTTACTGGTGCCGGATGCTTCCGTACCCGCCGTGGAAATCTGCTCAGAGAGATCCGCCGCCGGGATGATCATCTGCGCCAGGCTTACGCTGTAGTTTGGAATGAATACCACCTTCAGCTTGTCGCCAATATCCGGATCCTGGTTAACCACCTTCGCCACATCGTTGATGAGATGAATAATGTGCTTCGCCATGTAGTAGGCGGAAGCCGCCTTACCGGCGAAGATCTTCACGCGCGGCACCCATTCGGCCGTTGGATCGGCCTTGATGCGGTTGTAATGGGTGATCACGTGCAGCACGTTCATCAGCTGACGCTTGTATTCGTGGATGCGTTTGATCTGAACGTCGAACAGCGCTTTCGGGTTTGCCACCACGTTGAGGTGCATCGCCAGCCAGACCGCCAGACGCTTTTTGTTCAGCAGCTTGGCTTCGCGCACGGCTTTGTTCACCGTCGGGAAATCAATATGCTGTTCCAGCTCGCTCAGCTGGCTCAAATCGGTACGCCAGGTACGGCCGATATTCTCGTCCAGCACCTCAGAGAGCGGCTGGTTGGCCAGCGCCAGCCAGCGGCGCGGCGTGACGCCGTTGGTCACGTTGCAGAACCGCGTCGGGAAGATCTTCGCGAAGTCCGCAAACAGCGACTGCACCATCAGGTTCGAGTGGAGCTCGGACACGCCGTTGACCTTGTGGCTGATGACGACCGCCAGCCAGGCCATGCGCACGCGACGACCGTTCGACTCATCAATGATGGACGCACGGCTCAGCAGGCCGGTATCGTTCGGATACTGCTCCTGCAGCGTCTTAAGGAAGTAGTCGTTAATCTCAAATATAATCTGCAGATGGCGCGGCAGGATTTTGCCGAGCATGTCCACCGGCCACGTCTCCAGCGCTTCGCTCATCAGCGTGTGGTTGGTGTATGAAAACACCTGGCAGGTCACCTCAAAGGCGTCATCCCAGCTGAACTTATGCTCGTCGATCAGCAGGCGCATCAGCTCCGGAATTGAGAGCACCGGGTGGGTGTCGTTAAGGTGGATCGCGGTTTTCTCCGCCAGGTTGGCGTAGGTTTTGTGCAGCTGATGGTGGCGGCTGAGGATGTCCTGAATGGTCGCCGAAACGAGGAAATACTCCTGACGCAGGCGCAGCTCGCGACCCGAGTAGGTCGAGTCATCCGGGTACAGCACGCGGGACACGTTCTCGGAGTGGTTTTTATCCTCCACCGCCGCGAAGTAGTCACCCTGGTTAAATTTACCGAGGTTAATTTCGCTACTGGCCTGGGCACTCCACAGGCGCAGCGTGTTGGTGGCGTCGGTATCGTAGCCGGGGATAATCTGGTCGTAGGCCACGGCCAGGATCTCTTCCGTTTCCACCCAGCGGGATTTTTTCCCTTCCTGCTGGATACGCCCGCCAAAGCGCACCTTGTAACGCGTGTTGTGGCGCTTGAATTCCCACGGGTTGCCGTACTCCAGCCAGTAGTCCGGCGACTCTTTCTGGCGCCCGTCGACGATGTTCTGTTTGAACATACCGTAGTCGTAGCGAATACCGTAGCCGCGGCCCGGCAGCGCCAGCGTCGCCAGCGAGTCGAGGAAGCAGGCGGCGAGACGCCCCAGGCCGCCGTTACCGAGGCCCGGGTCGTTCTCTTCGTCGATCAGCTCTTCTAAATCTAACCCCATCTCTTCGAGTGCGGTTTTGACATCGTCATAAATACCGAGCGACAACAGCGCGTTGGACAGCGTGCGGCCAATCAAAAATTCCATCGACAGGTAGTAAACCTGACGCGTTTCCTGCGAGAGCTGGGCGCGGTTTGAGCGCAGCCAGCGTTCAACTAAGCGGTCACGCACCGCAAACAGGGTGGCGTTCAGCCACTCGTGCTTGTTGGCGATAACCGGATCTTTCCCGATGGTGAACATCAGCTTGTAGGCGATGGAGTGCTTTAACGCCTCAACGCTGAGCGTGGGTGAAGAGTAGCTAAATGGAGCGTTCATATCAGTAACTTCGCCTCGTTACATCAAGCGTTGATAGAGATCGCGGTATGACTGCGCCGCGACATGCCAGCTAAAGTCCATGGACATCGCCTGACGCTGAACGTAACGCCAGAGCGATGGACGGGACCACAAGACGAAAGCACGCCGAATCGCCCGAAGCAGCGACCAGGCATTACTGTCCTCAAAGACAAACCCGCTGGCGATACCGTCCGCCAGGTTTTCCAGAGAGCTATCGGATACGGTGTCCGCCAGCCCGCCCGTGCGGCGCACCAGCGGCAGCGTGCCGTATTTCAGGCCGTAAAGCTGCGTCAGGCCGCAGGGTTCGAAACGGCTCGGCACCAGGATGACGTCCGCACCGCCCATGATGCGGTGCGAGAACGCTTCGTGGTAGCCAATCTGCACGCCCACCTGCCCCGGATGTTCCGCCGCGGCGGCAAGGAAACCTTCCTGCAGCACCGGGTCGCCCGCGCCGAGCAGCGCCAGCTGTCCGCCCTGCTCCAGTAAACCGGGCAACGCCTCCAGCACCAGATCCAGCCCTTTCTGGCTGGTCAGGCGGCTGACCACCGCGAACAGCGGCACTTTGTCGTTAACCTTCAGGCCCATCGCAATCTGCAGCTGGCGTTTGTTTTCCGCTTTGTCCTCCACGGAATCACGTCCATAGCGCGCCGCCAGCAGGAGATCGGTCTCCGGGCTCCAGATCTGTTCATCCACGCCGTTCAGAATGCCCGACAGGCGACCTTCGCGGTGGCGCTGTTGCAGCAACCCTTCCATGCCGTAGCCAAACTCCGGCTGGGTGATCTCACGCGCGTAGGTCGGGCTCACCGCCGTGATGTGATCGGCGTAGTACAGCCCGGCTTTCAGGAACGAGATCTGCCCGTTAAATTCCAGCCCGTGCATGTTATAGAACGATAATGGCAGATCGATTTCACTCATGTGATGGGCATAGTACATCCCCTGATACGCCAGGTTGTGCACGGTAAAGACCGATTTGGCCGGATGGCCGCGCGCCGCGAGATACGCCGGGGCAAGCCCGGCGTGCCAGTCGTGCGCGTGCACCACATCCGGGCGCCAGAACGGATCCAGCCCCGTCGCCATTTCTGCCCCGACCCAGCCGAGCAGCCCAAAGCGCAGCACGTTATCGGTGTAGGCGAACAGGTTCGTATCGTGATACGGGCTGCCCGGTCGATCGTATAAGTGCGGCGCGTCGATCAGGTAAATCCCTACGCCATTGTAATGTCCAAACAGCAGGGTAATGCGTCCGGCAAACGTTTCACGGCGGGTCACCACTTTCGCATCAGGTATACCGCGCCGGATATCCGGAAAGGCGGGCAGCAGGACTCGGGTATCCACGCCTCCGGCGATTTGCGCCGCCGGTAATGCACCCAGAACATCTGCCAGACCGCCCGTTTTTAATAACGGGAACATCTCAGAACATACATGTAAAACCTGCATCATCGCTCCTGTTTGATCTGCAGCTTCCGCAACATTTCCCGTGTGACTAACACGATCCCCTCTTCCGAACGATAGAAACGACGAGCGTCTTCTTCCGCGTTCTCACCAATCACCATCCCTTCTGGGATGACGCAGGCACGATCGATAACGCAGCGACGCAGACGGCACGATCGCCCTACCCAGACATCAGGCAGTAAGACTGCCGAATCGATATTACAGAATGAATTTATCCGCACGCGGGGGAACAGCACCGACTGCACCACCACCGAGCCTGAAATAATGCAACCGCCGGACACCAGCGAGTTCAGCGTCATACCGTGGCTGCCGGAGCGATCCTGCACGAATTTGGCCGGGGGCAGCGATTCCATATGGGTACGAATCGGCCAGTTCTGGTCGTACATATCCAGCTCAGGCGTGACTGACGCCAGGTCGAGGTTCGCTTTCCAGTAGGCTTCCAGGGTTCCCACATCGCGCCAGTAAGGTTCCGCATTGGGGTCGGACTGCACGCAGGACAGCGGGAAAGGATGTGCATACGCCATGCCAGCTTTAGTGATTTTCGGAATAATGTCTTTACCGAAGTCGTGGCTGGAGTTTTCGTCTTTGTCATCGTCTTCCAGCAGCTCATAAAGATAATCTGCATCAAAGACATAAATCCCCATGCTGGCGAGCGATTTGGTGTCATCGCCGGGCATGGTTGGCGGGTTCGCCGGTTTTTCAACAAAGTCGATAATTTTGTCGTCGGCATCCACGTGCATCACGCCAAACGCCGTCGCTTCAGCAACGGGCACAGGCAGACACGCCACGGTGCAGCGCGCCCCTTTTTCGACGTGGTCGATGAGCATGTGGGAGTAATCTTGCTTGTAGATATGGTCCCCGGCGAGGATCACGATGTATTCCGCGCTGTAGCGGCGAATGATGTCGAGGTTCTGCGTCACCGCATCCGCCGTTCCGCGGTACCAGTTCTCGCCGTGGACGCGTTGCTGAGCGGGAAGGAGATCGACAAACTCGTTCATCTCTTCGCTGAAGAATGACCAGCCGCGCTGGATATGCTGAACCAGCGTGTGCGACTGATACTGCGTAATGACGCCAATACGGCGAATGCCCGAGTTGAGACAGTTGGAGAGCGCAAAGTCGATGATACGGAACTTACCACCAAAGTGAACGGCCGGTTTCGCGCGCTTGATGGTCAAATCTTTCAGACGGGTACCACGTCCACCCGCAAGTATCAGGGCAACCGTTTTTAATGGTAGCTGGCGCGCCAACATTAAGGGATCGTTCTTCTCTAATCTAACCATGACTAACTCCTTTTTTATCATCTTTGGAATACGCACACTCCGTGCGCAGGCCCGTGCCAGACAGCCATTACTACCGGATTATCCGCTCCGGCAAAGGGGGGAACAGCTCGCCATTCCCCTTCAGGTAAAACAATCGCTGCGACGTCATCCGTCGCGTTCAGCGTGACCAGCCATTTATCCGACAGCAGGATTTGCAGGCGTGGTACGCCGTGTTGCCACTCTTGCGCGCTTAAGGGTTGCGCGTCTTGATTCAACCAGCGAACGTTGCCGTCACCCTCTTCCCACCAGCGGTCGGCGGTCAGCGCGGGGATCTGCTGGCGAAGATGGATCAGCGCAGCGGTAAAATGAATCAGCCCGCTGTTGGCTTCACCCCAGTCGAGCCAGGTTAACGTGTTGTCCTGGCAATACGCATTGTTGTTACCGTGCTGGCTATGGCCGTGTTCATCGCCTGCCAGCAGCATCGGCGTGCCCTGCGACAATAAAAGCGTTGTCAGCAAAGCGTGAACGCTGGCGCGTCGCCGCTCGATGACGTCCAGGCTTCCGCCTAACCCTTCTATACCATGATTAAAGCTATGGTTATTGTTAGTGCCATCGCGATTCTCTTCGCCGTTTGCCTCATTGTGTTTCTGATTGAAACAAACGCAGTCCCTGAGCGTAAAACCGTCGTGTGCCGTCAACAGATTGACGGTGGCCGACGGGCGTTTGCCGTCGCGCTTAAAGAGATCGCTTGAAGCGGCAAAGCGTCCGGCGAACTCCCCCAGCGACAGATTCCGTTCCAGCCAGAAGCGGCGCGCGGCATCGCGGTAGTGATCGTTCCACTCGGCAAACAGCGGCGGGAAATTCCCGACCTGATAACCGCCTTCCCCGATGTCCCACGGCTCGGCAATGAGCTTCACCTGCGAGAGCACCGGACAGTTTTTTATCGCCTCAAACAGCGGAGCCTGCTGGCTGAACGCCGGCGTGCGCCCCATTACGGGCGCCAGGTCGAAACGAAAACCGTCGACGTGGAACGTCTCCACCCAGTATTTCAGGCATTCATAAGCAAAATGCGTGACCGCCGGATGGCTGAGGTTGAGCGTGTTACCGCAGCCGGTCCAGTTCTCATAATCACCATCCTGCCTGATCCAATAATAGCTACGGTTATCAATTCCGCGCATGGAGAGCGTCGGACCGTCGAGATCGCTTTCGGCACTGTGGTTCAGCACGACGTCCAGAATGACCTCAATGCCCGCCGCGTGGAGCGCCTTCACCGCATCGCGAAACTCGTCCCGCGCCTTTTCCGGATGGGCGGCATAGCGCGGCTCAAGCGCGAACATCGCCAGCGGGTTGTAGCCCCAGTAGTTGCTAAGCCCCAGCCGCTGCAGACGCGGCTCGCTGGCAAAATGGGCGACGGGAAGCAGTTCCAGGGCGGTGATGCCGAGGTGCTTCAGGTAGGCGATCATGGTTGGATGCCCGAGCGCCTTATAGGTGCCGCGCATCTCTTTGGGGATCGACGGGTGCAGGTACGTCAGCCCTTTGACGTGGGCTTCATAAATAACGGTATTGCCCCACGGCGTCTGCGGCGGGGCATCGTCTTCCCAGTCATAAAGATCGTTCACCACCACGCTTTTTGGCGCGACGGGCGCGCTGTCGCGGTGGTCGGGCTCGCCGTAGCCCACGTGGAAGAGCGGGTCGTCTTTAAATTCGCCGTCCACGCGGTGCGCGCACGGGTCAATCAACAGCTTCGCCGGGTTAAACCAGTGGCCCTTCGCCGGATCCCACGGACCGTGTACGCGAAAGCCATAGTGCACGCCTGGCCGTCCTCCGGCCAGGTAGCCGTGCCAGGTATCCCCCGTGCGCGCGGGTAAATCGTAACGGTGCTCGTTACCTTCCCCGTCAAACACGCACAGTTCTACCCGCTCAGCATGAGCGGAAAAGAGGGTGAAATTGACACCCTTTCCGTCAAAACGCGCGCCGAGCGGTTCGGGTTCACCTGCCGTAAGCTGCGTCATTCGCCCTCCCGCATCAGCCAGATGGTGCCAAGCGGCGGCAGCGTCAGGCTCAGTGAGTTGGGTCGCCCGTGGCTTTCTATGGCGTCACTCTGTACCAGCCCGCCGTTACCGGCGTTGCTGCCGTGGTAGTGCATCGAATCGGTATTCAGAATTTCACGCCATTTGCCCGGCTGGTTAATGCCGAAGCGGTAGTGTTCGCGCGGCACCGGGGTGAAGTTGCTGGCGACGATGATCTCGTTACCGGCCTTGTCACGACGCACAAAGACAAACACCGAGCGCTCATGGTCGTCCACCACCAGCCATTCAAAGCCGTACGGATCGAAGTCGAGCTCGTGCAGCGCTTTGTGGTGGCGGTAGGTCAGGTTCAGGTCGCGCACCAGACGCTGCACCCCGTGGTGCCAGTTGTCGCCGCCTTCCAGCAGGTGCCAGTCGAGGCTGGCGTCGTGGTTCCACTCGCGTCCCTGTGCGAACTCATTGCCCATAAACAGCAGTTTCTTGCCCGGGAAGGCAAACATCCAGCCGTAGTAGGCGCGCAGGTTGGCAAACTTCTGCCACGCGTCGCCCGGCATGCGGTCAAGAATGGATTTTTTGCCGTGCACCACTTCATCGTGCGACAGCGGCAGCATGAAGTTTTCGGTGTAGTTGTAGAGCATCCCGAACGTCAGCTTATCGTGATGATACTTACGGTGAACCGGATCCAGCTTCATGTAGTCGAGCGTGTCGTGCATCCAGCCCAGGTTCCACTTGTACCAGAACCCCAGGCCGCCTGATGACGGCGGACGGGAGACGCCCGCAAAGTCGGTCGACTCTTCCGCCATGGTCACGGCACCGTCCACCTGTTCGCCGATAATGCGGTTGGTATTGCGCAGGAATTCAATCGCTTCCAGGTTTTCACGGCCGCCAAACTCGTTCGGGATCCACTCGCCCTCTTTGCGGCTGTAGTCGCGGTAGATCATCGACGCCACCGCATCGACGCGCAGGGCGTCAATGCCAAACCGCTCGATCCAGTACAGAGCATTCCCGACCAGGTAGTTTGCGACCTCACGGCGACCGTAGTTGTAGATCAGCGTGTTCCAGTCCTGGTGATAGCCTTCGCGCGGGTCGCTGTGCTCGTACAGCTTCGTGCCGTCAAACTCTGCCAGCGCGAAATCATCCGATGGGAAATGTCCCGGCACCCAGTCGAGGATGACGTTCAGCCCGGCGGCGTGCGCGGCATCAATGAAATAGCGGAAGTCATCGCGGGTGCCAAAGCGGCGCGTTGGCGCATACAGCCCGGTAGGCTGATAGCCCCAGCTGCCGTCGAACGGGTGCTCGTTGACCGGCAGCAGCTCAAGGTGGGTAAAGCCCATCCATTTGGCATAGGGCACCAGCTGGTCGGCAAGCTCACGGTAGCTGAGCCAGAAGTTGTTGTCGGTGTGGCGACGCCAGGAGCCAAGGTGTACCTCATAGACGGAGATGGGCGCGTCAAAGCGGTTGGCCTGTTTGCGCTCCTCCGTCTGGACGACCTTCTCCGGCAGGCCGCAAATCAGCGACGCGGTATCCGGGCGCATCTGCGCTTCGAAGGCATACGGGTCGGCTTTAATGCGCAGCTTGCCGTTAGCGTCGATCATCTCGAATTTATAAAGCTGCCCGGGGTGCGCTCCGGGGATAAACAGCTCCCAGATGCCGCTTTCCCGGCGCAGGCGCATCGGATGGCGGCGACCGTCCCAGTAGTTGAACTGGCCGACAACGGAGACGCGCTGGGCGTTAGGTGCCCACACGGAGAACCGCGTGCCGGTAATGCCGTCCATGGTATCGGCATGGGCACCCAGTGTTTCATAAGGGCGAAGATGCGTTCCTTCGGAGAGCAGCCAGGCGTCCATCTCTTTAAGCAGAGGGCCGAAGCTGTAAGGATCGTCAATCAGGTTTTGCTGACCGTGCCAGAGAACGGCGAGCTGATAGCGAAAAGGATTTTTACGGCGGGGCATTACGCCCGAGAAGAAGCCACGGGAATCGAGGCATTCAAGATTACCGACCTTGCGGCCGGTTTTGGGTTCAATCACCCAGACTTCTGTGGCATCCGGTAACAGTGCCCTAACTTCAAGGCCATCCTCAGTTTGATGCATCCCAAGCACAGAAAAGGGGTCAGCAAAATGACCCGCAATAAGCGCATTAATCACGTCTCTATCCACACGATCGGACATGGTATTCATCCTGTTTTTTATGTCGTCCTTTTTAAGCGCTCCGGGACGACTTTTAATGTGACCTGAACGGGACAGCACAAAAATGTGCATCCATTCTGCTCCGTTCGAACCTCAGGTAAGAAATGACTCTTCCTTAAAGCATAGCCAACGCTCTAGATGACTCCTGATAAAAAATAAGACATACGCGTGTTACTCCATGTAGTACGCAAAAAAAAGGGGTGAAAATCACCCCCGGTAGTTAACAAATTATTACGCCAGCTGGCGCAGCATGCGGCGCAGCGGCTCGGCGGCACCCCACAGGAGCTGGTCGCCGACGGTGAACGCGGAGAGATACTCCGGCCCCATGTTCAGCTTGCGCAGACGGCCAACCGGCGTGGTCAGCGTGCCGGTAACGGCAGCCGGGGTCAGCTCGCGCATGGTGATATCGCGATCGTTTGGAATTACTTTTGCCCACGGGTTGTGCGCGGCCAGCAGCTCTTCCACGGTCGGAATAGACACATCTTTTTTCAGTTTAATGGTGAAGGCCTGGCTGTGGCAGCGCAGCGCGCCGATACGCACGCACAGACCGTCAACCGGAATGGTGTTCGCGGTCGCGAGGATTTTGTTGGTCTCAGCCTGGCCCTTCCACTCTTCGCGGGTCTGGCCGTTATCCAGCTGTTTGTCGATCCACGGGATCAGGCCACCGGCCAGCGGTACGCCGAAGTTATCCACCGGCAGCTCGCCGCTGCGGGTCAGCTGAGTGACCTTACGTTCAATATCGAGGATCGCGGACGCCGGGTTTGCCAGCTCGGTCGCGACGCTTTGGTGCAGCTGGCCCATCTGGGTCAGCAGCTCGCGCATATGACGCGCGCCGCCGCCGGACGCCGCCTGGTAGGTCGCCACGGAGACCCACTCAACCAGATCCTGCGCGAACAGGCCGCCGAGGGACATCAGCATCAGGCTGACGGTACAGTTACCGCCGACAAAGGTTTTCACGCCGTTGTTCAGGCCGTCGGTGATGACGCCTTGGTTCACCGGGTCGAGAATGATGATGGCATCGTCTTTCATGCGCAGCGAAGAAGCCGCGTCAATCCAGTAGCCCTGCCAGCCGCTTTCACGCAGCTTTGGATAGATTTCGTTGGTATAATCGCCGCCCTGGCACGTCACAATAATGTCGAGTGCCTTCAGCGCTTCCAGATCGTAAGCATCCTGCAACGTGCCTGTGGTACCACCAAAGGACGGAGCAGCCTGGCCGAGCTGGGAAGTGGAGAAGAAGACCGGGCGGATAGCGTCGAAATCGCGCTCTTCAACCATGCGTTGCATGAGTACAGAGCCGACCATACCGCGCCAGCCGATAAAACCAACGTTTTTCATAGCATTTTTTTCCTGCTGAGGGTGTGTGCTGATTGTGCAAGCCAGTATTGAACTGGGATATGCTTCACATTACAAAATGCTGCCAAAGTCGCAAGCGAAATTAATCGATGATTGCCCGGCAATCAGAAAAAGCGCTAATCATCGAAATAACACTACTAAGTATCAGGGATAATTTAAAGATGAGTGAAATCATTTCCGCGGCGGTTTTATTGATCCTGATTATGGATCCACTGGGAAACCTGCCTATCTTCATGTCGGTGCTGAAGCACACCGAGCCGAAGCGCCGCCGGGCGATTATGATCCGCGAGCTGCTCATCGCCCTGCTGGTGATGTTTATCTTCCTGTTTGCCGGTGAAAAAATTCTCGCATTCCTCAACCTGCGCGCCGAAACCGTTTCGATTTCCGGCGGGATTATTCTGTTCCTGATTGCCATTAAGATGATTTTCCCGAGCGCGGAAGGCAGCAGCAGCGGCCTGCCCGCGGGTGAAGAGCCGTTTATCGTGCCGCTGGCGATTCCACTCGTCGCCGGGCCAACGATTCTGGCCACGCTGATGCTGCTGTCGCATCAGTATCCGAACCAGATGAGCCATCTGGTGATTGCCCTGCTGATCGCCTGGGGCGGGACGTTTATCATCCTGCTGCAGTCGTCGCTGTTCCTGCGCCTGCTGGGTGAGAAAGGGGTGAACGCGCTGGAACGCCTGATGGGGCTGATTCTGGTGATGATGGCAACGCAGATGTTCCTGGACGGGATCCGCGCGTGGATGAAGGGATGACTTTCTCCCTCTCCCTGTGGGAGAGGGGCGGGGTGAGGGCATCAGGCCGCAGAGGACTACCCATCTACCCCTTACGAATCAGATACCGGTACGGCAGCGCTTCGGTCTGCTGTGCCACCAGTTCATGCTCCATAAAGGTACAAAAGCCGGGAATATCGCGGGTCGTGGCCGGGTCGTCGGCAATGATCAGCAGCGTTTCACCGGTCTGCATGTTGCGCACGGTTTTGCGTACCATCATTACCGGCTCCGGGCAGCGAAGGCCCTGGGCATCAAGAGTGTGGTCTGGGCTGGAAAACAGGTCGGTCATGGTCTTCTCGGTCTGGTAAAAACGGCTGTAGTTTACGCCCGGTTGCAATCAATGCAAACCAGGTTAACGATTGCGTAAAAACTAACCATTGCAATGTCCTGACAAAGCAGTATCATGCTGCGGTTTTTATTGGGTTCCCTCACCCCAACGTATAAAAAGGTCACAATATGACGTCGTTTTCTGAATCACAGCGCGTAAAAGCGTTGTTCTGGCTTTCGCTTTTCCATTTGCTGGTGATCACCTCCAGCAACTATCTGGTGCAGCTGCCGATCTCCATCTTTGGTTTTCACACCACCTGGGGCGCATTCAGCTTCCCGTTTATTTTCCTCGCGACGGATTTGACCGTGCGTATCTTTGGCGCACCGCTGGCTCGCCGTATTATTTTTTCGGTCATGCTCCCGGCGCTGTTCATCTCGTACGTGGTTTCGTCTCTGTTTTATATGGGAAGCTGGCAGGGCTTTGAGGCGTTAACCCACTTCAACCTGTTTGTTGCCCGTATCGCTGCCGCAAGCTTTATGGCCTACGCGCTGGGGCAGATCCTCGACGTGCACGTGTTTAACCGCCTGCGTCAGAATCATCGCTGGTGGATGGCGCCAACCGCCTCCACGCTGTTCGGTAACGTGAGCGATACGCTGGCCTTCTTCTTCATCGCCTTCTGGCGCAGCCCGGATGCGTTCATGGCTCAACACTGGATGGAAATCGCGCTGGTGGACTACTGCTTCAAGGTCCTCATCAGCATTGTGTTCTTCCTGCCGATGTACGGCGTGCTGCTCAATATGCTGCTGAAAAGGCTGGCAGATAAATCTGAAATCACGGCATTGCAGGCTGGTTAAGGGTTCGCTTTATCAGTTGTGATAAGATGAGCGAATGAGCCGTTATGGCCGTTTATCGAAAGGAAGAAGTCAATGCGCAATCTGGTTAAATATGTCGGGATTGGCCTGCTGGTTGTGGGTCTTGCAGCCTGTGATAACAGCGACACGAAAACGCCTGCTCAGGGCGCATCCGCAGAGAGCAACGCGACCGGCCAGCCGGTGAATCTGATGGATGGCAAACTCAGCTTCTCTCTGCCAGCCGATATGACCGATCAGAGCGGCAAGCTGGGGACCCAGGCGAACAACATGCACGTTTACTCCGACGCAACCGGGCAGAAAGCGGTCATTGTGATTGTGGGCGACGACACCAGCGAAGATCTGGCCGTCCTGTCCAAACGTCTGGAAGATCAGCAGCGCGGCCGCGATCCTCAGCTGCAGGTCGTGACCAATAAATCCATCGAGCTGAAAGGCCACACGCTGCAACAGCTCGACAGCATCATCTCTGCAAAAGGCCAGACCGCATACTCTTCTGTGGTGCTGGGCAAGGTTGATAACAAACTGCTGACCCTGCAGATCACCCTGCCAGCCGAAGATCAGCAGAAAGCGCAGACGGCTGCTGAAAACATCATTAACACCATCGTGATCCAGTAACGCTTCACGATGATGACGTGGCCTCCGGTGCCTGCACCGGGGGCCATTTTTTTAGCCGCCACGTCAGCAGGAGCGCAATCACCACCAGCCCCGCCGCGGCAAGATAGATCACCGGCACGCCTGCCCAGGACATCACCAGCCCCGCCAGCGGGCCGGTAATCCCTAAAGACATATCCATAAACACCGTATAGGTCGCCAGCGCTGCCCCCTGGTTCTGCTGCGGCACGGCTTTTACCGCCACCACGCCCAGCGCCGGGAAGACCAGGGAAAAGCCAGCCCCCGCGAGGAACACGCCCACTTTCGCGACCCAGGGCACCATCGCTATTCCGGTCAGCAACAGCCCGACAATCTCTATCGCAAAGCAGATCATCGCCACGTTTAGCCCGCCAAGGCGGTTGATGCCGTTAGGGAAAAGCAGGCGGGCGCCAACAAACGCACAGCTAAACAGGGTTAACGCAAAGGCTGCGCCGTCCCAGCCTTTGGCGTCGTAGAACAGGGTAATGAAGGTCGCGATTACGCCAAAGCCGGTGGTCGCCAGCGCCAGCGCCATGCCGTACGGCCAGACGCGCCCCAGCACCGCCCGAAACGGCAGCGGCTTGCCTTTGCTGGCCTTAACTTTCGGACGCGGCAGCGCAAAGAGGATTGCCAGCAGCGCGACCGCCATAATGGTGATAGCCAGCCCATACAGCCCGCCAAGCGCATAGCAGGCCACGCCGAGCGGCGCCCCGAGCGCCATCGCACCGTAGGTGACAATCCCGTTCCAGGAGATCACCCGGCCAATGTGGGGCGCGCCTACCACCCCCACGCCCCACAGCGTTGAGCCGGTTCCCGCCAGACTTTGCCCGATGCCAAGAATGACGCGGCCCAGGCAGAGCAGCGCCAGGCTGACCAGCGGCCAGTGGCCGGTTGCGGCAGCCAGCAGATAGCTCAGGCCACTGAGAAAACAGCCGCACAGTCCCACCACCACGATGCTTTTTGGACCGAACGTATCCGCGTAGCGCCCGGCATGCGGGCGGCTGAGGAGCGTGGCGAAATATTGCAGGCTTATCACCAGCCCCGCCCAGAAGGCGCTGAAGCCCATCACGTCATGGACATAGCCCGGCAGGACCGCCAGCGGCAGGCCAATGGTCAGATAGCTGGCAAAGTTGAAAATCACAACGGAAACGATGCGCAGATTGAGGCGCAGTCCGCTCAGTGCCGGTTCAGCGGCAGGTTCGGGCATGGGGTTCTACCTGGATTTTTTACAACAGTGTTTCACTATTACCACGGCGCAATAAGAAAATCAGCCCCGACTTTCAGATTAACGGTGCCAGACGAAGCGAAGCCCGGGCACTACACTTATCGGGTCATCATATTAAGGAACACGCATGATCGCTAACCCGTCCGACAAAGCAGGACTCCACATCTTATTAAAACTCGCCTGTCTGGTGGTTATCCTTGCGGGTATCCATGCTGCCGCCGACATTATTGTTCAGCTCCTGCTGGCGCTCTTTTTTGCCATCGTGCTTAATCCTCTGGTCACCTGGTTTTTACGTCGGGGCGTCAGCCGCCCGGTAGCCATCACCATTGTGGTTATTGTTATGCTGATTGGCCTGACGGCGCTCTTCGGCGTGCTGGCGGCATCGCTGAGCGAATTCTCCACCATGCTGCCGCAGTACAACAAAGAGCTGACGCGTAAAATTGTCGCGCTGCAGGAGATGGTACCCTTTCTTAATCTGCATATTTCACCCGAACGGATGCTGCGCAGAATGGACTCCGAGAAGGTCATGACCTACGCCACCACCTTGATGACGGGGCTTTCCGGCGCGATGGCCAGCATTCTGCTGCTGGTCATGACGGTAGTGTTTATGCTGTTCGAAGTCCGCCACGTCCCCTATAAGCTGCGCTTTGCGCTGAACAACCCACAAATTCACATTGCCGGATTACACCGGGCACTGAAGGGCGTCTCAAAATATCTGGCGCTGAAAACGCTTCTGAGCGTCTGGACCGGGGTCATTGTCTGGCTGGGCCTGATGCTGATGGACGTGCAGTTCGCGCTGATGTGGGGCGTGCTGGCATTTCTGCTGAACTACGTGCCGAATATTGGCGCGGTGCTTTCCGCCGTGCCGCCGATGATTCAGGCGTTTCTGTTCAACGGTTTCTACGAATGCATGCTGGTCGGCGCGCTGTTCCTCGTCGTGCATATGGTGCTGGGCAATATTCTTGAACCGCGCATGATGGGACACCGTCTGGGCATGTCGACGCTGGTGGTATTTTTATCCTTACTGATTTGGGGATGGCTGCTGGGCCCGGTCGGTATGCTGCTGTCGGTCCCCCTGACCAGCGTATGTAAAATCTGGATGGAAACCACCAAAGGCGGCAGCAAGCTGGCGATCCTGCTCGGCCCGGGGAGGCCGAAAAGCCGATTACCCGGGTAACGGACCCGCCTGTACAGGTAGGTTTAAACCGTCAGTAATACACCGTAAATTACCGCGTCCCTAATCCGTCGCGGTATTTTTATTTGCGTTAAGGCGATATTCATTCCGGTTTTAATTACGCCGCGCGCATTACGTTCAAACGCAATTCATGATTTAACGCAAATTATAAAAAATGAAATCCTTATTTATTTTCCATGTTATTATTCCCGCCTTCGCTTCAACGTAATGTAACCATTAATATTGATTAAAAATTACACCTGGCGATAACAAAAAGCCGGATGAGTATTATTTGTAAAAACCACTGCCTTTAATTGTTATTATTGATATGGAGTTGTTGATGAAAAAGATCGTTAAATGGTGTGCTGCTGCCGTATTCGTTGGCGCGCTGGCAGGCTGCGCGCGTACCGCCCCAATCGCTCAGGTTCACTCTATTGTAAGCGCGGGCCATACTGCCGATCAGGTAAAAACAGCAATTTTGAAAGCAGGCCAAAAACGCGACTGGATCATGACGGAAACCGGCCCGGGAATGATTAAGGGGCGTCTGCAGTCACGCGATCACTCGGTCCAGGTGAGTATTCCGTACACGGCCACAAGCTATTCAATCAACTATGAAAACAGCCTTAACCTGAAAGCGGCAGACGGTAAAATCCACAAAAATTATAACCGCTGGGTGAATAACCTCGACCACGACATTCAGCTGAACCTCTCCGCTGGCGCCGCGCTGTAATTTTTTCTAAAGTCGGGCCGCGTATGGCCCGATAACCTCTCTTTATTGCCCTCAAAGGTTACGCAGGAATGTACGAAAAGGACACACTCAGCGCACTGGATGCCATTACCGAAGCGCAACGCATCGCCTTTGCCCCGATGTTATTCCAGACTGCGCTTTGTCTGCGTAACTCAGGCGTTCTCGCCTGGCTCGATAAACAAGGAAAAGAGGGGGCAAGCCTCGAGGAAATAACCGAACACAGCACGCTCGGCAGCTATGGCGTCAGCGTACTGCTGGATATGGGATTAAGCGGTCGAATCGTTACCCAACAGAATGGACGTTATTTCCTGGCAAAAGTGGGCCATTTTTTACTACACGACGAAATGACCCGCGTAAATATGGATTTCACCCAGGACGTTTGTTATCAGGGGCTATTTCACCTGGCGGACGCCCTGCAGGAGGAAAAACCGGCCGGATTAGCCGTGTTTGGCAACTGGCCAACCATCTACCCGGCGTTATCCCAATTACCAGCTCCGGCGAAAGAGAGCTGGTTCGCCTTCGATCATTACTATTCTGACGCCGCTTTTGACGCTGCTTTGCCATATATATTCGCAAGCTCGCCGACAAAATTGTACGATGTGGGCGGAAATACGGGTAAATGGTCGTTACGCTGCTGCCGCTATGACGAAAATGTTGCCGTGACGATCCTCGATCTGCCGCAGCAGATAGCGCTGGCGCAGGAAAACATCGCAAAAGCAGGTTTTTCTCATCGTATTGCATTCCATGCTGTCGATATGCTTAGCCCAGCAACATTGCCGGGTGACGCCGACGTCTGGTGGATGAGCCAGTTCCTGGATTGTTTCTCTCCGGATCAGATTGTCGCCATGCTGACGCGCGTCGCACAGGCCATGAAGCCAGGCGCACGTTTGTGCATCATGGAGCTTTTCTGGGATGCTCAGAAATTTGAAGCAGCCTCTTTCAGCCTGAATGCCACCTCGCTCTATTTCACCTGTATGGCGAATGGCAATAGCCGGTTTTACAGCGTAGAGAAGTTTTATCGCTACCTGGAGAGCGCAGGTTTCAGCGTTGAACAGCGGCTGGACAACCTTGGGGTCGGTCATACCCTGCTGATATGCACCAAACGTGAACAATAGAGCAGCTTAGCTGCCCGGGTGGCCCAGCCTGCCCTTTGAATACGGTTTTTTTGTCGCGGACGCGCGTAGATGAAATTTTCACTGAACATTATCGACTGGCAGGCGAGAGCGCCAGGACTCAGCGATGCCACAGAGTGGCAGGCGTGGTCACGCCTGCAGCTGACCGTCGATCCAGCGGCCCCGCTTCCCCGCCTGACCGCTTTACCCATGATGACCGCGCGCCGCCTCAACTCAGGCAGTAAGCTGGCGGTGGATATTGGTCTTGCCATGCTGCAAAACCACGCCATTGATGCCGTCGTCTATTCCAGCCGCCACGGCGAGCTGGAGCGCAACGACCGTATTCTGCATGCCCTGGCGGCCGGGCAGTCCGTTTCACCCACCGACTTCGCGATGTCCGTGCACAATTCCGCGGTGGGCAATCTTACGATTACCGCACGCCAGGCCATCGTTTCGTCATCCATTTCTGCCGGGCTGGACACCTTCCAGCAGGCCTTATGTGAAGTGCTGAGCCTGCTGCAGGCGGGCTATTCCCGCGTCCTGCTGGTCGATTTTGACGGCGCGCTGCCGGAATTTTACCATCCGGCGCTACCGCCGCAGATGCCCACCTGGCCCTACGCGCTGGCGCTGGTGATTGAATCCGGCAACGGATTGCAGTGTGAAACCCGTAGCGGCAGCACGGGTGAAGAACCCGCCCTGCCGCAAAGCCTGATGTTCCTGCAGCGCTATCTCAGCGAGGAGCGTCAGTTCGTGGTGCCCGGCGAACGTTTGCTGTGGCAATGGACGCGCGCATGAACCGCCTGGCTGCCCGAATTAACTGGCTATGGCGCCTGGCGATGACCGGCTTCTGCTTCGCGCTGTTTGGCGTGGGCGGGCTGCTGCTGTCGCTGGTCTGGTTCAACCTGCTGCTCATCGTCCAGCGCGACCGCGCCAGCCGTCGTCGCCTGGCGCGTCGCAGCATTGCGGCCAGCTTCCGCTTCTTCCTGACCGTAGCGCGCGGCCTCGGCGTACTGGACTATCGCATTCACAATCTTGACGCGCTGCGCAGCGATCGGGGTTGTCTGGTGGTGGCTAACCACCCAACGTTAATAGACTACGTGATTCTGGCGTCGGTGATGCCCGAAACCGACTGCCTGGTGAAAAGCGCGCTGCTGCGCAATCCCTTTGTCAGCGGCGTCATCCGCGCGGCGGATTACCTGATTAACAGCGAAGCCGAGCCCCTGCTCGCGACCAGCCAGCAGCGTCTGGCTCAGGGCGACACGCTGTTAATCTTCCCGGAAGGCACGCGTACCCGGTTTGGCGAGGCTATCTCCCTCCAGCGCGGCGCGGCAAATATCGCCGTGCGCTGTAACAGCGATCTGCGGGTGGTGCTGATCCACTGTAGCGAACACCTGCTGGATAAAAAAAGCCGCTGGTATGATGTACCGCCAGAAAAACCTGTTTTCACCGTGGATGTCCGCGACCGCGTGAACATCGACGAATTTTACGATGCAAATGAACAAGAACCGGCGCTGGCGGCAAGGCAGTTAAACCGGCATCTGCAGCATCGATTAACATCAGGCCTTCAATCTTTGTCAGGAATTAATGATGCAAGCGCTTTATCTTGAAATTAAGAATCTCATAATCACCACGCTGAATCTGGACGAGCTTACCGCAGAGGATATTGATACCGATGCCGCGCTGTTTGGCGATGGGCTGGGTCTGGACTCCATTGACGCGCTGGAACTGGGTCTGGCGGTAAAAAACCAGTATGGCGTGGTGCTTTCTGCCGAAAGCGAAGAGATGCGCCAGCACTTCTTTTCCGTCGCCACGCTGGCGTCCTTTATCAACGCTCAACGCGCCTGAGATGTGAACGATGACTGAACAAGAAACCATTTATCAGGAAGTCTGCGGCCTGCTGACCAGGCTCTTTGAAATCGACCTGCAGGACATTACGCCCGAAGCCCGTCTTTACGAAGACCTGGAGCTGGACAGCATTGACGCGGTGGACATGATTGTTCATCTGCAGAAGAAAACGGGCAAGAAAATCAAGCCGGAAACCTTCAAGTCGGTTCGTACCGTTCAGGATGTGGTAGACGCCGTCGAACAGCTTCTGCGCGAAGAGTAAGACCTCGTGCGTGGTGGACGGACGTTCCCGGTCATCCCACTGCTGACGGGGCTGATGCTGCTGGCGTGGCCCTTCCTGATTGGATTTGGGCTGACGCATAACAGCCTGCCGTGGCTGCTGCCCGTGATGGCGCTGATATTGCTGCTGCGGCTGCGCCAGGCGCGGCGGAACTCCGGCCCGATGCGGTATGTGGTGCAGTGCGTGGCGCTCGCGGGCATCGCGCTCTGCGCGGCAAGCTACCTGCTGAAAACCCACCAGTGGCTGCTGTTTTACCCTGTGGTCGTCAATCTCGTGATGCTGGCCGTGTTCGGGGGTTCGCTCTGGACCGCGATGCCGCTGGTCGAGCGACTGGCGCGCCTGCTCGAGCCAAACCTGCCCCCGGAGGGCGTGCGCTATACCCGCAAGGTGACCCTCGTCTGGTGCGGCTTTTTCATCGGTAACGGCGCGATGGCGCTGTTCACCGTGCTCCACGGCGACATGCATCTGTGGACGCTGTGGAACGGTATGGTGGCCTACATCCTGATGGGGACGCTGATGGCGACAGAGTGGCTGGTGCGCCAGCGGGTGATTAAAAAAGAGATGCACAATGACTAACCCCCTTCCGCTGGGCCAGTGGTTAAATGCGCCCCGCCCTGACGATACGCCCGTTGCCTGGCTTGACGATCGTAGCTGGACGCTTGGCCAGCTGCGCCACGACGTGACCTTGCTGGTCGACACCCTGCGTCAGCAGGATGGCGAGCGCTGGGCGCTGTGCTTTGAAAACAGCTACCTGTTTATCGTTGCGCTGCTGGCCTCGCTGCATGCCGGTAAAACGCCGGTCATCCCCGGCCATAGCCGCGTCTCGCAGCTTGAAGAACAGCAGTCGTTGTTTAGCGGCGTTCTGAGCGATCGGACTCTCGGTTTCCATGGCAAGCTGATTGTGGTGGCCTCCAGCCATCAGACGGCTAGCCGCTGGGCACCCCTGCCGGCCATTGACGAAAGCCGCTTCGTTGAGCTGTTCACCTCCGGCTCCACGGGTACCCCGCGCCGGGTGATTAAGCACATCGTCAGCCTGGATCGCGAAGCCCGTCTGCTGGCTGACCGCTTCGGCGAACGTCTGACCGGCTGTAGCGTTGTCGCCTCGGTCGTACCGCAACACCTGTACGGCCTGACATTCCGCATCGTATTGCCGATGGCGCTGGGGCTGCCGCTGCATGCCGCGATGCTCTACTACGCTGAACAGCTGGCCGCCCTTCCTCATGACAGACATTACCTGTTCATCAGCAGCCCGGCGTTCCTGAAGCGCCTGGATACGGAACTGCCCGCGCCGCCCGTCAGAATGCTGATTTCAGCAGGGGGCATGCTGCCCTGGTGTGACGTTTCCACCACCGCGGGCTGGCTTAACATCTGCCCGGATGAAATTTATGGCAGCACCGAAACCGGGATCCTCGCCTGGCGCCATCGCCAGCAGGATAACGTCCCGTGGCTTGCCTTCCCCGGCGTTATCTTCCATCAGGAAGATGACGCCTGTCGCGTCACGTCGCCACTGATCCACGAGGCTGAAGGACTCCAGCTGGACGATATCCTGCACTTCGACAGCGAGGGGCTGTTCAGCATCGCCGGTCGTCGCGGGCGGGTGGTCAAAATTGAAGAAAAGCGCATCTCGCTTAACGAGATCGAACGTCGCCTGCTGGAGCTCGACGGCATTTGCGAAGCGGCGGCGCTGCCGGTCACGCGCGGAGGCCGTCAGGGGATTGGCGCCCTGCTGGTTCTGGACGAAGCGGTTCGCCAGCGCGGGTATATGCAGGATAAAAAAGCGCAGGAGTTCGCCTGGCGTCGCGCCCTGCTGCCGTGGCTTGAGCCGGTCGCCGTTCCGCGCTACTGGCGCATTGTCGATGAAATGCCGGTAAACAGTATGAACAAGCGTGTCTATGCGCAGTTAGAGGAGTTATTTCATGAAAATTCCTGAAATTGAGCGCCACCAGACACAGCCGGAGAAGCTGGAAATCATTTTGCATCTCGACGCGGCGCTGTTCTGGTTTCAGGGCCATTTTGCCGTACAGCCGCTGCTGCCCGGCGTTGCGCAGCTTGACTGGGTGATGCACTACGCCACAACGTTACTGGCGCCGGGCTACCGCTTTCACAGCATTCAAAACGTGAAGTTCCAGGCGCCTCTGCTGCCGGAAACCACGGTGACGCTGGTGCTTGAGTGGCATGCCGAACGTCAGATGCTGACCTTCAGCTACCAGCGTCACGCCGGGGCGGAGCGCCATACCGCCAGCAGCGGGAAAATTCGGCTATGTCAGTAACCTTTCGCCCCTGCGTGCTGATCCCGTGCTACAACCACGGCGCCATGATCGCCCGCGTGCTGTCGCGTCTCGCGCCGTTCGGCCTGCCGTGCCTGGTGGTGGATGACGGCAGCGAAGCGGTCACCCGTCAGGAGCTCGAACGCCTTGCGGCAGAACAGCCGCAGATGACGCTGGTCCGTCTGGCACAAAACGCCGGGAAAGGTGCCGCGGTCATCAGGGGGCTGGAGGAGTGCGCGCGCGCGGGCTATACCCACGCCGTGCAGGTGGACGCGGACGGTCAACACGCCATTGAAGATATCCCCAAACTGCTGGCGCTGGCGGAGCGCCACCCGGATGCGCTGATTTCCGGCCAGCCCATTTACGATGATTCCATTCCACGCTCGCGGCTCTACGGGCGCTGGATAACCCACGTCTGGGTGTGGATTGAGACCTTATCCCTGCAGCTTAAAGACAGTATGTGCGGCTTTCGGGTCTATCCGGTCTCGCCCACGCTGCGGCTGGCAGCGCGTGAAACGCTCGGCAAACGGATGGACTTTGACACCGAAGTGATGGTTCGTCTCTACTGGCAGGGCAACACCAGCATCTTTCTGCCCACCCGCGTCACCTACCCGCAAGACGGGTTGTCCCACTTCGACGCGTTAAAAGATAACGTGCGGATCTCCCTGATGCATACCCGACTCTTCTTCGGCATGCTGCCCCGCATGCCCGGCCTGCTTTTCCGTCGACGCCGCCAGCACTGGGCGCAGCAGGACGAGGTCAAGGGTCTGTGGGGGATGCGCCTGATGCTGCGCGTCTGGAAACTGCTGGGTCGGCGGGCCTTTACCGTGCTGCTTTGGCCAGTGATCGGCGTGTACTGGCTTATCGCGCGTCCGGCGCGGCAGGCCTCGCGGCAGTGGATTGGAAGGGTGAAGCAAGAGCTGCGTCAGCGGAACATGCCCGTTCCCCCGCGGCTCAACAGCTTTTTCCATTTCATGCGCTTCGGCAACGCGATGCTGGATAAAGTCGCCAGCTGGCGCGGTGAGCTGAAGTTTGATCGCGACGTGGTCTTTGCCCCCGGCGCGAGCGAAACACTTAATATCGCGGCGCCGCAGGGCAAGCTGCTGCTGGCCTCGCATCTTGGCGACGTTGAGGCCTGCCGGGCGCTGGCCCAGCTGGACGGCAGCAAAACTATCACCGCCCTGGTCTTCAGCGAGAACGCCCAGCGCTTTAAGCAAATCATGAGCGAAATGGCGCCCCAGGCGGGCGTGAATTTGATGTCGGTTACCGATATCGGCCCGGACACCGCGATTGCCATCAAAGAGAAGCTTGAGCGGGGAGAATGGGTCGCGATTGTGGGCGATCGCATCGCGGTGAATCCGCAGCGTGGCGGCGAGTGGCGGGTGATCTGGAGTACGTTTATGGGGCAGCCAGCGCCGTTCCCACAGGGGCCGTTTATCCTGGCCTCCATCCTGCGCTGCCCTGTGGTGCTGATTTTTGCCCTGCGCCAGCAGGGTAAGCTCGTCCTGCACTGTGAACCGTTTGCAGATCCGCTGCACCTGCCGCGCGGTGAACGCCAGCAGGCGCTGCAGAATACCGTCGATCGCTACGCGCAGCGGCTGGAGCATTACGCCCTCATGTCGCCGCTCGACTGGTTTAATTTTTTCGATTTCTGGCATCTGCCAGAGTCCAGTGAAAAGGAGTAAAGGGTGCTGACCGATCCCCGCTTTACGACTGAAGTCGAGATCACCGTTCCGTTCCACGACGTCGATATGATGGGCGTGGTCTGGCACGGTAACTATTTCCGCTACTTTGAGATCGCCCGCGAGGCGCTGCTCAATCAGTTTGACTATGGCTATCGCCAGATGAAGGCCTCCGGCTACGTCTGGCCCGTCGTCGATACCCGGGTGAAATACCGCGATGCGGTGACCTTTGAGCAGCGTATTCGCGTCCGCGCGCACGTTGAAGAGTATGAAAACCGCCTGCGCATTGCCTATCAAATTTTCGATGCGCAGACCGGCAAACGCACAACCACCGGTTACACCATCCAGGTGGCGGTGGAAGAAGCCACCCGCGAAATGTGCTTTGTGAGTCCGGCAATACTGTTTGAACGAATGGGAGTGACGCCATGAGATGGTTGCCTTTGCTGGCGCTGATCGTCAGCCCGCTGGTCAGCGCCGTGACGCTGGATGAACTGCAGCAGCGCTTCACCGGGCAGCCCGTCGTGCGCGCGCACTTCGAACAGGTTCGCACCATAAAAGATATGCCGCAGCCGCTGCGCTCGCTGGGCGAGATGCTGATCGCCCGCGACAGCGGCCTGCTGTGGGATCAAAAAGCGCCGTTTCCGATGACGCTCCTGCTGGACGACAAGCGGATGGTTCAGGCCATTAACGGCCAGCCGCCGCAGACCGTCACCGCCGACAATAATCCTCAGATGTTCCAGTTCAACCATCTTCTGCGGGCCCTGTTCCAGGCCGACCGCAGGGTGCTTGAAGAGAACTTCCGCATCGATTTTAAAGACCTGGGCGCTGGCCGCTGGTCGCTGGTGCTTACGCCAAAAACGACGCCGCTGGACAAGATTTTCGCCACCCTCGATCTGAGCGGCGCGACCTATCTGGAGACGATTCGCCTCAACGACAAACAGGGCGACCGTACCGATATCGCCCTTTCACGCCACCAACTGACGCCCGCCAGCCTGACCGATGACGAACGCCAACGCTTTGCCGCACCGTAAATCCCTGCGCCCGGCGCTGCTGTGGGCCACGCTATGCCTGATTCTGCTGGGCGTACTGCTGTCCCTGCTGCCCGGCGCGCGTCTGAACAGCAGCGTGCTGGCCATGCTGCCGAAGCAGACGTTGGGGGCGATCCCGCCGACGCTCAACGACGGGTTTATGCAGCGTCTCGACCGCCAGCTGGTCTGGATGGTCAGCCCCGGCAAAGAGCCCGATCCGAGCGTGGCGCAGCAGTGGCTGGCGCTGCTGCAAAGCAGCGATTCGCTCAGCGAGGTCAAAGGCCCGATGGACGCCGCCGGGCAAAAGGCCTGGGGGGAATTCTTCTGGCAGCACCGAAATGGCCTGATCGATCCCGCCACCCGCGCCCGCCTGCAAAACGGCGGAGAAGCGCAGGCGCAGTGGATTTTATCTCAGCTCTATTCGGCCTTTTCCGGCGTCAGCGGCAAAGAGCTGCAAAACGATCCCCTGATGCTGATGCGCGGCTCGCAGCTCGCTCTGGCGCAAAACGGCCAGAAGCTGCGGCTGATGGACGGCTGGCTGGTCACACAGGATGAGGCGGGAAACTACTGGTATCTGCTGCACGGCGAGCTGGCGGGCTCGTCATTTGATATGCAGCAGACCCACCGGCTCGTGACGACGCTTAACGCGCTGCAGGAGAGGCTAAAAGCGCGTTTCCCGCAGGCGCAGCTGCTTTCCCGCGGAACCGTGTTCTACAGCGATTACGCCAGCCAGCAGGCCAAACGCGACGTCTCGACGCTGGGCATCGCCACCCTGCTTGGCGTGTTCCTGCTCATCGTGGCGGTGTTCCGCTCTCTGCGCCCGCTGCTGCTGAGCGTGCTCTCCATTGCCATCGGCGCGCTGGCGGGTACGGTGGTGACGCTGCTGCTCTTTGGCGAACTGCACCTGATGACGCTGGTGATGAGCATGAGCATCATCGGTATTTCAGCCGACTACACGCTCTACTACCTGACCGAACGGATGGTGCACGGCGCGGAATATTCCCCCTGGCAAAGCCTGGCCAAAGTACGCAATGCGCTGCTGCTGGCGCTGCTGACGACCGTCGCCGCCTACCTGATTATGATGCTGGCCCCCTTCCCCGGGATCCGCCAGATGGCAGTGTTCGCCGCCGTCGGGCTGAGCGCCTCCTGCCTGACGGTGATTTTCTGGCATCCGTGGCTGTGCCGGGGTTTACCGGTGCGCCCGGTTCCGCTGATGGTTATCATGCTGCGCTGGCTGGCCGCCTGGCGACGCAATAAAAAACTGTCCGTTGGTTTGCCCGTCGCGCTGGCGCTGCTCTCCGCCGTAGGGATGAGCACCCTGAGGGTGGACGACGACATCGCCCAGCTGCAGGCGCTGCCGAAAGATATTCTGGCGCAGGAGAAGGTCATTACCGCCCTGACCGGACAGAGCGTCGATCAGAAATGGTTTGTGGTCCATGGCGCCTCGCCTCAGCAAACGCTGGAGCGGCTGGAAGCCTTTACCCCGGCGCTGGCACAGGCGCAGAAAGCCGGAGAGATCGCCCGCTGGCGTACCCTGCCGCTGAACTCGCTGGCGCGCCAGAAAAGCGATCTGAAGCTGCTGCGCGAGGCTGCTCCTGCGGTAACGAACGTGCTAAAAAGCGCCGGGCTCAGCGCCGTATCCCCGAACCTCGACGCCATGCCGGTCAGCGTGGACGCGTGGCTTAAAAGCCCGGTCAGCGAAGGCTGGCGTCTGCTCTGGCTGACCCTGCCCAACGGGGAAAGCGGCGTGCTGGTGCCGGTGGACGGCGCGAAAAACAGCGCTTACCTCGGTGAACTGGCCGCGCGCCATGACGGCGTCGTCTGGGTCGATCGCAAAGCCAGCTTTGACAGCCTGTTTGCCCTCTACCGCACGCTGCTGACGGGGCTACTGTTTGCCGCGCTGGCGGTGATTGCCTGCGGGGCGATGCTGCGCCTCGGCTGGCGTAAAGGGCTGATAAGCCTGGTGCCGTCCGTGCTGTCGCTGAGCTGCGGCCTGGCGGTGCTGGCCGCAACGGGCCACCCGGTGAATCTGTTCTCACTGCTGGCGCTGGTACTGGTGCTCGGCATTGGCATTAACTACACGCTGTTTTTCAGCAACCCGCGCGGTACGCCGCTGACCTCAATGCTGGCGATTACGCTGGCCATGATGACCACGCTGCTGACGCTGGGCATGCTCGTCTTCAGCGCCACCCAGGCCATCAGCAGCTTTGGTATCGTGCTGGTGAGCGGTATTTTTACCGCCTTCCTGCTGGCTCCGCTGGCGATGCCGGATAAGAAAGAGAGAAAACGTAAATGAACGCTTTTTATCGCGCCGTTGCGCTGGCCGCGGCGCTGCTGCTGGCGGGCTGCAGCCATTCGACCGATACCAAAGAGACGCGTCCTCAGGCCTGGCTCCAGCCGGGTACCAAAGTTACGCTGCCGCCGCCCGGCATCAGCCCGGCGGTAAGCTCCCAGCAGCTGCTGACAGGCAGCTTTAACGGACAAACGCAGTCCCTGCTGGTGATGCTCAACGCGGATGCGCATAAGGTGACGCTGGCCGGGCTCTCTTCCGTGGGCATTCGCCTGTTCCTGGCGACGTACGATGAGACCGGTATTCATACCGAGCAGTCGATCGTCGTGCCGCAGCTGCCGCCCGCCAGCCAGGTGCTGGCCGATGTGATGCTCAGCCACTGGCCGATTAGCGCCTGGCAGCCACAGTTGCCGAAGGGCTGGACGTTAACGGACAATGGCGATCGGCGCGAGCTGCGCAACGCCAGCGGCAAGCTGGTGACGGAGATTGTCTACCTTCAGCGCAAAGGCAAGCGCGAGCCGATCAGCATCGAGCAACACGTCTTTAAATACCACATCACCATTCAATATCTGGGTGACTGAGATGATTTATATATCCGCTGTTGGCATGGTCAACGCGCTGGGCAACTCGCCTGACGAGATTGCCGCGAACCTGACGGCAGGCGTGGCGCCGGGGATGCACGCCCGGACCGGCTGGCTGCAGGGTTTACCCGAAGCCGTACTGGGCGGCGTGGAAGGCGAGCTTCCGCCCATCCCGGACGCCTTCTCCGCACACCGCACCCGCAATAACCAGCTGCTGCTGGCCGCGCTGGCGCAGATTCAGCCCGCCGTTGACGAGGCTATCGCCCGCGTCGGCCGCGACCGGGTGGCCGTGGTGCTGGGGACCAGCACCTCTGGGCTGGATGAGGGCGATGAGCACGTGCGCCGCATGACCCATGGCGAAGCGAGCACGCGCTGGCAGTATCCGCAGCAGGAGCTTGGCGATCCGTCCCGCTTCCTCGCCAACTGGCTTCAGCTCGAAGGCCCGGCCTATACGATCTCGACGGCCTGCTCTTCCAGCGCGCGGGCGATGATCGGCGGCAAACGTCTTATTGAAGCCGGGCTGGTGGACATCGCCATCGTCGGCGGGGCCGATACCCTGAGCCGGATGCCCGTCAACGGCTTTAACAGCCTTGAATCCTTCTCCCCCACGCTCTGCGAGCCGTTTGGTCGCGACCGCCGGGGGATCACCATCGGTGAAGCCGCCGCGCTGATGGTATTGAGCCGGGAGCCCGCCGACGTGGCGCTGCTCGGAACGGGCGAATCCAGCGATGCGTACCATATTTCCGCTCCGCATCCGCAGGGCGAAGGGGCGATAAGGGCGATCGCGCAGGCGCTTAACGAAGCGGGTATGCAGCCGCAGGATATCGGCTACATCAACCTGCACGGCACGGCCACGCCGCTCAACGATCAGATTGAATCGCAGGTGGTGCACGATCTCTTCGGGGAAAGCGTGCCGTGCAGCTCAACCAAACACCTTACCGGCCATACGCTGGGCGCCGCCGGTATTACCGAAGCGGCCCTGAGCTGGCTGATTCTGACGCGCGATCTGCCGTTGCCGCCGCAGGACTTCGCCCGCTACGCGCCGGACGACACGCTGGCACCGTGCGGCCTGCTGCACCAGCGCGCCGCTCTGAAAAAACCGGTCATTTTGTCTAACTCGTTCGCGTTTGGCGGCAATAACGCCAGCATCCTGCTGGGGAGAGCCTCATGAGCTACTTATCACCCGAAGCCTATTTGCCGCACGAGGCGCCAATGATGCTGCTGGGGTCCGTTGAGAACGTTACGGACGACACGGCGGTCTGCCGCGTGGCCGTCAACGGGCAAAGCGTGCTGGCGCCGTTTCTCAATGCCGATGGCGACCTGCCGGGCTGGTTCGCGCTCGAGCTGATGGCGCAGACCGTCGGCGTCTGGTCGGGCTGGCATCGCCAGCAGCAGGGGCAGGAACATATCGCGCTGGGCATGGTGCTCGGCGCGCGCGAGCTGGTCTGCGCCAGCGGGCATTTCGCCGCAGGCCTGACGCTGGACATCACCGTTAAGCTGCTGATGCAGGACGAACGCTTCGGCAGCTTTGAATGCGCGATTTCCGCTAATGAAGAGACGCTGGCCACGGGCCGGGTCAACACCTTCCAGCCGAGCGCAGAAGAATTAACATCGCTTTTTAATCAGGGATCTAACGCATGAGTCGTTCCGTACTGGTCACAGGGGCCAGCAAAGGCATAGGGCGCGCCATTGCCCGCCAGCTCGCCGCCGACGGGTTTACCGTAGGCGTGCATTACCATCGTGATGCCGCAGGCGCGCAGGAGACGCTGGACGCCATCACGCAGGCGGGTGGCAACGGTCGTTTACTCGCCTTTGATGTGGGCAACCGCGAACAGTGCCGCGAGGTGCTGGAGCAGGAGATTGAAGCCCATGGCGCATGGTATGGCGTGGTCAGCAACGCCGGAATTACCCGCGACGGCGCCTTTCCGGCGCTGAGCGAAGACGACTGGGACAGCGTTATCCACACCAATCTCGACAGTTTTTATAACGTCATTCACCCCTGCATTATGCCGATGATTGGCACCCGTAAAGGGGGGCGCATTATCACCTTATCGTCCGTCTCCGGCGTGATGGGCAACCGCGGACAGGTGAACTACAGCGCGGCCAAAGCGGGCATTATCGGCGCCACCAAAGCGCTGGCGATTGAGCTGGCAAAACGCAAAATCACCGTCAACTGCATTGCCCCGGGCCTGATTGATACCGGCATGATTGAGATGGAAGAAGCCGCCCTGAAGGAAGCCATGTCCATCATCCCAATGAAACGTATGGGCCAGGCTGAAGAGGTCGCCGGGCTGGCAAGCTATCTGATGTCGGATATCGCGGGCTATGTTACCCGCCAGGTCATTTCCATTAACGGAGGAATGCTATGACGCGTCGCGTGGTGATTACGGGCATGGGCGGCGTGACCGCCTTTGGCGAAAACTGGCATTCCGTGTCCAGCAGGCTGCTGGCGTATGAAAACGCGGTGCGTAAAATGCCGGAATGGCAGGTGTATGATGGCCTGCATACCCTCCTGGGCGCGCCGATCGACGATTTCTCGCTGCCGGAACACTACACCCGCAAGCGTATTCGCGCCATGGGCCGGGTGTCGTTGATGTCGACCCGCGCCACCGAGCTGGCGCTGGAGCAGGCGGGGCTGATTGGCGAAGCGGTGCTCACCAACGGTCAAACCGGTATCGCCTACGGTTCTTCGACAGGCAGCACCGGTCCGGTCAGCGAATTCGCGACCATGCTCACCGAAAAGCACACCAATAACATCACCGGGACAACCTACGTCCAGATGATGCCGCACACTACGGCGGTGAATACCGGCCTGTTCTTTGGACTACGCGGCCGCGTCATCCCGACCTCAAGCGCCTGTACCTCCGGCAGCCAGGCGATTGGTTACGCTTGGGAGGCGATTCGCCACGGGTATCAGACCGTGATGGTCGCGGGGGGCGCGGAAGAGCTTTGTCCGTCTGAAGCGGCGGTATTTGATACGCTGTTCGCCACCAGCCAGCGCAATGACGCCCCTAAGCACACCCCGTCGCCATTTGATACGCAGCGCGATGGTCTGGTGATTGGAGAAGGCGCAGGCACCCTGATTCTGGAAGAGCTCGAGCACGCAAAAGCGCGCGGGGCCACGATCTACGGCGAAATCGTGGGCTTTGCCACTAACTGCGACGCGGCTCATATCACCCAGCCTCAGCGTGAAACCATGCAGATTTGCATGGAGCAGTCGCTGTCCATGGCGGGATTAAGCGGCCGGGATATGGGGTATATCTCCGCGCACGGTACCGCCACCGATCGCGGCGATATCGCCGAAAGCCTGGCCACCGCCGCTATCTATGGTGACAGCGTGCCGGTTTCCTCGCTGAAGAGCTATTTTGGCCATACGCTGGGTGCCTGCGGCGCGCTGGAAGCGTGGATGAGCCTGCAGATGATGCGTGAAGGCTGGTTTGCCCCGACGCTCAATTTAACGCAGCCGGATGAGCAATGCGGTGCTTTAGATTATATTATGGGAGAAGCCCGTCAGATTGACTGCGAGTATCTGCAGAGCAATAACTTCGCGTTTGGCGGCATCAACACCTCGATTATCATTAAACGCTGGGCGTAGCTATGTACCAGTTATTACTGGGAAAAATCTCCACTCTTTGCGCGGACCCGATGGCGTCAGCGCTCGCAGACAGGGCGCCTCAGGGTGCCCGACAGGCCTCCTGGCTGGCCGGGAGGACGCTGCTCGCCAGAACGTTATCCCCTCGCCCGCTCCCCGACATCATTTACGGCGAGCAGGGCAAACCGGCCTTTGCGAAGGGTCATCCGCTGTGGTTCAACCTGAGCCACAGCGGTGACGATATTGCCCTGCTGATGAGCGATGAAGGCGAAGTCGGCTGCGATATCGAAGTGATTCGCCCGAGGAAGAACTGGCAGGCGCTGGCTAATGCGGTGTTCAGCATGACGGAGCATGACGAGCTGGAGCATGAAGCGCCCGAGGAACGGCTTTCCGCGTTCTGGCGTATCTGGACGCGGAAAGAAGCGATTGTGAAACAGCGTGGCGGCAGCGCATGGCAGATTGTCAGCATCGACAGCACGGCGCAGACGCACGCGGTCAGTCAGCTACAGGTCGGCTCGCTGAGCCTTGCCGTCTGCACATCGACCCCTTATACCCTGACCCACGAGTCGATTATTCACGTTGGGACGTTCGGGGCAGAAAAATCACTAACACGCCCAGAATAATAAACCCGACGCCCGCCAGCCCGTGCCAGGAGAAGCGCTCCCCCCAGCCAGGCAGCAGGATCGCGGCGGCCCACACCAGAATATAGCTGAGGCTCAGCAGGGCATAGGCTTTGCTGAGCGCCATACGGTGTAGCGCAAGATACCAGCAGCCCATGGACGCCACATACCCCGTCAACCCCAGCAGCAGCGCGCCCGTGCCGGACGAGAAGTGCCACAGCGCGGAAACAAACACCAGGATCTCACTGACCGGTGGCAGTGCCTGCATGGCATTGCGCAGCAGCAGCTGCGCCGCGCTGACTAACAGCACGCTGCACATGGCCCAGAATGCACCCTTCACAGGCTCCCTCCCAGGATAACAATCCCAATGATGATGAACCCTACCCCCAGCCAGTGATGCGCAGCAACGTGCTCACGCCAGAACGCCTTCGCCGCCAGCGTCACCCAGACAAAATTGAGGCTCAGCATAGGATAGGCAATACCGACAGGCAGGCGTTGCAGCACCACCAGCCAGACCAGCATCCCGCTGCCCAGCGCCAGCAGTGCCAGGCCAAGCCACAGCGCGATGTGCGCCCCGCGCCGCCCGGCTTTCGCCGGACGGGTGGCCTGTTTCTGGCACAGCTGTCCCGCGCAGCTGAGCAGGCTTGCCAGTATCAGCCAGATCCAGGTCATCACTTCGGCAGATACTCCAGCAGGGCCAGACGCCCCTGAATATACAGGCTGTCCGGTTTCGGCAGATTTGCGCGCGCGATTTCATCGTGTTTTGACAGAAGAATCACCAGCGATACGCGCCCCTGCTGACGATGCTCCGCCAGCCACTGCGCGAAGTCATCTTTATCAACATAACGATCTTTCGCATCGGGATAATCCAGTCCGTAGCGCAGTTCGCCGCTTTGATCGAACATCGTGATGTCATTGCGCTTCAGCTCCCACGCCAGGCCCGCGGCCACGCCAACGTTATTGGCCAGCACGAATCGGCTTTCCTGAAGCGGCTCGCGCACGGTATCGACCAGCGACTGCGGCTGTTTGGAATCCACCACCAGGTTCGGAATGGCAAAACCAATCAGCAGCGCCAGCCCTGCAGGGCACAGTGCCGCCAGCCACCAGCGCTGCTGGCTCTGTCTGAACGTAAACCAGCCTACCGCGGCCCAGATGAGGAACGCCACCACCGCACAGAAGACTTTATACAGTTCAACCGACGTCCAGACCGGATGCTTCGACAGTCCCCACGGCGAGACCACCAGCGCCGCCACCACGCCGATAACGCCAAACGCCAGGTTAATCCCGCCGTTAATGCGTAACGCTCTGGCACCTTTTTCCGCCGCGAGGCAGGCATAGCGCGCCATCAGGATAGCCAGCGGGGCAAAGCAGGGCAGGATATAGGTCGGCAGCTTGCCTTTGGCGATGCTGAAGAACAGCAGCGGCATCACCACCCAACCTAGCAGATAGAACCCGCCACCCGCGTTTTGTCGGTCATTCCAGCCAAGACGAATCGCGCCGGGCAAAAGTGCCAGCCACGGCAGGCTGCCCGCAATCAGGAACGGTATGTAGTACCAGAACGGGGCTTTATGCTGCGCGTCGCTCTGGGCAAAACGCTGAATATGTTCAACCCAAAAGAAGTAACGCCAGAAGTCAGGCTCACGCTGCGCAATGGCCAGCCCCCACGGCAGAACAATCAGCACGCAGCTCAGGATCGCGAGCCAGCCAAAAATCAGCACCTCTTTCCAGCGCTTCCGGGCAATGACCCACGGCAGCACGCCAATCACCGGAACGGCCAGCGCCAGGAAGCCTTTGGTCATCACCCCCATCCCGCAGGCCAGCCCAAGCAGCACATAGCCACCCGCTTTTCCGGAAACGGTTTGGGCCTGCGACGCCAGCCAGAAGCTGCACATCGCCGCCACCAGCCACAGGGTGATGATAGGATCCAGCACCGCATACGTGCCGATGCCATACACCAGGAACAGGGTCAGGAAGATAAGACCGGAGAAAATAGCGGTCCGCTTATCTCGCCAGAGACGCCATGCCATCCAGATGACCAGCAGCGCGGCTAAGCCGGTAGAGAAGATAGACCCGGCGCGCACGGCGAGGTTCGTGTGCCCGAACAGCAACTGCCCGATGCTGTTGATCCAGTAGCCAGCAATCGGTTTTTCAAAGTAACGCAGCCCCAGAAAATGCGGGACTACCCAGTCTCCGGATGCCAGCATTTCGCGGCTGATTTCCGCATAGCGCGTTTCATCAGGCTGCCAGAGCAGGCGGACATCGACCGGAATGAGGTAGTAAACGATAAACAGTGCGAAAAGCGCTAAGCCATAACGGGCTGTTTTCATGGGACCGGACTCACGGTTTGTTGATAGCCAAGCCAGCCTTCCCGGCCAGCCATTTCATTACGGACGACTTTACCCACGGGCAGGGTGCTGAGGTCGTCCGGCAGCAGCTCGCTCAACGGGCAAAATTCAATGCCCTCCTGAGCGGCCATCGTCAGCAGTTCGTCGAAATCATGCTGATACGCAATCCCTTCCACTTCGGCATGGATGGTATACACCGGCGTGCCGGCGTCACGATGGATGCGGTCCAGAATGTAGCGATTGAACTCATCCGCCTTCACCTCGCGCCCGACCACTTCATCCCAGGTGGGAAGCGTGACCGGAATTTGCACCGTTCCGTAGCGATTTTCGCCTAACAGCGGCAAAAAAGGTCCGGTTCCGCGGCAGTCGCTGTTGTAGCGAAACGCAAAGGCTTCTTTGGCCTTCACGACGCGCTGATCCGCACGCCATCCAGCCACGGCGGAGCAGCGCACGGGCTGACCGGTAATGGCCTCCAGCTCCAGCATCCCACGCTCGACCTCACGGGACAGGCGCGGGATATCCCAGACGCCCGCCCAGGCTTGCCAGGCATGGTGGTCCCAGGCGTGCAGACCCACCTCATGATGCTGCGCCGCCTCGCGGATAACGGCTTCATTACCCGCGCCGATACGTCTGCCGGGCCAGGCGGTGCCGGCCAGCAAAATATCCCAGCCGTAGAGGGATGCTGCGCGCGAGCGCAGCATTTTGAACAGAAATGCCGGTTTAATCAGACGCCATAAATGGCGCCCCATGTTGTCAGGCCCCACGCTGAAGAAAATGCTGGAACGCACATCGTGTTTGTTCAGCAGTTCCAGCAGTTTGGGTACGCCGTCACGCGTTCCCCTGAAGGTGTCGACATCAATGCGTAAACCGACTTTTTTCATGAGGCCTGTTCCGAAAGCTCCACGGTGCGCAGGAAGAAATCGAGCGTTTCGTCAATGGTCTGCTCCATCTTCACCGTCGGCGTCCAGTTGAGGCAGCGCTTCGCGTTGCGAATGCTTGGCTTACGGTGCTCAACGTCCTGGTAGCCCTTACCATAGTAGCTGCTGCTTTCCACTTCGCGGAAGCCGGCAAACGGCGGGAACTTGTCGCGCAGCGGATGGCGCTCAAAGCTGGCCAGCAGCATCTCTGCCAGCTCGCGAATGCTCGCTTCGTTGTCCGGGTTACCGATATTGATGATTTCACCGTTGCAGCGGTTATCTTTGTTTTCGATGATGCGGAACAGCGCTTCGATACCGTCGCTGATGTCCGTAAAGCAGCGTTTCTGTTTCCCGCCTTCGATAAGCTTAATTGGCGAGCCTTCTACCAGGTTCAGGATCAGCTGGGTGATCGCACGGGAGCTGCCGATACGCGCCGCGTTGAGGTTATCCAGACGCGGGCCCATCCAGTTGAACGGACGGAACAGGGTAAAGCGCAGGCCTTCTTTCTCACCGTAGGCCCAAATCACGCGGTCCAGCAACTGTTTGGAGACGGAGTAAATCCAGCGCTGTTTGTTGATCGGCCCGACCACCAGGTTGGAGGTGTCTTCATCGAAGTTCTTATCGGTACACATGCCGTACACTTCAGACGTGGACGGGAAGATGATGCGCTTGTCGTATTTCACGCAGTCGCGGATGATCTTCAGGTTCTCTTCGAAGTCCAGCTCGAACACGCGCAGCGGGTTACGGGTGTACTCGATTGGCGTGGCAATGGCGACCAGCGGCAGCACCACGTCGCATTTTTTAATGTGGTATTCAATCCACTCGGAATGGATGCTGATGTCCCCTTCCACGAAGTGGAAACGCGGGTTGTCGAGGAAACGGCTGATGGCATCCGCGCCGATATCCAGACCGTAAATCTCGTAGTTGTCGTCTTTAAGCAGACGTTCGGTCAGGTGGTTACCGATAAAGCCGTTCACGCCGAGGATCAGCACGCGGGTACGGCGCTTGATGGCAACCACCGGCGCGCTAGTAATCAGCGCCCCGGCCACCAGACCCAGAGACTGCGCCAGCTGCGTGCCCTGAACGTACAGGCCGTTGTCGGTTTGTCCGGTGACGATCTCCAGCGCCTGCTCGCCGCAGCTCACAATCAGCGGAGAGACAGAGACGACGGTGCCCGGTTTGGCAGCCGGAATATCGTCACGCACGCGGGATTTCCAGACGATAAATTTGCTTACGCCAGCAAAGCTGTACGCGCCCGGCCACGGGTCGGTCACAGCGCGCACCAGGTTGTGCAGCTGGCGGGCAGGCTTATTCCAGTCCAGACGACCATCTTCCGGCGCGCGGCGGCCAAAGCAGCTTGCCTTGCTCTCATCCTGCGCGGTCTCGCTGAAGGTGCCGTTGAGGATGCCTGGAAGTGCATCACGCAGCAGCGTCTGCGCCGTCGCATTCAGCTTTTGATGCAGCTGCAGCGCCGTTTCGTCCGCATCAATAGCGACCTTCTGCTGTGCCACGATAGCGCCCGCGTCCGCACGGCGCACCATGCGGTGCAGCGTTACGCCCGTTTCCGTTTCACCGTTCACCAGCACCCAGTTCAGCGGCGCGCGGCCGCGGTAGGCGGGCAGCAGAGAACCATGAAGATTAAAGGCGCCTTTTGCGGCCAGACCTAAGATCTCGTCGGAAAGCAGGCTGCGATAGTAGAACGAGAAGATTACGTCAGGCGCGAGCGCGCGGATGCGCTCCACCCACAGCGGGTGGTTGACGTCGTCCGGAGCATAAACCGGGATCCCGCGCTCGGCGGCGATACGCGCCACGGAGCCAAAAAAGTTATTCTCTCCGGCCGTGTCCGGATGGGTAAAGATTGCCGCAATGTCATAGCCCGCTTCCAGCAGGGCCAGCGTGCCCGTGCACCCCATATCGTGATAGGCAAATACAACAGCTTTCATGGGTGAATTTCCTCTTGAGATGCTTTGTGTTCCTGACGGACAACACGTTGAATAAAGTAGCGCGGACGCGCGCGAACATCGTTATAGATACGGCCAATGTATTCACCGAGAAGGCCCATCCCGACAAACTGGGCGCCGATGAACATAAACAGCAAGGCAAAGAGCATGAAGACCCCTTCCGCCGCCCACTGCGGGCCAAAGACCAGTCGCAGCACCACCAGCAGAACGGACAGCGCAAAACCGGCCACGGCGATGATGCTGCCGAACACGCTCAGCAGACGCAGCGGCGTGGTGGTCAGGCAGGTGATGAGGTCATACATCAGGTTGATGAGACGCATAAAGCTGTACTTCGATTCCCCGTGCTCGCGCTCGGCGTGCAGAACCGGAATTTCCGTTGCCTTGCGGGCAAAGGTGTTGGCGAGGATCGGAATAAAGGTGCTGCGCTCATGGCAGTGCAGCATCGCGTCGACAATGTGGCGGCGGTAGGCGCGCAGCATGCAGCCGTAATCGCCCATCGCTTTACCGGTCGTGCGCTGGATAAGGCGGTTGATGGTGCGTGAGGCCAGCTTGCGGAACAGACTGTCCTGACGGTTCTGACGTACCGTGCCGACCACGTCATAGCCTTCATCGGCTTTGGCGACCAGACGCGGGATCTCTTCCGGCGGGTTTTGCAGGTCAGCGTCCAGGGTGATGATCAGATCGCCCGTGACGTGGCTAAACCCCGCCATAATCGCCGAGTGCTGGCCGTAGTTGCGGTTGAGCAGCACGGCAACAATATGGCTGCCTTCGGCCTGCGCGGCCTCGGTCAGCATCAGCGCGGAATGATCGCTACTGCCATCATCTACCAGCAGAATTTCATAAGCCTTGCCCATCGTATCGCAGGCGGCGGTTGTACGGCGGATCAGTTCGGGCAGGCTCTCCTGCTCGTTATAAACCGGGATTACCACGGAAACTTTTTGTACAGGCGGTGCACTGAACATATCAATGTCCTGTAAGCTGATGGAGTGCGGTAATGACGCGGGTTGTGTCGTCATGAGTCATATCCGGGAAAAGAGGGAGCGAACAAATACGCGCGCTATTCCATTCAGAATTCGGGAGCGATACATCAGGAAAACGCTCGCGGTAGTATTTTTGGGTGTGCGCCGCGCGGAAGTGGAGGCCGGTACCGATGCCTTTCTCTTTCAGCGCCGCCATCAGGTTGTCGCGTGAGATCCCGCAGCGCGTTTCGTCAACGCGAATAATAAACAGGTGCCAGGCGTGCACGTGCGGCCATGACGGAATGGTGAGCGGCTGGAACGGCGTATCGGCAAGCTCACGCAGGTAGCGTTCAGCAATTTCCTGGCGGCGTCTGTTGGCCTCTTTCAGTTTGCCTAACTGCACCAGCGCCAGCGCGGCGTTGATGTCCGCCAGATTGTATTTATAGCCCGGCGCGATCACTTCCGCCTGCGGCGCGCGGCCGTGCGTCTGGCGGTCATAGGCATCTACGCCCAGGCCATGGAATTTCAGGCTGCGGATCCGCTGTGCCAGCTGGGCATTATCCGTGACGACTAAGCCGCCTTCCGCGCAGGTCATATTTTTAATGGCGTGGAAGGAAAAAATCGCCGTTCCTTTCCAGCCCACATGACGGTTCTTGTAGTACGTTCCGGCGGCATGGGCCGCATCTTCAATAACCGGAATACCGTGACGTTCGCCGATGGTATGAATGGCGTCGATTTCACACGGCGCGCCGGCATAATGAACGGGGATAATGGCTTTGGTACGCGGGGTAATGGCGGCTTCAACGGCTTCTGGCGTCACCATTAATGTATCTTTGTCCACATCAATCATGACCGGCGTGGCACCCAGCAACACGATCATATTCAGCGTGGAGACCCAGGTCTGGGAAGGGGTAATGACTTCATCGCCCGGGCCAATATCCAGCGCCATCAGCGTGACGTGCATACCCGCGGTGGCTGAACAGACGGCAATCGCATGCTGATTCCCGGTAAGCTGACAGAATGCCTCTTCAAGTTCCTGATTCTTTGGCCCGGTGGTGATCCAGCCCGACATCAAAACGTCCTGAAGCGCCGCAATTTCCTCAGCGCCCATCGACGGCCGCGAAAAAGGCAGAAAATCACTCATTATTAATTTCCTTGCAATAAAAATGGCATGTTTTTGATATTAACCAAATGCCAGCCCGTTTATTTCAACGAACCATAAACTTATATCAAAGTAGCTCTCTTTCCTTAGGGAAAAATTAAGACAAGGTATGCAACGTTATAAAACAACTAGCAGCTGCTTGAAAAACAACAAGTTAAATTACGTTTAATTATTTTTAATGTGATCTTCTGCAACATTCTGAAATGAATTGTTTTAAACCAATCCTCAACAAACAAAAAAAATCCCAGCTATTTCATAATAATATGAAATAGCCGGGAACTTTTCTTTTTAGTTAATTGTCGCGCTTATTACAGGTTATCTGGAAAGTTTTTCGGTAATTCACTGGCTGCGCAGGCAATAACGCTTTCATTATTTGCACCGCAGTCGCGTACAAAGGTGATTGTGGCAAATTCATCAATCACTTCGGTTGGATACGCCGGGCCCGCATCGCGATAGCTGTTCATCAGCGGAATATGATCGTTCTGGAAGCAGACGGTTTTTTCCGGGTTGTTCATGACCCAGCGCGGGAAGAAGATGGTGCCATGGAACAGTTTGTCGCCCAGGTTCACAATCAGGCTGACGTCGGTGCCGGTTGGCTCGGTCCAGGAAATTTTATAGATGCTCTCCCCTACCCGCACGATGTAAGCCTGCTGATCTTTCACCCAACGGTTGGCTACCAGACCGCTGTGAATACGGTAATCAAGCGTGGTCTCATTTTTGACGTAAATCTCGTAGTTCCAGCCGTTATCGTAGGTATATACAAGATGTTTACCAACAAAGCCGCTCAAGTCGTGTTTGTCGAAGGTGTTCATAAAATGTCTCCTTTGTTTTGATGAGAAGATTGTACCCCTTCAAAAAATGAATAAATAACGCTATGTTTTAATCAAATCCATCCAAATTTTAGATAAATCATGCATAAGACGACGCTTGAACAATGGTCTTTACTGGAAAAGGTAGTTGAGGCGGGCAGCTTTGCCAGAGCGGCGGAAGAAACGCACCGCAGCCAGTCCTCGGTGAGCTATAACCTGTCGCTGCTGCAGGAGCGACTCGGCGTGGCGCTGCTGGTCCCGGAGGGGCGACGGGCGGTGTTAACCCCGGCCGGAGAGCTTCTTCTCAACCAGGTTAAACCGCTGCTGAAAGCGTTTTCGTATGTTGAGACGCGCGCAGCGACTCTTCGCAACGGGATGCGCACGAGGTTAGATCTGGTGGTGGACTCCATTTTCCCGCGCCGCCGCCTGTTCGCTATTCTTAGTCAGTTCCAGCAGCAGTATCCGCAGACTCAGGTACGTCTGACCGAGGTGCTGGAAAATACCCGCGCCGACGCCATTAACGACGAAGCCGATGTGATGGTCTTAACCCGCCGCCAGGACATTACCGGGCTCGGCGAATGGCTGATGAATATCGACTTTGTTGCCGTGGCCCATTCCCGGCATCCCCTGTTTCACCTCGACGCGCCGCTCAATGATGAGATGCTGCGCCCGTGGCCGCTCATCCAGATTGCGGACAGCCAGCCCGCCGCGCGTGCTGCCGGCGAGTCGTGGACCTTCTCCACCATCGATGCCGCCATAGAGGCCGTCGTCTCTCAGGTCGGCTACGGCTGGCTGCCGGAGGAACGCATCCAGACCCAGCTGGATCAGGGCGTACTAAAACGCCTGCCGCTGAGCCACGGCGCGCGCAGGGCAACGCCGCTACACCTGATTGTTAAGCGTTCCCTCGCCCCGCTTGATGAACAGGTTGAGACGCTATTGCGCCTTTTTAGCCAGGAGCCGTCATCCTCACCTGCTACGCTTTAAGGTCCGAACGTTAAAACGATAAGGAGCAGATGATGAAAATCGACTTTGCGGGGAAAGTGGCGCTGGTGACCGCCTCAACCGGCGGGATCGGGTTCGCCATTGCCAGAGGTCTGGCAGAAAGCGGTGCGGAAGTGATCGTCAATGGCCGCAGCACGGAATCGGTGAATAAAGGCATTCAGCAGCTCCAGCAGGTGGTGCCGGGCGTGCAGGTGCGCGCCGCGATTGCCGATCTCAGCACGGCGGAAGGGGTCGAGTCGCTTCTGAAGGTGGCGAATGACGTCGATATTCTGGTCAACAACGCCGGGATTTACGGTCCGCAGGATTTCTATGCCACCGACGATGAGACCTGGGAGCGTTACTGGCAGACTAACGTGATGTCCGGCGTGCGTCTGTCCCGCGCCCTGCTGCCGGGCATGGTGCAGAAAGGCTGGGGACGCGTGGTGTTTATCTCCTCCGAGTCGGCCTGCAATATTCCGGCGGATATGATCCACTACGGCGTGACCAAAACGGCGCAGCTCTCGCTGGCGCGCGGGCTGGCAAAGTTCGTGGCGGGGAGCGGCGTGACGGTAAACAGCGTCCTGCCGGGCCCGACGATGTCTGACGGTTTCGCAGAGATGATGAAAGATGAAATCGAAAAAACCGGCAAATCGCTGGAGCAGCTGGCGAAAGAGTTTGTGATGACCAACCGCCCCAGCTCGGTTATCCAGCGCGCGGCCACGGTTGAAGAGGTGGCCAATATGGTGATTTATGTCTGTTCGACCCAGGCCTCCGCCACCTCGGGCGCGGCGCTGCGCGTCGACGGTGGCGTCGTGGATGACATCATCTGACGCTCTGTCAGGCCGCACTGCCTGCGATGCGACGGGCGGTAATGTAGTGTGCCTGCCAGTAATCATCCGTCAGGGTTGAAACCGTTACGCCCTGACTGGTTGAGGCATGAATAAACTGGTTTTCGCCAATATAAACGCCAACGTGCTTGCGGTTCGGGCCCGTCTGGAAGAAGACCAGATCGCCGGCTTTCAGGCGATATTGCGCCACCTGCACGCCGCGATGGATCTGTTCACTCGTCGTGCGCGGCAAATTAAGATGTGCCGCGTCGGTGAACAGGTGCTGCATGAGCGCGGAGCAATCTACCCCGCGATGCGTGGTTCCGCCCCACCGGTACTGGGTGCCTTTCCACTTCTGGTATTGATCGAGAATACGCGAGCGCAGCGGGCCTGTTTCCTGATGCACCAGCGCAGATTTCGCCGGTGATGCTGCCAGTTCACTGTTCATCGATAACATCGACGCTGGAAGTTGAAAGCTGAACGCAGAAAACGAAGCAAAACTTAACGTGAGGATTGAAATAAGCGATCTAAGAGTCATATCAAAAAAGAAGTAGTGAGTGAGTTTTTCCTTACCTGTGGGGGCCAATGGTTCCCCTAAATATCTTGCGATGTGGCGATAATATAGACAGCTCGTTTTTTCACCAATTGTTATCGAGGCCAAAAATGGACTCACTTTGAGATCGCAAGATCGAGAAAAAAGAGTGGTGATATAAGGACTGTCCAGCTAAAGCAGGTAAACTGATCCGCAGAATGTGTATTTCAGCTAAGACGTATTTATGACCAATATGATTGCCGACGAGACGGTGGCTAAATCCAGCGTGCTCTCTGTCTTTGACTTTGACGGGACATTAACGCACCACGACAGCTTTATTCCTTTCCTGCGTTTTGCCTTCGGCAAACGTTACTTCGCGGGCCGACTGGTGCGCATGGCGCTGCCTACGCTGCACTGCGTGCGTCGCAAGCTGACGCGCGATGAGCTGAAGGAAGTGCTGATTAAAACCTTCCTGACGGGCGTGGATGAACACTGGCTGCGCCAGCAGGCGGAAGCCTTTTGCGAAAAATACTGGAACAAACTGATGCGCCCCGAAGGGGTTCTGGCGGTGGCGGCTGAGGTGAATTCCGGTGCGGAAGTGACCATCTGTTCCGCGTCCCCGGCGCTGGTGCTCCAGCCGTGGGCTGATAAGCTCGGCATTAAGCTGATTGGCACGCAGCTGGAAGTGAAAGACGGCAAGCTGACGGGGCGCATCACGGGCAATAACTGCCGCTGCGCCCAGAAGGTGGCAAGGCTGGAGAAAGTGTATGGCGATCTTAACGCCTATCACCTGCGCGCCTGGGGAGACACTCGCGGCGACCACGAACTGCTGGCGGCGGCGCAGGATCCGCACTGGCGGCACTTCCACCACCCGCGCAAGCGTCGGAATTCACCGATTAAGGGTTAGGTGCGGTCCGGTGCCCTCACCCCGGCCCTCTCCCACAGGGAGAGGGAGAAAGGCGGTACATCAGGCCTCACGTTTTCCCGGGAACATCACGCTTGCAATAATCCCCAGCGCCAGCACGCCAAGCACCACAAACAGGCTGGCCGTGGCGCCAATGCTGTAACCGTGATGCCAGAAGTGATCGGTGGCATTTAACCCCAGCTTGAACGCCACGAAGAACAGCAGCAGCACCACGGCTTTCTCAAGGTGCACGAGATACTGCTTCAGCGCTTCCAGCACGAAGTAAAGCGTACGCAGGCCGAGAATGGCGAACATCATGGCGCTGTAGATAATCAGCGGCTCGCGGCTCACGGCAATAATGGCCGGCACGGAGTCAAACGCGAACATGACGTCAGAGAGCTCGACGACGGCCACGCAAAGTAATAGCGGCGTCGCATAGCGCTTCGCCTTCTTCACGCGTCCGACCATCACGTCCTGGTTTTCCGGCTTTTCAAGCTCCGCATCCACCTCTTTCTGCGTCAGAATAAAGGCATTGCTGCTAATTTTTGGCCAGACCGGATAGAAGCGCTTCACCAGACGATAGGCGAGATGACCCGAGTAATCCTCCACTTCGTCGCTCTCTTCATTGCGCCTGAGCATCATCACCGCCGTCCAGCCGACGACCAGCGCGAAGATCACCTCAACGTACGGCCCCAGGCTTAGCAGGCTGGTGCCGATAGCCACAAAGATGCCGCGGAAGACAATCGCCCCCAGCACGCCCCAGTAGAGCACGCGGTGACGGTACTTATCCGGCACGCCGAACCAGGCGAAGATCGCCATCATCACGAACAGGTTATCGACGGAGAGCACCTCTTCCAGCGCATAGCCGGTGAGGAACAGGCTCGCCATCTCGGCGCCGTGGTGAACATACAGGAATCCGGCGAAGGCCATCGCCATCATGACCCAGAAAATGGACCACATCGCCGCGCTTTTCAGCGAGACGGGTTTATCGTGACGGTGCATAAAGAGGTCGATAAACATCGCCCCAACGGCCATCACCACAAAGACAACAATGGTTTCCGTCGGGAAACCGAGATGAGCAGCAGACATACAAAACCCTTTTGGCAGACAAAACACAACACCATGCAAACTGGCGTAAACCAGGAACAGAAAAGGGTGGGCCGTTAATCAGCCTTTTCACCCTCAAAGCCGCAGCCCTGTCGGCTACGTAAAGAGGGGTGTACTTTACCTTACCAGGCGGGGATCGCGCATCTGTCGTTTAGGCGCTCATGCCGCGCAAACGCTGCAGCACCGCCACCAGAACCGCCACGGACCAGCCCACCATCAACGCGCCCACCAGTCCTTCCACCCCGCCGATAAGCCGCCAGTGTTGGGGTAACGTGACGTCGCCGTATCCCACGGTGGCGTAGCTGACCAGTGAAAAATAGAAGCTGGTGTTCCAGTCATTAAACGCATCGATGACAAAATAAAACGCAGCAAACAACCCGGCCTCAAGGAGATGGGCGAAGATCATGGAGATCACGATACCGACATTGCGTAAAACAATGCGTACCGCCGAATCGACTTCTAATTTGATGAATTTTAAAACGCCAAACATCCACAGCGAATGGATCACCACGGTTAGGGTAAGCAAAATAATAATACTGAGTAGCTGCATGATGCGTGCTCGACCAAAAGAAATATGGCCCCGCTAATGCGGCGGGGCACCCGGTCGAAGCTTAGTTGAATGGCGAGGAAAAGTTGGTGCAATAATTGCGTTGCGTGATTATCTCCCTTGCAGCGTACTCTCTTTGCGGCTGGTTCGGCTGCTGTGAACGATATATCTGAAGCGCACTATCTGTGAGTCACCTCTTATTTACATCATTTAAACCTTCCATTAACTGGATAAAAATAACGCGCCGTCGCTATAGTGGTTTTGTTTAATAAAACTGAGTTGTACCTAATAAAACAAAGAACAAACCCTGCGAGGACACAATGACAGAACATTTACGTAACGGCGCTACCGCCACCGAGGACATAGAAAGAGAGACGATGCGGAAGGTGATCTGGCGTATTCTCCCGTTTCTGATTGTCAGTTACCTGGTCTCCATTATCGATCGCGGGAATATCGGCATGGCTTCGCTGCAGATGAATGAGGACCTTGGCCTCAGCAAAGCGGCGTTTGGCTTCGCCAGCAGCCTTTACTTCGTGGCCTATTTTTTGTTTGAAGTACCCAGTAACCTGGCAATGCAGAAAGTCGGCGCCCGACTGTGGATCCCGCGCATTATGATCAGCTGGGGCATCGTTTCCATGTGTATGTCCCTGGTGCAGAACACCACGTCGCTCTATATCGTCCGTTTTCTTCTCGGTGCTGCAGAGGCGGGCTTCTTCCCGGGCGTCGTGCTGTATCTGACCTGGTGGATCCCGTCCCGCTACCGCGCACGCATTATTGCGTCATTTATGGTCGCCATCCCGCTCGCTAACTTCATCGGCTCCCCGCTTTCCGGATTGATACTGTCACTGGATGGCTGGCTGGGTCTTCGCGGCTGGCATCTGCTGTTCATTATTGAAGGCTTGCCGGCGGTGCTGCTGGGTATTGCAGCCTGGTTTATTCTCCGGGATCGCCCTCATCAGGCGAGCTGGCTCAGCAGCGAACAGAAACAGTGGCTGGAAACCACGCTGGAAACCGAGCGCAATCAGCAAAAGAGTATCGGGCACCAGACGACGTGGCAGCTGCTGAAGCATCGCCAAATCTGGCTGATGGCGCTGATTTACGCGGGCGCATCTTCCGCGGGCACCACGATCAGCGTCTGGTCTCCTCAACTGCTGAAATCCTTCCATCTCGATAACCTTGAGACAGGTCTGCTTAACGCTATTCCTTACGGTCTGGCATCTGTTCTCATGATTGTATGGGGACGGAATTCCGATCGTACCAACGAACGCCGCTGGCATACCGCACTCACGCTGTTCATGATTGCCGCCGGTGTGTTCGCCGCCTTTGTGAGCGTCTCGCTGTCTGCCACGATCGTTATCCTCAGCATTATGCTGATAGGCGCTTATTCAATGAAAGGGCCTTTCTGGGCGCTGGCATCCGGTTGGATGAGCAGTACCTCAGCGGCGGCGGGACTGGCCGCGATTGGCGCCATCGCAAACATGATAGGCGGGGCGGTGATGGTAAACGCGTACGGCATTATCAATGAGCGGACGGGCAGCTACACGCTGGCTATGCTTCCGCTGGCCGCGCTGTGCGTGGCCGGGGGTATCGCGGTGCTCATTATGGGGCGACAGGCCCGCCGCGCTCAGCTACACGAAAAACAGGTCACGCATTAACGATGACAGAAGCGGGACATTTGTCCCGCTTCTGCGTTTAAAGATTTTCTTCCGCCGCGTCGCTCGTTTCACCAAAGAACTGCTGACAGAAGGGCTTACTGGCTCCCATTTTCTGCGAAAGACGGCTTGCAGCCGCCTTCATCAACTGCCCTATTTCCTTCTCACGACGATCTTCCGTCAACCGCGAGATGGGACCGGTCAGGGCTAACGCCGCAACCAGCTTGTCGTGAACGCCGAAGACAGGCATCGCAAACGCAGCGGTATGGGGATCGCGTGCGCCTGACGTGTAGAAAGGGAGTTCCGCGTCTTCTTCCGGCAGGCTTTCATTGAGCCCCCAATGACGCAATACCTTACTGATGGCCGAATTATCGAGCGGGAACTGGCTGCCGGGAAGATTGCTGTGTCGCAGGCCATGCGACGCTTCAGCGCGAAACAGGCAAAGCCGCTGCCCTCCCTCCAGCACATACCAGCTGGCACTCTCCTGAGACGCCAGGGATAAGGCCTGAAGCTCTGGCTGAACCACCCGGGAAAGGTGAAAAGATTGTTCATACAGCTTGCCGAGGTAAAGCAGACGTGGGCCCAGCGCATAATTGCCGTCCTCATGCCTGACGACGTAATTCATCCGTTCAAGAGAATTCATCAAGCGGTAAACCGTGGTTTTGTGATAACCCGACAGCTGTGCCAGCGCGGTCAGCGTCAGGCTCTCATCTCCAGGACGGAAGCAATCCAGTAAAGCCAGCGCTTTTTCAACCGCTACAACGCCTTCATTCCCCATCATTATCTCCTTGTTAGCCCGGCAGTGAGTGTACCTCAAATTTTGTGAGTCACTTCGTGTTTACATCACAAACGCCACCTCGGGTCTGGCTAAAAGAAAAGCAACACCGCTATAGTTGTTTTGTTCTGTACACCTGCATTGTACTAAGTAAAACAATATGGAGGCATTTATGTCCGTTACTGAAAAAAAACAGATTAATCGCCATTTCGAGCGCGTTTCTGCCGAGGACGTTCGTCGGGCTGCCGAGTATCAGGCAGCTATTCTGGCCGACGTGGCCGGTCGCCGCGGTACGTTTCATGGCCGCATCAAACCGCTGGCCCCACATATGTCCGTTGCGGGTCCGGCCGTCACCGTGGAAGTCCGTCCGGGTGATAATCTGGCGATTCATGCCGCGATGGCGGTGGCGCAGCCCGGTGATGTCCTGGTCGTCGATGGCAAAGGCGACCTGAGCTGCGCGCTGCTTGGGGAAATCATGGCCACTCAGGCTCAGGCGAGCGGCATTGCGGGCATTATTATTGATGGCGCTGTACGTGACGCCGACACCCTGAGCAAAGGTCACTACCCCGTCTTTTCTGCCGGTCTGAACCCCTGCGGCCCGACAAAGTTAATCTCTGGCCGGGTTAATCATCCCATTTCAGTCGCCGGGGCGACGGTTCAGGCCGGGGATCTGGTTGTCGCGGATATCGACGGCGTGGTCGTTATCCCGCGAGATGAGGTTCAGGAGGTTATCGCTCTGGCAAAAGAAAAGCTGGAGATGGAGACCCGGCGCCTTGCCGCCATCCGTGAAGGCGATTTACGTCCACACTGGCTTGATGACGCGCTTCGTAAAGCAGGAATGTTAGCTGACGGGGAGACGCTGTGATGGGGGGCAAAGACGTAGTACTGGTTACCGGTAGCGACCTGGCGGAGCAGGCCATGGTGATGTTGCAGGGCTTTGAGGTAGTGTTTGCGGGCCGTCAGCCCACAGAAGATGACCTGATCGCGCTGTGTAAACGACACAATCCTGTGGCAATCCTGGTACGTTACGGCAAGATCACCGCGAAGGTCATGGATGCGGCTCCGGCTCTGCAGGTTATTTCCAAGCACGGAAGCGGGATCGATGTGATAGACCAGGAGGCAGCGGCCGAGCGCAACATCGCCGTCCGCTCTGCGCCTGGCGCAAACGCGGCGGCAGTGGCTGAACATACCTGGGCGCTGATCCTGGCCTGCGCAAAGTCAGTGGTGCCTCTGGACAAGCGGCTGCGAGACGGGCACTGGGATAAGGCGACGCATAAATCCATTGAGCTGGAGGGCTTAACGTTAGGGCTAATTGGGTTGGGTGCTATCGGCTCGCGCGTGGCGACTATTGGTCACGCTTTCGGCATGAAGGTGCTGGCTTACGATCCCTATGCTAAGACCATGCCTGCCCTGTGCGAACGCGCAGAAACGCTGAACGGACTTCTTTCCCGTTCCGATGTTATCTCTTTGCACTGTCCGCTGACCGATGAGAATCGGGGAATGATCAATAGCCAGACGCTTGCACACTGCAAGCGGAACGCCATTCTGGTCAACACGGCACGCGGCGGACTGATCCACAGTGAATCGTTACTGGCGGCGCTCAGGGATGGCACGCTGCACAGCGCGGCGCTGGACAGCTTTCCCCACGAGCCGCTGACGGCGCCGCACCTCTGGCAGTCCGTAGAAAACGTGGTTATTTCACCGCATATTGGCGGCGTTACCGCAGCGTCATATATCAAGATGGGGACCGTGGCCGCGAGCAATATTCTGGCCGTGACGGACGCAACCACCGTCAGCCCATAAAGCCAACCGTGACGAGTGGCAGCGCGCTTATGTCACTTGTCTTCTGCCAGCGCCTGAGCACACGCCCAGGCACTTGCCCATGCCCACTGGAAGTTGTACCCGCCGAGCCAGCCGGTCACATCCATCACTTCGCCAATAAAATAGAGCCTCGGCACGTTGCGCGCTTCCATGGTGCGGGAAGAGAGCTCATTCGTGTCGACCCCGCCCAGCGTGACCTCTGCCGTACGGTAGCCCTCGGTGCCGTTTGGCTGAACGCGCCAGTTTGTCAGAGTTTCCACCAGTATCTCCTGCTCGCGGCTGTTAAGCTGCTTGAGCGACACGTCCGGGATCTGCCCCAGCGCCTGCAAACATTCCACCAGACGTTTTGGCAGCTGCATCGCCAGGGTGTTTTTCAGGCTTTGATTCGGGTGCGCGGTACGCTGCTCGTTAAGAAAAGCATCCAGATCGCACTCCGGAAGTAGGTTAACCGTGACGAACTCACCCGGCTGCCAGTAGCTGGAGATTTGCAGTACCGCCGGGCCGGAGAGGCCGCGATGGGTAAAGAGCAGATTTTCGCGGAACACCGTGCCGTCTTCGGCGGTAATGACCGAGGGAACAGACACGCCGGACAGCGTCTGCAGCTGTTCCAGAAGCGGTTTATGCAGCGTAAACGGCACCAGCCCGGCGCGCGTAGGCAAGACTTTCAGGCCAAACTGTTCGGCAATCTTATAGCCGAACGGGGAGGCGCCCAGCCCCGGCATAGACAGGCCGCCGGTGGCGATCACCAGGCTGTTTGCGCTGACGGTTTCACCGTTCAGCTGCAGCGTATAGCCCTGGTCGTCGCGGGCGACCTCCAGCACTTCCGTGCGCAGACGCATGACGACGCCGCCCTTCTCGCACTCGGCCACCAGCATATCGACAATCTGCTGCGCGGAGTCGTCGCAGAACAGCTGTCCCAGCGTCTTCTCATGCCATGCGATGCCGTGCTTGCCCACGAGATCGATAAAATCCCATTGTGTATAGCGCGCCAGCGCAGATTTACAAAAATGACGGTTTTGGCTCAAATAGGCCGCGGGTTCAACATACAGATTAGTAAAGTTGCAGCGCCCGCCGCCGGACATCAGGATCTTACGGCCGGGCTTTTTACCGTTATCCAGCAGCAGTACGCGACGACCCGCCTGTCCGGCCATTGCCGCACAAAACATACCCGCCGCACCGGCGCCAATTACCACGGCATCAAACCTTTCCACGTCAAAACCCTCTTTGTTAACTGCCGCGGATTGTAAAGTTTCCTCTGTGGTCACACCAGCGTAAAAAGATATTACAAAGGCATTCCATTGAAATTTAAAGAATATCCTTTATGAGGCATTTCTCAAATCAGGTGGTATGTCAAAAAAAGTCTATATTTCACTTTGCCCGCCGCGCATTTGTCCTGGATAATGCGCCGCGTTCATGTCCTCAAAATGGCGTAACGTCCTATGCTACATTTGTTTGCCGGCCTGGATTTACATACCGGGCTTTTATTATTGCTTGCTCTGGTTTTTGTACTGTTTTACGAAGCGATCAACGGCTTCCACGACACTGCAAACGCAGTAGCGACGGTTATCTACACTCGCGCAATGCGATCGCAGCTTGCGGTTGTTATGGCGGCGGTATTTAACTTTTTTGGTGTTCTCCTGGGCGGGCTGAGCGTTGCGTATGCCATCGTGCATATGCTGCCAACGGATCTGCTGCTTAACGTTAGTTCTGGCCATGGCCTCGCTATGGTGTTCTCAATGCTGCTTGCTGCAATTATCTGGAACCTCGGTACCTGGTATTTTGGCCTGCCTGCATCCAGTTCTCACACGCTCATCGGCGCGATTATCGGCATCGGGTTAACCAACGCCCTGATGACCGGGACATCGGTTGTTGATGCGCTGAACCTGCCTAAAGTACTGGGCATTTTCGGCTCCCTGATCATCTCCCCTATCGTGGGTCTGGTAGTCGCGGGGGGATTGATTTTCATCCTGCGTCGCTACTGGAGTAACACGAAAAAACGTGCGCGTATCCACCTGACGCCAGCAGAGCGTGAGAAGAAAGACGGCAAGAAAAAGCCGCCGTTCTGGACGCGTATCGCCCTGATCATTTCTGCTATCGGCGTGGCCTTCTCACACGGCGCGAACGACGGGCAGAAAGGCATTGGTCTGGTGATGCTGGTTCTGATCGGCGTCGCACCGGCAGGCTTCGTGGTGAACATGAATGCCTCCGGTTACGAAATCACACGTACCCGCGATGCGGTCAACAACGTTGAAACCTATTTCCAGCAGCATCCTGACCTGCTGAAAAAAGCGACCGGCGTAGATCAGTTGATCCCTTCTCCGGAAGCAGGTGCAACCACCGCGCCTGGCGAATTCCACTGCCATCCAGCTAACGCGATTAACGCGCTGGAACGCGCCAAGGGCATGCTGGGCGACATCGAGAGCTACGACAAACTGGCCGTTGAACAGCGTGGTCAGCTGCGTCGTATCATGCTCTGCATCTCTGACGTGACCGATAAAGTCGCGAAGCTGCCAGAGGTGAATGGTGACGACAAACGTCTGCTGAAGAAACTGAAAAGCGATATGCTCAACACCATTGAGTACGCGCCAATCTGGATCATCATGGCCGTCGCGCTGGCACTCGGTATTGGTACGATGATTGGCTGGCGTCGTGTGGCGACCACCATCGGCGAGAAGATCGGTAAGAAAGGCATGACCTATGCGCAGGGTATGTCCGCGCAGATGACGGCGGCAGTGTCTATCGGTCTGGCGAGCTACACCGGTATGCCAGTATCCACCACCCACGTACTCTCCTCGTCCGTGGCAGGTACCATGATTGTTGACGGCGGCGGTCTGCAGCGCAAAACCGTGACCAACATTCTGATGGCCTGGGTGTTCACCCTTCCGGCCTCAATCCTGCTGTCTGGCGGTTTGTACTGGATTTCGCTGAAGCTGATTTAATCGGTTGAAGGCGATAAAAAAGCGGGTCAGGAAACTGACCCGCTTTTTTTATGGCTGCTATTTGCCATGAGGTGTTTGATAACATGAGGATTTTATGAACATTTTTTGCTCAATTTCAAAACACAGAAAAAACTATCATGGCGGCCAGAAGATAAATCCAGACAAAGGAGAATGTATGGCTTCTGTCCCTATCTCAGGACCGGGTTCAATCGTTATAGCGAACAATATGCGTGAGGCACGCCTTAACGGAATGTCACGCAATATGGCCACGCCCTCAACGTATTATTGGTTCTACCAAAAAGTCCGAAATGGCAGTCCCTGGGATTATAAAAAATTCGACCCTTATTTTGCTGCATTTGGTAACTTCAACTTCGGAGCCGCAGGTACTGCGGCAGGTATCCCTGCAAACATCCTTCTTATGGGCGCAGGCTGGGCTCAAGGCCGGGCAGGTACCTCAAAACCGGAATGGGGAAAATGGTACGAAAAGCCGCCTTACGGAGACGACCCAACGGACCAACGCAACATCAGAGAAGGAATAGACTATGCCATTCAAAACGGCTATTAAATGGATTCATCGCCTTGTTACCGCTTCACTTCTGGTTCTGGTCATTGGATTTCTCTGGTTAAACCATCAGCCCAATCAGCGAAATAGCGATGAGCTACAGCGCGCTTATAAATTATCCGATAGCGTCTGGCTCTATATGACCGTGAACAATCAGGGCGGCACAACCGTACCACCAATCTACCGTTATTATCTCTCGGGGGCGCTTGCAGGGAAAGACACTGATATTATCCATCAGCTTGCTATGAAGTATCCGGTAATCGAAGGTACAGGCACGATAACCTCGGCCAGTATTGATACAAGCGGGGAAGTGAACATTGCCTATAGCGGAAAGGTTATTTCGATTGAGAACAATATCTCCAGTCTCCGGTTCTCAGTTAAGCCCTGAGCCAGATGAAAGTAGGCGGGGCTTTCCCCGCCTGCTGTGATGCTCAGTGCCAAATCATCAATGCAATCATACTGACCACGACCAGCCCGCACAGGGCGCTGGTCAAAATGAACTGACGACGCAGGCGCTCGCAGCGACGAATAAACTCTTCATCGTGATGATCGCGGTAGCGCTGGTAGTAGATGTATCCCACCAGACGCATCTGCTTGCTGGGCTGTCCATGCGAGGTGAAGAACCCTCCACCGTCCACATACTGATAAAGCAACGGATCGCAACCACGAAGTACCACTAACAGCGCACGTAACGATGAGAAGTAGCGCGCCATATTCACTATGCAAACCACGCATAACGCCCAAAACAATGCGACGGTGCTAATCATACATCCTCCCCGGCGTCCGCCCACGAAGCAAGGCTCCTGAGCTACCGCACCCCAATGCCCTGACAGACAGTTCAGTGAAAGAATGACCAAAAGTCGATCCGGTTCGCGTTTTAATATCCGAACGGCTCATTTAATAGTGTAGGAGATCCGTTAATTTTTTTGCCACAAGGTTAATCGTTATCAACACCAAAGCTTGAAAAATATGTTTAACTGGGCCGTAATGAAAGTATCAGACGACGGCATTCTCACTTAGTCATCGATAACTTAAGGAAGGAGTAACACTATGGCTTACAAACACATTCTCATCGCGGTTGACCTCTCCCCTGAGAGCAAAGTGCTGGTTGATAAAGCGGTATCCATGGCACGTCCCTACAATGCGAAAGTTTCGCTGATTCACGTTGACGTGAATTACTCCGACCTCTACACCGGTCTGATCGACGTGAATCTTGGCGATATGCAGAAACGCATTTCCGAAGAGACTCACCATGCCCTGAGCGAACTCTCCACCAACGCGGGCTATCCGATTACCGAAACCCTGAGCGGCAGCGGCGACCTGGGCCAGGTGCTGGTTGATGCGATCAAGAAATACGATATGGACCTGGTGGTTTGCGGTCATCATCAGGACTTCTGGAGCAAGCTGATGTCTTCAGCGCGCCAGCTGATTAACACCGTTCACGTGGATATGCTGATTGTTCCACTGCGTGACGAAGAAGACGAGTAAGTGCGTTAAACGCCCCTCACCCTAACCCTCTCCCAAAGGCTGAGGGGATAGTTCGAGGAAGTAGGCCGGGTAAGGCGAAGTCGCCACCCGGCTTTTTTTATTCCGGCGTACCCGGATAAATATCAAACCGGTGCCCTTTCGTGACCACTGCGTTAGCGGTCGCAACGTCCGCCAGCGGCGGCGCATAGTCCGGGCGCTTTACCACCACCCGCTTCGTAGCAAGCTGACGAGCCGGCTCCAGCAGGCCATCGGCATCCAAATCCGGCCCCACCAGCGACTGAAACACCCGCATCTCTTTCTTCACCAGCGCGCTTTTCTGCTTATGCGGGAACATAGGGTCGAGATAGACCACCTGCGGGCGCGGGGTGATATCCGTCAATGCCGTCAGGCTGGAGGCGTGGATCAGCTGCAAACGATCCTGCAGCCAGGGGCCGATTTCCGGGTCCGCGTAGCCTCGCGCCAGCCCATCGTCGAGCAGCGCAGCGACCACCGGATTACGCTCCAGCATCCGCACGCGACAGCCGACAGACGCCAGCACAAACGCATCGCGCCCCAGCCCCGCCGTGGCATCGACCACGTCCGGGAGGTAGCTCCCTTTGATGCCGACCGCTTTGGCCACCGCTTCGCCGCGACCGCCGCCGAACTTGCGCCGGTGCGCCATCGCGCCGCCGACAAAATCGACGAAAATCCCGCCGAGCTTCGGTTCGTCGCGCTTGCGTAATTCGAGATGTTCCGGCGTCATCACCAGCGCCATCAGGTTTTCTTCATCGTGCTCCAGCCCCCAGCGGGCCGCCAGAACAGATAAGGCGCCGTCTCCGGCGCCTGTTTCATCAACTAAGCAGATCTTCACGTAACAATCAGCCTTTGATCCCGTAATGCTCAAGCATCGCATCCAGCTGCGGCTCGCGTCCGCGGAAGCGTTTGAACAGCACCATTGGCTCTTCAGACCCGCCGCGGGTCAGGATGTTATCGAGGAACGACTGGCCGGTTTCGCGGTTGAAGATCCCCTCTTCTTCGAAGCGAGAGAAGGCATCTGCCGCCAGCACGTCGGCCCACAGGTAGCTGTAGTAGCCGGCAGCGTAGCCGCCTGCGAAGATGTGGCTGAAGGCATGCGGGAAGCGGCCCCAGGTTGGCCCTGGAATAACGGCAACCTGCTTTTTAATCTCGGCCAGGGTCTCAAGGATTTTCGCGCCCTGCTCCGGGCTAAACTCGGCGTGCAGGCGGAAATCGAACAGGCCGAACTCCAGCTGCCGCAGGATGAACATCGCCGCCTGGTAGTTTTTCGCCGCCAGCATTTTATCCAGCAGCTCTTTCGGCAGCGGCTCGCCGGTCTCGTAGTGACCGGAGATAAACGCCAGCGCGTCCGGCTCCCAGCACCAGTTTTCCATAAACTGGCTTGGCAGCTCGACGGCATCCCACGGCACGCCGCTGATACCGGCCACGCCTGCGGTTTCGATGCGGGTCAGCATATGGTGCAGACCATGACCAAACTCGTGGAACAGGGTAATCACTTCGTCGTGGGTGAACAGCGCCGGTTTGCCGCTTACCGGACGGTTGAAGTTACAGGTCAGGTAGGCGACCGGCTTCTGCAGAGAACCGTCGGCTTTACGCATCTGGCCCACGCAGTCATCCATCCACGCCCCGCCGCGCTTGTTCTCACGCGCGTAGAGATCGAGGTAGAAGCTGCCGCGCAGTTCGTTTTTCTCGTCATACAGCTCGAAGAAACGCACGTCCGGGTGCCAGACGTCGATATCGGTACGCTCTTTGGCGGTGATGCCGTAGATGCGTTTTACCACTTCGAACAGGCCGTTAACGGCTTTGTTTTCCGGGAAGTACGGGCGCAGCTGCTCGTCGCTGATGCTGTAGAGGTGCTGCTTCTGTTTTTCGCTGTAGTACGCGATATCCCACGGCTGCAGCTCGTCCACGCCGAACTCGGCTTTCGCGAAGGCGCGCAGCTGGGCCAGCTCTTTCTCACCCTGCGGACGGGCGCGTTTCGCCAGATCGGTCAGGAAGTCGAGCACCTGCTGCGGGTTCTCCGCCATTTTGGTGGCGAGGGATTTATCGGCGTAGTTTTCGAAGCCCAGCAGCTGCGCCAGCTCGTGACGCAGGGCGAGGATTTCCGCCATTACCGGGCTGTTGTCCCACTTACCGGCATTCGGCCCCTGATCGGAGGCGCGGGTGCTGTACGCGCGGTACATCTCTTCGCGCAGGGCCTGGTTGTCGCAGTAGGTCATCACCGGCAGATAGCTCGGGATATCCAGCGTTAACAGGAAACCGTCCTGCTCTTTCGCTTCAGCCTGGGCTTTTGCCGCCGCCAGCGCGCTTTCCGGCATACCGGAAAGCATAGCTTCGTCGGTAATCAGCTTCGTCCAGCCCATGGTGGCGTCGAGCACATTGTTGCTGTACTGGTTGCCCAGCTCGGACAGGCGCGCGGCGATTTCGCCATAGCGGGTCTGCTTCTCTTTTGGCAGGCCAATCCCGGACAGCTCAAAATCACGCAGGGCGTTATCGACCGATTTTTTCTGCGCCGTGCTCAGTTCGGCATAGTGGTCGCCGTCGCGCAGGTCGCGGTAGGCTTTGTACAGCCCTTCGTGCTGGCCGACCCAGGTGCTGTACTCAGAGAGCAGCGGCAGGGTCTGTTCGTAGGCTTCGCGCAGTTCCGGGCTGTTTTTTACCGAGTTCAGGTGGCTCACCGGGGAGAAGATACGCCCCAGCACGTCGTCCACTTCGGCCAGCGGCTGACACAGATTTTCCCAGGTGTACGGCGCGCCCTGCGCTACCACGCTTTCTACCGCCGCGCGGCAGTTGTCCAGCGATTGCGTAACGGCTGGAACCACATGCTCAGGGAGGATTTTAGAAAACGGCGGCAACGAAAAAGGCGTCAGTAATGGATTGGTCATAAACGCTGTCCTGTTGAAATAGGTGAATGAAGCGCGCATCCGGCGCTGTGCATATGGGATCTAGAATGGGGTTAAGTGTAGAGGATTTCAATGCCGGACGTTGCGCTTTCGCGGCAGTGGAAACTTTTCTGTATACTGTGGCGATACGCTCTATTTTTGCCCGATGGCGCTACGCTTATCGGGCCTACGTTTACTACCTGGAACACATTCATCCATGCTCAGTTATCGCCACAGCTTCCACGCAGGCAACCACGCCGACGTCCTTAAACACACCGTTCAGAGCCTGATCATCGAATCGCTCAAAGAGAAAGAGAAGCCGTTTCTCTATCTGGACACGCACGCGGGCGCGGGCCGTTATCAGCTGAGCGGCGAGCATGCCGAGCGTACCGGTGAATATCTGGAAGGGATTGCCCGCGTCTGGCAGCAGGACGACCTGCCTGCCGAGCTGGAGCCGTACATCGGCGTGGTGAATCACTTCAACCGCAACGGCCAGCTGCGCTACTACCCTGGCTCACCGCTGATTGCGCGCCAGCTGCTGCGCGAGCAGGACAGCCTCCAGCTGACCGAACTGCATCCGAGCGACTACCCGCTACTGCGTTCCGAATTTCAGAAAGACAGCCGCGCCCGCGTGGAAAAATCCGACGGTTACCAGCAGCTGAAGGCCAAACTGCCGCCGGTTTCCCGTCGCGGCCTGGTGCTGATCGACCCGCCGTACGAAATCAAAACCGACTATCAGGCGGTGGTGACCGGTATCCACGAAGGCTACAAACGCTTTGCTACCGGCACCTATGCCCTGTGGTACCCGGTGGTGCTGCGCGCGCAAATCAAACGCATGATCAAAGACCTGGAAGCAACCGGCATCCGTAAGATCCTGCAGATCGAGCTGGCGGTACGCCCTGACAGCGATCAGCGCGGCATGACCGCCTCCGGCATGATTGTGATCAACCCGCCGTGGAAGCTTGAAGCGCAGATGAACAACGTGCTGCCGTGGCTGCATAAAACGCTGGTGCCAGCGGGTACAGGCCACGCCACCGTCAGTTGGATTGTGCCGGAGTAATCGCAGCCATCGGTGGAAACTATTGATTTCAGGTATACAATCGCGGCAATTCACGATTAAGGACAAAAGCAATGACTAAGCATTATGACTACATCGCCATCGGCGGCGGCAGCGGCGGCATCGCCTCCATCAACCGTGCGGCCATGTACGGCCAGAAGTGCGCGCTGATTGAAGCCAAAGCGCTGGGCGGCACCTGCGTGAACGTGGGTTGTGTACCGAAGAAAGTGATGTGGCATGCGGCGCAGATCCGTGAGGCTATCCATATGTATGGCCCGGACTACGGCTTTGACACCACCATCAACCGCTTCGACTGGGAAAAACTGATCGCCAGCCGTACCGCCTACATCGACCGCATTCACACCTCGTACGACAACGTGCTGGGTAAAAATAACGTTGACGTTATCCACGGTTTCGCCCGCTTTGTGGACGCGAAAACGATCGAAGTGAACGGCGAGACGATCACCGCCGATCACATCCTGATCGCCACCGGCGGTCGTCCGAGCCACCCGAACATCCCGGGCGTGGAATACGGCATCGACTCCAACGGTTTCTTCGAACTGCCTGCCCTGCCAAAACGCGTTGCCGTTGTTGGCGCGGGTTACATTGCGGTGGAACTGGCCGGCGTGATTAACGGCCTGGGCGCAGAAGCGCACCTGTTCGTACGTAAACACGCGCCGCTGCGCAGCTTTGACCCGCTGATTGTCGATACGCTGGTTGAAGTGATGAACACCGAAGGCCCGACCCTGCACACCAACGCCGTGCCAAAAGCGGTGGTGAAAAACGCGGACGGCAGCTTGACGCTTGAGCTGGAAGATGGCCGCAGCCAGACCGTCGATTGCCTGATCTGGGCGATTGGCCGTGAACCTGCGAACGATAACTTCAACCTGGGCGTGACGGGCGTAAAAACCGACGAAAAAGGCTATATCGTCGTCGATAAATTCCAGAACACCAGCGTACCGGGCATTTATGCGGTCGGCGACAACACCGGCGCGGTTGAGCTGACGCCGGTCGCCGTTGCGGCGGGTCGTCGTCTCTCCGAGCGCCTGTTCAACAACAAGCCGGACGAGCATCTGGACTACAGCAACATCCCGACCGTGGTTTTCAGCCACCCGCCAATCGGCACCGTCGGCTTAACCGAGCCGCAGGCGCGTGAGCAGTACGGCGACGACCAGGTGAAAGTGTATAAATCGGCATTTACCGCGATGTACACCGCCGTCACCTCACACCGTCAGCCGTGCCGCATGAAGCTGGTCTGCGTCGGTCCGGAAGAGAAGATTGTCGGTATCCACGGCATCGGTTTTGGTATGGACGAGATCCTGCAGGGCTTCGCCGTGGCGCTGAAGATGGGCGCAACCAAGAAAGACTTCGACAACACGGTGGCCATCCACCCGACGGCCGCGGAAGAGTTTGTTACTATGCGTTAATCCTGATGCCCCTCTCCTGAGGGGCATTTTTTTAACATTCATAAATCGTTGCAAAACGAATGCTCCGAAAATAGTGATCTACCGCACATTTCCCTCCCCATCTACCGAAGCGAATGTCTACGCTTATAAGACGCCCGGATAAACCTGTCTTTTGAACACACAACCGGAGGTCCCTATCACCATGTTCAACCAGAAACTACAGGCTACCGAGAACATCGAGTTCGAGATTGCAGAAGAGCTGCGCTACGAGACCGATCCCTGCGAGTTGAAACTGGATGAAATGATTGAGGCGGAGCCGGAACCCGAAATGATCGAGGGGCTACCCGCCTCCGATGCGTTGACGCCCGCAGACCGCTATCTTGAACTGTTCGAGCATGTGCAGTCGACGCGGCTGTTTGCGGACAGTAAAACCTTCCCCGACTGCGCGCCGAAGATGGATCCGTTAGATATCCTGATCCGCTACCGCAAGGTCAGACGCCACCGGGATTTCGACCTGCGCCAGTTTGTGGAGAACCACTTCTGGATGCCGGAAACGTACGGCACAGAATATGTCTCCGACCCGGGACTCTCCCTGAAAGAGCACATTGATAACCTGTGGCCGGTGCTGACGCGCGAGCCGCAGGATCATATTCCCTGGTCTTCCCTGCTGGCGCTGCCGCAGGCCTATATCGTCCCCGGCGGGCGCTTCAGCGAGACCTACTACTGGGATTCTTATTTCTCCATGCTGGGGCTGGCGGAGAGCGGCCGTAACGATCTGCTCAAATGTATGGCGGACAACTTCGCCTGGCTGATTGAACGCTACGGGCATATCCCCAACGGCAACCGCACCTATTATCTCAGCCGCTCACAGCCGCCGGTCTTTGCGCTGATGGTGGAGCTGTTTGAGGAGGACGGCGTGCGAGGTGCGAAACGCTATCTTGATCACCTCAAAATGGAGTACGCCTTCTGGATGGACGGTGCGGAGTCGCTGCTGCTTAATCAGGCATACCGCAGCGCCGTGCGCATGCCGGACGGTTCACTGCTCAACCGCTACTGGGATGACCGCGATACCCCGCGCGACGAATCGTGGATTGAGGACGTGGAAACCGCGCGCCACTCGGGCCGTCCGCCAAACGAGGTGTATCGCGACCTGCGCGCGGGTGCGGCGTCCGGCTGGGATTACTCGTCCCGCTGGCTGCGCGATCCGTCGCGGCTCGCCAGCATCCGCACGACGCAGTTCATCCCCATCGATCTGAACGCCTTCCTGTTCAAACTGGAAAGCGCTATTGCCAACATCTCGGCGTCGAAAGGAGATAAAGAAACGGCAGAGGCGTTCCGCCAGAAAGCCAACGATCGCCGCGCGGCGGTGAACCGCTATCTGTGGGACGAGGAGAGCGGCTGCTACCGCGATTACGACTGGCGACGCGAAGAGCTGGCGCTGTTTTCTGCCGCCAGCATTGTGCCGCTGTATGTTGGAATGGCGACGCACGAGCAGGCAGAACGTTTGTCTGATGCGGTCAAATCGCGGCTGCTGACCCCGGGTGGAATTCTGGCCACCGAGTACGAAACCGGCGAGCAGTGGGATAAACCCAACGGCTGGGCGCCGCTGCAGTGGATGGCGATTCAGGGGTTCAAGCAGTACGGCAACGACTCGCTGGGCGATGAGATCGCCTGGAGCTGGCTGCATACGGTGAACCATTTTTATAAGACGCATCACAAGCTGATTGAGAAGTACCACATCGCCAGCAGTACGCCGCGCGAAGGTGGCGGGGGTGAGTATCCGCTGCAGGACGGTTTCGGCTGGACGAACGGCGTGGTGCGGCGGCTGATTGGGCTATATGGGGAACCTTAAGCAGGGTGCGGTCTGGTGCCCTCACCCCGATCCTCTCCCACAGGGAGAGGGAAAAGAGATCAGCGAATCACCTCATAAATGGCAGTCTGAATGGACTGCCATTTTTTCGTGGTGGCATCCGGCTGCGACTGCGCGCGGCGTGTGGCCATGTCGAGATCGTGCTGCTGGCGTTTCACCACCGCAGGAACGGTGCAGAAAGCTTTGAGATACTCTTTACGTACCGAGGTCAGAGACTCGCCGTTCGACATGGCGTGGCTGAGCGTGTTGATGAAGCGACGGCACGGCTTCTCTTCCACCATGTTCTGCCGGTAGCGTAACATCAGCTCCAGCACATCGTCATAGCCTGCCGACATCGCCTCTTCGGTCCAGGAGAGCTTCCAGTCCATGCCGCCCTGCAAAAACAGCAGGGTCACGCGGGTATCGTTGCGGTTAATGGCCGAGCGGAAATTATTCTCGTCCCAGGTGACCCCCATGCGCGTGAGCGTTTCGCGCGAAGAAGGCGTCTCGCGCATTTCCTGCGGAGAAGCCGCTTCAGCCGCGCTGGCGGTTGCAGGCTGCGGTTTGCTGCTGGTCACCAGCCAGAAGCCCCCCGCCACGATAGCAATCACCATGACGCCAACCGCCCCCCATAGCGCACCGGAAATGAGCTGCTCGCGTTGTTCGGGGGTACGCGGCGCGCGCTGGGTCGGCTTTTCAATGGTGTCACGGACTTCAAACAGATCCCCACCGGTGACCCGATCCATTTTCTGCGCCTTTTCCCAGAAGGTATGCAATTCGCTGGCATCTACCGCCATGAATCCGGCCGGATTGACGCGCGTTCTCCCCTCTTCAAACGCGCGCTGAACGGGCCGCGCGATCTGCGCATAGTAGTTATCCAGCAGCTGGATTTGCGCCGAGCTTAACGTTTTTTGAACGGTGATGCTGTTGCGGATTTGCCGAATGTCATCGAGGAAGGTTTGCAGCGTTTTGCGCGGTTCAACCAGCAGCGTCAGCATGGACGGGTCGCTGAACAGCGAAGCGTAATAGCGGCTGAACTCTTTTTTATCCACCAGCATCTGCGCCAGTTCACTGAACATCATGCCGCTGAGGACATCATTGATCTCGCCAAGCTTCAGCCAGCGCCGCACGCGGTCAGCGTTAAACAGGGTCTTGAGATGGTTGTTCAGCCGCACCTGATCGGGCCAGGCCTGCTGGATGAGCCCTTTAATCATCAGCTCAATCGCGCGTACCTGCTTGTGCGCCTGCTGCTGCTGGAGTTCGCTTCCCGGTGCCAGGTCAGTGCTGTAGGTCAACAGCGGCTGCTGCAGGCGAAGATGCTCCAGAGCGGTCACAAACCGCATCGCCGCAATAAGCTGGTTTTCACTCACATCCTGTCCGCTTTCATACTGCGGAACGCGCTGCTGCAGCAGGCGCAGCTGGAGCGTAAATTCCGACATCTCGGCATCATTCAGGTTGAGTTTTTTCGCAACGGCTCCCCAGCCGCCCAGAGCTAATCGCGCGCTGTCGAGTTGTTCCAGGAACCAGCGTGGATCTTTGCCCTCAGAAGCATGTACATTCAGAAGGAGTAAAATTTCCACCGACGCATGGCGAATGACCGCCAGACAGTGTTCAAACTGTTCGCGAATATGATGTGATGTGCTGAGAGTCATTGTTTTCCTTAAGCGACAACGAAGACATCCGGAATGGGCACGAAACGCCCTTTATTCTTTTTATTTATACGCGGTTAACCATACCTGACTTTCTGTTGAAATAAAGTGACAACCCTAAAATGATTTAAAATGTTTCAGGAGAATCTGAATGCCGGTTTTAATTACCTCTCGCCTGACCTGTTCGCCCCTGCAGGAACAAGACTGGCCCTTTTTTCTGACGCTACAGCAGCACCCGGACGTGATGCGCTTTGTGGCGGAAGACCGTCCCGTCGCGGCGATCCGCGAGGCGTTTGATTCGCGCCTGGCCCCATGGGCACCGGGCAGCGCCCACTGGCTTTGTCTCGTCGTACGTGACACCGCCTCACAGGCCCCGCTGGGCGTTACCGGGTATATTCAGCGGGAGGAGGACTGCGCAGAAGTGGGCTTCCTTTTCGCGCCCGAGGCGCAGGGGAAAGGTTACGGCTTTGAATCCCTGAAAATGCTTTGCGATTACGCTTTTCATCAGGGCGGTATACGGCGACTCACCGCCACCGTCACCGCGGGAAATGTCGCGTCAAGACGCCTGCTGGAAAAAGCCCGCTTTCGTCTGGAAGGTGAATTACGCGAGAGCTATTACCTTGCGGGGCGCTGGCAAAATGACTGGCTATTTGGTTTATTACAGCAGGAATACCTGAATAATAATTCCTGACCAACCGCTTTTTAGCAGATATTTCCCGGACGTCGTTTCCTCTTTAATGTCACTATTTAGAGGAAACGAATATCAAACGTCATTCGCTGAAAATATTCTCAGCGGCCGCTGCGTTAATAAAAAAACATCCGGGCCTTTCTCTGGAGAAATATCGTGATGAAAATGGGTTATCGGCTATGGCTGCCTGCGTTCTTTATCACTGTCAGTATGCAGACACATCCATACTAAGGGTTTCCTTAAGGGGCTCCTTCCCCCTAAGCCCGTGTATCACAGGAACATACCGCCTGATACTTCAATACGTTGCGCATTCATCCAGCCCAGCTTATCGCTGAGCAGTGCCGCAACGGCATCGCCAATATCGTCCGGCAGCCCCACCCGTCCCAGCGCCGTCTGCGAGGCCAGAAGCTGATTCAGCTCCGTGTTGTCGCGCACGCGTCCGCCGCCAAAGTCAGTTTCTATCGCGCCCGGCGCAATAATATTGACGGAAATTCCGCGCGCGCCCAGTTCTTTCGCCTGATAACGCGTCAGCACTTCCATCGCCCCCTTCATGGCCGCGTAGGTCCCTGAGCCCGGCTGGGTAAAACGGGCCAGCCCGCTGGAGACGTTGAGGATCCGTCCCCCGTCGTTAAGCAGCGGAAGCAGGCGCTGGGTCAGGAAGAAAGGTCCTTTGAAATGAATGTTCAGCGCTTCATCAAACTGAGCCTCCGTCGTGTCGGCATAGGGCGCGTATAAACCCGTTCCGGCATTGTTCAATAAATAGTCAAAGGTTTCGCGCTGCCAGACGGTCTTAAGGGTTTCCTGAAGCTGTCGGGCAAAATGATCAAAACTCGTGATATCACCGACGTTGAGCTGTAATGCCGCTGCGTTGACGCCTTTTTGCTGAATTTCATGCACAACATCCAGCGCTTCCTGCTGGCTACGGTTGTATGTCAGGACAATTCCCGTGCCGTCTGCCGCCAGCTTTAACGCAGCGTTTTTGCCCAGACCACGGCTACCACCCGTCACTAATGCGATACGTTCACTCATCATAAACCTCGTTTTGGCTGTTAAGGAGATTGAGAAAGAGCTTATTAGGTGATAGAAAATCAATAAAGATGGGTTAAAACGCTTCACTGTTTCACCAGAAACAACAATGAGCTTCCTCTATGGATAAAATTCACGCAATGCAGCTGTTCGTCCGCGTCGCGGAACTGGAAAGTTTTTCCCGCGCGGCCGAAACATTAACCCTGCCGAAAGGCAGCGTCTCGCGGCAAATTCAGGCCCTGGAAAACCGGCTTGGCACCCAGCTATTGCACCGCACCACGCGCCGCGTCAGCCTGACGCAGGACGGCATGGTCTATTACGAACGGGCGAAAGATCTGCTGGCAAACCTTGATGAACTCGACGGTATGTTTCAGCACGATCCCTCCAGCATCAGCGGTCGGCTCCGCGTGGATATGCCCGTCGGCGTTGCTCGAAATTTAGTCATCCCCAAACTGCCTGCTTTTCTGCAGCACTATCCGGGCATTGAACTCGAGCTCAGCAGCAGCGATCGTCTGGTGGATGTGATCCGCGAAGGTTTTGATTGCGTGGTGCGCGTCGGCACTTTGAAGGATTCAGGGCTGATTGCCCGTCCGCTGGGCAAGCTGTCGGTGATTAACTGCGCCAGCCCGGACTATCTGGCGCGATTTGGCTATCCGGAAACCCTGGACGATTTAGGCTCGCACGCCGTGATCCACTACGCCGCGATGCTGGGAACCCGCCCGCAGGGCTTTGAGTTTTATAACGGCAGTGCGACGCAGTGGATAAAAACAGGCGGGGTGTTAACCGTCAACAGCACGGAAACTTACCAGGCTGCCTGTCTCGCCGGGCTGGGCATTATTCAGGTTCCGCGGGTTGGGGTGCGCGATTTACTGCGCGCGAAGAAACTGATTGAGATCCTCCCGCAATACCGGGCCGAAGCGATGCCCGTCTCCCTGATTTACCCTCACCGCCGCAACCTCTCCCGCCGGGTCCATCTGTTCATGGAGTGGCTTACCGAACTCACAAAAGCTTACGTGGACTAGCCGCAAGCTATAATTCAAAAACACATCCAGCTCAACGAAAAGGAAAATGCGCGTGACGCCGGAAAACAACCCGCAACGACCCACCCAACATTTAGAGTATGAGCCCGTCAAAAAGATGGTAACCGGGCCCGAAGAGGCCAAAACGCCAGGCACCGCCAGCAAAGCGCTGGGGACCGTCACCGGCATCGCCGCGAGAATTCAGCAGTTTCCCATGATTGCGCACCTGATACGCGCCACAGAACGGTTTAATGACCGCATGGGGAACCAGTTTGGTGCCGCCATCACCTATTTTTCCTTCCTGTCGATGATCCCAATCCTGATGGTGTCGTTTGCGGCAGCCGGTTTTGTGCTCGCGTCGCACCCGACGCTGCTGCAGGATATATTCAATAAAATCCTGAATAACGTCAGTGACCCGACCCTTGCCAGCACCCTCAAGAGCACCATCAATACCGCCGTTCAGCAGCGTACCACCGTGGGTATCGTCGGTTTGCTGATTGCGCTTTACTCCGGCGTTAACTGGATGGGCAACCTGCGCGAGGCCATCCGCGCCCAGTCGCGCGACGTCTGGGAGCGTAAGCCGCAGGACGAGGAGAAAATCTGGGTGAAGTATCTCCGCGATTTTGTTTCGCTGATTGGCCTGCTCGTCGCGCTGATCGTGACGCTTTCCATTACCTCCGTGGCGGGCTCGGCGCAGCAGATGATCATCTCCGCGCTCTACCTTGATTACATCGAATGGCTGAAGCCCGCCTGGCGCGGCATTGGGCTGGCCATTTCCATCTTTGCCAACTACCTGCTGTTCTTCTGGATCTTCTGGCGCTTGCCCCGCCATCGTCCGCGCAAGAAGGCGCTGATTCGCGGCACGTTGATTGCGGCGATCGGCTTTGAGGTGATCAAAATCGTGATGACCTACACGCTGCCGTCGCTGGTGAAATCCCCTTCTGGCGCGGCGTTTGGCTCGGTGCTGGGACTGATGGCCTTCTTCTACTTTTTCGCGCGCCTGACCCTGTTCTGCGCGGCATGGATTGCCACCGCCGAGTACAAAGGCGACACGCGAATGCCCGGTAAAACGCACCGCTAGCCCCGCTCTCGGGCTGAAATTTCAGCCCGATTCATCATTTCAGCATATAAATCCAGTCCGTAACTTTTATTTAACCGAAAATCAGTTTAATTGACTAATATTTAAAATCTGTGAAGCATTTCATAGACGTGTTTTCGCTGGACTGAAAATTATCCGCTTTTTGTTGCTTTTATCACCAGCGCGCGGCTTTGTTACAGATTGAAATGTCGCTTTTGCTGTGCGTAATATGGCCTTTCGTTCGACAAAAATAAGAAAATATTATGCAAGCAACAGCCACCACACTCGACTCAGGAACGGAAAACGTTCCGGTAAACTCGCGCAATAAAGTTGTCGTCGCCTCGCTGATTGGCACCGCCATTGAGTTCTTCGACTTTTATATTTATGCCACCGCCGCGGTCATCGTCTTCCCGCATATTTTCTTCCCGCAGGGCGATCCGACGGCGGCCACGCTGCAGTCTCTGGCGACCTTTGCCATCGCGTTTGTTGCGCGTCCAATTGGCTCTGCGCTGTTTGGACACTTTGGCGATCGCATTGGCCGAAAAGTCACCCTGGTGGCCTCGCTGCTGACGATGGGCATCTCCACCGTAGCCATCGGTCTGCTGCCGACCTATGAAACCATCGGCATTCTGGCGCCGGTCCTGCTGGCGCTGGCGCGTTTTGGTCAGGGTCTGGGGCTGGGCGGTGAATGGGGCGGCGCGGCGCTGCTGGCCACCGAGAACGCCCCGGCGCGCAAGCGCGCGCTGTACGGTTCATTCCCGCAGCTGGGCGCGCCGATTGGCTTCTTCTTTGCCAACGGGACGTTCCTGCTGCTCTCGTGGCTGCTGACGGATGAACAGTTCATGAGCTGGGGCTGGCGTCTCCCGTTTATTTTCTCAGCCGTGCTGGTGCTGATTGGCCTGTATGTGCGTGTTTCGCTGCATGAGACTCCTGTTTTTGCGAAAGTGGCCGCGGCGAACAAGCAGGTGAAAGTGCCGCTGGGTACGCTGCTGACCAAACACGTCCGCGTGACCGTACTGGGAACGTTCATCATGCTGGCAACCTATACGCTGTTCTACATTATGACCGTCTATTCCATGACGTTCAGTACCGCCGCCGCGCCGGTTGGCCTGGGGCTGCCGCGTAACGAAGTGCTGTGGATGCTGATGATGGCGGTGATCGGGTTTGGCGTGATGGTTCCGATTGCGGGTCTGCTTGCGGATAAATTCGGTCGTCGTGCAAGCATGATTACAATCACCACGCTCATCATGCTGTTTGCTCTGTTCGTCTTTCCGCCGCTGCTGGGTTCAGGTAGCCCGGCGCTGGTGATGGCCTATCTGCTGATTGGCCTGAGCCTGATGGGGCTGACCTTCGGCCCGATGGGCGCGCTGCTGCCCGAGCTGTTCCCGACGGAAGTGCGTTATACCGGCGCGTCGTTCTCCTACAACGTTGCCTCTATTCTGGGCGCGTCCGTTGCGCCGTATATCGCCACCTGGCTGCAGGCGAACTATGGTCTGTTCTATGTGGGGGTCTATCTGGCGGCCATGGCGGCGCTGACGCTGATTGCGCTGCTGCTGACGCACGAGACTAAGCACCAGGCTCTGTAATTCACTGCGGCCTGATGCCCTCACCCCGGCCCTCTCCCACAGGGAGAGGGAGAAAGGGAGCTACTTCTTCATCTGCGACAAAATAGTCCGGCACTGATTCGCTTCGCCCTCAGACGGCGAAATCAACGCCAGCAGCGCTGCGGCCGGGGTAACCAGTGTCGCCAGGGCCGCAGCCACCGCACCGCGCGCAATCAGCGGTCCGGGCTTCACGCCCGCCTGCGGGTTTTTGAAGGTTCCGCGCACGTAAAGCGGCGAGCGCAGGGTGATGATGCGGATCCCCTTACTTTCCGGGTCAATCGTCAGATCAAGCTGCTCCGAGGCCATGCTGGCGGTCCCGGTCACGTTAATCACCGCGTTTTCCGTGTCGAAGGCAAATATCTGCGGACGCGCCACGCCGTTAACCAGATCCAGATTGGCCGCCGCGCAGTTTACCCGCACCTCGTCATCACCGAAGATTTGCCCGATGACGTAGTTACCGACGTTCAGCCCCAGGATCTCCATCAGGTTTCGGCTCACCAGCCCGTCGTTCATCAGCAGCTTCAGGTTACCATTGCCGCTGCCCAGCAGCGCCGCCACCGAGTTCCCCACGCCGCGAATGTCGGCATCACCGTTCATTTCACCGAGGGTTTTCTGCATCAGTTCTACGTTCGGCATCAGCTCTTTCAGCTTCAATCGACGCGCCTGGATCTCCGCTCTTCCCTGCATCGGCTTTTTATCACCTTCCAGATGAATATTCGAGGAAATCGTCCCGCCCGCCATGCCAAATTTCAGCGGCTGCAGGCGCAGATCGGCGTTTTTGAGGAGGATATGGGTCGAAAGATTGCTGATCGGCAGCGTACTGCCATGTTCAATTTTTCCGCCTTTGAAGCGCACATCCGCATCCATCACGTCCCATTTGTCGGTTTCGAAGCGATCGTATGGCAGCACTTTGCCGGCAGGCTGAACATCCTTTTTGACCTCTTTCGACTTGGTCCCTTTACCCGAGTCCACGCCAATTAGCGGGCCCAGGTCGGCCAGACGCAGCTGACGGGACTCAACATCCCCTTCCAGTTTCGGGCGCGGTTTTCCGGTGGTGTAGGTCAGCGTGCCGTGAATATCACTGTCGCCGATGCGTCCGTTGAAATCCCGGTAGTCAAAAACGGACGATTTTTCGGTGTCGATTTTGGCAACCAGATGCCCGTCCGTTTCGAACGGCGGGGTATCCGGCAGCAGCACGCCGGTCAGTTCATACAGCTCGCCCAGCGAATCGCCGGCAAATTTAAGCTGAAGGTCGACGCCGCCCATATTCATCGGCTCGTTGACCGTGCCAACGAACGCCACGCGGGTGTTACCGGAACGGAAGTCCGCCTGAACCGGGAACGGCGTGCCTTCGCTCCGCAGCGCCAGCATGCCGCCAATTTTCCCTTTACCGCTGAGAGGCCGATCGTTGTAGCGTCCTTTTGCCGTCAGGCCGAAGACATAGTCACCCACGCTTGCCGCGTCGCCTTTTGCTTTCGTGCCCGTGACCTCGCTAAACGGTAGCGGTTTGCCCAGCGGATCGACGAGGATCTCCACATCCGCCTTGCTGACCTTATCGTCGATGGCGATCCGTCCGCGATCGAAAAGAATATTGTCGAGACGGAATGACCAGGAGGAAGGCTGGGCATTCGGATCTTTTTCGCTGTCGCTGGCAAGGTTAAACGTCCAGTTATTGTTTTTTTCTGAAAGTCGGATCAGACGCGCATCGGGCTGCTGAAGTTTGATCCACGGCAGATAGACCGTTTTGGTGAGGAGCGCCAGCGGAGCCAGCGTGGCTTCAACGCGCGGCAGGTGGATCATGGTGACGTCCGGGATATCCGGCGGGTTGCCGAGAATGATGTCGTCGGCATGGACGTGTGGCCAGGGGATCCAGCTTCGCCAGCCAGGCTCCTCTTTCTGACGCTCCCACACCACCCCTAAATCACCGCGTATGGCGAAGGGGCGGTTCAGTTCGGTTGAGACTTTCTGGTTGATGGTCGGCTTGAGACGGTTCCAGTCAAACGTCGCAATAATGATGGCGACGACCACGATCAACAACAAGAAAATCCCTGCTGTCCAGGAGATTACCCTGGTTGTTCTCGTCATTTTTATCCCCTTTCCTGATGACCTGTCCTGTAAAACTATAGTCCAGACAAAGGGAAGCGGGCTTATCAGAGGGTCGTTATAACGCTATCGAGGCGATCCATGGGTACCGGGCGGGAGAGATAATAGCCTTGCGCCGCCGCTGCGGGGGAGTTTTGCACATCACGCCACTCTTCCAGTGTTTCCACACCTTCAACAATCACGCCCTGGCAATAGCGGTTCATCAGCTGTAATAACAGCGTAAACAGATTCCGCCCTTCCGGGGTTTGACGCAGCATAATGAACAGGTCGCGGGCCACTTTGATGTAGTCGTAGCGCACTTCACTCAGGGCGGAGAAGTTCGCCATGCCGGTGCCAAAGTCATCCAGCCACAGCGGGCCGTATTCGCATATAGACGCAAAAGAGGAATCCTGCGGCAGGCGGACATGCTCCACCAGCTCAAAGCGCATCCACGGCAGGGTGGCGATCAGCTCCTGCAATTTTGCGTTCTGACGCAGCGCCAGCAGGGTTGGACCATCGACGTTTACTGAGGCGAGGATATCGTGCTGTTCGAAAAAAGGTTGCTTCGTCGCCAGCATACGAAGCTGCTCTTCCAGCACGTCCAGACGCTGGCGAACGGCAACTTCGGCAAAATAGCGATCCGGCGCGATGCGCTGAGTAGGGTTTGAGGGATGCGTAACGACGGTCAAAATTTCAATTGCCATCAGTCGACCATCTGTTCGGTAGATCGGCTGATAGGTGTACGCACGCTCACATTGCAGCCAGTAGCGATGCTCCTGCAAGTTCTCAATACTTGCCTCAGGCGTAGTGCTCAGCCGCTGGATAACCTGCTCTGACTTCATTTCAGATGTCCTGTTGTTGGGATAGCCTTTCTGGACTCGTCACAGGATTATCGGCGCGACAATTGAGAACTTTATGTTCAATTCACCGGGAAAATGAAATTAAGATGACAGAAATGCGCGGGAACACGCGCTGGTTCAAATAAAATAATGGAACGTTGTTTTAATATAGTTGACCGGTTAATTCACTCAGCGCACACTGCTGATAATTCTTCTGTTCAGGTTCACGACTATGTCCAAAAAAATTGCCGTGATTGGCGAATGCATGATTGAGCTGTCACAAAAAGGCGCGGAAGTCAGCCGCGGATTTGGTGGCGATACGTTAAACACGTCCGTTTATATTGCCCGTCAGGTTGCGCCTGACGCGCTTACCGTGAACTACGTGACCGCCCTGGGTACGGACAGCTTCAGCCAGCAAATGCTGGAGGCCTGGCAGAGTGAACATGTTGAAACGTCGCTGATTCAGCGTATGGAGAACCGCCTCCCTGGGCTTTATTACATCGAAACCGACAGCACCGGCGAACGCACGTTTTATTACTGGCGTAACGAAGCCGCGGCCAAATTCTGGCTGGAGAGCGACGCGGCAGCGGCCATCTGCGAAGAGCTGGCGACCTTTGATTACCTCTATCTGAGCGGGATTAGCCTGGCGATCCTGAGCCCTACCAGCCGTGAAAAGCTGCTCTCGCTGCTGCGAGAATGCCGTGCAAACGGCGGCAAGGTTATTTTCGATAACAACTACCGCCCGCGCCTGTGGGCCAGCCGCGAAGAGACGCAGCAGGTCTATCAGCAGATGCTGCAGTGCACCGACATCGCCTTCCTCACGCTCGACGATGAAGACGCCCTGTGGGGTGAGAAACCGGTAGAGGAGGTGATTGCACGCACGCAGGCGGCAGGCGTGAGCGAAGTGGTGATTAAGCGCGGGGCGGATTCATGCCTGGTTGCGGTGGCGGGTGAAGCGCTGGTTAACGTGCCGGCGGTGAAGCTTGCCAAAGAGAAAGTGATTGATACCACGGCGGCCGGAGATTCATTCAGCGCGGGCTATCTGGCAGTACGGCTGACGGGTGGAACGCCGGAAGCTGCGGCACAGCGTGGTCACCTGACGGCCAGCACGGTGATTCAGTATCGCGGGGCGATTATTCCGCGCGAGGCGATGCCTGTTTAAGTCAGGTGCGGGCTGATGCCCTCACCCTAACCCTCTCCCACAGGGAGAGGGAATGTCTACGCATTACTGCCCCTGCGGAATATCCGTCGCGTCCGGATGTAAATCATCAGCCGTGGCGGCCTGCGCTGGCTGCGGCGCGGTAGCCATAATGGAATCCCAGGTTTTCTGAAGTTCCTTCATGTCATATTCCGGCTCGCCCTTCGGCTGCAGGAGGATCAACGCCATCTCCTGCGACAGCTGCTGACGGAGGTCCTGATTGAGCATATCGACGGTCAGACCGTTCAGGAAGTCCTGACGCAGTTTCTGGTACTGTTCCGGCGCAATGTCCACCACCTGGTTCTGCAGAGAGCGAATACGCTGGCTGATCAGAATGTCGGTATCGGCGCGAGCGTAGGTCGCAAACAGCTTCTGCAGCTCAAGTTTTTTCTGCGCCACGAGAGCGTTGAATTCCTCTTCGGAAAGCCCCTCTTTACGCACTTTTGCCAGTTCTTTTGCGACCACGCCCAGATTGGCATTCAGCTTATCGCCCGGCGACTCAACGTTGATGGCGCACTGCGCACGCTGGAACAGCACGCGGCAGTCAAAGCCAAGACCGATATTCTTCACGTTGTTCTTGCTCAGCGTCTGCTGAACGTGCCAGAACAGCGCTTCACGCGCCAGATCGGCACGCCAGTAGCGCAGCATCGCCGCGGACTCGCGGATGGGCTGCCAGGCGTTATCCCACATGACGGAGAGGCGATCCTGACGCACGGCGTCCGTCATAATGCTGACAGGCTCTGCACGCAGCGGAGAGAGCGTCGGAACAGGGGCTGGTGTTTCACGCTTGCCTTTCAAATCACCAAATGCTTTGTTGATCTGCTCCACCACCGCGCGGCTGTCCACGTTACCGACCACGATCAGCGTCATCGCATCCGGGGTGTACCACTTCTGGTAGAACGATTTTACCTGTTCGGCGTCTACCGGCTGTTTCAGCGGTTCGGCCGGGTCATGTCCCAGTAACGTTGAGCCTTTCAGGCGGTAACGCCACCAGCCCTCTTTGGTATCTCCAGGCCAGGTCGCCACCATGTCGCTGTTGCTCAGCGCATAGTTGACGGTGTCCGGCGTAATCGCCAGATTGCCAGATGCATCGGAGAGATACGTAAGTGCTTCTTTAAGCAGATCGTTACGGTTATTAGGCAGGCTCAGGTTAAACATGGTGTAGTCATACGAGACCACTGCCGGTGGGAGCGGGCGTTTCGGATCGATGGCCTGCTGCCAAAGCGAACGCACCTGAACCGCTTGCAGGCTGCCGCTCTGCGTGAGCGCCAGCCGGGGAATAAAATGGCTAAAACCGGTTTGCTGGGTGCTTTCCGTGAGGGAACCGGTATTAATGGACAGACGGATTTCTACACGGTCACTGGGACGTTGCGGAGTGGCTAAAACCTGCCACTGAAAACCGTTCGCTAATGTCCCTTGTTGCCAGGCCGGGTCTGGCTGGAGCGCATCTGCCTGCACATAACTGGCTGCTGCCATCATCAGCAAACCGCCGGTTAAGAGTCGAATTTTTGTGCCCTGCATGTGAACCCCTGATCAACATTCCTGGTTAAAAAAGAGTGTTTCGCGACGCGCTTCACTCTTAAAGATGACGATGAAAACACGTCGATTAGACCGCGCGTTCGGCAAAACGTCACGGTCAGAAGTGAAATATACCCAAAAAAAATCTTGTCGAATTATGACAGGTACGAACAGTTATTATGCGCAGGAGCCCGCATCCCGACAAGGGAATACGGGCATTTGTGACAAGATTAAGAGGTTAAGCCAGGATTTTTGCTGTCAGTTGAACGATTATTCAGAGTATCGTCGAGCTTTTTGTGATCCAGCTCTTTCACCCATTTCGCCACCACCACCGTTGCCACGCCGTTACCCACCAGGTTGGTTAACGCACGCGCCTCAGACATAAAGCGGTCAATACCGAGAATCAACGCCAGACCCGCCACCGGCAGGTGACCCACAGCGGAAATGGTGGCAGCCAGCACGATAAATCCGCTGCCCGTCACCCCTGCAGCGCCTTTAGAAGAGAGCAGGAGCACCACCAGCAGGGTAATCTGATGGAAAATATCCATATGGCTGTTGGTCGCCTGAGCGATAAACACGGCCGCCATCGTCAGGTATATCGAGGTGCCGTCCAGGTTGAAGGAGTAGCCCGTCGGGATCACCAGCCCGACCACCGATTTACGGCACCCCAGCTTTTCCATCTTGTCGAGCATACGCGGCAGCGCCGATTCTGAAGAGGAGGTCCCCAGAACAATCAGCAGTTCTTCGCGGATGTAACGGATAAATTTGAAGATGTTGAAACCCGTCGCGCGGGCGATGGAGCCCAGCACCACGACCACGAAAAGGATACAGGTGATATAGAAGCAGATAATCAGCTGACCCAGCTGCACCAGCGTACCGACGCCATACTTACCGATGGTAAAGGCCATCGCGCCGAAAGCACCAATCGGCGCCAGGCGCATGATCATATTGATGATGCCGAAAATAACCTGCGAGAAGCTTTCGATCACATTAAAGATAAGCTGGCCTTTGCTGCCCAGACGGTGCAGGGCAAAACCAAACATCACGGCAAACAGCAGAACCTGCAGGATGTTTCCGCTGGCGAACGCGCCAATGACGCTGCCCGGGATTACGTCCAGCAGGAATGCCACCACGCCCTGATCCTTCGCCTGCTCGGCATACACCGCGACCGCTTTGGCATCCAGCGTTGACGGGTCTACGTTCATCCCCGCGCCCGGCTGCACCACGTTGACGATGATCAGACCGATAATCAGCGCAAGGGTACTGACCACTTCAAAATAGAGAAGCGCCACTGCACCGGTACGACCGACCGCCTTCATGCTTTCCATGCCAGCGATGCCCGTCACGACGGTACAGAAGATCACCGGAGCGATGACCATTTTAATGAGCTTAACGAACGCGTCGCCAAGCGGTTTCATTTGCGCGCCCAGCTCAGGGTAATAGTGACCCAGCAGAATACCGATGGCGATGGCTGTCAGGACCTGGAAATAAAGACTTTTGAAGAGTGAGGTTTTCATAAGGTGTCCTTGGGAAGAAAAACCACAGGCTTTGTAAGGTTATGGTTAACCTGCGGCTTTAAAATAACACCCACATAACAGGACAGAAATAAACTCAGTTCAAATTTGAAACACAAATGTTAAGAACTTTGAGCTGGCTCGCACAAGCCAGCAACAAAATTACACTTTTGCGTTATTGTCAGCACCAGAAAGGTATCGTTCTTCAAAGACATCCGAAGGAACAGCAGGGGCGAAAAGGAAGCCTTGTCCGCTCTCCACGCCCGCCTCTGCCAGCCAGGCGCGTTGCGCTTCGGTTTCAATTCCCTCGGCAATAAGATGCAGATTGAGGCTGCGCGCCATCTGGATAATCGCCTGCACCATGCTGCTGTCGCCCGGCAGACCGTCGACAAACGCTTTATCAATTTTGAGCACATCCACCGGAAGGGTTTTCATGTGCTGAAGCTGACGCAGCCCGGCGTACCCCATGCCAAAATCGTCCAGCGCGATGCGAATGCCGGCATTACGCAGCGGTTTCAGGATCGCGACCGCCTGATTAGGGTCGTCGATGCGTCGGCTCTCCGTCACTTCAAGAGTTAACGTATCAGGCTTGATTCGGTAACGATGGATCAGCTCCAGCATCTCTGAAACCATGGTCGGGTGCATAAGCTGCAGGGCAGACAAATTGACCGACAGCGGCAGCGTCACGCCGCGCTCCTGCCAGGCGGCAAGCTGACGGCAGGACTCTTCCAGCACCCAGTAGCCGACGGTAACCATCAGGCCACAGGACTCAATGCGCTCAATCAGCCCTTCCGGCAGCTCCCATGAGCCATCCGGCTGCTGCACGCGCAGCAGTGCCTCGGCGCTTTTCACTTCTCCCGTCAGCAAATTCACCTGCGGCTGTAGCCAGAGGGCAAACTGGCGGTTATCCAGCGCGGTCAGGATGTCGCTCTCTTCCGTCAGGCGCTGCTGCGCCTTTTCCATCTCTTCCGGCGCGAAGAACTGGATCTGATTTTTGCCTTTGCGCCGGGCGGTGAATGCCGCCGAGAACGCGCGATGATAAAGCTGCTCTGCCGTTAAATCGCCATAGTACATCGCAATACCGATACTGGCGCTTGGACGAAGCTGGATACCCTGAATGGGCAACCGCTCATTAATGACAGTGAGTACTTGCTGACCTAAAGTGATCGCATGCCAGGGTTCTTTTACGCCGTTGGCAATCACCACCAGGTCGTAACCGCTGACCTGGGTCAGCACCATGCGCGGGGCCAGGACAGACTTCACTTTTTCGACCAGAGTCAGCAGCAGCATTTCGCGCTGGCTCTCCCTAAGCACGCCAGCCGTGTCCTGCAGGGTTTCACAGGCGATAACCATCAGCGCCGTAGTTTGCTGACGGGCAACGGTCTGCTCCAGCATCGCCATCAGGAAGGCTTTATTAGGAAGCTCCGACACCGGGAAGCGCGTGGCGCTGCTGTTTAACTCATCCTGCTGGCGCTGGATGCGCTGCTGGTTGAGGTTGTAGCTGCGCACCAGCATGCCTATCTCATCGTCATGATGCAGACGCGGTAGCTCAAGCTGATGCCCCATCTGATCCTGCGGCGCAAGCGTATTCAGCTCGCGGGCGATACGGCGCAGCGGATGAACAATCAGCCGGTTAATGCACCAGGTGAGCGCCACGCTAAGAATAAGCGTCATAAGTAAGCAAGTGGTCACTAACGTAACCACCCAGCTCATGACGAATTTATACATGCGGTAGGAATCCGCCTGTAATACCAGGTAGGCCAGCGGCTGCGGATTGGCAGGGCGTTCGAGCGAATAAACGGGCAGCGAAATCTGCACCGGCAGTTCAAACAGGCGCATCACCATCATCGGGACGGGACGCTCCGGGATAAAGCTCATCCGCAGCGCCTGAAACTGGTTGGGCAAGACGACGTCGGCGCGGCTCACGACGCCGGCAGGCTGAATGCGTTTTAAAATGGTTTCCGCTTCGGGAATATCCCCTTTCAGGATAGAGGCAGAGAGCGGGCCGCGCACCGAGCGGGCGATACTTTCTAACTGCGAAGCCGTGTTATAGCGATTCTGCTGTACGGAATGAAACAGCAAAATTACGCAGAAGAGCAGTACAAACAGCATGGTGACGGCAGAAACCATCGCCATCTGTTTGATTGTTAAGGAACGGCTGACACGCAAAATGACTCTCCACAAAACTCGAAGCGCAGGGCGCGCCAGGGTGTAAACCTGGCGCGCCTGAGTATACCCGATTGCCGCGCTATTAAGAGAGACTTACAAATGGATTAAGGAAAATCCGATTACCAGTCCGCGTAAGGGATAAGCGGCTGCGGCGGTAAGTCCATATCGCCCTGCCAGCCTGCAGCAGAGTAACGCACATAGATCAGCGCATGGCTTGGGGTATAGTCTTTCGCTTCCTGAATATCCACGCCCATGCCCACAAACCAGTTGGACGTTACGCGGCGTTCGATAATGGCCCGCGCGGTATAACCCGTGCCTGAGGAGCTGCTGCCGGTTTCCATCGCGCCCCGGTCGGTATAGCGGTCTGGCTCATCGGTCGGGATCAGGTTCTGGATCGGGTAGCGCAGCTCGTCTTTGGTTTTAGAGTGAGACCAGGACACCGAGCCGCCCAGCTCCCAGGACCAGTTCTCCGTGCGTTTACGCCAGGTCACCGGCAGCGCGAAAGAGACATACTCCTGCGGGCTGTAGTAGCCGCCCTGACCCAGGGTATACCCGCTCAGGTCTTTGTCATAGTGCCAGAGCATATTGGAGACGCCGACCGTCAGGCGCTCGTTGTTTTTATTAATGAGCTTGTAGTAGTAACCCGTCATCCAGCGGACGCGCCAGTTATCTTCCACATTTTTACCCGTCAGCGTTTCCGCGTTCAGGCTTGACCAGACGCCGTTCGCTTCCCCTTTGTCATAGCTCATGCTTACGCCGCCACCGGTGGCACGTACGCCGCCCCAGGTGGTGCCGGTGTTAGTATCTTTTTGCCCGGCGAACGCCAGCAGGGAGCTGGAGATTGGGCGGCGATGGGCGTTAACGGTATAGCCGATGGGGCCCAGATCGCTGCTGTAGCTGATACCGCCCACCACGTCGACGACGTCAAAGCCCATTGGCGTAGTGCCAATATCCATCGCCCAGGTTTTATTCTGCCAGCCGACGGCGACGCTTGCGCCATTGTCGGACTGATGGGTGTTGCCGCTACACGGCGTTTCGTAGCAGGTCCCCCATTTTGGATCGTAGGTCCCGTTATTGTTATCAAATGAACCGGCGTCCATGTTGACCAGATCGCTTCTGAAGAACATGCGCCCGTCAGACAGCGGGGCATCCACCTGCAGCATGGTGGTGTGCGCTTTCAGGTCGGAATAGCCGCCCGTTCCGCTGGAACCCCAGTAGTCGTGCTGCAGCGTGACGTTAACATCCTGCTGACGGTACAAGTCACCGGCATCACTGCGCACGCCGCGCTTCAGCCAGTCGTCCTTTTCATCGTTACGCGTCAGACGAGTAAAACTGTCGTTGTCGGCCGGACGCGTCGTGGTGATGCCCGTCGACACCATCGCGTCTTTATAGGTTTCCAGCGCCTGCTGAGGCTGACCGTTTTGCGCCTGGAAACGCGCGGCATCACGTAACACCAGCGCGTTTTCCATGGAGCCGGGCTGCGATTTAGCCTGCGGAATGATTTTGTTGAAGGTCTGTTCTGCGGCGGCGGAATCGCCCAGGCCTGCCTGCGCCATCGCGATCCGGCGCTGCATGTTGAGCGACAGCGGCTGGCCGTTTTGCGCGGCGGGCAATTTCGCCAGCTCTGCGCGCGCGGCATCTTTGTCACCCTGCGCGCTGTAAATCTCGGTCAGGCCGAGGATCGCGTCTTCGTTCTGCGGTTCACGCTGCAGAACGGCGCTGTACGTCGTTTTCGCCGACGCCAGATCGCCACGCTGCTGCGCCCAGTCAGCCAGCGTCAGGTCGATGCGGGTGGAGGTCGGCTGCTGACGCAGAAGGTTTTCCGCCTCCTGCTCTTTGCCGCTGTCGCGCAGACGGTTGGCGGTTTCCAGCACCTGGTTGCTTTGCAGGCGGTCGGCAAGCTCCTGAATATTGCCGTTCCACTGGCTGCGCGGCAGCGTGTCCAGATGCGCCAGCGCGGCGCGGTCCTGATCGTTGCCGGAAAGATAGAGCCCGCTGGCGTACACCTGATCCGGGTCGGACGGTTTCTGTCTGGCAAGCTGACGCATCAGGGTATCCGCCTGGCTGCGCTGACCCGCGCTGTAGAGATCGCGCGAGAGACGATAGGTTATCCACACGTCGCCGGGAGAGAGTGCCAGACGACGACGCTGAATCTCTGCCGCCTGGGCGTATTTCCCCTGATTTTCCAGCTGTTCTGCCTGAGCGGAGAGCTGCTCGTTGGTCAGGCTGCGCTCAATATCATCAATGCTCCGGCGCTGGCTGGCGGAGAGAGACTGGATAAACTGCGAGGCCTTCTCCGGGGACTGGGCACGGTAAATATTGGCAAGGCCGCGGACCGCATTGCTGTTGCCGCTGTCCATCCGCAGCGCCTGGCGATAGTAACGCTCCGCCGCGTCGTTATCTTTACGCGCCGCGGCGGCATCGCCCAGCCCCAGCACGGCATAACTGTCGGTATTGTCGATACTGCGCGCCTGCTGATAGTAACGCTCCGCCTGCGCAGGGTTATTCGCCTTCAGGGCCGCATCGCCCTGCTGGATCAGCAGCCAGTAGCGGTTGACCTTCAGCAGACTGTCCCATTTACCCCGGTTATCGCTCTGGGGATCGAGGGCTATCGCCTTTTCAAACTGCGCCACCGCGCGGGCGCGGTCGCCTTTCTGGGAATAGGCCTGGCCAAGGGCGCCTACCGCTTCACTGTCGGCATGGTTGGCGCTGACGGCTTTTTGCAGCTCAGCCACCGCCTTACTCCCCTGCCCGGCATCCACCGCCGCCAGCCCTTCCGCTTTCGCGCGGAACGCCGGGTCAGCGAGCTGTTTTTGCTGTTCTTCGAGCTGGGCACGCGCCGCCACGACGCTATCACCACTGCTGAATATGCTCAGGTATTTTTGCAGCGCGCTGACGCTGGCGCTGCTGGCAGGCTGGCCTTTGATTTGGTCATACCACATATCAGACGCCTGGCTGCGCCCGTTGGTCGATTTAGCCATCTCCTGCAATACCGCAAAGCCTTCATCACGGCGTCCGCTCTGGAACAAAAGCTGGGACAGCGTCGCCTGCAGCTGCGTATTTCCGGGGCTGCTGGTGTTGATTTTCTTGAGCTGGTTAATGGCCGCATTCCGGCGAGCAGGATCTTTCGCGACCACATTCCAGTATTCCGTCGCCACGTCGCCGCCCGGCGGGTTGCCGTCAAACAGCTTGTCATAGGCTGCAATCGCCTCCTGCGTGTGTCCCGTTGTGGCGAGCAAACGCGCCTGCTGGAGCTGCTGGCGGCCATCCGGGGTGGACAGCAGCATCGTGTTGCGTGATGACTGGTATGCACTTGAGCCCGGCGCGATCCCTTTCAGACGATCCAGCTCTTTTTGCGCACCGGCGTTATCGCCCTGGCGCAGCAGGTAGCGAAAGCGTGCGGCAATGACGTCAGGGTTGTTCGGGTCAATCAGCTCAAGACGATAAAGCGACTGACGAACCAAATCCTCACGCTGTGTCGATTCGCCCAGCCGAACCTGTTCCAGCAGCTGTTTCTGCTGCGGAGAGTTGGCGGCCTCAGCCATCGGCATCAGTGCCAGGCCAAGCGATAAAGTGAGTAGATTTACTGTGAACTTGCGCATTCCTGGCCCCAATCCGGTATTAATTCACCTTTTGCGGTGAAGCGAAAACGATGCTGATCCCATCCTTGCCCAAAGAGAGTCAGCACGTAGCTGTAATAGGCATTATTATCGGGAAAATGGTCCGCAACGCGCTGGCGCTGAACCGCCTGGGCATCACGTTGTTGTAAAAACGGCAGCATGGCGGCAGAGAACCCGACCGGACCATTCCCGGTGCGTTTACCCGTCGCCACATCCACTTTCTCCGGCGGCACACCCCGTTTCATTGTCTTTGCCGCCATCGGCTGGAAGCGCGTCAGCAGCCGGGCTTTCTGAGGATCTTTATCACTCATCATTCCCACCCAGAGATAAACGCGGATGGCGTCGTAGCCGCCCACCAGCGATTTATCCTGCTGTAACCGCCAGCCTTTGTTTTTCTGATACTGAACCCAGTCCGGCGAAAAACCTTTCGGTGCGCTCTCCAGCAGCAGACGCTGATTGGTTTCACGAAGCTGGGTCCACGGGGTACCAAAACGCGTGAAATAACTCGCTAGCTGCGGAGGAAGATAGCTGGGGTTAAAACGCCAGACGTTTTCATCGGCAAAACCGACTTTACCGGGAAGCAGCATTGCGCCGAGCCCCGGCACTTTCACCACTTCCTCACTGACAATGCGTTTCAGCAGCGCCTTACCCGTGCGGGTATAGTCCGGATGTTTCCACAACCGGCCCGCTTCGAGCAGAGACCAGGCGATCCAGACATCGGCGTCAGAGGCGGAGTTGGTATCAATCACCGCCCACGTCTCTTTATCTTTCTGGCCCCATAGCCAGGCGGGCAGGTTGTCGTTGAGATTGCCGCTGGCAAGATTATCGCGCGTCCAGGTCAGCAGCTGGTCAAACGCGCTGCGATCGTTCGCCGCAAGGGCAAAGAACAAGGCGTAGCTTTGCCCTTCCGAGGTCGTAATTTTGCGCGTGTCGCTGGGATCAACGACACGCCCGCCCTCACTGATGTAGTCCTTTTTAAACTGCTCCCAGGCAGGCCAGGTACAGGCGGCGCGAAGAGGAAGCGCCGCCAGCATCAACGCTGCTAATGCACACCAGCGAAAGGCTTTCATCACATCTTACTCATCCGGGTTCAGGCGACGACGGCTGATGATACGCAGCAGACGCCACAGCACCCATGCCAGCAAGACCACGCTGACCGCCGCCAGGATGGCGAGCAGAACCGGATGGTTAGCCAGGGCATACCACAGGCGTTCGAACCACGGCAGATGGCCCACGTAGTACACGTCGCCCACGCGCAGGCTATTGACGCCGGACTCACGGATCACCGAAACGGAACCAAACATCGCGGCACGTTTACCGCTGTCGTTCATGGCCGTATTGAGCAGTTCATACCCGCGCGGGCTATCCGCCAGGAGAGCCACCACGCTACGCTGTTCGTTGTAAGGTGACTGGAAGCCCACCACCGCGGCCATTGCCCCCTGAGACGTTACGGTCGTCTGCGCGCTGGCCTGACGGTCGTTCACATCCGGCATAATGCTCGGGAACTCGGTCTGGCGCAGCGGCGTGTTAACCCAGGACTGGGCCGCTTTCACCAGCAGATCGATGCGTTTGTCATCCTTCAGCTTATCCGGAATGGTACCGATCACCATGATGTCAGCGTCTTTGTTCTGGATCTGACTGCCATCGTCCGTCAACGTGACGTTAATCGCCGGTAATCCCGTCTGTCCCCCAACGGTCGCCATGGTATCCAGCAGGGTCGTGACCTGCCCTTCGCTTGGCGCTTTTGGCATCACAACGATGGACTCAGAGAGATCGGCCATGCGGCTGAACGGGAAGCCCGCGTTAGCAAAGGCGCGCAGATCCGGCATCGCCAGGAAGTGATAGTACTTCGAGAAGTCGATGGTCGACTCATCGCCAATCACAACGTGGTTCTGTACAGGCTGGAAGGTGATGCAGTTTTCCGCCGAGCCGCCAGGCATCGGGTTCATGTACTGGAAGTCAAAGCGCAGCTGGTTTATCGCGCCGAGCTTCAGTGCCGGGATGGAGACATCCGTTTTACCGTCCAGCAGCCCCTGCAACACCGGCAGGCGAAGCATCAGGCGGTTAGTATCCTGCGTGCTTTGCAGGCTGAACGATTGCAGGAACTGGTTGTTCAGGCTGATATCCATGCGCGAGCTGTCTTTGGTCGCTGGCGCGGTATAGCGGTAGTTCAGATTGATATCAATGCCGTTGGTGCGCAGCAGATACAGATCCGGCGGCAGATTCAGTGACAGGCTAATCGGCGCTGGCTCAAGCCCCGTCGCCTGCAGCTGTTCTTCATAGGTTTTCAGCTCGCCAAATGTCACCGCACGGTCGGTACGCACCCAGTTTGGCGCATCATAAGGTTTACGCGCCAGCAGCGGTTTCACCTCATCCACCACCACGCTGTTGCCGCGGAACAGGACGTTGCCCTGGGCAATGGCTTTTGCGGCCTGCACCAGATCTTTATCGTCGCGGCCAAAGACCACCAGCAGCTTCACGTACGGGTTTTCCGGGTGGCTTATCATCTCAACGGTTGGCGCTTTGACGTCCGGATGATCGCGCAGGAAGGCCGGGCGTTTCGCGTTGGTCGCAAACACAATGGCATTTCTGTCCGGCAGTTTGTCATACATCGCCGGGAAGCTCTGTCCACGCCAGCCAGCACGTGAACCAAACCAGGACGCCACAATGGTGGCCGCCAGCTGCTCGGTCACGTCCGGGGATGATGCAAACACCATCGGCAGCGTGAGCGGACGGTTATCACGCGGATCGAAGAACGGAACCGGGAATGCCGAGAGATCGTTTTTCAGCGCCAGCGACTGGTAGGTCATCTGCAGCGAGGAGTTACGCCCGATGTCCATCCACAGCGTGTTGCTGGCCGGGTTTTCGCAGACATCGCGGTAGTGACCGACAAATTCCAGACGGATACGGTTAAAGTCGGTGATGAACAGCGGGTTAATCGGCACCTGCGCCTGGGTTTTCTTGCCCAGCTGCTCTTTGGTGACCGGCAGTACGTCCATCAGCTCATCATTCAGGTAAACCTTCAGCTGAGACTGTGTCGGCAGCAGGGACGGCGACGGCGTGTATTCAAGGTTCAGCACCGCATTAGAGACGACCTCATCGCTGCGCATGCCAAACTCAATGCCACCGTTAGGGTTGATGCCGCGCAGCACCATACTGCCCGGAGGCGGTGCAATTTGCGCGAAGGTCAGCTTCACGTCCCGCGACGGCGCATTGTCCGCAACGACGGGCGCATTCGCCCCCCGGACGCCCGGCATCACCTGCCCGATGACCTGGCCGTCTGCCGGCAGGGTGTTCCCCTCCGTTGGCTGGTTCGGCACGATATTTTCTGTTTGACCAGGTGCCGCGGTGACAACCGGATCGGTTGCTTGCGCGACGACAGGTACCGTTGGCGCAGGCGTTGCCGCTGCGTTACCAGGAGCTGCGTTAGCCATTGTTGCGGGGAGGACATTCATCCCCATTGCCACTGCACATAACCAGGAAAGTTTTGTTTTCATCGCGTTATCATCATTGTTGAGCCATAACCGGGTCCGCCTGCTTCGCCTCATCCCGCTCAGGACGACGAGGAATGAACGACACGACCCAGGAAACCAGCGAAGTAAGTGACCGGAAAATTAATTTCACCGACGACGGGGCGAATTCTGCAAGGTGACGATAGCCACGGAACCCCAGCTTCAGAATATCCAGCAGGCTTTCCAGAGGTTTATCTTCCGGGAAGCTGTCCTGCCAGAGAGCCCACGTGTCCGCGCGGGCAAACGTACACTGCACAAAATCGATATGTTGCTTTTTGGTCAACGGCATCAGCTGCAAACCGACTTCATTGCCCGCCACGCGCACAACCTGCGTCGGGAAGACATACTCCTGCTGGCCGCGCTTAAGCAGCAGGTTAACTTTCTGGCCTTCCAGCACCTTCGCCTGGCCGTTGATTTTGATCCCCAGACCACCGTCAGAGAAGTCGTGCACGGTACAGGAGAAGAGATGGCCATCTTCACGGGCGATCGCCGCAGGCATGCAGATTTCAACGCGATGCGCACGACGGACCTGTTTACTCTCCACCGACACCGCTACCGCGCCGCCGAGGATAATCAGGTTGTAGAAGACCCAGGCCATACTCACAAAGACGGTCAGGATTTCGTTTTCCGGGCCGTAGAAGTAACGCCAGATACCGGCGATGACGCCAACGATATTCAGCAATACCAGGAAGATATACGGACGGGATATCACCCAGTCGACGTACTCCTCTTCCACCAGGCCGCCCTTGGCGGTGACGTTAAATTTCCCTTTGTGCGGGTTAATCAGCGCCACCATCGTCGGCGGCGCGATATACCAGGCCAGCACCGTTTCGTAGATTTCACTCCAGAAGGAATGGCGGTATTTACCCTGTATCTTCGAGTTCGTCAGGCTCGCGTGGATCATGTGCGGCAGAACAAACAGCGCAATCATCAGCGCCGGGGCGTAAATGATATAAGCGTGAAGGAGCAGGAACGCCAGCGGCGCGGTCAGGAAGATGAGCCGCGGGATACCGGATAAGAAGTGGAACATGGCGTTGACGTAGCAGAGACGTTGCGCCAGCTTGAGCCCTTTCCCAATCAGTGGGTTATCGAGACGGAAAATCTGCACCATGCCGCGCGCCCAGCGAATACGCTGACCAATGTGCGCCGACAGAGACTCCGTTGCCAGACCGGCAGCCTGCGGAATACGCATATACGCCGAGGTATAGCCACGACGGTGCAGGCGCAGAGAGGTGTGCGCATCTTCAGTGACCGTTTCGACGGCGATACCGCCAATTTCATCCAGCGGCTTACGGCGGATAACCGCACAGGAACCGCAGAAGAAGGTGGCATCCCACATGTCGTTCCCGTCCTGCACCAGGCCATAGAACAGCGTGCCTTCGTTCGGGGTTTTGCGGAAGCGGCCAAGGTTACGTTCAAACGGATCTGGCGAGAAGAAGTGGTGCGGCGTCTGCATCATCGCCAGCTCTTTCTCCTTCAGGAACCAGCCCATGGTCATCTGCAGGAACGAGCGCGTCGGCACGTGGTCACAGTCAAAGATCGAGACAAACTCTCCTGTGGCATACTTCAACGCGTTGTTGATGTTCCCGGCTTTCGCATGCTCGTGAGTCGGACGGGCGATATACTCGACGCCAACCTCCTCTGCGAACTGGCGGAACGCCGGACGGTTGCCGTCATCCAGGATCCAGACCTTGAGCTTGTCTTTCGGCCAGTCGATGCCCAGCGCGGCATAAATGGTGTTTTTCACCACGCTCAGATCTTCGTTGTAGGTTGGTACAAAGAGATCAACAGACGGCCACTGCGCGGTGTCTTTTGGCAGCGGAACCGGCTGGCGGTTAAGCGGCCAAATGACCTGGAAATAGCCCAGCACCAGCACGATCCAGGCGTAGGTTTCGGCAAACAGCAGCACCAGGCCGCATACCAGGCTGACCGGGTCGTCCCAGTTCAGGGTTGAGGTATAACGCCACCAGATGTAGCGACAGGAGACGGTCAATGACAACACAATCAGCATCAGCGCCGAGAAGCGGCCCGGAATACGGCGGACCAGCAGCGCCACGCCCCACAGCAGGATCAGGAAGGTGAACTGCGCCAGAGGGTTGAAAGGCTGCGTAATACAGACCAGCGCCAGAATAAGCGAGAACACGACGATCACGCCGAGGATAAAACGCCGCAGGCCCGGATGAAGATGCCCGAGCTCTTTATGGTTATCCAGATGGCTGGTCTTATCACTTACGCTGTTGGGCAGTCTGTCCAGCCACTGGTGGTAGCGCTCACGTAACTGCTGGACGCGGGAGAAGCTGCGCCAGTGCGGCGTTATTTTCTCTGAGCGGGATGACGTGACCACCAGCCAGATGGCCTGAATGAGATAGCGCGCCGGATCCAAAGGACGCGGCCGGTTGGGATTAATGTGCGGATATAGCTCACCGTGCCGGGCACGTATGCGCTGCCAGCGCGGGTGTTCGAGTGGAATAAACATCCAGGCCAGAATCATCCAGAAGCAGCCGAGCGCGGCGCTAAATGCCGACGCACCGTAACGGCGAAAATGCCGGTAATGTTCGCTCAAACGCGAACTGACCGGTGGGATGAGTAACCAGCTGGCGAGACGACTCATACAGAACTCCCTGCATGCTCCGCCCTGTTGGCGAAGTTCAGCAGACACCAGTTAGCCAGCGTCAGGATCTCTTCTGCCGCCAGTGAATCGCTGCGGTATTCGCCGAGCGGTTGCTTAGACGCAAGGCATTCCGCCATCCCCTCATCACGATGGATGACAATGGGAAGCAGACGGCGCTGGCTTTGCAGCCAGACCTGATACAGATCGTCCTGGATCTGGCTGCCAATGCGCAAATCGTTAATCAGAAGGTGAGCGTTCTGAGGCAGCCCCTGCTGATGCAGGCGGATATGGCAGTTCGCATCGACGTTGACGATGGAAAGTATATGATCGCACTGGGCGATAAGCTGTCGGGTCAGCGTGCCAGCGCCGTGCGGAAGATCCAGCAGGATCCACTTGTAGTGTCCCTTTTCTTTCAGGGTTTGCAGCGCCAGCGTGAATTGCGAAAACAGGCGCTGATACGCGGCTTCATTCTCGCGTTCCGTGGTGGTCAGTTGCCCAAACGGCAGCAGATCGAGCTGGGAGGTATAGCGCATCCCCGCATCCTGCCAGTCTTTATCATCAAGCAGCGCCCGGGCCCAGCCCTCTTCACGAGAAAAGTCGACGTTAAACGACATACGCAACAAATTATCGGCGCAGGCGTCAATAACCAGCACCGATTCACCTAAAAGCTGTAATGACCACGCCAGCGCCGCGGTAACTGATGTGGTACCCACACCGCCACGGACACCCTGTAATCCGAGTATGGCCATCAATGGCTCCCTTATTGTTGATGGGCGAATTCAGCTAATAACGGCCAGCGTTTAATAGCCGCGGCCAACTGTTCCCGCTGGGAAATATCGGTGTAATCTATTTCAGGTAAAGAAAAGGCCTGCGTCAGCGCCAGAAAATCGTTTTGGAATGTGTAACCCAGAGTCGAGTCGACTGGGGTTCCAGGTTCGTTATTATCCATTCTTTTTCCATCCCTTTAAGGAAAATCGCACGCTAAAGAAGTTGCGGGGCCTCCTGCCCTGACAAATTTCATTTACATGCTAAATCTGATGTTCTTTAATTTCAATGTTAGGTTTATTTCTATGCTTTCGCTAGTAAACTGAGATACAGATAAATTAGACGAAAAGAGGGACACCGTGGACTCCATATTTTCTATTGGCATCCAGTCATTATGGGACGAATTGAGCCACATGCCAGTCGGAGGAGTCTGGTGGATTAATACGGACCGTAATGAAGATGCTATCAGTCTGGTAAACCAGACAATTGCTGCTCAGGATAAGGATTCCCGCGTGGCCGTCATTAGCATGGGCGAAGATCCGAAGAAAATTATTACGCTCGAAAGTGGTCGCGGCCCCCAGACGGTGCGATTATTTTCCATGACATCGGAAGCCGATAGTCTATACTTTTTGTCCCGCGACGTTCAGTGCTCTATTGATCCCGATCACTATTTAGTGATTCTGAAATGCGCAAATAACGTCCTGCAAAATATGCCCGCTGAAAAACTGCTGCCGTGGCTGGAAAAAATCAATAAATGGGCAAAATTTCAAAATTGCACGCTATTGATAGTCAATCCCGGCAGTAATAATGACAAGCTGTTTTCACTTTTAATGGGCGAATATCGCTCCCTGTTCGGTCTGGCAAGCGTTCGTGACCAGGCAGGCAGCTATCTCTACGATATTGCCTTCTGGTGTAATGAAAAAGGCGTGAGTGCCAGGCAACAGCTTACGCTGAAACATATCGAGGGCGAGTGGCACCTGGCGCAGCAGGAAGAAACCGTGGTGCAGCCGCGCAGTGATGAAAAACGCATCCTGAGCCATATCGCGGTTTTAGAGGGGGCACCCGCCCTGTCGGAAAACTGGACGCTGTTTGAATCTAACGAAGCCCTTTTCCATGAAGCCCGCACAACCCAGGCGGCAACTCTTATTTTCTCGCTGATGCAGAATAACCAGATTGAGACGCTGGCACGGCAAATCCACACCTTACGCCGCCAGCGCGGCAGTGCGTTGAAAATCATCGTGCGCGAAAATAATACCAGCCTGCGCGCCACCGATGAGCGCCTGCTTCTGGGCTGCGGCGCCAATATGGTTATTCCATGGAATGCGCCGTTGTCACGCTGCCTGACGCTTATCGAAAGCGTTCAGGGCCAGCAGTTTAGCCGCCACGTACCGGAAGATATTTCCACGCTGCTCTCCATGACGCAGCCGATGAAACTGCGTGGTTACCAAAAATGGGATACCTTCTGCGACGCCGTGGGCAACATGATGAACAACACGCTTCTGCCTGCTGATGGAAAAGGGGTTATGGTTGCCCTGCGTCCTGTACCGGGTATTCGCGTTGAACAGGCTCTCACCTTATGTCGCCCGAACCGTACAGGGGACATCATGACCATTGGCGACAATCGCCTGGTGCTGTTTTTGTCCTTCTGCCGGGTAAACGATCTCGATACGGCGCTTAACCACATCTTCCCCCTGCCTACAGGGGATATTTTCTCGAACCGTATGATTTGGTTCGAAGATAATACGATTAGCGCGGAGCTGGTGCAGATGCGTGCGCTCCAGCCTGAACAATGGGCCAAACCGCTCGCAATCAAGAGCGATGCCAAACCGATCCTCAATGCCAGACATGATGGACACGTCTGGCGTCGGGTTCCGGAACCCCTTCGCTTATTAACAGACAACGCGGAGAACGCATCATCATGAACATCAGCGATATCATTCAACTGGTTATATTCTGTGCGCTGATCTTTTTCCCGCTTGGCTACTATGCGCGCCATTCCATACGCCGTATTCGTGATACGGCCAGAGTGCTGTTTATTAAACCTCGCTATGTAAAACCAGCCGGAACACTGACACGGGCATCACACGTCAAGGCAGACCGAAAACATGACTAATTCTACCTATACCGCTTCGTCACCCTCGCCGCTCTGGCAATACTGGCGCGGCCTTTCCGGCTGGAACTTCTACTTTCTGGTGAAGTTTGGCCTGCTGTGGGCAGGCTATCTGAATTTCCATCCCCTTCTCAACCTGGTGTTTATGGCCTTCCTGCTGATGCCGCTGCCGAATATCAGGCTACATCGCTTGCGCCACTGGGTCGCTATACCTGTCGGCTTTGCGCTGTTCTGGCATGATACCTGGCTACCGGGGCCGGACAGCATTATGAGCCAGGGGTCGCAGGTGGCGGGCTTTAGCGCCAGCTATGTCCTCGATCTGACCGAGCGCTTTATTAACTGGCAGATGATGGGCGCGGTATTTGTGCTGCTGGTTGCCTGGCTGTTCCTGTCGCAGTGGATCCGCGTCACGGTGTTTGTGGTCGCGATTATGATCTGGCTTAACGTGCTGACGCTGGCTGGGCCGAACTTTTCGCTGTGGCCTGCCGGTCAACCGACCACCACGGTGACTACCACAGGGGGAAGCGCGGCGGCAACCGTCACAACGGCAGGCGATACGCCTGTGGTGGGCGATATCCCAACCCAGACCGCACCGCCGACCTCAACCAACCTGAACGCCTGGCTCTCCAGTTTCTATACCGCGGAAGACAAGCGACAGACTAAATTCCCGGATGCGCTGCCGGCGGATGCTCAGCCGTTTGAACTGCTGGTGATCAATATCTGCTCTCTCTCCTGGGCCGACGTGGACGCCGCCGGTTTGATGTCTCATCCGCTGTGGTCACACTTCGATATTCAGTTTAAAGATTTCAACTCTGCCACCTCGTACAGCGGCCCGGCGGCGATCCGCCTGCTGCGTGCAAGCTGCGGTCAGACATCGCATAAAAACCTGTATCAACCCGCCGGCAACCAGTGTTATCTGTTCGATAACCTCGCAAAGCTGGGCTTTACGCAGCACCTGATGCTGGGGCATAACGGCCAGTTCGGTAACTTCCTGAAAGAGGTGCGCGAACAGGGCGGCATGCAGGCACCGCTGATGGATCAAACCGGTCTTCCTGTCTCTCTGCTGGGCTTCGACGGTTCGCCCGTTTATGACGATACTGCCGTCCTGCAGCGCTGGCTGCAGACCATCGAAAAAGACAGTAATCCGCGCAGCGCGACGTTCTTTAACACCCTGCCGCTCCACGACGGTAACCATTTCCCTGGCGTGAGCAAAACGGCTGATTATAAAGTGCGTGCGCAGAAGTTCTTTGACGAGCTGGACGCGTTCTTCACGGAGCTGGAAAAATCAGGCCGTAAAGTGATGGTGGTTGTGGTGCCTGAGCACGGTGGTGCGCTGAAAGGTGACAGAATGCAGGTGTCGGGTCTGCGTGATATCCCAAGCCCGTCCATCACTAACGTGCCTGCAGGCATTAAATTCTTTGGGATGAAGGCACCGCATCAGGGCGCACCGATTGAGATTACACAGCCAACCAGCTATCTGGCGATCTCAGAACTGGTTGCCCGCGCCGTTGACGGGAAGCTGTTTGTGGAAGATAGCGTGAACTGGGATCAGCTCACCAGCAAACTGCCGCAAACGGCAGAAGTCTCAGAGAACGCTAACGCGGTCGTCATTCAGTATCAAAACAAACCTTACGTTCGCCTGAACGGCGGGGATTGGGTACCGTATCCGCAGTAACACGGTATGACGTCCCTCTTCCCATCGGGGAGAGGGACAATGTCGACATTATTGCTGGGCGATCCACACCAGCATTTTCAGACTTGCCGAATAGTAGTCGTCTTTAGCGGTGATTTCGGGTTCACCGGAAGACTGCCCCATAGTGAAATCACGTACAGCCAGCAGGCCGCCTTCCATCATGTAGGGCGCATATTCGTTGGTCGTCACGTTAACCCAGGCGGGCGTTTGTTCCCGGGGAAACTGTCCGAACCAGGCCTTCCACGGCGTCAGCAGCGGGCTTTGCTTATCAGACCAGGCAACGTACAGCGGAACACGAATCGCGTCATAGCTCATTCGCGGTGGCCAGCCTTTTGCGGGAGCCAGCTTGCCACCTGATGCCAGTGAAACCCAGTCAGTGGGCAGATTCGCTTTACCCGAGCCCATTTTCCCCAGCAGGCGTTTCCCGTCCTTAATCAAATCGCGCCAGACCGGCAAATGACTGCGTCTGGAGAAGGCCTGCCAGGCCGGAAACACGAAATAGGAAGGATTGAGGACCACTTCACCCTCAAGCTTAAACCCCTGGACGCCGGGCAGCATCACGCGGTAACCGGCATAGCGGATCACGCTGTGGTCAATCAGTGCTTTTGTAATTGCATCCGATGCGGCGCTGTAGCGTTTGTCATGCCAGCGGGCGTCGGCTTTCAGCAACGCCCAGGCAATCAGCACGTCGCCATCTGCAGCGTTGTTTTTGTCGGCGACCGGGTTGGACTCTGCGGGATTATAGCGCCAGTAAAACAGACCATTTTCTTTGTTCTTCAGCTGACTGTCTGTCCATTGCCAGAGCTTATCGAACGTGGCTTTATCGTCGTTGGCCACCGCCATCAGCATGGCAAAACCCTGACCTTCCGTATGCGACACGCCGCCATTACCGGTATCAACAATGCGGCCTTCCGGTTTGAAAAAGCGGGCCTTGTAACTCTCCCAAGCCCGATCCGCATGAGAGAGAGGCGAGAACAGCAGACTCATCATGACGGCCAGCGTTGCGCACACGGGTTTTCGCATAATTAACTCGATCCGGTTATTCGGCACTTCGCAGTGAAATCTCACCGCCCATCCAGGGTTTAGTCACGCCATCCTGCTCCAGGAGCAGCGCGCCCTGTGCGTCAATACCGCGTGAAGTCCCGTAGATCTCTTTATCACCAATCAGCAGTTTCACCGGGCGGTTAATGAAGTTATCCAGCTTTTCCCAACGAGACAGGAACGGTGCCAGCCCTTCCTGCTCAAAAAGCGTGAGTGAACTGCGCAACTCTTTAATCATACGCACGGCAAGGGTGTTACGATCGATGACGATCCCCGCCTCCTGGAGGTTAGTCCAGGCCTGATTCACCACATCATTTTGTACATTGCGCATCACCATGTTGAGGCCTGCGCCAATGACGATTTGCGCCGCATCGCCCGTTTTTCCCGTCAGTTCGACCAGAATGCCGGCAAGTTTACGATCGTTGAGGTAGAGGTCATTAGGCCACTTAACACGTACTTTATCCGCCCCCAAATCGTGCAGCACTTCCGCCATGACGATGCCGATGACCAGACTCAGGCCAATAGCAGCGGCCGGGCCCTGATCGAGTCGCCAGTACATAGACAAATAGAGGTTAGCGCCAAATGGCGAAAACCATTTGCGACCGCGACGGCCGCGACCGGCCTGTTGATATTCAGCAACGCAGGCATCGCCGGATGTCAGCTCAGGCAGACGATCCAGAAGATACTGGTTCGTCGAATCAATCACCGGCAGCACCGCAACATTGCCGTGTCCGATCTGGCTGCGGATCGTTTCTTCATTCAGCAATTGAATCGGCTCCGGCAGGCTGTAGCCTTTTCCGGGAACCGTGAACACATCAACACCCCAGTCGCGAAGCGTATGGATATGTTTATTGATAGCAGCACGGCTCATACCAAGCTGTTCACCCAGCTGCTCGCCAGAATGAAACTCACCGTCAGCAAGGATACCAATCAGGGTTAAGGGAATGGTATTGTCCTTCACGCGATAGCCTCCACGGCATTAACTTCACCTGTGCAGCCAATGAAGCGAACTTCTGGCTCCAGCCAGACGTTAAATTTTTCGCCCACACGCTGACGAACATAATGAGCCAGCTGTACAACATCATCGCTGGTCGCATCGCGTTGATTAATCAGCACCAGAGCCTGCTGCTGGTGAACGGCAGCACCGCCTACTGAAGTGCCTTTAAGCTGGCATTGATCGATAAGCCATCCCGCGGCAAGCTTGACGCTGCCATCCGCCTGAGGGTAATGTGGCGCGGCTGGCCATCCTTCAAGAAAGATTTTTGCATTTTCGCTGCTGATAACCGGGTTTTTGAAGAAGCTTCCAGCGTTTCCGTTTACTTTTGGATCGGGAAGTTTGGTCATCCGCATATGGCAAACGGAATCAAAAACGTCGCGGGCGGTTACGGTAGCCGGATCGAGACGCGTTAAATCCCCGTAGGTCAACACGGGCTGCCAGTTCTTCGACAGGCACAGACCCACGGCGACAATCACGTAGCGATCCTGATATTCATGTTTGAAGATACTGTCACGATAGCCAAACTGGCACTGTTCCGCCGTCAAACGTTTAGCCGTTCCGGTCGCCAGTTCGATGCAGTCGACATATTCGCAGACATGTTTCAGTTCGATGCCGTAGGCACCGATGTTTTGAATTGGTGACGATCCGGCGCAGCCTGGAATAAGCGCAAGGTTTTCCAGGCCCGGCATCCCTTTTTCGAGGGTGAATTGCACCAGATGATGCCAGTTTTCACCGGCCCCCACGTGCAGGTGCCAGCTATCGGCACGCTCTGCAACATCAATCCCCATGATGCGGTTAACGATTACCGTTCCCGCAAAATCATCGAGAAATAGGACATTACTTCCTTCGCCCAGAATTAGTACGGGTTCGTTATTTTCTGTTGCGCTTTGCCATGCATCCAGCAGCTGCTGTGCAGTATCGGCACGAACAATTTGTTTAGCATTGCGTTGAATGCCAAAGGTATTCCAGGGCTTAAGGGAGTGGTTCATAGACGCTATCCTGATGCAAAAACGCAGGTAGTTTACCGTATAAGCAGGGCGTTGGGGGATTAGTTTGTGCAGCGTATAAACGCAAAAAGGCCATCCTTTCGGATGGCCTCTTCACTTATTTGATGCCTGGCAGTTCCCTACTCTCGCATGGGGAGACCCCACACTACCATCGGCGCTACGGCGTTTCACTTCTGAGTTCGGCATGGGGTCAGGTGGGACCACCGCGCTAAAGCCGCCAGGCAAATTCTGTTAA
>NZ_JBMKIW010000011.1:0-136769 GCF_049237205.1 Enterobacter cloacae complex sp. SHL009
CAGAGTCAACCCGTTATTTCAGGATTTTTTCTCTTCAACCGAACCGCTTGTTGTGTGAAGTGATTCACATCCGCCGTGTCGATGGAGGCGCATTATAGGGAGTTCTCAGCTGGCCGCAACCGCTAAATGTCAGAAAAATGACTGACTGCTGCATTCCACAGCAAAACCCCGTCTTATACCCTTTTATGCACAAAGTTATCCACAATCATGAGCGGATCACGATGCGATCCCACGAATTGAGCGAGAAGATCAACTATACTAGCGGCAAATATTCTCCTCAGTGCAGGCCCACCCTCATGACCACACAACGCCTCGCCCGCGACTGGCCTCTCCCTACAGCAGGGGTGATGCTGCTGGCACTCCTCTTTGCCGGTTTTACCCTGCATGCGCACTGGAACGCCTTTATCCAGTGGTGCCTCGCCACGCAAATTACGCTGCACCGCTATCTGGTGATGTATCTGCTGCAGCTTAATAATCACCAGTACAGCGGCGGATTATGGCTGTTAACAGGGGCTTTCCTTTATGGTGTCCTTCACGCCATCGGACCCGGACACGGAAAGTTCATCGTAACGACCTATCTGACCACCAATAAGGAAAGCGAGCTGGCCGCCCGGGTCGTCCCCTTCCTGGGTAGCCTGATGCAGGGCGTCAGCGCCATTCTGTTTGTCTTTATTCTGGCGGTGGGGTTTAACCTCGCCTCCGGAGATATCAGTACCAGCCGCTGGTACGTGGAGAAGATAAGCGCAGTGCTTATTGGTGCATTCGGTGCTTTTGTCATTTATCAGGCGCTGAAGAGCCTGCGCCCGCGCAGGATGTCTATCTCCGCCATCAAGCCTCTTCATCAGCACGATGAACACTGTGGCTGCGGCCATCACGGCGTAGGTACAGACCTGACGCAGGGCGACTGGAAAACCCGTCTGGGCGTGATTCTGGCAATTGGCGCACGCCCGTGCAGCGGGGCGATCATGATTCTGATGTTTTCGAATGCGCTGGGCATTGTCACCTGGGGAGTGGCCGCGGTCATGACCATGTCTTTGGGCACCGCACTTTCTATTGTGGGGCTTTCCCTGGCTGTACGTTACGCCCGCGAGCGCACGGTGACCTGGTTCGGAGAAAGCGCATCATTAAGATGGCTGGTGCCAGCAGTCAAAATAGCCGGAGGGATAGTCCTGATCCTGTTTGCGACGGTGCTGTTCCTGACGGTGATCCCCGTCAGCGCCAATGGCGACTACATCGCTGCCGGATGCTAATAAAAGAAAACCCGCCGTTGGCGGGTTTCTTTATTACTCGTTGATGCGTGGATGCTGGTCCACCAGTCGGGAGCGTTTTTTCTGCAGCTCTTCAATCTCTGCGTCAATATCCTCAATCTTCTGCTCTACGTTATCGTAGTGCTCGCGCAGGATCTCTTTCGCTTCCTGGATGTCAGACGCCGCAGGCGTTGCGCCTTTCAGAGGGCGATTCGCCGTCTCCTTCATGGTAAGACCGGTAATCAAACCAATCACCGCAATCACCATCAGGTAATAAGCCGGCATCATCAGGTTCTGCGTGCTCTCGACCAGCGAGGCGGCAAGCGTCGGGGTCAGACCGGCAATCAGCACCGAGATGTTAAAGGCCGCGGCCAGCGCGCTGTAGCGAATATGCGTCGGGAACATCGCGGGCAACGTTGAGGCCATCACCCCGATAAAGCAGTTAAGGATCACCGCCAGCATCAGCAGACCGGCAAAAATCAGCCCCAGCACATCACTGTTAATCAGAATGAATGCCGGAATTGCCAGAGCAAACAGCGCAACGCTTCCCAGAATAATGAACGGTCGACGACCAAAACGGTCACTCAACAGACCCATAATCGGCTGCACAAACAGCATACCCACCATGATGGCGATAATAATCAGCACACCGTGATCTTCCGAATAGTGCAGGTTATGCGACAGATAGCTCGGCATGTAGGTCAAGAGCATGTAGTAGGTCACGTTGGTCGAAATCACCAGACCAATACAGGTCAGCAGGCTGCGCCAGTGCTTAGTGGCAATCTCTTTAAACGACACCTTCGGACCATCCTGCAGCCCTTCGCGGTCACCCTGCTCAAGTTTATCGACGTGCTGCTGGAAGGCAGGCGTCTCTTCCAGCGCATGACGCAGGTAGAGGCCAATAATCCCCAGCGGCAATGCCAGGAAGAACGGAATACGCCAGCCCCAGTCGAGGAAGTTATCTTCACCCACCACGGTTGAAATCAACACCACGACGCCCGCCCCCAGGACAAACCCGGCAATCGAGCCGAAGTCCAGCCAGCTTCCCATAAAACCGCGCTTACGGTCCGGGGAATACTCGGCAACGAAGATCGAGGCACCGGTATATTCACCGCCTACGGAGAAGCCCTGGGCCATCTTACAAATCAGCAGGAGAATGGGTGCCCAAATGCCGATGGTGGCGTAAGACGGTATAAGGCCGATACAGAATGTACTAATCGACATAATGACGATGGTGATGGCCAGGATCTTCTGACGACCATATTTATCGCCGAGCATACCGAAGAACAGACCGCCCAGCGGGCGAATCAGGAAGGGAACGGAGAACGTACCCAGTGCGGCGATCATCTGCAGGCTGGGATCGGCCCCGGGGAAAAACACTTTACCTAACGCATAGGCCACAAAGCCGTAGACACCAAAATCGAACCATTCCATCGCATTACCGAGCGAGGCTGCGGTAATCGCTTTACGCAGCTTTGCGTCATCAATAATGGTGACGTCGCGAAGCGTGATGGGTTTAATCTTTTTCCTTCTCAGCATAGCTATCCTCGTTGACTCGGCCCTGTCTGTTTCACAGTCCAGTTAGCGTTCTGTGAACCATGGGATCCGCTCCATGCGAATCGCCTTATTCAAGCGTAGCAGGTTTACTTACATTGACGTTTTACGTCGATACAACCGAACCTGTTGACGCCTGCCTGGGCAGTTAATGACCTTTTTACCCTACCAGCGTTTATATTTGTGATCAACTTCACACATATTTTCGCGTCTCGTCAACTCAGTCCAATTTTTGTCAAGGAGTGCAAATAAGCACTTCCTTACCCCCACCTAAAGGACATCCTCCCGCGCGTCATTATTTCTTTCTTAACGGAAAAACAAACCACGTTAATTCACATCAGGTTTACATAAATTTTCATCAACAGGAACCGGCCTCAGGTTTTACATTGAATATGTGATACGGATAACTAAAACAGTGTTTTATTTTCATTGAATCAGCATTCCAATGATCGCATCATAAATCCGAATTCAGCGTTTTATGTGTTTCAGAAAAAGGTTAATTGAGAGCACGCATTTAATTTTGTTGCAGGGCTTTCGAAAAAACACCGCAAGCAATACGAGCAATCGATTGAATTTATTGACTAATTTCTAACACCTATCACCCGTCCTGCGGGATCCGATGTGAGGTTTGTCTATGAAGATCAAAGCCACGATAGAACGTATACCCGGCGGCATGATGCTGGTTCCGCTGGTGCTGGGCGCCATCCTGAATACTCTTGCTCCCGATACCGGAGCCTATTTCGGTGGTTTCACAAAAGGCATGATAACAGGCACGGTTCCCATTCTTGCCGTCTGGTTTTTTTGTATCGGCGCATCCATTAATTTGCGGGCAACGGGGACAGTATTACGGAAATCCGGAACGCTGGTGATAACCAAAATAGCGGTAGCCTGGGCGGTGGCAATGATATGCGCGATGTTCATTCCGGAGAATGGAATTCAGACCGGGTTCTTTGCGGGTTTATCGGTCCTGGCGATTGTCTCGGCAATGGATATGACCAACGGCGGATTGTACGCCAGCCTGATGAACCAGTACGGAACGAAAGAAGAGTCCGGCGCATTTGTGTTGATGTCTCTGGAGTCCGGCCCATTGATGACGATGCTGATCCTGGGGTCTGCTGGCCTGGCCTCGTTTGAACCGCACCACTTTGTCGGCGCAATCCTGCCCTTCCTGGTCGGTTTCGCCCTTGGCAATCTCGACCGCGATCTGCGTGATTTCTTCAGCAAAGCCACGCCGGTGCTGATCCCGTTCTTCGGTTTCGCACTGGGGAACACCATCAACCTGAAGGTCATTCTCGATACCGGCCTGCTGGGCATTGTGCTGGGTGTCGCCGTGATCGTCATCACCGGTATTCCGCTGATTATTGCCGACCGCGTAATCGGAGGAGGAAACGGCACGGCCGGCGTCGCCGCCTCTTCAGCCGCGGGGGCTGCTGTTGCAAACCCGGTGATTATCGCCCAAATTAACCCGGCCTTCGAACCGGTCGCCGCTTCAGCGACGGCACTGGTTGCCGCGAGCGTAATTGTCACCGCGATTCTGGTCCCCATCATCACGGCGCTGTATGCGAAACGCTACGGGAATATGCAAGAGACCCTGCCTGAACCGAAGCCGATAGAAATGAATCATTAACACACCGCACCATTCCCTCTCCCGACGGGGAGAGGGTGAGGGATTTACCCAAAAATCTCTTCCACCATCCCGTCCACCAGCCGTTTTGCCGAACAGAGCCTCGGCATGCCCAGCGCGACGGTCTGCCAGTTTTGCGTCACTGACCAGCTCACCGGATGTTGATCCGCCTGACACCAGTCCCCCAGCCAGCCCAGCATGTCTTTATGATCGATTAAACCCGGAGAGGCCGGCGTTGTCAGCCACTGGTGATAGAAATGGCGGGTCGTGGGGGACGCATTGATGCCCTGTGCCAGATAGTTAGCCGCCATGCTGCGCAGGTTATCCTTAAGCATTGCCGCCACATCTTCATTCGCGAGGCGGCATGCGTCACCAAATGCCCCCCAGCGCAGCTCTTCCAGCACGATAAAACAGCGCCCTGCCAGCGACCAGCCATCATAATGCCCGGCCCGCCAGCGGGTAAAAATCTGCTCGCTGTGCTCACCCGCCTGCACCGTCAGCCCGCGCTGGGTTAGCGCCTTCTCTTTATATGCGGCGCGTTGGGTAAAATGAGAGGCGAGTTCAGCGTACTGCTGCATCAGCCCCGGGGACTGCTGGGCGCGCGGGTGAGTCTGCTGGCGCAAAGCAATCAGTTTCTCTGCCATCAGCGTCAGCGCAAGATGGCCCGGGTCAAGCATGCCGGCCAGTTTTTCCGCCAGCCCCAGGCGCAGCGCTGCATTTTCATTGAGCATACCCGCCATCGCCCAGGGGCGTAGCCGGGTATGCGTCATGATTTCCTGAGTCAAACGCTCACGAAACTGAAGCTGTTGTGGTCCCAGGTGAGGATGACGCGCCGCGTCCACTCCCTGCACCAGATCGACCATAAATTTTGGATTAATACACTCCAGCGTTCGCCCGGGACCGTCCAGTAGTGGTGTTGTCATGGTTGCTCTGCCGCGAATAGAGTTTGAATATCATCGCGTAACAGTCGGGTATCTTCCTGTATCCACGTCGCAGTCGTAATACTTTGCTTCAACAGCTGGCAGAGCGCTCGGGTTGAATGCTCATTCTGTTGACGTACTGCGAGGCTATCACGCAAGCTTTCCTGTAACCCGGTCAGGCACAGCGAAAATTCTGCAAAGAACGTCGCCATTCCTGCCGTAACAGAGACATCGACCTGCGCGGACAAAGCTTTACGTATTTGTTCACAAAACAGCTCAATATGTTGCTTAAATTTGTCATGCAGCTGCGCAATATCGATAACATAGCGCGTGCGCGTTTCCACATACTCATCCCAGCCCCAGCCCGGATTATTGAGCCAGCGAGAGACAGTTTCTCGCATGCTGCTCCCGCCTGATGGCGGACCTGCCAGGCTGGCATCCTGCGCTATCGCATCGTTAAACAGCGCCCGCGTGTTGAAGTTGAGCTGGTGAGCCTGAAACGCCGGGAAACTGATTCGCGCCCGAAAACCCGCATGGCTCAGATGCTCTTTAATACGCGTTTCGATGGGGCGCATGGCTTCGTTCAGGGAACGCGCCAGCGTAGATTCAAGCTGGTCGAAGCGTAACGCCAGCTCCCGGCAGATTTTCGTCTGTGCATCCAGCATCACCCGTTCGCAGGAGGAGCGGATTTTACTTAGCGCGATCTGCGCCTTCCCTTCATCGTCCAGAACCAGCTGCTTCAGCTCGTTCGGCTCGTCACCGTGAGGGTTCTGCCGATCGATGCCAGCCAAATCAAGAATATACTGAGCGCTGAACACCTCGCCAATCGCCTGGTTAAGCGCGGTTTTTTGCGCTCCCATAAAGTCCGCGGTGGCGTTCAGCGCCTCCTCAACTTCATGTTTCACCTCATCGCTCACCACGCTCTGACGCGTCTGGAGAAGCGCCATATCCTCTTCCAGACGTGCGATATTCAGTTCCAGCGCCTCAAAGGCAACCGTCAGCCCCTGATAGCGGAAGTCGAGGTACTCCCGGGCATTTTGTGCGTAGTTGAGCAGCTTATGCGAGGCCGAACGCAGCGCGTAAAGCGAGGCATTGGCATAGGCGGCATAAATCAGCTTGCGTATCGGTTGTTCGAAAAGCGAATCTTCCCAGAGCAAATCGGCAGAATGACGAATATGGTCGATATCGTCCAGGTCCGCCGTGCGCCAGCGACGCCCAAGCGCCGCTTCGGCAAAGTCCTGCACCCAGGGTTGCTCGTGATGATCCGGCAGTTGTCCGTGGGTACTCATCTCGTAGCGAGCGCGGTTTGCCAGATAGGCCCACATGGACGAAACGGGGTAGATCTGGCCAGGCGAAATATTGCCTTTCATTAAGGTGCCGGAGATCATCGCCCGGATCTGCTCTTCATCGTCGCTATTGCGATCTTTCTGATCGAATTTATTGACCAGGGCATACAGCGGCACGGATTTTCCCGCCGCAGAAATGGCCTGGCGGACTTCTTCATCAGAGATGGATTTAAGCTGGGTATAATCCATCACGGCCAGCACCGCCGACGCGCGGGACAACTGCTCGCTGAGCATTTTTTGCAGATGCGGCTGTCCGGCCTCATTCGGCCCGGGCGTATCGAGCAGCGTCAGCTGTCCGAGGTGAGCATCCAGACCCGCAAGATGCACGAACTCCACTTCAATCACCGGAATGTGTTCGATGGCGGCATATTCAGAGAAGGGAAACTCCACCCCTAACGCCTGGGAAAGCCTCACCAGGTCGTTGAGGCTTTTCAGACAATGAAATATCGGCTGAGCGCCCAGGTGATGCTTCTCAAAAGCCTCTCCTTTTTCAATGCGCTCCAGCAGCGTATTCATGTCTTTATCAATTTCCAGATGCTGAGCCAGCTTTCCGCGATCGTAATCGCATAGCTTTTTCTGAAGCAGTTGAATCAAATCATCAATGGGCGAGGCATGTGAGAAATGCAGCACCGGCTCCTTCTGGCCCGGCGTGTGGCGAATCAGGGTCGGGAGCGCCGTCATCGGACGATTGCGGTTCGGCAACACTTCGGTCCCTACAATCGCATTAATGGTGGTCGATTTTCCCGCTTTCATGGTGCCCACAATAGCCAGGACCATTTCCAGCCGGGTTATTTTTCGTAATTCATTATTCAGCATCGCCTGCTGCGCTTCGACACCGCGCGCGCTAAAATGCAAAGGTAAAACGTTGTTCTTTTCACCCGTAATAGCAGCCGCGGTGCTCTCCAGCATCGCAGTCGGCATTGATTTCAACGTATCAAGGTTTTGCAGGGCGAGCTGTAACAAACGCTCAGCTTCCTGGCTTAATTCAAAAATGGTCTGTGTGTGCATGATAAAAGCCTTTCCTTAACGCAAATTTATTACTTTTATTAAGCCACTGGTATTAATTATGTTGTTCAGGCTTATATGATCACGTGTGGAAAACATGTTCGCCGAAATATAACTGATTGATGATAATCAGAAATAATTCACTATCCTTGCATGGCGTGTATAGCTCCCCTCCTGGCCTGAAGGCCAAAGGAAAAAAGCGTAGCCCAATTTTAAGAAACTTCAGGATATATCATCATTATTTACCCACCTAAAAAGAGAGGTAATACGCCCCTGCCAAAAGATATGGATGGCAGCGAAGTCAGGAGATAAATAACAATGTGTCGCTTCACCTTATCCGAAATGAAGGAGCGTAGCAATTTGCTGCAATAAAATATTCGATATATTTAGCGTCATTTCTTCCCACCGTGTTAATGAGGTAAGCATCGCTTAACTGACTGACAGGAAGTGTCACTCCCGATACGCTTTTTGCATTTTTTTAATTCACAATGTCACCGACAAACGTGTGGATTTGCGCTATACTTGCCGCCTTTTTCGGCACGCTGCCGTCATTTAGCTGGCACTTTCCAGCGCGTTTACACTTTTTGAGGATACCGATATGTCACTCCCACACTGCCCAAAATGCAATTCTGAATACACCTATGAAGATAATGGCATGTTCATCTGCCCGGAATGCGCTCACGAATGGAACGATGCCGAACCCTCACACGATGCTGATGCACTTGTCGTAAAAGATGCGAACGGCAATCTGCTGGCGGACGGCGACAGCGTAACCGTGATTAAAGATCTGAAAGTGAAGGGCAGTTCTTCCATGCTGAAGATCGGCACCAAAGTGAAGAATATCCGTCTGGTTGAAGGCGATCATAATATCGACTGCAAAATTGACGGCTTCGGTCCGATGAAGCTGAAATCAGAGTTCGTGAAAAAGAACTGATTTACCCGCCCGGTGGCGCTTCGCTTACCGGGCTTGCGGGAACTACACTTAACGAGCTTTTCTTACGTGAGGTAAAGATTATGCCGTTAAGTCCCTACATCTCGTTCGCCGGCAACTGTGCAGAAGCCACTTCTTTCTACCAGCAAGCCGTCGGCGCAGAGCTTCTCTATAAAATCACCTTCGGCGAAATGCCAAAAAGCGATAACAGCGAAGAAGGCTGTCCGTCCGGTATGCAATTTCCGGATTCGGCTATCGCTCACTCCAACGTCCGCATTGCGGGCAGCGATATCATGATGAGCGACGGGATGCCGCCGGGCAGCAACGCGCAGTACGCGGGCTTCACGCTGGTACTCGATACTCAGGACGTTAATGAAGGCAAGCGCTGGTTCGACAACCTCGCCGCGGGCGGGAATATCGAAATGGCCTGGCAGGAAACCTTCTGGGCACACGGTTTCGGTAAAGTCACCGATAAATACGGCGTGCCGTTGATGATTAACGTTGTTAAGCAGCAACAAACGCCTTAGGCCGGATAAGCGCAGCGCAGCAGGCAACAGCGCCCGGTGGCGCTGCGCTGACCGGGCCTAGGGTGATTGTCATCGAATTCCCCTCAACTCTTCAAACTCCCGCAATCCAGACTTAACCCAAATGTCACATTGATGCGCCAGCATGAGGCCACATTTATCGTGAGGCCCAGCACATGCAAACCGTCATCCGCGTCGAGAAACTGAGCAAAACCTTCAATCATAATAAGGCTCTGCATGCCGTTGATCTGACCGTCCAGCAGGGCGAAATGGTGGCGCTGCTGGGGCCATCCGGTTCCGGTAAATCCACCCTTCTGCGTCATTTAAGCGGTCTTATCACCTGCGATAAAACGCCGGAAAGCCACGTCGAGCTGCTGGGCAATACCGTGCAGCGCGCGGGGCGTCTCGCCAGCGATATCCGCAAGAGCCGCGCCCGGACGGGCTACATCTTCCAGCAGTTCAACCTGGTGAACCGCCTGACGGTGCTGGAGAACGTGCTGATTGGCGCGCTCGGCAGCACCCCGTTCTGGCGCACCTGTCTGCGCTGGTTCTCCCCTTCGCAGAAGCAGGAAGCCTTACAGGCGCTGACCCGCGTCGGCATGGCGCATTTTGCCCACCAGCGCGTCTCCACCCTGTCCGGTGGACAACAGCAGCGCGTCGCCATTGCCCGCGCCCTGATGCAAAAAGCGCAAATCATTCTCGCAGACGAACCCATTGCCTCGCTGGACCCGGAGTCCGCCCGCATCGTGATGGAAACCCTGCGCGACATTAACCAGAACGACGGTATCACCGTGGTGGTCACGCTGCATCAGGTGGATTACGCCCTGCGCTACTGCGAACGCATTGTCGCCCTGCGTCAGGGACATGTGTTCTTTGATGGCGCGAGCCATCAGTTTGATAACGAACGTTTTGACCATCTCTACCGCAGCATTAACCGCGTCGAAGAGAACGCGCAGGCTGCTTAATTAAACCCGATCCGAGGAAAGTACATGAGCTACAAAGCCGTTGCCGCGCTGGCCTTTACCAGCATGTTCAGCCTCAGCACCCTGTTAAGCCCGGCGTATGCACAAGAGCAGGAAAAAGCGCTGAACTTCGGCATTATTTCGACGGAATCACAGCAGAACCTGAAGCCTCAGTGGGAACCGTTCCTGAAAGATATGGAAACCAGGCTGGGAATCAAAGTGAACGCCTTCTTCGCCCCGGACTACGCGGGCATCATCCAGGGGATGCGCTTTAATAAAGTGGACATCGCCTGGTACGGCAACCTCTCCGCCATGGAAGCGGTGGACCGCGCGAACGGCCAGGTCTTTGCCCAGACCGTCGCGGCAGATGGATCCCCGGGCTACTGGAGCGTGCTGATCGTGAATAAAGACAGCCCGATCAACAACCTCAACGACATGCTCGCCAAACGCAAAGAGCTGACCTTCGGCAACGGCGACCCGAACTCCACCTCCGGCTACCTTGTCCCCGGCTACTACGTCTTCGCCAAAAACAACGCCTCCGCCAGCGACTTCAAACGCACGGTGAACGCCAGCCACGAAACCAACGCTCTGGCCGTGGCCAACAAGCAGGTGGACGTTGCTACCAACAACACCGAGAACCTCGACAAGCTGAAAACTTCCGCGCCGGACAAGCTGAAAGAGATCAAGGTTATCTGGAAATCGCCGCTGATCCCGGGCGACCCGATCGTCTGGCGTAAAAACCTGTCCGAAAACACCAAAGATAAGGTGTACGACTTCTTTATGACCTATGGCAAAACGCCGGAAGAGAAAGCGGTCCTGGCGCGCCTGGGCTGGGCACCGTTCCGCCCGTCAAGCGACCTGCAGCTGGTCCCGATTCGCCAGCTGGCGCTGTTTAAAGAGATGCAGGGCGTGAAGGACAACAAAGGGCTGAAGGACGAGGAGAAGACCAGCAAAGTGGCCGCAATTGAGGCACAGCTGGAAGACCTCGATCGCCTGACCGCCGCGCTCGGTGCGATGACGAGCGTGAATAAAGCGGTGCAGTAGTGCCTTTCTCCCTCTCCCCGTGGGAGAGGGCCGGGGTGAGGGCATCAGCGCGCACATTTCCCCCTCACCCTAACCCTCTCCCTCAAGGGAGAGGGGACTAAACCCAAAGGAGCCAACATGCAAACCATCACCCTCCCGCCGCCGAAGCGCAGCTGGTTCTCGCTCATAAGCTGGGCCATCCTGCTGGCGGTGCTGGTTATCTCCTGGAAGGGCGCGGAAATGGATCCGCTGCTGCTCTTCAAGGACGCGGGCAACATGGCGACCTTCGCCGCCGACTTCTTCCCGCCGGACTTCAGCCAGTGGCAGGACTATCTCAGCGAAATGGCGGTCACCCTGCAAATCGCCGTCTGGGGCACCGCCCTTGCCGTCGTTCTCTCTATTCCCTTTGGCCTGATGAGCGCCGAAAACATCGTGCCGTGGTGGATATACCAGCCGATGCGTCGCCTGATGGACGCCTGTCGCGCCATCAATGAAATGGTCTTTGCGATGCTGTTCGTGGTCGCCGTTGGCCTGGGTCCGTTCGCCGGCGTGATGGCACTGTTCATCCACACCACCGGCGTGCTCTCCAAGCTGCTTTCTGAAGCGGTCGAAGCCATTGAGCCCGGCCCGTTGGAAGGCATCCGCGCCACGGGTGCCAATAAAATCGAAGAGATCCTTTACGGCGTCCTGCCGCAGGTTATGCCGCTCCTGATCTCCTACTCCCTGTACCGCTTTGAGTCTAACGTCCGCTCCGCGACGGTGGTCGGTATGGTGGGCGCAGGCGGGATTGGCGTCACCCTGTGGGAAGCGATTCGCGGTTTTCAGTTCCAGCAAACCTGCGCCCTGATGGTGCTCATCATCGTCACCGTCAGCCTGCTGGATTTCCTCTCTCAACGTTTGCGTAAGCACTTCATCTGAGAAGCGAGGCTTTGTTTTCTATGCACTTATCCAGACATCCGACCAGTTATCCTACCCGCTGGCAAGAGATTGCCGCAAAGCTCGAAGTGGAGCTGCGCACGCACTACCGCTGCGGGGACTACCTGCCCGCCGAGCAGCAGCTTGCCGACCGCTATGAAGTGAACCGCCACACCCTGCGTCGCGCCATTGACCAGCTGGTCGAGCGCGGCTGGGTCCAGCGCCGTCAGGGCGTGGGCGTGCTGGTGCTGATGCGCCCGTTCGACTACCCGCTGAACGCCCAGGCGCGCTTTAGCCAGAACCTGCTGGATCAGGGCAGCCACCCGACCAGCGAAAAGCTGCTCTCGGTATTGCGTCCGGCCTCCAGCCACGTGGCGGACGCGCTGGGTATTCAGGAGGGCTACGACGTCATTCACCTGCGTACCCTGCGTCGCGTTAACGGCGTGGCGGTATGCCAGATAGACCACTACTTTGCGGACATCGCCCTCTGGCCCGTGCTCCAGCATTTCTCCAGCGGCTCGCTGCATGACTTTCTTCAGGATGCGACAGGTATTGCGCTCAAGCGCACCCAGACGCGCATCAGCGCCCGTCGCGCGCAGGCGAAAGAGAGCAAGGTGCTCGAAATCCCCAATATGGCCCCGCTGCTCTGCGTACGCACCCTCAACCACCGTGACGGCGAGATCAACGCGACGGAATACTCCGTCAGCCTGACCCGCGCCGACATGATCGAATTCACCATGGAGCACTGAATGCACTTCGACATCGCCACCCGACAGCGCTGGATGCGCGTGCTGGCCCACAGCCAGCCTGCTGCGCTGGCTGCCCGCATGAACGCGCTCAGCCTGACGCCAGACTACGACACCCTTCGCGCCCCGGAGATCGGCCTTGTTCAGATCCAGGCGCGCATGGGCGGCACCGGCGAGCGCTTTTTCGCCGGAGACGCCACCCTCACCCGCGCGGCAATCCGCCTGAACAGCGGCACGCTGGGCTACAGCTACGTGCTGGGGCGTGATAAAGCCCACGCCGAGCGCTGCGCGGTGATCGACGCGCTTTTACAGGAACAGCCGTATTTCCAGACGCTAATGGAAACCCTTATTACCCCGCTGGAAGCCGACCGCGCCGCACGTCTTGCCGCGCGTCAGGCCGAAGTGAATACCAGCCGGGTCGACTTCTTTACGCTCGTTCGCGGAGACAACGCATGACGCTTCAACCTGCTTTTACCCTGGCCGTCCAGGATGCCCAACACAGTTTTCGTCGCCTGCTGAAGGCGATGAGCGAGCCGGGCGCGATCGTCTCGCTGCACCAGCTCTCCCAGGGCTGGCTGCCGCTGAATCTGGCGACCACCAGCGTGCTGCTGACGCTTGCCGACAACGACACCCCGGTGTGGCTTTCGGGCGCGCTGTCGAACGATATCGCCAGCCAGAACCTGCGTTTTCACACCAGCGCTCCGCTGGTCGATCAGCCCCAGCAGGCGGTTTTTGCCGTGGCCGATGAACAAATCAGCCATGAGCAATTGAACGCCCTGAGCGAAGGCAGCACCGTCGCCCCGGAGACCAGCGCCACCCTGATTTTGCAGGTCTCCAGCCTGAGCGGCGGCCGCATGCTGCGCCTCACGGGGGCAGGCATCGCCGACGAGCGCATGGTCGCGCCGCAGCTGCCGGAGTGCATCATTCACGAGCTGACCGAGCGCCCGCACCCGTTCCCGCTGGGCATTGACCTGATCCTGACCTGCGGCGAGCGCCTGCTGGCAATCCCGCGGACCACCCACGTGGAGGTGTGCTGATGTACGTTGCCGTCAAAGGGGGCGAGAAGGCCATCGCCGCCGCCCATGCGCTACAGGCGCACAGACGACGGGGCGATGAACGGCTTCCCGAGCTGAGCGTCGCCCAGATTGAACAGCAGCTAAACCTCGCCGTCGACCGGGTGATGACCGAAGGCGGCATTGCCGACCGCGAGCTGGCGGCGCTGGCCCTGAAGCAGGCCAGCGGCGACAACGTGGAAGCCATCTTCCTGCTGCGCGCCTACCGCACCACGCTTGCCAGACTGGCGGTAAGCGAGCCGGTGAACACGGCGGAGATGCGCCTGGAACGCCGCATTTCTGCCGTTTATAAAGACGTTCCCGGCGGCCAGCTGCTTGGCCCCACGTACGACTACACCCACCGCCTGCTGGATTTTACCCTGCTGGCGAACGGCGAAGCGCCGACGCTCAGCACCTCCGACGCCGAACAGGAACCGTCTCCGCACGTCTTCAGCCTGCTGGCAAAACAGGGCCTGGCGAAGGCGGAAGAAGATTCTGGCGCGCAGCCGGATGACATCACCCGCACGCCGCCGGTTTACCCGTGCTCGCGCTCGTCCCGCCTGCAGCAGCTGATGCGCGGCGACGAAGGCTATCTGCTGGCGCTGGCCTACTCCACCCAGCGCGGCTACGGGCGCAACCACCCGTTTGCAGCCGAAATTCGCAGCGGCTACATCGACGTCGAGATCGTACCGGAAGAGCTGGGTTTTGCGGTGAACGTCGGCGAACTGCTGATGACCGAGTGTGAAATGGTCAACGGTTTCGTCGCCCCGGAAGACGAAGACCCGCACTTTACCCGCGGCTACGGGCTGGTATTCGGCCTCGGCGAGCGCAAGGCCATGGCCATGGCGCTGGTCGACCGCGCCCTGCAGGCACCGGACTACGGCGAGCACGTTGCAGGCCCGGCGCAGGACGAAGAGTTCGTGCTGGCCCACGCGGATAACGTTGAGGCCGCCGGTTTTGTCTCGCACCTCAAGCTGCCGCACTACGTCGATTTCCAGGCCGAACTGGAACTGCTGAAACGCCTGCAACGGGAGCGCAAAAATGGCTAACTTAAGCGGCTACAACTTTGCCTATCTGGATGAGCAAACCAAACGCATGATCCGCCGCGCCATCTTAAAAGCGGTGGCCATTCCGGGCTATCAGGTGCCGTTCGGCGGCCGCGAAATGCCGATGCCCTACGGCTGGGGCACGGGCGGCATCCAGATTACCGCCAGCGTGATCGGCGAGGCGGACGTGCTGAAGGTCATCGACCAGGGCGCGGACGACACCACCAACGCCGTGTCGATCCGCAGCTTCTTCCAGCGCGTCACCGGCGTCAATACCACCGAAAAAACCGAAGACGCCACGCTGATCCAGACCCGACACCGCATCCCGGAAACCCCGCTCACAGAAGATCAGATTTTGATTTTCCAGGTGCCGATCCCGGAGCCGCTGCGCTTTATCGAGCCGCGCGAAACGGAAACCCGCACCATGCACGCGCTGGAAGAGTACGGCGTCATGCAGGTGAAGCTGTATGAGGATATCGCCCGCTTCGGCCATATCGCCACCACCTACGCCTACCCGGTGAAGGTGAACGGGCGCTACGTGATGGACCCGTCGCCAATCCCAAAATTCGATAACCCGAAGATGGACATGATGCCCGCCCTGCAGCTTTTCGGCGCCGGGCGCGAAAAACGCATCTACGCTGTCCCGCCTTATACGCGTGTCGAAAGCCTGGATTTCGACGATCACCCGTTTACGGTGCAGGAGTGGGACGAGCCGTGCGCCATCTGCGGATCCAAACACAGCTATCTGGACGAAGTGGTGCTGGACGATACGGGCAAACGGATGTTTGTCTGCTCCGACACCGATTACTGCCGCCAACAGAGCGAGGCGAACGGCCAATGAAACCGCTGCTTTCGGTTAATAACCTGACTCACCTGTATGCGCCGGGCAAAGGCTTTAGCGACGTGTCGTTCGAGCTGTGGCCGGGCGAAGTGCTGGGGATCGTCGGCGAGTCCGGCTCCGGCAAAACCACCCTGCTGAAGTCCATCTCCGCGCGCCTGACGCCGCAGAACGGCGACATTTTGTATGAGGGCGCCTCGCTGTACGGCATGAGCGAGGCCGGACGCCGCCGCCTGCTGCGCACCGAGTGGGGCGTGGTGCATCAGCACCCGATGGACGGCCTGCGCCGTCAGGTCTCCGCCGGGGGCAACATCGGTGAACGCCTGATGGCCACCGGCGCGCGCCACTACGGCAATATCCGCGCCACCGCCCAGCACTGGCTGATCGATGTGGAAATCCCCGCCTCGCGCATCGACGACCTGCCGACAACCTTCTCCGGCGGGATGCAGCAGCGCCTGCAGATTGCGCGCAACCTGGTCACCCATCCGAAGCTGGTATTTATGGATGAACCCACCGGCGGGCTGGACGTCTCGGTGCAGGCCCGCCTGCTCGATCTGCTGCGTGGCCTGGTGGTGGATCTGAACCTGGCGGTGGTGATTGTCACCCACGATTTAGGCGTTGCGCGCCTGCTGGCGGACCGTCTGCTGGTGATGAAGCAGGGCCAGGTGGTGGAAAGTGGGTTAACCGACCGGGTGCTCGACGATCCGCACCATCCGTACACCCAGCTGCTGGTGTCGTCCGTATTGCAGAATTAAGAGGCCAACATGATCCGCGTAGAAAACGTAAGTAAGACCTTTGTGCTCCACCAGCAAAACGGCGTGCGCCTGCCGGTGCTGCAAAATGCCTCGTTAGAGGTCAGCCGCGGTGAATGCGTGGTGCTGCACGGCCATTCCGGCAGCGGAAAATCCACCCTGCTGCGCTCCCTGTATGCCAACTATCTGCCGGATGAAGGCCACATCCGTATTCGCCACAACGATGAGTGGGTCGATCTGGTGCAGGCCCCCGCGCGTAAAGTGCTGGAAGTGCGCCGCACGACGATCGGCTGGGTGAGCCAGTTTCTGCGGGTGATCCCGCGGATCTCCGCCCTGGACGTGGTGATGCAGCCCCTGCTGGATCTGGGCGTGCCGCGAGAAGCCTGCGCCACCAAAGCCGCCAGCCTGCTGACGCGCCTCAACGTGCCGGAGCGCCTGTGGCATCTCGCCCCGTCGACCTTTTCCGGCGGCGAGCAGCAGCGCGTCAATATCGCCCGCGGATTTATCGTCGACTACCCGATTTTACTTCTGGATGAACCCACCGCCTCGCTCGACGGTAAAAACAGCGCCGCCGTGGTGGAGCTGATCGAACAGGCCAAAGCTCGCGGCGCGGCGATCGTCGGGATCTTCCACGACGAAACCGTACGCAGCCGCGTGGCGGACAGATTGCACCCGATGGGGACAAACGCATGATTATCAATAACGTCAGGCTGGTGCTGGAAAATGAAGTCGTTGATGGCTCGGTTGAAGTTCATGAAGGCGTTATTCGCGCCTTTGCCGAAACCCAGAGCCGTACTTCTGAAGCGATGGACGGTGCAGGCGGCTGGCTGCTGCCGGGGCTGATTGAGCTGCATACCGATAATCTGGACAAATTTTTCACCCCGCGCCCGAAGGTAGACTGGCCCGCCCATTCGGCGATGAGCAGCCACGACGCGCTGATGGTCGCCAGCGGCATCACCACCGTGCTGGACGCGGTGGCGATTGGCGACGTGCGCGACGGCGGCGATCGCCTGGAGAATCTGGAGAAGATGATCAACGCCGTGGAGGAGACGCAAAAACGCGGCCTCAACCGCGCCGAGCACCGTCTGCACCTGCGCTGCGAGCTGCCGCACCACACCACCCTGCCGCTGTTTGAAAAGCTGGTCGGACGCGAGCCGGTCTCGCTGGTCTCCCTGATGGACCACTCGCCGGGGCAGCGCCAGTTCGCCAACATTGAAAAGTATCGTGAATACTATCAGGGCAAATATTCTCTCAGCGATGCGGAGATGGCGCGCTACGAGGAGGAGCAGCTGGCGCTTGCGGCACGGTGGTCGCAGCCTAACCGTCTCAGGATTGCGGCGATGTGCCGGGACCGTAATATCGCGCTGGCCAGCCATGACGATGCCACACACGATCACGTGCTCGAATCCCACCAGCTTGGCAGCGTTATCGCCGAATTTCCCACCACGTTCGAGGCGGCTGAAGCCTCCCGCAGGCATGGCATGAACGTGCTGATGGGCGCACCGAACATCGTGCGCGGCGGCTCGCACTCCGGCAACGTCGCGGCAAGCAGGCTCGCTTCCCTCGGCCTGCTGGATATCCTCTCGTCCGACTATTACCCCGCCAGTCTGCTCGACGCGGCATTCCGGGTTGCCGACGACGAGAACAACACCTTTACGCTGCCGCAGGCGATTCGACTGGTGACGAAAAACCCGGCCTCGGCGCTTAATCTTCAGGATCGCGGGGAAATCGCCGAGGGTAAACGCGCGGATCTGGTACTCGCCCACCGCAAGGGCGAGCACGTTCATATCGACCACGTCTGGCGTCAGGGAAAAAGGGTGTTCTGATGGGAAGGCTCATCTGGTTAATGGGGCCCTCCGGCTCCGGTAAGGACAGTCTGCTGTCCGCCTTACGGCAGCGGGAACATCCGCAGCTGCTGGTCGCGCACCGCTATATTACCCGCGCGGCCAATGCCGGGAGTGAAAACTATATCGCCCTGAGCGAGCAGGAGTTTTTCATCCGTGCCGGGCAAAACCTGCTGGCGCTGAGCTGGCATGCCAACGGCTTTTACTATGGCGTGGGCATCGAAATCGACCTCTGGCTGCACGCGGGTTTTGACGTGCTGGTTAACGGCTCGCGTGCGCATCTGCCACAGGCGCGCGCCCGCTATGAGGCGGCCCTGCTGCCGGTCTGTCTGCAGGTTTCGCCGGACGTCCTGCGCAGCCGGTTGCAGAACCGGGGGCGTGAATCAGCCCGTGAGATCGATCTGCGGCTTGAGCGCGCGGCCCGCTATGCCCCGTCGGACTGCCACATCCTCAATAACGACGGAAGTTTGCTACAGTCAGTCGATACCTTTTTATCGCTTATCCGTCAGAAGGAGAAACAGCATGCCTGACTGCCAGCTTCGCCCCGCCACCGCCGACGATGCGCAGATTGTCTATGCCCTGATCTGCGAACTGAAGCAGGCAGAGTTCGATCATCAGGCGTTCCACGCCGGGTTTCTTGCCAATCTGCAGGATCGCAACATGCGCTACCAGCTTGCGGAGAGAGAGGGACAGGTCATCGGCATGATCGGTCTGCATATGCAGTTTCACCTGCACCATGCGCGCTGGATCGGCGAGATCCAGGAGCTGGTGGTGATGCCGCAGGCGCGAGGGTTAAAGGTCGGAAGTCAGCTGCTGGCCTGGGCGGAAGAGGTGGCGCGACAGGCCGGCGCGGAGCTGACCGAACTTTCCACCAGCGTGAAGCGCACCGACGCGCACCGTTTTTACGTTCGTGAAGGATACACGCAGAGCCATTTCCGATTCACCAAACCGCTGTAGAGGTGCGCTATGAGTCTGACCATCACGTTGACGGGAACGGGTGGCGCCCAGCTGGTGCCGGTCTTTGGCTGCGACTGCGCGGCCTGCCGCCGGGCGCGCCTGCAGGACAACTATCGCCGTCGCCCGTGCAGCGCGGTGGTGAAATTCAACGATGCCGTCACCCTGCTGGATGCCGGTATTCCGCACCTGATGGACGGCTGGCCGGCGGGCAGCTTCCAGCAGTTTTTGCTCACCCATTACCATATGGATCACGTTCAGGGGCTGTTCCCCCTGCGCTGGGGCGTGGGGGCGACGATCCCGGTTTACGGTCCGCCGGACGACGCCGGGTGCGACGATCTGTTTAAACACCCCGGCATTCTGGATTTCAGCCACACGGTCGAACCGTTTGTGATGTTTGAGCTTCAGGGTCTGCGGGTCACGCCGCTGCCGCTCAACCATTCGAAACTGACCTTCGGGTATTTGCTGGAATCGGCCCACAGCCGCGTGGCCTGGCTTTCCGATACCGCCGGACTGCCGGAAAAAACGGTGAAGTTCCTGCTCAACAATCAGCCGCAGGCAATAATTATCGACTGCAGCCATGAACCGCGCGACGAAACGCCGCGAAACCATTGCGACTTAAATACCGTGATTGCGTTAAACGAGGCGATTGGCTGCCCGCAGGTGATCCTGACGCACATCAGCCATCAGTTTGACGTGTGGATGATGGATAACCCGCTGCCGCAGGGCATAGAAGCGGGCTATGACGGGATGGTGCTGGTGCTGGATTAGGTTTTCTCCCTCTCCCGTGGGAGAGGGTTGGGGTGAGGGCAACAGGCCGCACTCAGCCTCGATCGTAATCGTCTTCTAACCTGCGCTCATCCTCTTCTAACCGACGGCGATCGTCATCCAGCTGACGCTGACGTTCATCTAAACGGCGGCGTCGGTCTTCGAGCTGCCGACGACGATCGTCGTACTGTCGACTGTCGATTTGACGGCTGCGGTCATAACGATCGTCGTCGTCATTGCTGCGGCTGCTGCTGGGGTTATAGGCATCGTTGATCGCCTGCTGAATGTTGCCAATAGCATCATCAACAATGTCGGCATGAGCCAGTTGGCTGGTGAGAGACAGCAGACCGAATAACAGAGCAGTTGAGTAACGTTTCATAAGGCCAGACTCGCAGGTGAACTGGCTTTACGATAATCAACGGCAGGAAACGGGGGTAGCGGAGGAATCTCAAATTACCATTACCTTGCGCAGCGCCTGAGCCAACTGCACCCGCGTAAACGGCTTACGCAGTAACGGAACGTCCGGCAGCTGAGGATTATGCGCAGGCCGTAAATCCTGGCCGCTGATCAGCAGCACCGGAAGCTGCGGATAATGATTACGCACATGGCTAATCACCTCGGCTCCGCTCAGGCTTCCCGGCAACATCAGGTCGCTGATAAACATGCCAATATCCGGCGACGCCGCCAGCATGTTCAGCGCCTGCTCGCCGTTTTCCGCTTCGAGCGTCAGATAGCCAAGCTGGTGCAGCTGTTCGCACAGGGTCTGACGGACATCCGCCTCATCTTCCAGCACCAGCACCAGCCGCTCGCTATCGACGGAGGCGGTGGCAGATAATGCTTCATCAACTGCAGCAGCGGGCAGCGTCGAGCGCGGGAGGTGAAGCCGCACGGTCGTTCCCTGCCCCGGCGCGCTTTCAATCTCCACGCGCCCGCCGGACTGGCGGACAAAGCCGTAGACCATCGACAGGCCTAACCCGCTTCCGCTTCCGGTCTGCTTGGTGGTGAAGAACGGTTCAAAGACCCGGGATTTCACCTCCTGCGACATGCCGCTGCCGCGGTCAATCACCTCCAGCGCCACCATATCCTGCCTGCGCCCGTCGCTGCGGGTGACGCGCTGATTCCAGGTCCGGATTTTAATCACCCCGCTTTGCCCTTCCATCGCATCGCGCGCGTTCATCACCAGGTTGATGATGGCGTTTTCCAGCTGGCTAACGTCAATCCACGCGGGCCATGCCGGGGTTTGCGCTTCAATCTCCAGGCTCAGGGTGGCAGGCAGGGAGTGGCGCATCAGTTCCCGGAGGTTCTCCAGCAGCGGCAGCATTTCTACCGCATGCGGCGTCAGGGACTGCTTGCGGGAAAATGCCAGCAGGCGCTGCGTCAGTAAGGCACCACGCTCGGCCGCCTTCAGCGCCCGGGTAATGCGCGGCGCGTCTTTCGATTCGGGGTCGGTGAGCTCAAGGCTGCCGATGATCACCGCCAGCAGGTTGTTAAAATCATGCGCCAGCCCGCCGGTCAGCTGTCCGACCGCCTTCATCTTCTGGCTGTGCAGCAGCGCCTCTTCCAGCCCCTGACGCTCAACGCGGTCGATCTCCATCTGCGTGGTTTTCTCTTTCAGCAGGCGCGTGGTGTGCTCAAGCGAGGCGGTATTGCGGGCAAACACGTTAAACGCGCGCGCCAGCTCGCCCAGCTCATCGCGCCGCTGGAGGGCGGGAACGGACACGTCCTGTTCGCCGTGAGCAAGGCGCGACATCGCCCGGGAAATTGCCGTCAGGTTAGAGGCCAGATTGCGGTAGATATACCAGCAGGCGCACCCGGTGATGATCAGCGCCAGCACGGCGAAGATGCTGATAAACACGCTAATGGACTGCAGCTCGTGATGGCTCTGGGCAGTGCGAAGCCGGGAGGCCTGCGCCACCTGCCCGACGTACTGATTAATATCGCTGTTGAGGATCGCCACCAGCGCCTTGATGTGGAACATATACCAGCTTATCGCCAGGTCGCTCTCTTCCAGCTGCTTCGACAGCGGGGCGAGCTTGCCTAACTCGGCGTTAAAATCTGGCAGAACCTCCTTCACGACCGGCTGTACGGCACTCCGGGGCAGCGCTGCGGCCACGGCGTCCAGCTGCTGAACGGTCGCGCGAGGCGAAGGAGTGTCGATGGCGGCGGCGATCAGCCGGTCCATCTCCATCAGCTGCTGCGCATCCGGCACGTTGCTGTCGTAACGGCGGTTGATGTCCTGCAGATGACGCAGGTAGCTTTGGCTTTGATACAGCGAGCTCAGCAGCGCGTTACGCTCCAGATGGCGGCGCTGTCCGCGCTCAAGCATCTCCGTCACGCTCTGCTGTAGCTCATTGCTTCGTTGAATAATGCGCGCCACCAGCGCCGGCTCCTGCTGCGCCAGCGGCGCATCCGCAAGCTGTTCCAGCGAGCGGCGCAGCGCCATTTGCGTCTGCTTAAGGCGCTCGGCTTCGCCTTTGTACTCCAGCGCCCCGACGACCTGTGAAAGCCGCACCGCCGCCGTCGCCACGTTGGCGGTATCGCGGGCCAGGTTCATGCTTCCGGTCATATCGTCCAGCGTTTGCTGCTGAACCTGCTCCTGGATTTGACTGGCGTGACGAAAGCCAAGCACCGCCACGCCGCTCACCATTAGCGTCACGGCGACCACCAGCAGATTAAAAATCAGCAGGCGGCCTCGGGCGCTGGCGAAAAAGGGCGGACGGCGTGATGGCATGGTTTGGGCTCCTGAGTGGTTTGGTGCCCTCACCCTGTCCCTCTCCCACCGGGAGAGGGAAAAGGAAAATGTGATGGCGATTAGCTATTCATAACTATGACAAATATGAACAGCTTCTGACATTTTGCATTTACGCACCTGTGATGAAGTGCAGATATCGGCATTCGCAGGAGATCCGCCATGAGCAGAACCCCGGTATTAGAGATGCGCAGCATTGCCAAAACGTTTGGCAGTTTCCACGCGCTCAAGGGTGTGGATTTGACGGTCTTTCCCGGAGAGATCCACGCGCTGATGGGCGAAAACGGCGCGGGAAAAAGCACGCTGATGAAAATCCTCGCGGGAGCCTATACCGCCACCAGCGGTGAGATCCTGATCGACGGTCAGCCGTTTCACATTAAAGGGCCGAAAGATGCGCTGGCCGCAGGCATTACCCTGATTTATCAGGAGATGCAGCTCGCGCCCAACCTGACCGTTGCCGAAAATATCTTTCTTGGCAGCGAGCTGTCGCGCGGCGGGATGGTGCAGCGCAAAGAGATGGCCGCCCAGGCGCAGGCGGTGATTGAGCGCCTCGGCGCACAGTTCAATGCTACCGACCTGGTGATGAAGCTGACCATTGCCGAGCAGCAGCAGGTGGAAATTGCCCGCGCGCTGCACCGCAACAGCCGCATTCTGGTGATGGATGAACCCACCGCCGCCCTCTCCTCGCGGGAAACCCACCGCCTGTTTGAACTGATTTTGCGCCTGCGCGATGAAGGGATGGCGATCATCTATATCAGCCACCGCATGGCGGAAGTGTATGAACTTTCTGACCGCGTCAGCGTTCTGCGCGACGGGCAGTACGTCGGCAGCCTGACGCGCGACAAGCTAAACGCCTCCGAGCTGGTGCGCATGATGGTGGGCCGCCCGTTAAGCGACCTGTTCAACAAGGAGCGTGATATTCCCCTCGGCAGCCCGCGTCTCAACGTCCACCACCTCACCGACGGTAAAAAAGTACAGCCGTGCAGCCTGCAGGTGCGTTCCGGTGAAATCGTTGGGCTGGCGGGCCTGGTCGGGGCCGGACGCTCCGAGCTGGCGCAGCTTATCTTCGGCGTGCGTAAAGCCACCGGCGGCATGATTGAGGTCGACGGCGAGCCGGTGGTGATCCACTCCCCGCGTGCGGCCATCGAAAACGGCATCGGTTTTCTCACCGAAAACCGCAAGGAGCAGGGGCTGTTTCTGGAGCTGGCGGCGCAGGAGAACATCACCATGGCGACGCTGGAGCGCGACGCGACCTTCGGTATGTTAAACCGCAAAAAAGCCCAGTCGATTTCCGATGACGCCATTGCATTGCTCAACATCCGCGTACCCCATTCGCAGGTGCGGGCGGGCGGGCTGTCAGGCGGCAATCAGCAAAAGCTGCTTATCTCCCGCTGGGTGGCCATCGGCCCGCGCATTCTGATCCTGGACGAACCCACGCGCGGCGTGGACGTCGGCGCGAAAAGCGAGATCTACCGCATCATGAACCAGATGGCGCGCAAAGGGGTGGCGATTTTAATGATCTCCAGCGAGCTGCCGGAAGTGGTGGGCATGAGCGACCGGGTGTACGTGATGCGGGAAGGCAGCATTGCGGGTGAACTCCACGGGCGCGACATCTCTCAGGAAAACATTATGACGCTGGCAACCGGCGTGAACGACACTCATCATCAGGCGGTGCAATCATGACAACTCCAACCCATCCGCAGCAGGTGGCGAAATCCGCCTCCGCCAAAAAAATGCTGATGAGCGATCTGATGCAAACGGTCGGTATCCTGCCGATTCTTATCCTGATTGTGGCGGTATTTGGCTTTATCGCCCCGAACTTCTTCACCGAGAGCAACCTGCTCAACATTACCCGTCAGGCGTCGATCAACATCGTGCTGGCGGCGGGAATGACCTTCATCATCCTAACCGGCGGGATTGACCTCTCCGTGGGCTCGATTCTAGGCACCACGGCGGTAGCGGCGATGGTGGTCTCGCTTATCCCTGAATTTGCCATGCTCTCCATTCCGGCCGCGCTGATGCTCGGCATGGTGCTGGGACTGTTCAACGGCGCGCTGGTGGCCTTTGCGGGGCTGCCGCCCTTTATCGTGACCCTCGGCACCTATACGGCGCTGCGCGGCGCGGCGTATCTGCTGGCGGACGGCACGACGGTCATTAACTCCAACATCAGCTTCGAGTGGATCGGCAATAACTACCTCGGCCCGATTCCGTGGCTGGTGGTAATCGCGCTGGCGGTCATTGCTATCTGCTGGTTCATCCTGCGCCGCACCACGCTCGGCGTCCACATCTATGCGGTGGGCGGCAACATGCAGGCAGCGCGACTGACCGGCATTAAGGTCTGGCTGGTGCTGCTGTTTGTCTACGGCATGAGCGGCCTGCTCTCCGGGCTTGGCGGAGTGATGAGCGCCTCGCGCCTCTACAGCGCCAACGGCAACCTCGGCACGGGCTACGAGCTGGATGCGATTGCGGCGGTGATCCTCGGCGGCACCAGCTTCGTCGGCGGGATCGGCACGATCACCGGCACGCTGGTCGGCGCGCTGATCATCGCCACACTCAATAACGGCATGACGCTGATGGGCGTCTCCTACTTCTGGCAGCTGGTGATCAAAGGGGCGGTGATCATCATAGCGGTGCTGATCGACAAATACCGTACCCGACACCATCAAAGTGCATAACAACAAAACCCTACAGCTTCGAGGAAAACCATATGCGTTTGAAACCGTTAGTGACCGCGCTCTGTGCTGGCGCGCTGCTCGCCGCAACGCCGTTTGCGCAGGCAAAAGATCTGAAGTCCATCGGCGTGACGGTGGGCGACCTGGCCAACCCGTTCTTCGTGCAGATCACCAAAGGTGCCGAGCTGGAAGCGCGCAAGCTGGCTGGCGATAACGTCAAAGTGACGCTGGTCTCCAGCGGTTACGATCTGGGCCAGCAGGTGGCGCAGATCGACAACTTTATTGCTGCGAAGGTGGACATGATCATCCTCAACGCTGCGGACTCCAAAGGGATCGGCCCGGCGGTGAAGCGCGCGAAGGACGCTGGGATCGTGGTCGTTGCGGTTGACGTGGCGGCGGAAGGGGCGGATGCGACCATCACCTCCGATAACACCCAGGCGGGCGAAATGGCCTGTAAGTACATTACCGATCGCCTGAAAGGCAAAGGCAACGTGGTGATCATCAACGGACCGCCGGTCTCTGCGGTGCAAAACCGCGTGGAAGGCTGTCAGACGGAATTCAAAAAACATCCGGATATCAAGGTGCTTTCGGATAACCAAAACGCCAAGGGCAGTCGTGAAGGCGGTCTGGAGGTCATGACCTCCCTGCTGGCGGCCAATCCGAAGATCGACGGCGTGTTTGCGATTAACGATCCGACGGCGATCGGTGCCGATCTGGCCGCGAAGCAGGCTCAGCGCAACGAGTTCTTTATCGTCGGCGTGGATGGTTCCCCGGACGGTGAGGAAGCGCTGAAGCGCGAAAACTCGCTGTTTGTCGCAACCCCGGCGCAGGATCCGCAGGTGATGGCGGCAAAAGCGGTGGAGATCGGCTATGACATTCTACAGGGTAAACCTGCGCCGAAAGCGCCTGTGCTAATCCCGGTGACGATGATCGATAAAAAGAACGTCGGTACCTATAAGGGCTGGACGGTTAAGTAACTTCGGTGCGGCCTGATGCCCTCACCCTAACCCTCTCCCACAGGGAGAGGGAACTTACTCCCCCTCTCCCTCAAGGGAGAGGGCCGGGTGAGTGCTAAGGTTTTGCAATAAAAGCCAGGAGTCCCCATGAAACGCTCCGACATCAATGAAATTCTCGGCCACACGCGACAGTTCTTTTCCATGCACGACGTGCATCTCCCGCCGTTTGCCAGCTTCCCGCCCACAAAATGGCAGCAGCTTGACCAGGCCGCATGGCAGGAAGTGTTCGACCTCAAGCTCGGCTGGGACGTGACGGCGTTCGGCGGCAACAGCTTTGCCGCTGAGGGCTTGACGCTGTTTACCCTGCGCAACGGCTCGCCCAACGGCGTGCCATATGAAAAGTGCTATGCCGAAAAAATTATGCACGTGCGCGACGGTCAGGTGACGCCAATGCATTTTCACTGGCGCAAGCGGGAAGACATCATCAACCGGGGCGGCGGGAATCTGATTATTGAGTTATGGAATGCCGGGGCGCATGAAGAGACGGAAAACACCGACGTGACGGTCACCGTCGACGGCTGTCGTCAGACCCACGCGCCCGGCAGCCAGCTGCGCCTCATGCCAGGGGAAAGCATCTGTCTGACACCCGGTCTGTACCACAGCTTCTGGGGCGAACGCGGCTTCGGCGACGTGCTGGTTGGGGAGGTGTCATCGGTAAACGACGACGAGCACGACAACCACTTTTTGCAGCCCGTTGCCCGCTATAACAACATCGAAGAAGACGAACCGGCGCTGCTGGTGCTGTGCAACGAGTACAACCTGTTTCGGATATAAGGAGTAAATGATGCCATTGATCTCTCTTGCCGACGGTCTGGAGCACGCCAGGGCGCATCGCTACGCGCTGGGCGCGTTTAACGTGCTCGACTCCCACTTCCTGCGCGCGCTGTTCGCCGCCGCGAAGCAGGAACGCTCGCCGTTTATCATCAACATCGCCGAAGTGCATTTTAAGTACGTTTCTCTGGATTCGCTTGTCGAAACGGTGAAGTTCGAGGCCGCCCGTCACGATATTCCCGTGGTGCTCAACCTCGACCACGGCCTGCATTTCGAGGCGGTGGTGCGCGCCCTGCGCTTAGGGTTCAGCTCGGTGATGTTTGACGGCTCTACGCTAAGCTATGAGGAGAACATTCGCCAGACGCGGGAGGTGGTGAAGATGTGCCACGCGGTCGGCGTGTCGGTGGAAGCGGAGCTGGGCGCGGTCGGTGGCGATGAAGGCGGCGCGCTGTACGGGCATGCGGATGAAGCGTTCTTTACCGACCCGCAGCTGGCGCGCGAATTTGTCGATTCAACCGGCATTGACGCGCTGGCGGTGGCCATCGGCAACGCGCACGGCAAATACAAGGGCGAGCCGAAACTCGATTTCCCACGCCTGGACGCCATTCGCCAGCAGACGGGGCTGCCGCTGGTTTTACACGGCGGCTCCGGGATTAGCGATGCCGACTTCCGCCGCGCCATCGAGCTCGGCATACATAAAATCAACTTCTACACCGGCATGTCGCAGGCCGCACTCGCCGCCGTTGAGCAGCGCATGGCGAACCGCCAGCCGCTGTACGATGAGTTTGCCGAGCTGCTGCTGGGGATAGAAGAGGCGATTACCGATACGGTTGCCGAACAGATGCGCATCTTCGGCAGCGCGGGGCAGGCATAATGGAACGCAAAGGCATCATCGCCGCAGGCAACATGCTGGTGGATCACGTCCACCAGATCGTGCAGTGGCCGGAGCGCGGCTGGCTGGCGGAAATCACCCACAGCGAACGCTCAACCGGCGGCGCGCCGCTCAACGTGCTGCTGACGCTGGCAAAAATGCACGTTGGCCTGTCGCTGCAGGCAGTGGGGCTGATTGGTGAAGATGCCGACGGGGACTACATTCTGGCGATGCTCGACCAGTACCACGTCAACCGCCAGCGCGTGCAGCGCACCACCTTTGCCCCGACCTCCATGTCGCAGGTCATGACCGATCCCAGCGGACAGCGCACCTTCTTCCACTCGCCGGGCGCCAACCGCCTGCTGGATCTTCCCGCCTTCGATCGCTTAGACGGATCGATGAAGATCTTCCATCTCGGCTACCTGCTGCTGCTCGACAGCCTGGATATGCCCGATGACGAGTTTGGCACCCGCAGCGCGCGCCTGCTGGCGCAGATGCGCGACCAGGGGTATGAAACGTCGCTCGATCTGGTGTCCCGCAAGGGCGACCCGCGCTATCAGCCGCTGGTGCTCCCTGCCCTGCGCCATCTGGATTATCTGGTGATTAACGAGCTGGAAGCCGGGGAGTTTAGCGGGCTTGAGATGCGCGACGGCGACGATGCGCTGAATATCGCCCATATCGCCGATGCCGCGACGCAGCTGCTGGCGGCAGGCGTGCGTCAGCGGGTGGTGATCCACTGTCCGGAAGGCGCATGGGGTGAAGCGCCGGGTGAACAAGGCCGCTGGATCCCATCATGGTTGCTGGAGCAGAAAGACATTGTCGGCAGCGTCGGCGCGGGCGATGCGTTTTGCGCGGGGTTTTTATACGGCTGCCACGAATCGCTCCCGCTCACGGAGAGCATTTATCTGGCGCACGCCTGCGCGCGCGCAAGCCTGCTGGCCGCCAACGCAATTGACGGCGCGAAAACGCTGGCCGAGCTGCAGGCGTTTATTCGCGAGAGCACTTAATTTAACAAAAATTGCGATTTTTCATTACAGTTCTATGAATTTTATATCCCCGAACTACACTCTCTCCATCTGGCATATTCGGCGTGGGCAGCACTCTGCCCGCACGCTTTTCCGAAATGAGATAGAAAGAGGACAAGGGAAAAATGTTCGCAGCCATCATCATCGGTATTTTCATTATCAGCGTTATTTATGCGCATTCACGCGGCAAAGAAAAACAGACGCTTTCTCGTCAGCTCTTTGACCATTCGACGTTCATGGCGCCCATCAATATGTTTATGACGGCGTTTTCTTCCCTGCCCGCCAGGCAGCCATTCTTTGAAACAGAGCGCTTCCCGGAATTAAATAAGCTGACGGAAAACTGGCTGGTTATTCGCGAAGAGGCCCTGCGTTTACAGCATCATATTAAGGCGGCGCAAAATAATAACGACGCTGGCTTTAACACTTTTTTTAAACGCGGCTGGAAACGTTTTTATCTGAAATGGTATGCCGATGCCCACCCCTCTGCGCAGTCTTTATGCCCGGTGACGACCCGGCTGGTGAGTGAAATCCCCTCGGTGAAGGCGGCCATGTTTGCCGAGCTGCCGGCGGGTGCAAAGCTTGGCAAGCACCGGGATCCGTATGCGGGCTCGGTTCGTTACCATCTGGGCTTATTCACACCGAACGACGACCGCTGCTTTATTGAAGTTGACGGGCAGCGCCACAGCTGGCGGGATGGTGAAGCCGTTATTTTTGATGAGACCTACGTCCACTGGGCAGAGAATAAATCGGATCAAACGCGCATTATTCTTTTCTGTGATATTGAACGTCCGATGAAATGGCGCTGGGCGCAGGCGGTTAACCATTGGGTGGGAACCACACTGATGTCCGCAGCCAGCTCACCGAATGACGAGAATGACAGCACCGGCGGCATTAACCGCATTTTTAAATACGTTCATGCGGCCCGCGAACGAGGACAGCGTCTGAAAAAAAGGAACCGTAAAGCCTATTACGCCCTCAAGTATCTGTGCATCGTCGCAATTTTTGCCGCCATCATTGTTCCGGCGATAACGTAAGCCTTATGCCGCCTGCTCGGGCCGGCTCACATCGGTAGCAAACACGTAACCCAGCCCGCGGATCGTTTTGATGAGCGCAGGCTGATGCGGGTTAGCCTCTATTTTCCGGCGCAGGCGCATGATCAGCACGTCAATCGTGCGATCGAACACGTCGGCGCTTTCGCTGTGGGTCAGCTCAAGCAGCCTGTCTCGGCTCAGCACCCGACGGGCATTTTGCGTGAGCGCCAGCAGCAGGCCGTACTCGCCCTGGGTTAAGGGGACGGGATTGCGCTGCGGATCGCTCAGCTCACAGCGGGTGGTATCGAGCGTCCACCCGTTAAAAGCAATGCCCGCGACCGGCGCTGCGGGGGCTTCTGCCGCCAGCACGCCCGTACGGCGCAGCACCGCTTTCACGCGGGCGACCACCACGCGCGGATTGAACGGTTTGCCAATATAATCATCGGCCCCCATCTCCAGCCCCACCACCACGTCTGACTCACTGCCCAGCCCGGTTAACATGATCACCGGTAGCGCCGGGCGCTGCTTTTGCAACTGCAGCAAAACCTGTAAGCCATTGATATCAGGCAGCATCATATCCAGCAGCACCAGCGCGATATTTGGCTCCTGCTGTACCTGCCGCAGTGCATCCTGGCCGTTATGGCAGACAAGCACGCTAAAGACGTGCTCGCTCAGCACGTCCTGAAGCAGTTCGCAGACTGCCGTATCGTCATCAACCACCAGGATCGCCGGTTTCATCGTATGCTTCCGTCAGGGGATTATGTTAAGTCTGAACCATTCTGCCGTCGGCTCCAGTCAAATGGTTTTTTCAGTGACGGAAATTCAACCCATGTCACATCCGCTGCCCTGTCGACACGTCAATTTTGACGATTGGCTGCTTTTTGTCAGGGTTTTCACCGCGAAGGGACCGTAAAGTCAAGGTGTACCCATACAAAAAACATGGCATAGAAGCTGCATAGTGGGTGCGAATGATTCGATTAACTGGAGCAGACTGATGAAAAAAGTCGTCACGGTTTGCCCTTATTGTGCCTCAGGTTGCAAGATCCACCTGGTGGTCGATAACGGCAAAATCGTCCGGGCGGAGGCCGCACAGGGGAAAACCAACCAGGGCACGCTATGCCTGAAAGGTTACTACGGCTGGGATTTTATTAACGATACCCAAATCCTCACCCCGCGCCTGAAAACCCCTATGATCCGCCGCGAGCGCGGCGGCAAGCTGGAATCCGTCTCCTGGAGCGAGGCGCTGGATTACGTCGCCACGCGTCTGAGCGCCATCAAGGCCAAGTATGGCCCGGATGCGATTCAGACCACCGGCTCTTCACGCGGGACGGGGAATGAAACCAACTATGTGATGCAAAAATTCGCGCGCGCCGTTATTGGGACCAATAACGTCGACTGCTGCGCTCGCGTCTGACACGGCCCATCGGTTGCAGGTCTGCACCAGTCGGTCGGTAACGGCGCAATGAGTAATGCCATCAACGAGATAGATAACACCGATCTCGTCTTCATCTTTGGTTATAACCCGGCGGATTCTCATCCTATCGTCGCGAACCACGTTATTCGCGCTAAGCAGAACGGGGCGAAAATCATCGTCTGCGATCCGCGCAAAATTGAAACCGCGCGCATTGCGGACATGCACATCGCGTTGAAAAACGGCTCGAACATCGCGCTGTTGAACGCAATGGGGCACGTCATTATTGAGGAGAACCTGTACGACCAGGCGTTTGTCGCCACCCGTACGGAAGGCTTTGAAGAGTATAAGAAAATAGTCGAAGGTTATACGCCTGAATCCGTCGAAGCGATCACCGGCGTCAGCGCGCAGGAGATTCGTCAGGCGGCCAGGATGTATGCCGGGGCGAAAACCGCCGCCATTCTGTGGGGAATGGGCGTGACCCAGTTCTATCAGGGCGTGGAAACCGTGCGTTCTCTGACGAGTCTCGCGATGCTGACCGGCAATCTGGGTAAAGCGCACGTCGGCGTTAACCCGGTGCGTGGTCAGAATAACGTTCAGGGTGCCTGCGATATGGGCGCGCTGCCGGATACCTATCCGGGCTACCAGTACGTGAAGTTCCCGGAAAACCGCGAGAAATTCGCGAAGGCCTGGGGCGTGGAAAGCCTGCCGGAACACACCGGGTATCGCATCAGCGAGCTGCCGCACCGCGCGGCGCACGGCGAGGTGCGTGCGGCCTACATCATGGGTGAAGATCCGCTCCAGACCGACGCCGAGCTGTCTGCGGTGCGCAAAGGGTTTGAGGATCTGGAGCTGGTGATTGTCCAGGATATCTTCATGACCAAAACCGCGGCGGCGGCGGATGTGATTTTACCGTCGACCTCCTGGGGCGAGCATGAAGGCGTCTACACGGCGGCAGACCGCGGCTTCCAGCGCTTCTTTAAGGCGGTCGAGCCGAAGTGGGACCTGAAAACGGACTGGCAGATCATCAGCGAAATCGCCACCCGCATGGGCTACCCGATGCACTACAACAACACTCAGGAGATCTGGGACGAATTGCGCAGTCTATGTCCGGACTTCTACGGTGCAACCTATGAAAAAATGGGTGAGCTGGGATACATCCAGTGGCCGTGCCGGGATGAGTCCGAAGCCGACCAGGGGACGTCATACCTCTTTAAAGAGAAGTTCGACACCCCGAACGGGCTGGCGCAGTTCTTCACCTGCGACTGGGTCGCGCCGATCGATAAACTCACCGACGAGTATCCGATGGTGCTCTCCACCGTGCGTGAAGTGGGCCACTATTCCTGCCGTTCAATGACCGGTAACTGCGCCGCGCTGGCGGCGCTGGCGGACGAACCGGGCTACGCGCAAATCAACACCGCCGACGCAGCGCGCCTCGGCATTGAGGACGAAGCGCTGGTGTGGGTGAACTCGCGCAAAGGCCGGATCATTACCCGTGCGCAGGTCAGCGATCGTCCGAACAAAGGGGCGGTCTATATGACCTACCAGTGGTGGATTGGCGCCTGTAACGAGCTGGTCACGGAGAACTTAAGCCCGATAACCAAAACGCCGGAGTATAAATACTGCGCCGTACGCGTAGAGCCGATTGCGGATCAGCACGCAGCGGAACAGTATGTCATTGACGAATATAACAAGCTGAAAGCCCGACTGCGCGAAAGCGCAATGGGTTGAAGCCGTTAATTCATCAGTGAATAAAGGGGGTGAGATATTCACTCCCTTTTTATTTCCGATTAACTCATCAAATATATCAATTATTAGTCTGGAAAGCGGCTCGCAGAAATAATGTAATTTTCGCGAAAAAGAATTACATCTTTTCATTTTAATTCAGAGGGATAAGATGTACGGCGGGTGCTTAAGACTTTCTGTCTTGAGCATTGTTGAGGGACAGAAAGTAGAAAGCCCCGGGAAATTTTCATTTACCCGAGGCTACTCCCTCAACTCCGAACAAGTTGAGAGTAGCCTCTTATTCTTTTTTTGACAAGGAGTAAAAGGCATGACGCCATTAAAAACTGCGTTAGGCATCGTCTTTATTATTTGCCTGACGATAGTGATCTTTACCTTTATTACTCGAGGTAAGTTATGCGAGTTTTCAATAAAGGGTGAACATCAGGAGGTGGCGGCTAAATTAGCCTGTAACGCAGGCTAACCTCTACGGGCGGAACCACTGTTCCGCCCGGCTTGCAGGATGCTGAGGTCTTAATGCACCCATTTTTTTCTTCTGTCGCCGCGATTATACTGCGCGGCGTGTACCCCGATGATAAGAACCCATGAAACATATTTTTCTGTTGTTGTTACTTTTTACATCGCTTGTCCGTGCCGACGAGATTGGCAGCCAGTACAAAGAACAGGCTGAAGCGGGTGACGCCCGTGCCCAGTATTATTTGGCCGATACATACTTTAGCTCCGGTGACAGCAAGCAGGCCGCGCTGTGGGCCGAGAAAGCCGCTAAAGGTGGCGACGTCGACGCCATGGGACTGCTCTCGCAAATCCTCTTTACCCAGGGAAATTATGCGCAAGCTAAGGCACTGGCGCAGCAGGCAACCATCGCAGGCAGCAAACGCGGCGCGATCATGCTGGCGCGCGTGCTGGTCAACACTCAGGCAGGTAAAACTGACTATCCTCAGGCCATCAAACTGCTGCAAACGGCGGCCGAAGATATCGACAACGACTCTGCGGTAGATGCGCAAATGCTGCTGGGGCTGATTTATGCCAACGGCGTTGAAGTGGCCCAGGACGACGTGCAGGCCGCCTCGTGGTTCAAGCGGAGCTCGGCACTTTCACGCACGGGCTACTCCGAGTACTGGGCAGGGATGTTGTTCAGGCAGGGTGAGAAAGGCTTTATCACGCCCAATAAACAGAAAGCGCTGTACTGGTTGAACCTGAGCTGCACTGAAGGCTTTGATACCGGATGCGAAGAGTTTGATGCGCTGAGCGGAGAGTAAAGTGCCGGGTGGCGGCTTCGCCTTACCCGGCCTATAAAACTCCTAGGCCCGGTAAGCGCAGCGCCACCGGGCTTAGGATGTTACTGGTCGGCCGTCTTATCAAAACGACCCAGCACCTCGCGTTCATACGCCAGCGCTTTTTTACGATCGAATTTGTGTTCCCACTTGGCGATAACCAGCACCGCCAGGGCATTCCCCACCACGTTCAGCGCGGTACGCGCCATGTCGAGGATACGGTCGACACCGGCGATAAACGCCAGACCTTCCAGCGGAATACCGACGCTGCCAAGCGTTGCAAGCAGCACCACGAAGGAGACGCCCGGAACGCCTGCAATACCTTTGGACGTCACCATCAGCGTCAGCACCAGTACGATCTCCTGCCACAGCGACAGGTCAATGCCGTACAGCTGCGCAATAAAGATAGCGGCGATGCTCTGGTACAGCGTCGAACCGTCCAGGTTAAAGGAGTAGCCGGTCGGTACCACGAAGCTGGTAATAGAGGCAGGCGCGCCGTAGGCTTCCATCTTCTCAATGATGCGCGGCAGCACGCTCTCAGAACTTGCCGTGGAGTACGCCAGAATCAGCTCATCTTTCAGGATGCGAATCAGGATCCAGATGCTCAGCCCGCACAGACGCGCCACGACCCCCAGCACCACCAGCGCGAAGAACAGAATGGCGAAGTGAACCAGGAGCACCAGCTTCGCCAGCGGCCACAAGGAGGCAAAACCGAAGTTCGCCACGGTGACCGCGATGAGCGCAAACACCCCTACCGGCGCGTAACGCATCACCATGTGGGTCACTTTGAACATGGTTTCGGAGATAGAGCGGAACACGGTCACCAGCGGCTCACGGTGCGTCGCCGGCAGGGAAGAGAGCCCCAGACCAAACAGCACCGAGAAGAAGATGATGGGCAGCATCTCGCCCTTCGCCATCGACGCCACGATGTTGGTCGGCACCAGCGACAGGATAGTGCCCATCAGGCCATGCGCATGGCTCTGCACGTCAGCGGTCGTACTTTGGTATTTCGAAATATCCACCGTGGCCAGCTGCGACATATCGATCCCGGAACCCGGCTGGAACACGTTCGCCAGCGTGATACCGAGGATAATCGCAACCGTAGTGATCACTTCGAAATAGATAATGGTTTTCGCACCAATACGGCCTAACTGCTTCGCATCGCCGACGCCCGCAATACCGACCACCAGCGTCGAGATCACAATCGGTACCACAATCATCTTGATCAGATGAATAAAGATATCCCCTGCCGGAGAGAGCAGGTTCGCAATCAGCCATTCGCGGCTGTCGCTATGATAGTGGAGGTAACTGCCCAGCAAGATGCCCAGCACAAGGGCGATTAAGATCTGCCAGGCAAGGCTGACTTTAACGTTTTTCATAGAAACTGACTTCCTCAATGAAGCGCCTTATTCATTCAAACTGCATGAACAGGGAGACATACTGAAAGGGTATGAATTGTGTTGCGTTGGTTTATGGGATTTTTTAACGCGGCGTATGAGTATCATTTGCGCGACCTGTTGCGCAAGCCTTAAAGAACGACGCGTTTCACTCACAAAAGCGACGATGACGGGAGTTTGTTCTAATTCTGATAAATAACCTTTTGTTATAAAAACGCTTTTTTAAACATAAATGTGAATAATCGTTAGCATCAATTATTTTCCTTCAAAGTTTCATTCGCTCATTTTTCATACTCTTCAAACAATGCGTGATCTGTAGCCCAAATAATAAACAAAGCTTGTAAAGCCCCTACAATTAACGTTTTTGCGACATATTATTAACATCTTACAAGGAGAAAAAAAGCCATGAGCCAAATACATAAACACGACATTCCCGCAAATATTGCGGACCGTTGCCTGATCACCCCGGAGCAGTACCACGAGAAATATCAGCAGTCTATCACCGCCCCGGACACCTTCTGGGGTGAGCAGGGCCATATCCTTGACTGGATCAAACCTTATCAGAAGGTGAAGAACACCTCCTTTGCGCCCGGCAATGTCTCCATTAAATGGTATGAAGATGGCACCCTTAACCTGGCGGCGAACTGCCTCGATCGTCACCTCGCCGAGCGCGGGAATGAGACAGCCATCATCTGGGAAGGCGATGACGCCTCGCAAAGCAAACATATTACGTACAAAGAGCTGCACCGCGACGTGTGCCGCTTCGCCAACGTCCTGCTGGAAAAAGGCATTAAAAAAGGCGATGTGGTCGCTATCTATATGCCGATGGTGCCGGAAGCGGCGGTGGCCATGCTGGCCTGCGCGCGTATCGGTGCGATCCACTCGGTGATTTTCGGCGGGTTCTCGCCAGAGGCGGTTGCGGGCCGTATTGTCGATTCCAGTTCAAAACTGGTGATCACCGCCGATGAAGGCGTGCGCGCCGGGCGCGGTATCCCACTGAAGAAAAACGTCGACGAAGCGCTGAAAAACCCGAACGTCAAAACGGTCAGTAACGTCATCGTCCTTAAGCGTACCGGCGGCAAAATCGACTGGAACGAGGGGCGCGACCTGTGGTGGAGCGACCTGATCGAGAACGCGAGCGACCAGCATCAACCGGAAGAGATGAACGCAGAAGATCCGCTGTTCATTCTTTATACCTCCGGCTCCACCGGTAAGCCGAAAGGCGTACTGCACACCACCGGCGGCTATCTGGTCTATGCGGCCACCACCTTCAAATACGTCTTCGACTACCATCCGGGCGACATCTACTGGTGTACCGCCGACGTGGGCTGGGTTACCGGACACAGCTACCTGCTGTACGGCCCGCTGGCCTGTGGCGCAACAACGCTGATGTTTGAGGGCGTACCAAACTGGCCGACCCCGGCGCGTATGTGTGAGGTGGTCGACAAACACCAGGTCAACATTCTCTACACTGCGCCAACGGCTATCCGCGCATTAATGGCTGAAGGAGATAAAGCCATCGAAGGCACTGACCGCTCTTCATTGCGCATCCTCGGTTCCGTGGGTGAGCCAATCAACCCGGAAGCCTGGGAGTGGTACTGGAAGAAAATCGGCAACGAGAAATGCCCGGTGATGGACACCTGGTGGCAGACCGAAACCGGCGGCTTCATGATCACCCCGATGCCGGGCGCCACGCAGCTGAAGGCCGGTTCCGCAACCCGTCCGTTCTTCGGCGTGCAGCCTGCGCTGGTGGATAACGAAGGCAACCCGCTGGAAGGCGCCACCGAAGGCAACCTGGTGATCACTGACTCCTGGCCTGGTCAGGCGCGTACCCTGTTCGGCGATCACGATCGCTTCGAGCAGACCTACTTCTCGACCTTTAAAAACATGTACTTCAGCGGCGACGGCGCGCGTCGTGACGAAGATGGCTATTACTGGATAACCGGGCGCGTGGACGACGTGCTGAACGTCTCCGGCCACCGTCTGGGCACCGCTGAGATTGAATCGGCGCTGGTGTCGCATCCGAAGATTGCCGAAGCGGCGGTTGTGGGCATTCCGCACAACATCAAAGGCCAGGCGATTTACGCCTATGTCACCCTGAACCACGGTGAAGAACCGTCGCCTGAGCTCTACGCTGAGGTGCGCAACTGGGTGCGTAAAGAGATTGGCCCGCTGGCGACGCCGGACGTGCTGCACTGGACCGACTCGCTGCCGAAAACCCGTTCCGGCAAAATTATGCGTCGTATCTTGCGCAAAATCGCGGCTGGAGACACCAGCAACCTCGGCGATACCTCAACGCTCGCGGATCCTGGCGTGGTGGAAAAACTGCTCGAAGAGAAGCAGGCCATCGCGATGCCTTCCTAGTGTTTTCTCCCTCTCCCTGTGGGAGAGGGCTGGGGTGAGGGCATCAGACCGCACCTTCCGCCCCTCACCCTAACCCTCTCCCCAAAGGGGAGAGGGGACTAAAAACAAACCTACCTTACCTTTGGAGACTCTGTGATGAATAACGATATTTGTCAGCAGATAGAGAATAGTGCGCACTACAGGGAGCTCGTCGATAAGCGGCAACGGTTTGCCTTCATCCTTTCCATCATCATGCTGATTATCTATGTCGGCTTTATTCTGCTGATCGCCTTTGCGCCGCACTGGCTGGGCACCCCGCTGCACGAGGGGACCAGCGTGACGCGCGGTATTCCCATTGGCATTGGCGTAATTGTGATTTCATTTGTGCTGACCGGCGTTTACGTCTGGCGCGCGAACGGTGAATTCGATCGCCTTAATAAAGCGGTACTGCAAGAGGTAAAAGCATCATGAAGAGAATTCTGACGGCGCTCGCCGCCACGCTTCCCTTTGCCGCCCACGCGGCGGATGCGATTACCGGCGAGGTACAGCGCCAGCCAACCAACTGGCAGGCGATTGTGATGTTCCTGATTTTTGTGGTGCTGACGCTGTATATCACTTACTGGGCGTCGAAACGCGTGCGCTCCCGTAACGATTACTACACCGCAGGCGGCAACATTACCGGCTTCCAGAACGGGCTGGCGATCGCGGGTGACTTTATGTCCGCCGCCTCGTTCCTCGGGATCTCCGCGCTGGTCTACACCTCCGGCTATGACGGCCTGATCTACTCCCTCGGCTTCCTCGTCGGCTGGCCGATCATCCTGTTCCTGATTGCCGAACGCTTGCGCAACCTGGGCCGTTATACCTTCGCAGACGTGGCCTCGTATCGCCTGAAGCAGGGTCCGATTCGCACCCTCTCCGCCTGCGGTTCGCTGGTGGTGGTGGCGCTGTACCTGATTGCGCAGATGGTGGGCGCGGGTAAATTGATCGAACTGCTGTTCGGCCTGAACTACCACGTCGCGGTGGTGCTGGTTGGCGTGCTGATGGTGATGTACGTCCTGTTCGGCGGCATGCTGGCAACCACCTGGGTGCAGATCATCAAAGCGGTATTGCTGCTGTTCGGCGCCAGCTTTATGGCCTTTATGGTGATGAAGCACGTCGGGTTCAGCTTCAATAACCTGTTCACCGAAGCGATGGCGGTCCACCCGAAAGGGGAAGCGATCATGAGCCCGGGCGGGCTGGTGAAAGACCCGATATCCGCGCTCTCGCTCGGTCTCGGCCTGATGTTCGGTACTGCGGGCCTGCCGCATATCCTGATGCGTTTCTTCACCGTGAGCGATGCGCGTGAAGCGCGTAAGAGCGTCTTTTACGCCACCGGTTTCATGGGTTACTTCTATATCCTCACCTTTATCATCGGCTTTGGCGCGATCATGCTGGTGGGGGCGAACCCGGCGTTTAAAGACGCGGCGGGCGCGCTGATTGGCGGTAACAACATGGCGGCGGTGCACCTGGCTGACGCGGTGGGCGGTAACCTGTTCCTCGGCTTTATCTCCGCCGTGGCCTTCGCCACCATTCTTGCGGTGGTTGCAGGGCTGACGCTGGCAGGCGCGTCTGCGGTATCGCATGACCTCTACGCCAACGTCTTCCGCAAAGGCGCGAGCGAGCGCGACGAGCTGAAGGTCTCGAAAATCACCGTGCTGGTGCTGGGCGTCGTGGCGATTCTGTTAGGCATTCTGTTTGAGAAGCAGAACATCGCCTTTATGGTGGGGCTGGCCTTCTCGATTGCGGCAAGCTGCAACTTCCCGATCATCCTGCTCTCCATGTACTGGTCGAAGCTGACCACGCGCGGCGCGATGATTGGCGGCTGGCTGGGGCTGCTGACGGCGGTGATCCTGATGATTCTGGGCCCGACCATCTGGGTGCAGATCCTCGGCCACGCAAGCGCTATCTTCCCGTATGAATACCCGGCGCTGTTCTCGATCGCCGTGGCGTTTATCGGCATCTGGTTCTTCTCGGCCACCGACAATTCGCCGGAGGGTAACCTGGAGCGTGAGAAATTCCGCGCCCAGTTTATCCGCTCGCAAACCGGCCTGGGCGTTGAGCAGGGCCGCGCGCATTAAGCCTTTCCTCCCCGGTCGTTCTGGCCGGGGAGCTTAAAACATCACCCACGCCACCAGCGGCGCAATCAGCACCATTACCACGCCCGAAAGCATCATCACCAGGCTCGCGACAACGCCCTCCTGCTGGCCCAGCTCATACGAACGTGCCGTGCCCGCCCCATGCGATGCCGCGCCAAACCCCGCGCCTTTCGCCATCCCTTCCCGGATAGAAAGCCGCAGAAAGAGCATATCCCCGACGGCCATCCCAAAGACGCCCGTCACCACCACAAACAGCGCCACCAGATCCGGTTGCCCGCCGAGCGGTTTAGCAGCCGCCAGCGCAAACGGCGTGGTTACCGAACGCACTGCCAGGCTGCGCTGAATTTCATCGGGCAGCGTAAACAGCCGCGCCAGCCAGACGGAGCTACACACCGCCACCACCGTGGCGGTGATTACACCCGCGCTGAGCGACATCCAGTGGCGTTTGATAATGGCGAGGTTGTCGTAAACGGGGACGGCAAAAGCGATGGTCGCCGGGCCGAGCAGCCACAGCAGCCAGTGGGATTCGCCAATGTAGTTCTGCCAGGAGATGTGGCCGAAGACCAACATCAGCACCAGCAGGATCGGCGTGAAGACCAGCGGCATCAGCGGCAGGGCATGAAAGCGGCGATAGAGCCGCTTGTTGGCGAAGTAGATCGCCAGCGTCGCAATCAGGCACAAGACGCTGATCTGAAAGTTAGTCATGTTTGTGCCTGCTGATTTCAAAGCGATACACTTTATCCACCACCCAGGCGGTCGCCCCCAGCACCATCAGCGTACTCAGCGCGATAACCGCAAAGATTCGCCAGCCGTCCACCATCAGCAGCTGCGCATAGTTCACCACCGCCACCACCGCCGGAACAAAGAACAGCAGCATCTCCGCCAGCAGCCAGCGCGCCCCGGCGCGTACCCAGTTAAGGGGGATTACGCGGCACAGAATAAGCGTCAGCATCAGCAGCATCCCGACAAGATTGGCGGGCAGCGGCAGATGCAGCCAGCCGACAAGATATTCCGCGAAAACAAACAGTCCCGCGTAGAGCAGTACCTGCACCGGGACCTGGAGTCGTTGCACAACGGCAGGCGTAACACGGCTTAACGCCACGGCCATGGGGGTTTTCCTCAAAAATGAGACGAGGCGCCAGTATAGAGAGCGCACGGTATGGACTGAAATGAATTAAAATCATCAAAGGTATAGTTTCGAGGAATAATCATGGACATAAGAACGCTGCGCTATTTTGTCGAAGTGGTTCGTCAGCAAAGTTTTACCCGCGCAGCGGAGAAGTTGTTTGTTACCCAGCCCACCATCAGCAAGATGCTGAAAAACCTCGAAGATGAACTGAACTGTACCCTGCTGATCCGCGACGGGCGCAAGCTGCTGCTGACCGACACCGGACGCGTGGTGTTCGAACGCGGGCTGGCGATTCTGGCGGAGTTTCGCCAGCTGGAAGCAGAGCTGGGCGATATCAATCATCTGAAGAAAGGTGTCCTTCGCCTCGGCATTCCGCCAATGGTGGGGATGATGATGGCCGGGCCGATTAGCCTGTTTCGCCAGCGTTATCCCGGCGTTGAGCTGAAGATTTCGGAGTTTGGTGGGTTAACCGTCCAGCAGGCCGTCACCAACGGCGAGCTCGACGTGGCAATGACCGCCCTTCCCGTTGAGGAAGAGAGCGGTCTGGCGACGCTTCCGCTCTTTAGCCACCCGCTGTGCGTGCTGGTTCCCCGCTCCGGCGACTGGCTGAAGTTAGACTCGGTGAGACCTGAACTGCTCGGCGAGCACCCTCTGCTGATCTACAACGAAGACTTCGCTCTCAGCCGCCAGCTGATGACGCTGTTTAACCAGCATAACGTCAAGCCGCGCATAGCGGTGCGCAGCGGACAGTGGGATTTCCTGGCGGCAATGGTGCAGGCCGGCGTGGGGATTGCGATTCTGCCGCAGCCTATCTGCGAGCGGCTTGATAAAAACACGCTGCGCTGGATCCCGCTGGAGAGCGACCTGCACTGGCAGCTGGGGATGATCTGGCGTGAAGGGGTGTATTTATCGCAGAGCGCGCAGGCGTGGCTGCAGTGTTGTGAGGGGTTTTGGGTGCGGTCACCCTAACCCCTGGGCTCGATCGGTTCCCTCTCCCCTGTGGGGAGAGGGCTAGGGTGAGGGGCAAAAACAGCGCTACTGATTCTCTATCAGCAGCGCTTCCAGTAGGTCCAGATCGTGCAGCAGCTTTTGCAGCGTTTCGTTGCTGATCTGCCGCGTGGCGCGTAGATGGTACAGCTCGGCGCGCTCTGAGCGCAGCGCCGCCAGGCGGAACCGGCGCTCCAGGTTTTCCTCCTGCAGCGAGCTTTCCACATCGTTACGCCCGTCCGCGCGGCGGCGCAGGTTACCAATCACGCGGGAACTGACTTCCGTCAGCAGCTGATTGTCGATGTTCTCTTCCGCATCCGCGGCCAGACGCTCTTCCATCTTCTGAATCGCGACAATTGCCACTTCGGCGGTGGCTGCCCGGGCAATACGCTCCTCTTTATGCTGCTGGGTCGAATCACCGGCATCAATATGCTGGAGTAAAATCGGCAGCATAATCACGCCGACAAACAGGGAGAACAGAATCACGCCCGCCGCCAGGAAGACCAGCTCGTAGCGCGCCGGGAAGACATCGCCCGTGGGCAGCAGCAGCGGAATGGAGAGTACACCGGCAAGGGTGATCGCCCCGCGTACGCCCGCAAAAGAGGCGATCAGCAGTTCACGCGTTGTCCACGAACCAAACTCCATCGGCTTTTTCTTCAGGAAACGTACGCTGAAGTTTTTCATCGTCCACAGCCAGCCGAAACGCACCAGCATCAGCGCCATGTAGATCAGCACGATGTCGGTAAACAGCATCCAGACCTCAACGTTCGGATCGGCTTCGGCCGCCACCAGCGAGGATTCCATAATGCCCGGCAGCTGCAGGCCCAACAGCAGGAACACCATGCCGTTAAAGACAAATTCCAGCATGGCCCAGGTGCTGTTGGCACGCAGACGCATGGCCAGCGGCGCGCGGCGCATTACGCCGGAACGGGTGATGGTCATCCCCGCCGCAACCGCTGCCAGAATGCCCGACACGCCGATATGTTCGGCAATCAGATAAGAGGCAAACGGCAGCAGGAACAGCAGTACGATCTGCGTTGCGGGCTCATCGCCGCCCCAGCGGCTGAGGAAGCGCAATGAGCGGCCATACAGCCAGCTCACCACGAAGCCTGCGAGAATACCGCCAATCGCCACCTTGAAGAATTCCAGCGTCGCGCCGCCGACGGTAAACACCATCGTGCCCATCGCAACGGCCACGGCAAACTTCAGGGCAACCAGGCCGGAGGCGTCGTTCATCAGCGCCTCACCCTGTAAAATCCCCATGATTTTCTTCGGAATACGGCCTTCACCCACAATGCCGGACAGCGCCACGGCATCGGTTGGCGACAGCACGGCGGCCAGCGCAAAAGCCGGTATTAATGGAATACCCGGTACCGCCCAGTAGATCAGAAAACCAATCCCGACGACGGTGACCACCACCAGCGCCAGCGCCAGGCCGAAGATCTCGCGCCCGTGCTCAAGGAATTCGCGCGTGGGCGTTTTCCAGCCATCGGCAAACAGCAGCGGCGGGATAAACAGCACGAGGAACAGTTCGGGGTCAAATTCCACGTGCAGGCCAAACGTCGGCCACGCCAGCAGCGCGCCGATGGCAATTTGCATTAATGGCAGGGGGACCTGAAAGGGCAGTACGCGTGTAACCACCCCGGATAGCGAGACCACAAGGGTCATGATGAGTATTGTGAAGAAGATTTCCATGCGTTCCCTGTTTGCTGTGTTGCTTATTTACTCCGGAAGGCGTCGTGCCTTTTATTCTATCTTCCCCAGAGTAACGCAAAAGGCAACAGGATGAGTCCTGAAAATAAAAACGGGCGGCCTGAGCCACCCGTTTTCGCATCAATGGACAACTTAGATTGCCCAGCCGCCCGCGTAGAACGCCACCAGCGCAACGGCGATAATCACGGTGCCAACGTTCAGCTTGCGCCATTCACCGGAAACCAGACGACCAATCACCAGCGACGCGAAGCCAATCATAATGCCGGTCACGATGTTACAGGTCAGGACAATGAAGACCGCGGTGATCAGGCCAGACATGGCGTCCACGAAATCCGCAAAGTCGATTTTCGCCACGTTGCTCAGCATCAGCAGGCCAACGTACATCAGCGCTGGCGCGGTCGCATACGCCGGAACCAGATAGGAGAGCGGAGAGAGGAACAGGATCAGCATGAACAGCACGCCGACGGTGATCGCCGTCAGGCCGGTTTTACCGCCTGCCGCCGTACCCGCTGCGGACTCGATGTACACCGCCGCAGGCGCCGCGCCCACCAGACCAGAGAAGACGCTGCTCAGGGAGTCAGTGGTCAGCGCTTTGCCGCCGTCAATAATCTGACCGTCTTTATCCAGCAGGTTCGCCTGACCGGCCACCGCACGAATGGTACCGGTCGCGTCAAACACGGCGGTCATGACCAGCGCCAGCACGCTTGGCAGGATCACCGGGTTCAGCGCGCCAACGATATCCAGGCTGCCAATCAGGGAGTTGCCCTTGTCATCGCTCAGCGACGGCATGGCGAAGATACCGGAGAAGTGTACGGTTGGATCGAAAATCAGGCCGACGATGGATACACCGATAATGGTCAGCAGAATGCCGCCCGGGACTTTCAGTTTTTCCAGACCGATAATCACCGCCAGGCCGATCAGCGACATAATCACCGGGAAGCTGGCGAAGTGGCCCAGCGCCACCGGCAGACCGTCCAGCGGGTTCTTGATGACCAGACCGACGCCGTTGGCGGCGATCAGCAACAGGAACAGGCCGATACCGATGCCGGTACCGTGCGCCACGCCCTGCGGCAGGTTGCGCAAAATCCAGCTACGGATGCCGGTCGCCGAAATCACGGTAAACAGCACACCCATCAGGAACACGGCACCCAGCGCAACCGGTACGCTGATGTGCTGACCCAGCACCAGGCTGAACGCGGTAAACGCGGTCAGAGAGATGGCGCAACCAATCGCCAACGGCAGGTTCGCCCACAGGCCCATCACGATGGAGCCCACGCCGGCCACGAGGCAGGTCGCCACAAAGACGGCCGCTGGCGGGAAGCCTGCTTTGCCCAGCATGCCCGGCACAACGATGACGGAATAAACCATCGCCAGAAACGTTGTCAAACCGGCAACAATTTCCTGGCGCACGGTGCTGCCGCGGGCCGAAATTTTAAACATGGCGTCAAGTGAACCGCCAGTACGCGCAGATGGCGTAGACATAGAAAACATCCCCTGAGAGTTTTTTAGGAAGTTTGTAAGCGAGGTGGAGACGCCACTGCCAGCTGAACGTCAAATCCTTGTGTTGCGTTTGTGACGAAAGGGCGTCACAAAAAAAGCAAACGTTTAGCTCCGCGCTTACAAACGGGTGGTCAAATTAAGGCAAACGATTATCTAGCGTAATCCCCGCCCTTTTCAACTGAACTTTCTCGTTTTTCTCTAAAATTCACTTATGACGCTGAAGAAATAAACAGAGGATGCGCAAACGTTATCGTCTATGCGCAATTTGTTTACATTTCAGTCCTCACCGGGAATAGATAACGGTCCACCCTGTTCCAGGGTTATTTGCCAGCCTGGGGTGTTCTCAACTTTTGCCTTCCATGCCTGAATATGCGGCAGATTAGCGATACCGCCGCGCGCCAGCAGCGCAAAGATCGGAAAGCTCATCTGGATATCGGCCATGCTGAGCGAATCCCCGGCAAACCAGCTGTTTTCGGCAAGATGTGACTCAATAAAGCGCGCATGGGTCTCCAGCTGACGGTTGAGATACGCTTTCTGCACCCCCTGCCCCAGCGCTTTGCCCAGGGTTCTGATACCAAACGGCACCGGCGGCTTGCCGAGGCTGTTGAAGACCAGCTTCATTAACAGCAGCGGCATCAGCGATCCTTCGGCGTAATGCAGCCAGAAGCGGTATTGCACCTTATGCGCGGGATCCAAAGGCTTAAGCCGAGACTCGGCATCGTACGTTTCCTGCAGATATTCCAGAATGGCGCCAGACTCCGCAAGAATCAGTCCGTTATCTTCGATGACCGGCGATTTGCCCAACGGATGCACCTTTTTAAGAGCCTCCGGCGCCAGCATGTTCTTTTCGCGCTGGTAGTGGACGATCTCATAAGGCAGGCCGAGTTCTTCCAGCGCCCAGATCGCGCGGTGCGAGCGCGACTGGTTAAGGTGGTGTACCGTGAGCATGGCTTTCTCCTGTTATTCATACTTTTTAACTATAGAAAATTGAACAACACCGCGAAAAAAATTCGTCTAAAAAACGGTCGGTGAGGCTGGCGAAAAAACGGGTCTTGCATAGAATTAAAGTGTCAGCACAATCCGGAACCTCCCCAACCAGCTCGACACTGAGGGGTGCTGATGTCGGGGGAAACCCTCCCGTGAACCAGCGGGATAGAGTGAAAGACAAAGACCGGGAAAAACTAAAGCGCCCTTATGTGGCGCTTTAGTTCTTTATTATGCTTTTTGCCGGCCGCACAAACTCAATCCTCTTCCAGCAGCCGCGCCCCCGTCCCCTGCTCACCCAGCCTGTCGCCAGGGTTACGCAACGGACAATCGCTACGCGACAGGCAGCCGCAGCCGATACAACCGTCCAGCTCATCACGCAGGACGACCAGCGTATGAATACGCCGGTCCAGCTCTTCACGCCACTGGGAAGACAGCTCTTTCCACTCTTTCGGGCTCAGCGTATGCCCTTCAGGCAGCACGCCAAACGCCTCGCCGATGGTGGCCAGGGGGATTCCGATTCGTTGCGCAATTTTGATAATCGCCACGTAGCGGAGCACGTCTCGGGTATAGCGGCGCTGGTTGCCGCCGTTGCGGATGCTTTTAATTAACCCTTTGCTTTCATAGAAGTGGAGCGCCGATACCGCAACGCCGCTTCGCTTCGCCACTTCGCCGGGGGTTAAAAGCGCTTTAATTCGCGGCAATCTCTTTTCCATAAAACCTCTTTACCTCAAGTTAACTTGAGGAATTATACTCGCCCGCAGAGAAAACGACGAATTAACCGAGATAGTTGTATCTACAGAGGGGCAACCTTATGTCGCATCAGCAGATTATTCAGACGCTTATTGAATGGATTGATGAACATATCGACCAACCGTTGAACATTGATGTGGTCGCTAAAAAGTCGGGCTATTCGAAATGGTATTTACAGAGAATGTTCCGCACGGTCATGCATCAGACGCTGGGCGAGTACATTCGCCAGCGCAGACTGCTGCTGGCGGCGCAGGCGCTACGCTCCACGCAGCGGCCCATTTTTGATATCGCGATGGACCTTGGCTATGTGTCGCAACAAACCTTTTCCCGCGTGTTTCGCCGCGAGTTTGACCGCACGCCGAGCGACTATCGCCACCAGTTGAATTAATCACCCTCAGTGCAAAGGCTGCTGCTGCCAGGTCATAAATTCCTGGGGCGGCATCGCTTTCGCGAAGTGCCATCCCTGACAAAACTGGACGCCGCGCTTCAACAGCCAGCTCACCTGCTCTGCCGTCTCTACCCCTTCCGCAATGGTTTTCAGCCGCAGGCTTTGCGCCATCTCGATAATATGCTCGGCGATCAGGTGGCTGGTACTGTTGGTCGTTAAGGTATCGATAAACGATTTATCGATTTTCAGAATATCCACGTTCAGCGAGTAGAGGTTGTGCAGGTTCGAGTAGCCGGTACCGAAATCATCGATCGCGACTTCATAACCCGCCTGACGGAAAGCCTGAATCACCGGCGTGGTTTTTGGCACATCGATAAAACCGCGTTCCGTCACTTCTATTTTGATTTGCTGCGCACGGACCGCGTAGTGGCGGGCCTTTTCGGAAATCATGGCGATCAGCCGCGAGGAGTGGAAGTCCGTGGCCGACAGGTTAATCGAAATATAGAGATGCGGATGCTCGGCCAGGAAATGACCCAGATCGTTGAACACCTCCTCAACGACATAGTCCGTAATCCGCTCGCTCATTCCCTCACTTTCCGCCAGCGGGATAAACTCAGCCGGGCTCATCACCTGCCCGTTAAAGCCAGGCCAGCGTAACAGCGCCTCCGCGCCCACACACTGGTTATTCTTAATATCAATAATCGGCTGATAGTGGACGCAAAGCTGTCGTTTGTTCAGCGCGCGGTGCAGTAAGCGCCCCGGCGAATTAAGCTCACGATGGGTACGGGACCATACCAGCAAAATAATAATGCTGCAGATCATGCCCAGCGGCAGCGTCAACGTCGCCTGGTGATAAAGCGTTTCATAAAAGCGTTTATTTGATGTCGAGACAATGGCCGCAATCGGTCTTTTGGGAGATGTTACGATCGTATAAAAGCGGTTATCTTTTTGAAATACCGATTCCTTATCCCGAATCATCGAATTTAATAAAGAAACATTGGCTTTCTGGCTGACGGAAAAGAAAGCATTGGTTACCGTGTCGTACACACCCCAGGAGAGAGAATGATCCGCGGACATGACTTCGCTGTATGAAAGCGGGTTGACGACAACCACATAATTTCCGCGCTGCATATATGTCATTTTATAGCCAGTATAAAATGGGGTGTCGCGATAATAATAGATAGCGACGTCAGGTTTACGCGTGTAATTAGCGACAGGAATGGCGTAGGGGTGATCCGGTGTAAAAACGGTCGAACAAAGAAAATTCTGACCTTCAGCGTAAATTAAATCGGCGACAAACAGGCGGCCACGAACAACGTTCAGCATATATTGACGGTGTCCCGGCGTGCAAAGCTCGCCCTGATATTTTACCGCCTCGTCCCTGGCCAGCTCAACCTGTTGAATAACCAGCTCTGTTTTGTCTAAAGCCAGTTCAGCAAATGTGCGTAGCTGGGCGCTTGTTTCAGAAACGGCTCGTAGCTGGGCAAACCATAGCGCAAGCATCACCGGCAGCATAACTACCATGATGATCCCTACCACCCTGAGCATTTTGCGCCGCGCGCTACGATTCATTTCCCGCCCTATATCCCTGCATGTTGTACGCCTGTAGTAATGAAGGCCGGATGCTTTGTTAAACAGGTGATTACGTTGCATGAATCATGCGAAGTTAGCAACTGACTTTTAGTATTAAAAATCTTAAATTTCGTTATGCCGATAATATTTTCCCGTAAGTTAAACTGTAAGTATTCGTTCCGTTTCAATTAAGGAAAATAATTATCCAGCCCGTTAGGGCTGACGGGAAGATAACACAACAGACGATCGTTGATTAAGCCAAACGTCTGACAGCATGAAAAAAGTACAACTTCATCGGGACGTTTTATACTATTTGCTCGGAGGCATTGTGTTCGTTGATTTATAAATAGTCAGCCTTCACCACAATATTTTCAGGATTGGGTGAGAATAACGTCCCTCTTATAAAAACCGAATTTGCGGTATCACCACCTGCCCGATGTGCGTTTCCGGCACACTGTGTGCCCACCTCCTCGTGCGCCGAAGGCCGAACCAACCCGCGCAATCGCCTTTTCTGAAGAATAAAATCCTCTTTTTTGATCGCTCAGACACTGGCGAATAAATCAACAAATGTGATATAGTTCACACATATTTTGTAACGAGAAACACCGTTTCATTCAGTTCGTCTGTTTTGTAGAGGATGGGTTTTATGGCAACCATTACTACCAGCATGGTTCTCCTGCGCTGGCCTTTGTTGAGTGCGGTACTGATGTTTTTAGCCAGCACGCTGAATATTCAGTTTCGTAAATCTGACTATGCGGGTCTTGCTGTCATCAGCACCCTGCTGGGGCTGGGTGCAGCCTGCTGGTTTGCAACGGGTCTGCTTGGCATCACCCTGCTGGATATCGCCGCCGTCTGGGAAAATATTAAAGTGGTGATGGTTGAGGCGATGAGCCACACGCCGCCAGACTGGCCGATGGTGATTACCTGATCCCTGACGGAATAAAAAAACCCAGACGATAGTCTGGGTTTTTTGTTTTCAGCACGCGGAAATCAGAACGGAATGTCGTCGTCGAAATCCATTGGCGGTTCGTTAGACGGCGCCGGAGCAGACTGCTGCTGCGGACGAGACTGCGCGCCGCCGCTGAACTGGTTGCCGCCCTGCGGCTGCTGAGGCTGACCCCAACCGCCCTGCTGCTGGCTCTGACCGCCGCCAGCCGGTGCGCCACCGCCCTGACGGCCACCCAGCATCTGCATGGTACCGCCCACGTTGACCACGACTTCCGTGGTGTACTTCTCAGCACCGGACTGATCGGTCCATTTGCGGGTACGCAGCTGGCCTTCGATATAGACCTGAGAACCTTTACGCAGATACTCACCGGCCACTTCGGCCAGTTTGCCAAACAGCACAACGCGGTGCCATTCGGTCTGCTCTTTCATCTCACCGGTCGCTTTATCACGCCAGGATTCGGAAGTAGCCAGCGTAATGTTGGCAACTGCGCCACCACTCGGCATGTAGCGTACTTCCGGGTCCTGGCCCAGATTACCGACGAGAATCACCTTGTTTACGCCTCTGCTGGCCATGTTCGTGTCTCCTGAATACGTTTCTTAATAGTGTAAACGCGCGAGTGTACCATTTCCATGCTGCACTTTGATAGTTGCGTAGCACGTTCCAGAGTTCTCTCGCAACTCCACATTGTTACACAGCCAATCAGAAAATGCATTCCAATACTGTATATTCAAACAGGTCAAATTGTGTCATAATTAGCCGTTTCTGACAGCCGTTTGTCCTTCAAACAAATCAGGCAATCCGTGTTCCAACCGGGAAAGGTGAATGGATAAGATCGAAGTTCGGGGCGCCCGCACCCACAATCTCAAGAATATCAACCTCATAATCCCTCGCGACAAACTCATTGTCGTGACCGGGCTTTCGGGGTCTGGCAAATCCTCACTGGCTTTCGACACTTTGTATGCCGAAGGACAGCGTCGTTACGTTGAATCGCTCTCTGCGTACGCGCGTCAGTTCCTGTCGCTGATGGAAAAACCGGATGTCGACCACATTGAAGGGTTGTCCCCTGCTATCTCTATTGAGCAGAAGTCCACCTCGCATAACCCGCGTTCAACGGTCGGTACCATTACCGAAATTCATGACTACCTGCGTCTGCTGTATGCCCGCGTGGGCGAGCCGCGCTGCCCGGACCACGACGTCCCGCTGGCGGCCCAGACCGTCAGCCAGATGGTGGATAACGTGCTGTCGCAGCCGGAAGGCAAACGCCTGATGCTGCTGGCGCCGATCATTAAAGAGCGAAAAGGCGAACACACCAAAACGCTGGAAAACCTGGCAAGCCAGGGCTATATCCGCGCCCGTATCGACGGCGAGGTGTGCGACCTGTCCGATCCGCCAAAGCTGGAGCTGCAGAAGAAGCACACCATCGAGGTGGTGATTGACCGCTTTAAGGTGCGCGACGATCTCGCCACGCGCCTGGCGGAATCCTTTGAAACGGCGCTGGAACTTTCTGGCGGCACGGCCGTGGTCTCCGACATGGACGACCCAAAAGCGGAAGAGCTGCTCTTCTCCGCCAACTTCGCCTGCCCGATTTGCGGCTACAGCATGCGCGAGCTGGAACCGCGCCTGTTCTCATTCAACAACCCGGCGGGCGCGTGCCCGACCTGTGACGGCCTGGGCGTCCAGCAGTATTTCGACCCGGACCGCGTGATTCAGAACCCGGAACTGTCGCTGGCGGGCGGCGCCATTCGCGGCTGGGACAAGCGTAACTTCTACTACTTCCAGATGCTGAAATCGCTGGCAGAGCACTATAAGTTCGACGTCGAAGCCCCGTGGGCGAGCCTGACCCCGAACGTGCACAAAGTGATCCTGTTCGGTTCCGGCAAAGAGAACATCGAGTTCAAGTATATGAACGATCGCGGCGATACCTCCGTGCGTCGCCACCCGTTCGAAGGGGTGCTGCACAACATGGAGCGCCGCTACAAAGAGACCGAATCCAGCGCGGTGCGCGAGGAGCTGGCAAAGTTCATCAGCAACCGCTCCTGCGCCACCTGTGAGGGCACGCGTCTGCGTCGCGAAGCGCGCCACGTGTTTGTGGAAAACACCGCGCTGCCGACCATCTCAGACATGAGCATCGGCCATGCGATGGACTTCTTCAACAACCTGAAGCTCTCCGGCCAGCGCGCGAAAATTGCCGAAAAAGTGCTGAAAGAGATCGGCGATCGCCTGAAGTTCCTGGTGAACGTCGGCCTGAACTACCTGACGCTTTCCCGCTCGGCAGAAACGCTCTCCGGCGGTGAAGCCCAGCGTATCCGTCTGGCGAGCCAGATTGGTGCGGGTCTGGTAGGCGTGATGTACGTGCTGGATGAGCCGTCCATCGGCCTGCACCAGCGCGACAACGAGCGCCTGCTCGGGACGCTGGTTCACCTGCGCAACCTCGGCAACACGGTAATTGTGGTCGAGCACGATGAAGATGCGATCCGCGCGGCTGACCACGTCATCGACATTGGCCCAGGCGCTGGCGTGCACGGCGGTCAGGTAGTCGCGGAAGGGACGCTGAAGGACATTATGGCGGTACCCGAATCGCTGACCGGCCAGTTCATGAGCGGCAAGCGCAAGATTGAAGTGCCGAAACAGCGCGTAGCGGCAGATCCGGAAAAAGTGCTGAAGCTGACCGGCGCGCGCGGCAACAACCTGAAAGACGTCACCCTGACGCTGCCGGTTGGCCTGTTTACCTGTATCACCGGCGTGTCCGGTTCCGGTAAATCGACGCTGATCAACGATACGCTGTTCCCGATTGCGCAGACGGCGCTGAACGGCGCGACGCTGGCCGAGCCTGCACCGTACCGCGATATCCAGGGTCTGGAGCATTTCGATAAAGTTATCGACATTGACCAGAGCCCGATTGGCCGTACCCCGCGCTCTAACCCGGCAACCTATACCGGCGTCTTCACGCCCGTACGTGAACTGTTTGCCGGTGTGCCGGAAGCGCGTTCACGCGGCTATACGCCAGGACGCTTCAGCTTTAACGTGCGCGGTGGCCGCTGCGAAGCGTGCCAGGGCGACGGCGTGATCAAGGTTGAGATGCACTTCCTGCCGGATATCTACGTGCCGTGCGACCAGTGCAAAGGCAAACGCTATAACCGCGAAACGCTGGAGATTAAGTACAAAGGCAAGACCATCCACGAAGTGCTGGACATGACCATCGAAGAGGCGCGCGAGTTCTTTGACGCCGTCCCTGCGCTGGCGCGTAAGCTGCAGACGCTGATGGACGTAGGCCTGACCTACATTCGTCTGGGGCAGTCGGCAACCACGCTGTCCGGCGGTGAAGCGCAGCGCGTGAAGCTGGCGCGTGAGCTGTCAAAACGCGGCACAGGTCAGACGCTCTACATTCTGGACGAGCCGACTACGGGCCTGCACTTTGCCGACATCCAGCAGCTGCTCGAGGTTCTGCATCAGCTGCGCGATCAGGGCAACACTATCGTGGTCATCGAACATAACCTGGACGTGATTAAAACCGCGGACTGGATTGTCGATCTCGGCCCGGAAGGCGGCAGCGGCGGCGGTGAAATTCTCGTCTCCGGTACGCCAGAGACCGTTGCAGAGTGCGAAGCCTCGCACACCGCGCGCTTCCTTAAACCGTTGCTGTAATTGTCACACGGAGAGTTGCTGTCGGGTGGTTTCCGGCAGCAGCTCAACCGCCTGCTGATAGGACGCATCCACCAGGTAGTAGATCTGTGAGCCTGGAATCGATCCATCCAGATAGACGGTGCTCCAGTGCGCCTTATTGAGGTGCTTGCTCGGCCTCACGTCATCATGCTGTTGACGTAGCAAATCCGCCAGTTCAGGGCTGGTTTTCAGCGACGCCGCCGGACGGCCTTCCACCTCTTTCACCATCGCAAACAGGACATCTCCCACTTTAATCTGCGTGGCTTTCCAGTCGCTATGAACGCTCTGCTCCGCGCCGGGCTTGCTCATGCAGTACTGAAGTATCTCCGAAATTGTCATCTTTATTCCCCTTGTAGCGTGGCGATAATTTTACGCGAACCACCGTGAATGCGATGCTCTCCCAGCCAGATCCCCTGCCACGTTCCCAACAGCAACCGCCCGTTGTGAACCGGCAGCATCAACGATACGCCCAGCAGGGAGGATTTAATATGCGAAGGCATATCGTCCGCCCCCTCATAGTCATGCTCGTAAGGCGCGTTGTCCGGGACGCTCTTCAGAAAATGGTGCTCCATGTCGGACCGGACGGTGGGATCGCAATTTTCATTAAGCGTGAGAGAGGCGGACGTGTGCTGAAGCAGCAGATGCAGCAAACCCGTTTTCACCCGCGACAGGTCGCGGAGTTGACCGATGACTTCATCCGTCACCAGGTGAAATCCGCGTGGTTTAGCGCTTAAGGTCAGGGTCTGTTGATACCACATGTGCTGCTCCGTGATGAAAGATGAATCTTTCTAAGTGTGCAGCAAGAAGACGAAAGGTAAAACCCGCAGCAGCGAGATTTGATTAAAAAAGAGTCAAACCCGCTGCCATGTACTTAATACTCCGAATTGACGATCACCTCTTCGCCAAACTTTCCGGCCATCGGAAGCGGTCGATAGGTCGAGTTAGAGGCGCGCAACACCCTGATCCCTCTGGCTCCCACGTCATGCGCGGCGGTGATGTCGTTATCCGAATCGCCGTAGAATACTTTGATATTTTTCTTTTCCAGCCACTGGGTTTTGGTGTTTTGCCCTTCTTTGTCACCGGCAAAAATGACCGGATTCATGCTGGTTGCCGGGATCTGGAAATCATCCTGCAGCGTTTTAGAGACGGTTTCGGTTTTGGTCTGACTGCGGCCGGTGACAAAGTAGATGCTGTCACCGCGCTTCACGTGCATAGCAATAAGCGCACGGGCAACCTCTTTCGGGATGCTGAATTCGTCCCAACCGTTATTCATTTTTTCCCAGAATTCCGGGTTCTTCAGATACGCTTCGCTGTCGGGTGAATACGTTTTCTTCCCGCGCCAGAAGCCGGGGCTTGAGAACAGCACTGTATCGTCAATGTCAAAACCCACGGCCATTGGCGGGCGGCCGATCAGGCTGTTTTCGATTTGGGCCACGGAAACCCAGTGAATGGGTGCCTGCTCGGCGAGAATGGCGGCGGTGGTGCCGGTGTAAAGCGGCGTCGGGGCAGAAGCTCGCGCGACGACGGCGCTATTAAGCGAGAACAATAAGCAGGCGGCGCTGAGCGCCAGTGTGATCTTGCGCATATTTTCCCCTGAATATTCAGTTTGTTATCGTTTTAATTTGAGTAGATGGTCAAAAAACTATCCGACCATAACCCCAGCGGGAGGTGAAGGGAAGGAGTTTTTGCTTATGAAGCGGAATAAAAAGAAGATGATCACAAAGAGTGGATGAGTGATGTAGGCCCGGTAAGGCGCAGCCGCCACCGGGCAAGATTTTCTGCGGCCTGATGCCCTCACCCCAGCCCTCTCCCACAGGGAGAGGGAGAACACCCAGCCCGTAGGCCCGGTAAGCGAAGCGCCACCGGGCAAGATTCTTGTACGACCTGATGTCCTCACCCCAACCCTCTCCCACAGGGAGAGGGGGAAATGAATAGTGAGTACTTACATTACAGCGGCAAACGCCTGCGCCACGCGATGAACGTTGCTGGAATTCAGACCCGCCACGCACATACGGCCGCTGGCAATGAGATAAACGCCGAACTCTTCGCGCAGGCGATCGACCTGCGCCGCGCTCAGTCCGGTATAGCTGAACATCCCGCGCTGCTTGAGCAGATAGTCGAAGTTATGTCCCGGCACCGCCTCTTTCAGGACGTTAACCAGTTCCTGACGCATAGACAGGATGCGCTTACGCATCGCTTCCACTTCGCCAAGCCAGGACGCTTTCAGCTGCTCGTCACCGAGAACCGTCGCCACCACCTGCGCACCAAAGTTTGGCGGGCTGGAGTAGATACGGCGTACCGTCGCTTTCAGCTGGCCGAGGACGCGACCCGCCGCTTCGGCGTCTTCACAGACCACGGACAGACCGCCAACGCGTTCACCGTACAGGGAGAAGATTTTAGAGAAGGAGTTACTTACCAGCGCTGGCAGACCTGCGCTGGCCACGGCGCGGATGGCGTAAGCATCTTCTTCCATGCCCGCGCCAAAGCCCTGGTAGGCAATGTCGAGGAACGGAATCAGGTCGCGGGCCTTCAGTACCTCAATCACCGCATCCCACTGGGCGTTGGTGAGATCCGCCCCGGTCGGGTTATGGCAGCATGGATGCAGCAGCACAATGCTGCGCGCCGGCAGGGTGTTCAGTTTTTCCAGCAGTGCTTCGACGCGCACGCCGTTCGTTTCGCTGTCGAACCACGGATAGGTCGCCACGCTGAAACCTGCGCCCTCGAAGATCGCAACGTGGTTTTCCCACGTCGGGTCACTGACCCACACGCCTGAATCCGGGAAGTATTTTTTCAGGAAGTCTGCACCCACTTTCAGCGCACCCGAGCCGCCCAGCGTCTGGATGGTCGCCACGCGTTTTTGCGCGAGCACCGCGTGATCGGCACCGAATAACAGCGGAGCGATGGTGTTGCGGTAGGCGTTTAACCCTTCCATCGGCAGATAAAGAGAAGCACCGTGTGGAACAGCATTCAGACGCGCTTCGGCTTCGGCAACGGCTTTTAACTGAGGAATGATGCCATCCTCGTTGTAATACAGACCGATGCTGAGGTTCACTTTGTCGCTGCGAGGATCTTCTTTGAAACGCTCCATTAAGGAGAGGATAGGGTCGCCGGCATAGGCGTCAACTTTCTGAAACACGCGATGGTTCTCCGGAATTCGATGAGGCAGGGATTTCAACAATAAACCGGAAGTAGGAGAAGGTCGAGAGCGATATCAGGCCAGCCCCTGGATATATCGGCAAATTTGATCGATTCGCTCAGGCAGTGAGCCCTGCACGCGCAGAAAAGGAATATTTCGTGCCGATAGCTCTGCTTCATACCATACCTGCTGTCTGTGGCGAAACGCCTCGCCCTGCCGGGTGCCATCCTGTACAAACGGAAATTCATCTCCGCAAAGTACGACCAGTGCATAGTCTCGTTCAGCTAACTCCTTTAACGCCTGCGGCGCGCTGCCAAACTGATCGAGTGTGTAAAACAGGGTCGTTAAAGGTGACGTATCACAGACCAGATAAGGCGCCGTGCAGGCTAATGCTTCCCGGCGCACTTGCTCGCGGGCAATATGCAGCAAATCCTCCAGCTCCAGGATGCCGTTCTTCGCTTCCCAGTGTTCACGACCATACTCTGCAACGTACGGAACGTTTAGCGTCTGCGCCAGTGCCTTTGCTAGCGTGCTTTTGCCCGTCGATTCTCCACCTAATAAGCAGATACGAAAAACAAAGCTTCGGTACACCTCTGGGGACATCATCTTACGATAACGATGAACATCAGAACGTATGCGCGTTCCCGAAGGGGCATCAGGTCCCAGTGGACGCTGGAGACGAACGTGCGCAACCGGTCGTCCGAAACGTTGGCTCAACACACTAGCAAACCCGTCTCCATAGTCTTCGGCAGTAAATACCGCCTCTGGCTGACAATGCAAAATGTCCTCACATAGCGTTGCAACATAATGCCGGTGAAGATCGTCATCAGCGTCATTCGGTGGATGTGGCGCAAGGCCATATGAAGCCAACACTTGCGGCGAAAGCACGAGGTGGCGACATTGCGGGAAGCGCGTTGTTAACCAGTTAAGCCGCTTTTCAGGTTCGTAACCGCGTATTTCCGGCGACGAATAGCTGATGATACAGACCGTCTCGCACTGCTCAAGAGCCGCATTGATAAGCGCTTCATGCCCTGAATGCAAAGGTGCAAATTTGCCCACAACCAGGCCGCTGGCATAACGCTTCATTGCGCGCGGATCTCCTTACGCCACTGATACAGTCCATGCCATGCATTAAACCAAAATAGCAAATATAACCCGGCGGTCAGATGCAGGTCCCTCATCGCATACAGCGGTACCGCCAGCGTGTTAACGGCAATCCAGACGTACCAGTTTTCCAGACGTCGTCCCATCAGCATAAACTGAGCAAGAACGCTGAATGTCAAAATGATGGAATCCAGCCAGGGAGCCCAGGCATTCGTATAGAGATGCAATATCAGTCCATACACCGCCGCCACGCTCACGGCACAGGCCAGGAGCATCAAGAAATGCCCCGGTTTGGTACGACGAACAGGCAATACCTCTCCATGGTTGCCTTTAAGCCAGTGCAACCAGCCGGTTATGCTCGTAACAATGAAGAAGAATTGAAGCGTAACGTCAGCATAAAGCTGCACAGAATAAAAGACCCAGGCATAAAGCCCGCTGCCTATGATGCCAATCCACCACGTATGGATGTTATTTCTGGCGGCCAGCCAGACGGAGAGCGCATAGGCCAGACAAGCCGCGATTTCTGAAGGGGACATTATCCTTCCCTGGAATGAAATGTTAGTCGACGTACTTCATCGCCACCCTTGACGTCAGGCGCGTGATAAGTTCGTAAGCACTCACTTTCGTAATTTCAGCAATGCGTTCAACGGGCAAACCTTCCCCCCACATCACGACATCGTCGCCGGGCTTATCCTGGGCTTCAGGCCCGAGATCGACACAAATCATGTCCATCGCCACGCGGCCAACAATCTTCACCTCGCGACCGTTGACCAGAACTGGCGTGGCCGAAGGCGCGGCGCGCGGATAGCCGTCACCATAACCCATCGCCACCACGCCGAGACGGGTATCACGCTCGCTGGTCCAGGTACCGCCGTAGCCCACAGGCTCACCTGCTTTATGGTCACGCACGGCAATCAGGTTAGAGACCAGCGACATGACCGGCTGGAAGCCAAAGTCCGGCCCCCAGGGTTTGTTCTCCAGCGGCGACACGCCGTAGAGAATAATGCCTGGTCGCGCCCAGTCGAAATGCGACTGCGGCCACAGCAGAATCCCGCCGGATGCCGCAATCGAGCGCATCCCCGGCTTGCCTTCGCAGAAGGTGTTAAAGATATCCAGCTGCCGCTCGGTCGCACCGCACTCGGGCTCATCGGCACGGGCGAAGTGGCTGACGATATTCACCGGCTGACGCACGTTTTTGCACCGGCATAAACGCTGATAAAACGCTTCCGCGCTTTCCGGACGCACGCCAAGACGGTGCATGCCCGTGTCGAGCTTCATCCAGACGTTCACCGGCTCGCTCAGTTCGGCGGTTTCGAGTGCGGTTAGCTGTTCTTCATTATGTACCGCCGTGTGCAGATGCTGGTCAGCAATGGTCGGCAGATCGCTGGCTTCGAAAAAGCCTTCGAGGAGCAGTATGGGTTGAGTAATACCGCCCGCGCGCAGGCGGAGGGCTTCTTCAAGACGGGCGACGCCAAAGGCGTCGGCATCGGGGAGCGTTCGCGCGGTCTCAAGAAGACCGTGTCCGTAAGCGTTCGCTTTCACGACTGCAACGAGCTTGCTGGCAGGCGCCAGTTCACGCAGACGTTGCAGGTTGTGTCGCAGAGCGCGGCGGTTAATAACAACAGTTGCCGCTTGCATTTGAATTCCTTAGAAATTACTCATCATCATATTGAGGACCGGCATAGTTGTCGAAACGCGACCACTGTCCGTTAAAGGTCAGACGCACCGTCCCGATTGGGCCGTTACGTTGTTTACCAATAATAATTTCGGCGATCCCTTTCAGGTCGCTGTTCTCGTGATAAACCTCATCACGGTAGATAAACATAATTAAGTCGGCATCCTGCTCGATGGAGCCAGACTCACGCAGGTCAGAGTTGACCGGGCGCTTGTCGGCACGTTGTTCCAGAGAGCGGTTCAGCTGCGACAGCGCGACTACCGGTACGTGCAGCTCTTTGGCTAACGCCTTGAGCGAGCGGGAAATCTCCGCAATTTCAAGCGTACGGTTGTCGGAAAGCGACGGGACGCGCATCAGCTGAAGGTAGTCGATCATGATGAGGCCGATGCCACCGTGTTCACGGGCGATACGGCGCGCGCGGGAGCGCACTTCCGTCGGCGTCAGGCCGGACGAGTCATCGATATAGATGTTACGTTTTTCCAGCAGAATGCCCATGGTGCCGGAGATGCGCGCCCAGTCTTCATCATCGAGCTGGCCGGTACGAATGCGGGTCTGATCTACGCGCGACAGCGACGCCAGAGAACGCATCATAATCTGCTCGGAGGGCATCTCAAGGCTGAAGATCAGCACCGGCTTATCCTGCAACATCGCCGCGTTTTCGACGAGGTTCATCGCAAAGGTAGTTTTACCCATCGACGGACGCGCGGCGACGATAATCAAATCCGACGGCTGCAGGCCGGCGGTTTTCTTGTTCAAATCGTCATAGCCGGTGTTTACCCCGGTCACACCGTCGTGCGGCTGCTGGAACAGCTGTTCAATACGGGCAACGGTGGCGTCGAGGACATCGGCGATGTTTTTTGGGCCTTCGTCTTTATTGGCGCGGCTTTCGGCGATTTTAAAGACGCGGGATTCAGCCAGGTCGAGCAGGTCTTCGCTGGTGCGCCCCTGCGGATCAAAACCGGCCTCGGCGATCTCATTCGCCACCGAGATCATCTCGCGGACGACGGCACGTTCGCGCACGATATCGGCATAAGCGCTGATGTTCGCCGCACTAGGCGTGTTTTTTGACAGTTCCGCCAGATAGGCAAACCCGCCGCAGCTGTCGAGCTGACCAAGACGCTCCAGCGATTCCGCGAGCGTGATCAGGTCGATCGGGCTGCCCGATTCCTGCAGGCGCGCCATTTCAGTAAAGATGTGGCGGTGCGGGCGGGTGTAGAAATCTTCCGCCACGACGCGCTCGGCGACGTCGTCCCAGCGCTCGTTATCCAGCATTAAACCGCCCAACACCGACTGTTCCGCTTCAATCGAGTGCGGCGGGACCTTTAACCCTGCGACCTGGAAATCACGCTCTCGAGGTTCAGTCTGTTTGTTGAAGGGTTTGTTTCCTGCCATAGTGAATGGAGTTACCGAGATAAAGAGTGGGTCGAAAGATTACCATATTTTTCTTACGGAGGGAGCATGGCAACGCGCATTGAATTCCAGAAACACGGTGGGCCAGACGTACTGAAAGCGGTGGAGTTCACCCCCACCGCGCCTGGCGAAAACGAAGTGCAGGTTGAAAACAAAGCCATCGGCATTAACTACATCGACACCTATATTCGCGGCGGTCTCTACCCGCCGCCGTCAATGCCGAGCGGCCTGGGCACCGAGGCAGCCGGTGTCGTCGTTAAAGTGGGCAGCGCGGTTAAGCATATTAAAGAGGGCGATCGCGTGGTATACGCGCAGTCTGCGCTGGGCGCTTACAGCTCCGTCCACAACGTTCCGGCGGATAAAGCCGCCCTGCTGCCTAACGCCATCTCCTTTGAGCAGGCGGCGGCCTCGTTCCTGAAAGGCCTGACGGTTTACTACCTGCTGCGCAAAACCTATGAAATTAAACCCGACGAGCAGTTCCTGTTCCATGCCGCAGCGGGTGGCGTCGGGCTCATCGCCTGTCAGTGGGCAAAGGCACTGGGCGCGAAGCTTATCGGCACCGTCGGAAATGCACAAAAAGCGCAGCGCGCGCTGCAGGCGGGCGCCTGGCAGGTGATTAACTACCGTGAAGAGAGCATTGTTGAGCGGCTGAAGGAGATCACCAGCGGCAAAAAAGTGCGCGTGGTGTATGACTCGGTGGGGAAAGACACGTGGGAAGCGTCGCTGGACTGTCTGCAGCGCCGTGGTCTGATGGTCAGCTTCGGCAATGCGTCAGGCGCGGTAACCGGCGTTAACCTCGGCATACTGAACCAGAAAGGTTCGCTGTATGTGACTCGCCCTTCCCTGCAAGGATACATCACCAACCGGGAAGAACTTGAGGAAGCCAGCAACGAGCTGTTCTCGTTGATCGCCAGCGGCGTCATCAAAGTGGATGTGGCAGATGCGCAGAAATTCGCGTTGACCGATGCGCGGCGCGCGCATGAGGTGCTGGAGAGCCGGGCGACGCAGGGGTCGAGCTTGTTGATTCCCTGAGCCCCAAAAAGAAATTGGGCTTCCCGTGGGAAGCCCTTTCTTTTTTTAGTTCGGCTGTATGTAGGGTACAGCTCGATGAATTCTTTAACGGCAGTCATAGTGACAGATTCGATAACTAAATCCTATTCTGTTCTAAGCCATGCCGCCGGAAAAGTTACAAGTATGTGACGAACCCCTCAATACCTTAGTAACGGAAGCGGTTATTGCGCTGATAACTGGGCACTTTTGGCGCTTTAATCGCCCGAATCACCCACACGACCGCAATGGCCAGCAGTAGCCACGGCAACAGTTTGATCGTCAGCGCAAACAGTCCGCCAATAAACATGACCACCGTCGCCACCACGATAGCCGCCAGAATGCCGAGCAGCGAAACGCCTGTCGCTAACAGCATGACAAAAAAGCCAATCACAAAAAGTAGTTCCAGCATGGTGCTCTCCCACGAGTTCCTGAGTAATGCAGTCAGCATTACAAGAATCATGCCAGTATTAAACTGTTGTTATTAAAGCAAAACGCCCCGCGAACGTTCGCAGGGCGTGGTGAATTTGACGAACTTTTAGCGAAAGTTATCGCTTGTCTGCCACCAGTCGCAGCGCATGTTCCAGCACCTCAATATCGGCACCGGCTTTATGCGCATTCTCGCTCAGGTAGCGGCGCCACTGACGCGCGCCCGGAATCCCCTGGAACAGACCAAGCATATGGCGGGTGATATGGCCGAGATAGGTACCATTGCTCAACTCGCGCTCAATGTAAGGGTACATCGCACGCACGACCGCAACCGGATCGGTGTCCGCGCCTTCGATACCAAAGATTTCGCGATCGACCGTCGCCAGAATGCCCGGGTTCTGATACGCCTCGCGCCCGACCATCACGCCATCCATATGCGCCAGATGCGCTTTGGCCTCTTCCAGCGACTTGATGCCACCGTTGATGGACATCGTCAGGTGCGGGAAGTCACGCTTCAGTTGATACACGCGCGGATAGTCCAGCGGCGGGATCTCACGGTTCTCTTTCGGGCTGAGGCCGGAGAGCCAGGCTTTTCGCGCGTGAATGATGAACATCTCGCACTCGCCTTTCCCGGATACCGTGTTGATGAAGTCGCACAGGAATTCGTAGCTGTCCTGATCGTCAATGCCGATACGGGTTTTGACCGTGACCGGAATGGAGACCACATCGCGCATCGCCTTGATACAGTCCGCTACCAGCTGTGCATTCCCCATCAGACAGGCGCCAAACATGCCGTTCTGCACGCGGTCGGACGGGCAGCCAACGTTCAGGTTGATCTCGTCGTAGCCGCGTTCTTCCGCCAGCTTCGCGCACTGCGCCAGCGCGACCGGATCGCTGCCGCCCAGCTGCAGGGCAACCGGATGCTCTTCTTCGCTATAGGCCAGATAGTCGCCCTTCCCGTGAATGATTGCGCCCGTGGTCACCATTTCGGTGTACAGCAGCGTATGGCGGGAGAGCTGGCGCAGGAAATAGCGGCAGTGTCTGTCCGTCCAGTCGAGCATCGGCGCAATGGAGAAACGGTGTGCAGTGAAAGCGGTCTGTAATTCTGACGACATGGCGAAGTTTTAAGCATCTGGTGGAAAAGGGGCGCTACTATAGCACAAAGAAAAGCCGGAGGCGCAGCGCCTCCGGTGGACTTTAGAACGTCATGCTCAGCTGAGCCCCGGCACCCCAGGTTTCGTCCTCGCCGTACAGACCCATCAGGTCAACATGTACGGTACTGAACGGCGCGAAACCGACACCGCCGGTAAAGACATTGCTGTCGTTACCCTTCACGTCCGCGCGATAACCCGCACGCACCGCCAGCCAGCTGAGCGGCGTAACCTCGGCACCGACCCCCACGTACTGCGACGTATCTTCGCTCTTGAAGCCTTTGGTTTCCGTCAGATCGCCATCGGCGGTCAGCGTCACCAGGTCGTTGTGCCAGGCGGCACCGGCGGTCACCAGCGGACGGATCTGGTAGGTGTCTTTATAGCTCACCACTTCTCCCGTCCGGCCGTTGCGGATACGGATATCTTTGGTGTCGATATCGCGCGACATCAGGTTTTGGCCGCTCACGCCAACGGTCCAGTGTTCGCCGAAATCAGCCGCAATACCGGCATCGACGTTGAAGCCCGTGTCGTCCGTGCGGTAGCGGCTGTCGTTCCACTTGTTACTGTCGTAATCGTAGATTGACGTGGTGTAGTTATAGACCCAGGTTTTTTGCAGTTTTGGCGTCACGCCCACGGAAACCGGGACGCCGCCGAGGTCAAACTGACGGGCAACGGCAACACCATAGTCGGACACAATCGCTGCCCGGCCAGACGCCGTTGAGTTGAGATTTTTAGTGATCTGATCCGTACCGTTCAGCGCAGCGTCCAGGGCAACACCGGCAGCCACCACATTGCTTCGTTGAATACCGCGCAGATAATCAATATCTTGCTGATCGATAGACGAACTCACCCGGCCATGGGCGTACCCTTTCGCCATAAAGGCCACGGAAAGCACATCGTTAGGAATACTCACGGCAAGCCCTGCGCCTGCCGTCGCGCGTGCGGTTTTGCCCTTGAGATAGTCCAGCTCATCGGCCAGATCTTTGGCCGCGCCCTGGAATTGATTAATGGAACCTAACGGATTGGTGATGACCTGAATTGGCGTAAGGTTATCAACCACATCCTTATAGTGATTAATTTTGTCGTTGATGGTATCAATCTCATCCTGAAGATTGTCCTCATCCGTCACCTGAACGCCAACGGCCGGCAAAATGACCGTCACATCATCGTCCGGTTTTGCCTTTGCCAGCAACGCGGGGTTGATTAACGCCCCGCTACCATAGCTCCCGGAGGCAACGCCAGTGCCACCCATTGCGTCACTCCGTGATTCTGTCCAGGTATTGGCTGCTCCCGCCTGATTTGCCATAAACAAGGAAACAGCGATACTCACCACCGAAAATTTAAAATATTTTTTCACAGTATGCCCGTTATAGTCTGTTATGAAATAACCCCTGTCTGTTATCACCCAAACAGGAACGAACTATTGCTGTGAATAAGTAGTAAAAGACCCGCTATTTCTATCCCTAAGTAAAACTTCCTTACGGCCTGTTATATTTTGTGACGGCCCTCAATATTTATAGAAGAGGAAATTATTTTTTCCCAGGTTTTCCATCATGCGGTCCAAAAAACTGGGGCGGGTGGTCTACCCAGCGATCCTCACGGGTAGCGGCATACACCGGGTTGAGCGGATAGTAGATGCGATTGTGTTTCTTGTTGGCCTCGCCAACGACCAGTAACCGCACCTCTTCGTCCGTGTTGTTGATAAAGGTATGGCAAATACCCGTTCCGGCAGGAAACCCCACGCTGTCGCCCGGTTCAAGTTTCCATAAATAGCCATTAATCCACGCTTCTGGATGACCTTCGAGCACATAAACGAACTCTTCTTCATCGCTTTCCGCATGCGGATAGGACGTCCTGCGCCCGGGCGGTAAACGCTCATGATGGATACCAATGCGCCCGAGCCCAAGCTTGCGAGCCAACGGGGCGCCGATAGAAAAACGCTCATCGCTATCTGGGTAGGTCGAATCATCCGCGCCTTCAACGTCGCGCCAGTGCCGAATACAGTCAGGTTTTTTCATTGTTTATTTCCCGGTTTGTAATGGGTCAGGTATAGCACAGACTGGCGGATCTCGGCGTTTTTACCAGAACATGATAAAGTGGGGGTTTCCGTCCTATAACATCCGGGGTGCTAAATGGATAAGTCCACAAAAGAGCTGTTAGCGCAGGCCGAAAAGCTATGTGCGCAACGCAATGTGCGCCTGACTCCGCAGCGCCTTGAAGTCTTACGTCTGATGAGCCTGCAGCAGGGTGCTATCAGCGCCTACGATCTGCTCGACCTGCTCCGCGAAAGCGAACCGCAGGCGAAACCACCGACCGTGTATCGTGCCCTGGATTTCCTGCTGGAACAAGGATTCGTGCATAAAGTTGAGTCCACAAACAGCTATGTGTTGTGCCATCTGTTCGATCAGCCTACCCACACATCGGCGATGTTTATCTGTGACCGATGCGGCGTGGTGAAAGAAGAGGCTGCGGAAGGTGTGGAAGATATTATGCATACGCTGGCAGCAAAAATGGGTTTTGCCCTGCGTCATAACGTGATTGAAGCGCACGGACTGTGCTCTGCCTGCGTGGAAGTGGAAGCCTGTCGTCATCAGGACGCGTGTCAGCACGACCACTCTATTCTTGTGAAGAAAAAACCGCGTTAACGGCAAAAGAAAAGGCGGCTCATGGCCGCCCTCAGGGTGTACTTCCTTGTACTTGCGGGTAAAGCCCGGTTACCAGCGGTAGTCGTTGCGTTTTTCCCAGTCGCCCACTTCTTTTTCCGCCTGGTCTTTCGCGTAGCCGTAACGTTCCTGAATTTTACCGACAAGCTGATCGCGTTTACCTTCAATGACGGTCATATCGTCATCAGTCAGCTTACCCCACTGTTCTTTGGCTTTACCTTTGAACTGCTTCCAGTTGCCGCCGATTTCGTCTTTATTCATCATCGTGTCCTCTTAGTTAAGCGTCGGGTCGTAACGTCCGTTACGTTCTTTTCTGCTGGACGTGATAATTATTGTAGTTAAGGATTCGGCAGTTGATTTCATATTCGGAATCTTTAACCATCACGATATATCGTGACGTGAAGGGAACCAGGTATCGTTTTGCCAGTGGCGGTGCCAGATAAAAGCCAGCGATATCCCTCTCAGCGAGAGGAAAACGGCCAGGGCCAGCCACAAACCGTGATTACCCAGCCAGGGAAGCGTCAGCAGCGTCAGGCCAAACCCGGCCGCCGCGACCGCCATGCTGTTACGCATTTCCGCTCCGCGCGTCGCACCAATAAACATGCCGTCCAGCAGATAACACCAGACGCCGATCACCGGTAAGATGACTTGCCAGATGAGATAGTGACTCGCCAGCTCGCGCAGCGCAGGGATAGACGTAAGCAACGCGACGATTTGCTCACCAAGGCAGGCATAAACCAGGCCGAACGCCAGCGCCACCAGCCCAGACTGGCGGCAGGCTGCCCGCCAGACGTCCCGCAGCTGCCCGCTTTCGCGCGCGCCGTAAGCCTGCCCGGAATGCGCTTCTACCGCATAGGCAAAACCGTCCAGCGCGTAGGCGGTAAAGGTCAGTAGCGTCATCAATACCGCGTTGACCGCAACGATTTCTGGCCCCAGTCGCGCCCCGAAAACCGTCAGCGCGCCGAAGCAGAGCTGAAGCAGCAGCGAGCGCAGCATGATGTCACGATTAAGCGCCAGCAGCCTACGGATATTGCCGCGCCATGCGGTTTTGAGCAGCGCCAGGGAGATGCCGCGCATCGCCAGCACGCGCCAGACCATCCACAGACCAATAATAAAGGTTCCGTATTCGGCAATCGCCGTTGCCAGCGCCGCGCCCCGCACGTTCATATGCAGGCCCATTACCAGCCAGACATCCAGCACAATGTTGAGAAGGTTGCCTACCACCAGCAAAATCACTGGTGCACGGGCGTACTGAACGCCCAGGAGCCACCCCAGCAGAACCAGGTTTGCCAGCGAGGCGGGCGCGCTGAGCCAGCGGATTTCAAGGAAACGTCGCGCCTGAGCCAGTACCGCCTCGCTGCCGCCAACAATATGAAGCGCAAGATCGATCAGGGGTGCCCGCAATAAAACGATGAACGCCCCTGCACCGAGCGCAAGGATCAGCGGCTGGACCAGCGCGCGCGCCAGACGCAGCGGATCTTTTGCACCATAAGCCTGGGCCGTGAGCCCGGTGGTGCTCATGCGCAAAAAGAGCAGCAGCATAAACAGGAAGCTGGTTGCCGTCGCGCCAATCGCCACGCCGCCAAGATAAACAGGCGAATCAAGGTGGCCAATAACGGCAGTATCGACCAGACCCAGCAAGGGAACGGTAATATTGGAGAAAATCATCGGCAGAGCAAGACGCCACAATGCCTTATCGGATGCCGTCAGCAGTGACATGAAAAATACCGGGAGTCGAGAATGAAGCAGGCTACAGCGGCGCCATAGCCTGTCAGGAAGAGGTTACAGCCATTCGCCGTTGCGAATGACCCCAACCGCCAGTCCTTCGATAGAGAAGTTGTGTTCGCGGAGATCGACCACAATCGGGGAGAACTCGTTGTTTTCAGGCAGTAGCTGAACGGTGTTACCCTGTTTTTTCAGACGCTTGACGGTGACTTCATCATCAATGCGCGCGACAACCACCTGGCCGTTACGCACATCCTGCGTTTTGTGCACCGCAAGCAGATCGCCGTCAAGAATACCGATGTCTTTCATCGACATACCGCTGACGCGCAGCAGGAAATCAGCGCTCGGTTTGAACATGCTAGGATCGACCTGGTAGTGGCCTTCAATATGCTGCTGTGCCAGTAAAGGCTCACCGGCAGCAACACGGCCTATCAGCGGAATGCCCGTCTCTTCTTCCACCAGCAGGCGGATACCGCGTGACGCGCCTGAAACAATCTCAATCACGCCTTTACGCGCCAGCGCTTTCAGGTGCTCTTCAGCAGCATTCGGAGAACGGAAGCCCAGACGCTGCGCGATTTCCGCACGCGTGGGTGGCATACCCGTCTGGCCGATATGATCCCGGATGAGATCAAACACCTCTTGCTGCCTGGTCGTTAACGCTTTCATTCCGCCCCCTGGGTGTATATACAGTTATGCTGTGAGTATATACAGTCAAAGGCGATTTTGGAACCAAAAACTGCACAAAAAACCAGGGACTTAATTATTCCTCGAGGCTCATCGGAAATGTGACCAAAGCAGCGTGACCCAGGTGATAACGGCAGTGATAATCGCCAGCAGCACGGCAGCAGATCCCATGTCTTTTGCGCGACCAGAAAGCTCGTGGAAATCTGAACCAATGCGATCAACAACGGCCTCAATAGCGCTATTAAGAATTTCCACTATCATCACCAGAAGTACGGAACCGATAAGAAGTACGCGGGTAATAGCATCAACATCAAGGAAACAGGCGATAATCACCGCGATGATTGCGGCGACGCCCTCCTGGCGAAAGGCAGCTTCGTTGATCCACGCGGCACGGAAACCTTTCCATGAATAGCCGGCGGCTTTGATGATACGCGTTAACCCAGTGGTATTATTGGCCATTAAAAGAACCTTTTATGAAAAAAAGCGTCAGTAACAGGAACTGTAGCGCGTTTCGCTACAGCCTGAAGTATGACGGGTAACAACAGAAATTTTGCGCGCTTTCTGTTATCCTTGCGCCGCAATTGCATTATTAACCAGAGGCTTTACATCGTTTATGTCCGGCTGGCCACGAATTTACTACAAATTACTTAATTTACCATTAAGCATCCTGGTAAAAAGCAAGTCTATCCCAGCAGAACCCGCGCTGGAATTGGGGCTCGATACGTCGCGTCCTATTATGTACGTTTTGCCTTATAACTCGAAGGCAGACTTACTGACGCTTCGCGCCCAGTGTCTGGCGCATGACTTACCTGACCCGCTTGAACCGCTTGAAGTTGACGGCACTTTACTGCCGCGCTACGTGTTCATTCACGGTGGACCGCGCGTGTTTACCTACTACACGCCAAAAGAAGAGTCCATCAAGCTGTTCCACGACTATCTCGACCTGCACCGCAGCAACCCCGATCTGGATGTGCAGATGGTGCCGGTATCGGTGATGTTTGGTCGTCGTCCGGGCCGTGAAAAAGGCGAAGAGAACCCGCCGCTGCGCATGCTTAACGGCATCCAGAAGTTTTTCGCGGTCTCCTGGCTGGGACGCGACAGCTTTGTGCGTTTTTCCCCTTCCGTTTCGCTGCGTCGAATGGCGGACGAGCATGGAACCGACAAGATCATCGCGCAGAAACTGGCGCGCGTGGCGCGTATGCACTTCGCCCGCCAGCGCCTGGCTGCCGTAGGGCCGCGTCTTCCGGCGCGTCAGGATCTGTTCAACAAGCTGCTGGCCTCCAAAGCGATTGCTCGCGCCGTTGAAGACGAAGCGCGCAGCAAGAAAATATCGCATGAGAAAGCCCAGCAGAACGCCATTGCGCTGATGGAAGAGATTGCAGCGAACTTCTCTTACGAGATGATTCGCCTGTCCGATCGTATTCTCGGCTTTACCTGGAACCGCCTGTATCAGGGTATCAACGTTCATAACGCCGAGCGCGTACGCCAGCTGGCGCATGATGGCCATGAGATTGTCTATGTTCCCTGCCACCGCAGCCACATGGACTACCTGCTTCTTTCCTACGTGCTCTATCACCAGGGGCTGGTACCGCCGCATATTGCTGCCGGTATCAACCTGAATTTCTGGCCAGCAGGTCCGATTTTCCGCCGCCTGGGCGCGTTCTTTATCCGTCGTACCTTCAAGGGCAACAAGCTCTACTCCACCGTGTTCCGCGAATATCTGGGCGAGCTGTTCAGCCGCGGCTATTCCGTTGAGTACTTCGTGGAGGGCGGTCGTTCCCGTACCGGACGTCTGCTCGATCCGAAGACCGGCACGCTGTCGATGACCATTCAGGCGATGCTGCGCGGAGGAACCCGTCCAATCACGCTGGTGCCAATCTACATTGGCTATGAGCACGTAATGGAAGTGGGCACGTACGCGAAAGAGCTGCGCGGTGCGACCAAAGAGAAAGAAAGCCTGCCGCAGATGCTGCGCGGCTTGAGCAAGCTACGCAACCTCGGTCAGGGCTACGTGAACTTCGGCGAGCCGATGCCGCTGATGACGTATCTGAACCATCACGTTCCCGAGTGGCGTGAATCCATCGATCCAATCGAAGCGATTCGTCCAGCCTGGCTGACGCCAACGGTTAACGGCATCGCGTCCGAGCTGATGGTGCGCATTAACAACGCCGGTGCGGCTAACGCCATGAACCTGTGCTGTACGGCGCTTCTGGCCTCGCGTCAGCGCTCGCTGACCCGCGAACAGCTCACGGAGCAGCTGGATTGCTATCTGGACATGATGCGCAACGTGCCGTATTCCGTTGATTCAACCGTGCCTTCTGCTACCGCCAGTGAGCTTATCGATCACGCGTTGCAGATGAACAAGTTTGAAGTCGAAAAGGACACGATCGGCGACATCATCATTCTGCCGCGCGAACAGGCAGTGCTGATGACCTACTACCGCAACAACATCACCCATATGCTGATGCTGCCGTCGCTCATGGCGGCTATCATCACCCAGCACCGCAGTATTTCGCGTCAGGAGCTATTGCGTCACGTTGAGACGCTCTATCCGATGCTGAAAGCGGAACTATTCCTGCGCTGGAGCAAGGATGAGCTGGCGGGCGAACTGGAGAAACTGACGGAAGAGCTGCGTCGTCAGGGGCTGATCGCCGTCTCAAACGACGAGCTGCACATCAATCCGTCGCGTTCCCGTACCCTGCAACTGCTGGCGGCCGGCGCGCGCGAAACGCTGCAGCGCTACGCCATTACGTTCTGGCTGCTGAGTGCGAACCCGTCTATCAACCGCGGTACGCTGGAGAAAGAGAGCCGGACGCTGGCACAGCGCCTGTCCGTTCTGCACGGCATTAACGCCCCGGAGTTCTTCGACAAAGCGGTCTTCAGCTCTCTGGTCCTGACTCTGCGTGACGAAGGCTACATCAGCGATACGGGCGATGCCGAGCCGGAAGAGACGCTGAAGGTGTACCAGATGCTGGCCGAACTCATTACGTCGGATGTGCGTTTGACGATCGAGAGCGCGACGCAGGGCGAGTGATGTAAAAAAGCCGGATGGGGTTTCACCTGACCCGGCCTGGCGTTCTGCATAATATAAAGGCCCGGTAAGCGTTAACGCTACCGGGCCTTATTTTTGAGCCTTGTTAAATCACCGCGTTCAGCTCAGCAATGTGAAAGCAATCATCCCGACAATCGCACCCGTCGTGCCGAGGATGGTTTCCATCAGCGTCCAGGTTTTCAGGGTTTGCGCTTCGGTAGCGCCGGTAAATTTCCCGAACAGCCAGAAGCCCGCGTCGTTAACGTGAGAGACCACAATCGAACCGCCCGCGATACAGATAGACAGCGCGGCCATCTGCGCACCCGAGTAGTTCAGCTGTTCAATCACCGGCATCACCAGACCCACGGCGGTTAAGCACGCCACGGTTGCGGAACCCTGAATGATACGCACCGCCGCGGCCAGCACAAAGCAAGTTACCGCAATCGGCAGGCCCATTCCGGTCAGCGCTTCGCCCAGAGCCGGACCCACGCCGGAATCCACCAGCACCTGCTTGAACACGCCGCCTGCACCGATCACCAGCAGGATAATACCCGCCGGCTGCAGCGCCGCGCCGCAGATCTCCATCACCCGGTCTTTCGGCATCCCCTGACGCATCGCCAGGCCATAAATCGCCACCAGACACGCCACCAGGATCGCCGTGAACGGGTGACCGATGAACTCAAACCATTCATAGGCGCTGGAACCCACCGGCACAAAGCGCGCGGCGATGGTTTTCAGACCCACGAGAACCAGCGGGAGCAGGATCAGCGACAGGCTGAAGCCGAAGGACGGCATTTTGCCCTCGCCCAGGTGCGGCTCGGTGACGTCATCCGGAATATGCAGCTCAACGTAACGGCTGATGAAGTTGCCCCACAGCGGACCGGCAATAATCATCCCCGGAATTGCCGCGCACAGGCCAATCAGGATCATCCAGCCAAAATCGGCGTGCATCTGGGACGCCAGCAGCATCGGCGCAGGCCCAGGCAGCAGAAACGCTGCGGCCGCCGCCACGCCCGCAAACAGCGGAATAACCAGCTTCACGAGGTTAGTGCCGGTATGGCGCGCCATGGAGAACGCGACGCTTATCAGCAGCACAACGGCCACTTCGAAGAACAGCGGCAGCGCGCAAATCAGGCCCGCCAGACCAATCGCGTAGTGCGCGCGGCTGTGGCCGAAGGATTTCAGCATCTTGACGGCAATCTGGTCGACCGCGCCCGTCTCGTGCAAAATCTTGCCAAACATCGCGCCAAGGGCGACCACAATCGCCAGGAAGCCCAGCGTGCCTCCCATCCCTTTTTCCATCGTCGCGGCGATCTTGTCGAGCGGCATACCGGAAAAGAGACCTGCACCTATAGAAACCACCATCAAAGCGACAAAAGCGTGCATACGCGCCTTCATCACTAAAAACAGCAGCAGCAACACGGAACCCACTGCTGTCAAAACTAGCGTTAATGTACTCAAAACTTACTGCCTTTTATTAATGACCTCGATGGTGCTAGCAACAACACCCTCCAGTGACTGATCGATATCAACCACTAAGACGTCTTTCTCGTCTTCACCCGGCTCCTGCAGCGCTTCGAACTGCGTCACCAGCATCTGGGTTTTGAAGAAGTGACCTTTACGCGCCTTCAGGCGGCTTTCAATCACCTCGAAATCCCCTTTCAGGTAGATGAAAGAGAGGTTCGGGTTGCCGTCGCGCAGCAGGTCGCGGTAGGTTTTTTTCAGCGCGGAACAGACGATCAGGGAGACTTTGTTGGTGCGCTGCATAGCGAACGCGGCGTCATTCAGCGCCTGCAACCACGGCTTGCGGTCGTCATCGTTCAGCGGCTCGCCGGAGGCCATTTTCATGATATTGCTGCGCGGATGGAGGAAGTCGCCATCAAGAAACGCAGCCTGGAGTTGATGCGCCACTTCGCTGGCTACGGCTGATTTCCCGCTACCGGAAACGCCCATCAGGACGTAGACGTGGTGATCGTGATTAGTCGTGCTCAAAGGGTGTCCCTCAGTCAATTGTTACGGGTAACAGTTATCGGTAACATTGTCCTGCCGGGGCAAAAGAGAAGCAATATCCAAACGTGCGCGAAGTGAATAAGTGTGAGCTACTTCAAATTTGTCAGTTCAAATAGATCCACCCGGTGACAAGGTGAAACCTAAATCTAACATTTTTGGGGTCACCGTCTCGCCACGAATGCGCGCCAGCAGGCGTTCTGCGCCAATGCGGCCCATACGTTCACGCGGGGTCAGGACGCTCGCCAGACGCGGCTCCATCACCTGGCCGATGTCGTGGCCGTGGAAACCGGCGATCGCCATATCATCAGGGATCTTTAGCCCCAGACGCTGGCACTCAAACGCCGCGCCGACCGCAAGGTCATCGTTGGTGCAGAAAATACCGTCCAGTTGCGGATACTCGCGTCGTGCCTGACGCATCAGTTCAATACCCGACGTATAGGAAGAGGACTGCTCCACCATCACGCTGTAGGGGGTTAAGTTCGCGTCGAGCATCGCCTGCTCGTATCCCTTCTGTTTGATGATAGTACGTTCATCAAGACGCGCACCCAGATAGGCAATATGACGATGCCCACGGGCGATGATGGCCGCCGTCATCTGACGCGCCGCTTCGAAGTTATCGAACCCCACGGCGATATCGAGGCACGGCGACTGGCTGTCCATCAGCTCCACCACCGGGATACCGGCCACTTCGATCATTTTGAGCGTGCGGGCAGTGTGGGTACGTTCCGTTAAAATCAGGCCGTCGATGTTCCAGGAAAGCATCGATTCAAGACGTTCTTCTTCCAGCTCCGGCTTGTACCCGTAGTGGGCGAGCATGGTCTGATAGCCAAAAGCATCGGTGACGCTTTCAATGCCGCGCAAAACTTCGGCGAAAACCTGGTTGGTCAGGGAAGGAAGCAGGACGCCCACCGCACGGCTGGTCGCATTGGAGAGAATATCGGGCGCGCGGTTGGGGATATAACCCAGTTCATCAAGGGCTGCGGCAATCTTGCCACGTAACGCCACGGAAACCTGCTCCGGGTTACGTAAAAAACGGCTGACCGTCATTTTGGTCACACCGACGCGATCGGCGACATCCTGAAGTACGGGGCGTTTCTTTTTCATCGTCCTGAGAAATCTTGAAGTGAGAGATTTGCTCAGTTTATCACGGACAAAGCCCATCCTTCCCCTGTCAAAGGGAAGGATGGGCATTTATTTATGATTTATTACACCGGCGGCAGGTCAAACAGCAGAATTTCACTTTCGCTGTCGGCATGCACGGAGAGCGCCTGCTCATCCCAGACGGCCAGACCATCGGCGGTTGTCGCTTTGGTGCCGTTGATGGACACTTCACCTTTCACCACCTGGATCCAGACGCGGCGGTTGGCGGCAATCTGGTGCACAGACTGTTCGTCTTTCGCCAGCGCCCAGCGGTACAGCTCCATATCCTGATGCACCTTCAGGGAACCTTCACGCGCATCCGGGGACAGCACCAGCTGTTTGCCCTGTTTCGCGTCGAAGCGGCGCTGCTCGTAGCGCGGCGTGATGCCGGTCTCTTCTGGAATGATCCAGATTTGATACAGGTGCAGTTTTTCCGTTTTGCTCGGGTTGTACTCGGAGTGACGCACCCCGGTACCCGCGCTCATAATCTGGAACTCGCCCGCCGGAACCTGCTCTTTGTTACCCATGCTGTCCTGGTGCTCAACCGCCCCTTCCAGCACATAGGTCAGGATTTCCATGTCTTTGTGCGGGTGGGTACCGAAGCCCTGGCCTGCATCAATCACGTCGTCGTTAATCACGCGCAGTGCGGAGAAGCCCATGAAGTTCGGGTCGTAGTAGTCGGCAAACGAGAATGAATGCCATGAGTCCAGCCAGCCATGATTCGCGTGACCACGTTCGTTTGCTTTGCGTAAGTAGATCATTGTTTTCACCCTCAGTTCGTTTCGATGGAGTAAGTGTGGACGCAAACCGCCTGGGATCATAGAGGGTGAAAATTGACTCCTCTGTTCAAAAATTATGAACAAGCGCAGAGGAGCCGTTTTTGCTTATTTCGCGAGGGTTACCGTGGCAGGAGAAGCCTGCTCGAAGGCCCGCTCGAGGATTTCCAGGTTGGTCAGAACGTCAGATTCCTTGACGTAATTCGGCGCGCTAGTTGTGAGAGTTTCATACAGCGCATCGTAGACGCGGCCATAGTCGCCAATTTCCGGTTTCAACTCTTCTCTCACCGTCACGCCCTCATCGTTCACGTACTCCAGCATGCCCACGGAATCATCCGCCGCAAAGCCCGGTTCACCCGGCATGATGTTGGCCTTCAGGCTGGTCTCCTGCTGGTCGATGCCGTACTTGATGAACGAGCCTCGGGTTCCGTGAACGATAAATTTCGGATAGTCGATTTTCACCAGATGGCTGGTTTTGACGATGGCTTTCAGGTCGCCGTAGAACAGCTGCGCTTCAAAGGTGTCGTCCGGATTGGCTTTATTACGCAGGCTGCGGATGTCGTATGTGACATGATCCGGTCGGCCAAACAGAGAGATGATCTGGTCCATAGTATGCACGCCCAGACCATAGAACGAGCCGTCCTGCGGCAGGCCGGGTTGGGTTTCCGCTACCGGACGGTAGTAATCGAAGTGGCTTTCGATTTCCACAATATCGCCCAGCTTGCCGCTTTGAATCGCCTTTTTTGCCGTCAGGAAGCAGCTGTCAAAGCGACGGTTCTGATACGGCGTAACGTTCAGGCCTTTACTTTTCGCCAGCGCGAACAGCTGTTTTGCTTCGGCGATGGTCGGGGTGAACGGTTTTTCTACCAGCACGTTTTTGCCCGCTTCCAGCGCGCGTTTCGCATAGTCAAAATGGCTGTCGGCGTGGGTGCAGACGACAACCAGTTTGACCTGCGGGTCGTTAAGCACTTCATCAAGATCGCTGGTGAAATGGATATGAGAATACTGCGGGGATTGCTCTTCCGGCTTCGCGCGGCGGCGGAAGACGTGCGCGACGTGCCAGCTGTCTTTACGGTTGAGAACATACGGCAGGTGGTAGCGGGTCGTACTTTTACCAAATCCAATAAATGCGCAATGTAGTGTCATGGCTCAGTCCTTTTGGAAGGTTACTGAGTCTAACCATAACAAAAAAAAAGCCAGCTAAAAGCTGGCTAAAGTAATACTGGAAGCAATGTGAGCAATGTCGTGCTTTCAGGTTCCCGTAGCGGTCTTCCTGAATGCAGAGCAATAATAATCATTCTCATTCGCACTTGTCCAATACTTTTTGCAAAAAATAGCGGTTGACTCAAGTTTTAAAGTCATTGATGTTGGAAGGGACGTTTAAATGACTGAGGAATAAGGAATGAGTGAGATAGTGATACGCCACATCGAACCCAGCGATGCAGAAGCTTTGCGCGACATCATGTCGCATCCTGATGTGTATCACGACACGCTACAGCTCCCTCATCCTTCTATGGAAATGTGGCACGAACGCGTTGCGACAAAACCAGGCCGGCGCCATCTTGTTGCCTGTCTGGACCAGCGCGTTATTGGACATATGGCGCTGGACGTAATGGAAAACCCGCGTCGCGGCCACGTTGCCACATTCGGTATCAGCGTGGCTGCGGATATGCAGGGTCGCGGCGTAGGCCGCAGGCTCATGAGCGAGATGATCAATCTGTGTGACAACTGGTTACGCATTGAACGTATCGAACTGACGGTCTTTGCCGATAATCCAGCGGCTGTTGCGCTCTATAAAAATTTTGGTTTTGAAATCGAAGGGACCGGCAGGAAATTTGCCCTGCGCAACGGTGAGTATGTGGATGCGTATTATATGGCGAGAATGAAGTGACACACTCCCCTCACCCCGGCCCTCTCCCCACAGGGGCGAGGGAGAAAAGACCGCACCGTGCAATCCCCTCTCCCCTGCGGGGAGAGGGTTAGAGTGAAGGGAATCGTTAATACCCCGCCGACAAATCATCCACCGACCGCGGATCCGACGCGCCAAACAGCGCCCCGTCCGGCCCGACCATAATGCTCTGGGTGCTGCCCATCGCCTCCTTCACCGCCACCTTCTGCCCGCGCTGTTCAAGCAGCTTGATGGTGTCCGGACTAAAGCCCTTCTCCACGCGCAGCTCGTCCGGCAGCCACTGGTGATGGAAACGCGGTGCGTTGGTCGCTTCGGCGACGTTCATCCCAAAGTCGATGCTGTTCACCACCATCTGCAGCACGGTGGTGATAATACGGCTGCCGCCAGGGCTGCCGGTTACCAGCCAGGTTTTCCCGTCTTTCACGACAATGGTGGGCGACATGGACGACAGCGGACGTTTCTTCGGCCCTACCGCATTCGCATCGCCGCCCACCAGCCCGTAGACGTTCGGCACGCCCGGTTTGGCAGAGAAGTCATCCATCTCGTTGTTCAGCAGAATGCCGCTGTTGCCCGCCACAATCCCGGTACCGAAAGTGGTATTGAGCGTATAGGTCACCGCCACCGCGTTACCGTCTTTATCCACCACCGAGAAGTGGGTGGTCTGGTTGCTTTCGTACGGCGCCAGCTTGCCGGGGCGGATCTCGCTCGACGGTTTGGCCTTGTTGATGTCGATCTGATCGGCAATGGATTTGGCATAGGCCTTGTTGGTCAGCGCCTGCCATGGCACCTTCACGAAGTCCGGATCGCCGAGATATTCCGACCGGTCGGCGTAGGCGCGTTTTTCCGCTTCCGCCATCACCTGCATGGCGTCCGCGCTGCCGAAGCCGAACTTGTGCATATCGAAGTTTTCGAGAATATTGAGGATCTGCACGATGTGGATCCCACCGGAGGACGGCGGCGGCATGGAGAAGACCTCGTATCCGCGATAGGTGCCGCTAATCGGCTCGCGCTCCACCGCCTTGTATTCCGCCAGATCCGCTTTGGTGATGAGCCCGCCGTTCTTCTGCATCTCTTCGGCAATCTGGTCGGCAATCGCCCCTTTGTAGAAGGCGTCCGGACCGTGCTCCGCAATCAGCTCCAGGCTTTTGGCGAGGTTCTTCTGCACTAGCCTGTCGCCCTTCTTCAGCGGCTCACCGTCTTTCCAGAAGATGGCCTTGCTGTTTTCGTGATTCGGAATGACTTCGCTGCCGTAGGTCTTGAGATCGTCCGCCAGCGCATCGTTTACCACAAAGCCGTCGCGCGCCAGCTTGATGGCAGGCTGCACCACCTTGTTCAGCGGCATCGTGCCGTATTTTTCCAGCGCCAGCGAGAAGCCCGCGACGGTACCCGGCGTGCCGGAAGCAAGATGCGAGGTCAGGGATTTTTTGCTGTCAGGGTTACCCTGATCGTCGAGGAACATATCGCGGGACGCCTGAGAAGGCGCCATTTCTCGGAAATCGATGGCGGTGGTTTTGCCGTCTTTGGTGCGCAGCATCATAAAACCGCCGCCGCCCAGGTTCCCCGCCTGCGGATGCGTCACCGCCAGCGCATAGCCGACGGCGACCGCTGCATCCACCGCGTTACCGCCCTGCCTGAGAATGTCGACGCCCACGCGGGTCGCCAGTGCATCCACGGATGCCACCATCCCGTGGGTTGCCCTCACGGGATGAAAGACATCTTCCTCCACGCCGTAAGAGACCGGAGGCGCCGCTGGCGGGTTGGCCGCCACGCTAAATGTACCGCCTGCCATCAGCGCGGCGATGGCGACCCAGCGCAAAAACGTTGGTTTCATCATTATTGTTCTCCAGGTGAAGGGATCCATATTCCCCGCTTAAGCCTGGTTCACAACTCCTAAAAAATCATCGTCATGGTGAAATCGGGGTAAACTTAAGAGAGACCTCAAAAGGAGGAAATGACAATGAAACGCTTATGGATCCTTACGGCGCTGATCCCGTTTGCCGCGCTCGCACAGCCGCTTAACACCATGAACAACCCAAACCAGCAGGGTTATGTCATCCCGAGCCAGCAGCGTATGCAGACGGAGATGATGAGCCAGCAACAGCAGCAGAAAGGGATGCTTAATCAGCAGCTTAAAACGCAGACCCAGATGCAGCAGCAAAGCCTGCAAAATCAGATGAACGCCAACACCCAGCGCGTACAGCAGGGTCAGGTGCGCGAGCAGCCGTTGCCGAATAAAAACGGCGGGATGTTAGGGGGAATGACGTCGTCAGGCAGCGGACAGCAGCACATGCTGCCGCCGCAGTCGAATGGCAGTATGCTTAATCCGCAGAACTAAAATCCGGGCCGATCAGGTCGATTGCATCGGTACAGATGCTATCCACGCCCCAGCGCAGCAGTTCGGCTGCGCGCTGGGGTTTGTTAACCGTGTAGACCAGAATATGCAGACCCGCGTCCTTCAGCATCTTCACCCGCGCCTCATCCAGCAGCCTGTGGTTGAGATGGATAGAAACGCACGCTAAGCGTGTCGTCAGCTCGCGCCAGTCCTCGCGCCACTCGTCAAGCAGCAGCCCGCGCGGCAGCTCCGGCACGGCCGCCTGTGCGGCCTCCAGCGCATCGATTTCAAATGATGACAGCAGCGGCGCGGTCATCCCTTCCCACAGCTCGCGCGCGGCCAGGGCAATGACTTTGCCCGTCAGCGGCCCGGTGCCGGTGGTCGGTTTGATTTCGATGTTGGCCATCATCCCGTGCAGGCGACAGCGATCGGCCACTTCCGCCAGCAGCGGCAGCGGTTCGCCTTTAAATTCGCCGCTGTACCAGCTTCCGGCGTCGACCTTCAACAGATCGCGCCACGGCAGCTCGCCAGCCACGCCCCATCCGTTGCTGGTGCGTTCGAGGTTATCGTCATGCAGCAGGAAAATCTCGCCGTCTTTCGACAGCTTGGCGTCGAACTCGATCATCGTGTGACCGTAGCGTGCGCCAACGTCAATCGCCGCCAGCGTATTTTCCGGCGCCAGCTTACCGCCGCCGCGGTGGGCGACGACGTGGGGATAAGGCCAGTTGCTCATACTCGTTGTCCTGTTTCACCGTCAAACAGGTGCAGATGATTTTCCGGCAGGTGTAGCCAAAGCGTGCTGCCTGCTTTAGGGCGCTCCTGATGTGCCAGCCGCACCACCATTTTTTGCTCGCCCCAGCGCCCGTGCGCCAGGTTATCTGCACCCAACATCTCCAGCGTGTCCATCACCAGCGGCACGCCGCCTTCCGCCTGAGAGGTTAAACCAATATGTTCCGGGCGGATACCAAGCGTCATCTTACGCCCGGCGTGGCCACGATAGTACCAGTTGATCGGCAATGCCATCCCGCTTTCCAGCTCAAAGTGCGTGCCCGCATTGCTGATACGCCCTTCCAGCAGATTCATCGCCGGGCTGCCGATAAAGCTCGCCACGAAACGGGTGGCCGGTTTCTCGTAGACCTCCACCGGGGTACCAATCTGCTCGGCAACGCCTTTGTTCATCACCATCACGCGCTGGGCGAGGGTCATGGCTTCAACCTGATCGTGGGTGACGTACAGAGAGGTGGTTTTCAGACGACGGTGCAGCTGCTGCAGCTCAAGACGCATCTGCACGCGCAGCCTGGCGTCGAGGTTAGACAGCGGCTCATCGAACAGAAATACCGCCGGATCGCGCACGATGGCGCGCCCCATTGCCACGCGCTGGCGCTGGCCGCCGGAGAGCTCGCGCGGGCGGCGCTTCAGCAGGCCGTCCAGCTCGAGAATACGCGCCGCCTCTTTCACCCGCTCGTCGATAAGGCCTTTGCCCATGCCGCGGATTTTCAGCCCCCAGGCCATGTTCTCTTCCACGCTCATGTGCGGATAGAGGGCGTAGTTCTGGAACACCATCGCAATGCCTCTGTCTTTCGGCTCCATCTCGGTGACGCGCTGACGATCAATCCAGATATCCCCGGAGGTTACGCGCTCCAGCCCCGCCACCATGCGCAGCAGGGTGGATTTGCCGCAGCCGGACGGGCCGACCATCACGATGAATTCCCCGTCCGCCACGTCGAGCGTCAGCGGCTGAATCACCTGGGTTTTACCATCCCAGCTTTTGGTTACTGCCTGAAGTTTTAAACCTGCCATCTTATTTCTCGCTATCGACCAGGCCGCGGACAAACGCGCGCTGCATGGCTAAAACAATGACTACGGGTGGGATAAGGGTGAGCAGCATCGCCGCCATCACCTGGTTCCAGAGGGTGGTGCCTTCGCCGGTGGCGATCATGCCTTTGATGCCCGCCACGGCGGTGCCGAGGTTGACGTCCTGAATAATTAGCAGCGGCCACAGGTACTGGTTCCAGCCGTATATAAAGGTGATCACAAACAGCGCCGCAAGGTTGGTTTTCGACAGCGGCAGCACGATGTCGCGGAAGAAGCGCATCGGCGACGCGCCGTCGATGCGTGCCGCTTCAATCAGCTCGTCCGGCAGAGTCATAAAGAACTGGCGGAACAGGAAGGTGGCGGTCGCCGAGGCCATCAGCGGCAGGGTTAAGCCCGCGTAGCTGTCGAGCATCTTCAGGTTGGCGATCACCTCCACCGTCGGGAAGATACGCACCTCTACCGGCAGCATCAGCGTAATGAAGATCATCCAGAAGAAGAGGTTACGCAGCGGAAAGCGGAACCAGACGATGGCGAAGGCCGAAAGCATCGACACCGTAATTTTGCCGACCGTAATGCCAAACGCCATGATGAAGCTGTTGAGCATCATCAGCCAGAACGGCGCGCTGTTGGCGCCCACTCCCTGGGTCCAGATGGTCTTCATGTTCTCGAACAGATGCCCGCCGGGGAGCAGCGTCATCGGCGTGTCGAACACCGCTTTGGTGTCCAGCGTGGCGGCGACGAACGCCACGTACAGCGGGAAGAGGATGACGATGATCCCTAAAATCAGCATGGTATGGCTGAAAATCGTCAGCCCGCGACGGTTCTCAATCATTGGTAGCGCACCTTACTTTCGACATAGCGGAACTGCACCACCGTGAGGATGATGACGAGGAACATCAGCACAACCGACTGCGCGGCGGAGGCGGAGAGATCCAGCCCCGCAAAGCCTTCGCGGTAGATTTTGTAAATCAGCGTCGTGGTCGCCTGTACCGGACCGCCTGCGGTCGCCGCATCGATCACCGGGAAGGTGTCGAAGAAGGCGTACACGAGGTTAACCACCAGCAGGAAGAAGCTCACCGGGGCGATCAGCGGCAGCGACAGTCTGAAGAAACGACGAATGGGCCCAGCCCCGTCGATGGCAGCGGCTTCCACCAGCGAGCGCGGGATGGACTGCAGCGCGGCAAAGAAGAACAGGAAGTTGTAGCTGATCTGCTTCCACACCGAGGCGAACACCACCAGAAACATCGCCTGGCCGCTGTTCTGGGCGTGGTTCCAGTCGTAGCCCAGTTCGGCCAGGAAGTGGGTAATCAACCCGCGCCCGGGGTTAAACAGGAAGATCCACAGCACGGCAGCGACGGCGGGAGCCACGGCGTAAGGCAGCAGCATCAGGGTTTGATAAATACGGCTGCCGCGCACTACATAGTCCACCAGCGCGGCGAAAAACAGCGAGGCAACCAGACCGCTGACGGTCACCAGCGCGCTGAACTTCATCGTCGTCCAGAAGGAGTCCAGGTAGTAGCTGTCATGGAACAGCGCGGTAAAGTTGTCCAGGCCAACAAACTGGCTGGAGAGCCCGAACGGATCGACGCTTTGTACCGAGTACCACAGCGCTTCGCCCGCAGGCCAGATAAAGAAGATAACGGTGATGACCAGCTGCGGCGCGACCAACAGGTACGGAAGCCAGCGGGAACGGAACACCGGACGGGATGATGACATTGAGATTTGGTTCCTGGCGATTTCTGTTTTCTCCCTCTCCCTGGGGAGAGGGTTGGGGTGAGGCATCAGGCCGCATTAATCCGTAGGCCCGGAACGCTGCGCGTCACCGGGCATTTTTTTACGATTTCGTCGACTGCTCAAAGCGGCGCAGCAGCTGATTCCCGCGCTCTACCGCAGAATCCAGCGCCTGCTGTGGCGTTTTCTTACCGGTCCACACGCTTTCCAGCTCTTCATCCACGATGGTGCGGATCTGCGGCATGTTGCCCAGACGCAGGCCTTTGGTGAACGGCAACGGCGGCTTGTTCAGCATCTGACGCGTCGCGATGTCCGCCCCTGGGTTCTTGCTGTAGAAGCCCTGCTCGCGGGTCAGGTCGTACGCGGCTTTGGTGATCGGCAGGTAGCCGGTCTTCTGATGCCATTCGGCGGCGTTTTCAGGCTTCGCCAGGAAGTCGAGGAACTCGGCCACCCCTTTGTAGGTGCCCTTGTCTTTACCCTGCATCACCCACAGGCTCGCTCCGCCGATGATGGCGTTCTGCGGCGCGCCCTTCACGTCAGCGTCGTACGGCATCATGCCCACGCCGTAGTTGAATTTGGCGTAGTGGCGGATATCCGCCAGCGAGCCGGAAGAGGCGGTGGTAATGGCGCAGTCGCCGCTGTAGAACTTCTCGGTGGATTCGTCTTTACGCCCGAAGTAGCTAAAGTCGCCCTTCTTGTTCAGATCGGCAAGCAGCGCGATGTGCTTCACCTGCTCCGGCTTGTTGAACTCTAGTACCGCATCGGTGCCGTCGAAGCCGTTATTTTTGGTCGCCACCGGCAGGCCATGCCAGGCGCTGAAGTTTTCAATCTGGATCCAGCCCTGCCAGCCGCTGGCGTAGCCGCACTTCATCCCCGCCGCTTTCAGCTTCGCGGTGTACTCCGCCAGGTCCTGCCAGGTTTTTGGCGGCTGCTCCGGGTCTAAACCGGCTTTTTTGAAGGCGTCTTTGTTGTAGTACAGCACCGGCGTGGAGCTGTTAAACGGCTGAGACAGCAGATGGCCGGTTTTGGAATCGGTGTAGTAACCCGCTACGGTCGGCACGAACTGCGACTCATCGAAGTTGATGCCCGCTTCTTTGAACACTTCATAGACCGGCTTGATGGCTTTGGAGGCCATCATGGTGGCGGTACCCACTTCATAAACCTGCAACAGCGCTGGCGCGTTGCCGGTACGGAAGGCGGCGATGCCCGCGCTCAGACTCTGCTCATAGTTACCTTTGTACACCGGCACAATTTTGTAATCCGGATGGGCGTCGTTGAAACGCTGCGCCAGGGAGTCAACTTCTTTACCCAACTCCCCTTCCATGGAATGCCAGAACGGAATGGTGGTCACAGCCATTGCGTTCGCCGCAAAAGCCAGACCCAGTGCCAGACCCAAAGCTGTGTGTCGTAACGATGTCATTGTCATCTCTCTTATTGTGCCGGATGCGCGATATCACGCGTTTTATGCTCGCGAGGTAACATGACATGCTCGAATTACAGAAAAATAACTGTTTGTTTACAGATAAGTGACAGCCAGGCGTCAGGGGGATGATGGTTGTGTGAAGGGGGATGGGGGGGTTAGGTGCGGTCTGGAGCCCACACCCCGACCCTCTCCCACGGGGAGAGGGAGCAAACACTAAAAAAGGCAACTTGCGTTGCCTTTTTGCTTTTACCTATCCGCCCAGGTACGCGCTCCGCACCGCCTCGTTCGCCAGCAGCGCGTCGCCGGTATCCTCCAGCACCACGCGGCCGTTCTCCAGCACGTAGCCACGGTCGGCGAGCTTCAGCGCCTGGTTGGCGTTCTGCTCGACGAGGAAGATAGTCATCCCCTCTTTGCGCAGCTGCTCAATGGTGTCAAAAATCTGCTGGATGATGATCGGCGCCAGACCGAGCGACGGTTCGTCCAGCAGCAGCAGGCGCGGTTGGCTCATCAGCGCGCGGCCAATCGCCAGCATCTGCTGCTCACCGCCGGACATGGTGCCCGCACGCTGGATGCGGCGCTCCCACAGGCGCGGGAAGAGTTCGTATACCCACTTGATGCGGGTCTGGTATTCATCGCGGTGAGCGAAGAAACCGCCCATCGCCAGGTTCTCTTCCACCGTCATACGCGAGAATACGCGGCGCCCTTCCGGAACAATCGCCACCGCCTCGCGCATGATTCTGGCGGTCTGCCAGTCGGTAATGTCTTTACCATCGAACACAATACGCCCGCTGGTGGCGCGCGGGTCGCCGCACAGGGTGCCGAGCAGCGTGGTTTTGCCCGCGCCGTTGGCGCCAATCAGGGTCACGATTTCACCCTGATTGATATGCAGGCTGACGTCGTGCAGCGCCTGGATCTTGCCGTAGTGCGCGTTGACCTTGTCGAACGTTAACATCGCTTTTTCCATCTTATGCCTCACCAAGGTATGCGCGGATCACGTCCGGGTTGTTGCGGATCTCTTCCGGCGTGCCGTTTGCCAGCGGCGTGCCCTGGTTTACCACGTAGATACGGTCCGAAATGCCCATTACCAGCTTCATGTCGTGCTCAATCAGCAGGATGGTGGTGTCGTGACTGTCGCGCAGCTCGGCAATCAGCTCGTCCAGCTCTTTGGTCTCTTTCGGGTTGAGCCCTGCCGCCGGTTCGTCGAGCATCAGGATTTCCGGCTGCGTCACCATGCAGCGCACGATTTCCAGGCGGCGCTGGTCGCCGTAGGCCAGGTTGCTCGCCTGACGGTTGGCGTGCTGCAGCAGGCCAATGCGGTCGAGCCAGGTGGCGGCGCGGTCAAGCGCTTCATCCTGCGCGCGGCGGAAGGCCGGGGTTTTCAGCAGGCCGGAGAACAGCCCGGTTTTCAGCTGCTGATGCTGTGCCACCAGCAGGTTCTCAATCACCGTCATCTCGCGGAACAGACGCACGTGCTGGAAGGTACGCACTACGCCCATGCGGGCGATCTGCTGGCCAGGCAGCCCTTCCAGGTGCTGATCGCGCAGCATGATAGTGCCACCCGTTGGCTTGTAGAAGCCGGTCAGGCAGTTAAAGACCGTGGTTTTCCCCGCGCCGTTCGGACCAATCAGGGAGACAATCTCTTTCTTGTGCAGATCCAGATTCACGTTGTTGACCGCCAGCAGGCCTCCAAAACGCATCATCAGGCCGTTAACGGATAATAATGGCTGACTCATGCCTGCTCTCCTTTCGCTTGCCCGTTCTTCAGCTTCAGCTGTGGACGGGTCATCGGCAGCAGACCCTGCGGACGCCAGATCATCATCAGCACCATCAAACCACCCAGCATCAGCATGCTGTATTCGTTAAAGTCGCGCATCAGCTCGCGTGAGACCACCAGCAGGATGGCCGCGAGGATAACGGCAAACTGCGAGCCCATCCCGCCGAGCACCACAATTGCCAGCACAAAGGCGGATTCGGCAAAGGTGAACGATTCCGGGCTAACGAAGCCCTGACGCGCGGCAAACAGCGTTCCGGCGAAACCAGCAAACGCGGCGCTGATGGTGAACGCGGTCAGCTTGATGCGGGTCGGGTTCAGGCCCAGAGAGCGGCAGGCGATCTCATCTTCACGCAGCGCTTCCCACGCGCGGCCCAGCGGCATGCGCAGCAGGCGGTTGATCACGAACAGGGTAATCACCACCAGCAGCAGCGCCACCAGATAGAGCCAAATCACGCGGTCGGACGGGTCATACTTCACGCCGAAGAAGTTGCTGAAGGTGTCCCAGCCGCCTTCGCGGGCGGTACGGCTGAACTCCAGACCAAAGAAGGTTGGTTTCGGGATCTGGCTGATGCCGTTCGGGCCGCCGGTCACTTCGGTGTTGTTGAGCAGCAGGATACGGACGATTTCGCCGAAGCCTAAGGTCACAATCGCCAGGTAGTCACCGCGCAGACGCAGCACCGGGAAGCCAAGCAGGAAGCCAGCAGCGGCAGAGACCAGCCCCGCCAGCGGCAGGCAGGTCCAGAAGCCGAGGCCGTAATAGTGGTTCAGCAGCGCGAAGGTATAGGCGCCGATGGCGTAGAAGCCGCCGTAGCCCAGCACCAGCAGGCCCGAGAGCCCCACGACCACGTTCAGACCGAGGCCGAGAATCACGTAGATCATGGTCAGAGTGGCGATATCCACGGTGCCGCGAGACACCACAAACGGCCACGCCACGGCGGCCACCAGCAGCGCCACGAGGAACAGCTTCTGCTTAACCGTAGAACCGTCGATTGCCGGCAGCACGAATTTCGGACCGGAGACGTTTTTCAGCGTCTTCTGGAACAGCGGACGCAGCAGCTGGAACAGGAACACCACGGCCGTACCGATAAATACCCACTGCCAGCGAATGTCAGCTGCGGTATCGACAACCAGTTTAGTGCCATTCAGCTCAAGCTGGACGCCCATAAAGACGCTGGCCAGCACGAAGAACATGGCGGCAGAGAGCAGCGCCATTGCAAAATGCATCGGTTTCATACTTTCTCTACCTCCGGACGGCCCAGAATACCGGTAGGCATCACCAGCAGAACCAGAATCAGCAGGGCAAACGACACCACGTCTTTATATTCCGTGCTCAGGTACGCCGAGGAGAGCGCTTCCGCCACGCCCAGGATCAGGCCGCCGATCATCGCGCCCGGAATACTGCCGATACCGCCCAGAACCGCCGCGGTGAAGGCTTTCATCCCGGCCATGAAGCCGATGTACGGGTTGATCACGCCGTAGAACTGGCCGAGCAGGACACCCGCCACCGCCGCCATCGCGGCGCCAATCACGAAGGTCAGGGCAATCACGCGGTCGGTGTTGATGCCGAGGAGACTCGCCATCTTCAGGTCTTCCGCGCAGGCGCGGCAGGCGCGTCCCATACGCGAGTAGCGGATGAACAGCGTCAGGGCGAGCATCGCAATAAAGGTCACGACCCAGATAACCAGCTGCATGGTGGTGATAGAGGCCGCGAAGTTTTCGCTGGCCCCCACAATCCACTGGCCGTTAAACAGGCTTGGCAGCGCCACGTCGCGCGAACCTTCGGTCAGGCTGACGTAGTTTTGCAGGAAGATCGACATCCCGATCGCGGAAATCAGCGCAATCAGGCGCTTGGAGCTGCGCACCGGCCGGTAGGCCACGCGCTCAATGCTCCAGCCGTAGGCGCTGGCAATCACAATCGCGCCGACAAACCCGGCGGCGACCAGCAGCCAGCTGCTGTCGATGCCCATCATCATCAGGGCGGCGATAATCATGAAAGAGACGTAGCTACCGATCATGTACACCTCGCCGTGGGCGAAGTTGATCATGCCGATAATGCCGTAAACCATCGTATAGCCGATGGCGATCAGCGCGTAGGTGCTTCCCAGCGTAACGCCGTTAAACATCTGCTGCAGGAAATAGAGAAACTGCTCGGACATATGCAAACCTTTTTATACCCGCCCGTCATGCCGGGCGGTGGGATGATTATTTGGCGGCCGAGGATGAACCGTCGGCGTGCCATTTAAAGACACCAAACTCAAATCCCTTCAGATCGCCTTTCTCATCCCAGTTCAGCGGCCCAATCACGGTGTTCGCCCCGTGTGCTTTTAAATCTTTAACCAGATCCAGCGGTTCTTTGCTGCCGGAGCGATCCAGCGCGGTGGCCAGAGACTGTACGGCCGCGTAGGTGATCCAGACGTATGGACCACTTGGATCTTTCTTCTGCGCCTTGAGCGCATCCACGATAGCCTTGTTGGCCGGATCCTGGTCATAGCGTTTTGGCATCGTTACCAGCATGCCTTCGGCAGAATCCCCCGCGATATTTGACAGGGAGGCATTGCCCACGCCCTCTGGCCCCATAAACTGGGTTTTCAAACCGGTGGCGCGCGCCTGACGCAGCATCTGCCCCATCTCCGGGTAATAGCCGCCGTAGTAAACGAAGTCGATATTCTCTTTTTGCAGGCGGGCAATCAGCGCGGAGAAGTCTTTCTCACCGGCGGTAATGCCGTCGAAGAAGACGATGTTCGCGCCGCCTTTTTTCAGGCCGTCCTGCACGGAGCGCGCCAGGCCTTCGCCGTACTGCTGTTTGTCATGAATAATGGCAATGCGCTGTGGCTTAACGGTCTCGAGGATGTATTTGGCGGCGGTGGGGCCCTGCGAGGAGTCCAGACCGGCGGTACGCATAATGTGCTGGTAGCCGCGCTGGGTCAGTTCCGGGTTCGTTGCGCCTGGGGTGATCATCAGTATGCCTTCGTCTTCGTAGATATCAGACGCAGGCTGCGTGGAGGATGAGCACAGGTGGCCGATCACATACTGGATACCGTCGTTGACGATTTTGTTGGCGACCGCGACGGCCTGTTTAGGATCGCAGGCGTCGTCATATTCCACGCCCACCAGCTTGTCGCCTTTGATGCCGCCCTTGGCGTTGATGTCTTTGATGGCCTGGCGCGCGCCGTTGAACTCCATGTCACCCCACTGGGCAACAGGGCCGGACATCGCCCCCACTACCGCAACCTTAATGTCGTCTGCCATAGCGGCATGCGAGATCGACAGTGCGACCATCCCCGCGATAAACGTCTTCGCGTTCCTTTTCATCTCTGAATCCCCATTCGTGATGTCGTGTTTATATTTTGTTTTATTATGGTTAAAAAGCATTCTGTACTTTTAATGAACAACGCTATTTTTACCAGTGCCTTTAATGATTTAGCGCAGGTTTTTGTCAAAAACAAGACTAAAATCTCTATTTTTCAGGCGATTAAGCAAAGATAATATTCTGAAATCAGGCAGAGATAAACAAATAAAAGTGCAGTTTGCAGCATAAAATAACGGTACAAAGCGCCGAATAAATCACTACCGTTCAGGTTAAAATTCTGCTTATTTTTCGATCCATGTGTTTTCAAACTGCCCATTGCGTTGCCAAAAAACTAATCACCTGGTTAATGAGAATAAAAAGAGGAAGCCGCTGAGTGAATAAATTGAGTACACTGCCCCTACTCAATCTGATTTGGACAAGTGGCTAATGAAACTGACTATCGTGCGTCTGGTGACCTTTAGCGACCAGGATCATATCGACCTGGGCAAGATCTGGCCGGAATATTCCCCTTCGTCGCTGCGCGTTGATGAGACCCACCGCATTTATGCCGCGCGTTTTAACGAACGCCTGCTGGCTGCGGTTCGCGTAACCCTGAGCGGTACAGAAGGGGCGCTGGACTCGCTGCGCGTGCGTGACGTCACCCGTCGTCGCGGTGTGGGACAGTATTTAATTGAAGAAGTGATCCGCGAAAACCCGAGCGTGACCTCATGGTGGATGGCTGACGTGGGCGTGGAAGACCGCGGCGTGATGGCGGCGTTTATGCAGGCGTTAGGGTTTACGGCGCAGGAGAGCGGTTGGGAGAAGCGCCAGGGCTGATTTGTGCTGCCTGATGCCCTCACCCACGGGGAGAGGGAGAAAACATTAAAAAAGGCAACTTACGTTGCCTTTTTGCTTTTATTTTGCGTCTGTCGCCGTGCCGTTAGCATGCCAGTCAAACACGCCGAACTCAAAGCCCTTCAGGTCGCCCTTCGTGTCCCAGGAGAGTGGTCCCATGACGGTCTCGACGGTATTCGCTTTCAGCCAGGTGGCAATCTCAGCCGGATCGGCCGACTGGTTCAGGCCCGCCTGCAGCGACTGCAGCGCCGCGTAGGTGGTCCAGACGAACGCGCCGCTTGGATCCTGTTTCTTCGCCTTGATGGCATCTACGATAGGTTTGTTCGCAGGGACCTGATCGTAGTTCTTCGGTTTGGTTACCAGCAGGCCTTCGGCTGATTCACCCGCAATGTTGGACAGGGAAACGTTCGCTACGCCTTCCGGCCCCATAAACTGGGTTTTCAGGCCCGCAGCGCGCGCCTGGCGCAGGATCTGGCCCATTTCCGGGTGGTAGCCACCGTAGTAAACGAAATCAATATTCTCTTTCTTCAGACGCGCTACCAGGGTGGAGAAGTCTTTCTCACCGGCAGTGATCCCGTCGAAGAACACCACGTCGGCATTCGCTTTCTTGAGGTTATCCTGCACTGAACGCGCCAGACCTTCACCGTACTGCTGCTTGTCATGAACGATGGCAATGCGCTTCGGCTTCACTTTTTCAACGATGTATTTCGCCGCGGTTGGGCCCTGGTCTGAGTCCAGGCCGGTGGTGCGCAGGGTCAGCTTGTAGCCACGCGCGGTAAGCTCCGGTGCGGTCGCTGCCGGGGTGATCATCAGAATACCTTCGTCTTCGTAGATGTCAGACGCGGGCTGAGTAGAGGAAGAGCACAGGTGACCGATAACGTATTTGATCCCGTCGTTCACCACTTTGTTCGCGACCGCGACCGCTTGTTTCGGGTCACAGGCATCATCATATTTTACGATCTGCAGTTTTTCGCCTTTGATACCGCCCTTAGCATTAATGTCTGCAACCGCCTGTTCAGCGCCGGTAAATTCCTGGTCGCCGTACTGTGCTACCGGACCGGACATTGCGCCAACCACAGCCACCTTGATGTCTGCCTGTGCCATGGTGCTGAATGCCAACGCGATACATCCTGCCAGTAACGCTTTACCCTTCATGTTCATCCTGAGATTCCCCATTATTATGGTTATTACGATTGTTGTGATGTTGTTGTGCAGCACTTTATGTCAGTTATAGGTGTGCTGTCCGCGCTTTTTCAGCATACTCTGCTAAAACATACCCGATTTTTATGATTTTGGAATAGCTAATTTGAAATGAATATATGATAAGCCCGGCAGGGATTTTCGCCGGGCATATGGCTTTAACGTGTCAGCGACGCGGAGATAATGTCCAGCGCTTTACGGAATTGCGCTTCAGGAATCGTCAGCGGATAGAGGAAACGAATGACGTTGCCGTAGACGCCGCAGCTCAGCAGCAGCAGCCCTTCCTGCAACGCGCGATCCTGCACCTGGCGGGTAAATTCCGGCGAAGGCTGCCCCGTTTGCGGGTCGTTAAACTCCACCGCCACCATCGAGCCCTGCGCGCGAATGTCAGCGATATACGGGCAGCGTTCCTTCGCCTTATTCAGCACTTCCACCAGGTGGTGGCCAAGATGCGCCGAGCGCGTGCAGAGATCCTCTTCATCAATCACGTCGAGCACGGCATGTGCCGCCGCAATCGCCAGCGGGTTTCCGGCGTAGGTACCGCCCAGCCCGCCAGGCGCGGGTGCGTCCATCACTTCCGCACGGCCAGAAACCGCCGAAAGCGGCATCCCGCCCGCCAGGCTTTTCGCCATGGTGATTAGATCGGGCTTCACGCAGTGGTGTTCCATCGAGAACAGCTTGCCGGTACGGGCGAAGCCGCTTTGCACCTCGTCGGCAATCAGCAAAATACCGTGGGTGTCGCACAGGGCGCGCAGCGCCTGCATAAAATCAGCTGGCGCAATGTTGAAACCGCCCTCTCCCTGAACCGGTTCGAGAATAATGGCCGCGACCTGGTCGGGTGCGATATCCGCTTTAAAGATGCGTTCCAGGCTTTTCAACGCTTCCGCCGTGCTGACGCCGTGCAGTTCATTCGGATACTGCGCGTGATACACCGAACCGGGGAACGGGCCAAAGCCGATCTTATACGGCGCAACTTTGCCGGTCAGCGCCATGGTCATAAAGGTGCGACCGTGGAACGCGCCGCCAAAGGTGATAAGGCCTGGACGTTTGGTGTACGCCCGGGCAATTTTGACCGCGTTTTCGACCGCCTCTGCCCCCGTGGAGAAGAACGCGGTTTTGGCCGGACCGTCAACGGGCACGCGCTGGTTGATGCGCTCGGCAAGCGCGACATAGCCTTCGTACGGCACAATCTGGTACGCCGTATGGGTAAACGCGTGGAGCTGTTTTTCAATAGCGGAAATGACTTTTGGATGGCGATGGCCGGTATTCAGCACCGCGATCCCGGCGGCGAAGTCGATGTACTCGTTGCCTTCCACGTCCCACACCGTGGCGTTTTCAGCTTTATCAGCATAGAAGTTACACATTACGCCGATGCCGCGCGGCGTCGCCTGTAAACGCCGGTCGTTCAGTTCGTTATTTTTCACCCTGTCCCCCTGAGAAAGTCGCCTGCTTAGCGCATCAGTAAGTGTTTGCCAGGGGGAGGGAATTCGCCAGAGCGGGCGCTAAAAAAACAAAACCCCCAGACTTTCATCCAGGGGTTCTCGGTGTACTTCGCGAAAATTACGCTTCGATAGCGGCGCGAAGTTTTTTCATGGCGTTCTTTTCAAGCTGACGGACACGTTCCGCAGAAACGCCGTAGCGGTCTGCCAGCTCCTGCAGCGTGGACTTGTTGTCTTCGTCCAGCCAGCGGGCGCGGATAATATCCTGGCTACGCTCGTCGAGGCCTTCCATCGCATGGGTCAGCTTGTTCGCGGCCTGATCTTCCCAGTTATCCTCTTCGATGCCGTCAGCAAAGTTCGAGGTTTTATCCTGCAGATACAGAACCGGTGCCATCGGCTGGCTGTCAGATGCGTCGTCGTCGGAGGACATATCAAAGGTCATGTCCTGCGCGGCCATACGGGATTCCATCTCACGCACGTCTTTGCTGGTTACGCCCAGCTCGCGCGCCACCATTTCCACTTCATCCTGGTTGAACCAGCCCAGACGCTGCTTGGCTTTACGCAGGTTGAAGAACAGTTTGCGTTGCGCTTTTGTCGTGGCGACTTTCACGATACGCCAGTTGCGCAGCACGTATTCATGAATTTCTGCTTTGATCCAGTGCACAGCGAAGGAGACGAGTCGCACACCCACTTCCGGGTTAAAGCGACGCACAGCCTTCATCAGGCCGATGTTACCTTCCTGAATCAAGTCCGCCTGCGGCAGGCCATAGCCCGCATAGTTACGAGCAATGTGAACAACAAAGCGCAGGTGAGACAGGATCAGCTTTTTCGCTGCTTCCAGATCGCCCTGGTAATGCAGCTTTTCAGCAAGCTCCTTTTCTTCCTCGGCCGTTAACATCGGCCAGGTGTTCGCAGCCCGGATATAAGATTCCAGGTTACCAACAGGGGCTAAAGCTAAAGTTTGCATTTCTTTGGTCATTCATTCCTCTCAATGTTTCTTCTGGTCCTGGTCGTCCCCGTCAGGCAACAACCATGCCAAAGCGTTTGAGCAACGAGATTAGCATTCACTCTTTTATCAGACAGTGATTTTATCCACAAGTTCCAGGTGCAACGGTGAATAAATTACGCACAAATTGTGACATGGAGATGATAACAGGGGAAGCGACAACAGGGACGCTTTCCCTGCAGAGCGAGCATCTCGGTGCAGGGAAAGATTATATCACGCTTTTATTAGTCGGGAGTAAAGTGACGTAAATGTTGAACGGTTGCCAGCCAGGCTGCCACCCACCCAATCATCGAACACACCAGCAGCAGCAACAGGCACTCATCGAAGCCTAAGCCACTGATATCAAACTTTGTTCCGAAAACCTGCGCCACTTCAGTGACGGCAGACGAAAGCCGCATCACCAAAATTTCTGACAATATCAGTGAAAGAAATGCGCCGGAAAAACCGAGCAGTGCACCGCCGTAAAGGAACGGTCGGAGGATGAAACCATCCGTTGCACCAATCAGTTTCTGCACGTTGATGGTATCGCGACGGGCGAAAATGCTCAGGCGCACGCTGTTACCGATGACGAGGAAGACCGCCGCCACCATCAGCACGCCAATCATCGCCGCGACGCGTCCTACCAGCCCGGTCAGGGCAGAGAGACGCGCAAACCAGCTGTCGTCCATGCGCACTTCATCAATGCCCTTAATGCGCGTGATGCGATCGCGCAGGGTGTTAAGCGAATCGGTCCCCTGGAAATCCAGCTTCGGGATCACCACCGCAACGGCGGGCAGCGGGTTCTCTTCGAGCATATCCAGCGCGCCGCCAAAGCCAGACCAGTTACGAAACTCGCCCAGCGCGTCTTCACGTGAGAGATAGTTGACCTTCTCCACGCCCTGCTCGGCCTGAATTTGCCCAACCACCTGGGCCGCCGCGTTATCGTCGAGCGCTTTATCCAGATAGACCGTGATCTGCGGGGACGGATAATACTGTGAGGCCGCCTGGTTGACGTTTTTATAGACCATATAGCAGACGCTCGGCAGCGTGAGGGAGATGGCAATCACCATCACCGTCAGGAACGTCGCCAGCGGTTTGCTTTTCAGATCCTGCAGCGCGCCGTGGAAAGCGTAGCGCACCTGCTCGTTGAACACGTTGGTTTTACGGGAGGCCGGTTTTGGCGCGGCCTTCTGGCGCTTCGGCGCATTACGATTGCCGTCACCACCGCCCTGCGGCTTACGGAAACGGTCAAACCGGTTCCCGAACTGCCGAATCTGGTTTATTGCATCACGCTTATTCACCGTGGCCTCCGTGCAAATGCCCGTCGCTCAGGGTCAGCATGCGGTACGAACGACGGGAAATGAGCCCGATGTCGTGCGTCGCCATCAATACGGTGACTCCTACGCGGTTAAATTCCTCAAACAGACGCAAAATCCCTTCTGACAGAGCATCGTCCAGGTTACCGGTCGGTTCATCCGCCAGCAGTACGGCAGGCTTGTTCACCACCGCGCGGGCGATGCCCACGCGCTGCTGTTCACCGCCGGAGAGCTGGATCGGGAAGTTCTTCGCTTTGTCCAGCAGCCCGACCTTATCCAGCGCCGCAGAAACGCGACGGCGGATATCGTCATAGCTGGCGCCGGCAATAATCAGCGGAATGGCCACGTTATCGAAAACGGTGCGATCCATCAGCAGGTGGTGATCCTGGAAAATCATGCCGATCTGACGACGCAGGAACGGCACTTCGCGGTTTTTCAGGCGGCTGATCTCATGACCGCCGAAAAAGATTTTCCCGGCGCTTGGCCGCTCGATCCCACAGATAAGCTTGAGCAGGGTACTTTTCCCCGCGCCGGAATGGCCGGTCAGGAATGCCATCTCGCCCGGCTGCAGGTGGAATGTCACCCCCTGCAGCGCTTGTCTCCCACCGAGATAGGCCTTGCTGACGTGTTCAAAGCGAATCATTGTTAGTCCTCTCGGGCAAATAATGCCTCAATAAAGTCGTCCGCTTTAAACGGACGCAAATCCTCAATACGCTCGCCCACACCGATGTAGCGGATAGGAATGCCGAACTGATCGGCCACGGAGAAGATCACCCCGCCTTTCGCGGTGCCGTCCAGCTTGGTCAGCGCGATCCCGGTCAGTCCTACCGCTTCAGTGAACAGCTTCGCCTGGCTGATGGCGTTCTGTCCGGTGCTGGCATCAATGGTCAGCATAATTTCATGCGGCGCGTCTTCGTCCAGCTTCTTCATGACGCGGACGATTTTCTTCAACTCTTCCATCAGGTGCGATTTGTTCTGCAAACGCCCTGCGGTATCGGCAATCAGCACGTCCACGTTGCGCGCCTTCGCCGCCTGGATGGCATCGAAGATCACGGACGCGGAATCCGCGCCGGTATGCTGGGCAATCACCGGAATGTTGTTGCGCTGGCCCCAGACCTGCAGCTGCTCAACCGCTGCCGCGCGGAAGGTATCGCCTGCCGCCAGCATCACCGATTTGCCCTGCTGCTCGAACTGACGCGCCAGCTTGCCGATGGTGGTGGTTTTACCCACGCCGTTTACGCCAACCATCAGAATAACAAATGGCGTTTTGCCTTCAATATTAAGCGGTTCGTCAACTTTTGCGAGAATTTCGCCCATCTCGTCTTTCAGCAGACCGTACAGCGCTTCGGCGTCGCGCAGCTGTTTGCGGCTCGCCCCTTCGGTCAGATTGGCGATGATCTTACGGGTGGTTTCCACGCCGACGTCCGCAATCAGCAGCTGTTCTTCCAGCTCTTCAAAGAGATCGTCGTCGATCTTCTTGCCGCGGAACAGACTGATAAATCCGGAACCTAAGTTTTCTTTGGTTTTGAGCAGGCTGCGCTTCAGGCGCGCGAAGAAACCTTCTTTGGTCGGTTTTTCCTGCTCCTGGACGCTCTCTTCTTCGGCCTGCTCTTCTACCGGCACGACGATGACCGCTTCTTCCGCGGCTTCTGCCGCCAGCGCCTGGGCTTCCAGCTCTTCGTCGGTCAGCTCTGGCTCGAGTGCCGCTTCTTCTTCCACCGCCTCAACAATTTCAACGGTTTCCGCTTCCGCCTGCCACTCTTCGGCAGAAACCTCTTCGGCTTTCACCTCTTCCGGCAGCGGCAGCTCTTCATGTTCGATAACGGCCTGTGGCGCTTCGGTAATGTCCTCAACGATAATCGGTTCTGGCTGCTCGCTCTCCTGAACCTGTTCAGTGACCTCAACCACCTCTTGTGCAAAGGATTCAATCTCTTCTTTGCTGTGCGCCGTTTCTTCCGCTTCGACAACCGCGGCGGTTTCTACAGGCGTTTCAGGCTGCGACTGCTCTTCAACGGCTTGTTGCTCTTCGGTTTTTTGTTCTGTTTCTTGCTCTTTTTCACCGAAGCCCAGCCAGGAAAAGAAGCCACGTTTTTTTTGTTTTGCCATCTGCGACTACACTCCTCGCGGCGCTATATACATGGAAGCTAAAAAAATGATGAAATAGTCTAACACTTTACTTAATTGACATCACCGCCCGCAATCGCAGGCCAATTGTTAACAGAGCTTTCCTGAGATGAAGAAACCCAACCGCGCCCCGGCCGGTCAAATTCGTATTATCGGCGGTCAGTGGCGAGGCCGGAAATTACCGGTGCCGGACAGCCCCGGTTTACGCCCTACTACCGACCGCGTGCGCGAGACGCTGTTTAACTGGCTGGCCCCGTCAATGGTAGACGCCCACTGCCTGGACTGCTTCGCCGGAAGCGGCGCGCTGGGGCTGGAAGCGCTGTCGCGCTATGCCGCCAGCGCCACGCTGCTGGAGATGGAGCGCGGCGTTGCGCAGACGCTGCAGCAAAATCTGGCGACGCTAAAGGCGAGCAACGCCAAAGTCGTGAACACCAACACGCTGAGTTTTCTTGCGCAGAAAGGCACGCCGCATAACGTGGTGTTTGTCGATCCGCCGTTCCGCAAGGGGCTGCTGGAAGAGACGTTATCCCTGCTGGAGCAAAACGGCTGGCTGGCGGATGACGCGCTAATTTACGTTGAAAGCGAAGTGGAAAACGGTTTGCCACCTGTTCCCGCCCACTGGGATCTGCACCGCGAAAAGGTCGCTGGTCAGGTGGCCTATCGTCTTTATCACCGTCAGGCACAAGGAGGCTCCGATGCCGGTACTGATTAACCTGGGACGTTTGCTGATGCTGGGCGTCTGGGCATTTTTGATTTTAAATCTGGTGCACCCGTTCCCGCGCCCGATGAATATTTTCGTTAACGTCGCGCTGATTTTCACGTCGTTCATGCACGCCCTGCAGATGGTGATGCTGAAAAACGGTCTGCCGAAAGACGGCCCGCAGATGACGGGCTGGCAGCAGCTGCGCGTGTTTATTTTCGGCGTGTTTGAGCTGCTGGTATGGATGAAGAAGTTTAAGGCGCAGGTGAAGAAGTAAGGCGCGGCCTGATGCCCTCACCCTAACCCTCTCCCAAGGGGAGAGGGCCGGGGTGAGGGGAAAATTACCGCTCCGGTTCAAACCCTTCAAACCGCGACCCTTTGTAACTCAACGTCCCTTTCTCCCCCACCGTCAGCTGATGATACTGCTGCGCCTCCAGGCGGAAGGTTATCTCCAGGCCGCCCGCTTCCGGCTTAAAGCTCGCTTCATAGCGCATTGCTGTGCCCGCAGGCGTCACCTGCTGCTGGCGCGAGCGGCGGTCGTTGAGCGGTTTTTCGCGTTTGTTGGTCACCTCCACGCGCTTTTGCATCAGCGGCGCGGCATCATTATCCGCCTTCTCGCGGCGCTGCTGCACGAAACGGAACGAGGCGGCAATGACGATAATCGCCACCACGATAATGAAAAAAAGCGGCATCTTGCTCATTCGACAATCCCATCAGATTTTGCGGAATTCAGGATGCCTTGCCTCCCCCGCCATTGCCAAACGCCCGCCCGCGTCACTACACTGGATCAGAAACTGATTATTCAGACTTAACAGATACAGGGAGTTAATATGCTTTGGTCATTTATCGCTGTCTGTTTTTCCGCATGGCTTTATGTCGATGCGTCGTACCGCGGTCCCACCTGGCAGCGCTGGTTATTTAAACCGGTCACGCTGTTGCTCCTGCTGCTGCTGGCCTGGCAAGCGCCGATGTTCAACGCCGTCAGCTATCTGGTGCTAGCCGGACTGTGTGCATCCCTGATTGGCGATGCCTTAACCCTGCTGCCACGCCAGCGCCTGCTCTACGCCGTTGGGGCGTTCTTCCTGTCGCATCTGCTCTATACCATCTACTTTGCCAGCCAGATGACGCTCTCCTTCTTCTGGCCGCTGCCGCTGGTGCTGCTGGTGATTGGCGCGCTGCTGATTGCGGTGATCTGGTCACGACTGGAAGAGATGCGTTTGCCGGTCTGTACCTTTATCGCCATGACGCTCGTGATGGTGTGGCTGGCGGGCGAGCTGTGGTTCTTCCGTCCGACCGCTCCGGCGATGTCCGCGTTCTTCGGCGCCGCGCTTCTGCTGATCGGGAATATCGTGTGGCTGGGCAGCCACTATCGCCGCCGCTTCCGGGCGGATAACGCGATAGCCTCCGCCTGTTACTTTGCCGGGCATTTCCTGATTGTGCGTTCGCTGTATATCTAAATAGCGCTTGACTCTGGAGTCGACTCCAGAGTGTATGCTGCGGTTAATGAGAAAATTATCATTGCCGGAGACTGCCATGTCGACTCCAGAAATACCTAAAAAAGTTCCTCAATTCTCGGCACTTAAGCTCAGCCCGGCTCCGTCGAAAGACGACTGCTGCTGCGAAGGCGCGTGCGAAACGCCAACTCAACCCCTTCCTGAAAGCGGCAACCGCTACAGCTGGGTCGTCAACGGAATGGACTGCGCGGCCTGCGCCCGCAAGGTGGAAAACGCCGTCAAGCAGGTGCCGGGCGTGAGTCACGTTCAGGTGCTGTTCGCCACCGAAAAGCTGCTGGTCAGCGCCGATAGCGACGTCAGCAAACAGATTGAAGCCGCCGTCAGCAAGGCGGGCTATACCCTGCGCAGCGAAACGGCGCCCGTTGAAAAAGCCTCCTCCCTGAAAGAAAACCTGCCGCTCATTACCCTCACCATCATGATGGCCCTGAGCTGGGGTCTGGAGCAGATTAACCATCCGTTCGGCAATCTGGCGTTTATCGCCACCACGCTGGTCGGCCTGTTCCCGATTGCCCGTCAGGCGCTGCGCCTGATGAAAAGCGGCAGCTGGTTTGCAATCGAAACGCTGATGAGCGTGGCGGCAATCGGCGCGCTGTTCATTGGCGCGACGGCAGAAGCGGCGATGGTGCTGCTGCTGTTTTTAATCGGCGAACGCCTTGAGGGCTGGGCGGCGAGTCGGGCGCGTAAAGGGGTCAGCGCGCTGATGGCGCTGAAGCCGGAAACCGCCACTCGCGTGATAAACGGCACGCGTGAAACGGTCGCCATCAATACGCTGCGCCCGGGCGACGTGATTGAGGTGGCCGCAGGGGGGCGTCTGCCCGCAGACGGCGCGCTGCTTGGCGCCACCGCGAGCTTTGATGAAAGCGCCCTGACCGGGGAATCCATTCCGGTAGAGCGTGTCGCGGGTGAAAAAGTACCTGCTGGCGCCACCAGCGTCGACCGTCTGGTGCAGCTCACCGTGCTTTCCGAGCCGGGCGACAGCGCCATCGACCGTATCCTGAAGCTGATTGAAGAGGCCGAAGAGCGCCGCGCGCCGGTCGAACGCTTTATCGATCGCTTCAGCCGAATTTATACCCCTGCCATCATGCTGGTTGCCCTGCTGGTCACCGTCGTCCCGCCGCTGTTACTTGGCGCGCCGTGGGAGGGCTGGATTTATAAAGGGCTGACGCTGCTGCTGATTGGCTGCCCGTGCGCGCTGGTGATTTCCACCCCGGCTGCGATTACCTCAGGTCTTGCGGCGGCGGCGCGGCGCGGCGCGCTGATTAAGGGCGGCGCGGCGCTGGAGCAGCTGAGCCAGGTCCAGCATATCGCCTTCGATAAAACCGGTACGTTAACCGTGGGTAAGCCGCAGGTAACCGGCGTATATCCGCAGGAAATCAGTGAAGATGAGCTGCTGACCCTGGCCGCCGCCGTTGAACAGGGGTCCACTCACCCGCTGGCGCAGGCGATTGTGCGTGAAGCGCAGGCGCGCGGGCTGGACATCCCTCCGGCAACCGCCCAGCGGGCGCTGGTCGGGTCAGGGATTGAGGCCATCGTTGACGGTAAAAAGGTGCTGATTGTCGCGGCGGGCAAGTCTTCTAATCCAGAGGTTGAGGCGTTAGAACAGACCGGACAAACCGTCGTGACCGTTATGCAGGACGGCGTCGCGAAAGGGATGCTGGCGCTGCGCGATACCCTGCGCGATGACGCCAAAGAAGCCGTGGCGGCGCTGCACAAGCTGGGCGTGCAGGGCGTTATACTCACCGGTGATAACCCTCGCGCGGCGGCAGCGATTGCCGGTGAGCTGGGGCTGGAGTTTAAAGCCGGACTGTTGCCTGCGGATAAGGTCAGCGCCGTGACGGAGCTGAACGCTCGCGCGCCGCTGGCAATGGTCGGTGACGGGATTAACGATGCCCCGGCGATGAAAGCGTCCACCATCGGTATAGCGATGGGCAGCGGTACCGACGTGGCGCTGGAAACGGCCGACGCGGCATTGACGCACAACCGCCTGACCGGGCTGGCGCAGATGATTAGCCTGGCGCGCGCGACGCGGGCCAACATCCGTCAGAACATCGGCATTGCGCTCGGGCTGAAAGGAATTTTCCTCGTGACGACCCTGCTCGGCATGACCGGATTGTGGCTGGCGGTGCTGGCGGATACCGGGGCAACGGTACTGGTGACGGCGAACGCGCTCCGGCTGCTGCGTCGCCGATAAAAAAAGCCCGGTGGCGCTAGCGCTTACCGGGCCTCCATGTCCTGCTAACTCGTAGGTCGGGTAAGGCGAAGCCGCCACCCGACTTTTTTATAAGAAATAGCTCATCGCCAGGCCTAAAAACAGCACCAGACCAACGTAGTTATTGTTCATAAACGCTTTAAAACAGGCGTCACGTTCACGCCTGGCGATCAACTTCTGCTGATAAGCAAACAGCAGTCCCGCCACCAGCACGGACCAGTAAAACTCCCAGTTCAGCCCGTTCAGGCGACCGATCGCAACCATCAGCGCCAGTACCGCAACCTGCAGGATACCGATAATCAGCTTGTCCTGACGACCAAAGAGGATGGCGGTGGACTTGATGCCAATCTTCAGGTCATCGTCGCGATCTACCATCGCGTATTGCGTGTCATACGCCACGGCCCAGAGAATGTTCGCCAGGAACATCAGCCAGCAGCTGAGCGGTAAGGACTCACTAACCGCCGCAAACGCCATCGGAATCGACCAGCCAAACGCCGCGCCCAACACCACCTGAGGCAGGTGGGTATAGCGCTTCATAAACGGATAAACCCAGGCCAGGGCCAGCGCCGCAATGGAAAGCAGAATGGTCATGGTGTTCAGGGTTAACACCAGCAGGAAAGAGAGCAGCACCAGAACAATAAACAGCACGCGGGCTTCTTTCCCGGTGACCTGCCCGCTGGGTAACGGACGACCGGCAGTACGCTTAACATGACCGTCGAATTTACGATCGGCATAGTCATTCACCACGCAGCCCGCCGCGCGCATCAGCCAGACGCCGGCAACGAACACGCCCAGGATCCACAGCGGCGGCACGCCCGGCGTGGCAAGCCACAGCGCCCAGAGGGTCGGCCACAGCAGCAGCAACGCGCCAATCGGTTTATCGGTACGCATTAAGCGGTGATACGCCAACAGCTTATTCTGCGTCAGGCTCCACTCCATTTTTTCTTCCTCTTAGTACAACGGTGATGCCGGTAAAAAAAGCTCCGTCAGTATTAACGGTTTACCGCTCAGGCGAAGGCGGGAACGACGCCCCCACAGTTCAGCATCACGACCAATCTCAATAAAATCCCGGGTAAGCTCAGACGAGGTGAAAAGGTAACGCCCCAGAGGCGTTTTCCCCAGACGTTGCAGCGCGAGCTCTGGCCCGGAAAGGGTGGACTCGGGCACTACCGTCCGTCCGGCAAGCCACGGCTCGCCATCGGCACAGAGCAAAATTTCGCGCAGCCAGTAACGTGGCTCGTGCGGCAGCAGCGGCAGCTCGCTGGCGATCTCATCGCCAGAGACAAACCCTTCCTGAATCAGGGTCACCGTGACCGTTTTACCCTGTTGCTCAAAACGTTTCGTCATGGAATCTTCCAGCAGCAACCAGTCGAGCTGCTGCAGATCAAGCGCAGGTATTTGGTCGAAATAGCGCAGCGCACGCAGTTGCGTTAGCGCAGGGTGTGACATGCCAGACTCTCCGATACATAACGTAATGGCATTGTATCGCAGAAACACGGATTGAGGGGGGCCAAACGTTATTTAACGATCACGATCGCAACATGGGCGCAACAGCCTGGCCGATACGAAAAAAAGTGCGCCCACTCAGGCGCACCAAACTACTAACAAATCAGCACTGTGGGGAAACGGTTACCCCTTGCCTTTTACACTGCTGATAAAGGTGGAACGGGCAGTGGTTGAACCTAAACGTTCGGCTTCATCAAGCAGCTTCAGCGCTTTATCGACATCGCCGCGCTTCACCGCCTGCTTAATGGCGTTGTTGAAGTACTCTTCGGTGTCGTTCAGTACCGGCTCGGCTTTCTTCGCCGAGGCAGGCGCTGCAGTCGCTACCGGTGCGGCTGCCGTGGCAGCGGGTGCGGTATAGGCAGGTGCAGGTGCCGCAGTGTTGCCAACGGTGACAGCAGCAGGGCCAGAGGATCCGAATAACGGCCCGACCAGAATACTGGAGCTGGTGTTTGTTTGAACTTTGAGTTTTAGCGTACCGTTCGTCACATGGCGTGCGACCGGATCAGGAATATCAGGAATAGCGTTACCCGCCCCCTGAGCATAGGATTTTGCCGGATCAATCATTTTGGTGGTGCGCTGCAGATCTTCGGGCGTAGTAAACGCGAGGATATAAATCTTTTGCTGGCCTAAAGCGGGTGTCAGTTTCAGTATGCCCTCAAGGCGGTCAGCCGACATGACGCCGGGTTTCTGATAGGTAAAATAACTGCTAGGGAAAAAAGCTGAAGGCGACATGTTTTGATCAAGCACTAACACGTTTGGTGCAAATACAGAGGGTGTTTTGTCGGCTTCACTGACAAGCGTTAACGTTAACTCACCCACATTTGCAGGGACACTCCATGCAGCAACCGGTCCTGAAATTCCCGGTACATTCAGGGTCTGTCCTGTATTCCCCAACTCGATGGTCTGGGTTTGTGCCACATTCACGGGCACCCAGTTCAGACTTTGCAGTGTGGCAGAGGGGATCGCAGGCGCAGCAGTCGTGTTCTGCGGAACGATATTGACATCAGCCAAGCTCACTGCTGGTAATGCAGCAAACATGCCCGCCGTCAGACAGAGTGCTAAGAGACTTTTTTTCATCGTTATGACCTCATTATTCGAAAGCATGGTAGCCAGGCAATAGCGCATACTTTCCGAGAAATGCGTTATGAGTTAGAGGGGCCTAAGCCCCTCTTTTAAATACATTAACGTCTAAAATTACCACCAGATTTCCATCTGAGCACCGAAGGTCCACTCATCGCTGTCACCACGGCTGGTCGTACCGAACGGAGTTACAGTGCTGTTGCTTGCAGCAGTGGAAGAGAAGTTACCCTCAGAGTCGGTCTTCACGTAACCCCATTTCTCATCCCACTTGGCGTAGGTAGCAAACACGCGAATCGCTGGACGGGACCAGATGCTGTCACCCGCCTGCCACTGTTGTGCCAGAGTGATTTTGTATTGGTCGTTACGATCGCCGGTTTGCTGAGATTTGACGTTGTCATATCCCACTTCCAGCAAGGTGCTCATGATAGGCGTCCATTTGTACATTGGACGCACGCCCACGGTGTACCAGGTGGTACCTTGATTGTTGTCACGATCGATATCCTGATACATACCGACGTACATCAGGTCCCATTTATCCGCCAGCGTGATCGCACCGTGGTCGAGGATACGGATCAGGCTGCCGTCATTATCAACAGCACCCCCACGCGCCTGACCTTTACCCTGAGAAATCATGGAGTCGGTGGCGTACTGCACCACAAACTTGTTGAAGCCTTTCATCATGCTCTGGGTGTGTTCTGCAGTGAACATCCAGCCATCTTTCGATGCACCAGGCTGCAGGTAGTAATCGTCAGGAATGTTGGTATGGCCGTAGTCAACACCCAGTTCCAGAGTACCGCCCGGGTTAATTTCCATACCGGCTAAACGCGCATCAAACACGTCGTTTGGCACTTTGTTGTTATAGGTACGCAGACCGGTATTCGGATCGCGATCGCCAAAAGCCGAGGAGCCGCCGGATTCAGAAGAACGAGTTGCTGCGAGAGAGAGTTTACCTATACCGACATCAACGTTTTCCAGACCTGCACCAGGACCAGAAATATCCCAGTAGTAGAAGTCGATCATGTGAACGTCATGACGTTGATAGAAACGCTTACCTGCCCAAATATTTGCCCCTGGCAGTGAATCAATCAGGTTTTTACCTACGACGTTAAACTCACGCACTGCTGGCGTGTTACTGTCTTCCCAGTCGTTAAGCTGAGCAGTTTTATAGGCGATGTTGGAATCGAAATAGAAGCTCTTGTCCGCTTCTTTCCACACTTCCTGGCCTAATTTAACTTCCGCATAGGTTTCACACTCGTTACCAAGACGATATTTAGAATCCGCACCGGTGGTCTGGAAACATTGTTGTTCACCGCCACTCCCGGTCCAGCCAATGCCGGAACGAGCATAACCTTTAAAGTCCACGGCGCCTGCCTGGGCAGACAGGATGCCTGCCGCAACGGCGATTGCCAGAGGGACTTGTTTGCGCAGAGTAATCATCATTCTATCTCCTGAGATCATTGCTTTTCTTTGAACACTTGACCTGTCGGTTTCGTGTCTTCTTTTGGGATTGCTTAAACGCCTGGCTCTTTATGCAACCGACGACATGCAGTGCCATCCTCACGGAACAGATGGCAACGCTCTGGCGGCAAGCCGATAGCGAATGTGGCACCCTCTTCTACCAACACCACGTCGTTCTGGCGGTAGACCAGGTTCTGACGGATGGCGGGGATCTGGATATGAATCTGTGTTTCGTGACCAAGCTGTTCGACGACCTGAACGTCACCTTCCAGGGTCACATCAGCGATGTGGCTCGGCAGCAGATGCTCAGGGCGAATACCGAGGGACATGTTTGCCCCGACCTGTACGTTGGCGCTGTCGACCGGCAGCCAGACCTGCTGGCGGTTTGGCAGCTCCACCTGTACCTGTTCAATGGCTGTCGCGGTCACTTTGACGGGCAGGAAGTTCATCTTTGGCGAGCCAATGAAGCCCGCAACAAAGCGGTCAGCCGGGTAGTGGTACAGTTCCAGCGGTTTACCCACCTGCGCCACGCGGCCGGCATCCAGCACCACGATTTTGTCGGCGAGGGTCATCGCTTCCACCTGATCGTGAGTGACGTAAATCATCGTTCGGCCAAGACGCTTGTGCAGACGGGAGATTTCAATACGCATCTGGACGCGCAGGGCGGCATCCAGGTTAGAGAGAGGTTCATCGAGCAGGAACACGCGCGGTTCGGCCACCAGGGTACGGCCAATCGCCACACGCTGACGCTGACCACCGGAAAGCGCTTTTGGTTTACGCTCCAGCAGGTGGGCCAGCTGTAACACTTCCGCCACCTGCGTCACGCGCTGGTTAATGACTTCTTTCTTCGCGCCGGCCAGCTTCAGGCCAAAGGACATATTTTCGGCAACGGAAAGGTGTGGATAGAGTGCATAAGACTGGAACACCATACCGACGCCACGTTCGGCAGGCGGGATGTCGTTCATTCGGGTATCACCAATCAGCAGGTCGCCGCTGGTAATCGTTTCAAGACCGGCAATCATACGCAGCAGAGTAGATTTACCACAGCCTGATGGGCCAACAAACACCACGAATTCGCCTTCGTTGATGTCCAGATTGATGTCTTTCGACACCACAACGTCACCCCAGGCTTTCGTTACATTACGCAGCTGTACGCTCGCCATGCCCTTCTCCCTTCGTTACAACCTGTCACCGACAGAAACATTCAAGATAAGTTCACTATGGGGTATCCATTACTTTCCCGAATCCTCCACCCCCCGCCTTTTTTATGGGGGAGGAGGCGGGAGGATGAGGGAGCAGGCTCTGCGACCGCCGCGGGCGGGCTGAGGCAAAATTCGTGAAGCCGCCTGCAAAATTCGGTGGGTTTTTATGTGCGCCAGCACTCATAACTTAAATTTATGCAACGGAGATCACACAAACGGGGGGTGGGGCGTAGGGGTTGGGAGGATGGAAAGAGGATGTCAAATAAGGAGACTGAGTCACGTTGAACCACCTTATGTATCCACGAGCACATCACCAAAAAGGATGGCAGATATGAATATCAAGACTGGCGCACGCGTTTTCGCATTGTCCGCCCTTGCAGCAATGATGGTTTCCGCCCCAGCGCTCGCCAAAATTGAAGAAGGCAAGCTGGTAATCTGGATTAACGGCGACAAGGGCTATAACGGCCTTGCCGAAGTGGGCAAAAAATTCGAAAAAGATACCGGCATCAAAGTTACCGTAGAACACCCGGACAAACTGGAAGAGAAGTTCCCGCAGGTTGCAGCAACCGGCGACGGCCCGGACATCATCTTCTGGGCGCATGACCGTTTCGGGGGTTACGCGCAGTCTGGCCTGCTGGCAGAAGTGACGCCAGATAAAGCCTTCCAGGACAAGCTGTTCCCGTTCACCTGGGATGCCGTTCGCTATAACGGCAAGCTGATCGCTTACCCTATCGCGGTTGAAGCCCTGTCTCTGATTTACAACAAAGACCTGGTACCAAACCCACCGAAAACCTGGGAAGAGATCCCGAAACTGGATAAAGAGCTGAAGGCGAAAGGTAAATCCGCCCTGATGTTCAACCTGCAAGAGCCGTACTTCACCTGGCCGCTCATTGCTGCCGATGGCGGTTACGCGTTCAAGTTTGAAAATGGCAAATACGACGTAAAAGACGTGGGCGTCGACAACGCTGGCGCGAAAGCGGGTCTGACCTTCCTGGTTGACCTCATCAAGAACAAACATATGAACGCGGATACCGATTACTCCATCGCGGAAGCGGCGTTCAACAAAGGCGAAACCGCGATGACCATCAACGGTCCGTGGGCCTGGACCAACATCGACAAGAGCAAAGTCAACTACGGCGTAGCGCTGCTGCCAACCTTCAAAGGCAAGCCGTCTAAACCGTTCGTTGGCGTGCTGAGCGCGGGCATCAACGCCGCCAGCCCGAACAAAGAGCTGGCGAAAGAGTTCCTGGAAAACTACCTGCTGACCGATCAGGGTCTGGATGAAGTGAACAAGGACAAACCGCTGGGCGCCGTCGCGCTGAAATCCTTCCAGGATCAGCTGGCGAAAGACGCACGTATCGCGGCCACCATGGATAACGCCCAGAAAGGCGAAATCATGCCGAACATCCCACAGATGGCCGCGTTCTGGTACGCCACGCGTACCGCGGTCATCAACGCTGCAAGCGGTCGTCAGACTGTCGATGCCGCGCTGAAAGATGCTCAGGGTCGTATTACTAAGTAATGACGTAGTCCCCTCTCCCTTTGGGAGAGGGTTAGGGTGAGGGTTGGCGCTATCCGCACGCCCTCACCCCGGCCCTCTCCCCCAGGAGAGGGAGAAAAGATCAAACGTTGTAGAGGAAAAACCCCATGGATGTCATTAAAAAGAAACGCTGGTGGCAAAGCGACGCGCTGAAGTGGTCAGCGATAGGTCTGCTGTGTCTGCTGGTGGGTTACCTTGTTGTTTTAATGTACGTACAAGGGGAATATCTGTTTGCCATCATGACGCTGATTTTAAGCTCTGCTGGCCTGTATATTTTCGCTAATCGTAAAGCCTATGCCTGGCGCTATGTCTACCCGGGCGTGGCCGGGATGGGGCTGTTTGTTCTGTTCCCGCTGATTTGTACCATCGCCATTGCGTTCACCAACTACAGCAGCACCAACCAGCTTGCGCAGGAACGCGCGCAGCAGGTCCTGCTGGATCGCTCATATCAGGCAGGCAAGACCTTTAACTTCGGCCTCTATCCTGCCGGGAACGAGTGGAAGTTAGCGCTTACTGACGAAGCAAGCGGGAAATACTTCGTCTCTGACGCCTTCAAATTTGGCGGCGAGCAGAAGCTGGCCTTAAAAGAGGCACAGGCTCTGCCGGAAGGTGAACGTGCCAACCTGCGCGTCATTACCCAGAACCGCCAGGCGCTGACCCAGCTCACCGCCGTGCTGCCAGACGAAAGCAAGGTGACCATGAGCTCGCTGCGTCAGTTCTCCGGCACGCAGCCGCTGTATACCCTGGCGGACGACGGCACGCTGACCAACAACCAGAGCGGCGTGAAGTACCGTCCGAATAACGACATTGGTTTCTATCAGTCCATTACTGCCGACGGCAAATGGGGTGATGACAAGCTCAGCCCGGGCTACACAGTCACCATCGGCTGGGACAACTTTACCCGCGTATTTACCGACGAAGGCATTCAGAAACCCTTCTTCGCCATCTTTGTCTGGACGGTGGTCTTCTCGGTGCTGACGGTAATACTGACCGTTGCCGTGGGCATGGTTCTGGCCTGTCTGGTCCAGTGGGAATACCTGAAGGGCAAAGCGATTTACCGCGTGCTGCTGATTCTGCCGTATGCCGTGCCGTCGTTTATCTCGATTCTGATTTTCAAAGGGCTGTTTAACCAGAGCTTCGGTGAAATCAACATGATGCTGAGCGCCCTGTTCGGCATCAAACCAGCCTGGTTCAGCGACCCGACCACCGCTCGCTCGATGATTATCATCGTGAACACCTGGCTCGGTTATCCGTACATGATGATCCTGTGCATGGGCCTGCTGAAGGCTATCCCGGACGATCTGTACGAAGCCTCAGCGATGGACGGCGCGGGCCCGTTCCAGAACTTCTTTAAAATTACGCTGCCGCTGCTCATTAAGCCGCTGACGCCGCTGATGATTGCCAGCTTCGCCTTTAACTTTAACAACTTCGTGCTGATTCAGCTGTTGACCAACGGCGGCCCGGACCGCCTTGGCACCACGACGCCAGCAGGCTATACCGACCTGCTCGTGAGCTACACCTACCGTATCGCCTTCGAAGGCGGCGGCGGCCAGGACTTCGGTCTGGCGGCAGCGATTGCCACCCTGATCTTCCTGCTGGTAGGCGCTCTGGCGATTGTGAACCTGAAAGCCACACGTATGAAATTTGATTAAGGAAGGCATCAATCATGGCTATGGTACAACCCAAATCTCAGAAGTTGCGCCTCCTGGCGACGCACTTAGGCCTGCTGATTTTCATCGCGGCGATCATGTTCCCGCTGCTGATGGTTATCGCCATCTCCCTGCGTTCGGGTAACTTCGCGACGGGGAGCCTGATCCCGGACGAAATCTCCTGGGAGCACTGGAAGCTCGCGCTGGGCTTCAGCGTGGAACACGCGGATGGCCGCGTCACGCCGCCGCCGTTCCCGGTGCTGCTGTGGCTGTGGAACTCGGTGAAAATCGCAGGTATTACCGCCATCGGTATCGTGGCGCTTTCCACCACCTGCGCCTACGCCTTCGCCCGCATGCGTTTCCCGGGCAAAGCGACGCTGCTGAAAGGGATGCTGATTTTCCAGATGTTCCCGGCCGTGCTGTCGCTGGTGGCGTTGTATGCCCTGTTTGACCGTCTGGGCCAGTACGTACCCTTTATCGGCCTGAACACCCACGGCGGCGTGATCTTCGCCTATCTTGGCGGTATCGCACTGCATGTATGGACCATTAAAGGCTATTTCGAAACTATCGACGGCTCGCTGGAAGAAGCGGCCGCGCTGGATGGCGCAACCCCGTGGCAGGCGTTCCGCCTGGTGCTGCTGCCGCTGTCGGTGCCGATTCTGGCGGTAGTGTTTATCCTGTCGTTTATCGCTGCGATCACCGAAGTACCGGTTGCCTCACTGTTACTGCGTGATGTGAACAGCTACACCCTGGCCGTAGGTATGCAGCAATACCTCAACCCGCAAAACTACCTGTGGGGCGACTTTGCCGCGGCGGCCGTGCTTTCCGCCATCCCGATTACCGTGGTGTTCCTGCTGGCGCAGCGCTGGCTGGTCAACGGCCTGACGGCGGGCGGTGTGAAAGGTTAAGTTTCATTTTGTTATGCCACTGCAACCCTCAACTTTAGACGTATTGTATTGACCCAATACTCAAAATATTTTGCGGTGCTGGAAGGCGGCAAGTGAGTGAATCCCCAGGAGCTTACTAAAGTAAGTGACTGGGGTGAGCGAACGCAGCCAACGCATCAGCAGCGTAAAATATGAAGAGTAAACTTGTGACTGTTGTTAGGCGCTCTTCGGAGCGCCATTTTTTTATTCGCGTTTCAGCCGCTTCGAATTACACAGCCAGAGGGTGATCACCAGCAGCAGTATCGCCGCCGAGTAGATCAGCACGTCGAGCGGGGATTTATGATCGACGATGATCAGCCGCACTATCGCAGTGATCCCAATGTAGACAAAATAACGCAGCGGGAAGTGAAATCCGGACTGAAAGTACTTCACAATCAGGGCAATAAATTCAAAGTAGAGAAAGTAGACCACCAGGCCTTCCACCAGCGCATATTTGCTGGTTTGTTCAGGGGCGAACAGTACATCCGCAAGATGCACCGTCTCTTTACCCAAAAAGACGACCAGTATCAGGCCAAGGCTCAACAGACCGAGGTTCAGCACGGTCTGGAGGATAGTTGAGATGAACTCAACGCGCGGGCGAGTCAGGGATGTCATACAGCACCTCATTCTCCAGGGCGAGGTTCCTGTATAACGCAAAAATGTGACGGGGATCTATATTTTTTAATTATGTTTTATGTAGGAAGAAAACCGATGGAGCGTAAACAAACCGGGGTTCGCAACGTGACCTGTGGCGACAATGTGATCGTATATGAGCCTGCTAACCTTTACGACTGTGTGCTGGGCAACGGCGTATTCGTCGGCCCGTTTGTTGAAATCCAGGGCAATACGCGCATCGGTGACGACTGCAAAATCCAGTCGCACACCTTCATCTGCGAGTATGTCACTATTGGTCAGCGTTGCTTTGTTGGCCATGGCGTGATGTTTGCCAACGATATGTTTCGGGAGGGGAAACCGAACGCTGACCGTGAGAGCTGGGGCCATATTACCGTGGGGAATGATGTTTCGATAGGCAGTGGAGCGACCATTCTGGCGGTATCCATCTGCGATGGTGCGGTGATTGGAGCAGGGAGCGTGGTAACAAAATCGATCGTCGAGAAAGGTGTCTATGCCGGTAACCCGGCGAGGCTACTACGCCGCTTGTGATTCGCCCGGTGGCGCTGCGCTTACCGGGCCTACAAAATAGCAGGCCGGGCAAACGCGGTGCCGCCCGGCGTGAAGCATCAGCGGAAGTTAATGTTCTTATCGCTCGTCATATCATAAAGCTGGAACTTACGTCCAAGCTGCTGACCCCCGTCACGCGTCAGCGGCGTCCAGCCAATCGCCGCGCGGCTGCGGGTTGGGCCTGACGAGAACAGATCCAGCGGAATCGACACGTAGACCCCTTTAGTGAAGTCCCCTTCCCCGTATTCGTCCGGCGAGACGTTGGTGATGGTGGCGTAGCCGCCCACCACGACGCCGCTGTCGAAGTGTTTAGAGATATCGAGCGTGCCGCCCTTATCGCCCGCCAGGTACTGACCGACGCTGGCTTTCACCAGCACGTCAGGTGCGAACGACGGCGTCCAGTAGGCGGTCAGATGGCCCGTTTTGACGCTGTAGTCGGTGAACTTCATCATGTCCTGCGCGCTGCGCCAGTCACGCTGCTTGACGTAGTTGGCATCCACCCCGAACGCCCAGTTGCTGTCGACAGGACGATAAAGCACTTCCGCCCCCGCGCCGCCGTACATGGTTTCCAGATACCCGCCGTACACCTGGCCGTAGAAGCCGTTGCCGAAGTACTGGAAGTAGTTGGCCTGCAGGTTGTTCACGTAAGCATCGTTCTGCACATACTCACGCACGCGGGTGCGCACGCGCGGTAGCGTCGAGTCTTTTGGCGGGTTGGTGTAGTTGAATTTGTCGTAGTTGTTGGCGATGTTGCCGAACAGGCTGCCGGTGGTCAGCAGGTGGTCGGTGAGCCACAGATCCGCCGTCGCCATGACGCCCAGCTGATACATGTAGAAGTTTTCAGGCCCGCCGACGGACTGGTTCAGCACCGGATCGATATGGAAATCGAAGCGCGATTTGTCGATATACCAGCCCTGCTCGGTGGTTTCCGGCACGATCGGCTCTACGCGTTTTTGCACCAGCTCGGTCTCATGCCCGAGCGGCTCGCCTTCCAGATGGCGCTTGAGGCTGGCAACGTCCGTTTCGGTTGTGACCTGCGGCAGGTTGAGGCGGTTTTCCGTCACGCGGATCGTTCGGATCCCCTCCGGCAGATCGTTCATCACGATCCGGTTGGCGCGTTCGATCCCTTCCCGTGAGTCGCGGTATTTTACCTGCTCGCCGGTGACGTAAAGCGTGTCGCCCTTGGTCTGAATCTTCGGATCCGCCAGGCCGGCATTGTATTTCAGCAGCGTCAGCTGGTTTGCCACCACGGAGTGCTGCAGAATCGCATCCTGCGGCTCCGGCTGGTAAGCAGGGCGCGCGTTATCATTGTAGTGCGGCCGCATGTCGTTAAAGTTGGTGCGCAGCGTGAAGCCAAACATCACCGTATTGCCGCGCTCGTAGCTGAGGTTAACGTCGGCCCAGTCGGTGACGCGATAAATGGCGCCGACGTTAAACTTGCTCTTCTGCTCAATCTTCCCGGCGAAGTCCTGCGAGTAGTCATTCCCTTCATACTCCAGCTTCAGGCGTAATGGCTGCCAGGGCGTTTGATACTCTACGCCGCCAAACAGCGACGCCGGACCGTGGAACATCTGGTCTCCGTTAATGGAGCCCGCTTTCTTATAGCTGTTATCGCGATAGCAGTATTTGTCGCTGTAGGAGCAAAACGGGTTTTTCACGTTACCGCTGGTGCCGAGATAGCCCCATCCCAGGCCGAGCGAGAAGTCGAACGGTCCCCAGGCTTTGCTGGCCACGATGTATTCCGCATCAAACAGACCGGTACCACCGATATCTTTGGCGCCCACGGACACCTGCGGCATCCAGTAGCTCTCTTCCCACAGGCGCAGCTTGACGTCGAAGGCTTTATCTTTGTAGGTCTGATCGCCGGAGAACGCCTCTACGCTGCTGTATTGTTTCGTACGCACGTCGGTATAGCGCAGCGTGGTTTCAAGCCACGGGAACATCTGTACCGAGGCGGAGTAGTAGCGATACTGGTCGTTATCACGGTAGTTAAGGCTAATTTCCCCTTCGCGCGCCATACGCGCGGTGGGCGTTTGCAGTAAACCGACGCCGCCGAAGTCTGACTGAGACGGGCCAATGGGTGCCGGATACGTTTCTGCATGGCAGGCGGCACTCACGCAGAGCGCCAGCATGCTGTAGAGATAGGTTTTTTTCATTATTCCGGTATCCGCTGAATCAGGGAGTGAAGGATATCGGCGTTAAGCCCGTCATACGCCTTCGTCCAGAAATGGTCGGCAAAACCGACAAAAATGATGCTGCCTGGCATAGGTTCGATATGCCGTTTATTCCAGTAAGCGACGGGGGCTTTCTGCGTGTGCCCGTCAGGGTAAACCACCCAGGCGTAGCTTTTATCGGCACCGCTCAGCAGGCTCTGCTCGTCGAGGTAGCTCGCCACGTCACGACCGGGCGTAAAGGGCTTTTTACCCGGGCTGCTGATTAGCCCCATTACGGTCACCGTCGTCGGCTTCTCCGGCAGCCAGAGCGTATACTCCCCTTCAAGCGTGGGATTACCCTTTTCCGTAACGCGCACTTCGTCGGGATCAAGGTTCACGTTCTGACGGCCCGTCACCTTCAGCGTCTGCAGCTGCTGACGAACGCTATTAATCGCCGCCGCGTCGTCGCCATCTTCCTGTTCCGCTAACCCCGTCAGCCTGGCAAGGAGCGCCTTGTGCTGTTGTTCCGCTTCAGCGGTCTTCTGACGTTCAGCGATCACTGCCCCCGGCCACCAGCTGTTGGCGAGCCTTGGCTGTCCGACGAGATCGAGCAGATGCTCGGCGTGAGTTAAGGTTTTGGGTTTTTCACTGTCCGGCGTGTAGACCTTCACAGTCCCTGCGGACCATGCCAGCGGCGCGGCGAGGCTGGCGAGAAGCGCAACGTGGATGAGCGTTTTCATGATTTCGCCGCCTTGATCAGGGTGGTTTTCACCGGGAAGAATCCGGCACCGAGATACTGCAGGGACTGGCGGATCTGCCCTTCCTCGTCGATCCAGAAGCGGTTGTGCCAGGTGGCCTGGTCGGTGGTGACTTCTTCATCCAGCACGCGGACACGGGTTTCGTCGCTGCCGACTTTCACGCTGTCCGTGCCGTCCCAGCGGAAGGTCGAGCGTGCCGTGGCGTAACGCACCTGCTTATGTTCGGTCCAGCCCATCGTGCGCGTCCAGCTTGCGCCGTCGGCGATCTGGTTCGGCTTGATTAGCGGGTCGTCGGCGATATTATTCACCTCCAGCAGGTTATCGCCGCCCAACAGGGTTTTCACGATACGGCCATGCTGCGTCACGATGGTGGCCTGATCCTGCGTCACCCATTTCTGCTGCCCGTTTTCATCGAAAGCGAGCACCACAAACAGCTGCGGGCCATCGTTAAGCTGCATGTACTGACTGGCATAGGGCATGTTTTGAAGTTCGTCATCGGTCAGATGCACGCCCGGCGTGCCGAACATGCTTTCCCACAGTGAGTTTCCCAGCCCTTTGGTGGTGGCCGAGCACGCCTGCAGCAGCAGGCAAATCAGAATGATTGCAGGTCGCTTCACGACTCTTCTCCGAAGGGGCGAAATAACCACACCGAAGTGTGGTTATGATTAAAACACCCGCTATTACTGGGTGCTGGTTGTCGTGGTGGTCGTGGTTCCGGTATTGGAGCCATCACCGCCACCGGTTGCCGCCAGCGCGACACCCACGGCTGAACTTACGGTGCTGGCGCTGGCTGCGGTAGAACTACCCGCAGACGCAGACGTCGCAGCCGAACCTGCCGCTTCCCCGACCTGAACCGGAGCTGCATAGACAGATGTCGCCGCAAGCGCAGATATGGCAAAAATGCCATACAGTACTTTCTTCATAACAATTTCCCTTCAATGAATGAATGGAGATTTGCCCGAAAAGAATTTCAGGCGGAATCGAGTATACACAACTAGTGCCGTGGGTTTGCCGTAAGGGGAAATAGGGAGGGGGTTTTCGGACTAATGGTTAAAATGGAAATGAAAGGCAAATAGCATTAATACATAAATTATAAAAATCAACAATTTATAATATAAAGATATTAATGGATTACTGCGTATTTTCTTAAAATAAACCGCAGCAATTAACGGGTTAAGCGTCTTTTTCGGATTAAACTCAGATTCAGAATTTGAGTTAACTAACAGACATCAGGAATTATCCGATAAAAAAATGCCGGCATTAAGCCGGCACGTTTTCATGACGTTTTAATTACGCGCGCCATGCTTTATAACGGTTGATCAAACCATTTGTCGAGCTGTCATGGCTGGCAATCGCTTTATCGTCACCCAGCTCTGGCAGAATACGGTTTGCCAGCTGTTTGCCCAGCTCTACGCCCCACTGGTCAAAGGTGAAGATGTTCAGGATGGCGCCCTGCGTGAAGATCTTGTGCTCGTACAGGGCAATCAGCGCGCCCAGGCTGAACGGCGTGATTTCGCGCAGCAGGATGGAGTTGGTTGGGCGGTTGCCTTCGAACACTTTGAACGGCACAACGTGGTCCAGGGTTGCCGGATCTTTACCCTGGTCACGGTATTCCTGCTCAACCACTTCGCGGGATTTACCGAACGCCAGCGCTTCGGTCTGCGCAAAGAAGTTCGACAGCAGCTTCGGATGGTGGTCGGACAGCGGGTTATGGGTGATAGCCGGGGCGATGAAATCGCACGGTACCATTTTGGTGCCCTGGTGGATCAGCTGGTAGAAGGCATGCTGACCGTTGGTGCCCGGCTCGCCCCAGATGATTGGGCCAGTCTGGTAATCCACCGCGTTGCCGTTACGGTCAACGTATTTACCGTTGGATTCCATGTTGCCCTGCTGGAAGTAGGCTGCGAAGCGGTGCATGTACTGGTCATACGGCAGGATCGCTTCGGTTTCAGCGCCGAAGAAGTTGTTGTACCAGATACCGATCAGCGCCAGCAGCACCGGCAGGTTTTTCTCTGGTGCGGTAGTGGAGAAGTGTTTATCCATCGCGTGCGCGCCGGAGAGCAGCTCAACGAAGTTGTCGAAGCCCACGGACAGGATGATGGACAGACCGATCGCAGACCACAGGGAGTAGCGGCCGCCGACCCAGTCCCAGAACTCGAACATATTCGCGGTATCAATGCCGAACTCGCTGACCGCTTTACCGTTGGTAGACAGCGCCGCGAAGTGTTTCGCCACGTGCTTGTTGTCGCCCGCGGTTTTCAGGAACCAGTCGCGCGCGCTGTGGGCGTTGGTCATGGTTTCCTGAGTGGTAAAGGTTTTAGACGCAACCAGGAACAGGGTAGTTTCCGGGTTCACGTTCTTCAGCACTTCGGCGATGTGGGTACCATCGACGTTAGACACAAAGTGCATGTTGAGGTGGTTTTTATACGGACGCAGCGCTTCGGTCACCATGAACGGGCCGAGGTCAGAACCGCCGATACCGATGTTAACCACGTCGGTGATCGGTTTGCCGGTGTAGCCTTTCCAGCTACCGGAGATAATCGCTTCGGAGAACGCTTTCATCTTTTCCAGCACCGCGTTCACTTCCGGCATGACGTCTTTGCCGTCAACGATGATTGGGGTATTGCTACGGTTACGCAGGGCCACGTGCAGCACTGCACGGTCTTCGGTGCGGTTGATCTTCTCGCCGGAGAACATGGATTTGATGGCATCCGCCAGCTCGGTTTCTTTCGCCAGATCCTGCAGCTTTGCCAGCGTCTCTTCGGTAATGCGGTTTTTAGAGAAATCCACCAGCATCAGGTCGTCGAAGGTCGCGGAGAACTTGTTGAAACGATCGGCATCCTTCGCGAACAGATCCGCGATGGTGACGTCTTTCATTTCATCAAAATGTTTCTGGAGTGCCTGCCAGGCAGCGGTCTGCGTTGGGTTGATGTTTTTCATTAGCAATACTCTTCTGATTTGAGAATTGTGACTGCGGTCGATTGTAGCGCCTGCAAATAAAAATTGTGATGGTTTTTATGCCATTGCCCTGGCCTGCATCAAACACAGGTGAAAAGACCCGAAAAGTATAGCTGCTGAAGCGCCCTCCCGGAGCGGATAAATGTCGGTCAAAATGCCCTAAAACGGAGCATAAAATCTGGCCCTGTTATAAGTCCTGTTTCTCAGGGGTACCCCCCCATAAAAAATCCGCATAATCCCAGCATTGACAGGACCTCCCCCGCATTTTATTTATAGGGCCGTATTTTGCGCCTGCACCTGTTTTCGTTTCACTCTTGTGCCAAGGTCGCTTATTCATTCCCTGACACGAGGTTGTTATGACGAGTTTTGTGGTCGCCAAATTTGGCGGCACCAGTGTGGCTGATTACGATGCCATGAACCGCAGCGCCGATGTGGTGCTGGCCGATCCGAATACCCGCCTGGTGGTGCTCTCAGCATCCGCCGGCGTGACGAACCTGCTGGTTTCTCTGTCTGAAGGACTGGAAGCGACAGAACGTTTCGTGAAGCTGGATGCACTGCGCAAAATTCAGTTCGACATTCTTGAGCGTCTGCAGAACCCGAACGTCATCCGCGAGGAAGTGGAGCGTCTGCTGGAAAATATTACCACTCTGGCAGAAGCGGCTTCTCTGGCCACCTCCACCGCCCTGACCGACGAACTGGTCAGCCACGGCGAGCTGATGTCCACCCTGCTGTTTGTCGAAATCATGCGCGAGCGTAACGTTCAGGCGCAGTGGTTTGACGTGCGTAAAGTGATGCGTACCAGCGATCGCTTTGGTCGTGCCGAGCCGGACGTTGAGGCGCTGGCGGAGCTGACCAATCAGCAGCTGGCACCACGCCTGGCAGACGGTATCGTGATCACCCAGGGCTTTATCGGCAGTGAAGCGAAAGGCCGCACCACCACGCTTGGCCGCGGCGGCAGCGACTACACCGCCGCGCTGCTGGGCGAAGCCCTGCATGCAACGCGCGTGGATATCTGGACGGACGTTCCGGGCATTTACACCACCGACCCGCGCGTCGTTTCCGCGGCTAAACGTATTGATGTGATCGCCTTTGAAGAAGCGGCGGAAATGGCCACCTTCGGCGCGAAAGTGCTGCACCCGGCAACGCTGCTGCCGGCAGTGCGCAGCGATATTCCGGTCTTCGTGGGTTCCAGTAAAGATCCGAAAGCGGGCGGGACGCTGGTCTGCAAGAAAACGGAAAACCCACCGCTGTTCCGCGCCCTGGCCCTGCGCCGTCGTCAGACGCTGGTGACGCTCCACAGCCACAATATGCTGCATTCCCGCGGTTTCCTGGCGGAAGTGTTTGGCATTCTGGCGCGCCATAATATCTCAGTCGATCTGATCACCACCTCTGAAGTGAGCATTGCGCTAACGCTGGACACCACCGGCTCGACCTCCACCGGCGACACGCTGCTGACGCAGTCGCTGCTGATTGAGCTGTCTGAGCTGTGCCGCGTGGAAGTGGAAGAAGACCTGGCGCTGGTTGCCATCATCGGCAACAAGCTGTCGCGCGCCTGCGGCGTGGGTAAAGAGGTGTTCGGCGTGCTCGACCCGTTCAGCATCCGCATGATCTGCTACGGCGCATCCAGCTATAACCTCTGCTTCCTGGTGCCTGCCGATCAGGCCGAGCAGGTCGTGCAGAAACTTCATCAGAATTTGTTTGAATAAAATTCGTTAGCACGATAAACAATACCTATAAGCCGGGCACAGACCCGGCTTTTTCATAACTAAACAACACGACAATACTGCAAGGAATCCACTATGTTATCCGCCGTTACGCGGCTGTTCCCGTTATGGGCGCTGCTGCTCTCCGTACTCGCGTATTACACCCCCGCCACGTTCACGGGCATTGGTCCGTGGGTCGCCACGCTGCTGATGCTGATCATGTTCGGTATGGGCGTGCATCTGAAAATTGACGACTTTAAACGCGTGCTGTCTCGCCCTGCGCCCGTCGCAGCAGGGATCTTCCTGCACTACCTGGTGATGCCGCTTGCGGCGTGGCTGCTGGCGATGGCCTTTAAGATGCCGCCCGATCTCTCGGCCGGGATGGTGCTGGTGGGCAGCGTGGCCAGCGGCACGGCGTCCAACGTCATGATCTACCTGGCGAAAGGCGACGTGGCGCTCTCCGTCACGATCTCGTCCGTTTCGACGCTGGTGGGCGTCGTTGCCACACCGCTGTTAACCCGCCTGTACGTGGACGCGCATATTCAGGTGGACGTGATGGGCATGCTGCTCAGCATTCTGCAGATTGTGGTGATCCCGATTGCGCTGGGGCTGGTCATTCACCATCTTTTCCCGCGCGTGGTGAAGGCCGTTGAGCCGTACCTGCCCGCGTTTTCGATGGTCTGCATTCTGGCGATCATCAGCGCCGTGGTGGCGGGTTCCGCATCGCACATTGCCTCCGTGGGCTTTGTGGTGATCATCGCCGTGGTGCTGCATAACACGATTGGCCTGCTGGGCGGCTACTGGGGTGGGAAGCTGTTCGGTTTTGACGAATCTACCTGCCGCACGCTGGCAATCGAGGTAGGCATGCAGAACTCCGGCCTGGCGGCGGCGCTCGGTAAAATCTACTTCTCCCCGCTGGCGGCCCTGCCTGGCGCGCTGTTCTCCGTCTGGCATAACCTCTCCGGCTCGCTACTGGCGGGATACTGGTCCGGCAAACCGATTGATGAACAAACGAAAAAAGATGCGGTGAAGCAGGGTTAATTTGCGCGGCTTGCTTTACACTGAAGCCTCTCTATCAGGAGGCTTCAGCAATGGCTACACCACGTTTGACCCAGAAAGACATGACGGAAGCCGAGCAGCGCGAACTGAAAACGCTTCTCGACCGCGCCCGTATCGCACATGGCCGCACGCTGACGAACGCCGAAACCAATCAGGTGAAAAAAGAGTACATCGATAAGCTGATGGCGCAGCGTGACGCCGCGGCGAAAAAAGCCCGCAAGCTGAAAAAAGAGCAGGCTTATAAACCCGATGCAGAGGCGACATTTTCCTGGTCGGCCACAACGTCTACACGTGGAAGGCGCTAATCAGCGCCCTTTCTTTTTGCGTCCCGGCTGGGTAAAGCGTTTTCCATTACCCGGCTTGCCTCGCCCCTTATCTTCCGCCTGCGGCGCCTTCACCACCGGGCGCTTAATCGCCTGGGTTTTCGGTTTTGCTTTGGCCTTCGGCTTCGCTTCGGACGAGGAATTCTCGATAAGCTTGAAGAGTTCAATCAGCTCGTCATCCGTTAAATCGCGCCACTCGCCCAGCGGGATGCCTGACAGGCTGACGTTCATGATGCGCGTGCGTTCCAGCTTCGTCACTTCATAACCGAAGTGCTCGCACATACGGCGGATCTGGCGGTTCAGGCCCTGAACCAGCGTAATGCGGAACGCGAACGGCGCTTCTTTCTTCACCTTACACTTTTTCGTGACGGTGCCGAGGATCGGCACGCCGGCGCCCATGCCGCGAATAAATTCGTCCGTGACCGGCTTGTTCACCGTCACAATGTACTCTTTCTCGTGGTCGTTACCGGCACGCAGGATCTTGTTGACCAGATCGCCGTGGTTGGTGAGGAAAATCAGCCCCTGTGAGTCTTTATCCAGACGGCCAATCGGGAAGATACGGCTGCTGTGGTTCACGAAATCAACGATGTTGTCCCGCTCACCGTCTTCCGTGGTGCTGACAATCCCAACCGGTTTGTTCAACGCGATAAACACCAGGTCTTCAGCATCACGCGGTTCGATGACCTGACCATTCACTTTAACTACATCGCCAGGCACCACCTGGTCGCCGATGGTGGCGCGTTTGCCGTTAAGAAACACGTTACCTTGTTCAATGTAACGGTCAGCCTCGCGACGTGAGCAGATCCCGCTCTCGCTAATGTATTTGTTTAATCGGGTTGATTGAGTTGGCAGCATAGTTTCTCCTGTGAAGGGCGAAATATACCTTACCTTGCGGCTGACAAAAAAGTGTTAGTAGCCGTTGATCAAAAAATCGAGTGCATCCCGCAATGAAGCCCGGTTTTGCGTAAGATCGGCAACACGCTCACCTAACTCTTTTGGCGATATGCCAGCCATCATGTGCATCATGACCACGCAGGGCTTACCCGCTATCTCAACGACAGGGCACACTTTCGCAGGCGGCTGAATGCCTCCCAGGTTGCTAAGCTCAACTGCTGGTGCGACCAGGACATGCTTCATCACATTGGCCACGGGATGCTGCATATTGATTAGCCAGGGATAGGCAGTTTTCCCCTTACCTTCATTCTCATAAGCAAAATATTGCTCCATCAGAACGATCTCTGAGAATCACTAAAGGAGCCGTTTTCATCAACCCACTGGTTAATGGCCTCGATAGAAGCTTTATTTTCTGCTAACCACTCTGCGCGCTGATGCGCCCGAAACTGCTCTTGCAGCGCAGCCGTGAGTACAGCAGAGAGATTAAGTTTAAGCCGACGCGCCTCTTCAAGGATTTCTGGTGCTAACGACACATTGACTGATTTTTTGATGCCATGAGTAGCGCGCATGAGAACTCCCATCGGAATGCGCATGAATTGGCGAAGTGTAGCGTAATAAACGAGCATTTTCTATTCCCTTCAAAATGTAAGGTCTGAAGAGTAAATGGCGCTTTATAAGGTGTCACGCCCCGCAAAACGGTTTTGCGAGGCGCTTCCGGAGATTAATACTCATCCCGCTCGTCGTCTTCATCCGGCTGTTCCATCACGCTGTACGCCACCGCGCAGAACAACGAGTTGAGACGCTTCATATCCCCCAGCAGCCCCAGATGCAGGGAGCTGGTCTCGATACTCTGCACGTTCTGCTGGTGCAGACGCTCAACGTGGGCATGCGAGTAGCGGCGGTTCAGAATACGGAAACGATGCTTGTTGCGACGCAGACGGCGCGCGCTCGGCACGTCGCTGGAGAAGAAGACCAGCATCGCCAGCTTGAGGTTGCTGACCAGCTGTTCGTGCAGCGCTTCCAGCTCCTTCAGGCCTTCACCTGAAAACGCACGACGCGCGGCAAGGGATTTGTCGGCGATCTCGCTGCCCATACGCTCCACGATATCCGAGGCCTGCTCAAGGTTAAGCGACATCTCGATAATTTCCGCCCAGCGGCGGGACTCCTCCTCCGCCAGCTCGTCCTGCGGCATACGCGCCAGGTAAAGCTTAATGGCGGTATAGAGCACGTTGATATCGTCCGCCAGTCTGCGCAGTTCTTTCTCTTCACGCGGCTCGCCGTGCATCACCTTTTGCAAGCCTTCGAGCATGGTTTCCATTGCGTCGCCCATGCGCAGCGTCTCGCGCGCGGCGTTCGCCAGCGCCAGCGCCGGGGTATCCAGCGCGGAGGTATCCAGGTGCTTCGGCTTCAGGCGCGCATCCAGCTCCGGTTCGTCCTGAATGAGGCGTTCGCAGAAGCGGGCCATCGGCGCGGCAAACGGCACCATCGCCAGGCAGCGCACCAGGTTGTAGAACACGTGGAAATAGATCACCAGCTCCGCCTTCGGCAGCGGTAGGTTGTCCATCAGGTTCGCCAGCGGGTGAACGAACGGCAGAATAATCAGGCTGCCCACCAGCTTAAACAGCAGGCTGCCGAGGGCCACGCGGCGGGCTGCGGCGTTGGCCGCGCTGTTATTGAGCATCGCCAGCAGGCCGGAGCCGAGGTTGGCCCCGATCACCAGACACAGCGCCACCGGGAAGGAGATCGCCCCTGTGGCGGTTAAGGTCGCCGTCAGAAGAACCGCCGCCAGGCTGGAGTAGCTGACGATGGCAAACACCGCGCCAATCAGCGCGTCAAGCATGATGTCCCCGGTCAGGGAGGCGAAGATGACCTGCACGCCGTTGGCCTCGGTGATTGGCGTGACCGCCTGCACAATCAGCTCCAGCGCCAGCAGGATCAGCCCCAGGCCTATCCCTACGCGCCCGAGCTGTCCGGCGCGCGTCTGCTTGCGGCCGAGGAAGAAGATAACGCCGATAAAAATCAGCAGCGGCGACAGCCAGGAGAGATCGAAGGTCAGGATACGCGCCATCAGCGCGGTACCTACATCCGCCCCCAGCACAATCACCAGCGCCGGGGCCAGCGCCACCAGATCCTGCGCCACAAAGGAGGTGACAAGCAGGGTCGTGGCGTTACTGCTCTGAACCAGTGCCGTTACGCCAATGCCCGCGCAGAAGGCGAGCGGCTTCTTCTCAACGCTGCTGCTGAGAACGGTACGTAAGCGCGCGCCAAATACGCGCATCACGCCGGTACGGACGATATGGGTGCCCCATACGAGCAGTGCGACTGCAGAGAGCAGGTGTAACAACGTCAGCACGGAAGTTTTTCCTCCTTATCGTTATGTGTTTTCCTGAGGTTTGTTGCGCATTGTCTTGCCGGATGGCGGCTACGCCTTATCCGGCCTACGCGCAGGTCCGGTAAGCGCAGCGCCACCGGGCAAAAGATAAGAACCTTCTTCCAGTATAAGGGTTTAAACGTAAGAAAGAGACAGGGCGCCCAATGAGCGCCCTGTTTGTTGTAAGGAAAAGTGATTTTAGTCTGCGTCGTAGCCGAGATTTGGCGCCAGCCAGCGCTCCACTTCAGACACGCTCATCCCTTTGCGCAGGGCGTAATCTTCAATCTGATCCCGCTGCAGCTGCGCCACGGCAAAGTACTTGCTGTCCGGATGGCTGAAGTACCAGCCTGAGACGGACGCGCCTGGCCACATGGCGAACGACTCGGTGAGCTTCATGCCGGTATGGGCTTCCACATCCAGCAGTTTCCAGATAGTGCCTTTTTCGGTGTGCTCCGGACAGGCCGGATAGCCCGGCGCCGGGCGAATCCCCTGGTAGTTTTCGCGGATCAGATCCTCATTGCTGAGGTTCTCATTCGCCGCGTAGCCCCAGTGCACCTTACGTACGCGCTCGTGCAGGTACTCGGCAAAGGCTTCCGCCAGGCGGTCGGCAATCGCTTTCACCATGATTTTATTGTAATCATCGTGCTGCGCTTCGAACGCGTCCGCCAGCGCATCTTCTTCGAGACCGCCGGTTACCGCAAAGGCGCCGATATAGTCGGCTTTACCACTCAGCTTCGGCGCGACGAAATCGGCCAGGCAGTAGTTGGCAAAGCCCACTTTCTCCGTTTGCTGGCGCAGATGCCGGCTGACCGCCAGCACGTGGGTGCGGGTTTCATCGCGATAAATTTCGATGTCGTCGCCCACGCGGTTCGCCGGGAACAGGCCCACCACGCCGCGCGGGTTGAGGGTTTTCTCTGCGCTCAGCGTGTCGAGCATGTCGTTGGCATCTTTAAACAGGCGCTTCGCCTCCTCGCCGACCACCTCATCTTCCAGGATGCGCGGATATTTGCCCGCCAGCGACCAGGTCATAAAGAACGGCGTCCAGTCGATGTAGTTACGCAGCGTCTCGATGCTGGCCGTCACGTCCTGCACGCCCAGACGGTGTGCCACCGGTGGCGTATAGCTGGACCAGTCGAAGGCCAGATCGTTGTCGCGCGCCGCCTGAAGCGAAACAGGCGGGGTGCGCGGCTTCTTACGGCCGTGCTGGATGCGAACGGTTTCGTACTCTTTGCGGGTGCGCGCCACAAAATCGTCGCGCTGGGTGTCGGAGAGCAGCGCGGAGACTACGCCCACCGTGCGCGAGGCGTTCTGCACGTACACCGTCGGGCCACTGTAGTTCTGCTCGATTTTCACCGCCGTGTGCGCTTTTGAGGTGGTCGCCCCGCCAATCAATAGCGGAATGGTGAAGCCCTGCCGCTCCATCTCTTTTGCCACGTTGACCATTTCGTCGAGCGACGGCGTAATCAGGCCGGAGAGGCCAATCAGGTCGGCGTTCACTTCGCGCGCGGTCTTGAGGATTTTGTCCGCCGGGACCATCACGCCGAGGTCGATAATTTCGTAGTTATTACACTGCAGCACTACGCCGACGATGTTCTTGCCGATGTCGTGCACGTCGCCCTTCACGGTGGCGATAACCATCTTGCCGTTGCTGGAACCTTTCTCTTTGCTGGCTTCGATGTAGGGCTCAAGATACGCTACCGCCTGCTTCATCACGCGGGCGGATTTCACCACCTGCGGCAGGAACATTTTGCCCTCACCGAACAGATCGCCGACCACGTTCATGCCGTCCATCAGCGGGCCTTCGATCACCTCAATCGGGCGGTCTGCCTGCTGGCGCGCCTCTTCGGTATCGAGCTCGATAAATTCGGTGATGCCTTTGACCAGCGAGTATTCCAGACGCTTTTTCACGTCCCAGGAACGCCACTCGGCCTGCTGAACGTTTGCCGCCTCATCCGATTTGCTGCCGCGGTATTTCTCCGCCAGGTCCAGCATGCGCTCGGTGGCGTCGTCGCGGCGGTTAAGGATCACGTCCTCTACGGCGTCGCGCAGCTCGGCAGGGAGATCGTCGTAAATCGCCAGCTGGCCGGCGTTAACGATCCCCATGTCCATGCCGTTGCGGATGGCGTAGTAGAGGAACACGGCGTGGATCGCTTCGCGCACCGGGTCGTTACCGCGGAACGAGAACGACACGTTCGATACGCCGCCGGAGATCAGCGCGTGCGGCAGCTCGCGCTTGATGTCCTCACATGCCCCGATAAAGTCCTGGGCATAGTTATTGTGCTCTTCAATCCCGGTCGCGACGGCGAAGATATTCGGGTCAAAGATAATGTCTTCCGGCGGGAAGCCCACCTCTTCGGTCAAAATCTTGTACGCGCGGCGGCATATCTCAATTTTACGCTCGCGGGTATCCGCCTGGCCCACCTCGTCAAAGGCCATCACCACCACGGCGGCACCGTAGCGGCGGACCATCTTCGCGTGGTGAATAAAGATATCAACGCCCTCTTTCATTGAGATAGAGTTGACGATGCCTTTACCCTGAATGCACTTCAGCCCTTTTTCGATGACCTCCCACTTGGAGGAGTCAATCATGATCGGCACGCGGGCGATGTCCGGCTCACCGGCGATCAGGTTGAGGAAACGCACCATCGCCGCTTCGGCGTCGAGCATCCCCTCGTCCATGTTGATATCGATAATCTGCGCGCCGCTTTCCACCTGCTGGCGGGCAACGTCCAGCGCTTCGCTGTATTTCTCTTCTTTGATCAGGCGCTTGAACTTTGCAGAACCTGTGACGTTAGTACGCTCACCCACGTTCACAAACAGGCTGTCGTCGCCGATGGTCAACGGCTCAAGGCCGGACAGACGACAGGCAACCGGAAGCTCGGGCAGCTTGCGCGGCGGCAGTCCGGCGACGGCGTTGCTCATGGCCGCGATGTGCTCCGGCGTGGTGCCGCAGCAGCCACCGACGATGTTCAGGAAGCCAGACTCGGCCCACTCGCGGATTTGCGCCGCCATGGTGTCGGCATCGAGATCGTATTCACCGAACGCGTTCGGCAGACCGGCGTTCGGGTGGGCGGTGACGTAGCATTCCGCGATACGGGAAAGCTCCTGCACGTACTGGCGCAGCTCATCAGGCCCCAGCGCGCAGTTCAGGCCAAAGGAGAGCGCTTCGGCGTGGCGCAGAGAGTTATAAAACGCTTCGGTTGTCTGACCGGACAGAGTACGGCCGGAGGCGTCGGTGATGGTGCCGGAAATCATGATCGGCAGGTCAACGCCCAGCGCCTCAAACTCCTCTTTCACCGCGTAAATCGCGGCTTTGGCGTTGAGGGTGTCGAATACGGTTTCAATCAGGATCAGATCGGAACCGCCTTCCACCAGCGCTTTGGTCGATTCACGGTAGGCCGTAACGAGCTGATCGAAGGTGATATTACGAAACGCCGGGTCGTTGACGTCCGGTGAAATCGACGCGGTTCGGTTCGTCGGGCCAAGCACCCCGGCAACGTAGCGAGGCTTGTCCGGCGTGCGTGCCGTCCACTCGTCGGCGCAGGCGCGCGCCAGCTTCGCGGCTTCCAGGTTGATTTCCGCCGACAGGGATTCCATCTGGTAATCCGCCATGGCGATGGTTGTCGAGTTAAAGGTGTTGGTCTCAACGATATCCGCACCCGCTTCGAAGTAGGCGTTGTGGATATCCTTAATAACTGACGGCTTGCTGAGCACCAGCAGATCGTTGTTCCCTTTCAGGTCGCAGGGCCAGTCGGCAAAGCGCTCGCCGCGGAAATCGTCTTCACTCAGACGATACCCCTGGATCATGGTGCCCATGCCGCCGTCCAGCACCAGAATTCGTTCATTTAACTGCGCACGCAGTTGCTCTACTTTGCTGCTCACACTTGCTCCCGACAACGCTCAACAAGGCCAAAAGGCTGCGTTCCATACTGGCACAATCTCGCAGGGTGGAAAAGCCGCACAGCGGTAACATGAGACATGTTCACCATCACTCCTCCGATCAGTCAGGATAACGGTTGCAAATTCACCAAATAAAACGAAAATGATTTCCACGATACAGAAAAAGGAGATCGTCATGGTCGCGAGCGTTCCCGCTAAACGCGGCAGAAAACCTGCTGCCACCGCCGCCGCCGCACAACAGGGCGGACAGGTTCAATCGCTCACGCGCGGTTTGAAGCTGCTGGAGTGGATAGCCGAGTCGCACGGCAGCGTGGCCCTGACGGAGCTGGCCCAGCAGGCTGGCCTGCCGAACTCCACGACGCATCGCCTGCTGACCACCATGCAGCAGCTGGGCTTTGTCCGCCAGGTCGGCGAGCTGGGGCACTGGGCGGTGGGCGCGCATGCGTTTATCGTCGGCAGCAGCTTCCTGCAGAGCCGCAACCTGCTGGCGATTGTGCACCCGATTCTGCGCAAGCTGATGGAGGAGTCCGGCGAGACGGTCAACCTCGCGGTGCTGGACCAAAGCGACCATCAGGCGATTATTATCGACCAGGTGCAGTGCACGCAGCTGATGCGTATGTCCGCACCGATTGGCGGCAAGCTGCCGATGCATGCCTCCGGGGCGGGGAAAGCGTTTCTCTCGCAGCTGAGCGAAGAGCAGGTGACGGGGCTGCTGCACCGTAAAGGGCTGCACGCCTACACCCACGCCACGCTGGTGTCGCCCGTGCATCTGAAAGAAGATCTGGCCCTGACCCGCAAGCGTGGCTATTCGTTTGATGATGAAGAACATGCCCTGGGCCTGCGCTGCCTCGCGGCCTGCATTTTTGACGAGCACCGCGAGCCGTTTGCCGCTATCTCCATCTCCGGGCCGATTTCGCGGATGACCGACGACCGCGTGACCGAGCTGGGTGCGCTGGTGATTAAGGCGGCGAAAGAGGTAACGCTGGCGTATGGTGGGATTCGCTAAGTTGGGTTCCGGCGAACATTCGAACCGTAGGCCCGGTAAGCGCAGCGCCACCGGGCGATGGGGTTACACTGTGGCCTGATGCCCTCACCCCGGCCCTCTCCCACAGGGAGAGGGAGAAAACATGATGCCCTCACCCTGCGAGAGAGGGTGCAAACATGATGTCCTCATCCTGCGAGAGAAGGTGCAAACCTAATGCAAAACCTCTGCTTGCGGCGGTAAGCGTACACATCTTCGACATGCCCATTTTTGATCCGCGTTTGCAGCCCGCGCCAGTAGCTGGCGCGGAACAGATCCTCATGCATTTCTTCGAATAGCGGCCCGATGCGCGGGTCGGCGCACAGCCAGTGGCGAAACTCCTCCGGAAACACATCGCCCGGCGAGACGCTGTACCACGGCTCACCTGAAAGCTCATCTTCCGGGTAGCGGGGCTGTGGTATATCGCGGAAATTCACTTCGGTCATGTAGCAAATTTCGTCGTAATCGTAAAACACCACGCGCCCGTGACGGGTGACGCCGAAGTTTTTAAACAGCATGTCGCCCGGAAAAATATTGGCGGCGGCAAGCTGGCGAATCGCGTTGCCGTATTCTTCAATGGCATCCCGCAGCGCCTGGCCTTCGGACTGCTCAAGCCAGATATTCAGCGGCACCATGCGGCGCTCAATGTAGAGATGGCTAATCACGATTTTGTCACCCAGATCGGTGATTTTCGCAGGTGCTTCCTGCATTAACAGCGTCATGAGCGCTGGGTCAATCTGCTGTTTATCCAGCACAAAGTTTTCGAATTCCTGAGTATCCGCCATGCGCCCGACGCGATCGTGCTCTTTGACCAGCTGATAGCAGGCGCGAACGTGCGCGGCGGTCATCTCTTTCTGCGGCGCGAATCTGTCTTTAATCACCTTAAAGACCCGGTCGAAACCCGGCAGCGTAAAGACCAGCATCACCATGCCGCGAATGCCTGGCGCTTCGATAAACTGCTCATCGGCCGTGGTGACATAGCGCAGGTACTCCCGGTAACTTTCCGTTTTGGCGTGCTTCTGGCAGCCAATGGCCATATACAGCTCGGCGGTGGTTTTGCCCGGCAGGATCTCTCGCAGCCACTCCACCAGCGCGGCAGGCAGCGGGGCGTACACCATGAAATAGGAGCGGGCGAAGCCAAACACGATGCTGGCCTCGGCGCCGGTGGTCAGGCAGGTATCGACAAACAGTTCCCCGTCGTCGGTACGGTGAATGGGCAGCAGAAAAGGCACAATGGCGGTCGGCGTAACCAGTTTGCCGACCAGCCAGGCGGCTTTATTGCGGTAGAAAAGCTCGTTGGCCACCTGCAAATGGCTATGGCTAAGCACCTCCGCGCCGAAGGTTTCGTTGAGATGCGCGTGGATATAACCGATATCCCGGGCTTTATTCTCCCAGGGCAGGCGCAGCGGCAGATCCGTTAGCACGCGGTGCAGGAGCTTTTCCCATCCGCGATCGGGAAAGAAATCTTTCGCCAGCGGACGGGGAATGGTTCGAAAGCGTCGCTCGGGCTGGGAGCTGAAGATAAATAACCGCTCAGGAGATAGTGAGCGGTGGTCAAATAACCGGCAATAGACGGAGTTGAAAAAGCTCTCCGCAATCTCGAAGCGCGGGTAATCGGGTAACAGATGGGTGTAGTGCTCCTTCACGCGCAGTAAAAATTCCGCGTCCGGGCTTTTACCGTCGGTAATACAGCGCAGCTGCTCCACCACCAGACCCACGTGGTGGTCATAGAGATGGATACGCTGCTTCATGGCCTGCTGAACCGCATGCCAGTCTGCATGTTCGAAGCGCTGCTGCGCGCCGGATGTCACTTCAAGAAAACGACCATACTGGGCATCGAAGCCCTGCAAAATAGTTTGGGCAATCAGCAATTCCAGGCCACGCGACATATATTCCCCCTCACCCCAACCCTCTCCCCGAGAGGGGAGAGGGGGAAAAGTTTAGAACTGTGCTTCTTCCGTTGAACCCGTTAAGGCAGTGACGGAGGAGGTGCCGCCCTGAATAATCGTGGTCACATTGTCAAAGTAGCCGGTCCCCACCTCCTGCTGGTGAGACACGAAGGTGTAACCGTCTTTGCCCGCCGCAAACTCCGGCTGCTGCACCTTCTCAACGTAGTGCTTCATGCCCTCACCCTGCGCATAGGCGTGCGCCAGGTCGAACATGTTGAACCACATGCTGTGGATACCTGCCAGGGTAATGAACTGGTATTTGTAGCCCATGTCGGACAGCTGCTGCTGGAAGCTGGCGATGGTTTTGTCATCCAGCTTTTTCTGCCAGTTGAAGGACGGCGAGCAGTTGTAGGCCAGCAGCTTGCCCGGGTATTTCGCGTGGATGGCGTCGGCAAAGCGTTTTGCCAGCGCCAGATCCGGCGTGGAGGTTTCACACCAGACCAGGTCCGCGTAAGGCGCATACGCCAGGCCGCGGCTGATCGCCTGTTCAATGCCGGCATGGGTGCGGTAGAAGCCTTCGCTGGTACGCTCGCCGGTGATGAATTCGCTGTCGTACGGGTCGCAGTCAGAGGTGATCAGGTCTGCCGCGTCCGCATCGGTGCGGGCAATCACCAGCGTCGGCACGCCGAGCACGTCAGCAGCCAGACGCGCGGCAACCAGCTTCTGTACGGCTTCCTGTGTAGGAACCAGCACCTTACCGCCCATGTGTCCGCATTTCTTCACTGATGCCAGCTGATCTTCGAAGTGAACGGCCGCTGCACCGGCCTCAATCATCGATTTCATCAGCTCGAAGGCGTTCAGCACGCCGCCGAAGCCTGCTTCCGCATCCGCGACGATCGGCAGAAAGTAGTCAGTAAAGCGCGGATCGCCAGGTTCGATACCGGCAGCCCACTGGATCTGATCCGCACGGCGGAAGGTGTTGTTGATCCGATCCACCACCGACGGCACGGAGTTAGCCGGATAGAGCGACTGATCCGGGTACATGCTGGACGCCAGGTTGGCATCCGCCGCGACCTGCCAGCCGGAAAGATAGATAGCTTCAATACCGGCCTTCGCCTGCTGCAGCGCCTGACCGCCGGTCAGCGCGCCGAGGCTGTTGATGTAGCCCTTTTTAGAGCCACCGTGCAGCAGCTTCCACATTTTCGCCGCACCGTTCTGTGCCAGCGTGCATTCCGGATTGACCGAGCCGCGTAATTTCACCACTTCCTCCGCGCTGTAAGGACGGCGGATGCCTTCCCAGCGAGGTTGTGTCCACTCTTTCTTTAACTCTTCGATTTGTTGGGTACGGGTTTTCATGTGCAGATGCTCCATATTGTTATGTGGTGAGTTACGCCAGGAAGCGGTAGCCCGGCAGGGTCAGGAAGTCGATTAAGTCATCTGATGTGGTGATTTGCTCCATCAGGCGCGCAGCGTCGTCAAAACGTCCGCTGCTGAAGCGGTGTTCGCCCAGCTCGTCCTGGATCACCCGCATCTCTTCGGCCAGCATCTGGCGGAACAGAGATTTGGTCACCGGCTTGCCGTTGCTGAGCGTTTTTTGATGGTGGATCCACTGCCAGATGGAGGTACGTGAGATCTCCGCCGTCGCGGCATCTTCCATCAGGCCGTAGATAGGTACGCAGCCGTTGCCGGAGATCCACGCTTCGATGTACTGGACCGCGACGCGGATATTGGCACGCATGCCCTCTTCCGTACGCTCGCCCGCGCACGGTGCCAGCAGCTGTTCTTCAGCCGTTGGGGCATCGTCTTCACGCGTGACGAACAGCTGATTTTTATTGTCGCCGAGAACGCGGTTGAAGACCTCCATCGCCGTATCGGCCAGGCCGGGATGGGCAATCCACGTGCCGTCGTGACCGTTACGGGCTTCAAGCTCTTTATCGGCTTTCACCTTGTTGAGCACCTGATTGTTCCGCTCTGCGTCTTTGCTCGGGATAAAAGCCGCCATGCCGCCCATCGCAAAGGCGCCGCGCTTGTGGCAGGTTTTGATCAGCAGACGCGAGTAGGCGCTCAGGAACGGTTTATCCATGGTCACGACCTGGCGATCCGGCAGTACGCGATCGGGATAGTTTTTCAGAGTTTTGATGTAGCTGAAAATATAGTCCCAGCGTCCGCAGTTCAGGCCGACAATATGGTCGCGCAGGGCGTGCAGAATTTCATTCATCTGGAACACGGCAGGCAGTGTTTCAATCAGCAGCGTGGCTTTGATGGTGCCGCGCGGCAGGTTGAAACGATCTTCCGCGTAGCTGAACACTTCGCTCCACCAGGCCGCTTCCTGCCAGGCCTGCGTTTTTGGCAGATAGAAATAAGGGCCGCTGCCTTTTGCCAGCAGATTCTTGTAGTTGTGAAAGAAATAGAGCGCGAAATCAAACAGGCTGCCCGGAATGGCTTCCCCACGCCAGGTGACATGTTTTTCAGGCAGATGCAGGCCGCGTACGCGACAGATCAGCACCGCCGGGTTCGGTTTGAGCTGGTAAATTTTGCCGGCTTCGTTGGTATAGCTGATGGTGCCGTTCACGGCGTCGCGCAGGTTGATCTGCCCCTCGATGACCTTACGCCAGTCAGGCGCCAGTGAGTCTTCAAAATCGGCCATAAAGACTTTAACGTTGGCGTTCATGGCGTTGATCACCATTTTGCGCTCTACCGGACCGGTGATCTCAACGCGACGATCCTGTAAATCTTCAGGGATGCCGCGGATTTTCCACTCACCGCGACGAATGGAAGCGGTTTCCGAAATGAAGCCAGGCAACTTGCCATCGTCAATTTCCTGCTGCTGATGAATGCGTGCCGCCAGCAGCTTATTACGCTGCGGCGTAAAGCGAGTCACCAGTTCAGTCAGAAATTCTACCGCTTCCGCCGTCAAAACCTGCTGTTCCTGTTCGCCATACGGCTGGGTAAAGGCCAGTTCATCGACCGTCGTTGCCTGTTGAGTCATTACTCTGCTCCTCATCAAAGATCCAAAATCACGCCCCCGATGCGAACGAAAGATCGTTGGGTAGTTTTCGCTCAGCAGAATTAAGACTATCTATATTTCTTATAAAATCAAAAACAATTTCCATTTTAATTGTTAATTGCAATTAATTGTCTGATTTTATTGGAATTAAAGTTTTATTGAATGGTGAGCGACATTTCGAAAATAAAAAAGGCACCCGAAGGTGCCTGATTTGAATAGCTGAAACGCTTTAGGATCGTCTAGTGCAGAAGATTACTCCAGCGTCGGATTCATGTGACGCAGATCGTATGGCGTTATCTGGTAGACGTAATAGTTGAGCCAGTTAGTGAAAAGCAAATTCCCGTGGCTGCGCCAGGTTGCTCTCGGTTTGTTTTGCGGGTCGTCTTTCGGGAAATAGTTGTACGGTACATCCGGATTTAGACCCGCTTCGACATCACGGAAATACTCTGACGCAAGGGTATGCGGATCGTACTCAGGATGCCCGGTCACAAAAGCAATGCGTTTATCCTTGCTGGCAAACAGATAAGCATCTCCATCTTCCGTTTCGGCCAGGATCTCCAGATCGGTGTAATCACGAATCAGCTGGGCAGGGAAATCGGCGTAGCGAGAATGCGGGGCCAGGAAGGAGTCATCGAAACCGCGCGTCAGCAACGCGTGCGGTTGAAGAATGTGATGTTCGTATACGCCGGAGAGCTTTTCAGTACGGGTTTGCTTGGGGATGCCATAAAGAATATTCAGCGCGGCTTGTACCGCCCAACAGACAAACAATGTGGAGGTAACGTGATCTTTTGCCCACTCCAGAACCTGTTTGATCTGCGGCCAGTAAGCGACATCGTTAAATTCCACCAGACCGAGCGGCGCGCCGGTCACGATCAGTCCGTCGAAGTTTTCCCCCTGAATATCATCGAAGTTACAGTAGAAGTTGTTCAGATGCTCAGAAGGCGTGTTACGTGACTCACGGGCATCGATTCGCAGCAGCTGAATATCAACCTGCAGAGGGGAGTTCGACAGAAGACGCAGGAACTGGTTTTCTGTTTCGATCTTTTTTGGCATCAGATTGAGAATAAGCACCTTCAGCGGGCGAATTTCCTGACCTGTCGCACGCGAAGCCGTCATAACGAAGACGTTTTCTCCACGCAAGAAATTGACGGCTGGTAGCTCGTCCTGCACCCGAATCGGCATAACTTTATATCCTCACAGCATACGTATAAACGTTTAGACATCCAGACAGCTAACGATACCCAGAAATAGTTTGAATGTCGAGTCTGCAAGCAGAAGGTGAGAAAGTTTCAAGGAGGGGAAGAGGGAAAAACAAAAGCAAAAAACCCCGTACCTTTCGGTACGGGGTTCTTCTAATTGTTGCCTGGCAGTTCCCTACTCTCACATGGGGAGACCCCACACTACCATCGGCGCTACGGCGTTTCACTTCTGAGTTCGGCATGGGGTCAGGTGGGACCACCGCGCTAA
>NZ_JBMKIW010000012.1:0-106687 GCF_049237205.1 Enterobacter cloacae complex sp. SHL009
AGCTACACCGATGCATCCAGTGCCAGCACGCTGAACCAGGCCAACAGCTACACCGACGCATCAAGTGCCAGCACGCTGAACCAGGCTAACACCTACACCGACGCATCAAGTGCCAGCACGCTGAACCAGGCTAACACCTACACCGACGCATCCAGTGTCAGCACGCTGAACCAGGCTAACAGCTACACCGATGCATCCAGTGCCAGCACGCTGAACCAGGCCAACAGCTACACCGACGCATCAAGTGCCAGCACGCTGAACCAGGCTAACAGCTACACCGATGCATCCAGTGCCAGCACGCTGAACCAGGCCAACAGCTACACCGACGCATCAAGTGCCAGCACGCTGAACCAGGCTAACACCTACACCGACGCATCCAGTGTCAGCACGCTGAACCAGGCCAACAGCTACACCGACGCATCAAGTGCCAGCACGCTGAACCAGGCTAACAGCTACACCGACACGGCCACCGCTGCTGCGGTCGATAAGTCGAAAGACTATACCGACACGGCCACCGCCGCAGCGGTCGATAAGTCGAAGGACTACACCGACACGGCCACTGCCGCAGCGGTCGATAAGTCGAAGGACTACACCGACACAGCTACCGCCGCAGCGGTCGATAAATCGAAGGATTACACGGATCACCGCGTTGATAACCTCACCTCAACGGCAGTTGAGCAATCCAACAGCTATACCAATGAAAAGTACGACCAGAGCATTAACTACGCGCAAAACGCAGCGAATCAGGCTGAAAGCAATGCTGCCAGCTATACCGATAATCGCGTCAATGCGTTAAGCCACTCGACTAATCAGCGATTCAAACAGCTCAATTCAAAAATTGACCGTGCAGAAAAGCGTCTCAATGCCGGTGTTGCCGGTGTTACCGCGATCGCGTCGATTCCGTATGTCGCGGAAAACTCATTTTCTTACGGTATCGGCCTGGGTAATTACCAGAACGGCAACGCGATTGCTGGCGGCGTCAATTACAAAACATCCCCGAACACCAACGTAAGACTCAATGTTTCATGGGATTCATCCAGGAACAGTGCGGTCGGCATTGGATTTGCCGGGGGCTGGTAAATGAAGCCCGGATTTATTTCTCCCCCCTGGGCGCATACGCGCGGTGATTCCGTAAGCGCCCTGAGCCTTATTAACCGCACGGAGAAAAATGCGGCCTGCGGCTGCGGGCTGCATTACGAGATCTACCACTACCGCGTCCTGGACGAGCTGCAAAACGTACTAACGAAGCTAAGCGGCGATGATGCGGCAATCTTTCTAGAGATTGCCGCATCACAGGGTTCTCGTCTGGATGCCAGCGCCATCAATGACGCGCATCAGGCGTACTGCGTAACGCTATCCGAAATAAGAAAGGAACAGGAATAATGAGACTATTTATCGCCGAAAAACCCGCCGTTGCGACCGATATTGTGAAAGCCCTCGGCGGCAACTTTACCCGCCACGACGGTTATTTTGAATCCTCCACCGACATTGTGAGCTACTGCATCGGCCACGTGCTGGAAATGGTGCCCCCGGAGACGATTAACCCGGCCTATGCCACCTGGTCGCTCGACACCCTGCCGCTGAAGCTGTACCCCGTTAAGCTTCAGCCCAAAGTGAGCGTGGCAAAACAGGCCAACACCCTGGTGAAGCTGATCCAGCGCCCGGATATCAAAATAATTGTCCACTGCGGTGACCCGGACGACGAAGGCCAGCTCCTCGTTGACGAGGTGCTGGAGTTCGCCGGTAACACGCGCCCGGTGAAGCGGGCGCTGATTAACGACAACACCGCGCCAGCGGTGAAAAAAGCCATCAATTCCCTGCGCGATAACAGCGATTTTCGTGGGATGTATCTGAAAGCCCTGATGCGCAGCGCCGGTGACGCCATTTTTGGCTTCAGCATGAGCCGCTGCTATACCCTGAAAGCCCGTGATAAAGGCTATAAGGGCACGATTTCGGTTGGCCGCGTCCAGACGCCGGTGCTGGGTATGATTGTGCGCCGGTGGCGCGACAATCAGGCACACAGCGAGGCGTTTTACTACCAGCTCGCCGGGCAGTTTGTCAGCGGCACGGACGTCGTCAGCGCCCGCTGGCAGACGTCCGAATACGCACCGGTTGACGATAAAAAGCGCCTGACGGACAAGGCCTGGGCGGAAGGGCTCGCCAGAGCACTGGCCGGAAAACCGGCCAGCGTGCTCGCGGCGGCCACTGACCGGGGAAAAACCACGGCCGCCCCGCTGCCGTTTAACCTGCTGCGCCTCCAGGTGCATATGAACCGCAGGCATAAACTGACCGCGCAGCAGACGCTCGATATCACGCAAAAGCTCAAGGACGGTAAATACATTACCTATAACCGCTCCGACTGTTCGTATCTGTCCGACGAACAGTTTAACGACGCGCCGCAGGTGGTGGCGGCCTTAAAAACGCTCGACGTTTTTAACGGCCTTGCCACCGATACGGCGCAGAAAAGCGCGGCGTTTGACAGTAAAAAAGTGACCGCCCACACCGCCATTATTCCGACGACGAACATGCCGGATTTAAGCCGCCTTACCGACAGGGAAAAGGCGGTTTATCTCGCCATCGCGCAGTTTTATCTCGCGCAGTTCGTGGCGAAAAAGCGCTATGACGAGGCGATCGCGGAGATCAAATGCGGTGACGAAATGTTTAAAGTCTCGGCGCGTAAAACCACGGACACGGGTTTTACGGCGTTCCTTAGCGATGCGGAGGAAGACGACGAGGAGGACGAAAACAGCAGCGCGTTTGAGGCCATCAGTCGTCTGCAAACCGGGGCGACATTAACCTGCCGCGAGGTGGTGATTTCCGAGAAAAAAACCAAACCGCTGCCGCTGTTTACCGAGGCAACCCTGCTCGCTGCTCTCGTTCGCGTGGCCGATTTTGTCGCCGATCCGCGCATTAAAAAACTGCTCAAGGAGAAGGATAAGGACAAGAAAGACGAACACGGCGGCATCGGCACTCCGGCGACCCGCGCGGCCATTATCGAGACGCTGAAAACCCGCGATTACATCACCGTGGAAAAGGGCAAATTCATCCCGACCGCCGCCGGGCTGGCGTTAATTGATGCCCTGCCCGATTCGGTGACGCAGCCGGATATGACCGCCGTGTGGGCTGAAAAACAGGCCGCAGTTGAAACCGGCGAAATGACCATTGAGCGGTTTATTGATGGTCTTTACGCGGAAGTATCCCGCCTGGTTAAGAGCGCCGATATTGCCATCAGCGCGGCGGAAAAACAGCCCGCTAAAACGGCGCTTAACCGCCTCGCGGTAAAATGCCCGTCGTGCGGAGCTGAGCTGGTTATGACGCCGAAAACCTGCGCCTGCACCGGCTGTCAGTTCAAAATCTGGCTGGAAGTGCGCGGCAAAAAGCTGACAGCAAAACAGGCCGAAACGTTAATCGGCAAAGGCAAAACCGGCGTTATTAAAGGTTTTAAATCGAAGAAAAACGACGATACCTATTCGATGATCGTCACCCTTAAAAATCCGCAAACCGGGGAACTCGGTTTTGAATATCCACCCCGCGATCCGCTGAAAGGATTGAACGTATCTGTACCGAAGGAGCTGAAATTATGAACCGTATCCAGGACGAATTAACCTCAGAGCGCGCGCTGAAAAAGTTTTTACGTGAAAGTGATTTCACCTTTCTGGAGAAGCTGAGCGCGCGTATTTCAGCGGCGCTTGATGAAAAGCGCGCAGAGCATATCAAGCAGGAAAATCAGCGCCGCCTGCGCGAGGAAAAGCGCAATGAACTGCTGGCGCTCATTGAATCGGAAGGTTTTTCGGCGGCTGAACTGGCGGGCAATTCAGCCGCGCCATCGTCGGCAAAAAGGAAACCGAAATACCAGTATGTTGAGCACGGCGTGCGTAAAACATGGTCAGGCGTGGGGCGTGTACCGGTCTTTATTCAGCAGGAACTGGACGCCGGAAAAACCCTCGAAAGCTTTTTAATAGGTAACTCAAATGAATAGTTTCGCAAGAATTATCATCATCGCATCTCTGGCAGCCACAACGGTTTTATATTTTTGCTTTTTAAGGTGAGCAGCAACCTGCTCAGGCGCACAGGGTGTGACGCTTTTCAGGCTGCGAAGATTTGCGAGGCCGGGGATTCAATTTTGAAAAAATTGCTAATCCCCAGAACGTGAAATCAGCGCAGTGGTGAGAGGCGAGTAAATTCAATTTCGAAGAAATTGCTAATTTGCGTCGCCGAACCCACTTTTGAGCGCTCACCCCAAGTGAGCCGAAAAAAGCCGGGGGGGGCCGAATAAATTTTGCCGCCCCAGCGAGCAAAAAGACGCGCCCACGCGTCGGTTTATTTGGGGGGCTTGCCCCCCACACCGTCGAGCCTAAGTCTCCGGCCAAAAGCCGGTAGCGTGGCGCGACCACCCCCTAAAAAGCCTAGTTTCCTTTTAATTCGCTTTGTGAGGAACAAACAAGGCGAAGAAAAAGGTCAAAACAGGCGTCTTTTAGGGGGTGGTCGCGCGTAGCGCGCGACGGTGTGGCCTCTTTTGACTTTGGGGGTTTTGGCCGGGCGTTCAGCCAGGACATTACCCCCATGTGACATGCAGTAAGGGCGTCCAGCCCGCGCGGAATGCCGCACGCCGTTAGATCGCGGGAGTATACCTCCTGCGATAATGACCGCATCGCGGTCATTGCCCCTTCCCTTCTATCTCGGCACACACTCCCGGCACATACGATGTGACGGGAGTGTGTGCCGAGGCTATGTGCCGAGAAACACGGCAGGAGAATATCGTGATATTCGACAAACTGAATCATTTGCTGTCGCCGATAGCAAATGCCGTCCTGGCTTTTATTGCTTTTTTGCAGGCGCATCAGCTGGCGTTAGCGCTGCTGTCCGGCGTCATGCTGCCTTTTATATTTTCTGCGAGACACGGCGGGCAGGAAAAGCCGACGTTTCTGCAAAGGATCTTAATCCTGCTTTCCATGATCTGTTTTGTTTTCGGCACGATAGCGCCGGTGGCCGTCTGGTTTTTACAGCGCATTTATGGCCGGGAAGATATCGCCAGCCCGCCGCTGCTGGCCTGGACAATGGCGCTGCTGTTTACCGTCGCTGGGTTTATTCTGCACGTGATTTTACGGCGTCTGATCTCGCCTGAATTTGACAAGGTCAAACGCGGCATGGTGAAAAAAACCAGCATGGAGCGCGACCGCAGAACCGACGTTCGCCGGGTAAAAGAGATTTTACCCGTCTCCACCGAATACGATCCGATGGATTACATCGATCTGAATAAGGGTGTTTTTATCGGGCTGAGCCGCGAGGGCGAGCCGCAGTATATTCCGTTAAAAGAATGGCAGACCCAGCACGCCGACATTATCGGCACCACCGGTGCCGGTAAAGGCGTCGTGACCGGTATTCTGCTTTATCAGAGCATCCTCGCCGACGAGGGCGTTTTTGTGCTCGACCCCAAAAACGACGAGTGGGCACCGCACCTGTATAAAAAGGCTTGCGCGGACGCCGGAAAACCCTTCGTGCTTATCGACCTGAACAAGCGCGAATACCAGATGAACCTTATCGACGGCATCAGCGCCGACCATCTGGAAGAGTTATTCGTGGCCGGGTTCAGCCTGGCGGAAAAAGGCGAGGCGGCGGATTTTTACCGCATCGATGACCGCAGGGCGGCCAGAACGGCGGCGCAGTTCGTCAACGAAAATACGGGCGCGACCATCCGGGATATTTATAACGGCGACTACGTGCAGGGCATCGGCGAAACCATTAAGGCCTTTCACGGTAAAACCGAGGAGCTGGCAATGCTCAACAGCATTAATGCGCCCGGCGGTTTTTCCCTGAAAAAGATTTTCGACGAGGGCGGCTGCTGCTACATCATCGGCTCGATGCGCAACTCTAAAATCATTACCGCCCAGCGCATGACTTTAGTTCGCCTGTTCCAGCTCGCGGAGCTGCGCGACCGCGTGGCGGGCAATATCCGCCCGATAGCCATCTTTATGGACGAGGTGAAATATCACCTGTCAAAACCGGCGCTCGAAGGGTTAGGCGCGGCGCGCGACAAGGGCGTGCATATCTTAATGGCGCACCAGTCGATTGCCGACCTGCGCGACTGCCCGGCGGATTTAAACGGCGACGCGGTGGTCGGGGCGGTGGTGGAAAACTGCAAGTTTAAGCTGGTTTATAAACTTCAGGATCCTGATACCGCCGAATGGATTGCGCGCATGTCCGGCACGATTTTAGTCGATGACGAAAGCCGGAAAGTCACCACCACGGCGGTGCTGACGGAAAAGGTTGATAACGAGCGTATGCTGCGCCAGGCGGAAAGCTATTACATCGACAGCAATATGCTCCAGAATCTGCCGAAGTTTGTCAGCTATATCTTCAGCCAGAACGCGCTCGCGTTCCCGTCGTTAATCTCGCCGCTGAAGGTTAAAAAAGCCCCGCTGGAGCTGTTTTCCCTGCCGCCGGTCGCAGCTGCTACCGTGGCTGAAGTTAAACCGGTGCTGGATCTGGATTTTGATACATCAGCTCCGGCACCTGACATTTTTCCCGACAGCACCACGGCCATCAAGAAAACACCAGTACCGCCAATTCCCTCACCTCAGGTGCAGCCTGACGAGGAGTGGCTGATGGCATCACAGCCCGCCCAAAATGACGAAATACATTCGTTGCTGGATTTATAAATTTCAGGAGGCTTTATGCTCTTAATGAACAATACCGAACGACGGGAACGTAATCATGAAAAAATCCGCATTCTCCTGAATTTTTTGAAAGAAGAAACATACAGTGACTTCAAAACACTGATGATGGTATTTGGCTTTAAAAGCCATACATCATTAGTAAGATTGCTTGGAAAAGTAGAAAAAATGGGGCTGATTCAGAAATACGTGCATGAGTCCCGCGCCTCCAGAATATCCCTGTGGGGCATTACCGCCGACGGTCTGGCCGTGATCCTGACGAACGACGATAAGGTGATGCCTGCCCGCTTTGAACCCTATCGCCTGACGAGCTGGTCACTCGACCATCACCTTGATAACCAGCTCGTGCGCCTGACGCTGGAGAAAAACGGCGCAACCGAATGGATTAACGGCGATCGTTCAACGTTCCTCAGTCAGTACAGCGTTAAACACCGCCCTGACGGTCTTATCAGCCTGCCTGACGGCAGGCCGATCGCCGTTGAAACCGAACGCCGTATCAAGACAAAGGCGCGCTATCAGTCAATCATGGCGAGCCACCTGCTGGCTATCAGCGATAAAAAATGGCGGTACGCGTTTTACGTCACCCCGGACGAGGCGAAAAAGCGTGCCCTGAAGATTATTTTCGACAGCATTCCCAGCGTGATCGTGAAAAACCAGCATGTGCCTCTGGAGGCGAAACACCGCGATGTCTTTCGCTTTTATACCCTCGACGAACTGAAAACACTGGAGCTGGACAACTATGCGTAAAACCGCCCTTCTGGTGCTGGCCGCCGCCCTCTGTGTTCCCGCGTTCGCCACTGCCGCGCCCGTCCTGACGCCGGGGTTTTCGCCGTCTGACGGGAGCCCTGCCCTTGAGGTCGTGCTCGGCGCCATAAAGAACGCCAGGCAGCGCATTGACGTCGCGGCCTACAGCTTCACCAGTAAGCCGGTAGCGACGGCGCTCGCCGGTGCTAACCGGCGCGGCGTGGCCGTGCGCGTGGTGGCCGACGAAAAGGCCAACAGCGACCGCTACACCGCCGTCACGTATCTGATAAACCAGGGTGTGCCGGTACACCTTAACGGCCGTTACGCCATCATGCACAACAAGTTTATGGTGATCGACGGCAAAAGTGTCCAGACCGGGTCGTTTAACTACACGGCCAGCGCCGTTTCGCGCAATGCGGAAAACGTGCTGCTGATCGAGGACGCGCCGCAGCTGGCGGAGGCGTACCAGCGAGAATTTAACCGCCTGTGGAATGAGGGCACCCCGCTGAATGCCCGGTACTGAATCAGCCCCGTCTGCGGACGGGGCTTTTTTTTTTACTCCACTTCCAGCCAGGCTTTACGCCCTTCAAGATGCAGCGCTTTCAGCATGGCGATCACGTCTTCAGCCGAGCGCCCGCCATAGTTAAGTCGGGTCTGCTCCCCTTCAAAATCCACCACGATAATGGTGTCCAGCGTTACCGACAGCAGCTCGCGCAGCTCCCGTAACGTCTGCCCTGTACTACGTGAATGCATGCACTGCGTGATACGGTTGGCCGCCTCCTGGCACAGTCCTTCAACGGCTTCGCGGTACGCCAGACGCTGGCAGAGGTTGCCCTCGATGTCGCGGATAAGTTTAGCCACCGCCGTTTTGACGGTTTTGATTTCAGGACATTTCGTTTTTGGGGAGCCTGACTGCTCCAGTGGGGATACGCTGGTCGCCTGTGCAGCTTTAGGGGCGGTTGTCTGGTTGTGCAGGTTCATCGTCATGGCTGTTTCTCCGTCAGTGTGAATTTCGTCTTCGTGTCGCCTGACGGTTCGGCCTCCCCGGAGTCGTTCTGCTCAGCAGGGGCGCGCAGCGTGCCATTTACCCTTGCTGACCAGGTTGTGACGGGGGACGATTACCGGAAGCTGATACGCAGGAGAAAGGCATCACAGGAGAAAATGACGATGTGCACACCCGGACTTACCGCCACTTTAGCTGTGGCGGCGAAAGCCGTTACGTCATTTTTTACGAAAGACATCGCGCCGTTACGTATCCCGGACACGTAACGGCTGCTGCCTGAAAAGGGTTCATTTTTTTTTGAATCTGTCCGGTTTAATTTCCCGTGCCGGCCTCAGCTGCAGGACGTTCTGCAGCTGAGGCCGGCGGCGTTTGCGACTCGTTAAAAACAGCGACTTATATAATCCCTTCCCTGCTTTTCTTTCCTTCAAAAATACTGAAGCCCTGCCGTGCAGGGCTTCAGCTGTCAGCAGTCCATTAGCCAGCGGTGCGCCTTAGACGCCGCTGCCGCCGCTTTAAAGATGTAGCGCTTGTCTCCCTTCAGAGCTTTCAGCCAGGACGCTATATAGCTCTCATGCTGCACCTCACCCGTAATCCCCAAATCTGCCATCAGAAACGCGCTGCCCAGCTCGGCGATCAGCTCCTCAAACGCATACGCCTCAGAGCCAAACTTATTGCCTTTTTCTCGATTGAGGCGGGACGCTGCCCCCGTCCAGTGAACCAGCTCATGCAGGCCGGTCGCTTAGAAGTTCGCCACGTCTGCAAAGCGAAACCGCTCCGGCAGGACGACTTCATCAGTGGCCGGACGATAAAACGCCTTTACGCCCTGCTCGGTGATTTTTGCCCCACTCCGAGTCATCAGGGCTTCCGCCTGCGGCAGCGGGTCAAATTCCGACACCGGCCGCGGCACGCTCTCGATGGCCAGCCCGTCGATTTGCTCCACGTTAAACACGGTAAAGGCTTTCAGCATCGGGATTTTTTCGATTTCCCCGTCCTCGTCCTCTTTCTCCAGCGTCTTGTAAAAAATGGCCGTCGTGCCCTGCTCACCCTTGCGCACCTGGCCGCCCAGATCCTGCGCCTGCTTGTAGGTCAGCCAGCGCGCGTCCTGAAAACCCTGTTTTGCCGCACTGCACCACAGCAGCATGATATTAATTCCGCTGTAGGCCGTGCCGGTGCTGAAGTTAGCCGGTAATTCCGCCGCTGCGCCGTTGCGAACCCACGGACACACCCACGGCTTAACACCGCTTTCAAGAGCTTCAATGATGCTGTCCGTCACGGTCTGGTACAGGTCTGTTTTGATCGCGCCCGAATGGGCTTTGCTTTTGCCCCTGGAAAATTTCGTTTTTGAGGAGCCTGACTGCTCCAGCGGGGATACGCTGGTCGCCTGTGCAGCTTTAGGGGCGGTTGTCTGGTTGTGCAGGTTCATCGTCATGGCTGTTTCTCCGTCAGTGTGAATTTCGTCTTCGTATCGCCTGACGGTTCGGCCTGCCCGGAGTCGTTCTGGTCAGCAGGGGCGCGCAGCGTGCCATTCACCCTTGCTGACCAGGTTGTGACGGGGGACGATTACCGGAAGCTGATGCGCAGGAGAAAGGCTTCACAGGAGAGAATGACGATGTGCACACCCGGACTTACCGCCCCTTTAGCTGCACGGGTGAAACTGCCCTTCAGCGTCAGGGAGTACGGGTAAAAAAGCACTGACGACATCAGTGCTGCCTTTGTACGCGTGGTGTTACACTACCGCTGCCGGTCAGTACGCCCTTCCTGAAACCGGGGGCGGTTTGTTTTCGGGGACGTTCTGACCGGCACTCCCCCATCACTTGCAGTAGTTTCACCGTCCTTTATGCCGTATATATACACAGCATAAGGAGGTGAATCTGATGCCACGACGCTATGAAATTGACGCTGCCTAGCGTGCGGCCATCAACCGCGGACAGGATGGCCGTCAGACCGTCACAACCGCTGCCTTTGTCCAAGACCTGCACAAGTTCAACTGGCACTGGACGCCCCGCCGGGCGAACCAGTGGATAGAAACGTATGTGTCGGTCTACATATCTTTTAAGTACATTTTTTCTTTTGGCTTTGCACCTTCCTCAGTATCACAAGTTATTTTCAGAAAAGTGTTTCGCAAAGAGAAACGCGTGCTATAATGTTTCCTGTCGAGAAACAGGGAATCAATAATGATAAAAAGTTTCAAGCACAAAGGGCTACAAAAGCTCTTTGAGAACGACGATCCGAGCGGAGTACAGGCAAAGGATGTTGAGAGAATAAAAATCCGGCTCCTGATGTTAGACGAAGCGACGACAACAGAAGATTTCCGCGCCTATCCAGGGTTCAAATTTCACCCACTGAAAGGCGATAAGAAGAATCTTTATGCGATCACCGTTCGGGCGAACTGGCGAATCACCTTTGAGTTTATCGATGGTGATGCCTACATACTGAATCTGGAGGACTACCACTAATGACGATGTTCAACCCCCCACACCCAGGGGGATTGATTACCGAATACCTGGAGGATAACGAAATCAGCTTACGCGCCCTTGCCCGTAACCTCGACGTTTCCCCTTCTGCGCTGAGTAAAGTCTCGGCTGGTAAAGCGGCGATCAGTCCTGAAATGGCACTGAAACTTGAGGCCGGTTTAGGCATTGCAGCTCGACTCTGGCTGGCAATGCAAGCGACCTATGACCTTAGCCGCGCCCGTAAGGAGATCGACCTCTCCCATGTGGTGCCGGTTACAGTCAAAAGTGACGTAGCCGTACACTAATATAAGCCCTTATTAGAGCTTCATCACTGCTCATAGAGGAAGCTCCGCTAAAGCGGGGCTTTTTTATTTACGCAAAAGATTGGTTCATTGCTGAGGCTTTGGATTTTGGCTGGTCGAATGCTTTAGAAACCGGCGATGATCTTGGAATTTTGCTTCACTTAAATGTGAGCGTTCCTCAGTTCGCACCGCAGGGTCAGCTCCCACCAGGTATGTAAGATTGCGTCAAATATTCGAAGCCGCAGCAGCAGTTTTTTTGTAAAAAAACGCTCTATCTAACATATTGTACGTTGCGAGAACCTGTGGTTTTTCCCAGATAAATGCATTTCACCCGTTTGAGAAAGTCGATATCCATAGCGCTGGCAGTCTCTGCAACGGTGTAGTTATGGCCAGGGCTACTTAAACGGATTCGCGTTTAAATGATGCATTGAAACTTCTTCTTTTCATTGAGGCTACTGTCATGTCCAGAGATGAGCATATTACCTTTGTTAAAGTGGCCAAATTCTGTGGATCACTAAAGTTAGGCGCCAAAAAATTCTCGATGCCGATACGTCCCTCCCCTTCTCCGCGATTCTTAAAATGCTCAGATGACTAAGCAGAGGCCCCTCAAGAAAGTGCCAATTGCGGTAACGGCAACATTCCTCATTACGGAGAAATGTGCGTACCCGATCAACAGGACATTGCAACGGGAAAATGAATGAAGGTGTGCGATAGCTCATTATTGAATCAGATATCGAGAAACTAGATGTTGCTTATAAACTCAAATCATCTCGTACTCACAGGCTCCTTTGCTTACGTGATTTCATGATTCCATAATCATATAATCTCACACTCATTTAATCACAGAATCATTTGCTGCAGCCTACACTTCGTAACGGACACAAGCTTGTTTGCCAATTACACTGATCGACCATAATAAACAAGTATGTTGGGTATTCACATGAGTGTTTTAGTCGACCGCGCAAGGCATAACGTCAGTAGGGTCTCGATTCGGTAATAAAAAGCATCGTTTCTGTGATGCGAGCAATCTCTGAAATGTATTGCCTTAAAGAATAGTGACGAGCTCACATAATCATATGATTATGTGAGCATATCAGCAATACCTTCTGATGCACTGACAGATGTAATGCTGTAAGTCACAGAATTAGTCATAACCAGGCCGGATGTATTGAGGATAGCCGCCCATAGCTTTAACTAAACCACAGAGCATGGTATCACCAACTCAGACTCCCCCTTGACCACTTATTTAGAACCATGCCCTTGTGGCATAGCAACTCAACGTTATGCAAAGTTGCCGTAGTTGTGCTCAGGTAATTTATTCCCAAACACTAAGATTGGCTTTTAACCACGGGATAACCTACGCAACCTGTAGCGGCAGAAAGCTACCGTGACCAGAGCAAATCAAATCTTTTGATGCTATCGCATCCGAACGGCTTCCTACATATTCCCGCCATCTCATAGAGTAAGTGATTTACAACATAATCACTTTTACGCCGCAGATATGCCGCGTGAAGTGGGTTCAAGAAAGAATCAATCCGCAAATATGACGCAAGAACAGATGTACAGCACTGGTAATGTTTGCTAAATTACAAATCATACTCAAAATTTCCGCACATATGACGCAAGTGTGCGTATGTAAAATTTTCGGGAGTGAAACGATGAAGATTTTTATGGATGATGGCTCTACCAACATCAAAATGCTTTGGACTGATTCTGACGGTACCGAACGCCGACACATTAGCCCTAATAGTTTCAAACGAGGCTGGTCTGCAAGTTTCGGTTCAGGGAAGGTTTATAACTACGTTCTTGATGGTGAGAAATACTCTTATGACTTGGTTAGCCCTTCAGCTCTTGAAACGAACAATGTCTCCTGGCAGTACAGTCCTTTAAACGTTATTGCTGTGCATCATGCGCTTCATACCAGTGGCATTGCTCCTCAGCCAGTTGAAATCGTAGTGACTCTGCCACTAGCAGAATTTTTCGATACAGATGCGCAACCGAATATGGATAACATCAACCGCAAAAAAGAAAGCCTGATGCGCGCGGTTGAGCTTAATAAGCAAGCAGGTTTTATAATAGAAAAAGTAACGGTTCGCCCTGAGTCTATCCCAGCAGGTGTTGGTCTGGCCGACGAACTAAGCACATCTCATTCTATGCTTATCATCGACCTTGGCGGCACGACCCTGGATGTGTCATTGGTTGTGGGCAAAATGACGGGAATCTCTCGTGTCTATGGTAACTCGGAACTGGGTGTGTCACTGGTAACATCAGCCGTTAAACAGGCTTTGGCTAGCGCAGAGACAAAAACATCCAGCTTTAACGTCGATAATCTGATCATTAATCGTCATGATGATGCTTATCTATCCGATAATATCAACGAGATTGAAGCTCTCGATGATGTCAAAAAGGCCATGACTCAAGCCATCTCTCGCCTGCAGCGCCGCGTCCTTGACGTTGTAGCAGACTTTGATGGCTATACACATATTATGGTCATTGGCGGCGGAGCACCGCTAATTGCGGACGCAATTCGCGATAACACTTCTATCCGGCAGGATCGCTTCTTTGTTTCGAACGACCCGCAGTTTGACTTGGTCACCGGGCTGAAGGCTATAGGATAAGAAATGAGGGGCTAAAAGCCCCCTTTTTTAGAGGAGGTCAACTTGACGGATAAAACTGAGCGTAAGGCTCCTGGACGTAAAAACACGTCTGCAGCAGAAGTACGTAAAGACATTCGTTTCTACCTTCGCCCGACAAAAGCTGTTAATGAGCAATACGCCGCTGACAAACTCAGCGAGTTGCCGGGTGAAACCCAAGATCACATGCGACAGTTTTCTCTTGCAGGTCTGGCGCTCGCTGAAGTCGATAGCCGACTGCCAGCAGTTTTGGCTTCAATGCTCAAGCCGGGAGTAACTGGTACAGAGATTGAAGCGGTTCTTAGAGCTTTCCTCAGCATGGACCTATCGCTACAGCCACAAGTAGTAAAATCCGAAGAGTCTTCCAAAACGATCGGCTCTGCCAGGAACCTACGCAACTTGCTCCCAGACTAACCTCCAGCAGCTCGTCCAAGGGATGCCCCCTATGAGTAAAAGATTATATGATTACAAAATCATATAATCTTTTTATTCCATGCACACATGATTCCATGTTGCTTTACTCATGCTCGCCGATTAATATTCACACATACAGTGTGATTATGTATGCAAACACTCAAATGATTACATAATCATATAGTCAAACAATCATGTGAGGGTGTATGGCTAAGATTATCGCGATTCTGAATGGGAAGGGCGGTGTAGGTAAAACGACGTCGACTATCAACATCGCTACGGCTATCCAGCGCAAAGGGTTCTCTGTTGCCGTCGTAGATACTGATCCCCAGGGGAGCATCAGTAACTGGTTCGATGAAGAGAAGTGTGCATTTGACCTGACCGAAGCGGCCAGTGAGAAAGAGGTCTACCAGGTACGCAAATCCTTAAAATCATATGATTATGTAATCATTGACGGTGCAGCCGCTATCTCCGCCATTTCTTCTGCAGCGGTAATGGTTTCCGATTTGGTCGTTATCCCTGTGACCCCATCGCCACTGGACTTTGCTGCATGCGGTGCAATTCTGGCAGTTATTGAGGCTCGTCAGGACTTACAACCGGTGGAAGCTCGCTTCCTCATCACCAAGAAAATTCCGCACAGCAAAATGCTTGCTGTCCTGAAAGACTCGATCGAAGACACTGGCGTACCGGCCTTCAGAACGTCTATCTCTCAGCGTCAGGCTTACGTAAAAGTTATGCTCGATGGCAGTACCGTATTCGATACGGATGACGGCGCAGCAAAAGGTGAGATTGATGTACTGACGAACGAAATTCTGGAGATTACTGCATGAGCAAGCCCGCTATGAAAATGAAACTTGGCCAGAACCGTGCCACGCCAGCCGCCGTTGACGCCGTAATGAAGCCGTCAGTCATCACTAAACGACTGCAGATGAACATCCCTGAAGATCTCCATAAGGAGTTCAAGAAGGCTTGCGTCGATGATGACGTTGAAATGACGGACGTTGTCACTCAACTGGTAAGGGACTGGCTGAAGGGTAGGGCATAAACAAATGCTCATGTGAGCACATGAGCACATGAGCACATGAGTATTTAATAATAGAATTCTAAGATGTTATGACGTTTAAATAACGGACGTCGTAACTAAGTTGGTAAGGAACTGGCTGAAAGGCAGGGCATAAAACATCATCTCATAAACACATAATCTCATAAACACATAATCATATGATTATTAGATTATAGAATTCCTGAATCTTATGCTGTTAAGATAAAACAAAAGCCCCGACTAGCGGGGCTTCTGTTTATTCGTCTTGGGCTTCGAATAATTCTTCTATCGATTTGGTTGGATAGAAGAGGGCGTTACTATTTTCGCGCTTGAGCAGGATGAAGCCAAGGCCAAGGTAGAATTTTTTGGCGTCGTCGCTGAGAGCTTCAACAAACATTCCATGTATTCCTACTGCCTGGGATGCGTGATACACAACCTTCATGGCATGTGTTACAAGTGTTTCTCCATACCCTTGACGTTGAATGCTACTGTCAATTGCCAAACGCGCCAGCGTTACACTGGGAACGTTTTTATAGGGCACACGTTTTTGCTGAGTCTTGCTCGGGAAATACTCTTTTTCGAAGCAGCTCCCAGACAATGTGTAGTACCCCAAAACCCGAGGTTTTTCCTCTCTCGTGACGAGCACATAACCACGCAAAAACTTACCAATGTGTTGGCGTTTCAGATGGTCTGTGAGAAAAGTATTAAGATACTCTTCACCGCAATCGAAGTTGCTTACATCATACTCAACTTCCTCAGAAAAAATTTCTACCTTTAAACCTCGCATGTTATCACTCTAAATTCTGGAGACGCTTAGCAGCTTTTTTCAGTCGGTCGTTCGGTGCTGGCGGGTTACTGATCGCTTCCATAACCGCGTTCCATGACTCCTCGTTGAGGGTCAGGCGGCGGTGCTGGTTAATAATTACCGCTGCACGTTCAGAGGCAGTGCTAACCATGAACTGTGAAATTGACTGGTTAGTCATTGCCGCGGCTTCTTCGATCATGCTCTTATCGTCTTCATTTAATCTAAGATCGATGCGCTGTTTCTTCAGTGCTGACATGGTCATTCTCCTCGAACACCCGTGATGTAAAAAGGGCGGTCAACTCCTTTTTACGTGCGAGCCGATTGCTCTTAAATTTGTCTAGGCTTATCACCTGTAAATTGCCAGAAATCAAGATATGTACGGCATTTTACCGTACATAGATAATAAGGGCGGTAAATGAAACTATCAACTACAAGTTGTATTCAAAGGCAGCTATCGTACGAAATGTTGTAGTTGCTGTGACCAGCTCCCCGTTGAAGTAAATCCCCAAAAAACCTCATTAGAACCTAAATGAACTGGAGATTTAATGGGATGTGTGATTTACGAAGGTGCTCGCAAGTTTTTTCGGAGTTGAAGTGTGTTTGTAAAGCGGTTGTGTTTGTAATCCGGATCACAGAGAGGCATGGAGCAGAAGTGTGTTTATAAATCGGATCGTGTTTATAAAGCGGATCGATAAACACAAACGTTGAGCGTGCTTATAAACCGGATTTTCAGACAGCAGGGGAGAGCTAAAGGGATGGATATCACTGCATTCGTGTTTATAAAGCGGATGACAGGGCTATTTGAAGGGCTTAAAAATCCTCCGTACTACGCCAAAACGTGACTTCATCCGCCTTATAAACACATGTTTGGGTTACTCGTCTTCGTCCTGGTTTTTCTTATCCGCTTTATAACCACCTGGCACTGTCTTGATATCCGGGCGTGGCGTCCGGCTAGCTATGAGTAAGTGCCATTCACCGTCACGCTTCACAACATCACCATCAAGGTAGCCAACAGCTTTCAACTCATCTATCGCCTTGTTAATAACCCGGTTCTGCTGGTTATTAGGTGAAGTAAGCATCAGACGCCGCTTTATACGAGCAAACGAAAGAGGAATCGGCTTCTCGGGCAAACTTTCCAGGAACGTATAAAGAGCCTGTGCAGTACCTTTGTTGGCCAACTGCCGGAGTATAAACATCTGAATAAGAACCTGCCGATCAAACTGGTAGAGCTCCCAAAGCGACTCATCCGCAATGAGTACCATCGTGTCTTTTACTTCATCCCACTTACCACGGCTTAACAAACCGGACACGACACCTTGTTTATCACTCTCGGACGATAAGCGGATCGTCGTCCCACGCAAGCGGGCCAGAGAGTCCGCCAGACGCGTTCTAAGGCTTTTATCCTTGTCCTTGGGGAGATAACCGCAAAAGGTCGCGAACTCGCTAAATGGGAGCTCTACAGTGTTTCCATTGAGGCCATATTTAGAGAACGCGAGGATGATCCCAACCCAAACCTTAAAATCAGTCTCCATAGACAGACGTGGGCCACTGATCCGAATGTCGGTATAACCTTCAGCCCGGGCCAGCTCCAGGCTTTGAAGTTCTTTGCTGGCATCAATGTTGATATTACCCGTATCCTTACCCTTGCGTTTCAAAGAGGGTAAGAACAGCCCGAGGCGCATCAAAGCAACTGGTTGGACGGTAGCGTTTTTAGTGGGGATGAGTTTCTTATTTTCCCCAATGACCTCTAACACAGTTTCGAGAGAAAGTTCCTGTTCTTTCTTAGACATAGAGCGTATATCCACAGGTGCGAGCGGCTACGATCTTGTTTCAGCCACGGATCCGGTTTGTAAACACAGTAAAACCGATTTATAAACACGTTCACCCGCTTTGTAAACACATTAATCCGGTTTACAAACATATTTATCCGCTTTATAAACACGTTTATCCGGATTACAAACACGTAAAATAGCTCTCAGACCAGAGCTGGCGCAGCTCTCAGCGTACCGGGATCTATTTGGTACTATTAGGATCAATTAAGGATCTTTAAGGGATCTGATTATTGGATCTACATTGTGGATAATGTGAATAACTACAACGTAACCATAGGAAACATCTAAGAATGTTCTGCATACCTAACCGATCTCCCTCATCACGCCAACTGACTAACAGTGATCTCTTCATTAAACGAAACTAAATGAAGGTGGTTTCACTTAGAAAATTACATGCAATACCATCACTCTTATCCTCGACGCTATCAGCAAAACCCCGTCTCGATATCAGAGCATTTCAACGAGTTTCCCACCTAAAGATAGGTAGATATGTGTGCTGTCTTCGGACTTATTACTGCAATCTTTAGTTTAGTTGCAGTAGTCATGTTACTTATCAACTGGGTCCTGCAACAGGAAACCTGTTCGGTAGAACGGCAAGGTTTCTAACAGTTCTTTATTATCCTCCCGAACGAAATCTCCGTACCCTAGCAAGGGTATCTATGGCATCTTTCAACCTTCCGGTGCGAGGTTCGTTGCTAAAGTCACTAATCCCCGGTAAGTCTTTATCCCTCTTGTGTTGCAGGTATGCATATTTTCGAGCCAAGCGCTCAATTACTTCACGCTGCTGGTTGCGGTACTGGTTGACCAGGTGAGTGCGTTTGTTAGCTGCGGCAGCTTTTGACGCAGCTATGGCATGCGACAGTTGCTTGTTGGTGACAACCGGCGACAGCATTTTCGACTTACCCTGAATATCTCTTTTTGTTGTTCTTGAAGATGTTCTCTTATTCTTAGCTCTGTCATTTTGACAAGGGGAGGGGTGCTCATTTTGACAGGGGGGGCACAAAGCAAAAACCTGATCTACCAGCTGCTTCAGCTTACGCATCGGTGACGAAATTTTTAGCCCTGCGCTTATCAGTTTTTCCTTCACGCGCGACACGAACGCCAGAAAGCCTGGTGTAAATCGGTACAGATTAGCCTTCCTCGCGTTTGTACGTTCATCAACAACGACGGTACTACTCAAAAGACCGCGACTAACCGCCTCACGGAAAGCTCGGAGGACCGTTGAAACGCTGTAGCCAGTTTCCTCTGCGATCGTACGGTGCGATTTGTGAATGAAATAGTCGCTGGTGCAGGCAGCAAGATTAGCGCATTGTGCCAGGATGTGCCCAGTGCTTCGCGACAAACGAGAATGCCCGACGACAAACGCCAGCTCGTAGCCGTTAAAGGCTGCTGAATTAGTAGCTCTGCTCATGTAAAACCCAATCTTCAAATCAAAAGTACTCAAGCCCCTGCCATAGGGCAGGGACATGTCTGTTACTGCGCGGAGATAACGCTACAATCGCTGCTGCAGTAGTAGTCCGGATCAGATTTGAAGACGCAGATGACTATTTTGCTGACAAGAAACCGTTCAACATAGCCGTATGCGCCCACTCCACACCAGACAAAAGGGTTTTCTGGCAGAACAAAGCGGTTATGAACCACGATGAAAAAAGCTCTGAAGAGAGTATGTCCTGAAGAGACAATATGAATACTGTTGAGATCAATCATGCGGTAGCCCCCTGCGTGAACCAGTAGTTCACTGGTGGGCGCTCAGGCGAAAAGCGGGAAGAGAAGATGCACGGTGAGTCAGGAAGCTGTGAACGGGCTTCAGATTCGGTCTGAGCAATGACCAGGTGATAACGACGTTTCTGGCAAGAGTAGAAGCGCCAGATGAATTCTGGGTGAGTTTGGGTAGTGATGGTAGCCATAATGACAGTCCCCCTTAGGCAAATTTAAGGGTCACCGCCTGAGTTTCCACGCTCAGTATGGCGGTGACGCTGATGGGGGTGGAAATACCGGCTGCCCAAGGAGGTTTTGACCGGCCCGACCAAAGTCGGCCCCACCAGCGTCACCATAGATTCAATACAGATATCGATATGGCTGTGCGTAGTGGATGACACAAAAAAAGACGCTATGGCGTCTGTGTCGCCTCAGGCAATTTATCCGGGTTTCCACGCCCGTCCGTAGGATTTACTACGACATAAAAATCATAAACGCTACAATCAGTTGGATTCAAGTAGTTTTTTTCTTCCTTCTCCGAGCTTCATACAGGTTTAATCCATAATTCAGCTCTTCACTTCATCGAGATAAACCGGCCAGCCATGTTTTTTATTATTAATTAATCCCGCCACCACTTATCTCATGACGTTCTCAGAATCCGTCCTTCATTCGCCGCTGCACAGAGAGCCAGATGAGCTCTTCCAGCCCGTCAGGGACGATCCGTTCCGGATTGGTGTATATGGCATTTGCATCCCCGGTCAGCCACCAGGAGCCGGTGGCCCGGATACGTTCGGCCACCGTCAGGCCGTCCCAGGTAACAATTAGCCAGGTGTTCACGCTCCGCTCATCCGGAGGGCGGAGCCAAAGCCGTTGATGGCCCAGTGCGGTCAACGCACGCCAGACAGTTTCAAGTGAAACCGGGACGCGCTCGCTTTCATGGAAAGATGTGTTCATGTGCAACAGTCACTCTTGGTTTTTTTTGTGACATCCATGATGATGATCGTCGTTAAATTACCCAGTAGCAATCATTACTTGTGTGATAGCAAGCCAGGATATTGCCACATCATTAAATTACCGGAAGCGCGGTTCTTGGTGATCCGACTTTTCTGCTATCTCATAGTTTCCGGAAGTGTAGCACGCAAACGGAATAAGCAAAGGGTCGCTTTGTGGTGTTTAGAGGTGGGAAGTAGGGGTGGGGAGGAACACAACATATAGAATTAATCTCAGCTGACCGAGTGGCACATATTGTGTTTTGTGGATACAGCACACCGGGGTGGTTCGGTAAGATCCGGAACTCTATAAAACAGGTATCCCCGTGGAAATTGGGGCGGCCCCCGTTGAAATAAAAGGAACAAGTTAATGCTTGATTATATGCTTGAGCAGTTCAGCAGGCTGCCTGTTGACTCCTGGTTACTCAGGAACGGCATGAAAGACTATATTGATGAACAGCTGCTCTGGTGTGAGGACAGCAATTTTTCATCAAATTTCCCTTTCCAGGAAACCGGTCTGCCTCAGGATTTTTTTCTTCAGAAAATCATTTCCTGCGACGGTAATGACTACCTCACCGGGCCAAGATACAGAGGCGGTGATTTGAAGAAGCCGTTCATTGATCTGGTCGCCAGCTCTGCTCATCTGACCCGGCGGGCAATGGCCTCAATACTGGACGTATGGCATCCCATGGGCGCACGTTCAGTCCGCGTACTCCGACCTGTGTCTGAGGATACGCGCGGTCGTGCCGATCAGTTTTTCTATGTCGGCGGCAGCATGGATGAAAAAAAAGAAGCTGTTATCAGCGGCCATACTGTCAGCATTGAGCGAGCCTGCCAGCAGTCTGTTGAGTGGTGCCTTCAGGCTCTGGAACTTGCCTATGCCGGGACGTATTCCCGCTATCCTTTCCTGAAGGATAAGGTGTTTCCTGCAGATGAAGAAGACATTCGCGATGCCATTAAGGACGGAAACCTGTTCATCATAGTTTATGAGGGGTCGCGTGCCGGTTTTATCATCTGTGATAACGCGCGCCGGGCTTTTATATCCGGACTGTGGATCACCGAGGAGATCGTTATTCCGCGCTTTCGCGGGAAGCATGTTGCGGGTTCCGCTCAACAGGCCTTACTTTCTTTTCTCAGCACGCCCCGCACACCGGCATCGCTATGGGGAACCATCGAAAGCAGTAACCTTCCTTCAATACGCGCCGCTGAGCATGCCGGGAGAAAGCGGGTGATGGAGTATGCTTTTCTGTATAGGGAAGATGTGCATGATTAAGAGCTACCGGCAGCTTACGCTGTGCCTTTTCATACTGTTGTCCACATTCGGCTTCTGCCTTTATCTGGGTTTTTTTTCCTTCTATCTGGTTAAAATAAAAACCGACCCGCTTGTTATTTCAGTGCTGATAGGTTCAACTGCGCTGTCAAGCCTGGTGTGGGGGCCTCTGGCCGGGCGGCTCATCGATCGGAGCCGTCACCGGTTCTTCTGGCTGATGACTGCGCAGGCGTGTTGTGGCTTTCTGGTTTTCGCTTTCGGAAATCAGTCGCATTTCTGGCCCGTCGTCACACCAGTACTGGTTATATCCCTTTCCCTCACCGTAAATTTTGCGACGATTATCGTTAATCAGTATCTGCTGCCTGAACTTCACAGGGATTATGAAACGAGTGTAGCCGTGGCGTCATATATCAGTGGGATCGCCGTTTTCGTCACCGGATTGGTACTAGCCGCCTTTTATGACCGCTATTCACCCTCCCTGTTTTTCAGGGTGGCCGCCGGCTGTTTCATCCTTTCGGCCCTTACACTTCTTCCCCTGATCCGCGGTAAGACCTGCGCCGGTCCGGATGAGTCTGTCCCTGAAACGGAAAAAAGAGACTTCGCCGGTATTTATCGTCAGACCTTCCGGTGTCTTAAACGCAACTGGTTTCTTGCGCTGGCTATGTGCGTGATGGCGTTTACGGAGACGTCGTTTAATACCAATTTTGACGTTATTGCGTTTTCATTAGGTACCACACCGTTTGCTGCTGTTTTTATTCTGGGAGCAATCAGCGGCGTCCTCGACAGCCTGGCATCGTGGTTTTATCCCCGCTCGGTGGGGCAAACTACGGTTAGCTTCCGGTGGCATTTTTTTCTGTGCACCTTTTTGTTTATTTTTTCGGGAGCGGCCTTACTTACTTTCTGGGACTATGACAGAAAGCCGTGGTTTCTTCCCTCTCTTGCCCTGTGCCTTGAACTCACGGGTGTATGGTGGTCAATTTTTATTGCCGGTCAGGTCAGGGCTGCCAGTCATGAAGGTGAATATGGCCAGACCATGGCTGCATTCCGTGTTCCGCGTTCAGTGGTGACATTCTTCGGGATGACCACTATAGGTACAGCGTTGCAGTCCGGTGAGATTGCCTGGGTTTTGTCTGCTGATACCGCCCTGCTTTTTCTTCTGCTTGCCCTTAATGTTCATCTGTACTTGAAAAAAAATGCTGAACGCTGCGATATGGAAAAGTCAGCTGAGCCAGTGGATTAGGGCTGAGAAGAATCCTGTACCGATAGTACCGGGCCTGTACGCTGTGCAGAGCCCTGCACAGGAATGACGGGTTTATCCTGCGGCAGAAGAGCGCTGATTCTTATCGGCTGGCATTGGTGTTATCGGTGTGTAATACCATGGACGGTTTTTGTTTGTAAAAGCTCTTCCCCTGCTCGTAAGCGTACATCGGGAGTCGTATTGACGGGGATGTGTTATTCAATTGGCGGCGTGATGCGCCACAGCAGACTGTCTGAAACCGGAAATGCCCTGGTCGGTCTCTTTTTCATCGGATTTGCGGCCAAGCTGGCCAGCGCTATCTCGTGATCCACCCTGTCAGCTGCATACAGACCGCCTTCCCGGCGGTTTTTTTATGCCTTTTCTACGGTGACAAGACAGGGCGTAAGTCTGCCTGCCCGTGGCTCAAGATCCGACTTCGGGAGAAATCGGATCTTCGCTGCGAGAAGAAGGATATATGTACAGATCCATGAAGCTTGAGGGGAGGGCTACAGAGGCATCTTATGATCGCCTCATAAACTACAGCGGTCACTCGGCATTACAAGTAGCAGGTGAGATTGATGGTGATCCCGGGATACTCGGCTCGGAACTTGTCCAGAAGGTGCAACAGGCTATGACAGTCATGAGGCAGGTGAAGGAGTGCACGCGAAAAAAGGGAGGTATATAAAACTGCAAATCATGCTTGTTTCTGTGGCAGCATGAGTGAACCATGGAGTATATATTTATGGAATTTATTTAACATAAGATAGATTTAGCCAATCAAATATTTTATTTTTATGTATTTTATTTTTTCTTGGTTATCTCCAGGGGTCATGCCGCGCCGTATCCTGAGACTGGCTGAGAATACGTATGACCGTAATCACCGAATGTGATGACACAAAATAGATCATGTGCTGTTCCACGGGCAGCGAGCAGATATTATCTGCCAAGCTCCGCGCGATGCGTGCCGATGTCATGCATGGCCAGAACATCAAACACCGCTGCTATACGCCCGATATACGCATCCGCCTGAACAACCCCGAACTTACGGAAGCTGTAGTCCCAGATTGCTTCCAGATCTTCTTCTGCTTTCGGTGTCAGCTCAATCTCTTTCATTTTCCACCCTGGTCCTGACATTATTCAGGAATGCATCCTTGTTCCATGGTTTCGCCTCCCCGCTGCCGAGCCCTTCAGCGAGCAGATCGCGCAGTTCCTGAAGACGGGATTCAGCCTGCTTCTCGCGCAGCAGCCGCAGCGCGTCACGCATGACCTCGCTCTGGGTACGGTAATCACCGGCCTTAACTAGGGAATCGATAAATTCGCGCAGCTCTTCGCGCAGGTCCACCGTCATCGTACGGGCCATAACCCCTCTGTTTCTTAATGTAAGATTTGTTCTTACATCATTATATCAGCTTACTTCCATCTCCGGCATGTTAGCCAAAATTTGGCTTTAACCCGCCGTCCCGCAATTTTAAGCGCCATTGCGGGACGTGGCGTGCCGGATACTTTCCTGAAGAAATCTGGCCTAGTCCAGTACCACAGCCGTTTTGCTTCGGGTTTCAGCCTCAGGCTATACGCGCCGGATACTTCGCTGAAGAGTGTGACAGCCTTATACGTCCCCAGCCCTGCTGCCGGTTGAAGCCCTGAAATTCAGCGCTCTCCATCGAGCCGTCAGCGAATATTCCCTCCGTCTGCTTATCACCGAGGAGGTTGTGCGCGGCTTACCGTGAAATCGTGTTAAAGCCATTTACGACAATCACCGCGCCGGCCACCACGCCCACCGGCGTCATTGAGGACATCATGACGATCCCACTAATCTGCATATGCAACCCCTATACATATGCAGTGCATCTGCCAATACTAAGGATATGCACACACCCGGTGCGCGACCATCATTCCGAATATGCTTCGCATATCCTTCAACTCGGGAGAGAAATAAATGAGAGCCGTATCAATTTTTAAAAATGGCAACAATCGCGCCATCTGTCTCCCCCACGATCTGGATTTTGAGGGGGCGAGTGAGCTGGAGATCGTCAGGGAAGGGGACAGCATCATCCAGCCTCCCGTCCAGCCTACCTGGGGCTCGTTCGTGCAAATGGAAAAAAAAGACCCGGAATTTATTGCGGAGCGTGAGGACGTTGTCACCGACGAAGGACGATTTAACCTGTGAACAAGATCTATGTGCTCGACACCAATATCTGCTCGTTGATCATGCGCGAGCAGTCTGAAGCGGTACTGAAGCGCCTGAAGCAGCGGTGCTGCGCGGCCACCGTATCGTGGTCTCGGCCATCACCTACTCCAAGATGTGTTTCGGTGCTACTTGCCCAAAGGCCTCGCCACGTGCAGCTGGTTGACGCGTTCTAATAGACAGGCTGTACTTTCTGGCTGGAAGAGTATGCAACGATTTTGATATGTAAACGGAAGGGCAATTGTAAAGGGAAAAAAGACGAGGGACTCTACAGGCGACATCACATCCCTCGACAAAAAATTCTCAACTGATTTTAGTTAGTAGAGAACGGGAAGGAGAATTTAGGATTTTGCTGTATAAAACGCAACGGTAAAATGTAAAATTTTAGTTAACTGGCTGCAATTCAATCTATTATAGCACTTGCCGTATTTCGGTTTGATCCCTCAGTTGATTACCTGGTAAATTATGGCAATGGTGAATCCCCCTATGCGGTGGGGCGTTCCAGTCAACTGCTGTCTGCAGGTATGCGCGCGGCTTTACTGACCATGGGTAAAGTCACCGGGAGGCACCCGGCACCATGACAATAATTACAACCAGTTTGAAATTCCTTGAGAGCCTGCCGTAAAACGCAGGCCTTTTTTTATGTTTTTGCAAACTGCTGCTACGCTTTGGGTTGTGGGAAGTAACTGAATGCCTGACGGTTATCCATAACCGATAGTGAATCAGCCGATACAGCTTAATTCCTGTGCATGGTCTTACTCACACCTACCTTACAAATAGTCAACTCATTAGCCTGCCGTCAAAAGCGGGCTTTTTTTCTTGATAAAGTACCCGCATAGAGTGGGGTTAGAGCATGTATCGAACGGAAAAAACAACCCCTGGCATCATGCCGTCGAAGAGTTGCGCAAGGTGAAAAATATCCAAAGGTAAAACTCAGCGCAACTGTGCTGGCGCTAAGAGCGATAACGACGATCTGCTAATGGATACTTTTGCAGGGGCTGGTGATCGCCGCCAGGCATTCAACTCCAATCGATTCAGTCAGATTGCAGAGCATGCCAACAGGCTTAACTTCATGGACGATACCAGCACCGAAGATACCGTAATTGAATACCGGGAGATTCTCCGCCGTGAAAATAACTGTTATTTTCCTGTCCACGTTGACATTGCTGATGTGCTGTTTGAATACGCTGACCGTTTATGTTCCAGCACAATGCACACCTATGCCGATTGACATGACGCAGCGGATGATAGTTCCTTCGCCTCCTTATCACATAGTCTTCTCTGGATTAAGCCACTGCTAGCTGTGATTGAGAAGTGCAACAACAACCTGGCTGGCATACGCCAGATGTAGCTGGATAGAAAGTACGAGGGATGGCTCGTCCTTGAGCACACGGGTATTTCTGAACGACGGCTTTAACTGACATAGCAAAGCACCTTAAATTGTAGAAAAGACCCATCGTTTAACAAGCGAAGCGCAGCTTTTTAACAAATTTCCCGCAGCGCGGTATGCATAATCTCATTTTCAATAGTTCTTAAAATTCACATTCCCGATTTACCCTACCCGTTTTTTAAGTCCTTAATGATTTAGCTCCTGGTTTGGAATGAAAAGGTATGAGCGGATGTAGAATATGATTTTAAATCCCTTTGAGCGCTTTAATATACAGTTACGGGGTTAGTTGAGTGATAGAGGCCACAAAGTGCAAGTGCAGATTATTGTCAGCTTTCAGTAGAGGGATAGAAATGAAGTTTTTACCCGCCTTTTTGATTATTTTTGCGTTTCTGCCCGTTGCTCGGGCGGTGGTTAACGTTGAGGGAACCCGAGTAATTATTCATCAGGGCGAACGTTCGGCATCGCTCACGCTCTCTAATTCAGAGAAACAGCCCACGATGGTCCAATCTGGAGTGATAATTGCGATCCCCTCACGCCGCCTGAAAAAACGACCACGCCGCTTATTGCTGTTCCTCCGGTATTTAGTATGAAACCAGGTGAAGTTCGTGTGGTGCAACTTATGCGGACGTCTACAGGAACTTTATCGAAAGATAAAGAGTCACTACTCTGGCTGAATATTTACCAAATCCCACCTAATACCGCTGCTGTATCTGGGGTCAGGCAAGTAGTGTTGCCACTGCGTCTGAGGATGAAAGTCTTTATTCGTCCGGAAGGGGTAGATGATCCGGTAGAGCAAGATGGTAATAAACTTCGCTTTATTTTACAGTCAACCAAAAATGGAGAACGAATGTTAGTCACAAATCCCACGCCGTGGCATATGACTTTGACAAATATGAGTTTTATGAGGTCTGGCCTCGGAGGTATAATGGTGGCACCGGCGTCGAGTGTTAGCATTCCTGTTGAACCAGGAAAGGGAACGCGACCGTTCAAGTACGAACTTATTAACGACCTGGGCACCCGCTGGGTGTACAGTGTGAGATAGCAAATAATTCACACTTAATGATAGAGTCCACTGTGCTGAAGATAGCTAATTATTGCATATATTCTCCCGTTCTCATGTAGTCACGATATATTTGATAATTAATACTGCGCGCAAAGCGCGCAGCTATGATAAACAAAGATCAGCGTAAATGAGTCTCAACTGGGTATTATTTTTTAATCCGGAAGACCAAGGCCCTTTAATCCCATTTGCTTAATGACTCGCAAGTTTTGCTCGTGAAAACGGGTATCACTCTGGTCTTTTTCCTGCCGTCTGTCGGCTTTCTCAACCAGGTAGCAGGTATCTTTACTTATACCTTTTGCCTCACAGTTTTTTAATCGTTCTTCTTCTGTTGTCATCATTGAACATCCTGCCAGTAAAAAAATAAATCCAACCGAAAAAAGTGATAAACCTTTCATTTCCTTCCTTAAAATAAACGAGGTTGTCTATGGGGGAATACACGGTGTGGAATCCTACAGTGTATTCCTGAGAGCATTATTCACTTTGTTAATGTACAGTCAATGTCATAATGCTGGTTCGTTTAATAATTATTAATATTTATAGTGATTTTTTTTGAGAGTAATGTGGGAACTAAAACATATAACCTATTATTTTAGGGGGTATTGCCTTGGTTGAGAAATTTTTGTTCGCTGAGTGGGGTTGGATATCTGTGCTATAAATCATTTTAAGAAAACAACGAACAGCAGTTTGGGGTGCACATTTTTGCGTTTAATTCAACTGTTATCATTAAGTGTAAAATAAAGTAACGATAACTGTGTGTTATTGTTTTCAATTTATATGCTTGCTACTTTTTCATTTCAGGACCTATATTTTAATAAAGGAAACATATGAAAAAGATGATCGGTATTATTGGTTCGTTAATGTTAATTTCTGGAACTGCAGGTGCAGTTACCCCTACAGCAACTTGTGTAAAGACAGACAATGCCGAAATAGAGGCGCTATTTGATCGCTGGAATGCTTCGCTAAAGACCGGTGATCCGCAGAAAGTGGCTGAAAACTACCTTTCCGATGCCGTATTATTACCAACAGTCTCAAACCAGGTACGCCTGACAGACGCAGAACGTGAGGATTACTTCAAACATTTCCTGGAAAAGAAACCCGTAGGACATATTGACAGTCGTACTATTCGTATTGGTTGCAATAAATCCATTGATACCGGAACTTATATATTTACTTTTGCCGATAATTCAAAAGTTTCAGCCCGCTATACTTTCACTTACGCCTGGACCGGTGACGAGTGGAAAATTTCATCGCATCATTCTTCCGCTATGCCTGAGTCCTAATGTTGAACGTGTGGTGGCCGAGAGGCTACCACCATAAGAATGCACCCACCTCATGTTCAACCCTGCATAATCCCGTCACCATCCAGCCAAAGTTTATATATTGTTGAACTTTTTAGGTGATATTTGACTCCTAATATGATTAAACTATTCATGTCTTCGATGATGTAGCGAGGTGGGGCATAGCTATACCTGCTATCACTGTTTTGAAGACAGGTCAATATCATCATTTCCTGTTTTTTAATGTTTCCAGGAGGGGAAGGCTTTGAGTGGCGTTGTAATTAAAAAGAATGATAAAGGTAGCTCAATTTTGTTGGTTATATCAATACTGAATTTCGCGATTTGGTTAGTCACGGGCTGGATCTTTTTGCATAAAGATTTTGCTGAGTATGAAATAATAATCCCTATGATTATTTTGTTATTACATACAATAGTAGCACTAACCACGTTTGTTTTTGGCGCCTGTTGTTTAAGAAGGCGTAACAAGATTAAGGTATTGATTGCTATGTTTATTTCTTTATACTTGATCTCAATCGTTTTGAGCATAATCTATCAAAACTGGAGTTCAATTATAAACGTGTGAAGCTTGGTTTTGAATGTGTCGGGCTGTTTTTCTGGCGTGTGCACATTTACGGAGCGTGCTTGTCAAAACAGAAACCGTAACGTCCATTCTTATCTGAGCACTGACGTGAGCAAAAGAAGCGTTTAGCTCTCTTCTGGCATCCCAAAATTCGCTATCCGCGATCGCCCAAGCTCTTCTTTTGCTCGTTACAGTGTGTGCTGAGGATTGCTGGCGATGCGGTACTATTGCATCTAAGTGAACGGCGGAATGGCTTACCGTTACATAGAATGAAAACCAATTGATGTACACTACGTAGCAGAAGATAACGATTATTTAGTCCCTGTATACGTTGTTACATGTAATCTGGTGGTGCAATTAATATTCATTTTCTTATATAAGGATCTAATAAATGAAAAAACTAACTAAAGTTCTTCTCTCCTCGTTTGTTCTGTTCTCGTTTTCTTCATTGGCGGCCGAAGATTTACACAATAAATTGACTATACAGGCTATTCCGTCTTCAGAGGGAACCGTTGTGGTTGAAGGGAAGCCAATGTACGAAAAAACGTTCAACGTTGTTGTGTACAGTAAAGCTAAAGAACCGATTGAATTAACTGGTTTTGTAGGCTGTTACAAAGCTTTTGATGAAAAAGGTAAGGAGTTCGATGCGAGAATGGTGCAGGCAGATCTGCTCGGAACTCTGAAGGCAGGAGCTAAAGAAGGTGAAATATCTTTCGTCAGCAACGATGCATCTGTCTACAATGCCAAATTTGTAAAATGGTCTTCCCGGTGCCCAAATCTGGCAGAACGTCCACAATAAATATGATCTGACCCCACACTTTCCTCACGATGATTGATTCTAAAGAAGATGGCGCTGGCTCATCGGTGTGGGTCTCTCAGCGCAAGGATGGACATCACCGTTTTGCATCGTCTAAGTCGTTTACGAATCCAGATATATTTCTCAAGATTTTGCGTGTAACGAGAGGCTCTAAGCCAGTATCGGCAGGCATTAAAATATTCACCACTACACTCGTAGAATGATGCCATTTCTATATATATTTCTTCTCTTTCCATTCCTGACCTGCGCATGGGCTGTAATCAGCATGTTAGTGTCATGCTGGTTATCTCTCCGATATTTGATTTCCCAGTTGGCTTACGTCACTTAAATTAATCGGTGATAAAGAAAATGCTTCAGCCATACTGCAAGCCTTTCACGACGAGATTTGTTGGATGTTGCCGGTCGTGCCTTTTGGTTGGGACTCGCACCGGCATGATAGGGTTCAGTCCACAGGCCCGGGCTTGGCCTGGCAGGTATCACTGATCTTTATAAATTTGTCGTTATAGACAAGATAGTGATTTCCCGGCAGACGCAGCGCTGGCTGACGAACCACATCACCGGGACGCAGATACCACGCGTCACCCTCATCTTCGGTCGAATCACAACCGGGTTTGATCAGTAATTTAAACCAGGTATTACCGGTATTACTCACTGTTCCTGCTACCTTATCGAATGTCCATTGAAACTGAACCTGACGCGGTCGTACTACCAGAATGGTATCCATTACCACCACCGGCTCCATGCTGACCTCACCGCCAGCCGGACTTCGCATCGTCAGGTTGCGCGTGGGGATCTCGCGAAATGAAACCCGATAGTAGCGTTCGCGGTTATCTCGCGGGCCGTGATAATAAAATTTGAAATATTCACTTTCACCAGCCTGTAACGTGAGCTGTCGTGGGGCAAACAACAGTTCACCATCCGCAGGCCGGGAGCGCACTTCGCTCCCACCCGGGCGATCGATGGCGCTGATGGTGATGCGATACAGCCGCGCACTTTTGTTATTGTTCACTACTCGTTTACTGGCGAAATCTATCTCGGCCGGCAGGGAGAAGGTGAGGTTGCCGACCGAGATAGCCTGCGTCTGAGTGGCTGCCAGAAGGCAGACTAGGCTCAGCAGGGCCTTAGTTAATGTTACGCCACGTCGCCTGAACATGAATTTCTCCTGAAGCGCTGACTTCGCCAAACCAGCCGTTATCGTCCACCGTGCGCAGTGAAATGGGGTTATTCATCGGAATAGAAAATTTTACCGTCGTCTTATCCAGTTGCCCGACGTCCCCGGAGATATCGGTCCATGGCGTAGTGAGCCAAAGTGCTTCGGACATATCCCGCCAACTGTCATCGCATCCGGCATCGTAGGACTGCTCCGTTCCGTTGCGGGTAATGAATGAAAGCGTCGCCGGAAACGGCACTTTTGCCGTGCCGTCATCGGAACTGAAGAGACAGTAGGAACGCCCACCAATAACCTGTGCCGGTCCGGTCACCTTAATGAGCACTTCGTCGGCGGCTGTTTTACCGCTGGTGGTGACGATGTAGCCGAAATCAAGTGCTGGTTCCTCGCTCCCGACAAATCCCTCTCGTGACGGAGAGGTTGTATATTCGTCGGAGACAATGCTGACGCTAAAATCACGTGGTTTGATAATCAGTGTATTGGAGGTGGAAAACTCATACCATCCCGACTCCGGCGAGGTGGTGTTCTGGAAGCGAAAATTGAACAGATCCTTGGTGTTGATATCGCTGATTCCGAGGTTCACCATCTGCTTAAAGAAGTTGCTTGAAAAGAAAACATAGACCGAATCGGCGCCTTTCATCTCATTAAAGTTATAAAAATAGGTGGTGTTGCTCACTGGCTTCCAGGAATTGCCATTCAAACTGAATTGCATATCGTATATGCCTACGGCAGAGGCAAGCGACGAGTTAGCAATTGCCGGGAAAATACGAATCGAGGTGTTACTTAACCCATTAGTCTGCAGGGTGTAGCTCACCATTTTGCAGCTTAATCCCGATCGGCTGCCAATCGTTTGGGGCCGACAGTCGGCATTGCCCTCACCGAGGGTCGGTACGCCGTCACTGTTGATAAAGACCTCCGCAAGGGAATTGGTGTTGATCAACATCAGATTTGCGGCTTTAGTATGAGTGACGTTGCGCACAAACCAGTTGCCGGAGGCCTGATCCTTACAGCGCGCACCGCTGCTGGCGTCATAATTTACAGAAGTCTGACAGGCATTTATGGTCATCGTAAAGCTACCGCCGACCGGCATTTGTTGCAGATACTGATAGAACGCGTCAGACATCATGCCATGCATCCACTTTGCGTTTCCGCTGGTCACTGTCGCGCCATAAAATCCGCTGGCGTCGGTGGTTTGTGGCAGAATAAGGCTGGTGGCGATATCACAACCGGTATACCAATTGATGCAGCGAAGGCCGGTCAAAGGGTGCGACACTGGTGAGTTTTCCACCCACATATCAAACTTCCATCCAGCTGTCAGGGGGGTGTTGTAGCCATTATCGATATAGCCCAAGCTCACCTGATATATGCTTCCAGAGCCGTTATACTTCAGCCCCGTCCATCGGTTTGACCCGGTCATACGTGGATCCAGCGGGCCGCCGGGCGTGACAAAATAGTTATCATCCGAGTTGTTTTCCACGAAGACAAACTGCCTGTCCGGTGCATCTGGCCTGATGGTTTGGGTGACCGCGGCGTTCACCCGCGTGATACAAAGCGCCGCTGTGAACATGACTAAATATGCCAGCCATTTAGCTTTCATTTCCTTCTCCTGTCTGCTGCGTGCGGGCATAAGTGGAGAGACCGGTACAGACCACATCCCCAACCCAGACGGCACCACGCGCGTTGCTGAGCTCCAGCGCCACTTCGCAGGTCTTATTGCCCCCATAGTTGAAATCGATGGTGGGGTATTTCTTATCAACATCCATAACAAATTCGCCGTTTTCATCGGTTCGGGTCCGGCCTATATGATTATTAATCCGCGCGTTAGCCATTAGCGTGCCGTCTTCCGCGCGGATACGACCGGAGACAGTGACCATTTGTTTTACCTCTGGCTCAATCACTGCGACGTTGCCGGGATAGAGCGTCAGATGGCTCTTGCGGCCGCTGACGATGTCGTAGCTGTCGAGCGAGTTTTTACTGTTCTGTAGCTCCACCTCATACCTTCCATAGGGAGAGAGTGGCAGATAGTTACGCTTGCCGCTGAGTGCGTAAATTCGCCCGTTGACTTTGGCGCTTATCTCACCATCGTCATCCAGCCCGGTGTTGAGTATCACACCGGCATTACCGTCGGTGCGCCCGCTGGCGGCCAGGTTTTTGCCCTGCCAGCCAGCACTGCCGCTGGCCGTCAGGTTGGTATTCACGTAGCCATCCGCTGCACTGTTGACGTTTAAGGTTCCACTGGCGTAGCGGGCATCAAACTGGGCATAGGCGCCACCGCTGAGGGTCTTGTCATCCCCGGTATCCCCGGAAATAGCCCGCGACACATTGGCGCCGATGGTACGAATTGTTCCGCCATCAAACTGCTTGCGCGCCGACAGGTTAGCCATGGTGTAACCGTTCTGATGGGTCATCCCCGCACTGAACCAGTTACCCAGAGGCAGCGAGAGGTCAAGAGCAACATATTTCCCGGTATTAGTGTTGCTGCTGCCATTGTTAAAACGCTGGATCCCCGCCCGCAGGCCAAGAGATCCAAAGGTGCCACTGTAAACTGTCTGATAATAATCCGCGGTGTAGTAATGGCTGTTATAACGTCGGTCATCGTTGTAGCTGATAGTAAAGGTGCCCAAATTCGACCATAGTGCGTTGAGGTTGAGGGTTCCTCCAATAGCCCGGTTATCAGCATTGCTGCGCCGTAATTGATCGCCAATACGCGTTTTCTCCTGGTTAACCCAAAGCGAACTGAAGCCCCCGGGCAACGTGGCGCTGATGCTGCCAATGCTGCTCCATGAGCTATCGCTGGCCAGCATATTTTGCAGGTTAACGTTAACTGATTCAGTGAGCGGCAGTGTCACTCGGGTTTCGCCCACTGCCTGATTGTCATAACCATATCCGGTTGCAGCCCAACTCAACGTGTCGAGCGAGCCGGACGCCGAGACGCCGGCCAGCCAGCTCTCTTTTGCTGGCCGAGTCTTTTTCCCGCTCTCCGACCAGCGATCCATGTGAAAGCTGCCGCCCCATACCTGCCACGCCAGTGGCGATCCGACGCCGCGTCCCCGACTGAACAGCTTATTGACTCGCTGGGTGCGTTTACTGACTACGCGGCCGTTAACAATCACTTCCACTTCCACATCGTAAATACCGTACGGTAGTCCGCGGGTATCCACTTCATAGCTACCCATAGCGAAGTTCTGAACGCTAAGCAGTCGCCCGTCACGCAAAAGATGGACCTCTCCCGCCGCCGGTAAAAAAGCAACCACCGGCGTGGTCGACTGGCTGTTGTCGAAAACGGTGGAACTGGCCTGATTTCCCCAGGAAAGACCGTAAATCTTCCCGGCCGAAATGGCGGTCATCGGTCCCAGCGACTGCAGGTTCCATGTATCGAGCATTCCGCCCGCAAAACGGTGGCCTGCAAAATCGCGCTCATACATTGCCTTATATAATTCGCTGTCTTGTTGACCGCTGCCGATACCGTACAGCGAACCATCCAGCACTACATGGTGCTCCCGCAGAGCGGTGACGTTGTTCAATGACAGGTAACTAGAGGTATTGCTTTCACCATTGCGCATCTGGTTGTTATAGACGCCAAGGTTATAGGTCAGGTTGCTGCTAACGGCGTTCACGCTGGACTGGCCAATATCTTCGCTGCGCGAGCGCAGCACAGTACCCAGCGCCTCGCGTTTGACCACCAGCTGTAGCAGCAACTGGCGCAGACTGAGATCCAATTGCGCATTGTCTGTCAGGGTAATGGTGAGCGCTTCGCTGAAGGGGACGTTGGCGAGACGAGTCAGTTGCTGCCGGGTTTTCTCGCTTACGCTGGCGTTATCTTCTCTCTCCTCCAGCTGTATCTGTCTTATACGCAGCTGGCTACCATCCAGCCAGATAAAGGCACTGCCGATCCGCTGATCGTCCTGCGTACCCTGGCTACCAGCGAGATGAATATAGAGCGGGACGCTCATGCCGTCCTGCAACGCCTGACTGAAGGCCTGCGGAATCATCACGCCGCCAATCTGCTGTAAGCTGGAGTCAGCAGCGCTGGCATCAGGCTGAACGAACAAAAAGATCATGCTGAAGGCAAACCGTGTCTTCAGTTCTTGGGAAATCCGTCGTAGAGACATCGTCATTATCCATCTGCACAGCTGTCTATTTCACAGGAACAAACTGCTCACCCTGCCAAAGCGCAACACGTCCTTTTTTATCTGCAATATTCACACGCGTAAAACGACGTGATTTACCCGGCATCAGATAGTAATTTTCTTTACACTCCTTGCCGTCAGCAGCCCTTAGGCAGGGACCATAAGCCAGGATCCGCAGCGTTGCGTTTCCTGAGTTAGTTAACTCACCGTTGGCGTACTGAAAGCGGTAATTTACCTGACGGGGTGCCACGACCAGAATTGTTCCAATACGCGCAGAGGCGGTTGCTACCGCGCTGCGGTCGGCTTTATTACGCTGCAGGTCACTGAGGGCCTGATCAAACCAGACAATGCGGTAATAGCGTTCTTTGTCATCTGATGGACCTTTGTAGAAGAAACGGATCACATCGCTCGCCTGGGCGGGCAGCAGCAGGCTGGCAGGGGTGAGCAGTACCTCATCGGGTTTGTCCATAGGGATAACCTTTCCGTCATCCAGCGGTGAGGAAAGTCGTTCGAGATGAATATTGATCAGGCGTCCGCTGTCGGTACTGTTTTTGATAGTCTTGCTTAGTGAGCTACTGCTGCTGTTCATAAAGGAGGAGATATCGCCGACGTCCAGCGCCTGCGCTGGCGCGCCCCCGATGAGCAGCAGCCCGAGGGCCATAAGGAATTTTTTCATTACAATGCCGTCCGTGAAAAAAAGCAGGGGAGGGCCCCTGCTGGTGCATCAGGTGGGTCAGCCGGCTTAGCTGGTCCAGGTGGCGTCGAACTGTACGCTGACGTCGCCGCTCCAGATCCCTTCTGGCAGGGTGCTGAAATCGGTGACTGCGGTAGTCCCGTCGGTTGTGCCACTGACGATGGAGAAGGTGAATCCATCCTGCACGGTTGTACGGCCACTGGCGTTGTAACCATTAGCGAGCGCACTGAGGTTGCCGCCGAGTACTCCGTTTGCGGTATCGATCATTACGGTATCAGCAGCTTTTTCGACTGCCGCGCCGTTGTACTCAACGCCGACGTTAAGTGTTGAGCCGGAGGTATCTAACTGCGTTAAGGTATTAGTGATAAGACGCGAGGTCAGCTTAAAGTCGGTAGCCGTTGAGTCGCCCTCAATCGCCACGTCAAACAGACCCTTTTGCGAGTTGAAACCTTTGACACCTTCTGCATACTGGAACGCCAGGCTACCGAGGGGGGTCACCACAAGTTTGCTGGTCGTGTCCTTTTTGGCAGTCGCAGACCAGGTCGCTACAGCTTGAGCTGTTACGTCAGCCGCCTGTGCCACACCCATACCGGTAAACGCCGTTACCAGAGCTAATGCCAAGACCTTTTTTTTCATCGCTTTTTCATCCTGAGTTAAATTAAGGACATGATGTCCCGGTGAATCATCTTGAAATTTTTTCGAGCTGTTAAACTAATTTATATAATTTGGAGTACAGCTTTGCCTCAGCGTTACGCCGATGGGTATATACTGTCTTCACACTACAATTTTCTATTCTGGCAATCGATTTAGGTTGCATGCCTTGAGCTGTCATGCGAATTATTTTCATTTCCCGATCAGTGATTTTGTCTTTTTTAATATCTTTGCGGAGAAATCGACCGTTGATGACATAGGCCAGCTCTTTACGAATGTCACGACACAGGCCGACGTATACAATGCCCCTGACATCACTATTGTAATACCAGTAATTTGCCAGAGCCTCTGATTTTCTGGCCGCAATCAATACGACCTGTTTACCCTTTACGGCAGACAACCATTCGCTATCTCGCCTGATAAAGTCAGTTAAAGAAGCCGTGTTGATATTGATAAAAACAAAATCTTTTTTTATTTTTTTCGGCGACAGATAAATTAATTTCTCGATATCCAAAATTAGTTCGGATAATCCTTTGTAGAAGAAGGAGTCATGGGCAGACCAAATGTACTTATTGGAGCAGTATTTATATTCCATATGGTTTTGCACCTCATTGTCCTTGAAGTAATTATTTTAAAATGTCACTGTATACCATGCCTCTAAAATTTCAGGCGCGTATGGTTTCTCTAATCAGTCTCCATCAAATAAACGTCACATTACCCATCGCTATTGGAACGACAAGATCAATTTTTGATAATTATCTGCTTGGAATGAAATTTAAGTTTTTTCCTAATGAGTGTCAACGCGAGAGAAGAAAAGAGATTCTATGCCTGGGTCAATATTTACAAAAAATGATAATATCAATTTTTTGAGGTGAGGAAAAAGGCATTTGTTTTCATTGGGTTATTTGCATAATAACATTTAATTCTTACCAATGTTTTATATTACCCAGGATGTTAGCCCTAATGTGTTAGGAATATTCTCAATGAGAGTGGCGATGAATATATGAAATCATCTGTGATTTGTTCGTGGGTCAGGTGGTTCAACCAGAAATGAAATTAAAATCAGGCTTTTACTTGTTTTTAAAGGTAATATCCAGTATTATATTCCGCACAAAATCGTTATGTATATGTTAATGATTAGTAGATTCTGAATACATAGCAAAGGTCTATAAAATATCTATTCGCCGAAACAGAACCAGTCAGCAAGATTAACTGACCATTGCTGAGTCTTCTTGTCGTCACAGGTACGTATTGGTGTCTTTTACTAGAAAAGTTTAGCTGCTTTTCTGGACTTGACCAGCAGCCTACAAGATATTATTTATACCAACAATAATTATGTGGTTATTAGGTTGCAATACAATAAACGCACAACTCAAAAAGTGAACGTTACTGCGTAGGCCTTTATGATATTCTCCTGAAATCAAACCTGTTGTGGGGTCAGTCCACCATGAGGTCATCACGTTCATATGAAAGTAGTAAATTACAGTGTGTTGATTTATCTAGAATTTGCTGAGGGGGAGTGTGACCTGGATGGTTCTCTGGTGGCATTCTTGCGCTCAAGAGGTTATACATCTCTTTCATCCTCTTCTGTTCATACATGCGCGGTCTTTGCCGGACATGAAGACCAGGTCATGTCAAAATCTGAATCCGTAAATGACGGTGCGGGGTATCTCAGAAAGAGACTGCAAAAACTGTTTAAGAAGGTGATGCAGGAGCATCATTTTTCCTGCCAAATTTCACTTGTCATTTCACCCACTGATGTGACCACAACCTATATTCCGCGAAAGCGCGGTGGGTTAAGGTGCTAAAAGAAACATCGGGATTTCCCGTGACAGATTCAAATCAGACGTGCCATCAGTGATGAATGGCCGTATCTTATTGGAAGGTACCGTCGGTTTTTGAACAAACGAAAGGCTTATCAGTATGATTTCTCATTTAGACCATTTTGTTCTCACAACCCGCGATATGAAGGGTTGTGTCGATTTCTACTCAGACGTACTCGGGATGGTAGTTGTTCGATTCGGAGCGGGCAGGACAGCACTGAGATTTGGTCAACAGAAAATCAATATCCATGAATACGGCCGGGAAATAGAGCCAAAGGCGCATCTGCCAGTGCCCGGTTCGCTGGATTTATGCTTTATTGTTCATGGAACAATTGAAGAACTGCTTGCCCACCTCAATGCTCACGACGTTAAGATTGAAGAAGGGCCTGTAAAAAGAACTGGTGCCAGCGGGGAGATTGAGTCCGTTTATCTTCGCGATCCGGATCTCAACCTCATTGAACTGTCTGTTTACCTTAACGGCTAAGCGAGCGTTGCAGTCCTGTTTTCTGGAACTGGTCAGTCATTGTCAGGCCTACCCAACAGCATCAGTTATGGAACAATACGTCTCCGTAATTCCACGCCTTCACCACACCATCTGGGGTTTCAAGCAGTATCCGGCCTTCCGTATCAGTGCCCCTACAGATACCGGAAACTATCTGCGTTTTTCCTGCATCCAGTGAAATCTCAGTCATTTGATTAAGCCCTTTCATTCTCCCTTCATAGGAACTCCGCAGCACGCTGAATCCATATGTTTTCCAGAGGGAAAAATAGTCATCCCAGCGATGCAACAGGCTTTGGAGGACATCCGTAGCATCTTTATCCGTGAAGCCAGCCAGTCCCGCAGCGATGTTTTCCAGACCCATATTATCGGCAGTCATGTTAATGCCAATTCCTACATAAATGGCTCTTGGATCGGCTTCAATCAGTGTTCCACTAACTTTTGCTCCATTTATCAGGATATCGTTCGGCCATTTTATCTGCACGTCAGCATCACGAATAATAAGAGACAGCGCATCATGTATGGCTATCCCTGCGACGAGAGAAAGCGTAGGTAGTGATGTCCTGTCATCCGGAAGAGGAACAACAATGGTGACCGCAATATTCCCTGGTGCCGAAATCCATTTGCGGTTGTATCGCCCTTTACCGGCAGTCTGCTCGCGTGCGGAAAGCGCGAAATTCATGTTCCCGGTATGCTGGACAATCCGTCTCGCTTCATTATTAGTACTGTCCACCGAGTCAATTGTTATCAGCTCTGTCATTCTCATCTGTTCCGATAATTACCAGGTCGCCAATCCTAACAAACTCACCTGAACAGTGAAACATAGGTGACATGACTGGTAACAAAGGTCATCAGTACCTCCGGTGATTGGGGATAATGGGTTAAGAATGTTTGCTGCCAGAAAATGAATACTTTGCGCGCAACTTTGCTTCATCAAAAGGGGTAAGCCAGTATTTAACAACCTACGAAGATTTCTGTTGCTGCGGGGGAGGGGGTTAAAAAATCTAATCAGTTATGATTTATGGTTGTCGTTGTCGTTGTCGTTGTCGTTGTCGTTGTCGTTGTCGTTACATTAGCATTGCATACTGGTTATACTTGTCCTCTGTTTTTACTAACACAATACCTGAATGTTAAAGAAACTATATTTCGCTCTACCTATCGTTGCTATGGCCGGTGCTGTCGTATTTTGGCTTCAACCTCACTACTCGACAGAAGAGGAAAGCTACTACCGCTCGGTCTTCTGTACCATTGATCATAACGATCAGGAAATGTTCTTGCGTGACATGGAGAAACTTGTGGAAGGAGGAAATTCAGAATATGCGCTCCGTCAGTATCACTATATTCCTGAGCTCGGTGAAAAAATGTTCAATACCTGGAAGAAGCTTAGTATCCAGGAAAAAAATGCTTTAAGGGAGGATTCTCAGAAGTGTCTCGCTATCATGAGCGAGAGACAACGATTGTAAGTACCGTGTTAACGCCAAGCTGTAATATTCCCTTTGAACCATTCTAAAATGTCCCCAGGAGATTTCTGGGGGAAATTTCATGATCAAAGAGACAGTTACTATGAGCCATAAGGAACTCGACTGGCTTCAGATTATTCAGGAGCCAGTTAGCCGTCACATCAACTAGGAACAAGCTGCGGTACGTATTGGGGTCTCAATCCGTCAGGTTAAACTCCTGGTGCATCGATACAGAAATGAAGGTCCTGTGGTCTTATATCTCGCAGACGTGGAAAGCGTCCAAATAACGCTTTTACGCCCGCATTTAGAACGACGGTAATATCACTCCTCAAAGACCGCTACGCTGGTTCTTGACCAACTCTTGCCTGTGAGAAATTGCGCGAGATACACGGCTTGTGTTTATTCGTAGAAATTCTCAGAAAGTGGATGGTAGGGGAGGGAATATGGCGTGAACGCCGTCGTAAACATGCCCGAATAAATCAGCGCCGCATGCGACGTCCATCCTACGGTGAACTGATCCAGATTGAAGGCTGGCCTCATGACTGGTTTAAGGGAAGGGGGGGGCCAAATGCGCACTGATAGTTTTTATCGATGATGCTACCAAATTTGATGTTCGCTGAAAGCTGGTTGGTCCCAGGCGCAATGCCTATTGTCAGCTTGCAGGTGAAATAATAACAGAAGGTCTATCCAATGCGTGTTATAAGCGAGTATGAAAACCTCCACGCTGGTGGTTGAGAGGTATGGCATGAAATTACGAATCACAAGAGCAATCGGCCTCAGCAAGTTCTCGCCACGTTGGGTTAAGGTTATCTGTTTACGGTTAGCAAAAAATGATATTGAGCGCTCCCTTAATGCTCTTCTGGCCAACATTGATGAATCTGAGCTCTCTCCAGAGCAAGTCAAAGCGTTTAGGGAATGCGTTGACAGGATTAACTTGGCACGGGGTAAGGGGATGCAGGCGTGAACACTTTTAATTAAGCATGTCTCGATGTTGCTTTGGCAATGATGGCTTTTATCCAAAAAATTTGGCCGGCGAAATGTAGTCTAAGTGTTTGATAAAAGGTAAGCCCAAATTGTATATGCGCAGCGTGTTTGCTGCGCAAGTATTGCTGATAGGCAAACATCAGCGGAGCTTTCGAAAGCCAAATATGAGCGAATTAAGGCTGATGGGAGCGCCTTGGGATGAAACTGTCCGCTATGTGCGAATAGCAGATCGGGTATCAACTATTGGTATGGGTTTTAACACGCGTCAGTGTCTCAGTCTTTAATCGATTTACTCATATTGACACCTGTAACCCCGAATCCGCTGGTTTCATAAACATGCCGGGCACGAGCATTATCACCTGCAACACGCAATCTGATCTCTTTAATCCCCTTTTCCTGCAGATACCCTTCAAAAGCACAAAGAGATTGTTTGCCAAGTCCTAACCCCTGGCTGGAGTTGAAAATATGAAAATCGTAGATAAAGACAGTGCGCTTAGTCGAGTCTGGTTTGTACCAGAGATAACCTACATGATTGTTCGCCTTTTCCGACTGAACAACAATACACATTAACACTTGCCCGAGCGTGTTAACTCCCGCGGGAAGCAGTTCCGAGATCTCCTGCTTCGCTCTGGCGAGAGAATCATGAAGGGATAACCCGTAATTTGATTCGATTTCAGATGCATAATCATTCACAAAGTATTCGACATAAGCAGGATACTCATCTCTTGTCATCGGTCGGAAAGAAATCACATTGTGCCTCTCAATTTATAGTGTTGGAAATATTAGTAACGATGAAGTCCTCCATCGTCAATAGCGTTCATTTCTGAATAAGGTGATGGATATAAAAGGGTTAAGTCCACGTTTCGTACAGTGCGTAGTTCATTGTGAGGGTGAAAGGCCCCTTTTTCTCGTTCGACGTGACTTTCTCCCACTGATGCTTGCAATGTCTGCTCCAGGCACAGAGCGGACGATCTAACTGAGCTAAAGGTCCGCTGAGAGCGAAAAACGGATCTTCAAATCCGAATCGGTTCAATTGATTAACCTTGTCTGTCAGTCAAGCCATCGTTAACATGAATCCGATCGAAAATTCCTTATCGCATTTTTACAAATACGCAGTGGCAAGAAAGATAGATTCTGGCTCATGACAAGTTGAATTGTTCATTTGTATAAAGAGACTTCGCCTTCAGGACGCGTTTTGAACCTGCGATGCATCCACAGGTATTGCTCAGGAGCACGGAGAATTTCACGCTCGATGATCTTGTTCATATAAGCCGCTGCGGCGATCTTGTCTTCCCCTGGATAGCCTGACAACGGATTGCTGATATACATGTGATAACCTTTTTTATCGCTACGTCGAATCATGCTAAGTGTGATCAAGTGTGCACCAGCTAGTTTTGACAGAGCATACGTTCCGTTCGTCGTGGCTGCTTTTTTTACCGAGAAAAAAGGTGCAAAAACGCTTCCTTTAGACCCATAATCTTGGTCTGGTGCAAACCAAACGGCTTCACCTGCTTTTAGCGCATGAACAAAACCTGATAAATTACGTCGATTAATCATAGCCTTATTTGAACGCATACGCCCTTTTGTCTGTACCCATTCCATTAATGGATCATTGTGTGGGCGATACGTTGCCATCATAGGATGGCATAAACCCATTACTCTTCCACACAACTCAAGAGACATAAAATGAATCCCGACAACCATTACTCCTCTTGTCGCACCGGTCAGGTTTTCAAGCCCTTCGACATCAAACCATTTTTTGACTCTCGCATCGCTCCAGAACCAGGCCATTCCTGTTTCCATTAGTCCCAGCCCGAGAGAAACAAAGTTTTTATTGACCATCTGGCTCCGGGCAAACGGTGTCATCTCGGGAAAGCACAGTTCGATATTTCTAATCGCAATCCGTTCCCGGCGTTTCAGAAAGGGTCTGGATATTTTTCCAAGGCCAGAGCCCAGAATATGTAAAACCGGGTAAGGAAGTTGAACGAGAAGCCACAGCAGACCCAAACCAGACCAGGTAAGCCAGTGACGAGGATGAAGTAAATTATGAGTAAAAGTCTGTGCCATAAATTTCCTTAATGCTAATGAAGGTTATAACGCAAAAGGAAAACAATGAGGCAATTCGTCTTTAGCGATACATTTTGTTTCAATAATTTAAATCCATCTAAGTCCAGGAAAAAAATATTTTCCAATGACTGGTGGATAATTTAAAGAGCCAGGGGTGATTTTAAGCCAGAAAATTTATTTTGTTATAAATCCATGGTTTTATCATTGATACTCAAGGAATTGTCTTCTTGATTCATCATCATCAAGGTACTCAAAAGAAAGAAGCCGAATTTTGGTAAGTTTATAAAACCACTCACAATCGTTTCGTTGAATAATTTCGCCTGGTTTGAAACATATCCCGGATGCCACCCGAATAATCGCATATTTACCATTACTAAACCTGACCCGGTGAATACAGAAAGGTTGACCGGCCTGCCCGTGACAGCTGTTCGACAGGATATGTCCTTCAATAAAAACAGTTTTTTTAGATTTCATTATCATACCCTCGACAACTGCAGTACAGGAGGAACGTTGTCATTTTCCGACATCACTGACGTTACGTGGCAGAAGCCGTTTAGCCGCCGATACACCAGCATTCTGAAGGTCTGAACAACAGTCCGCAGGCAGGGCACTCAAGAACCGCATCTTTTCTTAGTTTACCTGCTTTCTGATCGGCTCTGTGTGCACATACCGGGCAGGCAACATGAACCGGTCTTTCTTTAAAATACCTGAGCCCATTTGTATAAGACATAAATAATTCTCTGAGGAATAGAGTAATTATTATACGCTTTAGTATGAAAATAACTGGCATAAGTTATGTTAAGTTGTGTCTGAATCAGGATATCAGATATTGAAAATTGAACGTCTTATTTATGATACACTACCCTTCCGTGAGAAATTTAAGATGAAATCAGAAGACACCCTTGACTGGTATCCGGCACAATTACCGCCTGTGAAAATTATTCTTGGCGAAGCCGTGCTGGCTGTGGGTAAACAGGGCCGACCGATTAATACCCGCACCTTGCTGGAATACCTTCAGGTCATGCAGGACAAACAAAAAAGGCGGGATGACAAAATCGCCATGCAGACTGCGATTGATGTTCTCAGGGATAATCAGCGCATTAACGGCAGACGTTAATGCACCTCCGGGATCAGTGTCAGTTCTGAATGATCTCAACCGTATGGTTTTGTCCATCATCCTTCAGCGGAATTCTGTCATCAGGGAGGAGAACACCATCCAGCGTCACGCAATATTCTGCATCGCCGCGTGAAACGCTAATCTGATAATGGCTTTCACCATATTGATATGCCATAGAAAAAGACGACCACTCATCCGGTAACCTGGCATGAACACTAAAGTCAGTGCCGGAACGTTTTATCCCCAGTAATTCCTCGGTAAGTAAACGCCAGGCCCAGGCTGCGGAACCGGTATACCAGCTCCACCCTGCACGTCCGGTATGGGGAGCGACGCTGTAGACATCAGCACTCATGACATAAGGCTCAGCTTTATAAATCCCGACAGAGTCCGCATTCAGGGTATGATTTATAGGGCTGATCATGGACCAGAGTTGCCAGGCTCGTCCGGCATTCCCCATTCGGGCAAAGGCCATCACTGCCCAGATGGCGCCATGCGTATACTGCCCTCCGTTTTCCCGCACGCCGGGCAGGTACCCCTGTATGTAGCCCGGATTTGGACCGTGTCCGTCGAAAGGAGGCGTTAACAGTTTGATCAGCCCTCCTTCGTTATCCACAAGCTGCTTATCCAGCGCCTGCATGGCCTTTGCGCACCGTCCCGGGCTCGCGGCGCCGGACAATACAGACCAGCTCTGCGCAATCGCATCAATCCGGCAGTCCTGTGAGGTACTCGATCCCAGGGGAGTACCATCATCAAAATACCCGCGCCGGTACCATTCCCCATCCCAGGCGTGGGCTTCGAGATTACTTTGCAGGCGCAGAGCCTGTGAACGGCACATCGCGGCGACGCTTTCATCCAGCCTGTGCTCCGCCAGCGCTGCAAACCGCTGCAAAATGTCGTACAGGAAGAAGCCCAGCCAGACGCTTTCACCTTTGCCTTCGATACCCACCCGGTTCATCCCGTCATTCCAGTCACCAGCCCCCATCAGCGGCAGGCCATGCTCCCCGAAGTGAAGTCCATAGTGAATAGCTTTGACGCAGTGTAACCAGAGTGTCTCTTCGGTGCCGCTGATGACCGGCGTGTCATAGACAGACTCTTCACCAGGCTGAAGCGAGCGTCCCTCCAGATAAGGAATGCGTATTTCCAGTGCATCCATATCCCCCGTCGTTTCAACATAGTGGCAAACAGCAAGCGGCAGCCAAAGATAGTCATCGGAACAGCGGGTACGCACACCGTTGCCGTGTGGCGGGTGCCACCAGTGCTGCACATCCCCCTCGATAAACTGCCGTGATGCACAGAGTATTATCTGTTCACGCATCCGGTCCGGAGCAGCGTGGCTCAGAGCCAGCGTATCCTGCAGCTGATCGCGAAAACCAAATGCACCGCCAGACTGATAGTAGCCACTCCGGGCCATAAGACGGCAGGCGACCGTCTGATACAACAGCCAGCCATTAATCAGTAAATTTACGGACGTGTCAGGGGTGTTAACTACGATTTTATCGAGAACATTGTGCCAGTGATTATGAATCCGGTTCAGCTCCTGGCGGACCGTATCCTCGTTCATGTAGCGGGCCAGCGTCTCCTGAGCACAAACATCATTCTCCTCTGCGCCGAGGATAAAAATAAACGTCCTCTGGTCCCCGTCAATTAATGTAACCGCCGATTGCACCGCTCCGCAGGGATCCAGACCGGCCCCCGTCTTACCAGAAAGCTTTTGCAGTTTCATGGCCGAAGGGGCGTGAAGGGAACCATTACGCCCAATAAACTCCCGGCGATCCCCTGTAAGAGAACAGTCATTACCGCTGACGGCAAAAAATGCAGTTCGGCCGCCACCATTATCACCATAAAAGTTATTCGCAAGCACCCCGCAGCCGCCGGGCGTTCTGGCCACATGTGTCACAATGTGAGGGGCTGAGCGCGTTCGTGTTTCTCCGAGCGTCCACTCTACATAGCCTGTGACGGAAAGTTGACGTGTCCGTCCCGAAGAGTTGCTGAGCGTCAGGAGCACCAGTTTAACCGGATCTTCTTCAGCAACCAGGACCGTCAACTCGCTGTCTATACCACTCTCACGATGGGCAAAAACGCTGTAGCCAAAACCATGGCGGGTCAGGTAATCACCGTGTCCGCGAACAGGTAAAACCGTCGGCGACCAGCACTCCCCGCTCTCTTCATCGCGCAGGTAAAATGCCTCGCCGCTGCGATCGCTCACCGGATCGTTCTCCCACGGCGTCAACCGGTATTCATGGGCATTCTCATACCAGGTATAGGCCTGCCCTGCCTCTGAGATCACACTGCCAAAACGAGAATTTGCCAGTATGTTCGACCAGGGAGCCGGTGTAAGCGCATTTTCCCGAAGGACGATCTGATACTCCCGCCCATCCTGAGAAAATCCACCGTACCCATTGAAATGGCATAACTGACTGGTATCAGGGCTCCAGTCCGTATGTTGATTACGCTCGCGCACAGCACGCGGAATGAATGCCCTTGCCGGCGATTTCAGGGTATGAATACGCTGGTTAAGCTGCTCATTAATACCCCCTGCGCGGTCATCAAGATAAAGACAGGCCACGCTCATCAAAAGCAACTTATCCTCAGCGGAGAGATGCTCACCGTTCCGGACAAAAAGCCCGCCCTTTTTATCCAGCAGACTGGCTTCAGACCCTGCATAAATTAACTCCATAATCTGATTTTGTAATCCCTGCTGGTAGCCGCCGGGGCTGTTATTCAGGATAACCAAATCAACATCCAGCCCTTTCTGTCTCCAGTAACGGTGTGCCTGAATCAGTGTGGTCACTGAGGTGATACTTTCCTCGCTGGTTATACTCAGCAGCACTATCGGCAGATCCCCTGAAATTGCCCAGCCCCACAGCCCGGACTGGCCACGCCGGTTGCGGCCGATCGCCTGGCCTTCGGCGCGCAGCTCCTGGACAGGGTAAAGCACAGCGCTGGCGAGACTATTGAACAACGTGGCATCATCTTCACTGGCGTTCATCTGGCGCAATACCACCAGACTGTGAGACCAGGCCAGTTCAAAGACGCGATCGGCGATAGGGTAATCGCGATATTTCTCCAGCAACGCCAGGCTCTGCTGACGGGTCTCGCTGATGCCATAAATGATATCAATCGTAACCGGCTGCCCCGGCTGCAGAATGATGGCGTTGCGAATTGCCAGTATTGGATCCAGCACCGAGCCCGACGTGTTGCCCAGCATCCCTCCCGTCTCTATTGCCTGTGCATTCGCAGGGTTTCTGCCACGTCCAATAAACCTTGCCCTGTCCGTTTCAAACGATACGTTATGTCGGTTATCGCCGTGCACCACCATCATGTGAAACAGGCAAGGGCCCGGTTCATCCGGTGAGCGCGGGCGCCGGTGGCAAAGAATAGCGTCACGCTCAGGAGCCAGCTCAGTCTGAATAAACAAATTGCTGAATGCCGGGTGTGCCAGATCGCTGGCATCAGGTGCCAGTACCACTTCAGCATAGGTTGTCAGCTCCAGAGAGCGAGGCTTGCGACCACGATGAATCAGTGTGAGCCGTCGCAATTCAACATCATCCTCCGGAGAGATCACCACCTGAGTTTTGACGCTGAGTCCCCCTAAGCTGCGTCTGAATTCTGCCCCCGCATCGGTGAACAACACTTCCTCGTCTTGTCCGCTGGTGTAGCCTGTTGGTTGCCAGGTATTGCTCCACACATCTCCCGTCTGGGTATCGCGGATGTAGCAGAATGCTCCCCAGTTATCACGGGTGGTATCACTGCGCCAGCGCGTTAGTGCAATATCATTCCAGCGACTGTAACCACCGCCACCCGCGGTCAACATCAGATGATAATGGCCGTTGGACAGGAGTTGGATATCCGGGGAGGGGGTATCCACGCTATAGAAAATACGGGGTTCATAGCGAACGGGTTTGACCATGCCCTCATGAGATTCAAAATGACGGCGCGGACTGTACAGATCGACCGCATCCGGCACGCGCTCCTGTAACAGCAGACTCGCTGACCGGAATACCGTGCTGGACATAAAGCGTTCAGTCATGGGGGCGTCAAGCAACACATGAGCCAGCGCCTGAAATGCCATACCCTGGTGATGCGCCATCCAGGACTGTACCACCGCATAGAGCTGGCCGGTTGCAAGACGTGAGGGGGTATAGTCCAGCGCTTCATAAAAACCGTATTCTCCGCGTGCACCATTTTTTTGCAGCCTGAACAGGTTCTCACAGGCTCTCTGTGGGGAAACCATCAGCGCCAGCAGCGTGGCGTAAGGAGCAACAACCATGTCATCGGCAAGTCCCCTGCGTAGACCGAGCCCCGGTACGCCAAATGCCTGATACTGATAATTATGCTGAACATCAAAAGCATGATAGCCAGACTCTGAAACACCCCATGGTACCCCGCGTTCTTTCCCCCAGTGAATCTGGCGCATAACCGCCGACTGACTCATTTCATCGAGCAGGCTGCCGGGCCAGGTGGGCATCACCAGATTCGGCATCAGATATTCAAACATGGATCCGCTCCATGACATCAGGGCAGTTTCATTATCAATCGTGGTAAACAATCGACCCAGCGCGTACCAGCTTTTAAGAGGCAGCTGATTAGTCGCAATGGCAAGAAAACTGGTCAGGCGGATTTCAGACGGCAGGAGATCGTAGTGGCTCTTGTCAGGCATATTGGTGTCACAGTTATAACCGACGCTGAGCAGACTGGTTGCTTCACTGTACAGAAAGTCGAAATCCATCCGGGCATGCTCATCCAGCCGCTGTTCCAGCTCGGTGATAATATTGAGTCGCATTCGTGCCTGCTCCGCCACTGACGCCGGAGGCGTTCCTGTACCGGTTAATGTCGGACGGGCAAGCTCGCTCAGCGTCGGCAGCGTCTGTTCATTCCAGGATGCAGGCAACCAGCCAAGCAACAGAGACCACTCATGGCAAAGCTGAACCAGTTGATGCTCCAGATGTCCAGCCCAGCGTATCTGAAGAGGAGAACCCTGATGACATGCGCTGGTCAGATGGTTGCACTGGGTGCGCATGCTTTTCAGTTCGCTGAAAAGCGCCTGCGGAGAGAGCGACACCGCGTTCAGGCAATGCTTGCGCAGCAGTCTCAGGCTGTCAGGTGGGTTCTTACCCCACTGTTTTTCCAGAATATCCAGCGTATCGTTCAGTCCTGCCAGTATCTGTTGGTTGCTTAAAACAGGCTGATGACGCATGGCGGACAGGCCTGCACGCAGGGTCAATAAATGCCCGGCCATGTTGCCGCTGTCGACGCTGGAGATATAGCGTGGGCTTAGGGGGACCAGCGTACGGGTGTCATACCAGTTGTAGAGATGGCCCCGGTAGTGCTCCATTTTATCCATCGTGTCGAGCGTGAGCGACACGCGCCGGAGCACCTCTCCGCCAGGCAGGTAGCCAAAGTCCCATGCCGTCAGGTTAGCCATAAGTGAAAGACCAATATTGGTAGGCGAAGTTCGGTGTGCCACCGTCGGTTGTGGTATTTCCTGATAATTATCAGGCGGAAGCCAGTTCTCTTTTGCTGTGGCAAATGTTTCAAAAAAAGCCCAGATTTCACGGCTTGTCTGGCGTAACAGCTGTTTTTGTTCCTGATTAGGCGAAAAAACCTTACGCACGGGCTGGCGACTCAGCCAGCTCATCAGCAGCGGTGCCACACACCATACCAAACCGATCGGTAACGCAATCCCCAGCAGCTGTGGGGCAAATTGTCGGGTCAGTATTGTCAGCGCCACGCCACCGGCAACGTTCAGCCACATCGCCTGATAAAAACGTGCAACAGTGGGTCTGGCCTGACTGCTGTCCTGGCTGTGGCTGACCCACTGGCTGAGGTGACGCCTGCTTATCCTCAGTCGCCATAGCGTCACGGCGATCGCTTTCAGCGAATATCCGGCTTCGTGCGGCAGTATCGCAAAATTAAGGCTGATACCTAACAGGCGCTTTAGCGCGCCCGCCCCCACCAGTAACAGATGCGGCTTCACGCGGCGACGCAGAGGTTTATGCAGAAGGTCGTGGCTAATGCAGAGGATGGCTGGCAACAGCCATATCAGCAACAGTATGCCCAGCCAGTAAACTGGATTGGGTACCCAAAGCAGAGCGAAGAACAGCAATATCAGTAAGGAGGGGGCGACCAGACTGCGACGTAGATTATCGAGTAATTTCCAGTAAGAAAGCGCGGTCAGCGGATTCCTGACCCGGGTTCCATCGGCTTTTCTGACGCGTGGTTTTAGCCAGTTAAGCAGTTGCCAGTCACCCCGGATCCAGCGTGAACGTCGTGCAACATCCGACAGATAATTATTAGGGTACTGTTCGTACAGTAACACCTCGCTCAGCAGACCCGAACGTGCATAGCATCCTTCAAGCAGATCGTGGCTGAGTACCAGATTTTCTGGGCAGATGTTGGTAGTGGCCTGCATAAAAATATCAACATCGTAAATCCCTTTGCCCACAAACGAGCCTTCCCCAAAGAGATCCTGATAAATATCCGAAGACATCATCGAATAAGGGTTATTGCCCGGTACGCTGCTGCGCAGGGCTGCGTAACGCCCCTGACCGTTGCGTGGTATCTCCTCCGCAAGACCGGGCTGTAAAATACCGAATCCTTTGACAACCCTCTGGCGTACCGGATCATACTCAGGCGTATTCAGCGGATGCGCCATCGTCGCGACGAGTTTGTGTGCCGTATCGCGCGGAAGCACCGTATCGCTGTCCAGGGTAATGACGTATTTTATGTGACCCGGTAAAAGGTGGGCAGGCATCTCTGCAACGCTGACGAATTGCGTTCCGGGATGGCGCAACCAGCTGTTCAGTAACGCCAGTTTTCCCCGCTTGCGTTCATAGCCCATCCACGCTCCTTCCGAGGGGTTCCATTCAGGCTGGCGATGTAACAGATAAAAACGTGGTCGGCCGGAGGGGTAGCGGCGATTAAGCGCCTGCGTATCGGCGATAGCCTGTCTGAGCAGCGCGTGACTTTCCGGCGAGGGTTCATTTTCAGAATCAGCAAAATCAGTGAGCAGCGCGAACCTGAGATTTTCGTTTTCATTCCCCAACCAGCAGACTTCAAGACTGGTGAGGAGCTGGCTGAAACTTTCGTGGCTGGTCAACATGCAGGGAATGACTAACATGGTGGCACTGTCAGCGGGAATACCGGCTGAAAAATCCATCCCCGGCAAGGGTCGAGGAACGCGAAAACGGGTGGTTGCATCACTGAGCAAATCGCTCATTAACTGAGTTAATGCGATAATCAGAGGTAATATCACCGCGATCAATAGCCAGTCTGCGCCCTGCATGGCGGTTTCGTGCATTATTGCTGCGGTCGCTGCGGTTGTCAGCAACGCCAGGCTTCCAAGCCATGACAGCAGGGTTATTCTGTTGAAACTGTGCCGCAAGCGTATGAGCCTTGAGGCGTCTGCCAGGAGATGAATATCCAGCGCCTGTCGACCTTCGCCCGCAAGATAATAACCAACATGATGTTCCGGTGTATCAGGCGCTTTTTCCTCTGAAAACGCCAGCGCCTTCTCAGCAACCTCAGGCTCGCTGAGACCGCTGTCTCTGGCCAGAACCTCAACTACGTGCCGGTAATGATCCCGGGTATTGAAGTGCATCCGGGGATAGATGCCGGCAGGATCATTGCGTAATGCCTGTTCGACAACGCTTATCGTTTCGGCGAAATCAGCCCAGTCCGTTTCACTCAATAAACGCAGGCCCGCGATGCTGTTACTGACGGACAGCTGGCTGGCGGCAAGCTGCTGATTGAAACTATGTATGAGAACGTCAGTGGTGATCCCCTGTTCCCGAAGGCACTGATCAACCCAGGTCAGAGGTAACGACAGCGCGTTGCCATGCCCCTGCAGGCGGCGCACCAGCTCTGCGACAAACGCACTGTTTAACGGAGGTCGGGAGCGCGCCATATCGGCAACCACCATGATTAAATCACCAGGCGCACTCTCTGCGCATTCGACAATCCTTGTTATCCACGTATCAGCAAGGTTTCTGTCCTGCTGCGCTTTTATCACTTCCATACTGATACGACGAAGATTTTCAATCAGCGCCAGGCGCAGCATTCCCGGTAACGCCCAGACTTCACCCAGCGTCAGCGGCGTCACCTGTTGATAGGCAGTGAGATAGCTGGTCAGGCTGGCGGCATCCCAGCGGCCATCGCCGTGAGCAATGGCCTCTGATGCAATATGATAAATTCGTGGGCAATTCAGCGGCGATACCAGCGACGGAAGACCTTTGCCAAAGCTTTTCGGCAGATGCTGGCGGACAGTGCGGATTTGTTCCTCAATCAGATAATAATTGTCCAGCAGCCATTCACCGGCGGGCATGATACTGGTCTTTTTACCCGCGTTAAGCTCATAGCAGTTTTGTGTAATGACGGCCTCATTGTCGCCAAGCCGTTTCAGAAGATAATAAGGATGCTTATCCGGTGATACTTTATGAGTCCGCGCCAGCTTCTGGCCGTAGCGTTCCATCTGGACGGTCGAAAAGAGTTCTGACCGCGGCGAGCTTTCACCGGCAGGATCGTTCGCCGAAAACGTTATGTTTTCGGCAGCATTCATCAGAATACGGGAGCGGTTAAACCACGCTCTTGGGTTCATTTTCATAGCATTGCTCTGATGCGACGTTAGCGCGCAGGAGCAGTTGCGAAATCAGTTCAGAAACGTTCTCTCAGGATGGGCGTCAGGCATCAGGGATTTAACAGCTGCCGGAATCTAACATAAGTATAGGACATGAGCTCTGTTCTGCGGTTTTGGTCGAGCTAGCGTCGGGAGATAAACAGAGCCTTACATCCGGGGCAAAGCATGGTCTGGTTGAGCCGGATTTTTGACAACGGTTGTACTGATTTTAAGCCACAAACAGGACAGGCAGCAGTGGCAGTAGACGCACTGCTGAAGAATTTCATTGCGTAATTGATAACAGACATAACCATTAACCTTTCAATGAATGAGCTTCACCGTACCACATGTGGTTAAGTTTTAATCTATCTATTTTGACACACTGAAAATCAGGAAAGATAAATGTTCGCAGCCACAGGCCCCCTGAGACCGTTTATCCGGCAAAACTCTATGCGGCTTCCAGGGATGAGTAATTCTGATTCGCGAGAGTTAACGGCTGAAATGTGAAGCAGAACGTCTTTTCGTCCATCAGATGGGATGATGAGGCCTTTACCACTAAGAATATCAAAGCTTTTGACAATTCCTGTCATTTTATGGGACAAGTCAATTCCTTATTGAAAACACTTAAATACTATACATTGAAAATGGCATTCAGCCACTTTTATTTTCCTTACTGGACCTCTGGACGGCTAAAAGATAATTTGCTTATATCGATTCCCTGTGCCTTAATGAATCCCATCAGTTCGATGTACTAATAAAAGTTAGAAATTTTCCGGGCAGTTCTCATTACCAGGCGCTATCGTTGATATCCCCTCTCTTGAGTCCATACGTTTAATCTTATACGTTTACTATCAATACAATCATGTATAACGGAGTCAGTATGACCTCTAGAATTATGGGCCTGGTTAAATGGTTTAACGAAGACAAAGGTTTTGGCTTCATCTCTCCTCTTGATGGCAGCAAAGATATCTTTGTCCATTTGTCTGCACTTAATGGCGACAACTTTAAAACTTTATTTGAAGGTCAGAAAGTTGAATTCGCCATTCACCGCGGAGACAAAGGGCCTGCTGCTGCAAATGTAACACTTTGCGATAAATAAATCATTGTGGGTCTGCGATAACGATGAGGGATTATTCCTGAGTAGACAGATCCATAACTTAAATCAGATGAAAGTCGTTTATTCTTAATATCTGATCAGCATATTTTTCACAATTATGAGTGCGCTGACCGATGTAATGGAGTGCAGGACTACTGCATAAAAATTTTAAAAGCACAAACTAACTGCTTGTTAAATAAGAAGTGCGTAATTAGCGAGGCTATCTCCGAAAGCACCACGTAATAGCTTTGACCTTAAAGACATCTGCCAGTTAACACCCACGAGAGAACAGGGTAATAGAATATGATTAAAGTCCTTGTTTTCTTTAATGCTGAATCCTGTAAAGTCATGACCGTTCTGGAAGGTATATCCTCTATCAGGCAGGAATATCCAAACGGTGAAGAAACGCATCTTCGGATTATGTCTGCAGATTTTCCTTCCTTAACTGGCGATCATCGCATTGTTTATGTGGCTACTGACAGGGAGTTAACGTCACAGGAGATACTTTATGCGGCCAGGAAATATTTATAGCATTTTTGCTATGCTCTCTGCTTCACGTTTAATTGCATGCTTACGTTATTTATCAGAATCGAACAAAAAATGAGTTAAAAACATTTATGGCCTGCTAACAGCAGGCTTTTTTTACATTACACTTTTTAGAAACACCTCTATAAAGATAGAGTAATTCGCTATCCTCTGAAAAAATGCAGGTGTCTATCCCCTGCGTACCATCTTGCCATTTGTGAAAAACCTTGCTAAGTGGCGGCGCTAATTCACTAAATGTCTCTGCTGATTTAAAGCTCATCAGGTATGACTGAAGCAATAAGTTATGAGGGTATAAAAAGGCTCTCCGGATGGCTCCTGGCATCATAGTTTTAAGTACCTTCAAAAATGCAGGGACATTTCGTAGGAGTTAGAATTTAGTTCTTGCACATTCTTCTTAGTTTTGTCTTGCGATAAGAGATTTATATCAGTAGTCTAAACCTCGTTAATAACAATATGTACCATTCGGATTAAAATGCTCAGTAAGAAAAATCGGGTTGATGAGCAACCGTAGACATTGGTATTTGCTGAACAACGAAAAAACTTTAAAAGGTCTCTTTATGTCAGATGCTCTTACACTGTTAAACAATATCCGTACCTTACGTTCTCAGACTCGTGAAATGTCATTAGATGTACTGGAAGATGTTCTGGAAAAGTTTAAAATTATTCTTATAGAACGACGAGAAGAAGAGACATTACGTCTTGCAAATGAAAGTCAGCGCCGCGATAAAGTGGAAACACTTCGTCAGATGATGCTTGATGAGGGTATCGACCCCTCCGAACTTTTAGCTGCTATTGGCTCTCCGGGTAAGGCTAAAAGGACGCGCTCCCCCCGCCCCGCGAAGTATCGATATACTGACGAAACTGGAGAGTCAAAAACATGGTCAGGTCAGGGGCGAATGCCGAAGCGGATCTCAAATCTTATTGCTGAAGGTGGGGAATTAAAAGATTTCGAAATCAGCTAAAAAGAGCCGGGTATAACCCGGCTCTTTTTTGTGTAGGACTCAAGTTGCCTTAGATAATAGTCGAGAAACATTTAGTTCTGTCGATGTAGCCGAGGAGCTGTTTAAAATCACAGTGCTGCTTAAGAGACAAACCGGTTATCTTGCAGATCGTTACAGCGAGCAAAAAGAGAGCCATCAGGAGCTTTTATCCCCACTCAATCATGACAATATATAATGTATGTTCTTCGTGAATCCATACTGCATGAGCTTAACAACGTCCGTTATTGGCTGTGATCACCTTTCTGATATCTCGTTTTCTGACTTCCTTCGTGACTTGTCCTAAGCATTTAGTAGTGCGATACTTGTAATGACATTTGTATTTACAAGAGGTGAGGGACATGGGTAGCATAAATCTGCGTATTGACGATGAACTTAAAGCGCGTTCTTACGCTGCGCTTGAAAAAATGGGTGTAACTCCCTCTGAGGCGCTTCGTCTCATGCTTGAATATATCGCTGACAATGAACGTTTGCCGTTCAAACAGATACTCCTGAGCGATGAGGATGCTGAGCTCGTGGAGATAGTGAAAGAGCGTCTTCGCAATCCTAAGCCAGTACGTGTGACGCTGGATGAGCTCTGATGGCGTATTTTCTGGATTTTGACGAGCGGGCACTAAAGAAGCGAGATCTTGACGCTCAGGGCACGCATCTCCAGGGGCGCATTTGCCTGTCGGCGTGTGGTTCGCGGGACTATAGGGAAGAGAAAAAACGTTTAGTAGGAGCAGAGGGATTACAGGTACCTCTTGGTGCGAGTGTATAGCGTTTGCTATACACTATCATTGTGATATGCTTGTAAAGCAATTGCTATACAAGGAGCACACTCATGAAATCAGATGTTCAGCTCAACCTCAGAGCCAAGGAGTCTCAAAGAGCACTTATCGATGCTGCTGCAGAAATCCTTCATAAATCACGTACAGACTTTATCCTTGAAATGGCGTGCCAGGCTGCTGAGAATGTGATCCTCGATCGTCGCGTATTCAATTTTAACGATGAGCAGTACGCTGAGTTTATCGATATGCTCGATGCGCCAGTTGCGGATGATGCTGCCATCAATAAACTCCTGGCAAGGAAACCTCAGTGGGACGTGTAACAGTACCGGAACCTTTATCCAGCTCACATCAACTGGCTGAGTTCGTCAGCGGGGAGGCCGTTCTCGATGACTGGCTTAAACAGCGAGGGTTAAAAAATCAGGCACTTGGTGCTGCCAGAACATTCGTTGTATGTAAAACAGGCACGAAACAGGTTGCCGGTTTTTACTCCCTGGCCACCGGCAGCGTTAACCATGTAGAAGCGACGGGAAGTCTCAGGCGCAATATGCCAGAACCAATCCCGGTAATCATACTTGCTCGACTGGCTGTCGATGCCTCATTTCGTGGACAAGGGCTGGGGGCTGATTTACTGCACGATGCAGTATTGCGCTGTTATCGTGTGGCTGAAAATATAGGCGTTCGTGCAATTATGGTTCATGCGCTGACAGAAAAAGCCAAAGGGTTTTATCTTCATCATGGTTTTAAGGCATCGCAAACCCAGGAACGGACTCTGTTTCTCAAGCTTCCGCAATAGATTCATTGGCAAGAAAGGTATGTGACTGGCAATAAAATATTGATATTTAATGGTATATTTACTTTATTTAACATAATCTTTGTTATGCGCACCAATCTTGTAACAGCATAGTTGTAATGTCCGTTCTGGGCTAATTAGATGTCCGTCACATAGATTCACCATCGAGGGATTCTGATGACGGCTCACGCAGCGGAGTTTTTCACTTTGGACGAAATTAACCGACTCAAAATCATTCATTCGGTTGTCGAAAAGCGCATGCGCCGTCGTGATGCTGCACACCAACTTGCTCTGACCGAACGTCAGACTCAGCGTTTGATGAACCGCATTCGCGAGTCTGGCGCTGCAGGACTGGCAAACCTTCGGCTTGGACGCCCTGGTAATCACAGGCTTCCTGAGTCACTGAAGCTGCGTGTTCTTTCGTTACTTCACGATCATTAGGGGTCAGTTTGGATATCGAAAATTATTGTACGTTAGGGTTATTTTTTGACCATTCTACTTTAGCAGGCCTCAGTCGACGAAACTTACCGGAGGCCGGTATTCTGTTGCTTTTCCAGATATAATCGCCTGTCAGATTGATATGCTCCCAGCCTAACGGCGACAAATGTGACAGCAGTTGCTCATTGATCTTCACCCTTTTACGCTTCAGGGCATCGACCGCTCTTTCCATATAGACGGTATTCCACAGCGAGATAGCTGCTGTCAGCAGTGTCAGTCCACTGGCGCGGTAACTCTGATTTTCCGGTTTACGATCCCTAGCATCCATGTTTACATTTAATTACAAATGTTCACTATTCATACATATTTCGTATGTGTAATAGTCGGTTAGCACATTTTGGTAAAACAATAAAAGAGGGATTTTATGCCAAATATCAGACAATTAAGTTTTGATGAAATAGCGCAGGTGAGTGGCGGAGGTGCTAACGGCCAGGATGCCTCAGACCGTAATTATGGTGGCTCCAAGAGTTCAGGTCGTTCAGGAGGTTGGGGAGCCCCAGCAACAACGGCTAATAATGCCGGATTTGTCATTATTGGTGGGGTACTGACGGCTGTAGCTACAGGTATTGGCGGTCCTATTGCTGGAACTGTGGTAGGAACGGCCTTTGCGGCGGCATCTCAGTCTTTGCCTAACGATAGTAACAATAACAGGGGCGGTGGCTCCTGGCACGATACAAACCCTGGTGGAATGGTTGGGGAATGCCGCTGGTAAGTCACTTTGAAAAATGCTGCCGTTAATCACGGCGGCATCCTAATATAATTGTTCAGGAAACCACTGAGTCCCCAACACCAAGATTGATGATATATATGGAATCTTCAACAGGTGTGAGTGTTATAAATTAAGAGGGAAGTGTATGTTGCTTTATATGTGGGAAGAGTTTTTTACTGGCTGGAAAAAAAAGAAAATCACGCGATTAAGAGCATTTTGTTACCAGGTTGTGATATTGTCTCTTCAGTTATTCATTGCGTTTTCATCAGCAAAAACAATGAAACTTTCTGCAATGGGAGAAATATCTTTCTTGATAGCTATAAGTATGTTTTCATTACTGGCTGCATTGCTTATTGCAACAGTTTATTGCAGCATGCTGATCATGACAAAAAGAATTAGAGACTTGGGTTTTAAGCATTGTATCATTATAACGATCTTTACATTCTCTGCTAATTTTTGTGCGTTAAAGTTAAGAGGTTTCCACTCAGTTCAACTCATGGGACATAACTATTTGTATATCCTTAATTATGTTCTTTATGTGTTGATTGTAATTTGGAATCTTTATATTATGGTGGGCAAATCAAAATAAACATCTTTTTTCAATGATTTGATATTATCTGGTTATGTGTCATTTTTCGGTGCGGAGGTTTTATGTCCTATTCGTCTTCATATTCTAAATCAAAGAAGAAAGATATTTTTGTTCAGGTGATTGCTTATTTTATTTCTATATTATTAATTACCACACTATTTCATTCCATTGATAAGTCATGGGGTGTTGTGTCGATTTCATCAAATGTGGCAAATATACTGATTAGCATATGTGTTATCCATTCATGTTATCGAGCATCATTATTATTGACAATTAATCTATTTAAATTACTCAATATATAAAGCTTGCATTTTGCTTTTGTAATAGACAACCATTATAAAAACATTTAAAAGATTATATAATTATGAGCATATTCAGAGAGGAGGCATTAAAACACCACAATGATACCGGGTACGGAGATATTGTTTTACCCGCGTCATTTGGCATGTCAGTATGCGCTGTAGCTACACTACTGATAGTTCTGTGCATCTCACTATTCGTTTATTATGGTAGTTATACCCGCAAGGCTCATCTTAGTGGAATTGTGATGCCTTCATCAGGGCTGGTAAAAATCATACCGCAATATGCCGGCTCTATCACCCGGCTGACGGCTTCAGAAGGCCAGCATGTTATTGCTGGTGAATCCCTCTACCATATCAGCGGCGAGCATTATAACGGACAGGGCACAGGTACGCTGGCTGCCATGAGCCTGTCCCTGAAGACTCAGTATGCCATGCTGTCTTCCCAGCAGGCGCTGGAATGGCGTGACAATAGTCAGCAGCAGCTGGCCATGCAACAGCGAATTACCTCCCTGAAACAACAGATGAAAAGTGCGGAGCAGCGCCTGTCGCTTGCAGCGCAACAAGCTATGCTGGCCAAGTTCGTCATGGAACGTTATAAAAAACTGGCTGGCACGCATTACGTTTCAGATATCGAATACAAGCAGAAGCAGATTGACGTTTCTACGGCACAGCAAAACGTTGAGGATCAGCGTCAGGGACTTCTGCAACTATACACGGCAATGAAGGCTGCTGAAGATGACCTTAACCATCTCATCGTTCAAGGGGAAAGCCGTAAAGCCGAGCTGGACAGGCAGTTGCAGGGGATCAGGCAACAGCAGGACGAACTGGCCGGACAGGAGAACTTCACTCTGACGGCGCCAGTATCCGGTACCGTTGCGGCAGTACTTGTCAGGCAGGGACAGTCTGTCAGAGCCTCTGAACCCGTTATGACTCTTGTACCCGACAATGCGCGTCTGCAGATAGAACTCTATGCCACCAGTCAGAACGCCGGTTTTATTCAGTCCGGGCAGCGTGTTGCACTGCGGTTCGCCGCCTTCCCCTACCAGAAGTTTGGTGTTCAGTACGGGACTATCCATGAGATCAGCCGTACAACGCTGACACCTTCGGATTTGCTCTCCATATCTCCTGTGACCTGGAAGGAAAATGAGGGGCATTACCGCGTCATCGTTGAACCTGAGAAAACCTTTATTCTGGCTTATGGAAAAAAAGAACTCCTTCGTCCCGGAATGACCCTTGAAGGGGACGTCAGCCTTGATACACGTCATTTATGGGAGTGGCTGACGGAACCACTCTGGAGTCTCAAAGGAAAACTGTAATGGGATCACTGAACTGGACAGGGATAAAACAGCTCCCCGTTATCCGGCAGACAGAGTCAGCAGAATGTGGACTGGCGTGTCTGGCAATGATGGCCTGCTGGCATGGTCTGCAGACGGATTTACCCACACTCCGTGAACGCTTCAGTGTCAGTACTCAGGGGATGACACTGCAAAGGCTGATTGAGTGTGCCGCGGGTATCAGCCTGTCTTCCCGTGCTGTCAGGTTAGAGCCGGAAGACCTGAAGTCCCTCTCTCTTCCGTGTATTCTCCACTGGAATATGAATCATTTCGTCGTGCTCCATAAAGTTCGTGGGAGCCGGCTGGTTATTCATGATCCGGACAAGGGAAAGGTCACGCTTTCCCTGCAGGAGGCAGGAAAGCACTTTACTGGTATTGCGCTGGAGCTGTTACCAGCCAGTGACTTTACGGCCAGGGATGAAAGAAAGAAAATTCGCCTGCGCCAGCTGACTGGCAAGACGCCTGGCCTGCTGCCTGCAATGTTGCGCATTATCATTTTTGCCTTGATGTTAGAGATCCTGACGCTGGGAAGCCCTCTTCTGAACCAGCTGGTTATCGATGAGGTTCTGGTGGCCGCTGATCGAAGCCTGTTGACCGTCATTATCATTGCACTATTGTTGTTGTCTCTGACTCAGATGCTACTGTCACTGGCCCGTCAGTGGGCCAGTATTACCTTATCCGTCAATTTTAATATGCAGTGGACGGCCCGGGTGTTCCATCATCTGGTTCGACTCCCTCTGTCCTGGTTTGATGCGCGCAGTAAGGGAAGTATTAACGCCCGGTTTGAAGCCGTAGATACAATTCAGCAGGCGCTGACCACACAGGTACTCGAAGGTATTCTGGATGTGCTGCTTGTGGTGACCGCGTTCTGCATGATGCTTCTGTACAGCCCTGAAATGACGCTGATAGCGGTACTTGCTGCCATTTTTTACGGTGTGCTGAGAGCGCTATGGTATCCCGCTCTGCGGCAGTCGGCAGAAGATGTCTGGGATGCAGGTGCAAGGGAGTCCGGTCATTTTCTTGAAACTCTCAACGGTATACTGAGCCTGAGAATAAACGGTGTGACCGCTCACCGAGAAGCCGCATGGCTGAATCTCAACGTCACCCGCAGAAATACGCAGCTACGCCAGAGCCGTCTTCTGATGTGTTATGACATTGCGCACACCCTGACCGGCAGCGTGGTATCGGCGGTGATTTTGTGGAAAGGTGCCGGTGAAGTTCTGAACGGCACCTTTACTGTCGGTATGCTGGTTGCCTATATGTCTTATCAGATGCGTTTTTCTTCGAGTATCAGCAGCCTGACCGATAAGATTTTTGCCTGGCGCATGCTTGATGTCTATAACGAGCGTCTGGCTGATATTGTGTTGACCCCGACAGAAGACCATCAGCAACAGCCCGTGCAGGAAGACAGTCGGTCTTCTGCCATTCCTTCTGTTTTTCGTGGAGCAGTGTCCGAAGATACCCACCTCCCGTTATCCCTTGAAAACATAATTTTCAGTCACAAGGGGAGCAACACACCAATACTCCGGGGGGTATCGTTAACTCTGCATCCTAGAGAAGTGGTGGCCATTACCGGTAAATCGGGATGCGGAAAATCAACACTGGTAAACCTTATCCTGGGGATCCATTTACCTGATGAAGGAACGATCAGAACGTTTGGCATACCGCAAGCGCACCCGGATTATTTTCAGGTACGCCGGCGAATCGGTACAGTGCTGCAGGATGACCATCTTTTCAGGGGATCCATTGCAGATAACATCATTTTCTTCAGTGAGGACCACGATCATAAGCGAATGATCCTCTGTGCCCGGCTGGCGCTCATCGACAGCGATATCATGGCAATGCCGATGGGATATCAGACATTAATTGGTGAAACTGGTGGAGGACTTTCCGGAGGTCAAAAGCAGCGCATTCTGTTGGCAAGGGCGTTATACAAGGAACCAGGATTTTTATTACTGGATGAAGCGACCAGCCACCTTGATGTTGAGAGTGAAATCCAGATAAGTCAGACATTACGTCAGCTGGGACTCCCGGTACTGCTGATTGCCCATCGCCCAGAAACCATAGCCTCTGCAGACCGGGTTCTGTATTTATCTGACGGAAATTTAAGTAAGCTGAATCACATGAACACAGTCGATGATGGCGATCTTGTTTATGAATGACAGGTCAAAAATAAGCCTTAGCGTACAATAATTTTCTATATCTAAACTGACCCCATTACAGCGACTTTAGACCAACACTAGCCGCTGAAAAATTACGCGAACGTCTCAACATCATCCATGAACGCTATGCAGACTTTGGGCCAATGCTGGCCTGTGAAAAGTTTGCTGAGGCACTATCCGTATGGTCAGAAGGAACTCAGGCTAAACGGGAAGTTATTTCCCTACTCACCTTATGATCGCCTTCAGGAAATCGACCAGGGCGTAATCATCGACAACAAACGAATTGGGCGCGCACTCGAATTTATTAAGTATGATTCATAGAAACTTGAGTCTAAGTACGAATCTGTTTCTGCCTCTAACTTTCCAATTTCATCGTTATTTCTAAATTTATAAGTATTCATTAATGAAACTCTCATGCTTCTTTTGAAGCCTGCCCTAGTTATATTTACGGTTATGTTAAAAAATATGATTCATTAGCTTAAAGTATCATACTTATTCAGAAATTGAATATTTTCATAGCAAAAACGAGCGTTCAAACAATGATTTGGAAGATGCATACATCATTTTTACGTTATTGCTAGCCTGTAGATAAGTTTAACCATCTCTACTTATTAAAATGTACGTTTGAAAAAGTAGACTCTTTGCGGTACGCTCTGACGGTATCATTTCCCCAGATTTTTCACTCAGCGCGCCGGTCCCTTTCCGGCCCGGACGGAGCCCGACATGATCCTGATGCCCGACGACGAACCGGAGCTTAGTCTGCCCGCAGCCGTCATGCCACTCGGTGAGGAATTCCTGCCGGCACTGTCCGGTGAGAACGCTCCGGTCAGTCCCGCCCGGGCCTACCTGCTGTCCCTCAACTCCCCCCGCAGCCGGCAGACCATGGCCTCGTTCCTCAGTATTGTCGCCAGCATGCTCGGAGCCACTTCCCTGGAGTCCTGCAGCTGGGGCAGCTTGCGGCGCCACCACGTGATGGCCGTGACCGAACTGTTGCGCGACACCGGCCGGGCCACGGCCACGGTCAACACCTATCTTTCGGCGCTGAAGGGGGTGGCGAAGGAAGCCTGGATGCTGAAGCTCATGGATGTCGAGAGCTTCCAGCACATCCGGGCGGTGCGTAACCTGCGCGGCAGCCGTCTCCCGCGCGGCCGTGCCCTGCCGCCGGAGGAGGTCCGTGCGCTGTTTGCTGCCTGTGAGGCCGATGATTCCAGTATCGGCATCCGCGATGCGGCGATGCTGGCCGTCATTCTCGGTTGCGGTCTGCGACGATCGGAGGCCGTTGGCCTGGATTTGCGTGACGTTGTCACAAATGAGCGAGCGCTTCTTGTGCTGGGTAAGGGAAACAAGGAGCGACTGGCCTACATGCCGGCCGGTACCTGGCAGCGGCTGCAGAAGTGGGTTGATGAAGTTCGGGGAGAAAAAGACGGGCCACTGTTCACCCGAATCCGCCGCTTTGACACCCTGACGAACGACCGTCTCACCGATCAGGCGGTTTACCATGTTCTGCAGGTACGCCAGCGCCAGGCCGGGATAGCGAAATGCGCGCCGCACGATTTAAGGAGAACCTTTGCCACCGCCATGCTGGATAACGGCGAGGATTTAATCACGGTAAAGGATGCGATGGGCCACGCCAGCGTCACCACCACCCAGCAGTATGATCGTCGCGGCGAGGCGCGCCTGCGTACAGCTCGTGACCGTCTGGATCTGATATGAACTTAACAATATGTTAAGAGATTAAGTTTACAGGACATAAGATGAGGGTGCCCGCAGACTGCGCGATTTCTGGAATGGTGCCACAGCGGAACTTTCGTTAACGTAGGTCTGCCGGTTGCCCTGTTTCCCATTCTGAGCCGGGATGGTTTGGACCTGCAGGGTGACCGGCGATCTTTTTGCCTTCATTCAAGCTCTTTCCTCAAATGGGTATGAGGGTTTCTCCTCACGATCCTGGTTTGCTTAACCTAACACGTATTCGGTTTTCTCTCGTGTGTTGCTGAAGACGTCGTATTGTATTCCTGACACGAATTACTAACCCAGCTGCTTTAATAAAAAACACTGCTTCGAGTTATAGTCATCGTCTGATCTTCCCGATGAGCATCTCGATTCAGACCAACAGTTTACCCGCCATTAAATCCTGTTGAAATCCCGCTACATAACGGTAGAAAAATATCAAATTGATAAGGCAATGAATTTCTTTGTTAATTTAGTTTTAAAAGTTTATAAAGCTTCATGGTAGTGATGTTTAATAGGCATTTGAACTGTAAAAATTAGTAATAACAATTAATTACGCTACTAAACTAAACGAAATCTGTTTATTTTGCATTTTGACTATTTTCAGATTTGGATGATACTATTCTTATATCGTTTCAGTTCATGAAGCCCTCCGAACCACGGCGTTCCTGCCAATCCTGCTTATCGAGGTTTATATAAAAACATTATTAAGGCTCTATAATTTACTGATAATTATAACAATCCTATCTATCCCTTTGGCTGCACACGCAGGGAAATCCTCACGAGTCGAGTTTGAAGGAAACATAGTGACAGATACGTGCCAGAGTGTAGTAATTAATGAAAAGCTAAATGTTAGTTGTTTTATTAAAAATAAAATAATATCTTCATCAATAGATTACCCTCCCTCTAATGAACTTCTCACATCATTGAGGTTAAAAGAAAAAAGTGGATTAATTCAATCTGTTACATATAAATTCCTGAGCAAAGCAAAAAACATCAGGCTTGCCGAGATCAATTACCTTTAAGCCTTCCTTAAATGATAGGGGGTATCATACACAGTATTTGTCTCAGGATTCGTATTTTCATTTATTAATATACGCCGTAAATCTGCTGAGCAAAAAAGATAGTACTCTATATATGAGAAATATATAGACATATAGTCTTCGACTAACTCTATTAAGCTCTGGTTTACTATGATGTTATTTTTACCTATGTTGTGAATGTATCCATCTTTTTCCATGCTGTTAACTAATCTCAGAACCTGCGTTCTTGAAACGCTTATTTCGAACGAAAGCTGGTTAATGGTGCTGTTAACTTGCATACTATTAACGACTGATTTCATATACAAATACAGCAACAGAGACCGGCCACCATCTTTGTCAATGTAATAATCAATTTTAGTGTTTATCTTTTTATATGTAACGCCTTTCAATAAAGGAACAGATACACCATAAAAAAAATCCTGCAGGAAAGATTTAAACGCAATGGCCTCCATGTTGAAATCATATTCAGGATGTAAGGTTTTTAATGGTGCGATAACCGTATATATATAACTCTTAAGGTCTTTCAATCCCTTTTGCGTGATCACCAGCTTTACATTTCTTCTGTCATCAGAATCTCTTTCTGTATCTATACGTCCTGATGCCTTAAGCAGTGCAATGACAGCTATAATACTGTTCTGACTGGATATAGAATTAATCTCACAGTAATTCTTTATATCTTTTATAGATTTAATGCTGTTGCTAAAAATAAAGCAGCAAGTCATCAGTATGATATTGAATCTACTTTCATTGAGTATGTGCTTAAAGAATGCAGGCTGTAACCTCATTAGCGCCTTATCATTTTCATAAAATTCCTCTATAGCATTAAAAAAAGTTTCACGATTTCTTATCGTGGCCGCATTTGATATAATGGCTTGTGTTATCAATTCAGCTGACATAATTAACCTGCCAAAGATATACCTAATTTCAAAATTTCATTACTCTCCCGGATAAACTGGTCCATAGCCTGCTCGTTGAGTGGTTTGCTGATTAATACGCCCTGAAAGTCCATTTTAGTCAGATGACGTAAAAATTTTATTTTTTCAATGCTATCAATGCCTTCTGCAATGCATTTTCTGTTAGTCAGAGAACAGTAATGCTGAAGAGACTGTATTAATGCCAGACAATCGAAGTCGCAAAGAGAATCACTTACTGCTGACATATCTATTTTATAGCCATCAAACTTTATTTTCCGAACAGGAAAATAAGCACTTTTAGATGAAAAACAGTCATCAAGAAAAACACGATAACCCATGCCCTGTATGGCATTGACGTTATCAATTACTTCAGGGTGATGCTCGAAAGAAGTCTTTTCATTAAGTTCTAGAACCAGGCTTTTACAGGTCTGATCAGTCAACGACGAGCGAGCTGCAGCGAGCATTTTCACAATCCCCTGATCATAAATCAAATGGTTTGGGAGGTTCACTGAGAAATAATATCGCCCCTGATACCTGTTTATCATTTTTATAGCATGGCGGAGCGCAAATGCAGTAAGTACCATCCAGGGGTACTTACTGCGTAATCCTGGAAGAAAATCACCAGGATATCTTATGGCAGCATCTTCGACCCATCTGACCAGCAGCTCAAAACCCTGCAGTCTGAGATTGTGGTCAACTATTGGCTGAAAAAACATAAAAATATCACCTGCTGCAACAGCATTTACAAAACGTTTTTCATCTTCTGATAAGCAATTAAAATGCCTGTCACAAATGATCCCGGATGTTTGATCTGTGGCCAGCGTTTCTATTCCCAAGCGTTTAAATTTTTTCATGCCCGTCAACCTGTAGTTGTATAGTGATTTAACACTTATCCCTGTTTCAGATGCCTGTGTTCTGAGATCTTTACCACGATAAACATTAATCAGTACCTGTAATTCGCGACTGTTCATGCCTTTGGTCGTCATTTTTCCCATTACATTTTCAAGAAATGCATTACACATTAAACAGGTATGTATTGTGCTTCCCCTTTTCAGGAGTTTTTCCACGTTCTCCACGGTGCAACTGACAGGCGCAATGATAAAGTCGATACGTCTGAGTCTTTTCTTTTTTATGTTAGCGGTCAATGTGTTAGCGATAAGCAGTGCAGACGCATCTGTCACAAATACTACGGTAATTCTATTGCTGCTTTTATTTAAGATTTCAATTATATCATTAAGCGTCGACAGGAAGCTATGTTCATGCCTGGGCAATTGAACGATCGCCGCTTCAGGTAACCATGCATCTTCTGACTCAACTTCAGTCGAGTCTTCACTTCTAACTTTGAAGTGTTCGCTGATGCCTTTTTTGAAAAAGGCACATTTTGAAATAACAGTGCTGACATCCATTTTAGTTTCTCCGCTATTTCAAGATCCAACGATGACGTTATATATAAATATATGTCAATGAAGCTTTCCGACACAATTAAATTCGTGGTGCTAATTGGTTTTTTTTGTGTCCATTTTATATGGACCTTTATGTCAGCATCGTCTGTTTTTTATCAGGCTCACATATTAACCGATATGTCCGTTAGTTCCCCTCCGTCCCCAATAAGTGTGAATATAAGTCTGACTGGTGCATCTGCGATGGAATTATCATGTATGCTGACGTCTGCATATGGCGGGAATGTTAACATTCCATTTTTTACAGAGTGTACTCTGTTTTCCTTATCCATATAGCTGATACTTGAAATAGACAGATAGTTAGCTGAGTGATTACTGCATTTCAGTAATCCTTTCATCTGCAGTGTACATCGTAACTTTGTCATACTTTCAGCCGGGGAAGTGGTGACTGGCGCAGGTCTGTAAATAATTTTAATTTGCGTGTTCATGGTAACAAGAACACTGTTTTCTTTATCCATTCTTGTATCGGGCGGCATTTCATAAATATTCAGCCAGAAAAGTGACTCCCGGTCCTGAGCCAGTGATGTCTCATTTTTTACTATACGAATGCCTCTGACATCACCCGATTCAAGTCTGAATACCGGAGGAAGGATGATAAAGGGAATATTCTTCACATCCGGATCCCCTTCTCCATTATCGGCCCAGGTCTGCACAACTACCGGGTAAGAATTGGTATTTACCAGCATCAGGCTCTGCATCCTGTCAGAGGCATTGAAAATGACTCTTGACTGAGATGGCATTACGCCAGATTGAACGGGAGATACTAACATCCAAAGCATCAAACTGATTATGATTTTATTCATTGTACCTGCACCATTACCGTCGCAGTGGATTTAACTTTGCCGGCTACAACTGTCTGGCCATCTATTTTTTTGAGCGTGGCGGTGAAGTTATAGCTGTAATTGGTATATCCGCTACTGGAACTGCCAACCGGTGTCGCATTATTCAGTACAGGATACCAACCCGCTGCATTGCCCGAATGGTTAAGAATATCCATGCCCTGCTCGCCGATGAGAGTTAGTGCTGTATCCGGCGCACTGCTGTATGAGATTGCGATCCCCACGCCTTTTGCCATTCCCGTCGCCTGATAGTTATCAGACAGCAGTAAGCTGACGCCATTGCTGCTGTTTACCAGTCCAAGACCCTTGGCTGCTGTGAATGCCCCGCTTGATACCTGGAATCCTATTGCGGTCTGGCCGGAATTCGCGGTTGTACCTGAGGTAACTGAATTACTGCATTCAACCGTTACATTAAAACCCGCAGTGCTGGTCAGCCCCTTATTTAAATCACTTACTGAAATCGTTGGCAGAAGCACCACTGGTGTCGCACTTCTGGCGACACAGCTTGGTGAGTTGTAAAGCGTGTTGACAGACCTCATGCCATAACCAAATCCGTTATCAACTCCCCAGAAACGGTAGTTAGTGTTACTGTCTTCGCCTACATTGTCATGGGTCAGGCCCGGGCCGACCAACTGAATATAGGAGTTCGGCTGTATGCATGAATAATTGACGCCGGTCGGTGTTCCTGTGACAACGCCGGATGTACCCCTTCCACAATAGGCTGAACCAGAACCACTCCCGGGAGGAATAGTACTGATGCGATATAATTCTGCCTGAAGAGCAGGTACGTCCTGCAGACGAATATCTATCTTGGCTGAGTTAGATGAGTTAGTGGCATAGGTCGTAATCGGAACTTTGGCCCAGAAACGGGTCAGCGTTACGCCACTCATTGTCTGTTTTATACCGACATAAGCGAAGTACGTTGCATACACATCCGGTATGCCGTCCTGTGCTCCGAGATCCCAGTATCCACCGACCCTGTCATCACCATTCGTTGCCGCAAGAAAATAAATATTCGGCAAATCTGTTAAATCACATGTCCAGAGAATGGTCGACGCCGTTGCACCACCATAGGTGTAGTTTGTCGGTGGCACGGTAATTGACCCCAGCAGGGTACGAACCGGCTGAAAGTAGGTATCCGTTAAATTGATGCGACCAAAAGGTATCAGTGCCGTCCTGTTATCTTCCGTCTGTGAAGCACCTGTGCTCTTACAGGTTGCCCAGCTCCCGAAGGCGCTCAGAGAAAGAAGCAAAACTAAAAGTGTACGTATCATCCTGTCAATTCTCTTCATGAAACACCTCCCTGCCGGTTGCTGCATGTTGCGCTGAGGTTCACTATCTCTGCGTTTATCTCATCTTCGCTGAGAGTGTACGGTATGTAACATTTTTTACCGTTACCCCATTCAGCCAGAAGCTCACCGCTGGTATCTGGCACCCTGACATAGACCTGGCCTCCCTGTCCCGTAATTCCGATCGCCTCGCCTTGTTGATCGTAGACTTGCGTCCCCATCGGTAGGGTATTCCCGTCCCGGGAAGTCACCGTAATCAGCAGGGCTGTCCCTGTCCGCGTTTTAAAACTGACGTTAACAGCAGCACCGGCGACAGGAACCACTCTTTTCTGGCTGTCTATGATTTCTGCACGTCCCTGCATGCCTTTGGGATCAAGAGAAATATTGTTATAACGGTACGGCGTCAGTGCCGGAATTAATGCATAACCATTATTGTCGATAACCGTCTGGTCAGAGCTGAATATACGGGCCCCCTCGGCGCCTTTTGCCTCGACAATTGCAAAGGTATCACCCAGATAAGGGCCAAAAGTCACACCACCCGCATGTACGGCTAACGCCCCCTGAGCGTTGGCCGAAGTTTGCCAGTATCCCTGTCCTTTCGAAGCGCTTGCAGCCAGCGACGCCTTTGGCAATCTCCGCTGTAAACTGCCGCTGAATACGTTCTGCTGGTACTTTTGATCCCGAATGGCGGTAATGCTGTAGCTGGTTGTCTGATTGTCATCTGCCATACCTGAAGCACTTGCCTGATATTGATCCCCCCCACTGTTGCTGTGGTTATAGGATGTACTGAAACTCACGGGACGCGGGCTGTCTGAGAATAGCGGTATAGAGAATGAAACAGCTGCAGCATTTTCAACATGGCCACGATTGTTATAGGTTCCGACGCGTTGTCTTGTTAAAGCCACGTTCATACTGATGTTCTGACCAAGCATTTTGCTGAAACCCAGCTGGTATTGCGTGTCCCGCGACCGGCCGTCACGATAGGACTGAGTGGCGGCATTAATATATGATGTACCAAAATCACCGAGCGTCTGGCTCAGCGTCAGGTCCCATCTTTCGCGTTGACCGCTGGTATAATTTAACCATTCATTGCCTGTATATATTCTGTTCCTGTCACCTAGTACTGAAAGCAGATCGCGATAGCCGGCAGTAGAGTATCTGTAGCTGGCAAGTGACAGGTTTGTACCGGTAGCACTGAAGGTTTTGCTCCATGACAAATGACTCATCCATCCCTGACTGGTCCTGTCGTCACTCAGTTTCGCCGTGGAGTAAGTTGCATCTGCACCAATTGCCCCGATTCTGCTGGCATGGACACCGCCAAAAACATAAGCCGTGTAATTTTTTGCCATGCGTAACCCACCGTTTGCAGTCAGCGCATTAGTTATCCCTCTCTGGTAGATAAAATCACCAAATTCGGTAGTCACATCCGTATCGCGTACTCTTCCGAGCGCTAAGTTATATTTCGACATGCCGGGACGTATTGACTCAGGTAAAGCTGAGAAGGGGACGGAAAAGGTTTTTATCGTGCCATCAGCTTCGGTAATAACAACAGTCAAGTCACCATTACCACCAGTAGGATAAAGGTCATTGATTTCAAATGCGCCTGGTGGGACGGTTGTCTGATAGATATCCTGGCCATTCTGACGTATGGTCACTTTCGCATTACTTGACGCGATACCTTTAATCAGCGGGGCGTAACCTCTTTGCGACTGAGGAAGCATCTCTTCAGCGGATGAGAGGTTTAATCCGTTATAGCTCATGCCAGAAAAGAACTTACCGTTGGTAATCAGCTGGCCAGCCATCAGTTGAGTGTTGAAGGCTGGCAGCGGACGCTGTACGTACTGGCGTACGTTATTCCACTGATATCCCGTCTCTTTATTCCAGTTAAGGTTGCTAATCTGCCGGTATTGCCATGAGGCAATATTGATGCCTCCGTTTAAGGAAAGCCACAAAGAATCCAGGTTGCTGCCACGAGAATCTGAGTAGGACACGTGATAATAGTTAGATACATAGTTCAGGAAACCCACGTTGTTCCCTGTCTGGAATTTATCGGGATTGACGTAATCCTTTGGTCTGCTGAGCAACATTGCCTGAGGTACTGAGACGTTTAGTTTTAGTTCAGAAAGGTTTGTCCGGGCAACAATTGCTGTTGAAATGTCGGAGGTAATGAGACAACTTTTTGTATTTTTTGAGACCGTCAAATTCTCTTTGAGTCCGATATCAGATATCAGATTCTCTGGCAGGCACGGCAACACACTATTGTCATGCGTAATATAAGGGACTGTGTAATTTCCTAACAATTCATTGTTGATATAAACATCAAGTTTATATTCACCCGCAGCTATCGCGTTAGGGTTCTTAAGAGACTCAAGAACAGATTGATCGAAGTTAGTACCTTTAAATAGCTCAGCATCAAAAATATATTCTTCTGAGCTTACCTCATCAGATGCTGTGGCAGAGAAAGATATCACTGAAAGATTTACGATTAAGAGCGTTATGCTTAGTAAAGATAACTTAGTAACCTCTTGAGGCACTTTACAAGTGTCTTTCCTTAATGACATCCGCTCCATAGTCATTCACCATTATCAGTTTGATTGTCGCCCCTCTCAGTGAATGAATTCCATCCGGAAGAGACCATTTAACCTGTGAATCAGGATCTAACATTACGCTCTTGGCCAGTGATATATAACGGCTGCCTGACTTCAGTTCAGCACTTCTGACATTAATAAAGTAACCCGTTGGGTTTTTAACCCGTAATTCGCTTCCAGATGCTGAGAATTCCATTTTGTCATACGCATCTTCCGCTTCTCCGCTCAGACCTGCTGGCCTGTAGAAAATTTTCACCCTGTTAGTGATGGCAAGAACTAACTGGTTCTGGCTTTTCTGCTCAGGTGTGACCATAGGCAATTGTGTGAAGCTAAGATAAAAAATCGATTCTCTGTTCTGAGGTAAGCGACTCGCATCTTTCGTAATTAACCTCACAGATTGTCCTGTTTCTCTCTCCATTCGGAATACAGGTGGTACAATAATGAAAGGTGAATGAGAATCAGGTGTACCTTTATCATCTGTAATCTGCATCTGAACAACGTAGGGCTGACTATCAGGGTTTTTCAACTGAACGGTTTTCTCTTTATTGTTGAATGGCACGATCACACGAGTACCGGTCATTACAACGTTTGCATTTGCGCCCGCCATCATGCTAAATGCTGCAAAAAAAAGAATTATTGGCCTGATTTTCATATACCACCTGCTTAAGCTGGCTGCACCGAAATGCAGCCAGTGATGTCATCAAAGGTAACTGATGCTGTATTCTGCAACAGAGGTAATTTTACCGGGAGTGCCCGCGCTGCCCAGTGAAAAATATTGCGCGCCGAACTCGTAGCTCGCAGTATTTTCTCCAGCCGGTAGTACCAGTCCGGTAACGCCGGTTACACCATTAAGCGCAATCGCAGTACTTCCACTGGTCCCCCCGTTGAGTAACTGAATACCAAACCCTGTCGCGGCATTTGCACCTGTGAGGGTGTTCCCCAGCACGCCATAGGTTGTGTCAACGTTATATCCGAGGAAGTTAGTTGTAAGCGCAGTATCAGATGATCCAGCAGTGCAACCACTCACGGTAACTTTGAAGGGAGTTAATCCTGCGGTTTGACTTGCAGCAAGCGTCGCGCCGAAGTCCTTGACTGATACGGTTGGTAAAAGAACGACAGCATTTGTGGTCCCGTTAATATCCACTGTACAGGTTTGCTCAGTAACTTCCCCCTGGAAAGTGACTGTAGGTGCCGCTTCTGAAGCAAACGGAATGAGTGAAATAACGGCTAATGGTAAATATTTATTCAGTGTAATTTTCATGGCAATGTCCTATTGATGAATTTCACGGGTTCCTGAATAGACGACTAATTTACTAGGATTTAAGACTCGAAAGAAAATATCTACTTAAGAGTTTTGTGTGAAGCAAATCATTCTGCTTTGAATAGAGTATGCGCACGAGTTTAATTTATGTCAATTATACGCACAAAATTGTTCATTTTTTTTGCCACACCTTAACCGCTTGATAACTAAGGATTATATTATATATACTTACACAAGAAAAAATATTTGTGTAGGTTTTTTGTTTTTTCATTAAATAATTGTTAAAAAGGTTGGTGAAATTAAATAGCAACCCCCCATAATTAGGGGGGGGTGAAGATGATAAGAAACTATTAAAAGATAATGACTATCATTTGTATTGAGCCTGTACTTTAGGATTCATGAGCTGATTGCTGCCGCATTCGCTTATACTCCAAACTGACACGAAGGAATAAAAATTCTGGTTAATGAAATCAAAACCAGCATTCACTTGCTAAACGTTTAGCCCAGTCTCTGAGTAGATAAAGTCTTCGGGATGTGGCCAGATAATCAGTGAAACCTGATGATTAACTGTATAGCGACCTGAAGAGTCATCGGTAGTTATTTCTGGGAAGATCATGATAGTCTCAGGTATGACTCCGATGACTAGTATCATAAACACCTTTCATGTTCCGGAGAGTTTCCCCTGCCCCATATTATTATCTTTATAAAGTGCTCGATATTATCGTCCTGCGATGAAGTTTCCAGTTCTGACTATCGCTGACATCACAGATGTCCTCAAGCATGTGGCCAATTGCATAAACGGTATTGTATGAAGCTGCATACTCAGGTCAGCTACTTTTCATTTACCAGACCGTGGGCTTCTGCAGATATGTCTTAAGGCCAAACGGTCCTGGACAATACCTTTAGGACCTATATGACGTCCAGCTACACCTTAAAATTCATAGTCCTCTCCAACTACGACGCGAAGTGGCCTTAGAGTTCACTTTCAAACCAAAGATACCAAACATCGCGACCTTCTCAATGTATCCCTAAAGCATATATGCCTCGAATCGTGGATGAGGCGGCTTCATTCTCCATCAAGCTGAGACGGGAATGTCTCTTCCAATTTTTTATTTCTGATTTATAATTTGGCTAAGGTGATGGCGTTCCACCTTTCCCAACCGCCCCTTTAAGGGCTGATGACGCCTGATATGACTCTTGATTTTCAGGAGGTATATCAGGCCGTCCAAAATTCCATTCGGCCTGTGTACTTCCCTCTAATGGGGATACACCATTGATTCATGTTATTGGCCATTCAAACCCTGACAGCGATGCCATCTGTACAGCAACCGTAACTGCATGCTGGCTCAACCATTGCGGACGCCCTGCACGGGCATGGCGTGCAGGAGACGCGAGCACAGAAACCAGATTTATTTTTCGAGAAGCTGGACTTACGCTACCTCCTTTTCTCGACATTCCTCTTCTAAAAGAAGATGTATGGTTGGTAGATTTCACCGATCCGCTTCAGGGACCTGCTGGTCTTATCCAAAGCAATATTATTGGGATCATTGATCATCACCGATTGGGTGGCCTTACAACCTTACTTCCCCCTGAGGTCTCAATCAAACCCGTAGGCAGCAGCGCAACTGTTCTCTGGCTGATGATGAACACAGAGATGCGCAATGCAATGCCTCCCGCCTACGGTATTTTACTTCTCGGTGCACTGCTTAGCGACACAATTGATCTCCTTTCGCCTACAACCACCGAAGACGATCTTCGTGCCGCCACAGAACTTTGCGTCTGGTCAGGGATAAAACGGAGAACTTTTGCACAAGCTCTAATTGCGGCCAAAACCGATATTTCCGGACTCTCCGCAGAGCAGCTTCTTAATAAAGATCTTAAAGTCTTTTCTCTTGTTGGAATCGATGCCCGCATAGCTCAAATCGAAATAAGCACATCGGGTCAGATAGCACCTCTGCTCGATGAATTGCAGGAAACTATGGCGCAAATGGCCATGTCAACGGGATCTGGTCTTGTCGTACTGATGGTAACCAACATCACAGAATGCTGTTCTTCACTATATTTCGCCGGGCCGGAAGGGGGCAGTACACCTTCATTCTCAGTAGAGGGCATGGTCAGCCGGAAGAAGCAGCTTCTTCCCTGGCTGGAACGTTTTCTGCTTCAGAGTCGGAGTCAGCCATGAAAATCTACACGCACGCACTGGTTCTTGTTCAGTCTAAGAAAGACGGAGCTCAACTTCTGGAGCATGCGGCTGAACTATCGCGTCTCCTCCAGATGAAAATCACTCTCGCACATATCTGCACTGATTACCGTGAGATGAACTATGTATCAGACGGATTGATGGATGATGCTGTATCAACAGAAATACTTAAGGCCAAAGCACTCCTCAGTGAGCTGACTTCATCTGTGCCTGAAAGGGTGGATGCGCGCGAGGTGGTAACTCTGCGTCGATTCGAGGACTTACAGAAATGCATAAACGACATCGGGGTGGACATGGTGATTGCAGGTCATCGCAACCGTTTTATGGGGGCGCTCACGTCCCGCTCCGCTGAGTACGTTAATCATCTGAACGTAGATGTTCTTATTAAACACATTCATGATTGAGTTTGAGGACAAGTATATGAATTTTAAACTTGAAAAAGTTGCTGCACGCGAAATTCTTGACTCCCGTGGTAACCCTACAGTTGAAGTTGAGGCATTTACTTCTGACGGGCAAATGGCGCGTGCGTCAGTACCGTCTGGTGCCAGTACAGGCACCAGAGAGGCAACTGAACTACGCGATGGTGATATAGGGAGGTTCGGCGGAAAGGGAGTACGTGATGCGGTCAAAGCAGTTAATACAGAAATCTGTAGCGCTGTCAGAGGGACTGATGTAAGAGAGCAGCGTCAACTGGATAACCTGATGAGGGAACTTGACGGCACGGAGAACAAAAGCCGACTCGGAGCAAATGCGATTCTTGGTGTTTCACTTGCGGTGTCAAGGCTAGCTTCTCAGGTTACGCGTCAGCCGCTTTATCGCTATCTGGGAGGACTTAACGCCAGTCTGATGCCTGTTCCTTGCATGAACATCATCAACGGTGGGGTTCATGCTCGTGGTCAGGGAGCCGACTTCCAGGAATTTATGATAGCCCCGCACGGTGCTTCGACGCTTACTGAGGCTGTTCGTCAGGGGAGTGAAGTTTATCAGGCGCTTCGCCAGATCCTCCTGACCAGGAACCTCTCCGCAGCAGTTGGCGATGAAGGTGGATTTGCCCCTGCGGTCTCCTCAAACCGGGAGCCACTCGAATTAATTGTTCAGGCCATTGAACACGCCGGTTATCGCCCGGGCGAAGACATCAGTATCTGTATGGATCCGGCATCAAGCGAATTTTACAGCGAAGGTAAATATCACCTGCGGACCGAAAAAAACTCACTGAGCGCTGAACAAATGACGGAATACTACGGTGAGCTTATGGATGATTTTCCTATCATTCTGCTTGAAGATGGGCTTGCTGAAGATGACTGGGCGGGCTGGAAATATCTGCACACGAAACTTGGCGGACGTGTTGAACTGGTAGGTGATGATATTTTTGTAACCAATGTGAAGTACATTCGCCGGGGTATTGAAGAAAATCTGGCCAGTGCAGCGCTCATTAAGCTCAATCAGATTGGTACATTAAGCGAGACATTTGATGCAGTGTCACTTTGCCATGAAAACGGTTGGGGGGCTTTCATTTCGCACCGTAGTGGAGAAACCATGGACACTTTCATAGCCGATATGACGGTAGCGCTCCGTGCCGGACATCTGAAAACTGGTGCTCCCTGCCGTGGTGAACGAATTGAAAAATACAACCAGCTAATGCGTATTGAGCAGGAACTTGGCGCTGAGGCCCGTTATGCCGGTCTTAAAGCATTCGTTCGCCATGGTTAATAATAACCATAACAGCATATGAGAAAAGGGGGCTGGGTAAATTCAGTCCCCTGTGATTCAGTATTTATATTTTATTCAGGTAGGGAGTGTGGCATTGAGTCAGTTGTTAGCAATTATGTGTGGTGGTGCTGTAGGTTGCGTTATACGCTGGTTTTTTGGGGTTAAACTCAATACTCTCTTTCCTTCATTACCTCCGGGGACACTCCTCGTCAACTTGTTGGGGGCCTTCATCATCGGCGCAGCAATGGCATTTTTTATGCGCCATCCCCAGTTAGATCCAGCTCTGAAGCTTCTTATTGTCACCGGTTTATGTGGTGGTCTGACAACTTTTTCTACGTTTTCAGTTGAAGTTTTTACGCTATTACAGGCGGGCAATTACTTATGGTCTTTCATTTCTGTAATGGTTCATGTGTTAGGTTCCCTGCTCATGACTGCAGCAGGATTTTATCTTATGGTAATAGTCATATCATAATTAGAGTAAAACCTTTCAACCCAATTGTATTAATCATTGATTGGGAAATTAAAACACCGTCATAATACTGACGGCGTAGTGGTGTTAACGAACCAGATGCAGGAAGTGCAGATGTTTTTCGTACTGGTCGAGTATGTCATTAATAAGCTGTTCCTGGTTCCAGCCCATCACATCATAATTTTGACCGCCTTCTTTGAGATAAACCTCTGCGCGATAATATCGATGTTGCTCAGCCTGCTGCTCATCACTATCCATCGCAGCCAGGGCGAAGGTTGGCGAGTTATACCCGCGAAGCCTCACTTCATAAATATAATTCAGCTCGTTACCCAAATCGACTTCAAGGCGAATACGATCGTCGGCAGCGTCATTGATGTGGCTAATCGTTCCCTGCTTGTTAAGTTCTTCCTGAACCAGCTTCATTGCGGGCTGGATAACCTCATCCATAAAGCGTTTCACAAGAGAACGCTTAGGCAGATAAGCGATATTACGCAACCTTCTCTGCCAGGGAATAGGGTTACGTGCAGCCGTCGGCGCAATAGTTGCCATGCTCAGGCTTTCACGCTTCGTCAAATCCCGTCTTAGGGCTTTTAACAGTCCGTATATGGATACCAGTAAGATCACTGAGAAGGGTAATGCACTCGCGATTGTCACCGTTTGCAGCGCGCTTAGCCCACCCGCAATCAGAAGTGCAATTGCTACAATGCCCATGAGCGACGCCCAGAAGATACGCTGCCAGACAGGCGTGTTAGCGACGCCGCCAGATGCCAGAGTATCAACAACCATCGCTCCCGAGTCAGCAGACGTTACAAAGAAAACAATAACCATCGCCATTGCAATAAATGACAACACAGACGAGAACGGGAAATGCTCCAGGAAATTAAACAGCGCCAGAGCAACATCCTGTTGGACGGTATTCGCCAGGTCAGTGGCGCCCTGGGTCATGATGAGATAAATGGCGCTGTTTCCAAACACCGTCATCCACATGAGTGTGAAGCCGGCGGGAACAAACAACACGCCAGTCACGAACTCACGAATTGTCCTGCCACGGGAAACGCGTGCGATGAACATCCCTACAAACGGCGACCATGAAAGCCACCATCCCCAGTATAATAATGTCCAGCCCCCCAGCCAGTTACTTGACTTAGGTTCATACGCATAAAGGTTGAACGTTTTACTCACCAGTTCCGACAGATAACCACCCGTATTTTCCACAAATGACTTCAGCAGAAGCACAGTGGGACCCAGGCACAGGACCAGCGCCAGGAGCAACACCGCCAGGCCCAGATTAAGCTCAGACAGGATGCGTATTCCCTTGTCCAGGCCAGACACCACCGAAATCGTCGCTAACCCCGTGATGACCACGATCAGAATGACCTGTACCGTTTCATTGATGGGCACGCCGAAAAGATGGTTCAAACCGGCATTCACCTGCAATACACCGTAACCCAGCGATGTCGCAACGCCAAAGACAGTGCCTATCACGGCGAAGATATCAACCGCATGGCCTATAGGCCCGTAGATGCGATCGCCGATAATGGGATAGAGTGCAGAACGCAGCGTTAAAGGCAGACCGTGACGGTAACTGAAAAAAGCCAGAATCAGCGCCACGATGGCATAAATTGCCCATGCGTGCAGACCCCAGTGGAAGAACGTCAGTCGCATGGCTTCCTTCGCTGCCGCAACAGTCTCTGGAGTGCCGACGGGTGGCGAAAGATAATGCATCACCGGTTCGGCAACGCCAAAGAACATCAGGCCGATCCCCATCCCTGCCGAAAAAAGCATCGCAAACCAGGAGTGATAGCTGAAATCTGGCTGCGCATGGTCCGGACCCAGCTTGATATCTCCGTATCGTGAGAGTCCCAGGAACGTGACGCTCAGCAAAATCAGGGCCACAGCAAGGATGTAGAACCAGCTGGCATTCGTGAAGATTTGTTGCTGCAGTAATTTAAAATTTTTGTCGGCAACATCCGGGAATACGGCGGCAAAGGCGACAAGAAGGAAAATTAACAAAGCAGAGGTAAAGAAAACCGCTTTGTTAATCTGGCTTTTGGACTGCTTTGGGACAGTATCATTTTCACTCATACTTAAACTCATTGCATTATCAAGTGGAAATATAAAAGTACAATGGTAACAAAATGTACGCAAGGTTTCTGACCAAAGTTGGGTTTATTTACCCTTTGCATGCGGATGGTATTTTACACCCGATATAAGTGGTTTTTATTCTTGAGGCACAACATTGGAATAGTATTGTAAAAATAAAAAAAGATGCGTGATATGAAGAGGAATTCTACGCGATTCTGGCTTAAATATAGTGTATTTTTTTTAACTGTTAAAGGAGACGTGAATGACAGTGAAAAAGCAGGAACTTATCGCGGCAGGATTTACCAGTAAGGATGTCGAGCGAATCAAACGTTACCAGGCGACGGGAGAATCGCAGGAGAGGGTTTTGAAAAATCTGGCCGGTTATTTCCTGTCAGTAGCCTGGCTTACCGGCGGGATGACAATGATCACCCTGCTCACCGCGATCTTTGGCAGCGCCAGCCATGTTATCTTCTGTGTGGTTGCCGTCGTCTTTCTGCTGATTGTGCTGCTCTTAGTGATGCCTGTCATACTTGGCTATAAATCATGGAAGCTGATGAGATCACAGATCAGCGACTCCGGTCATCACTGGTAAGGAGTTCCAGTACCACCTTAGCGCTCCCCCCATCCCATAACCTTCATCGTCAATTTACCCAGAGACATGGTTTCCACCTTGCGGTAATACTCTCCGGGAAGATAACGGAAAAGACGCCAGGCCTCAGCTTTACCGGTCAGCCCAAACATCCCATAAACAGCCAGCTGTAAGCATGGTTGCAGTAAAGATCCCCAAGCCAATATCGAGACTATCTCCTATAAATTCTGCAATGGACATCGCGACGTCCGCCAGGATCCCTTCTGAAGCCGGCTCATTCAGGAGCTGACGTGCAGCTTCCGGTAAGGGAATCCTCAACCAGAACGGTACCGGCAAGCATGCCAACAGGCGTCATGATGGTGATCATGACACCTCCTTAACGCCGGCAAGTACAACCTTAATTCCGGATATCAAATATCCGACTATTTTATTCTGCACTGGTACATATTGAATTTCAGAGTAGATCCGGGCATAGCCAGTTTTCAGTATGCGCGACTGTTCAAGGAGGTACTCATTCTCAGCTCGTAGGTTTTTCAGGTAGCCAATGCATTCTTCATCGTTTTAAGCTCGCCTCGCCGCCTCAAACTGTTGCATGACAACCTGTCTTACTTCATCCACGAATTTCAGCCGGGTCAGTGAATCACTGAGATGCATGGCCGCGACCACATTTGCGGTATGAACAAGCTTCCGGGCTTTCAGATTTATCATCATATCAGCCCACTGATGTCGACTTTATCTTGGAAAAATCGCGATATCCATTAAATATTCCTTATCTTTCTTCAGGGCTAGAGTCCATTAACCTGCCTTTCTCAATTTTTTGCAGTTTTTCAACCTTTTCTACCTGTTCTGGTAGATGATGAGCCTATAAGACTATGAAAAAATCAAAATGATTTCGCATCTGCAAAGCAGTGTGTGTATCAAAAGCCTGGTATGCTTTGGACGCCTCCTGCCGGAGACGTCCTTTTTTTGAAGCGTGCATATGGCGGATGAAAAATCCCGGATATTATGTAATCATGAATATCGAAAACATCTGAACAGTTTTCACTTACAACGAATTTGACACATTTGAGGACACTTCTTCCCCTGGGCGGTGTCCTTTTTTTTACTCTTTCAAAGCAAACAGCAGCATGTCCCGGTTAAATTCGATTCCGGTATCATCGTCTTGGTCGAAGATACGCACTACCTGCGACACTATTTCTGATACACGGTCATTAAGGCTCAAAAAATAGTCTGCCAGCCAGAACATCAAATACACGACACATCATATAGCTGGTTTGTATCCTGAATGAGAAATGAAATAAGGTTCATAAATCAGTACGATATATTTTGACTTAACACAAACTGCCTCTAAACTTCCGGTATAATAACAGCAAGTATGCTTACGGCAGGGAGTGATGTCACCCTGCCGTTTTTTTTAAAAGTGTCCGTGTCCGATTGAACGTGCAGGAGCTGCTTATACTCGCCGACAGACACAGCAGCTCCGCAGGACCAGTCCTGTGATAATTAGATTTCTCAAAAGCTCTTCACGCAGGCGGGATGACATAGTCATGCTTAAGCGTCAGGTTCTAACATCGGGGCAGGTATTTATCTCGGGTAACATGTTCAGAGCTGCCACGCCACCATAAGGATGTCCTTATAGTGAAGATCGCGTACCTTAGAGCTATCAAGGCTATGGCGGGGGAAAGTTTAGGCACATCAATTCCGACACGATAACTGCTAAGCTTGTTTTCCCAGTACAGCATTGCTGTATAATAGTTACAACATACGAAACATTACAGAAAAACCTTTCCGGCCCTTCGGGCCGGTCGGCGGCGCTTTTCAGGGGGAAGGTGTGCAGTGTTGTTACCGCTGTGCACTGGGGCCGATAAATGGTGAAGAGGGGCTGTTTGCTTCAGAATGGCGCAGGGGTATCAGGTGTTGAGATATTAACTCTTAACGTATGTTGTAACTAATAATTGCCTTTTTATCATGGTGTCCGGTCCTCTCTTACTAGTGCTGGAGCCGAACTAAGGATCAGGAGAGAGTCGAAAAACCGGGGCAGCCGACTTGCGCCCTGCCCCTTCTGAACCATTACTCGCCAAATCGGGCCAGCAACTCGTTTGCGGCCAGCTGGCCAAGTGCATTCGCCGCGAAGGGGCTGTCCCCCGTCAGTACGTTACGATCTTTGTGTACAGTCCCCTTGATGTCGCTATTGACAATGTTCATCCCCATTTTCTGCAGGGCCTCACCGAAGTACCAGGTCAGATGCCCCGGCATATATCCCATCGCAGGGGTTGCTTTGTCGGCACTGTCAGGGAAGGCGCACACCGAATAACCACTCAGCGGATTATCTCCATGGCGCAAGGACAGAAAAGCGGCAGGGCCATGACACAGTGAAATGAGGACACGATCTGCCTGCATGGCCCAGCGTAGGGTGTCCGCCACGTCCTGGCTCCCGGGCAACCCTATCAAGGCGCCATGCCCGCCCGGAATGAAGACCGCGGCATACTCATTGTCTTTCGTCAGCCGGCTGACAACATCAGATAGTTTTTGCGGGATCCTGAATTTCGACTGCGTCTCCCGAAAGAAAGGCATAATACGTTCATCTTCACGGGGCATCGCCCAGTACTCGAATTTTGCCATCTGCCCCGATAGGGTGGCCACGTCAAAATCGAACCCAGCGGCCCGCAAATGATATAAGGGCAAAAGGGTCTCAACGGGATGGTTTCCCGTAGAAAATAGTGCCCCGGTATCGGTTGGCAGATAGCGTTCATCCGCTGCAATCACGAGTATCTTTTGGCTGCCAGTATACCGCTTCAGATAATCTGCCCCGCTGAGGTCGGAGACAGAGCTGGTAAACTGACTGAGCGAATACGAGGAGGGAAAAAAGGCATTCTCTTCAGCAGGATCAATTTGTGGCTGTTTACGGGCATCGTCAGTCATGGTTCATCCTCATCCGGAAAAATGAAAGCAACCTGCCTTAGATATAAGGACATTCCTGTTGTCCGCAGGCGCCTGAGACTGCTAAGCGTAGCAGTCCTGGCAGTACTGATAAGGGTAAATAATCTGCATTCTGCAACCTGTCACCCCAGCGCGTCACATTCTGTCCGGATTCCGGGCAGACTGTTTAACGTAAGCTTACTTCATCCCGAAAGGAGAAATTCGCTCCGGCTATTAACACCTGAAATACGTATGACAAACATCAATACGAAAGGCCGCACATTCCCCTATGCGATGAAGCAGGATGTATGGCCATCGTGAGGTCGAACTTGCATGCTAAAGAGGTTACTGATACGGAATAGCTCGCAATCCTGTGCACTACCGAACGCTTCACTGCTTACCGCATCAGCGAAGAAGAATGCCAGACTGACTGCGGTTTCCTGACCCGACGATAATGCCGTCAACTTTAAATATAATGGTTATCTTTTATTTTTACGCGCCAACGCCGGTAACATTCTTACAAGCGTATTGTCGCGCACAACGTAGTGATGGAATAACGCTGCAAGCGCATGAAGGCCAATAAGAAAATAGCCTGCATTGGCGATCAGTTCATGCCATTCCTTCAGACTGTACTGAGTATTTTTGTTGGCTACCGTCGCTACTGGTAGTGTTATTCCGAAGAATGACCACGTCACCTGCCCATAATAAAGGGAGGCGAGACCAAGAGACGGGAGAACGAGAAACATCAGGTACAGCAACCCGTGCGTGATTTTTGACGCCACCTTCTGCCAGCGGGGCGGAGGGGGCAGAATATCGGGATCCTGATGGGTGATTTTTAAAAGGACTCTGCCTGCCATCAGCAGCAGGACAGTTACCCCTGCCGTGTAGTGTACGGCAGCCACCGTCGCGCGGGCCGCGCTGCCTTTTGGCGCAAAACCTTTTAACTCCATTGCAGCGTATGCCATCACTATGCCTAAAAATACCAACCAGTGACAAATTATCTGACCTCTGGAAAAAGTTCTTTTCATTACGATCACCCGCGTGGATGTTTTTATCTTTTTTAAGGATTATTCCTTAAGAATACCTTAATAACGAAACGCCCATCAAAAATCACAAAAACAAATCGCTCTTAAGGTTGCCATAATATTAATGCCTCACATTGATAAGACTCTAATAAGAGGTCTCATCATGCGAATCATGTCACCTTACACACTTAAATGGCTTCACGGCGAAGACGAACATAATGAAATTTCTGCGTTAATTCGTGAAAATTATTATCGGGTTTATCACGCCTCGATCTCCCGTTGCATGCCGTGGCTTATCGGCCTTTACGATGCAAATGGTGAACTTAAGGCTGCCAGCGGGGTACAGGTTGCCTCCCAGGGCCCGCTCTATCTCGAAAAGTATCTCGAGGATTCCATCGAGACGACGCTATCGTCACGTATCTCACAGCCCGTTCCTCGTGCCACCATTGTTGAAATCGGCAATTTTGCGGCGTGTGACGGTGCCAGCGCTCGCATAATGTTTGCGGCCCTGTGTCAGGTCCTGACCGAATACCATTTTTCATGGATTGTTTTTACCGGTACGAAAAAAATCCGTAATACCTTCCATCGCCTGAATTTGCATCCAGTCGCCCTGATGCCTGCAGACCCCGCTCGCCTGGGAAAAGCAGCCCATGAGTGGGGTAAATATTACCAGTACGATCCGCAGATTATGGCCGGTGAATTAGCCGGCGGTCACACAGCACTGACCCAGGGCAGTCTGTTGATGACGTTGGTCAGTTCGCTGCCGGAGGCCCCCTGGCTTAATCTATCGGGAGAACATCATGTTTCTTAATGCACTGAAGCAGCAGGCGCTTCGATATCCGGATAAAACGGCGCTGAAGGGCGAGACCAGAACGTGGAGTTGGGGGCAATATTTTGAGGCCGTCACGCATGCCGCCACGCAACTCAGCTCACTGGGTATCAGCAGGCTGGCGCTTGAGCTCGATAACGGCCCGGAATGGGCGATTATCGATCTTGCCTGCCTGTCCGCAGGGATCGTGATTGTGCCTGTCCCGCCTTTTTTCTCAGAAACGCAAAAAGAATGGGTGCGTGTTTCCGCTTCAGTTGATGCCCAGATCGGCGGGGAAACGATGTCCGGATGGCGCAGACACGCCTTTCCTTTTGGTCGACTGCAGATAAGGCCATTACCTGCACCATCCCCCTTGCCAGTGGGCACGGCCAAGATCACCTATACCTCCGGTACAACGGGCGAACCCAAGGGTGTCTGCCTGAGCATGAATGGGATCTTCTGGACCGCGCAGACACTGGCTAGCGCGCTAGATCCGATCGCCCTCAAAAGGCACCTGGTCAGCCTGCCGCTCAGTATTCTGCTTGAGAATTTGTGCGGTATCTATATCCCCTTACTGTTGGGTGCAGAGACAGTAATACTACCGACCGCGCGGACAGGCTTTGAAGGGTCCAGTCAGTTCAATCCCCAATGCTTTTTACAGGCATTAACGGCTTGGGCACCGGAAAGCCTTGTTCTGGTTCCTGAAATTTTACGCGTGCTGGTTCATCTGCATCAGACGGTTCCGGAGAGCACGCGATCCTTGCGTTTTGTCGCGGTGGGTGGCGGAAAAGTGCCGACGCCAGTAATGGAAGTGGCAGCACTGGCGGGTTTACCCGTTTTTGAAGGATATGGGTTGTCAGAGTGTGGTTCCGTTGTAGCGCTGAATCTGCCAGGCGTTTCAAAAAGGAACAGTGTTGGCAGACCTCTGCCCGGCATCCACGTGACCGTCGATCGCTCAGGGCAGCTGAGCGTAATCAGCCCTGCCAATGCCCTGGGGTATTTAGGGGAGGAGCCAGCGGGGCCGGGAGTGGACACAGGCGACCTGGCAACAATTGATGAAGACGGGTTTATCCACATAACCGGACGACAGAAAAACGTTCAGATTAACGCATATGGCCGTAATTTTTCCCCGGAATGGCCTGAAGCAGAAGCGATGGCATGTCCCGCCGTACGCCGCGTGGTGATTTTTGGTGACGGTTTGAGACACAACATTGCGCTGGTCGATGCTTTTGATGGTCAGCAGGAGCTGGCGCGTCAACAGCTCATGCAGATATCCGCACGCCTGCCTGACTATGCCCGGTTCCATCGTTTACTGTTTACCAGTGAAATATCCTCTCCCGCGATGGTCACGGCTAACGGCCGCCCTAAACGAAACGCCATCTGGCAGTCCCTGAAACACACCATTCTCGCATGCAGTGAGGAGGAAGACCTATGAGCTTTTATCAGGAATTACAAAACCAGACCTCAGCCGAACGTCAACGCTTACTTGCCTCTCCGGCCATTGCGCGCTGTAAGGCGGGCGATATCTCGCGGGATATGTACATCGCCTTTTTGACGCAGGCGTATTATCACGTAAGCCATACCGTTCCTCTGTTGATGTGTGCCGGCAGCCGGCTTCCTGCATCGCATGAAGCCGTACGCGGCGCAATTGCAGAATACATTGATGAAGAATACGGGCATCAGGAGTGGATACTCAATGATATCCGCGCCTGCGGGGGGAATGCGGAGGCCGTGAGAAACGGCGTACCGGGACTGCCCATCGAAATGATGATCGCTTATCTCTACTACCGTATCGAGAGGGTCAATCCGATGAGTATCTTTGGCATGGTGCTCGTTCTGGAAGGAACCAGCGTATCCATCGCCTCAGCCGTTGCAGCGCAGCTGGAGAAGACGCTGACCCTGCCGGAACAGGCGACAACATACCTCCGTTCTCATGGCGAACTGGATCAGGGGCATCTGCAATTCTTTGCCTCTCTGATGGATTCAGTCATCGATAAAAGAGATCAGGACGCAATCATCCATACAGCGCGTCGCATTTATCATCTCTATGGTCAGATGCTAGATCAGCTGGGAGAAAGCACTAATGAATCTGCTTAACAAAACTGTTCTGCTTACTGGCGCCAGTGGGGGGATCGGTCAGGCGCTGGCAAGAGAACTGGCCCAGAGAGGCGCGAGGTTGTATCTCGTCGGACGCAATGATAAGGCAATGTCTCTGCTGAAGAATACCCTTCAGCATCCGGAGAGGCACAATACCGTGCTGATGCAGAGCTATTCCGACGACGAAATTTCGGCGCTGGCCGGTCGGCTTTCACAGAATGGCGGACTGGATATTCTGATCAACAATGCAGGAAGTAGCCGTTTTGCCCTGTTTGAACAGCAATCCTTTGACGACATCCGCGAACAGATCCGCACCAATATAGAAATCCCGGCCCTGCTGACCCGGGCCTTACTGGAAATAATGAATGCGCCAGGTATCGTGCTGAATATTGGTTCAATTTTTGGGGAGATTGGTCATCCAGCGTGGAGCGTCTATAGCGCGACCAAGGCTGCGACACACCGTTTTTCCGAAGCCCTTGACCGTGAATTACAGGGAAGCGGTATTACCGTTCTTTATGCTGCGCCGCGTGCAACGGAAACTTCACTGAACAGCATTCATGTTAATGCTCTGAACAAAAAACTCGGGAACAACACTGACTCGCCCGTCCAGGTAGCAACCCAGTTGGTGCGGCTGCTTGAAACGGAACAGAAACGGTATCGTTTTGGCGTAATGGAGCGTCTGTTCGTCAAAATTAATGCATGGTTTCCAAACGTCGTCGACGGCGCGTTAGGAAAAAAACTGCCTGTCATTCAGGAGTTCGCCCGTAAATCCCTGAAAGGAGAAGACAAATGAGAACCCTGAATGTACTGCTGATTATGTCTGTTTTTCCGACTGCCGCCTTCGCGGAAACGTCATTAGAGAACTTACAACACGACTGGTCTGTGTGCCAATACCAAACGTTGGAAGCCAAAAAAGAAAACTGCTTTAGTTCACTTAGTCAGAAAGCCCATCAGGCAAGCCAGTTAAAAAACAACACTAACGCCCCTCTTTTGATTTGGAGCGCAATAATTGATAGTAGCTGGGCTGGCGCCAAAGGTGGTCTAGGTGCTCTGAGCCTTGTTAAAGAAGCCCGCAATAACCTGGAGAAAGCGATTGAAATTGATCCCAACGCTCTTCAAGGTTCAGCCTGGACAAGCTTGGGTGCTCTTTATTACCAGGTCCCCGGTTGGCCAATCGGTTTTGGTGATAAAGACAAAGCTGATGAAATGTTGAAAAAAGCGCTGGCCATCAATCCTGAGGGTATCGACCCTAACTATTTCTATGGTGATTATCTTTTAAAAGAGAAAAAAACAGATCAAGCCCGCCTCTATCTAACAAAAGCGCTAAAAGCACCACCTCGTCCGGGGCGCGAAATCGCTGACAGTGGTCGCCGCCATGACATTGAGAGAGACCTGGCAAGCATTCCATAGAAACAATATCGATAAATCTTATACCGTTCAGCCTTCAAGGGCTGGACGGTAGATGCTTCTAAGTTCAGTCGGACAGCTTTGCGAAGTACCCCACAGATTTTTTAATATGTCCCATTCGTCAGTAAGCCGCTTCAGCTCTTACTGAAGACGGCGGATCTCGGCCTGAGCATCTGACTGTTCTTTATTAGTGAAAGAAAACGGATCGTACTTCTTTCTCAAGGCATAAAGCTGTGGGTGGTGATATCGAGACTTATTGTAACGCTGGAAACAGAATAACCACGATCAACAACCTGTTTGACTGCTTAAACTTTAAACTCTTTGGGATAACGCTGACCGCTCATGGGCACCTCTTTTTTAGTGTCTGTTAAACCTGCGGAGATTCAAACCTCCCCTGAAGCGCTTCGTCTTAGGCTCGAAAATATTGCTGATAATGAACGCTTGCCGTTCAAAGAGGCATTCCTAAGTGATTAAGATGCTGAGCTTTAGTCACCCAGGATTGCAGCGCAGAAGCTCCGTGGTATGTCTGATTTTTACAAGATTAAGCTCTGAGCTTCAGACCATCTTCTTGTATATCAGGTCATAGACGAGAAAGTTGTCGCCTTCGTGATTTCAGTTGGAAAAAAAGAACGCTCAGAAGTATATAGCGAAGCGATCAAACAAATTCTCAGAAACAAAGCATGGCATCTCTGTTTTGCTGTGAAGGAACACTTATGCTTTGCGTTGACACACTGATAAGCGTAAATAATCCGCTTTCTGCAACATGTATCCCGTACTCCGCCAGATAAGAGGCCCAGTCAAAAAAAGTTCAGGAAAATACTACCTCTCCATTTGACGACATTAAAAGGCACCATGAATATGGTGCCAATGGATCTTTAAATAACAAAGTTATCAGTCATCTGCTTCAGAGACCTGGATTGTTCACTGAGCGACTGAGATGCGGCAGCAGACTGCTCAACGAGCGCAGCATTTCCCTGCGTCACACCGTCCATTTGTGTCACAGCGGTACTGATTTGCATAATCCCCTGCATTTGCTCTACTGAGGCCATAGAAAGACTATCCATTGACTGTGCCAGTGAAGCAACATTGGTTGCAGCACGTAAAATTGTCTCTGCTGTCTTAGAGGCTACAGAAACGCCATTATCGACATTATCGACTGCGTTCTCGATTAAGGAGCCGATTTCTTTTGATGCACTTGCGCTTCTCTGCGCAAGATTTCTCACTTCTGTGGCGACAACAGCGAAACCTCTCCCATGCTCACCAGCGCGTGCAGCTTCTACCGCAGCGTTCAATGCAAGTATATTTGTCTGGAAAGCAATCCCTTCAATGACACTCGTAATTTCCTTAATTTTAAGTGCATTTGCCGATATTTTTTGCATCGTTTCGCTCATTTCACCAACAGCAGACTCCCCTTCCCGGGCCAGCTCTTCTGTCTTTCTGGCGGACATAGCCGTATGTTCAGCAATTTCTGTATTGTTGCGAACGGTCATTGTTAACTGCTCCATACTGGCAGCTGTCTGTTGCAAAGCAGCGGCCTGTTCCTCAGTACGGGAAGATAACTCCATATTGCCCTGCTCGATTTCCCCGGCCGCAAGATCGACTGAAGAAGCAGTGATTTTGATTTCAGTGACGAGCGATTTTAATCTCTGTTGCATGTTATCAAGAGCCACAAGCAGCTTGCCTGTTTCGTCCATTCGGTCGATTGTAATGACCGATGTAAGATCACCCGACGCGATGGTATCAGCCGTATTCACTGCATGCTTTAACGGATTGAGAATACTGCGTGATAACAAGGTACCCGCAAGAAGCGCGGTGACAGCGGCTGCGAGCAAGCCAATAACAATCATCATTCGCGTTTTAAAACGCTCATCAGCAAGGCGTGCCTGCCGCTCTGACATGATGCTATATTCATCACGCAGCGCTTCATTAATAACGTCACGGATACGATCCATTTGAGCTTTGCCGGAGTTGTGTTCAAGTCCAGAGATGAATGAATCCATATTGAGCGACCCTTTTGTAACTTCGTTCCTGTTCTGGATTAACGGAAGGGCAAATGAATTTTTCCATTCATCCTCAAGCTGAGAAATTTTTAAAAATTTATTCTGTTGTGATTGATTATCACTTGTGAGTGTTAAGAGCTCACTTACTCCGTGTCTAAACGCCTCATCCCCCTCAGAAAATGGCTGAAGAATATCCTGTTTACCCGTGAGTGCGAATCCACGGATGCCTGTCTCCATATTAATGAGGTTCTCTGTAACTGTGCGCAGATTATCAACAACTTTATAGCTGTGGACATTAAGTTTGCTAACAGCCGTTACCCTGTCGAAGCTCATGTAGAGCAATCCGCAGACAACTGTCATCAATACAACTATCACGCCAAATGCCATGGTAAGCCGGGTGCTGATATTGAGATTTTTGAACATTATTCTTCCTTAATGATTAGCATATGTTCATCTTCAAGAGATGAATGTAATAACGGCTTAATTTTTGTGGTTAATAAGAAAATGCAAATATTTTCCCACAGCAATGCTAATCGGCAGGTGAACCAATTTCTTTAGTGTTTAAGTAAATTAAAAAAACATCAATTACAGTGTGGCTTTAGATATTTAGCCCAACCCACAAAAATCAGATACAAACACTAAATGCAATTAGATTGTAATATTTTTGAACACCTTCATCTTTTTAGGATTATTCCAATATAATTATCTCATTAACTTGCGAGCTCAACAGAACCTTTTTAGGCTTAAGTAACGACCACTTACCATTTTTAAAGATGCAGCTCGATGAAAATCAGATTTATATTTAAGATATGTTTTTTATAACTTTTTTAACTTGCAATTATTTTAAATTCGCCAGAAGAAAAAAAAGCCATTACTCATTTCAAAATATTTCAAATCGAATCAAAATGCAACAATCCTTCAGCCTTGCATGAGTAAGTACACAGTGCAGACCCTGTAATTGTCTGTAAGAAATCCCCATCTACTATCAGCCTCCATCCCATTAAGCTTAGCTTCAAGGTTTACATGCAGCAGCCTTACGGCAGATACACTCCCAGATCACTTATGGAAAGGCCTTGTTTGTTCGGTAAATAAGTATCACTCAAATAATGTAACAGCGATTAATGTACTCCACTTCCGCGCCAGACATCACTGATGGTTTCCACCGCCTCTTACCTGTACAGCCTGTTAGTATTTATTCACAAGCATCCGAAAGTGATGCTCTCGTTCGACGTTCTCGTGCAGGTTTGCTTCACCACAATTGTTCTGGCTTTTTATGCCTCAATACCCTATGTTGCAGGGAAGCATGGCCCGTCTTCCAGCAGCAGAGCGCCCCGTAATCCTGAGGTCTTCTCTACAGCTAATAAGGTTTTAACTGAATTTTAGCACCCAACAAATTATGAGCCGTCTTAGTATCCAGTTCTGACGTTCTCCGGATTAATTTCAATACAATAGCTATCACCTTCAGACGGTTATTGCACCTCTACATTAATCATTAAAAAATCACACTCTCCGTTATAAACTAAATTATTTAACAAGGAAACTTAATAAAACCGCCATCCTTGAAAATATCTTAGCTGAAACGATTTTTTTATATCTCAACCCCACCCCAACAAAACACACAATTATATCAATCAGTTAACTTGTGGTTTCAGATTATTCTTGCGACAAGGGTAATTTTTCTCAAATATAATAGAATTTTTTATTTCAGAATAATAAAAAACCATAACCAATTGACTTTAAAGATAAAGATTTATAAAAGCGGTGTATGTAATCCTACAGACAAATGATCTATTTACTCTGACTTACACGATCTTTCACACCAAAAGCATGATCTTAGACAAAACAATTGACTGAAAGCATTGCTTTATAAGAGAACTTTCAACCATGTAAAATGGAATCCACAACAGTATACTGGCGATATTTTGGCTATTTACAGACAGTGTGACACCGTACTAGCATATCCCTGACAACCTCATGCTCTTTTAAAAGTTAATAGCAGCAATTAGCCGTAACCCAGGGCTTGAGGAGACGACATTTTCAGGGGCGAGTGAGATCGCGCTGCGCCAGTTGACGGTAAGAAACTCTATTTTGTACCTGTAGCTTTATCTAACATCTTTTTTAAAGCATTAACAGCATCAAGCGCTTCTTTTAAAGGTTTAAAATATGGATTGAAATCAGGATTGTTTTTGTTCCTGTGTATCAACAGAATTTGCTCTGCAAAATCATCATCCACCGTATAAAAATAGGCTTCTGGATAGTTCAGCGCCTTAGCAATCTGCACCACAAATTCAAAAGGCGGTGAGTGTCGACCTGATTCGTAATTTGAAATCTGCGATTTATCACTGACAGCTTCCACGTTAGTTAACTGCAGGAATTTCTCCTGAGACAAACCAGCTCTATGTCGTGCTGCTCTTAAACGTTTGGGAACCATCATCTTAACCTGTGATTTGCTTCCGGCAATCATATGGATATCGCACGCCCGTGTCGGTAAAATAATATCAACTAAATATCATTTGTTTAAATTATCTTAACAATGAATGTGTGATACACGCACGCAACACACGCGTTAGCTCTCTAGAACCTGACAGCAGATCAGCCGTGACCCGCGTATAGAGGAGATTAATGGTGTGCCCGCATCTTCTGAGCCTTCCTCTGCATCGTTAAGCCGTCTGATCCAAGCCTTTCTTGTGCTCCCGAACTCCGACGGATTACTCATGCAATGGAGAAGTAGATATGACTATGCAAAAGGTTCGTATAAAAGCCCTGAAAAACAATAAATTTGCGATAATGGCCGGTGACAAGCGCCTAAGTTGTCGCAGAGATCGCATTTCATCAGCCATCAACTCGAGCTGGACCACAAAAGAGCTACCAGAGCACACGAGAGAGTTGCTGATTGAGCGCGCGTGTCTGAGAATGGAAATTGCTATTATTACTCAAAAAGAACAGGGTAAGAAAAACTCTAAATCCTCGGTTCTGATTGCGAAAAAGCTAAAACGAATTGATTTAATTACTCAACAACTTAATGACCGGAAAAAACATGTTGAATGAAGACGAAAATATAGAACATACGCATATTGTATATTCAGTTAAAAACATAGACAGACCAATCTTAATTAAAATTGGAGTAGCTCTTATTGACACCCAAGGGAAGTATATTCTTGATATCAATAAAGACTATGCAAATGGTGATATTTTACTCTATAGAAAGAACAATGCATCTACGACTTAGAAACTGAACACAAGGTCAATTCTTTCTTAGGTCGAAGGTAACGAAGTTATCTATAACATCGAAACTAAAAAGTTCCATGGTGAAATAAAAATTCGCTGAAGGATTAATATGTTAACCACTGCCGCGCTATTCCAGCTCGCCATGCAGTGTGCCCCCGCCGTTCACCCCGATACCATTCGCGACATTACCCGTACCGAATCTGGCTTAAATCCGTATGCCATTGCTGAAATTGTTCCGGTAAAGGGCGGCAGGAGCCGCGTTATTTCTCATCTGCCAGCGTCGAAAGACGAGGCGTTAAAAATTGTGGAGGACATTAAGCAGAAGAAACACCGTTATTCGGTGGGACTGATGCAGATAACCAGCACTAATTTCCCGCAGTTCGGCGTCAGCGCCGAATCCATGTTAAATCCGTGCGACAACATGAATGTTGCCGCGAAAATCATCACCGACTGTTATCAACGAGGAGGCACCTTACAGCGCGCCCTGAGCTGCTATTACTCCGGCAACTTTGAAACCGGTCAGCGCCCGGAAAGCGCGTTCGGCAACACAAGCTACGTACAGCGTATTGGCTACGTTGTGCCCTCAACGCGGGCAGAACGGCAGGCAATCTCTCCCGCATCCGGGAAAGCGCCCTCCGTCCCGTCCGACAACACCGTTTATCCGGACAGCGTCATACGTGGCGTTATACCGGCACCCGACACCACACTGACCAGCGACCCCGCTTATCCGCCACACGTCGTGCGCGGCGGCCTCGCTGTGTCTTCTGATTAAGGAAAAATCATGACTTTTCGCACCATTAAAAACACCGCTACCCGCCTGATGGCCTCTCTCCTCGCCCTGCCTGTAGTTCCGGCACTGGCGGCCAGCGCCGACCAGGCATTTCAGAAGGGCAGCGACGCCATTAACTGGGTTTTCCTCGGCCTCACCAGTATGTCGGTTGTTACCATCAGCTGTGCAGTGGCCTTTATCGCCTACAAGATGCTGGTTGACGGCAAGGCCTGGCACGATCTCCAGCGCGTCTTCTGGTCGGGCGTCCTGCTCGCCGGGGCGTCCGGGTTCGGTGCCTACTTCGCGGCCTAAGGAGGCAGAATGACCATCCTCAACAAGGCGCTGACCAGACCGGCGGCGCTGTGGGGGATCCCGCTTGTACCCCTGCTGTTCACCCTGTGCATCCTTACCCTGGCGGCTGTCTGGTCACGCTTTTACTGGCTTCTCCTGCTGCTCATCCCTGCCTTTATTGAGCTAAGGCGCCTGGCAAAACAGGACATCCATTTCTTTGACCTGATGTTGCTGGCGTTTAAAACACGCGGCAACCGCGCGGCAACCCGGCATTTCGGGACAAAGGCGCTTGTCGCAAACCAGTACGACGCCATTGACGTTACGGAGTTTATAAAACATATGCGGCTCAACGAGAGTATCCCGCTGTCCCGCTATCTCCCCTGGTCTTCGCACCTGCACGAGCAGGTGGTGAAGAATAAAAAAGGTGACTTTGTCAGCACCTGGGAGATCGGCGGCACCATTTTTGAATGCGAGGATGAGCATTACCTCGCCACCCTGGACATGCAGCTCAACAACGTTATCCGCTCCTTTGAGGGGCTGCCCTTTACCTTTTATACCCACCTGGTGAGCGACGAATTTACCGACTCGCTTGAGTGTCAGTCCGGGATTGCGTTTTCAGACGAGATAGCGCGCCTGTTCTACGCCTCGCGGAAGAACAAACCGTTCTACCGCCGCCGCCTCTTCTTCACCGCCTGCTTCAATCCTCACACGGGCATCGAGCGGGCGGCCATGAAGCAGAAGTCTCTGGGCGAACGCAAAACCCTCCTCGACAACGCCCTGCAGGTGATGCTGGAGTACCGGGAATCGATCGGCACGGCGCTGTCGCGCTACTCGGCGAGGCCGCTCGGCACGTATGAGGAAAACGGCAGGGTGTTCTCCTCTCAGCTCGCCTTTTACAACTACCTTATCACCGGCAGGTGGCAGAAAGTCCGGGTCACGCGCACCCCGTTCTATGACGTGCTCGGCGGCACCGACATCTTCCCCTCCACCGACATTGGCCAGGTCAGCCACGTCGACGGCCAGAGCTACTTTCGTGGGCTGGAAATCAAGGATTACGGCACTGAAACCGTCACCGGGCTGTATGACTCGCTCCTTTATGCCCGCTGCCGGTACGTTCTGACGCAGTCCTATACCTGCATGGGCAAAGATGAAGCGCGCGGCTGCATCCGCACGATCGAGAAGCGCCTGAAGTCAGCTGAGGACGATGCGGTGTCCCAGCAGGAAGATCTGAAGGTTGCCCGCGACATGCTTCAGTCCGGCATTATCTCGTTCGGCAGGTATCACCAGACACTGATTATCCGCGCCCCGACCAGCGAGCAGGTTATCCAGGACACCAACACCCTGGCTGATACGCTGAAGGATTTGGGGTTCATCATGACCCTGTCCCGCGAGTCGCTGACGGCGGCCTACCTCGCGCAGCTGCCGGGCGTGTATGACATGCGCCCGCGCCTCGTGCCGGTGAGCAGCCTCAACTACGCCGAAATGGTGTCGTTTCACAACTTCCACCCGCACAAGCGGGACGGGAATGCCTGGGGAGAGGCGATTGCCGTGGTGCCGACCCCGTCGGGGGGCTGTCAGTACGTCAGTCTTCACAACAGCCAGGCAGACGTGGACGAGTTCGGCGAGAAGCCGCCGGGCAACTGTATGCTGCTCGGCAGCACCGGGACGGGTAAATCGACCCTGCTGATGATGTTTCAGCACCTGATGCAGAAATACCGGTGTCCTGAGTCATTTGCGCCGGGGGCGACGAAAAAGCGCTTCACCTCAGTGGTCTTTGATAAAGACCGTTCGGCGGAAATGTCGATACGCCTCCAGGGCGGCTCGTACTTCCGTTTCCGTTCAGGCGAGAAAACCGGCCTTAACCCCTTTGCGCTCTCCCCGACGAAGCGTAACCGCAACTTCCTCAAGAAGCTGATGCGTATGATTTGCACGCGCGACGGCAAACCGCTTGACCCGCGTGACGAGGAGCGTCTCAGCGAGGCGGTAGATACCATCATGCTGGACTACCCGCCGGAGCTGCGCCGCAACGGTATCACCCGCATTCTGGAAGTGCTGCACGAAGCCCCGACGAAGGACGCGCGGATAAACGGGCTGCGCATCCGTCTCCAGCAGTGGGCGCAGGGCGGAGAGTTTGGCTGGGTCTTTGATAACGACGTGGACACCTTTGATATCGACAATATTGATAATTTCGGCATCGACGGCACGGAGTTCCTGGACGACAAGGACGTGCGCAGTCCGCTCACCTTCTATCTGCTTTACCGCGTGACCAGCCTGCTCGACGGTCGGCGTCTGGTCATTTTCATGGATGAATTCTGGAAATGGCTTCAGGACCCGGAGTTCTCAAAATTCGCCCTCGACATGCTGAAGGTTATCCGAAAGCTCAACGGCATTTTTTTCCCGGCCACGCAGTCGCCGGAGGAGATGTGCAAGCACGAGATCTCGGCGGCCATCATCGAACAGTGCAGCACACGGATCTTTATGGCGAACCAGCAGGCTAAGGAAAGCGACTACGTGGACATGCTGCGGGTGCCGAAACCGGTCTTCGATATTGTCACCACGCTCGACCCCTATGCCCGCCAGATGGTGATCATGAAATCTCCGCTGCGGCGCGGTGACGTGCGCCCGTATATCGCGCAAATCACCCTCGACCTGTCCGGGCTGGGGCGCTACACGAAGCTGCTCAGTGCCAGTGCGGATAACCTGAAAATTTTCGACGAAATCTGGCAGGAGGGAATGCAGCCGGAAGACTGGAAAGACGAAATGCTGAGGCGTGCCGTTTAATCACAAGAGGATAACACCATGAAGCTGAAAACCACCCTGGCGGCGCTGAGCGTCGCCTTATGTCTATTTCACACCCCGGCTCAGGCCGGTATTCCCGTGTTCGATGAAGTCGCCAACGCTAACGATATGAAGCAGTGGGCTGAGAAGCTCCAGCAGTGGCAGCAGACCGTCGAACATTACCAGGCGCAGATGAACGCTTACAAGGAACAGCTGGCGGCGGCCACCGGCATTAGGGACGTGCAGGCATTCCTGAATCAGGCGAAAAGTCTGACGTCAGACATTAAAAATCTGAAAAACAGGGGGATTTCGTTAAACGACCTGTTGACCAGCTCCGGCGGGTCGTATGCTGGAGAACTGAACAGGTTGTATGACAAATACAAGCTGTTCGACAGCTGCCCGGAGAACGCCAGCGAGGCGTACCGGGACAGCTGCAAGCAGATGCTCCTGAATCAGGCGGTGTCCGTCGAGGACACCTCGGATATTCAGGAAAAAATTGACGACACGCTGCGCGATATTACCGATCTCGCCGGTCGCATTGAGAATGCGAAGGACAGCAAGGAATCGCAGGATCTGGCGAACGTGGTGGCCGCGCGAAGCATCCAGCTTAACGCGCTGACCTCACAGTGGGAAATGTCCGTCAAACAAAGCGAAATGCGCAACCAGTTGCTTGCCGAACAGCGCCGCAAGGCGCAGGCCGAGCAGATGCGCACCGCTCCTATCGCAGACCTTAACTGACAGGTGACCCCATGAAACTGAAGACATTGACATTTATCGTACTGGCCTCCGTGGCCGCGCTGACCGGCTGCGAGGATAAAACCTCCGTGGAGTGGTATACGGCACATCATGACGACATGCTTAGGAAATATGAGGAGTGCCTGATCAATAACACCTGGCAAGCCGAAGATTGCGCGCACGCAAATACGGCATACAAAATTGAGCGAGATAAGCCGGATGTTATTGCGGAACATAATGAAATTATCAAACGCTATAACAATCAATGACGTTACCAAAAAGTAATGCTCATTTTCGACATGAGGACGCACTATGAGCGGAATTTTTGTCGGACTAAACAGCCACATCATGGAGGGGTTTGACAGCGTACTGAACGGCGTGGCCGCCACGACGGGGGGATGGATGGCGCATCTGTTCTCCGTCGCGGTGCTCTCGCTGTACATCACGTGGCGCGCCTACCAGACGATGGCAGGCAAGCTTGTCCGCCCCTTCGAGGAGATCGTCTGGGACGTGAGCCGGATGCTCATTATCATGATTTTCGTCACCAACGCCGGAGGCTATCTCGATCTGGTTTCGGATGCCATCACCGGCCTGCGGGACGGCTTCAGCGGAGATGCATCCATATGGACGCGGCTGGATACGGTCTGGGATAAATCACAGAAACTTGGAGAAAAGCTTTATACATACGATACATCGACTTACGTTCCCCTAAAAGGCGTATTGGCGCAGTTTCTAATCTGGGCAGGCGTAGCGTTACTTGTTGGCATCACGGCCATCATTAACCTGATTGCCGAACTGGTGATGCTGCTGATGCTGGCGACCGCCCCGATCTTTATCTACTGCCTGATGTGGTCATGGTTCCGGGATATGTTCAGCAACTGGCTCAGAATTATTCTGGGCTGCATCCTTACCTCCCTGTTCAGTGGCATCGCCCTGACGGTAGTAATGAATTATCTGGACTACATTCTGGCGGGCGCCACAAACGCATCGGAAGCCAACTACCTGACCCTGGCCGTTCAGGTCTTCCTCGGCACGGCGGGTGCCGCTGCCGTGATGGTGCTGACCTGGAAACTCGCCGAGGCGCTCGCAGGGGCATCCGCGCAGGGTGCCGCGCAGGCACTCGCCGCATCGGGAATAGGATCAGGCCAGAAAATCGTCTCCAACACAGCGGGTAGCGTGGGAGATAAAGCCTCACAGAACCTGAACAGCACCGGCAGCGCAACGGCCTCCACCGCCTCCCGCACCTCCGGCGATGCGCGCAGCCGCAGCCGCGCCGCCGTTCAGAGGATGCAGGAACGCTATCAACGATAACCCCGCATGACTGAATCCGGCGGGACGCCGCAACGGCGTCCTGCGGCTTTGTCACGTCTTTCATAACAGGAAATCACCATGAAATACGGCATCACGCTGCTGATGCTGTGCCTGCTTGCAGGCTGCGCACAGCGAAATACCTCACTTCCGCCCGTGTCGGGCAACCCGGAGCCGGTCAATTCCCCGGCCATTATTCAGGAGTTAACCCCTCATGTCTGAACTTACCGCCAAAGCCCTGAGCGACTCACGCTCGTTTGAGAACGCCATTCTTGAGCGGGATATGCGCATGAAAAAGGCGGGCTGGATCGTGGCGGCGCTCGCCGGGCTGCTGCTCGTCTGCGCCCTTGCCGCCCTTATCCTGCTTCTGCCGCTCAAAACCACCACCGTGGAGCTGTACACGCTCGACCGTCAGACTGGGCGCATCGAGCGCGTCACCACCGTCGGCGAGGACAAGCTGGACACCTCCGAGGTGCTCAATCTGTCGCAGTCCGCAAGCTATGTGAAGCGCCGCGAGGGGTACAACTATTTCGCCCTTCAGCAGGACTACAGGGAAACGCAGATGTTCAACAGCGACGCGGTCAACAAGGAATACCTCGACTGGTTTGACAGCCCCGACGCCCCGGACGCCGTGTTTCAGAAGGCGGCCTATGTTGTCACGGTGGAAATCCTCTCCAACGTGCCCTCAGCGGGCACCGGCTCCAGCATGGTGGAGCTGATGCGCATCAAGCGCACCATTCGAAAGGTCAAGGATAACACCGAGACGCACGATTACTGGACGATTCGCATGACCTACCGCTATTTCCCGCAGAAGAAAATGACGGCCTCCGAGCGCGAGGTGAACCCGTTCGGCTTCACGGTCACCAGTTATCAGCGGTTTAAGGAGAAAAGCGATGAATAAAGTGCTGATGTGCGCCCTTCTGCTGACCGCCGCGTCAGCATGGGGTGCGGCAACGCCGCGCGGCAGCGCCTTTGACAGCCGCATGCAGAACATCCCCTACAACAGCCAGAACACGACGGTTATCAACACGCGGGCGGGCTACATTACGACGCTGGTTTTTGACGCCGACGAGGAGGTGATCACCGCCACGGCCGGTTTTCCGCAGGGCTGGACGATCACGCCCGACCGTAACCGCGTGGGGATTAGCCCCGCGCCGGTGAAGCAGCCGGTTACGGATGCGGACGGCAAAACCGTCCAGAAGATTTTCACCCCCACGCAGCAGGACTGGCAGACCAACCTGTTTGTGACCACCACGAAGCGCGACTACAGCCTGATGCTGAACGTGATCGACAGCGACCGCGAGGCAGGAAACCTCGCCTTTGTGGTGCGCTTCAGCTATCCCGACGATACCCGCAGGCAGAACGACGCCGCCCGCCTCGCCCGTCAGCAGGAGCTTCAGGCCGCGCAGGAAAAAGAGCGCATTCAGCTTGCCCTCAAGAAATCCACCGCGCCGCGTAACTGGAACTATACCCGCCGCGTGGCGGCAGGCTCGGCGTCCATCACCCCGGATTTTGCGTATGACGACGGGCGGTTTACCTATCTCGGCTTTTCCCCGCAGAAGCGGATCCCGTCGCCGACGGTTATCGTCGGCGGCAGCGAACAGGTGATCACCCCGACCTTCAGCACCGAGGGCAACTACCGGGTGATGGTCCTGCGCTCGCTTTCCCCGCGCTTTGTGCTGCGCTACGGCAGCCAGGTCGTGGGGATTGAAAACGGCAGCTATGGACAGGTCACAGTGGCGAACGGCAGCACCGTCTCACCGGACGTGAAACTGGAGAGCAAATGATGAACGAACAGGAAGACATTAAAACCGCCGCCGAACTGGAGGCGGAAGCACGCGAGCGGGCGCGGGCAGAGATTGACGGCGACAAACCCGCCGCAGGCGCGGTGCAGCCCGGACAGCCGCAGGTGGTGCAGCACGCGAAGCGACGCAGCCACCGCACGCTCGTGCTGGCCGTTATCAGCCTGGTATTGCTGGTCATTATCGCCACCGGCGGGGATTATCTGATGGGGAAACTGAAGGGAGACGGCAGCGCGTCGCGCGCCAGCCGTGAACCGGAAGCGCAAACCACCTCCCCTGCCCGCGAACGCCAGAACATCGGACGGGATCTGAACCCGCTGGGGCAGCTGACAGACAGCGCCGGGCAGGAGACGACAGAACCGGACGATACCGCCGCGTCGCCGCCCGAATCGCCGGCCCCCGTAACGTTTGACAAGGTCAGCGCCCTGGCAGAAAGCGGCACGGTGAGTACAACCAGCGCCCCTAAACGCACGACAGGCAGTAACGCACCGTCAGCGGGCAGGGCGTCCGCGCCGGGCTCTGCGACGCCAGCAGGACAGGCGCAGGATAACGGGCTGGCGCGCATCACCGGCGTGAAGCGGCTCGGTCTCGATCCGGATTTGTATATACCGTCCGACAGACATATCCCCTGCGCGATGATGCAGCGCTTCGTTTCGGACGTGGGCGGGCGTTTCAAGTGTCTTATCAGCGAGGACGTTTACAGCGCCAGCAATGCCGTGACCCTTATCCCGGCTGGGACTGAAGCGCGCGGCCTGTACCGCACCGGAACGCTGAAAAACGGGCAGGGGCGGCTTTTTCTCGCCATCACCGAGCTGCGCACGCCTGAACCCGGACGCCTGGTGATTCCGATGGCTGACAGCCAGGCCGTGGGCGCGATGGGCGAGAACGGCGTCGCGGGCTGGATAGACAATCACTGGCTGGAGCGGATAGGTAATACCCTCCTGCTCGGTTCGGTACAGGATATTGCCGCAGCGGCCTCCGGCTCGTCACCGGGCAGGGATCGCAACACCGACTATACGGAGAATACCCGCGCGGCCACGGCGGAAATGGCAAAAACGCTGCTGGAAAACAGCATCAACATTCCGCCAACGATGTACCTCAACCAAGGGGATGTGATTGGCCTTGTCACCGGGGCGGATATTGATTTTTCAGACGTCTACAGACTGCGCATGAGGTAAGCGATGGACGATAACCTGACTGATACCCCGTCAGAGGGCAACGTCGCGCTGTCACACCTGCGCGACCTGCTGTTCGGGGACTACCTGAGCCGGGAGGGGCTGACGGAGATCGCCATCAACCGCCCCGGCGAGATCCACACAAAAATTAACGGGCGCTGGGAAATGCACGCCTCGCCGGTCACGCTGCGCCAGTGCTCGTCCTTTGCCAGGGCGCTGGCCGTGTGGAATAACGACACCATTGATGATACCTCGCCCATCCTCTCGGCCACGCTGCCGACCGGGGAACGCTGCCAGATAGTGGTGCCCCCGGCCTGCGAGCGCAACACCATCTCGATCACCCTGCGTAAGCCGGATTATTTCCAGCGCACGCATCAGTCGTACATCGATGACGGTTTTTATGATCGGGTAAAGGGTATTGAGAAGGTGGTATCCAGAGACGACGAGCTTAGCGCGCTCTATCAGAGCGGGAATATCCCGCTATTTATGGAAAAGTGCGTCGAGTACGGCAAAACGCTCTTTGTGGTGGGAGAAACCGGTTCGGGAAAAACCACTTACATGAAGATGCTGCTGCGCTACATCCCGGACTGGCTGCGCCTTATCACTATCGAGGACAACCCGGAGCTGAAGTTTTACAGCCAGAAAAACTACGTTCACCTGTTCTATCCGGCAGACGCCGGGGAGGGAGCAATCGTCACCTCCGATCGACTGGTGCGCGCCATCTACCGTATGAACCCCGACCGCCCGCTGCTTGCCGAAGTCCGCGGGCGCGAGGCGTGGGATGCCCTCAAGCTGATTGAGTCCGGGCACGAGGGGTTTATGTCCTCCCTTCACGCGGGTAGCCCGCGCGAGTGTATCTCCGGGCTGATTGACCGTTGCTATGAGCACCCGGCGTGCCGTGGCATGCCGGTTGACGTTCTGCTGCGCAAGGTTCTGCACTGCGTTGACGTTATCGCGAGCGTTGACGTTCACGGCAACGTGCGCCGCATGAACGACGTTTATTTTAAACCCCTGCACATGCAGGCCATGAAGGAGAGTTTCAATGATGCTGCCTAAACTGACCGACCTGACGGCGCTGGCCGTCCTCCTGGCGGGCTGCTCCTCGCCGCCGGAGCCTGCGGCCGTTAACTGGTCGCAACCGGCGCAGCCGGTAACGGCCACCCTGCCGGTATGGGAACCTAACCGCCTGGTCGTGGCCTCGTCGGTAACGGAGGGGCACTGGTCGCAGGTGCTTGCCCACTTCCAACCCGGCGGGGTTTACCCGGCCACACAGTGGTACGCGGTGGCGCACGCCTCGCGGGCGGTAGTGAACGCCCCGGACGGCCAGCGCTACTTTGCGGCCAAAACATGGTTACGTGATGGCGGCTATCACGGGATCGTTGAGTATCGTCCCCACCCCGGCTGCCTGACCTGCAACACGTCGGAAATTATCTTCTACCGATAACGGCGGTAGGTGTCTGAGTCCTTCAGACCGTCACCGGCGTTGAACAACCACCGGGCGTTAGTGCCCTTATCCCCTCAGAGGAATGAATGATGAAGCATACCGTAATCACGGCGGCGCTACTGTGCGCCCTCGCCTGCCCGGCGTTCGCTGCCGACGGCCAGAAAGCCGACCCGAACGATCCGTGCGCGATCGTGCTGTGCCTGGCCGGAAAGCTTGACGGCAGCAGTCCCGCCGAATGTGGCCCGATGTATAAAACGTTCATGTCAGTTAAGAAGAAAAACAAGCACGGCTTTCTTCCCGGCCACACGTCGGACGCAAGAAAGAAAATGCTCAATCAGTGTCCCTCAGCTGACAGCGGCACAATCAATAAGATCATCTCTAAATTCGGCCGCCTTAGCGGCTGGTAATGATTAACGGCAGATAAAAGGCGCATATCAGCGCCTTTTTTTATGCCCTCTATTTAATTCCTTTGGACAGTAATATGAAAAACTCACTCAAAGTATTAACAGCATTAATCATGCTGTCGATTTATCCGGCAACATCGCAGGCTGCCACTGAGAGCGCCGCAACAACCATCTTAGGTAATGGTGCATCCACATCAGGAGGAGGAGCCAGCACGGCAATCGGTGGCGGTGCGTCAGCCGTAACAAACGGGACGTCACTTGGTTTTCAGGCAAACTCCTCAAATACAGGCGCGGTGGCAGTAGGTACGCAGTCATCGGCGTCGGGTGTAGGTTCTGTCGCCACCGGCGGTAACAGCTTAGCCAGCGGTGATTATTCGATTGCGGCCGGATTTCAGGCCGGAGCGACGGGTACGGGCAGCCTTGCTTTGGGTTCTCAAAGCAAGGCTCTTGCCGATTCCGCCACATCTGTGGGCAAGGGTGCAGTTGCGAACAAAGATAACTCCGTTGCACTCGGTGCGGGTTCTGTAACGGATCGGGATAACTCGGTTTCCGTGGGCAGCGCTGGCAATGAGCGCCAGATAACGAGTGTTGCAGCAGGTACAGCAGACACCGATGCCGCCAACGTCGGCCAGCTCAATTCTGCAATAGCCGCAGAGCAGGCCGCCCGTGAGGCAGGTGATGCCGCATCGCTGGCCGCAGCCAACAGCTACACCGATGCATCCAGCGCCAGCACGCTGAATCAGGCCAACAGCTACACCGACGAATCCAGCGCCAGCACGCTGAAACAGGCCAACAGCTACACCGATGCATCCAGTGTCAGCACGCTGAACCAGGCTAACAGCTACACCGATGCATCCAGTGCCAGCACGCTGAACCAGGCCAACAGCTACACCGACGCATCAAGTGCCAGCAC
>NZ_JBMKIW010000013.1:0-100944 GCF_049237205.1 Enterobacter cloacae complex sp. SHL009
GTATGTTCACTCAGAGACTTGGTATTCATTTATTGTCCGAAGACATTAAGAATCCATGTCACTTTGAGTGCCCACACAGATTGTCTGATAAATTGTTAAAGAGCAGTTGCAACGCGGCGTTAAGCTCACCGTTGCGAGGTCCCGTATATTACGTTTTCCTCATTCAGAGTCAAGCGATTATTTTTGCTTTTCTCTGCCGGCGTTCATCTCTGAACCCCGCTAACCCGGCGGCCTGTAAGCCGTTGTTCCGTGTCAGTGGAGGCGCATTATAGGGAGTTCTCAGACGTTGACAACCCCTCTTTTAAAAAAAACTTTCAACCGTCTCTTTTTTGCTCAAAACCGTGCTACAGCGCCAGTTTTTCGAGCGTTTCAAAGCCATAACGGCGTAAAACGGGTAAAAGTTGCTCAGTCTCTTTCGTGATGGCCATACAAAACGCGATATTCGCATCGGTAGATTTCGCATCCGGCGCTTCATGCTCCAGTAGCCAGGCCGTACGACGGGCGATAGCCGCGCCGGAATCCACCAGGCGCGTCCCCTCCGGCAATACCTCTAATAACTCTTCCTGTAATAGCGGGAAGTGGGTGCAGCCCAGCACAACGGTATCCGGAGGTTCGGGCATCCGCAGCCACGGACGAAGAATACGACGCAGCTCGTCGAGTGATACCGCTTTTCCATGCAGCTTCGCTTCAGCCATCTCCACCAGCTCAGCCGAACCCAGCATCGCAATCTGGCATTCGTTGGCAAAACGGTCGATCAGCTCGCGGGTATAAGGACGCTTTACCGTGCCTCGCGTTGCCAGCAAACCCACAATGCCGTTCGCCGTCAGGCGCGCGGCAGGCTTTATCGCAGGAACAACGCCCACAACCGGGAACTGGAATTTTTCACGCAGGGCGGGAAGAGAAACGGTGCTTGCCGTATTACAGGCGATGACGGCCAGCGCAAGGGGATAGCGCTTTTGTACAGCGGTGACGATTTCAACCACACGCTCAACAATAAAATCTTCGCTCTTTTCCCCATACGGGAAAGCGACGTTATCGAAGGCGTAGATGTAATGGAGATCCGGCAGGAGATGCCGAATCTCATCATAGACCGAAAGCCCACCGACGCCGGAATCAAACACCAGCACGGTGGGACGCGGATTAGAAGGTGTAGCTGCCAGACAAGGTGTATTCCCGTCCTGCAGTTTGGTAGCCATAAACTGTCTCGTAATCTTTATCGAACAGGTTGGCTATTTTACCACGAACTGTGAGATGTGAGGTGACAGGATACGAAACTGCGACATCCCACAGGCTGACACCACCCATTTTTACTTTCTCAGACGGATAAGCACCAAAGTCAGTGTCGTAACGCGTACCGAGATAGTGATAAGTCAGGCTCCAGTCGAAATCATAGATCTGCGTGTCGAGCTGATATTTCACCTGCTGCTTAGCACGACGGTCCAGAAGTTCGTTGGTTGCGGCATTGCGGGCATCCACATAGTCGTAGCCTACAGTATGCGTCAACGGGCCCGTATCAAACGATGCTGTCGCTTCCACACCTTTAATGCGCGCTTTACCAACGTTGTAATATTGCTGAAGGTTATTATCGAAGTCGATGAGATTATCGACGTCATTACGGTAGCCGGAGACGCGCCAGCTCACGCCCGCCGTCAGGCCTTCAAACGCACCTTCCCACTGCTTACTCTCTTCTGGATCAAGATGGTCATTGCCATAGAAACCATAGAGCTGACCCAGATTCGGAGCCTTATAGGCCGTACCATAAGAAGCAACGAAGCGGTAACCCTCCACGAACTCCCAGGCCGCACTACTTTGCCAGGTGCCATGGCGGCCGAACTGAGAGTTGTCATCGCTGCGAACCGCTCCTTCCAGAGTGAAGTCACCAAACTGCTGCAGCCCGGTCAGGTAAACGCCGGTGTTACGCAGGTCGTAGCCGTTGGTCACGTAGTTTGTACCCGGCTCGGTGCTCTGCTTCTGCCAGTCAACGCCCGCGCCAATGTTTCCATGGCCAACATCAACGGAGTTCAGCCACTGGACGTTGTACTGTTTGATTTCATCCAGTGTGGCTGTCGAATCGTAGCGGCCCAAATTTGGGTCGTAGTTATAGTCCTTGCTGTGACTATAGCTGGTGAGCAGCTGTGAATGGAAGATGTCATCATTGAAGCGCAATCCTGCATCCCAGGTCTGACTATAGAGCTGGCGGGTATCGACCAGTACATCGGGGGTAAATGAGCTGTAGTAACCGTCGTAGGCAGTACGGTTGCTGTAGCCAAAGCCGCGAACAAATCCGCTCCACTGCTCCGAGAATGCGTGATCCAGTGCACCATAGAGCGTTTTATTCATAAAGCCGTCGCGATCGGTCTGGGCAAAGCCACCATTGTTGCCGTCCGCAACCACATCAAACCCTTTGGTATAGGTGTAATCACCCGCAAGCGTGACGCGCGTGCTGTCGCCCAATGTTTGCTGAGTACTGCCGCCATAATTCTGGTAACCATGCGACCCTGCACCTGCATTCAGCGTGGTACCGTCCTTCGCGCGAGTGGTAATAATGTTTACGACTCCGCCGATCGCGTCCGAGCCGTATACCGCCGAACGCGGTCCACGAACATATTCGATACGCTGCACCAGGGAGATCGGGAACTGGCTGAGATCGGATGACCCCGTGACGCCCGCCTGGTTAAGGCGGATCCCATCAACCAGGATCAGGACGTGGCTGGAGTTGGTGCCACGTATAAAGAGAGAAGAGAGTTGCCCCATCCCGCCACTTTGCGCCGTATCCACGCCGGGCAGGCGACGCATAACATCCAGGACTGAGGTTGATTGCCAACGGTCAATATCGGCACGCGTAACAACGGAGGTTGCAGCCAGAATAGTTTTTTCAGGTTGTTCAAAACGATTTGCCGTCACCACCAACGAGTCGGCGCTATCCTGCGCCCAGCCCGAAAATGCCGTGACGGACAACGCCGTCAACAGCGATACTTTTTTAATCATTGTTAAAGCATCCACAATATAAGAAGGATGCCGCAGGCCTCATCGATAGCACGCGATGATGAAACCAAATGCGACGTGATCCCGGCAGGTCTTCGGGCTAGGTGGCTATATAAGGATGAAGACTTCCCATTTTCACAGTGTCTACAACGCTCATCCCGCCAGACTTTACCGCTGCGCGTCAGCTCCAGATTTACACTGGATTCCCTTTTCACTCTCAGGAGACCGGAAACAGAATGCTACAATTAGACACGTATGGATGTCCAGACAGCTATTGCCCATTAAATCTGGACATCCCCTGAACAATGCCTACAATCCCCGCGTAATTCTTTATCACTCAGGACGCATCATGACCCCAGAACACCTCCCGACAGAACAGTACGACGCGCAGCTGGCAGAGAAAGTCGTCCGCCTGCAAAGTATGATGACGCCTTTCAACGCGCCCGTTCCCGAGGTGTTCCGCTCTCCCGTCAGCCACTACCGCATGCGCGCCGAATTCCGCATCTGGCACGACGGCGACGACCTGTACCACATCATTTTCGATCAGCAGACGAAATCCCGTATCCGCGTGGACAGCTTTCCGGCGGCGAGCGAGCTCATTAACCAGTTGATGACGCTGATGATGGACGGCGTACGCAACAATCCGGTACTGCGTAACAAGCTGTTCCAGATTGACTATCTGACCACGCAAAGCAATCAGGCGATTGTCTCTCTGCTGTATCACAAAGCGCTTAACGACGAGTGGCGCGAGCAGGCAGAAGCGCTGCGCGATGCGCTGCGCGCGCAGAACATCAACGTTCACCTGGTTGGCCGCGCGACCAAAACCAAAATCATGCTGGATCAGGACTACATCGACGAGCGCCTGCCGGTGGCAGGTAAAGAGATGGTGTATCGTCAGGTAGAGAACAGCTTCACCCAGCCGAACGCCGCGATGAACGTGCAGATGCTGGAGTGGGCGCTGAAGGCGACGGAAGGGTCAACGGGCGATCTGCTGGAGCTTTACTGCGGTAACGGCAACTTCTCGCTGGCGCTGGCGCGTAACTTCGATCGCGTGCTGGCAACGGAAATCGCAAAGCCGTCGGTGGCAGCCGCGCAGTACAACATTGCCGCCAACCATATCGACAACGTGCAGATCATTCGTATGGCCGCAGAAGAGTTCACGCAGGCCATGAACGGCGTACGCCAGTTTAACCGCCTGGAAGGGATCGATCTCAAGAGCTACCAGTGTGAGACGATTTTTGTCGACCCGCCGCGCAGTGGCCTGGACAGCGAAACCGAGAAGATGGTGCAGGCGTACCCGCGTATTTTGTACATCTCCTGTAACCCGGAGACGCTGTGCAAGAACCTCGAAACATTAGGCCAGACGCACAAGGTTGAACGTCTGGCGCTGTTCGATCAGTTCCCGTATACGCACCATATGGAGTGCGGCGTTTTACTTACCGCACGGTGATCTGTAGGCCGGATAAGCGTAGCGCCATCCGGCGTTTTTGGCAGGTGGCGCTTCGCTTACCTGCCCTACAAATAATTCATTACTCTGGTAACTGGCTCTTACGGCTACGCATGCGCGAGCCAATCCAGAACACCAGCGCCACAGACAGTACCGCAGGGAAGAAGTTAGAGCCGATATCCGGATACTCCGCGCGAACAACGGTGCTATACAGCAATACGCCCAGAATAAAGCAGGCAGCGGCCAGCCCCGGTAACCCCACCGGCATGGTGCGGTTCAGGTAACGTTGATGCAGGCAGTAAACCGTCAGCACCAGCGCAATAAGCGGGAAAATCGAAAATGGAACGATTGAGCTAAAAATAGCGGCAAACGTACCATTAATGGATAAGCCAGCGATCAATGCCAGCAACAGCGTCCCTTTATCCTGACCTGACTGTTTCATTACTCACCTTCACTCTTCGGTTTGATGTGCCAGTTTCTCTTGTTCACGGCGATACCAGTAGTACGCGCCTTTGGAGATCATCCTGAGCTGCAATACCAGCCGCTCTTCAAGCTGCTTGCGTTGTTCAATGCTGACATCCAGCGCTTCGGCACCCGCGCTGAAAACAATCGTCACCATCGCCTCAGCCTGTGCTTCAGTAAACGCGCGCGGCATATGGTTTTCGAGTTCAAGATAGTCGGCAAGTTCCGCGATGAAGTGCTGAATTTCACGCGCGACGGCGGCACGAAACGCCGCCGATGTGCCCGAACGCTCGCGCAGAAGCAGACGAAACGCGTTGGGGTTATTGCCGATAAATTCCATAAAGGTCGATACGGAGGTGCGGATCACGCTGCCCCCTTTGGCGATACGCTGACGCGCCTGGCGCATCAGCTGGCGCAGCATCAGGCCGCTCTCGTCGACCATGGTCAGGCCCAGTTCATCCACATCACGGAAATGACGATAGAAGGACGTTGGCGCAATCCCGGCCTCGCGTGCGACTTCGCGCAGGCTCAAACTGGCAAAACTTCGCTCAGCACTCAGTTGACTGAATGCGGCTTCCACCAGCGAACGCCGGGTTTTCTCTTTTTGTTGTGCTCTTACGCCCATCACGATAGTTGAATCCTTCCAAAGGCCTGATGGCACTATACCAGAGAATAAAATTAATCTGTTTGCCTGGCTTTGTGAATGATTGTTTACGTGCGGTTTGTGCTCCACTGCCCGAAAAAAGCACAACGATAATTGGGTTACCCTGGCAATGATGTTATGATTCTGTTGCTTTTATGTATAAGAACAGGTAAGCCTTACCATGCCACATTCCTACGATTACGACGCAATAGTTATTGGTTCCGGCCCCGGCGGCGAAGGTGCTGCTATGGGTCTGGTGAAACAGGGAGCCAGAGTAGCGGTCATCGAGCGCTACCATAATGTCGGCGGCGGTTGCACCCACTGGGGCACCATCCCTTCGAAAGCCCTCCGCCACGCCGTTAGCCGCATTATCGAATTTAACCAGAACCCTCTTTACAGCGACCACTCCCGACTTCTTCGTTCATCCTTTGCTGACATCCTGAATCATGCGGATACCGTTATTAACCAGCAGACACGCATGCGTCAGGGATTTTATGAGCGTAACCACTGTGAAATTTTGCAGGGCAATGCGCATTTTGTGGATGAACACACCCTGGCACTCGAATGCCACGACGGTTCGGTTGAAACCATCACGGCTGAAAAATTTGTTATCGCCTGCGGCTCACGCCCTTACCATCCGGCCGACGTGGACTTCTCGCACCCGCGCGTTTACGACAGCGACTCGATTCTGAGCCTGCACCATGAACCCCGCCACGTCATTATCTATGGCGCAGGGGTCATTGGTTGTGAATATGCGTCGATCTTCCGCGGAATGGACGTCAAAGTTGACCTGATCAACACCCGTGACCGCCTCCTGGCGTTCCTCGATCAGGAGATGTCGGACTCCCTCTCCTACCACTTCTGGAACAGCGGCGTGGTGATTCGCCACAACGAAGAGTACGAGAAGATTGAGGGCTGTGACGACGGGGTGATCATGCACCTGAAGTCCGGTAAGAAGCTGAAAGCAGACTGCCTGCTCTACGCCAACGGTCGTACCGGCAACACCGATTCACTGCAGCTGGAAAATATCGGGCTTGAAACCGACAGCCGCGGTCAGCTGAAGGTCAACAGCATGTATCAGACCGCCCTGCCGCACGTTTACGCAGTCGGCGACGTGATTGGCTACCCAAGCCTGGCCTCAGCCGCTTACGACCAGGGACGCATTGCCGCACAGGCGCTGGTAAAAGGCGAAGCGACGGCGCACCTGATCGAAGATATTCCGACGGGCATCTATACCATCCCGGAAATCAGTTCTGTCGGCAAAACCGAACAGCAGCTGACGTCAATGAAGGTGCCTTACGAGGTGGGTCGCGCCCAGTTTAAACATCTGGCGCGGGCGCAAATCGTGGGGATGAGCGTGGGAACGCTGAAGATACTGTTCCATCGCGAGACCAAAGAGATCCTCGGCATTCACTGCTTTGGTGAACGCGCGGCGGAAATCATTCATATCGGCCAGGCGATAATGGAGCAGAAAGGCGGTGGTAACACCATTGAGTACTTCGTTAACACCACCTTTAACTACCCGACCATGGCGGAAGCCTATCGGGTAGCTGCGCTGAACGGCTTAAACCGCCTGTTTTAACGCGCTGTCGAAATGGCCATCCATCGAACCACGGATGGCCTCTGCCAGCTGCTCATAGCGGCTGCGCAGCGGTGAACCCGGACGATACACCAGGCCGATAGTGCGACGCGGCTCCGGCTTAATGCACGGCAGATAAACCACGCCATCACGTTTACGCTCGCGCGGCACGGCCAGCGCAGGCAGCAGCGTAATACCGCTTCCCGCCGCGACCATATTACGCAGCGTTTCCAGGCTGGTTGCGCGGAAATGGGTATCTTCATCCGCACCCGCTTCAAAGCAAAAGCCCATCGCCTGATCGCGCAGGCAGTGGCCATCTTCCAGCATCAGCAGCTTTTCACCGGCCAGATCGGCCATCGGTACGCGATCGCGGTTCGCCCACGGGTGATCTTCATAGATCGCCAGCATCATCGGCTCATCGAACAGCGGCACTTCAATAAAGGCTTCACTCTCTTTCACCAGCGCCAGAATGGCGCAGTCGAGCTTGCCGCTGTCTAACTGCGCCAGCAGCTGATGGGTCTGCGCTTCATGCAGGTACATTTCGAGTTTCGGGAACGTCTGGTGCAGCATCGGAATGATGTGCGGCAACAGGTACGGGCCAACGGTTGGGATCAGGCCAATATGCAGCGGGCCGGACATCGCCTCCCCCTGCTGGCTTGCCATTTCCTTGAGCACTTTGACCTCGCGCAGCACTGTGCGCGCCTGATCCACCAGCAGCAGACCTGCCTGTGTGAACAGAACCTTACGACTGGTGCGCTCCAGCAGCATCACGCCCAGCTCGTCTTCCAGCTTGCGGATCTGACCGCTCAGCGTGGGCTGGCTGACGTGGCAGGAGTCTGCCGCGCGGCGAAAGTGACGATGCTCGGCTAACGCTACCAGGTATTCAAGATCACGAATATTCATTATTCATCCTCCGTCGCCACGATAGTTCATGGCGATAGATAGCATAGCAACGAACGATTATCCCTATCAAGCATTCTGTTGAATAATACACCACATAGACGAGGCGGCACGTGTTTGACCCTTGACGTCCCCGCTCCGTCAGCGAGTTTCTCTCAAAACTCGAACAACTAAAGCCAACGTGAACTTTTGCGGACCCCGTGGTCCGCTTTTTTTTTGCGTAAAAAAAACCCGCAGATAAAAGCAAAATGGCAACCGAAGCTGCCATTTTTAGTGTTTGCTCCCTCTCCCCGTGGGAGAGGGCCGGGGTGAGGGCACCAGCCCGCACTGTTCAAACCAAATCAAACCAACCGGTTTTTCGCATCCGCTATCGCCTGCGCCACCTGCTTAGGCGACACGCCGCCTTTCGCGGCACGTTTATCCAGGCAAGACTGCAGCGCAAGGATCGGATACACATCATCCCCGATAACCGCGCTGAACTTCTGCAGGTCGGCCAGCGCCAGATCTTCCAGCGGTTTACCCTGACGAATGGCTTCCACCACCGCTTCACCCACAATATGGTGCGCTTCACGGAACGGTACGCCTTTCGCCACCAGATAATCCGCCAGTTCGGTAGAGTTCGCATAGCCCTGCTGAGCCGCTTCCTGGCAGCGCGGACGTTTCACCTGAATGCCGTCCAGCACCAGCGCGCCCATATGCAGACAGTCCAGCCAGGTGTCGAGCGCGTCGAACAGCCCTTCTTTGTCTTCCTGCATGTCTTTGTTGTACGCCAGCGGCAGCCCTTTCAGGGTCATCATCATGCCGGTCAGCGCGCCCTGCACGCGGCCACATTTGCCGCGGATCAGCTCAAGCGCGTCCGGGTTTTTCTTCTGCGGCATCAGGGATGAGCCTGAGGTCACGCGGTCAGACAGCTCGACGAAGCCCGCTTCGCCAGAGTTAAAGAAGATTAGGTCTTCGGCAAAGCGCGAAAGGTGCACCATTCCGATAGACGCATTGGATAGCAGCTCCAGCACGTGGTCGCGGTCGGACACGCTGTCCAGGCTGTTACGGGTGGCGGAGGCAAAGCCCAGCCAGCCTGCCAGCTGCTCACGGTCGATTTCATACGCCGTACCGGCCAGCGCGCCACTGCCCAGCGGGCTGACGTCCAGACGTTTCAGGGTATCCTGAAGACGGCTTTCGTCACGCGCCAGCATCTCGACGTAGGCCAGACACCAGTGTGCGAAGGTCACCGGCTGCGCGCGCTGCAGGTGGGTATAACCCGGCATCACCGCGTCCTGGTTGTTCTGCGCGGTCTCCACCAGCGCGCTCTGCAGCTGACGGTTAGCCGCCAGCAGTTCGCCAACGGTATCTTTACACCACAGCTTCAGATCGGTGGCGACCTGGTCGTTACGGCTGCGGCCGGTATGCAGCTTTTTACCCAGCTGGCCGACTTTGTCGATAAGCTTGCCTTCCACCCAGCTGTGAATATCTTCAGCATCGCTTTCGAGGATCTGCTGCGGATTAAGACGTACCTCTTCCAGCAGATTGTTCAGCGCCTCTTCCAGCCGTAATTGTTCGTCTGCGGTCAGTACGCCCACCGTCACCAGCGCTTTGGACCAGGCCACAGAGCCGACAATATCCTGTTCGGCCAGGCGGTAGTCGAAGCGCAAAGAGTCGTTGAACTGTTTGAACCGCTGATCCGCTGCCTGTGTAAAACGCCCACCCCAAAGTGCCATAACATGATTCCTTTATTCGTTAGTTCTGCCGGGTGGCGCTTCGCTTACCCGGCCTACGGTCATTCAATAAAAACTTACGCTAAAATACGCGTGCCAATCGGCGTGCCGTTGAACAGCGCAGGCAGTTGTTCCGCGTGGCGCCAGGAGGCGATATCCACCGGGCGGCCCAGCGTGCGTGCGGCATCCAGCGCGGCGTTCACTTTGACGATCATGCCGTCGGTAATAATACCCTGGGCAATCAGCTGCTCGGCTTTCTCAGCCGTCATTTCCGCAATGCGCTGGCCTTTGCCGTCCAGAATGCCGCTCACGTCGGAAAGCAGGATCAGATCCGCGCCCAGCGTTGCCGCCAGTGCCGTCGCCGCCTGGTCAGCGTTGACGTTCATCAGATCGCCCTCTTCGGTCACGCCGATAGAGCTCACCACCGGCAGGAAACCCCCTTCCAGCAGCGTGTTAATCAGCTTAGGCGAACCTGGCTGCGCCAGTCCAACGTGACCGAGCTCTTCGTCGAGCTGGGTCACTTTTACGCTGTCGCCATCGCCCAGATAGAGGCCCACGGACGCGATGTGGTGTTTCTTCGCCCACGCCAGCAGCGTTTTGTTCGCCGTGCCCGCCAGCGCGCCGGTAATGATGTCAATCTGATCGGCAGGCGTGACGCGCAGGCCGTTCTTCTTTTTCACCGGCAGGTTGAGCCCTTTCATCAGCTCGTCCACCACGCAGCCGCCGCCGTGCACAATCACCAGCGGACGCTGGTGTGATTCGCGATAGTTCACCAGCGCGGTAAACAGACGCTCCAGCGCTTCTTCGCTGTCCAGCAGTACACCACCGAGTTTGATAATTAATGGGTTCATCATCACACCTTAAATAAGAGCCTGCGTTTCAGGGAAGCCGAAACGAATATTTGCACACTGCATTGCCTGTGCGGCAGCGCCTTTGAGTAAGTTATCTTCCGCGGCGACCACAATCAGATGCTCGCCCTGCACGGCAAAGCCGATGTCGCAGAACGGCAGGCCGACCACGTTTTTCAGCGCCGGCACGCCTTTATCGTACAGGCGCACCAGCGGTTTATCCGAATACGCCTGCGTGAAGGCCTCGTTCACCTGCTCTTTGGTCACGCCCGGCTTCAGGCGACAGGTAATGGTTTCGAGGATCCCACGCGGGAAGCTGCCCAGGTGCGGGGTGAAAATAACGTCCGCGCCCAGATGCGTCGTGATTTCAGGGTGATGACGGTGATTAAACACGCCATACGGCTGAAGGCTCACTTCGCAGAAGCTGTTGGAGATAGCCGCCTTGCGGCCTGCGCCGCTCACGCCGCTGGTGGCGTTGATCACCGGCCACTGGCTCAGATCCAGCAGGCCCGCGTCGATCAGCGGCTTCAGGGAAAGCTGCGCCGCCGTCGGGTAGCAGCCCGGAACGGCAATCAGGTCCGCTTCTTTCAGTTTGTCTGCGCTCCACTCCGCCAGGCCGTACACCGCTTTTTCCAGCAGATCCGGATGCTGATGGGTGAAGCCGTAATATTTTTCGTAAAACGCACCGTCGTTCACGCGGAACGCTCCGGAAAGGTCGAAGACCACGCAGCCGGCCGCCAGGAACTGCGGCGCCAGGTCGTGGCTGACCTCGTGCGCGGTGGCTAAAAACACCACGTCGACGCCGTCGGTAAACTCGCTGATGTCAGACATGGGCTGCAGCGGCAGATCGACAATGCCCTTAAGCTGCGGATGCAAATCGGAAATTAACTTTCCTGCATCATTGCTTTGCGCTGACACGGTCAAAGCGGTTATGGTCATATGTGGATGGCGATTCACGTAGCTTACAAGCTCTGCGCCCGCATAACCGCTAGCGCCTACAATCAGCGTATTCAACATCGGGTTCCTTTATGCTCAACGTTAGTGTATTTTTATTCACATTTATTGCATGAATATTGATACTATCACGACCTAAGGTGTGTCAACAATGAAAATGAACTTACCGCCATTTATCGAGATCTACCGCGCCCTGATTGCCACACCGTCCATCAGCGCAACGGAAGAAGCGCTGGATCAGAGCAATGAGTCTTTAATCAATCTGCTGGCGGGTTGGTTTAGCGATCTTGGGTTTAACGTTGAGGTTCAGCCCGTCCCCGGAACCCGCCACAAATTTAACCTGCTCGCCAGCACCGGAACCGGTGCGGGCGGCCTGCTGCTGGCCGGTCATACAGATACGGTGCCGTTTGACGACGGCCGCTGGACGCGCGATCCGTTCACCCTGACCGAGCACGACAACAAGCTCTATGGTCTCGGCACCGCCGACATGAAAGGCTTCTTCGCCTTTATCCTCGACGCGCTGCGTGACGTGGACGTGACGAACCTTAAAAAACCGCTCTACATTCTGGCGACCGCCGATGAAGAAACCAGCATGGCGGGCGCGCGCTACTTCTCTGAAAACACGTCGATTCGCCCGGACTGCGCGATCATCGGCGAGCCGACGTCTCTGCAGCCGATCCGCGCGCACAAAGGCCATATTTCTACGGCCGTGCGCGTGCTGGGCCAGTCCGGCCACTCCAGCGATCCGGCGCGCGGCGTGAACGCCATTGAGCTGATGCATGACGCCATCGGCCGTATCATGACCCTGCGCGACGATCTGAAAGAGCGCTACCACTACGACGCGTTCACCGTGCCGTATCCGACCCTGAACCTCGGCAGCCTGCACGGCGGCGATGCCTCGAACCGCATCTGCGCCTGCTGCGAACTGCATATGGACATTCGCCCGCTGCCGGGCATGACCCTCAGCGATCTCGACGGCCTGCTGAATGAAGCGCTGGCTCCGGTGAGCGAGCGCTGGCCGGGCCGCCTGACGGTCTCCGAACTGCATCCGCCGATCCCGGGTTACGAATGCCCGCCGGACCATCAGCTGGTTGAGGTGGTGGAAAAGCTGCTCGGTGAGAAAACCGACGTGGTGAACTACTGCACCGAAGCGCCGTTTATTCAGACGCTTTGCCCTACGCTGGTCCTGGGCCCCGGTTCCATCAACCAGGCCCACCAGCCGGATGAATATCTGGAAACCCGCTTCATCAAGCCAACCCGCGAACTGATTACCCAGGTTGTGCATCACTTCTGCTGGCATTAAAACCGCACCGAAGAGTCCCCTCTCCCAGTGGGAGAGGGTTAGGATGAGGGCAACAAATCGCATGATCTCCGTCACATTCCCATAAGCATCTCTTATCTGACGCAATGCGAATTAAATTTCGTAAATTGCCCGCATTTATTCGTTTGCTGAACCGTTTTCGCAGCAATTGACGACGGGGGTTTTACGTGGCTTTATAAAGGGAGATGACAAAATAATGTCCAGAAAATTTTCGCCTGGGCATAAACAAAAATGATGGGGTGACTGGGTTTTTATGAACGAACAATATTCCGCGTTGCGTAGTAATGTCAGTATGCTCGGCAAAGTGCTTGGAGATACCATCAAAGACGCGTTGGGGGAGAACATCCTCGACCGCGTTGAAACCATCCGCAAGCTGTCTAAATCTTCCCGTGCCGGTAACGAGGCCAGTCGTCAGGAGCTGCTCACCACCTTGCAGAACCTCTCAAACGATGAGCTGCTGCCCGTTGCACGCGCATTCAGCCAGTTCCTGAACCTGGCCAACACCGCTGAGCAATACCACAGCATTTCGCCAAATGGCGAAGCGGCAAGCAACCCGGAAGTCATTGCCCGCACCCTGCGTAAACTGAAAGACCAGCCAGACCTCAACGAAGCCACCATTAAAAAAGCGGTGGAGTCGCTTTCGCTGGAGCTGGTGCTGACCGCACACCCCACTGAAATTACCCGTCGCACCCTGATCCATAAAATGGTGGAAGTGAACAACTGTCTGAAGCAGTTGGATAACAAAGACATTGCCGACTACGAACGTAACCAGCTGATGCGCCGTCTGCGCCAGCTGATTGCCCAATCCTGGCACACCGATGAAATTCGTAAGCATCGTCCAAGCCCGGTCGACGAAGCCAAATGGGGCTTTGCGGTGGTGGAAAACAGCCTGTGGGAAGGGGTGCCTAACTACCTGCGCGAGCTGAACGAACAGCTGGAAGAGAACCTCGGCTACCGCCTGCCGGTCGACTTCGTTCCGGTCCGCTTCACCTCCTGGATGGGCGGCGACCGCGACGGCAACCCGAACGTGACCGCGGAAATCACCCGTCACGTCCTGCTGCTGAGCCGCTGGAAAGCGACCGACCTGTTCCTGAAAGACATTCAGGTGCTGATCTCCGAGCTGTCGATGGTTGAAGCGACGCCGGAACTGCGCGCGCTGGCCGGAGAAGAAGGCGCCAGCGAGCCGTACCGTTTCCTGATGAAGAAACTGCGTGGTCAGCTGATGGCCACTCAGGCCTGGCTGGAAGCGCGTCTGAAAGGTCAGCGCCTGCCAAAACCAGAGGGTCTGCTCAGCCAGAACGAACAGCTCTGGGAGCCGCTGTATGCCTGTTATAAATCCCTGCAGGCCTGCGGGATGGGCATCATCGCTAACGGCGAACTGCTCGACACCCTGCGCCGTGTGAAGTGTTTCGGCGTGCCGCTGGTGCGTATCGACGTACGTCAGGAAAGTACCCGTCATACCGAAGCCCTGGGCGAGCTGACCCGCTATCTCGGCATCGGCGACTATGAAAGCTGGTCCGAAGCCGACAAACAGGCCTTCCTGATCCGCGAGCTGAACTCGAAGCGCCCTCTGCTGCCGCGCAACTGGGAGCCAAGCAACGAAACCCGCGAAGTACTCAACACCTGTAAAGCGATTGTGGACGCGCCGAAAGGATCGGTGGCCGCCTATGTGATCTCCATGGCGAAGACCCCGTCAGATGTGCTGGGCGTTCACCTTCTGCTGAAAGAAGCGGGAATCGACTACGCTCTGCCGGTCGCCCCGCTGTTTGAGACCCTCGACGACCTGAACAACGCCAACGACGTCATGACCCAGCTGCTGAATATCGACTGGTACCGCGGCTTTATTCAGGGCAAACAGATGGTGATGATTGGCTATTCCGACTCCGCGAAAGATGCGGGCGTGATGGCGGCATCCTGGGCGCAGTATCAGGCGCAGGACGCACTGATCAAAACCTGCGAGAAAGCCGGTATTGAGCTGACCCTGTTCCACGGACGCGGTGGCTCGATTGGCCGTGGCGGCGCGCCTGCACACGCAGCGCTGCTGTCGCAGCCGCCGGGAAGCCTCAAAGGCGGCCTGCGCGTCACCGAGCAGGGCGAGATGATCCGCTTCAAGTACGGTCTGCCGGAAGTGACCATCAGCAGCCTGTCGCTCTACACCAGCGCGATCCTGGAAGCAAACCTGCTGCCGCCGCCGGAGCCGAAAGCATCCTGGTGCCATATCATGGACGAGCTGTCTGATATCTCCTGCGATCTGTACCGCGGCTACGTGCGTGAAAACAAAGATTTCGTTCCTTACTTCCGCTCGGCCACGCCTGAGCAGGAGCTGGGTAAACTGCCGCTGGGCTCACGTCCTGCGAAGCGTCGCCCGACCGGTGGCGTAGAGTCTCTGCGCGCGATCCCGTGGATCTTCGCCTGGACGCAGAACCGCCTGATGCTGCCCGCCTGGCTGGGTGCCGGTGCCGCACTGCAAAAAGTGGTGGAAGACGGTAAACAGAACGAACTGGAAACCATGTGCCGCGACTGGCCGTTCTTCTCTACCCGTCTGGGCATGCTGGAGATGGTCTTCTCGAAAGCTGACCTGTGGCTGGCGGAATACTACGACCAGCGTCTGGTGAAACCAGAGCTGTGGGCGCTAGGTAAAGAGCTCCGCGAACTGCTGGAAGGCGACATCAAAGTGGTGCTGGACATCGCCAACGACTCACATCTGATGGCGGACCTGCCGTGGATTGCCGAGTCTATTCAGCTGCGTAACATCTACACCGACCCGCTGAACGTCCTGCAGGCAGAGCTGCTGCACCGTTCGCGTCTGGCAGAAGAAGAAGGGAAAGAGCCGGATCCGCGCGTTGAACAGGCGCTGATGGTGACGATTGCGGGCGTTGCTGCGGGAATGCGTAACACCGGCTAATACTCTATGCCCGGCGGCGCCGCGCTTGCCCGGACCTGTGACTGGTAGGCCGGGTAAGCGTTAGCGCCACCCGGCACATTTCGGTAGTCTTCTCATGCATTCCGATATCACCCGAATTTTGGCAGACCTGGTAAACCGCACGCTACCGCTGGGCCAGATTCATTTCTCAGCGCAGTCTGAACAGCATTCCCGAACATCTCCCTGCCTCGTCATTACCCTTGATGCCCCCTGTGAGGCGATATTTTCATCCTTTGGACATTTAACGCATCCATCGTCTAACGCCCTGAGCATACATTTCGGTAAGCAGCTGCTGACTATCGAGTTACAGCATGACAATACGCTTGTGCAGCAGCTCCAGGTTGCCCGCCGCGGTCCGCGAACTGGTGCTTTTCTTCTGCAGACGCTAACCGAATTACAGATGCAGCCGGATGAGCAAGAGACCGCGATACTGGTGGTATTAAGCTTGCTCAGCCACTGCCGGGATCTGCTTGGCAGCGATATCCACACCGCCAGCCGCAGCCGCGCCCTGTTTGAGGCCATTCGCCGCTTCATTGAAGAACATCACGCTTCGGCGTTAACCCGTGAATCCGTCGCGCAGGCGTTCTACGTCTCGCCGAACTACCTTTCCCACCTCTTTCAGAAGATTGGCAACGTGGGGTTCAACGAATATCTGACCCAAACGCGACTCGAGCACGCGCGCCAGCTGCTCAAAGGCTACGATCTTAAAATCAAAGATATCGCCGCACGCTGTGGGTTTACAGACAGCAATTACTTCTGCCGTCTCTTTCGCAAGCACACCGAACGCTCTCCTTCCGAATATCGTCGCCAGTATCACAGCGAGCTGACCGCCAAAAAATAGCATTGTGATCGCTCTCGCACTTCGCTAAGGACATTACATTTGTCCAGTATTTGGCAAAATTGGCCTGTATCCGCCCTGCTCGCCCGCGCCTTATCCTTTGTTCAACCTTTCTGACTTAAGGAAAAATAATGGAACTATATCTGGATACCGCCAACGTGGCGGAAGTTGAACGTCTGGCCCGCATCTTCCCTATTGCGGGCGTTACCACCAACCCGAGCATCATTGCCGCCAGCCGTGAATCCATCTGGGACGTGCTCCCGCGCCTGCAAAAAGCCACTGGACCGGAAGGCACGCTGTTTGCTCAAACCATGAGCCGCGATGCTGAAGGCATGGTAGCGGAGGCAAAACGTTTGAGTAACGCCGTCCCCGGCATCGTGGTGAAAATCCCGGTGACGGCTCAGGGGCTCATCGCGATTAAAGCATTGAAAAAAGAGGGTATAACCACGCTGGGGACCGCCGTTTATAGCGCGGCACAAGGTTTGCTTGCCGCGCTGGCAGGCGCGAAATATGTCGCGCCGTATGTGAACCGCGTTGACGCTCAGGGCGGTGATGGCATTCGCATGGTCCAGGAGCTGCAGTCCCTGCTGGAACTGCACGCACCGGAAAGCAAAGTGCTGGCCGCCAGCTTCAAAACGCCGCGGCAGGCGCTGGACTGCCTGCTGGCGGGATGCGAGGCAATCACGCTTCCCTTAGACGTAGCGCAACAAATGCTCGGCACGCCAGCGGTAGAGTCAGCCATAGAGAAGTTCGAGCAGGACTGGAAAAACGCGTTTGGTAACCTCAACCTCTAAGGGAGAACTGTTATGGACCGTATCATTCAATCGCCGGGAAAATACATCCAGGGCGCTGATGTGCTTACCCGTCTCGGCGACTATCTGAAACCCCTGGCCAATCGCTGGCTGGTTGTCGGCGATAAATTTGTTCTGGGTTTTGCCGAAGAGACCCTGCGCCAGAGTTTTAAAAAAGCCGAACTGCATGCCGAAATCGCGCCGTTTGGTGGCGAATGTTCACAAAATGAAATCGATCGTTTGAAAAAGCTGGCCGACAGCGCCGACTGTCTGGCGGTGCTGGGCATTGGCGGCGGTAAAACGCTGGATACCGCCAAAGCGCTGGCCCATTTTATGGACGTTCCCGTGGCTATTGCCCCGACGATTGCCTCCACCGATGCGCCGTGCAGCGCCCTTTCCGTTATTTACTCCGACAGCGGCGAGTTCGACCGCTATCTGATGCTGCCGCACAACCCGAACATGGTTATCGTCGACACCAAAGTAGTAGCGGGGGCGCCGGCACGTCTGCTGGCCGCCGGGATTGGCGATGCGCTGGCGACCTGGTTCGAAGCACGCGCCTGCTCGCGCAGCGGCGCGACCACCATGGCTGGCGGCAAATGTACGCAGGCTGCACTCGCGCTGGCCGAGCTGTGCTACAACACGCTGATTGAAGAAGGTGAAAAGGCCATGCTTGCAGCGGAACAGCATGTGGTTACGCCGGCGCTGGAACGCATTATCGAAGCCAACACCTATCTCAGCGGCGTGGGCTTTGAAAGCGGCGGACTGGCCGCAGCGCACGCTATTCATAACGGTATGACGGCGGTACCGGACGCGCACCACTACTATCACGGTGAAAAAGTGGCGTTTGGCACGCTGACGCAGCTGGTGCTGGAAAACGCGCCGGTAGATGAAATAGAGACCGTCGCGGCGCTTTGTCACAGCGTTGGGCTGCCGATCACGCTGGCGCAGCTGAACATCAAAGAGGATATTCCGGCCAAAATGCGTCTGATCGCGGAAGCCTCCTGTGCCGAAGGGGAAACTATCCACAACATGCCCGGCGGCGTAACGCCGGATCAGGTGTATGCGGCGCTGCTGGTGGCCGACCAGTATGGACAGCGGTTCCTGCAGGAGTGGGAGTAAATAGCGTGAATAAAAATCCCCGCATCAGCGGGGATTTTTTTGCCCGTACGCCGGGTAAGCGTCAGCGCTACCCGGCACAGGGGTTACTGCAGGTCAAACCGGTCCAGATCCATCACCTTCGCCCATGCTGCAACGAAGTCGCGAACAAACTTCTCATGCGCATCATCACTGGCATAAACCTCTGCCAGCGCGCGCAGAACGGCGTTAGAACCGAAGACCAGATCGGCGCGGGTGGCGGTGTATTTCACTTCACCGCTGGCGCGATCGCTTCCGGCAAACAGTTCATTAGATTCGTCGGTCGCCTTCCACTGGGTGTTCATGTCCAGCAGGTTCACGAAGAAATCGTTGCTCAGCACGCCCTCGCGGTCGGTGAACACGCCATTCTTGCTGCCATCAAAGTTGGCACCCAGCACGCGCAGGCCACCGATCAGCACCGTCAGCTCAGGCGCGGTCAGCGTCAGCTGCTGGGCTTTATCAATCAGCAGTGACTCTGTCGTGGACACATCCACCTGCGCACGGTAGTTGCGGAAGCCGTCGGCAATCGGTTCGAGCAGGTTAAACATCTCGATATCCGTCTGATCCTGACGCGCATCGACGCGGCCCGGGGTGAACGGAACGTTGACGTAAACGCCTGCCGCTTTCGCCGCCTGCCCAACGCCCACCACGCCCGCCAGCACGATGATATCCGCCAGAGAGGCTTTGTTGGTGGTGCGCTGGATAGCTTCCAGAGCCGGCAACGCGCGAACCGCTGCGGCGTTCACATCCCAGTCGCGCTGAGGGGCCAGCGCCAGACGCGCGCCGTTGGCGCCACCGCGCTTGTCGCCGCCGCGGAAGGTTGAAGCTGACGCCCAGGCAACGGAAATCAGTTCGCTCACGGAGAGGCCAGAGGCAGCGATTTCCGCCTTCAGGCTTTCAATGTCTTCTTTCGACGGATTGAACACCGCCTGCGGCAGCGGGTCCTGCCAGATCAGATCTTCTTTCGGCACTTCCGGGCCAAGGTAACGCGATTTTGGCCCCATATCGCGGTGGGTCAGCTTGTACCACGCGCGCGCGAAGGCTTCGTTGAAGGCCTGCGGATCGTTCAGGAAACGGCGGGAAATTTTCTCGAATTCCGGGTCAAAACGCAGCGTCAGGTCGGTGACCAGCATGGTAGGTTTGCGTTTTTTCGACGGGTCGAACGGGTCAGGCATGATTTCCGGCGCATCCACGGCTTCAAACTGAATCGCTCCCGCCGGGCTGCGGGTCTGCACCCATTCGTATTTGAACAGGTTCTCGAAGAAGTAGTTGCTCCACTGGGTCGGGGTTTGCGACCAGATGACTTCCAGACCGGAGGTAATGGCATCTGCGCCAACGCCCGTGCCGTGCGTGCTGGCCCAGCCCAGGCCCTGCGCTTCAATCGGCGAGGCTTCCGGGTCGGTGCCGACGTGCGTGGCTTCACCCGCGCCGTGGGTTTTGCCGAGGGTGTGGCCGCCCGCGATCAGCGCAACGGTCTCTTCGTCGTTCATCCCCATGTTGCCGAAGGTCGCGCGAATTGCCGCCGCAGCAGACAGAGGTTCACCGCTGGCGTTTGGCCCTTCCGGGTTAACGTAGATCAGGCCCATTTCGGTGGCGGCCAGAGGACGCTTGGCCAGCGCTTCCGGGTCACGGTGGGTCAGCCAGGCTTTTTCATCACCCCAGTTCACGTCCAGGTCTGGTTCCCAGACGTCTTCACGCCCGGCACCAAAACCAAACGTACGGAAGCCGGAGTTCTCCAGCGCCACGTTACCCGCGAGGATAAACAGGTCGGCCCAGGAAATTTTTTGTCCGTATTTTTGCTTGATGGGCCACAGCAGACGGCGCGCCTTATCCAGGCTCACGTTATCCGGCCAGGAGTTCAGCGGCGCAAAGCGCTGTTGACCGCGTCCGGCACCGCCGCGTCCGTCAACGGAGCGATAGGTACCCGCGCCGTGCCAGGCCATACGGATAAACAGGCCCGCATAGCTGCCCCAGTCGGCAGGCCACCACGGTTGAGAGTCGGTTAAAAGGGCTTTAAGGTCGCCTTTAAGGGCGGAGTAATCAAGTTTGCTGAATTCTTTGCGGTAGTCGAAGTCTTCACCCAGCGGGTTCGAACGATTGGAATGTTGATTAAGAAGATCGATGCGGAGTTGTTTTGGCCACCAGTCGCGGCTGCCTGTACCTGCCCCCGCGCTGTGATCGACGCCGCCCTGGTGGAACGGGCATTTGCCGACCGATGCCGCTTTATTGGTCTCGTCTGACGTGCTCATCGCTATGCTCCCTTTTACAGTGTTACCGTTACGATATACACCACTAGCAATAAGTTATAGTTGAATTAATCCACAGATTCGATAGCTAATACCTTTTAACTATTCGCGTGACAAAAAAGCCCTCGTAAAACGAGGGCTTTGTGCTTATTACGCTGGACGAACGCCCAGCGTATGGCAAATGGCGTAGCTCATCTCCGCGCGGTTCAGCGTATAGAAGTGGAAATCTTTCACCCCTTCACGGCTTAAAATTTTCACCATGTCCATCGCGATATTGGCCCCCACCAGCTTGCGGGTTTCTGGATCATCGTCCAGCCCTTCGTACATTTTGGACATCCACAGCGGAATGCGAACATTGGTCATATCAGCAAACTTCTTCGCCTGTTTGAAGTTAGAGACCGGCAGAATACCCGGAATAATTTCAACGTCGATGCCCGCGGAGACGCAGCGGTCACGGAAACGCAGGTAGCTTTCCACATCAAAGAAGAACTGGGTAATGGCGCGGTTCGCGCCGGCGTCCACTTTACGCTTCAGGTTAAGCAGATCGGCCTGGGCGCTTTTCGCTTCCGGATGCACCTCAGGATAAGCGGCAACGGAGATATCAAAGTCAGCCACGTCTTTCAGCAGCGCGACCAGATCGGCGGCATACATGTCCGGCTTACCGCTGCCCGGCGGCAGGTCACCGCGCAGTGCGACGATATGACGAATGCCGTTATTCCAGTAATCCTGGGCGATGGCCCGTAACTCGTCGCGGGTCGCGTCGATACAGGTGAGATGCGGCGCCGCTTCCAGACCGGTACGATCTTTGATGCCTTTAATGATGCTGTGCGTACGGTCACGCTCGCCAGAGTTAGCACCATAAGTCACGGAAACGAACTTCGGCTTCAGGCTGCTAAGACGATCGATAGAGCTCCACAGGGTTTGCTCCATTTCACTGGTGCGCGGCGGGAAAAATTCAAAAGAGACGTTAATCTGGCCGTTTACTTCGGCCAGGCTCTGATTCAGTGCTTCCCGCTGGTTGGCGTGAAAAAAGCTCATACCTTACCTCTATCAATCGCATGTCGTTATTTGTTGTGTTGTGAACTTCTATACGTTTAGACGTCCAGATGTAAAAATGACGGAAAAGCGGAGGGACGTCAACATAAATAATCAACAATAACGGTGAGGTTTGCTCAGGGAATATGAGGGAAATTCAGGATGAGGGTGAGTGCGGTCTGAGCCCTGACCCTAACCCTCTCCCACAGGGAGAGGGAAATTCATGCTTTACAGTAGCTTAGCCAGACGGTTGATGTCGGACTGAATGGCTCCAGCGGTGACATCGCGTCCCGCGCCCGGACCACGGATCACCAGCGGGTTATCGCGATACCAGCGGCTTTCGATGGCGAAGACGTTATCGCACGGCAGCAGCGCCGCCAGCGGATGTTCAGGACGCACCGCCTCGACGCCGACTCGCGCTTTTCCGTTGGCCTCGAAACGCGCCACGTAGCGCAGCACCAGCCCCATCTCGTTCGCCGCCTCCAGACGCTGTACCATCTGCTCGTTAAGCTCTTCACCATTTTCAAAGAAATGATCCACAGAACCTTCTTCACAGCCGGCAGGCACCAGCGATTCGACGCGTACGGCATCCGGTTCGATATCGTAACCGGCCTCACGCGCCAGGATCACCAGCTTACGCATCACGTCTTTACCGGAAAGGTCAACGCGCGGATCGGGCTCGGTTAAGCCCTGCTGCCACGCCTGATCCACCAGGTCGGTGAAGGGTACGGTGCCGTCAAACTGCAGGAACAGCCAGGAGAGCGTGCCGGAGAAGATACCGCTCAGCGCCAGAATGCTGTCGCCGCTTTCAATCAGGTCACGCACGGTGTGGTTAACCGGCAGGCCAGCCCCAACGGTGGCGTTATAAAGCCAGTGGCGCCCCGTTTTTTCAAACGCATCGTGGATCTGGCGGTATTTATCGGTACTGCTCGCCCCCGCCAGCTTGTTCGCACTAATAACGTGGAAACCGTGGCTGGCGAAATCCAGATACTGATCCGCAAGCTGTTCGCTGGCGGTAACGTCCAGCACCACCAGATCGTCATACGGGTGCGCGCGCATCCACAGGAACAGCGACTCTTCATCCTGCTCTACGGCTTCATCATTAAAGAAGGCAAGCGCGCGGCTGGCGTCCAGCCCTTCGTAGTTCAGCAGGCTGCGGCGGCTGTCCACCACGCCCGCAAGAACGAATTCGAATCCGGTACGCGCCGAGAGCGTCACCTGTTCGCGGGCAAACAGCTCCAGCCAGCGGGAACCGATGTTGCCTTTCCCGAACAGCACCAGACCGATGCGCTTTTCCGCGCGGAACAGAGAGGTGTGCAGGCCCTGGATCAGGCTCTCGGTTGGCCCTTTACGCAGAACGGCGACCAGGCTGATGCCCTCCTCCGACTGCCAGGTGAACTCCACCGGCTGGCCTTTCAGCTGCTGCCAGAAGCGGTGGCAGTGCAGCGGGTTACGGGTGACGCCCGCGCCCACCATCGCCACCAGCGCCAGCCCCTGACGCAGGCGAAGCTCGCCCGGCAGGCCAGCTTCATCCAGAATTTTCAGCGCGCTGTCCGCCACTTCAGCGGTGTAGCAGAACTGCAGCAGTTGACGATCGTTATGCACGCCAACGGCCAACGGACGCACCTGGGCGCGTTTAAGGATCGTGTCGATATCTTTATGCGCCAGCTTGAAGTCCTGGCCTGCAGGCACCTGGAACTCAATCAGGCAGATGTCGTCGTGGCTGGTGACAATACGCGCCCCGGTACCGGACGCCAGCACGCGCTCAATGCGCGTGGAGCCTTGATCCGGAGTGTAACTGCAGCGCAGCTGGAGGTCGATATCGCTGCCGGAAACCGGCTGCAGCGTGCGCGCGTGCAGCACTGGCGCGGCCAGACGCGCCAGCTCGCTGGCTTCGTCGAGACGCAGCAGCGGCAGCAGGCAGGCATCTTTTACTTTGCGCGGATCCGCGCTGTACACACCGGCCACGTCGCTCCAGATGGTGACGCGGGAGACGCCCGCCAGCGCGCCAATCTGCGTTGCCGAGTAGTCGGAGCCGTTACGGCCCAGCAGCACGGTTTCGCCCGCGTTGCTGCGGCTGATAAAGCCGGTGACGACAATACGTTTGCCCGGGTGCTGCACCAGCAGCTGTTGCAGCAGCGGGTAGGACAACCCTTCATCCACCTGTGGCTGCGCGGCGCGTTCGGCGCGCAGAAAATCACGCGCGTCGAGCCAGGCCGCTTCCACGCCCAGGTGCTGCAGCACGGCGGCCATCAGGCGCGCGGACCACACTTCACCGTGGCCCACCACTTCGGCATACACCGCGTCGGTAATCCCGCTGTCCAGCAGGGCAGCCAGACGCTCAAGGTCATGCGTGAAGGCGCCGATCAGCCCGTCCGCCACGTCCGCAGGCAGCAGGCCGGCAATCAGCTCGCTCTGGTAGCGGCGTAAGGACTGTTGCACCTGATGCGCAGAAAGGCGATCGGTCTGGCTCAGTTTCAGCCAGCTAATCAACTGGTTGGTGGTGCTGCCCGCCGCCGAGACAACCATCATGTCACCCGGCTGTGAATATTCCGTCATGATGCCTGCAACGCGCAGGTAACATTTCACATCAGCAAGACTACTACCACCAAACTTGTGCAGCTGACGACCCTTCGCCCCTGCCTGCGCTATCACACTCATGATTACCCCTTGGCTGCGACCCGGAAGCCATTTTCCAGATCGGCAATTAAATCTTCAGAATCTTCAATGCCGGTTGAGATACGCAGCAGCGTCTCGGAAATTCCGGCGGCGGCACGAGCTTCCGGTGCCATACCTGCGTGCGTCATGGTCGCGGCGTGGGAGATCAAGCTTTCAACCCCACCTAAGGATTCCGCCAGCGTAAACAATGACAACCCGCTCAGGAAGCGACGCAGCGTTTGCTCGTCACCGTCCAGTTCAAAACTTAACATCGCGCCAAACCCTTTCTGCTGACGCGCGGCAATCTCGTGCCCCTGATTTTCCGGCAGCGACGGGTGATAGAGCTTCTTCACCAGCGGCTGGGTTTTCAGGAAATCGACAATCGCCTGGGCATTGCGCTGCGCCACGTCCATGCGCGGCGACAGCGTGCGGATGCCGCGCAACAGCAGATAGCTGTCGAAGGCCCCCGCGGTGACGCCAATATTATTGGCCCACCATGCCAGTTCGGTGACAACGTCGGGATCTTTAGCAATCACCACGCCCGCCACCACATCAGAATGGCCGTTCAGATATTTAGTGCATGAATGCAATACCAGATCGGCACCCAGTGCGAGCGGGTTCTGAAGGGCCGGACTGAGGAACGTATTATCCACTACACTTATCGCTCCCGCATCCCTTGCGAGCTGACAAATTTTCGCAATATCGACAACGCGCAACAATGGATTGCTTGGACTTTCCACCAGAACCAGCTTCGGTCTCTCTGCCAGGGCCTGTTTCAGCGCTTGTTCGTCGTTTTGATCGACAAACAGCACGCGATAGCAGCCGCGTTTCGCCAGGCTGTCAAACAGGCGATAGCTGCCGCCGTAGCAGTCGTGCGGCGCAACCAGCAGATCGCCCGGTTTCAGGAACACCGTGGTCACCAGATGAATGGCGGACATCCCCGTATTGGTTAATACTGCACCTGCGCCACCTTCCAGCTCGGCCAGCGCGCGCTGGGTCACGTCACGCGTAGGGTTGCCACGACGCGAATAATCATGCGCGCGGGGTTCATTAAATCCGGTGAAGTTATAGGTACTGGAAAGATGAATCGGCGGGACAACGCAGCCGTACTGCTCGTCATCATTTAATCCGCTACGCACTGCAATAGTGGCCTGTTTACGCGTCATGGTGAGGGCTTCCTGGCGAATGAGGTGAAAAGTCAGGCACCAGAGTAAACATTGAAAGTATGGACGTCAATACATCTGGACATCTAAACTTCTTTGCGTATAGATTGAGCAATGCGCAAATAGCCGTTAAAATTATATGCTTTAGTGCACGCTGCAGCGGCAATATCCGTGCCACGGTATCGTCTCTACGGTAAACTAGACAAGATTGCGGTTCAAAACGGGTGGTTACAGGTTTTGCACCTTTAAATAAATGACTGAGAGGATTAAAGGTATCTCATGGCTGAATGGAGCGGCGAATATATCAGCCCATACGCTGAGCACGGTAAGAAGAGTGAGCAAGTAAAGAAAATTACGGTTTCCATTCCTCTGAAGGTGTTGAAGATCCTCACCGATGAACGTACGCGTCGTCAGGTGAACAACCTGCGCCACGCGACCAACAGCGAACTGCTGTGCGAAGCGTTTCTGCATGCGTTTACCGGTCAACCGTTGCCGAACGATGAAGATCTGCGCAAAGAGCGCAGTGATGAAATCCCGGAAGAGGCGAAGGTGATCATGCGTGAACTGGGTATTGACCCGGATACGTGGGAATACTGAGAAGCGGATACAAAAAAGGCACCTTGCGGTGCCTTTTTTTCGGGAAACTTATTTAGCGCCCGGGATGCTGAAACGCTTGTTGAAGCGGTCAACACGACCACCGGTTGCAACGTCACGCTGCTTACCAGTGTAGAACGGGTGGCATTTGCCGCACACGTCCAGGTTCAGATCGTGACCCACGGTAGAGCGGATCTGGATAGAGTTACCGCAAGAACAGTTTGCAGTAATCATTTCGTATTTCGGGTGAATATCTTTTTTCATGGGAGAACCTCAGTTAAGGCCGCGTCGCTCTTCCAGCCCTAACGCCAGACACCACGCGATGTTGATTGTAAGTTCTTTGGCGTAAAGTACACCAAAGGCGGCGAATCATACAGAATTTGACCAACGTATGCAAACTGATCCGCACGCCGCTTTTACTAATGTGTATACTAACGCGCCACTTTTCAAGTCAGGAAGATTCGATGCCCGTCGCTCACGTTGCCCTGCCCGTTCCGCTTCCCCGCACCTTTGACTACCTGCTGCCCGACAGCATGAGCGCCAAAGCGGGCTGCCGCGTGACCGTGCCGTTTGGCAAACAGCAGCGCGTGGGGATCGTCGTCTCCGTCAGCGATAAAAGCGAATTGCCGCTTAACGAGCTGAAGTCGGTCGTTGAGGTGCTGGACAGCGAGCCGGTTTACTCTACCAGCACCTGGCGACTGCTGCTGTGGGCGGCGGATTATTATCATCACCCGATTGGCGACGTGCTGTTCCACGCCCTGCCAATTATGCTGCGTCAGGGCAAGAGCGCCAGCCATGCGCCGATGTGGTACTGGTTTGCCACCGAGCAGGGCCAGGCGGTGGATATCAACAGCCTGAAGCGATCGCAGAAACAGCAGCAGGCGCTGGCGGCGCTGCGTCAGGGAAAAATCTGGCGACATCAGGTCGACGAGCTTGAGGTCAGCGAAACGGCGCTACAGGCCTTAAGAAAGAAAGGGCTGAGCGAACTGGCCAGCGAAGCCCCCGCTCTTTACGACTGGCGGGAGAGTTTCTCCGTTTCAGGGGATCGCCTGCGTCTGAATACCGAGCAGGCCACCGCCGTGGGCGCGATTCATAGCGCCTCCGATCATTTCTCTGCCTGGCTGCTGGCGGGGGTCACCGGTTCCGGCAAGACCGAAGTCTACCTGAGCGTGCTGGAAAACGTGCTCGCGCAGGGCAAACAGGCGCTGGTGATGGTGCCGGAAATTGGCCTGACGCCGCAAACCATCGCCCGATTCCGCGAGCGCTTTAACGCGCCGGTTGAGGTGCTGCACTCCGGCCTGAACGACAGCGAACGCCTCAGCGCCTGGCTGAAAGCGAAAAACGGCGAAGCGGCGATTGTGATCGGCACCCGCTCGTCGCTGTTTACGCCGTTTAAAAATCTTGGCGTTATCGTGATCGACGAAGAGCACGACAGCTCCTATAAACAGCAGGAAGGCTGGCGCTATCACGCCCGCGACCTGGCGGTTTATCGCGCGCACAGTGAGCAAATTCCCATTATTCTCGGCTCCGCCACGCCGGCGCTCGAAACGCTGCACAACGTGCGCCAGCGTAAATACCATATGCTGCGCCTGACGCGTCGGGCGGGGAATGCCCGTCCGGCCATTCAGCACGTGCTGGATCTGAAAGGCCAGCAGGTTCAGGCCGGGCTTGCGCCGGCATTGATTACCCGCATGCGCCAGCACTTGCAGGCGGGGAACCAGGTCATTCTGTTTCTCAACCGCCGCGGATTTGCCCCCGCACTGCTGTGCCACGACTGCGGCTGGATTGCCGAGTGTCCGCGCTGCGACCACTACTACACCTTCCATCAGGCCCAGCGGCATTTGCGCTGCCACCACTGCGACAGCCAGCGCCCGGTGCCGCGCCAGTGCCCGTCATGTGGCTCAACGCATATCGTGCCGGTCGGTCTGGGGACGGAACAGCTGGAACAGGCGCTTAGCCCCTTCTTCCCGGACGTGCCGATTTCTCGTATCGACCGGGACACCACCAGCCGCAAGGGCGCGCTGGAACAGCAGCTGGCGGAAGTGCATCGCGGCGGCGCACGTATCCTGATTGGCACCCAGATGCTGGCCAAAGGCCACCACTTCCCGGACGTGACGCTGGTCGCCCTGCTGGACGTGGACGGCGCGCTGTTTTCGGCAGATTTCCGCTCAGCCGAGCGCTTCGCCCAGCTTTATACCCAGGTGGCAGGGCGTGCCGGTCGCGCCGGTAAACAGGGCGAAGTGGTGCTGCAAACGCACCACCCTGAGCATCCGCTGCTGCAAACCCTGCTGCATAAAGGCTATGACGCCTTTGCCGAACAGGCGCTGGCCGAACGCCAGACCATGCAGCTGCCGCCGTGGACCAGCCACGTCATCATCCGCGCGGAAGATCACAACAACCAGCAGGCGCCGCTTTTCCTGCAGCAGCTGAGAAATCTCCTGCAGGCCAGCCCGCTGGTGGATAATCAGCTGTGGATCCTGGGCCCGGTGCCGGCACTCGCACCAAAGCGCGGCGGGCGTTTTCGCTGGCAAATCTTACTTCAGCACCCCTCGCGCGTTCGTCTTCAGCACATCGTCAGCGGCACGCTGGCGCTCATCAACACGCTGCCGGAAGCGCGAAAAGTGAAGTGGGTACTGGACGTCGACCCCATCGAAGGCTGAAGACGGATCGAAAAATTTAACGCTCCTCACACTTTTTATGAAAATTCTGTAACCGATTCCATTAACTATCTGTAAAAATGGTGATGTCAGAAGTTCGGTGTTCAGGCGAGGAGAAGACGTTGAAGTCCAGGAAAGAGGTTGCACCGGCGACCATGAAAGACGTTGCCCAGAAAGCACAAGTCTCTACGGCAACCGTGTCCCGCGCATTAATGAACCCGGATAAAGTCTCCCAGGCGACCCGTAACCGGGTAGAGCAGGCTGCGCTTGAAGTGGGCTATTTCCCACAGGCGATGGGGCGTAACGTCAAACGCAATGAGTCGCGCACCATTCTGGTGATTGTGCCGGACATCTGTGACCCCTTCTTCAGCGAGATTATCCGCGGTATTGAAGTCACCGCAGCGGAACAGGGTTACCTGGTGCTGATTGGCGACTGTGCTCATCAGAACCAGCAGGAAAAAACCTTCATCGATCTCATTATCACCAAGCAGATCGACGGCATGCTGCTGCTTGGCTCTCGCCTGCCGTTTGATGCCAGCATTGAAGAGCAGCGTAATTTACCGCCGATGGTGATGGCCAACGAGTTTGCGCCGGAGCTGGAGCTGCCGACGGTCCACATTGATAACCTCACCGCCGCGTTCAACGCCGTAAACTATCTCCAGGAACTGGGGCACAAGCGCATTGGCTGTATTGCCGGGCCGGAAGAGATGCCGCTGTGTCACTATCGCTTACAGGGCTACGTTCAGGCGCTGCGCCGTACCGGCGTCACCGTCGATCCGCACTACATTGCGCGCGGTGACTTCACCTTCGCCGCGGGTGGACAAGCGCTGGAGAAACTTCTGGACCTGCCTGAACCACCAACCGCCGTATTTTGTCACAGCGACGTGATGGCGCTGGGCGCATTATCGTACGCCAAACGCCGCGGCCTGCGGATACCGAAAGATTTATCGATCATCGGATTCGACAATATTTCGCTTTCAGAATTTTGCGATCCGCCGCTCTCAACGGTCGCTCAGCCGCGCTACCAAATCGGCCGCGAAGCGATGCTTCTTCTGCTGGATCAGCTTCACGGTCAAACAGTTAGCAGCGGCTCGCGGTTGCTGGACTGTGAATTGATTGTCCGCGGCACGACCCAGGCATTGACTTAAAGTAAACGTCTTTCGGATACCCTTATCTGGTCAAAGCCCCGCCGCTTAAGTAACATGGCGGACTGACGAACGAATAAATACAGCGAAACGATAGTGGCACAACGAGATTATGTACGTCGCGGCCAGCCGGCACCTTCGCGACGCAAAAAGAGTAGCTCAAGGAAAAAGCAACGTAACCTGCCTGCTGTCTCGCCAGCAATGGTCGCTATTGCTGCGGCTGTAGTCGTCGCCTTTATTGGTGGCCTGTACTTTATCACGCACCATAAAAAAGAAGAGTCTGAGGCGCTTCAGGCCAGTAAAGTTGCCGGAAACGGCCTTCCTCCGAAGCCTGAAGAGCGCTGGCGCTATATCAAAGAGCTGGAAAGCCGTCAGCCTGGGGTGCGTGCGCCAACCGAACCTTCTGCGGGTGGTGAAGTGCAGAATGCGAATCAGCTGACGGATGAACAGCGTCAGCTGCTGGCCCAAATGCAGGCCGATATGCGCCAGCAGCCTACGCAGCTGAACGAAGTACCGTGGAATGAGCAGACGCCGGCACAGCGCCAGCAAACGCTGCAGCGACGTCAGGCGCAACAGCAGATCCAGCAGCAGCAACAGCAGCAGTGGGCGCAAACCCAGCCGGTGCAGCAGCCGAAAGCACAGCCGCGGGTAACGGAACAGCCATATCAACAGCAGACGCGTACGGCGCAGTCTCAGCCTGTCCAGCAGCAGCCGAAAACGCAGCCGCAGAAACAGGCGGCTCAGCCGTATGAGGATCTGCTCCAGACGCCAGCGCATACCACCGCGCAGCAGCCGAAAACGCAGCAGGCAGCGCCGGTGACCAAAGAGACCGAAGCGCCGAAGCAGACGGCAGAGAAAAAAGACGAGCGCCGCTGGATGGTACAGTGCGGTTCGTTCAAAGGCGCAGAGCAGGCGGAAACGGTGCGCGCGCAGCTGGCCTTTGAAGGGTTTGATTCGCGTATTACCACCAATAACGGCTGGAATCGCGTGGTGATTGGGCCGGTCAAAGGCAAAGAAAATGCCGATGGCACCATTTCGCGGTTGAAAATCGCCGGCCACACAAACTGCATTCGACTCGCTTCCGGGGGTTGAAACCCCCAAAATCCCCCCCATCTATCATTTAATTCAGCCCTGAGCACAGGCTCAGGGCTTCTGTTTCCCGATTCTGTAACCAGGGGGTCTGCTCGTGACAACAATAGTAAGTGTACGCCGTAACGGCCATGTGGTAATCGCCGGTGATGGCCAGGCCACGCTGGGTAATACCGTCATGAAAGGCAACGTGAAGAAAGTGCGCCGTCTCTACAACGACAAAGTGATCGCCGGTTTTGCTGGCGGCACGGCGGACGCCTTCACGCTGTTTGAACTGTTTGAACGCAAACTGGAAATGCACCAGGGTCATCTGGTGAAAGCTGCCGTTGAGCTGGCGAAAGACTGGCGTACCGACCGCATGCTGCGCAAGCTCGAAGCGCTGCTGGCCGTGGCCGATGAAACCGCCTCGCTGATCATCACCGGTAACGGTGACGTCATTCAGCCGGAAAATGACCTGATTGCCATCGGCTCCGGCGGCCCTTATGCCCAGGCTGCAGCCCGCGCGCTGTTGGAGAATACCGACATGAACGCGCGTGATATCGCGGTGAAGGCGTTGGATATTGCAGGCGATATCTGCATTTATACCAACCACAACCACACCATCGAAGAATTGACCTCCAAAGCGTAAGGATCTCCCATGTCTGAAATGACCCCACGCGAAATTGTCAGCGAACTGAACAAACACATTATCGGCCAGGATAACGCCAAGCGTTCCGTGGCTATTGCTCTGCGTAACCGCTGGCGTCGGATGCAGCTTGACGAAGAGCTGCGCCACGAAGTGACGCCAAAAAACATCCTGATGATCGGCCCGACCGGCGTCGGTAAAACCGAAATCGCCCGTCGTCTGGCGAAGCTGGCGAACGCGCCGTTCATCAAAGTTGAAGCCACCAAGTTCACCGAAGTGGGCTATGTGGGTAAAGAAGTGGACTCCATCATCCGCGATCTGACCGATTCGGCGATCAAGATGGTGCGCGTCCAGGCGATCGAGAAAAACCGCTATCGCGCGGAAGAGATGGCCGAGGAGCGCATTCTCGACGTGCTGATCCCACCTGCAAAAAACAACTGGGGCCAGGCAGAGCAGCAGGCGGAACCGTCCGCTGCGCGTCAGGCATTCCGCAAGAAGCTGCGTGAAGGCCAGCTGGACGACAAAGAGATTGAGATCGATCTCGCTGCCGCGCCAATGGGTGTGGAAATCATGGCGCCTCCGGGCATGGAAGAGATGACCAGCCAGCTGCAGTCCATGTTCCAGAACCTGGGCGGCCAGAAGCAGAAAGCGCGTAAGCTGAAAATTAAAGACGCGATGAAGTTGCTGATTGAAGAAGAAGCGGCGAAGCTGGTAAACCCGGAAGAGCTGAAGCAGGACGCTATCGACGCGGTTGAGCAGCACGGTATCGTGTTTATCGACGAAATCGACAAAATTTGTAAGCGCGGCGGCAACAGCTCCGGCCCGGACGTGTCCCGCGAAGGCGTTCAGCGCGACCTGCTGCCGCTGGTTGAAGGCTGCACCGTCTCCACCAAGCACGGCATGGTGAAAACGGACCACATCCTGTTTATCGCTTCAGGGGCGTTCCAGGTTGCCAGCCCGTCGGATCTGATCCCGGAACTGCAGGGCCGTCTGCCTATCCGCGTTGAGCTGCAGGCGCTGACGACCGAAGATTTCGAACGTATCCTGACCGAGCCAAACGCCTCTGCTACCGTACAGTACAAAGCGCTGATGGCGACCGAAGGCGTGAACCTCGAGTTCACCGAAGACGGTATCAAGCGTATTGCCCAGGCCGCATGGCAGGTCAACGAAACCACCGAGAACATCGGTGCGCGTCGCCTGCATACCGTGCTGGAACGCCTGGTTGAAGATATCTCTTACGACGCGAGCGACCTTAACGGTCAAACCGTTACCATTGACGCAGAATATGTGAGTAAACATCTGGATGCGTTAGTGGCAGATGAAGATCTGAGCCGTTTTATCCTATAATCGCGGTTACTGGATTCTCATCACGTTTAATGGGGGCTAATGCCCCCATTTTTATTGGCTAAATACTTATGACTGACATCAGCCGTACTCAGGCGTGGCTCGAAAGTCTGCGCCCTAAAACGCTTCCTCTGGCCTTTGCCGCAATTATCGTCGGCACCGCCCTTGCCTGGTGGCAGGGTTATTTTGATCCGCTGGTCGCCGCGCTGGCACTGATTACCGCCGGCCTGCTGCAAATTCTCTCCAATCTCGCCAACGACTACGGCGACGCGGTAAAAGGCAGCGACAAGCCGGACCGCATAGGGCCACTGCGCGGAATGCAGAAAGGGGTGATTACCCAGGCGCAGATGAAACGCGCGCTGATTATCACCGTAGCGCTGATCTGCGTATCCGGCCTGGCGCTGGTGACGGTGGCGTCTAAGACCACCAGCGATTTCATTGGCTTCCTGGTGCTGGGCTTACTGGCCATTATCGCGGCCATCACCTACACCGTCGGCACGCGTCCTTACGGTTATATTGGGCTCGGGGATATCTCCGTACTGGTGTTCTTCGGCTGGCTGAGCGTGATGGGAAGCTGGTACCTGCAGGCGCATACGGTGATCCCTGCCCTGTTCCTGCCCGCGACCGCCTGCGGCCTGCTGGCGACGGCGGTGCTCAACATCAACAACCTGCGCGACATCGACAGCGATCGCGAGAACGGCAAAAACACCCTGGCGGTTCGTCTGGGGCCGGTCAATGCGCGCCGCTATCACGCCTGTCTGCTCATTGGCGCGCTGGTTTGCCTGGCGCTGTTTAACCTGATTTCCTTGCAGAGCCTGTGGGGCTGGCTGTTTGTGCTTGCCGCGCCGCTGCTGATTAAGCAGGCCCGCTTTGTGATGCGTGAACTCAGCCCGTCCGCCATGCCGCCAATGCTGGAACGTACGGTAAAAGGCGCGTTGCTGACTAACCTTTTGTTCGTCATCGGGATTGTTTTAAGCCAGACGCTGCGTTAGCTGACAAATATCAATTAACAATTGATGATTTTGCCAACAACGCATTTCGCACGATATACTGAACACATTCGCAGCAACTGAGCGTTAAACCTATGAAATACGATACCTCCGAGCTTTGTGACATCTACCAGGAAGATGTCAACGTCGTTGAACCGCTGTTCTCCAACTTTGGTGGGAGGTCGTCGTTTGGCGGTCAAATCGTCACGGTGAAATGTTTCGAGGACAACGGGTTGCTGTACGATCTGCTCGAACAGAATGGCCGCGGCCGCGTTCTTGTGGTCGACGGCGGCGGTTCCGTGCGCCGTGCATTAATAGATGCTGAGCTGGCCGGCATTGCCGTTCAGAATGAGTGGGAAGGCCTTGTGGTGTACGGTTCCGTACGTCAGGTGGACGATCTGGAAGACCTGGATATCGGGATTCAGGCCATCGCGGCCATACCGGTAGGGGCGGCAGGTGACGGCATCGGCGAAAGCGACGTGCGCGTCAATTTCGGCGGCGTGACCTTCTTCTCCGGGGATCATCTCTACGCCGATAATACCGGCATTATCCTTTCCGAAGATCCGCTGGATATCGAGTAGTAAAAAGTCAGCGAGAACCATAAAAAAGCCGGGTGGCGGCGACGCCTTACCCGGCTTATTTCATCTGTATTTCCCGAGAGAAATTAAACTTCTTCCATACGTCCCAGCAGCGCCTGCAGGCGATCCTGCCAGCCGTTCTGCTGTTCACGCAGCTGGTTGTTTTCGCGCTCCAGCTCTTCGCGGCCGTGCTGAGCGTTCTGAACTTCCTGCGCCAGGCTGTTGTTCTTTTCTTTCAGCTCTTCAATTTCCATCTGCAGCAGGGTGATGGTGTCAATCGCCTGCTGTACTTTCGATTCCAGTTTCTCAAACACTTCTAAAGACATGATGCTACCTCTCCTGAATTGCAAGGCGACGCTTTAACATAAACGCGCACGACATATACCGTCGATTGTATGGAGCGCGGCGCTCTGTGTCCAGCGACACACCGCGCAGATCGCGGTTTGCAACACTTTTAGGTCTGGTCCTGGTGTGTTCGCGTCATATACCCCTAAATTGTTAACTGATTCGTTAATGAAATGATTCAGCTCACATTCCTGTACTGATGCAAAAATGTGCTTTATGGCGCGAAAACGCTCATTTTATTGACACAGACCACACATTTTGATTTCGATATTTCTCGTTTTTGCTCGTTAACGATAAATTAACACTATGTCTACAGGGCATCGTGGCTGTCACGGGCGGCCATGCTAACAATAAACATCAATTTCTTCAGGATTCCGATTATGAGTCAGACATCAACCTTAAAAGGCCAGTGCATTGCCGAGTTCCTTGGTACCGGGTTGTTGATATTCTTCGGAGTGGGCTGTGTCGCTGCACTGAAAGTGGCGGGTGCCAGTTTTGGTCAGTGGGAAATCAGTATCATCTGGGGTCTGGGCGTGGCGATGGCCATCTACCTGACTGCTGGGGTTTCTGGTGCACATCTTAACCCGGCGGTGACAATCGCACTGTGGCTGTTCGCGTGCTTCGACGGACGCAAAGTTGTTCCTTTCATTCTTTCTCAGTTTGCCGGCGCGTTTTGCGCAGCGGCGTTAGTTTACGGGCTTTATTACAATCTTTTCATCGACTTCGAACAGACGCATCATATGGTACGCGGCAGCGTCGAAAGTCTGGATCTGGCAGGCATCTTCTCAACCTACCCTAACCCGCATATCAATTTTGTGCAGGCTTTCGCAGTTGAAATGGTGATTACCGCTATTCTGATGGGCGTTATCCTGGCGCTGACCGACGACGGAAACGGCATTCCGCGCGGCCCGCTGGCACCCCTGCTGATTGGTTTGCTGATTGCGGTGATTGGCGCATCCATGGGCCCGCTGACCGGCTTCGCGATGAACCCGGCACGTGATATCGGACCAAAAGCCTTCGCCTTTATCGCCGGCTGGGGCGACGTCGCCTTCACCGGTGGCAAAGACATTCCTTACTTCCTGGTACCGCTGTTTGCGCCGGTTGTCGGGGCTGCGCTGGGTGCGTTTAGCTACCGCAAATTAATTGGTCGCCACTTACCGTGCGACACCTGTGTGGAAGAGGAGAAGGAAACGACTTCTACCGCACAACAAAAAGCTTCGCTGTAATCTGACTACGGGACACATACCATGACCGAAAAAAAATATATCGTTGCGCTCGACCAGGGCACTACCAGCTCCCGCGCTGTCGTAATGGATCATGACGCGAACATCGTCAGCGTTTCACAGCGCGAATTTGAGCAAATTTATCCTCGTCCAGGCTGGGTAGAACACGACCCGATGGAGATTTGGGCGTCACAAAGCTCCACGCTGGTCGAAGTGCTGGCGAAAGCCGATATCAGTTCCGACGAGATTGCCGCGATTGGTATTACCAACCAGCGTGAAACGACGATTGTCTGGGAACGTGAAACCGGTAAGCCCATTTACAACGCTATCGTCTGGCAGTGCCGCCGTACATCCGAGATCTGCGAACAGCTGAAGCGCGACGGTATGGAAGAGTACGTGCGCAGCGCCACCGGTCTGGTGGTTGACCCGTATTTCTCCGGCACCAAAGTGAAATGGATCCTCGACCACGTAGAAGGTTCACGCGAGCGTGCTAAACGCGGCGAGCTGCTGTTCGGTACCGTCGATACCTGGCTTATCTGGAAGATGACCCAGGGACGCGTCCACGTCACCGATTACACCAACGCCTCGCGTACCATGCTGTTCAACATCAACACCCTGGAGTGGGATGACAAGATGCTGGACGCGCTGGATATCCCACGCGCGATGCTGCCTGAAGTGCGCAAGTCTTCTGAGGTTTACGGCCAGACCAACATCGGCGGTAAAGGTGGCACCCGTATTCCTATCGCCGGTATCGCCGGTGACCAGCAGGCGGCGCTGTTCGGCCAGCTGTGCGTCAAGGAAGGGATGGCGAAGAATACCTACGGCACCGGCTGCTTTATGCTGATGAATACCGGTGAGAAAGCGGTGAAATCAGAAAACGGTCTGCTGACCACCATCGCCTGCGGCCCGCGCGGCGAAGTGAACTATGCCCTGGAAGGTGCGGTGTTCATGGCCGGTGCGTCTATCCAGTGGCTGCGTGACGAGATGAAGCTGATCAGCGATGCATTCGACTCCGAGTACTTCGCCACCAAAGTGAAAGACACCAACGGCGTGTACGTGGTGCCTGCATTCACCGGTCTGGGCGCACCCTACTGGGATCCGTATGCACGCGGCGCGATTTTCGGACTGACGCGTGGCGTGAACTCTAACCACATTATTCGCGCCACTCTGGAATCCATCGCCTACCAGACCCGAGACGTGCTGGAAGCGATGCAGGCGGACTCCGGCATTCGTCTGCACGCCCTGCGCGTGGACGGCGGTGCGGTAGCGAATAACTTCCTGATGCAGTTCCAGTCCGACATTCTGGGCACCCGCGTTGAGCGCCCTGAAGTGCGTGAAGTCACGGCGCTGGGCGCGGCGTACCTTGCCGGTCTGGCGGTAGGCTTCTGGCAGAACCTGGACGAGCTGCAGGAAAAAGCGGTTATCGAACGCGAATTCCGTCCGGGCATCGAAACCACCGAGCGTAACTTCCGCTACAGCGGCTGGAAGAAAGCGGTGAAACGCGCCCTGGCGTGGGAAGAACACGAGGAGTAAGACAAACTTACCCCTCACCCTAACCCTCTCCCCAAAGGGGAGAGGGGACTTAAAACTCCCCTCCCCCACTCTGTGATAAACTTCGTGCAATTCCTTTTGATTGCACGAGTACCTCATGAAACGTGAACTTGCTATCGAGTTTTCCCGCGTCACCGAAGCGGCCGCCCTTGCAGGCTATAAGTGGCTGGGTCGTGGCGATAAAAATACCGCAGACGGTGCAGCCGTCCATGCCATGCGCATTGTACTTAACCAGGTCAACATCGACGGCACCATCGTGATCGGCGAAGGCGAGATCGACGAAGCGCCAATGCTCTATATTGGTGAAAAAGTCGGTACCGGCAAAGGCGATGCCGTGGATATCGCCGTCGACCCGATCGAAGGTACCCGCATGACCGCAATGGGTCAGGCCAACGCCCTGGCGGTGCTGGCCGTGGGCGATAAGGGCTGCTTCCTTAACGCGCCGGATATGTACATGGAAAAGCTGATTGTCGGCCCTGGCGCGAAAGGCGCAATCGACCTTAGCCTGCCGCTGGAAGAGAACCTGCACAACGTCGCCAAAGCCCTGGGCAAACCTCTTAGCGAACTCACCGTGACGATTCTGGCGAAACCGCGCCACGACGCCACCATCGCGCAGATGCAAAAGCTCGGCGTGCGCGTGTTTGCCATTCCGGACGGTGACGTTGCCGCCTCGATCCTGACCTGCATGCCGGACAGCGAAGTAGACGTGCTGTACGGCATCGGCGGCGCGCCGGAAGGTGTGGTCTCTGCGGCAGTGATCCGCGCGCTCGATGGCGATATGCAGGCCCGTCTGCTGCCCCGCCACGAGGTGAAAGGCGACAGCGAAGAGAACCGCCGTATCGGAGAAAACGAGCTGGCGCGCTGCGAAGCGATGGGCATCGAGGCCAATAAAGTGCTTGAGCTGGACGAGATGGCCCGTAGCGATAACGTGGTCTTCTCGGCGACTGGCATCACCAAAGGCGATCTGCTGGACGGCATCACCCGCAAGGGCAATATGGCGACCACCGAAACGCTGCTGATCCGCGGTAAATCACGCACCATTCGTCGCATCCAGTCTATCCACTATCTCGACCGCAAAGACCCGGACGTACAGACGCACATTCTGTAAAACCGTTTGATCGATAGAGCTTTCCGGCCCTGACGGGCTGGAAATTGTCACCACAAGTACGGAAGATAGAACAGAGAAACAGCACAGGAGAAGATCATGGCGGACTGGGTAACAGGTAAAGTCACAAAGGTACAGTTCTGGACCGATGCGCTATTTAGTCTCACCGTACATGCTCCCGTTCACCCGTTTAAAGCCGGGCAATTTGCGAAGCTGGGGCTGGACGTCGACGGCGAGCGCGTGCAGCGCGCCTACTCTTACGTTAACGCGCCTGATAACCCGGATCTCGAGTTCTATCTGGTCACCGTTCCTGACGGTAAGCTCAGCCCGCGCCTTGCCGCCCTAAAGCCCGGCGACGACGTGCAAATTGTGAGTGAAGCGGCAGGCTTCTTTGTGCTCGAAGAGATCCCCGACTGCGACACGCTCTGGATGCTGGCAACGGGTACGGCCATCGGCCCTTATCTCTCTATTTTGCAGTACGGCAAAGACCTGGAGCGCTTTAAAAACATCGTGCTGGTTCACGCTGCGCGCTACGCCGCAGACCTGAGCTATTTGCCGCAGATGCAGGCGCTTGAACAGCAGTACGGCGGGAAGTTAAAGATTCAGACGGTGGTCAGCCGCGAAACCGTAGCAGGAGCGCTTACCGGCCGCGTGCCGGCGTTAATTGAGAGTGGAGCCCTGGAAGACGCGGTGGGTTTGCCGCTGAACGCTGAGACCAGCCACGTCATGCTGTGCGGCAACCCGCAGATGGTGCGGGACACGCAGCAGCTTCTGAAGGATACCCGGCAGATGACGAAACATCTTCGCCGCCGACCGGGCCATATGACCGCCGAACACTACTGGTGATCAGCGGTATTTCACCTCAAGGGTGTCTTTACCGTATTTGTTTTCGCTCTGGGTGCCAATAAACGCGCCCAGATCGACAATCATCATCACGAAGATGACCGACGGCAGCAGCCTGCCCACGACCCACGGCAGGATGGACGGCAGCATCGCCCAGTTTCCGGCCACCAGCATCCACGCCAGAATAATCAGAAATGCCCACGCGCCGGAACGTCCGCGATCGTGCAGCCGTTTTACGACAACCGCCGCCGTTGGCCATAGCAGGCAGACCAGCGCGAAGGCCGCCGTTTGCGTGCTCAGCCAGGCATTGTAAGCAACGAAAAACAGAAGCAGCATGGCGATAACCCACGTCACCATCCAGATCCAGAAATCACGGCGTCCAATACGCCCTTTGAATGAAAACAGCCACTGCTGTATGGTCATGTAAGGTTCCTTATTATCGTATAGCGCGCATTTTACCCTGGAGTTGTGACCTTTTGACAAGCCGACCAGATATCGTTTTAATCATGAGCACTTACGGCCAGGGGCAATGTTGATGAAAAGTTCGGCACGTTCTCTTTTCCTGTGTTTAGCGCTGCTCAGCGCGGGTTATCCCCTGCACGCCGCCGAAACCACAGCCCCGACCACAGCACCCTATCTGCTGGCGGGCGCGCCGTCGTTCGATCAGTCCATCAGCCAGTTCCGTGAAACCTTCAATCAGACCAATCCCACGCTGCCGCTGGATGAGTTTCGTGCCATTGATGGCTCCCGCGATACCCCTACACTGACTCGTGCGGCAAGCAAGATAAATGAGAATTTGTATGCTTCCACGGCGCTGGAGCGCGGTACGTTAAAAATCAAAAGCATGCAAATCACCTGGCTGCCGATACAGGGGCCAGAGCAGAAAGCCGCTAAGGCGAAAGCGCTGGAGTACATGAGCGCGGTACTGCAGGCCTTTACCCCTGCGCTGACGAAAAAACAAAGTCAGCAAAAGCTGCAAAAACTCCTTACCGCCGGGAAAAACAAGCGTTACTACGCTGATACCGAAGGCGCGATCCGCTATGTTGTGGCGGACAACGGCGAAAAAGGACTGACCTTCGCTGTTGAACCGATTAAGCTGGCACTATCTGACACCCTCGGCGGGGCGAATTAATGACAAAAAGCAAAGCCTTTCGAGGGAAAATCTCTATACTGATTCACAGACCATGCTGCCCGACAGGGTGGCCATATTCCTTAATTCGCTTATTTAGCGTGGAGAATTGAAATGCGACATCCTTTAGTGATGGGTAACTGGAAACTGAACGGCAGCCGCCACATGGTAAACGAGCTGGTTGCGAACCTGCGTAAAGAGCTGGCTGGCGTGACGGGCTGCGCGGTTGCTATCGCTCCGCCGGATATGTACCTGGATCTGGCTAAACACGCCGCTGACGGCAGCCACATCATTCTGGGCGCGCAGAACGTTGACGTTAACCTGTCTGGCGCGTTCACCGGTGAAACCTCCGCTGAAATGCTGAAAGATATCGGCGCAAAATACATCATCATCGGCCACTCCGAGCGTCGCACCTATCACAAAGAATCCGATGAGTTCATCGCGAAGAAATTCGCCGTGCTGAAAGAGCAGGGTCTGATCCCGGTTCTGTGCATCGGTGAAACCGAAGCGGAAAACGAAGCGGGCAAAACCGAAGAAGTATGTGCACGTCAGATCGACGCAGTGCTGAAAACCCAGGGCGCGGCAGCGTTCGAAGGCGCGGTAATCGCTTACGAGCCAGTCTGGGCGATCGGTACCGGCAAATCTGCAACCCCTGCGCAGGCTCAGGCGGTTCACAAATTCATTCGTGACCACATTGCTAAAGCCGACGCGAAGGTCGCTGAGCAAGTGATTATTCAGTACGGCGGTTCCGTAAACGCTTCCAACGCTGCTGAGCTGTTCACCCAGCCAGACATCGATGGCGCACTGGTTGGCGGTGCATCCCTGAAAGCTGACGCTTTCGCGGTGATCGTTAAAGCGGCAGAAGCGGCTAAACAGGCGTAATTGCCTTTGTGGCGGGTGGCGCTTCGCTAACCCGCCCTACGGTTTTGTAGGCCCGGTAAGCGTCAGCGCCACCGGGCTTTTTTACAGCCGTCCCAGCAGGCTAAACCACAGATAATCCAGCGGCAGCAGCACCAGATACGTTGCAATAGCCAGCGCCAGACAAAGCATCATCCCCGCCCTGGCAGGCACCTTTCCTAGCCCCATCGCCACCACGATCGGCGACGCCTGATACGGCAGCAGCGGCGTGGAATAGCCCAGCACCTGAATCATGATCACCGACAGCAGCGGGAAACCGGTCGCGTCCGAGAAGCTCTGCGCCAGCGTGGTGTAAAGCGCCGGCACGCCGTTGGCGGTCATAATGAAGTTGAGCGCCGTGGTAATACCGGTCAGCGCCAGGAAGCTGGTGAACGGTCTGTCTGCATCCAGCGGCATAATGCGGAGCAACGCCTCGCCCACCGCCGTTCCGATACCGGTTTGCGTCACGACGATCGCCAGCCCCAGAATACCGGCAACGTAGATACAGGTGCGCATATTCACCCCCGCAGAAAACTCTTCCCCGGTAATGAAACCAATGCGCGGCAGCATAACGATGATCGACGCCGCCAGCCCCGTCCACGCGGGCCCCACGCCGTGCCAGCTCTCCGTAACCCACATCCCCAGCACCACCGCCAGCAGCCAGGCAAGACGCTTTTCGTCCCGCCCCATAGGCTCAGACGGCGCCTGTTCTTTCGGCGGTTTTGGGCTGCCGGGAAATAGCCAGCTGATGAGGCCAATCAGAATCAGGCCTTTGAGAATGCCCAGCACCGGCGTGTGCAGCAGCAGATAAGGGACATAGTTCAGATGGATGCCGTACGAACCTTCCGCCGCACCGCTCATCACCAGGTTAGGGACGTTAGCAGGCAGGATCGTCGCCGAAAGCTGGAAAGTCCCGAACCCCACCGCCAGCGCCAGCCCGAACCAGGCGCGGGAGCCGTCGGCGATACCGGCGCGTTTTGCCATCGCCGCGACAATCGGCATCAGCAGCGCAATACGTCCCATGTTCGACGGCATCACAAACGCCAGCGCGTAGCTCAGCAGCACCACGCTCGCCACCATCAACACCCAGGAGTCGGTGAGCTTTGCCGACAGCGCCCGGGCGGCCCTGTCCGCCAGTCCGGTTTTACGGATCGCCACGCCAAGCACAAAGCCGCTGAATACCAGCCAGAAAGCCGACGAGGCAAAACCGCCGAAGATGACCTCCGGCGGGGCGATTCTGGCGGTCATCGCCGCCGTGAAGAACAGCAGCGCGGTGATAAATTCCGGCAATAGCGACGTCGCCCACAGCACGATGGTGACGCCAACGATCAGTGAGGGCAGCAGCAGAGGATACGTTAACCAGAGCGACATACCTGTCTCCTGTAGAATTTTTCAGCAAGTCTACGGTGACAGGCAGCCCGAGTAAACGCGATTTATGGTGGGGTTACTTCAGGATAGCGCATTGATGATCCTGCAATTCCTCCGCAGACGCGCGGTTAAGCGTGAGCAGGTTACGCTCGGTCGCCAGCAAAACAAAAGAGCCATCCGACTGCTGCGCCATTGCCAGCGCGAAACGCCCCATATGCTCGCGCGCTTCCGGCAGCTCTTCCGCCAGCATCATAAACGGGCTGCGCTGGACCAGCTCATTCTCCGTCACCCGACGCGCAAGATACTCATGGCCTTCGAGCCCGCCCGGGAACGGCAGCCACTGGGTGCTGATTTCTCCCTGCGCCGCGTTGAGCTTCTCGCGCACGTCCGGGCGCAGGCAGGAGATATGAATATGAAAATGGTTCTGCGTGCGGCCAGTCGGCGAGTTAATCGTCAGCGAAATGGCGCTATCAGGCACCTCGGATCCACGCTTCAGGGTCATAAAGCTGCGCGACTGCCACGCCAGCCAGAAAAAGTTCGGCGTATGAGCGTCGGTCAGCAGCGGGCTCTCGGTACCTTTGATGCGATATGTTGGCATCAGCAGGTATTGCAGCGGCCCGTTGCGATCTTTAAATACCACATAGCCTGCATCCGTTTTCACCTGCGCACAGGGTGCCGGGTTACGGTTCTGGATCTGATTCGGCACACACTGGTCGAGAACGATATGGCGCAACGCATTCGGATTACCCGCTTTCATCCAGTACACGCCGCCAGCGGCAAGGGCGATGACAATAAGGATCAATAAGATAATTTTTTTCACAACGCGTTCCCTGTTTTCAATAGAGGCAAAAGAGTAACGCAAAATGATGACCAAATAAAAAACCCGGCGGATTTCTCACGCCGGGTCACCGTGTCACAGGCTAATGGTTAGCGCTGGCTAATTTGGTCGAAGGTACCGCCATTGGAGAAGTGCTCTTTCTGCGCTTTCGTCCAGCCGCCGAACACATCGTCAATAGTGAATAGCTTCAGTTTAGGGAACTCCCCTTCGTATTTCTTGGCGACCGCCGCATCGCGTGGACGATAGAAGTTTTTCGCCGCAATTTCCTGGCCTTCTGGCGAGTACAGATACTTCAGGTAGGCTTCCGCCACCGCTTTGGTATCTTTCTTCTCAACCACTTTATCGACCACGGAAACGGTCGGCTCAGCCAGAATCGATTCGCTCGGGGTCACGATCTCGAATTTGTCTTTACCCAGCTCGTGGGTCGCCAGCAGAGCTTCGTTTTCCCAGGCAATCAGCACGTCGCCAATCCCGCGCTCAACGAAGGTGTTGGTGGCGCCACGCGCGCCGGAGTCCAGCACCTCAACGTTTTTATACAGCGCTTTCACGAATTCCTGCGCTTTGGCCTGGTCGCCATTATTGTGATGCAGTGCATATCCCCACGCGCCGAGGTAGTTCCAGCGAGCGCCGCCGGAGCTTTTCGGGTTCGGGGTAATGACAGAAACGCCCGGTTTGATCAGGTCGTTCCAGTCTTTAATTTGTTTCGGGTTTCCTTTACGCACCAGGAAGACGATGGTCGAGGTGTAGGGTGCGGAGTTATCCGGCAGGCGTTTGATCCAGTTTTTGTCGATGCGGCCGCGCTCGGCAATCGCATCAACATCGTAGGCCAGCGCCAGGGTTACCACGTCGGCTTCGATACCGTTTATCACGGACGTCGCCTGCTTGCCGGAGCCGCCATGCGACTGGCGAACCACCACATTATCGCCGGTTTCCTGTTTCCAGTGCGCCGCAAACGCCTTGTTGTATTGCTCGTACAGTTCACGCGTCGGGTCGTATGACACGTTCAGTAACTGGATATCCTTAGCCAGAACGCTGGTCGATGCCAGCAATAATGTTAAACCCACGCCCCATTTATTCATCGCCCAGCTCTCTTGTGTAGTGTTTTGATGAATGCAGCGTGCCAGAAAGCGAATCGAGGATTAAAGAATAAAAAAAGATTGGCTATAACGTAGTGGAATAAAAGAAGTGGATGAGCGGCCTGATGCCCTCACTCCAACCCTCTCCCACGGGAGAGGGAGCAACCATAAAAAAACGGTAACCCAAGAGTTACCGTTTTGCATTTACCTTGCCGCCACCGGGCAACAGAGCCGATCAGTACAATTTTTTCGCGCAGTCCAGCCAGTCACCTTTGAACGGACGCTTCATGTTTTCAATCGCGTCGATGATGTCGTGGTGAACCAGTTTTTCGTTCTGAATACCGACGCAGCGGCCGCCGTGACCCTGCAGCAGCAGATCGATAGCGTACGCGCCCATACGGGACGCCAGAATACGGTCGTAAGGGCCTGGTGAACCGCCGCGCTGGATGTGACCCAGTACGGTCGCGCGAGTTTCGCGTTTGGTTTCGGCTTCGATGTACTTCGCCAGCTCGTCAACGTCACAGATGTGCTCGGTGATAGCCACGATTGCGTGTTTTTTACCTTTCGCGATGCCTGCTTTGATTTCAGCCACCAGATCTTCACGGCTAAATTCGACTTCTGGCACGACGATAAATTCACAACCGCCCGCAATGGCTGCCGCCAGCGTCAGGTCGCCACAGTAACGGCCCATCACTTCAACGATAGAGATACGCTGGTGAGAAGAAGAGGTGTCACGCAGACGGTCAATCGCTTCAACAACGGTACCCAGCGCAGTAAAGAAGCCGATAGTGTAGTCAGTACCTTTGATGTCGTTGTCGATGGTGCCCGGCAGACCGATGCACGGGAAGCCCATTTCGGTCAGACGTTTTGCACCCATGTAGGAGCCGTCACCACCGATAACCACCAGGGCGTCCAGGCCGCGTTTCTTCATGTTTTCGATAGCCACTTCACGAACGTGTTCATCACGGAATTCCGGGAAGCGCGCGGAACCGAGGAAAGTACCGCCACGGTTGATCATGTCAGACACGCTGTAACGGTCGAGCTGAACCATACGATCTTCATACAGGCCCAGATAACCGTCATAAACGCCAAAAACTTCCAGGCCTTCCGTCAGCGCTGCACGGACAACACCACGAATTGCCGCGTTCATGCCCGGCGCATCACCGCCGCTTGTCAACACACCGATTTTCTTAATCATGACTACCTCTGAACTTAGGAATGCAAAATTGAAATCTGTTGCCGGAAGAAACTTATCGACCAACGAATACTGCAAATAGTATATCAATCCCTTCCAGCTGAATTGATTCAGGTCAGACCAAACGGCGGTAATTTATACACAAAATGCTGGCCTGGCTCACTTTTTTACAACGAATTACGAAAGCCCAACATGACCGGGTACAACCGAGCAGGGATCCTGGTGAATGATGACGTCTGAACCAGGAAAACGCTGCAAAATCGCCTGCTCGACCTGCTCAGCAATAACGTGAGCCTGAACCAGTGGCAGGTTGTCTTCCATTTCAATATGAATCTGAATAAAGCGGGTCGGCCCTGACTGCCGCGTTCGAAGATCGTGTGCACCGCTGACGCCGGGCCAGGAGGTCACGATAGAAAAAATTTCATTACGTTCTGAGTCCGGGAGGGCGCGGTCAAGCAGTGATTGCACCGCTTCATACCCCATCCGCAGGGCGCTATATAAAATATAGATACCAATCCCTAACGCAAATAACGCATCGGCGCGATGCCAGCCATACCAGGCCAGACCGAGCGCAATAAGAATAGCCCCATTCATCATAACATCAGATTGATAATGAAGCATATCCGCCCGTACGGCCTGACTTTGCGTTTTGCGAACAACCCAACGCTGGAACGTTACCAGAACAAGTGTGCATATAAGCGCAACGATCGTCACAACTACACCCACGCCGGGATCGTTCATCGGTGTCGGCGAGACGAGATGCTGAATGCCGGTGAGAAACAGGAACAGCGCAGAACCGGATATAAACATACTTTGCGCCAGCGCGGCCAGCGACTCCGCTTTGCCGTGCCCAAACGTGTGCTCTTCATCCGCTGGCTGCAGCGAGTAACGCACGACCAGCAGGTTGGTCAACGAGGCGGCAATGTCCATCAGCGAGTCCACCAGCGCCGCCAGAATACTGACCGAGCCGGTGTACCACCAGGCAAAGATTTTAATCAGTAACAGGCTGGAGGCCATGACGGTCGCCGCAATGGCGGCCCGGCTTACCAGTCTTCCATAGGATTGATTCATAAACGCTCCTGTCATGTCATGCCGCTATTATAACGGAAGCATGGGGAGTCTAAGGATGAATAAACGGTTAACAGGGCGGATGCGGGGCAAAAAAAACCCCCACATCATGTGGGGGAAGACAGGGATGGTGTCTATGGCAAGGAAAACAGGGTTTACTGGTTACTACGGGTACTGCTATTGCTACTGAAAAACGACGTTTCTGAGCTTCGCTGCATCCGTGCAACCTCACGCAGCTGGTCCATTCGCTGCTGATGTTTAGTGTTCAAAACCGCTTGCTGCTCGGGCGTTAGCAGATGGAACATCTGGTTGCGGACCTTCGCCATCTCTACCTGGCGGGCAACCTGTTCCTGTGCCATTTTTTCGGCCTGAGCGCGTACAGCGCTTTCGTCAAAATTTTCTGCGGTGACAAGGCGATGCATTGTCTCCATTTCGCTAACATTAACAGGGGGCTGGTCGTGTCGTGCCCTCTGCATCAGATCTCGCATCTGTTGACGCTGATGTTCGGTTAAACTTATGCCGTCAAACATATGGCTTTGGCTGCTGTTCTGCGTTGCACCCTCTTGTAAGGGACTGTTATCGCTGATGATAGCTTCAGCAGCCTGGCTAAACGCACTGAACGCCAGCGTTGAGGCCATGACGGCAGCGGTAACTTTGCGCATCACTTGCTCCCAAAATCTTTCGTGTCGCGATTCAACGAGAGACAGTCTACGATTCAGGCTGCAAACATGCGTCAGGGGGTGTAAAACAACGTAAAGTCATGGATTAGATAGCCTTGATGTCGTAATTTCTGCCTCGGAGGTATTTAAACAATGAATAAAATCCTGTTAGTTGATGATGACCGAGAGCTCACATCCCTTTTAAAGGAGTTGCTCGACATGGAAGGTTTCAACGTCCTGGTTGCCCATGATGGCGAGCAGGCGCTGAGTCTCCTTGACGACAGCATCGATTTACTTTTGCTCGACGTGATGATGCCGAAGAAAAACGGTATTGATACGTTGAAAGAGCTTCGCCAGACACACCAGACTCCCGTAATCATGCTGACCGCACGCGGCAGCGAACTTGACCGCGTACTCGGCCTTGAGCTGGGCGCGGATGACTATTTACCGAAGCCGTTTAACGACCGTGAACTGGTTGCCCGTATTCGCGCTATCCTGCGCCGTTCGCACTGGAGCGAGCAGCAACAAAATACCGACAACAGCTCACCCACCCTTGAAGTCGATTCCCTGAGCCTGAACCCGGGCCGTCAGGAAGCAAGCTTTGATGGCCAGACGCTGGAACTGACCGGCACGGAGTTCACCCTGCTGTATCTGCTGGCGCAGCACCTCGGCCAGGTGGTTTCGCGTGAACATCTAAGCCAGGAAGTGCTGGGCAAACGCCTCACCCCGTTTGACCGCGCCATCGACATGCACATCTCTAACCTGCGCCGTAAGCTGCCGGAGCGTAAAGACGGTCACCCATGGTTTAAAACCCTGCGTGGTCGCGGTTATCTGATGGTTTCTGCTTCATGATAGGAAGCTTAACCGCCCGCATCTTCGCCATCTTCTGGCTGACGCTGGCACTTGTTTTAATGCTCGTTTTGATGTTGCCAAAACTCGACTCACGCCAGATGACGGAGCTTCTCGACAGCGAGCAACGTCAGGGCGTGATGATCGAGCAGCACGTGGAAGCCGAGCTGGCAAACGATCCGCCGAACGATTTAATGTGGTGGCGCAGGCTGTTTCGCGCTATCGACAAGTGGGCGCCGCCCGGACAACGCCTGCTGCTGGTGACCAGCGAAGGCCGCGTGATTGGGGCCGATCGCAATGAAATGCAGATTATCCGCAACTTCATTGGCCAGGCGGATAACGCCGATCATCCCCAGAAGAAGAAATATGGCCGCGTAGAGATGGTGGGGCCTTTCTCCGTCAGGGACGGAGAGGATAATTATCAGCTCTACCTGATCCGTCCGGCGAGCAACTCTCAGTCTGATTTTATCAACCTGCTGTTTGACCGCCCTCTCCTGCTGCTGATTGTCACCATGCTGGTCAGCTCGCCGCTGCTGTTATGGCTGGCGTGGAGCCTGGCAAAACCGGCGCGTAAGCTGAAAAATGCCGCCGATGAGGTGGCGCAGGGTAACCTGCGACAACACCCTGAGCTGGAAGCAGGTCCGCAGGAGTTCCTTGCCGCCGGAACCAGTTTTAACCAGATGGTGAGCGCGCTCGACCGCATGATGACCGCTCAGCAACGTCTGCTGTCGGATATTTCGCACGAGCTGCGTACCCCGCTTACGCGCTTGCAGCTTGGCACCGCGCTGCTGCGCCGCCGCAGCGGTGAGAGCAAAGAGCTGGAGCGTATTGAAACAGAAGCGCACCGCCTGGACAGCATGATCAACGACCTGCTGGTCATGTCGCGCAATCAGCAGAAAAACGCGCTGGTCAGCGAAACGGTGAAAGCGAATCACCTCTGGCACGAGGTGCTGGACAACGCGGCGTTCGAAGCGGAACAGATGGGTAAATCCTTCACCGTCAACTTCCCGCCGGGCCCGTGGCCGCTGTACGGTAACCCCAACACGCTGGAAAGCGCGCTGGAGAACATCGTGCGTAACGCCCTGCGCTACTCGCATACGAAGATTGAGGTGGCGTTCTCGGTGGATAAAGACGGGATCACCGTCATTGTCGATGACGACGGTCCTGGCGTCAGCCCGGAAGACCGCGAGCAGATTTTCCGTCCGTTCTATCGTACCGATGAGGCGCGCGACCGGGAATCAGGTGGTACGGGACTGGGTCTGGCGATTGTTGAAACTGCCATGCAGCAGCACCGTGGCTGGGTGAAAGCCGATGACAGTCCGCTGGGTGGACTACGGTTAACGCTGTGGCTACCGTTGTATAAGCGTTCTTAGTTTTCCCCTCATCCTACCCCTCTCCCCGTAGGGGAGAGGTGACTGCTCAGTGAGGTTTTTTCACCCTCACCCCTTTGGGGAGAGGGCCGGGGTGAGGGGCTGTTATTTCCCCCACAATCTCCGCGAATTATCTTCTATCTTGCTGCTTAAACGCCGCTTCTGCATCGTTCTCGTCCAGCTGGTCGATAGCCCCGCCGCCGACAGCAGGCGGTGATATTGTTCGTCGTCAAACGGCATATGCCAGGCAATGGCGCAGGCGTCATAAACAGACACATCGCTCAGGCGCGACGCCAGTTCAAGCGGGGCGTCCGCTGAAATCTGCCCAGCCAGCACCACGCGATACAGCCAGCCGGTTTTACCCGCTTTTTGCAGCTGGGCCGACATATCCTGAATACCGAAATGGTAGTTGAGCTTGAAGCACGGCGAGCGCGGCTGCGTCACCTGAATCAGGGCATCGCCCCAGCGGTAGATATCACCGATAAACACGTTCTTTTCGGTGAGCCCTTCGGTGGAGAGATTCTCGCCAAACGCGGGGGCGACGAAGAGGTCCGCCTGCTCGGGGAATTCGGTTTTCCAGTGCTGATAGTGTTCACGCGGGTAGTGGCACAGCGCGCGATCGGGCCCGCCGTGGATTTTCTTTTCGGCCTGCTCGTCACCCGCAAGCCCGAGGTCGGTTAACGTCAGCTCACCGTCGACCTGAATTTTGGCGATGGCACTCGGGCGGCTGCCGTCGTACTCCCTTACCTTGCCTGTAAATACATTCACCGGATAATGCATCGCTGCTCCTTTTATGCCCTAAATAATTCGAGTTGCAGGAAGGCGGCAAGAGAGTGAATCCCCAGGAGCTTACTCAGGTAAGTGACTGGGGTGAGCGAACGCAGCCAACGCACCTGCAACTTGAAGTATGACGGGTATACAGATACAAAAAAAGCGAGTCATAAGACTCGCTTCTCACAGGCGTCAATGTAACCTTATTTTTTAGCGGCGAAACGCGCTGCTGCTTCGTCCCAGTTCACCACGTCCCAGAACGCTTTGATGTAGTCCGGGCGACGGTTCTGGAATTTCAGGTAGTAAGCGTGTTCCCACACGTCCAGGCCCAGGATTGGGAAGCCGGATGCGCCAGAGATTGCTTCACCCATCAGCGGGGAGTCCTGGTTAGCAGTAGACACTACCGCCAGCTTGTCGCCTTTCAGAACCAGCCACGCCCAGCCAGAGCCGAAACGGGTTGCAGCGGCTTTTTCGAATTCCGCTTTGAAGTTGTCAACGGAGCCGAAGTCGCGCTCGATAGCCGCTTTCAGGTCGCCCTGCAGGGTGGTACCGGTCTTCAGGCCTTTCCAGAACAGGCTGTGGTTAGCGTGGCCGCCAGCGTTGTTACGCAGAACGGTTTTCTTGTCCGCTGGCAGCTGGTCCAGCTTGGTGATCAGCTCTTCAGCAGACAGGTTAGCGAACTCTGGCAGGCTTTCCAGCGCGGCGTTCGCGTTGTTCACATAGGTCTGGTGGTGTTTAGTGTGATGGATTTCCATCGTCTGCTTGTCGAAATGCGGTTCCAGTGCGTCGTAGGCATACGGCAGGGATGGCAGTGTATAACTCATAATCCTCTCCATTATTGTCGGGCGGCACAGCTGTTAATGCCGCGTAAGCAGTTGGTTCATTATAGTTAATTAAATGATATTGAAAATGATTATCAATGCCGTAGTTTTTATAAGGTTATTTGATTTTTGCCTTATCACAAAATTGTGAGTCTGCTCACCCGGTTAACGTGCTGATTGCCATCCAAAACTAAATTGCGGCAACAGTCTGAAGGTTCCTGAACTGCCTAATTTTTACACTCATCAAGCCGGGGGGAAGCCACCGGCTATAAAAACGATGAGGACGTAAAAATGAATCATGCGATTACGATGGGTATCTTCTGGCATTTGATAGGCGCGGCCAGTGCAGCCTGTTTCTATGCCCCGTTTAAAAAGGTGAAAGGGTGGTCGTGGGAAACCATGTGGTCAGTTGGCGGTACCGTGTCCTGGCTGATTTTGCCGTGGACCATTAGCGCCATGCTGCTCCCGGATTTCTGGGGCTACTTTACTTCCTTCAGTGCCTCCACCCTCCTGCCAGTGTTTCTGTTCGGGGCGATGTGGGGCATCGGCAACATCAATTACGGCCTGACCATGCGCTACCTCGGGATGTCGATGGGTATTGGCATCGCAATTGGCATTACGCTCATCGTCGGCACGCTGATGACGCCCATTCTTAACGGCAATGTCGACGTGTTGATCAACACCAAAGGCGGGCAAATGACGCTGCTTGGCGTGCTTGTTGCGGTGATAGGCGTGGGTATCGTCACCCGCGCGGGACAGTTGAAAGAGCGCAAGATGGGCATCAAAGCCGAAGACTTTAACCTGAAGAAGGGGCTGCTGCTGGCAGTGATGTGCGGCATCTTCTCGGCGGGCATGTCGTTCGCCATGAACGCGGCAAAACCCATGCACGAAGCGGCCGCCGCGCTGGGCGTCGACCCGCTGTACGTGGCGCTGCCAAGCTACGTGGTGATCATGGGCGGCGGCGCGTTGGTAAACCTCGGCTTCTGCTTTATTCGTCTGGCAAAAGTGAAGGATTTGTCGGTAAAAGCCGATTTCTCACTGGCAAAATCCTTAATCATCACCAATGTGCTGCTGTCGATGCTGGGCGGCCTCATGTGGTATCTGCAGTTCTTTTTCTACGCCTGGGGCCACGCCAGCATCCCACCACAGTACGACTACATAAGCTGGATGCTGCATATGAGCTTCTACGTGCTGTGTGGCGGACTGGTTGGGCTGGTACTGAAGGAGTGGAATAACGCCGGGCGTCGTCCGGTGGGCGTGCTGAGCCTGGGCTGCGTGGTGATTATTATCGCGGCCAATATCGTGGGCCTCGGCATGGCGAACTGATTACGCTGCCTTTCGACTGCGATGACGCCACTGAACCGGCGTCATCCCCACCTCGCGGTTAAACACCACCGAAAAGTAATTACTGTCCTCAAATCCGCTGCGCATCGCCACTTCACTGACCATCAGCTCGGTATGCTGCAACAGGTACTGGGCGTGGCAGATGCGCAGCTGACGCAGGTAGTGGTTGACCGTCATCCCCGTCTGGGTGCGGAACTGCTGGCGCAACGCGCGCTCGCTGCACTGCTCCTGCTCGCAAAACTTTTCCAGAACGAAACTTTTGTTCAGGCTGCCCGCAAGCCGGGCAATCAACTTGTCCAGCAGCGCTTCCTGGACGGTTGCGGAGGGGTTATCGGTCGCGTAACGATGACGTTTGAGGGTCATCACCAGCTGGGCGAACAGCAGTTCCGCCATCGGATTTGCCACGGGATCGTGCTTCTGGCTCTCCTGCTCCAGCTGGGCGATCGTCTGGCGCACCTGAGCCATGCCGTTGCTGCTTAAGCGCCAGTGGGGTTCGCCTCTGGCATTGAGAAAACCGGGGATATGGGCCGGCCAGTCGACATTCAGTTTAAGGCTGTCCGGGCAGTAGATAACGTTCTGCAACACCAGATCGTTAACCGAGGCGTAAGCGTGTTTGTCTTCGGCGCGGATGTAAAACAGATCGCCACGCGTGATGCGGTAGGGCCGGTCGTTGAGGATGTGTAAGCCGTTGCCGCGCCATACCAGCACCAGCTCGCAAAACTCGTGGGTATGCTCGGCAAAGACATTTTGCGGGTAGCGGTCGGCCACCGCGACGGCCTGACTCGCGGAGGCAAAAAAATCATCTTTGCGAAGAATTAACTGAGCGGCCACACCACCACCTCAACGGTGAATAACCGGATATTATTAGCCTTTTTGCGGCAATAAAACGGTGATTGCATTCGCGTTACTGGAGTGAAGCATCCTTTCCCTGACGGATATCGCGCGGCGACCAGCTAAATTCCCGGCGAAACAGCGTTGAAAAGTGATTGCTGTCGCCAAAACCACAGCAGTAGGCAATATCCGTGACGCTTTCGTCGGTGTGACGTAAAAGATGACGCGCTTTGATCAGGCGCAGACGGTTAAGGTAGCGCTGCGGCGTCAGCCCGGTGTGCTGCTTAAGCTGGCGATGCAGGGTGCGCAGGGACAGTGAAAAATCATCCGCCAGCGTATCCCAGCAGACATCCTCGGTGAAATGATCTTCCAGCCAGGCCATCAGATGGTTCAGGCGCGCGTCGTTATTTTCCAGCCCTTCCACAAGGCTGCTGCGACGCAGCAGCACCAGCAGTTGCATAAACAGCAGTTCGCGGGAGGCAATAGCATACGTCTCCTGCCCGCCCTCGCTCTGCGCCAGTTGATTCACCAGCTGGCGCACCTGCTGCAAGGTGGACTGATTGACCCGCCAGTGAGACGGGTAGTGTCCATCCTGCTCCTGGGGCAGTAGCTTGTTCAACCCCGACAGAAACTGGAACGCGTCCGGCGAACGATAGAGCACGTTGGTCAGGCACAGGTTGTTGGTATGTTCATACAAATGCCTGTCGTGATCGCGCACGAAGCACACCATACCGCCGCTGATGGTGTAGGGCTGGCCGTTGAAGACATGAATACCCGTTCCATGCTCGACAATCACAATTTCATGAAAATCATGATGATGTTCAGGAAACGCAGCCTGCGGGAGCCGGGGCTCTATCGCAACCGGAGACGTTCCCGACGGGAAAAAATCGACGCTGTGCAATACGGTCATAACGGCCCCCACCAATGAGGAAAGTTCTCGAATAGTAATTAAGGCCTTCCGCACTCACCTTAAATTTTTGACAGCAAACGGCGCAAAAGCCGTCAGTTTTTCAAGAAACAGACGGAAAAACCGGGAAATGCGGTCAGCGTCACATTGCCAGAAAACCCTGCCATAACAGGAAATTGTGAACTTCCTCACGATCATCTTTGCTTTCTTGCCAGCGCGAGATTCGTGCTGTCAGTGACGAGAAGGTGGTCTTTTCGTCCCTTTTTTACACTCAGCACCAATGACTTAAGAAGGGACCTGACCATGACTTTTCGCCATTGTGTGGCTGTCGATTTAGGCGCATCCAGCGGCCGCGTAATGCTCGCCACCTGGGACTGCGATCGGCGCATACTTACGCTTCGCGAAATGCACCGTTTCGCCAACTGCCTGCAAAAACAGGACGGTTTTGATACCTGGGATATTGATGCCCTGGAAGCGGAGATCCGCACCGGGCTGAACAACGTCTGCAATGACGGCATTCGCATCGACAGCATCGGCATCGATACCTGGGGCGTGGACTACGTTCTGCTCGACAGCCGCGGCGAATGCGTCGGCCTACCCGTCTCGTATCGCGACAGTCGCACCGACGGGCTGATGACACACGCCATCGCACAGCTTGGCAAGGACAACATCTATGGCCGCAGCGGTATTCAGTTTCTGCCGTTTAACACGCTCTATCAGCTGCGCGCGCTGGTTGAGCAGCAGCCGGAGCTGGTCAAAAAGGTGACGCACGCGTTACTCATTCCGGACTACTTAAGCTATCGGCTGACCGGCAACATGAACTGGGAATACACCAACGCCACCACCACGCAGCTGGTCAACATCAACACCGATAGCTGGGATGAAACCCTGCTGACCTGGACGGGCGCCTCGCCCTCCTGGTTCGGCACGCCAACGCACCCCGGAAATGTGATAGGTCGGTGGATTTGCCCGCAGGGGAATGAAATCCCCGTCGTTGCCGTCGCCAGTCACGATACCGCCAGCGCAGTAATTGCATCCCCGCTGGCCAGTAGAGACGCGGCCTACCTCTCGTCCGGCACCTGGTCGCTGATGGGTTTTGAGAGCAAAACGCCGTACACCAGCGACGCCGCGATGACGGCGAACATCACTAACGAAGGCGGTGCAGAAGGGCGCTACCGCGTTCTGAAGAACATCATGGGCCTGTGGCTGCTTCAGCGCGTGCTGAAAGAGCAAAACGTTAACGACCTGCCCGCGCTTATCGCAGAAACCGAAAAGCTGAAGGCCTGTACGTTCCTGATTAACCCGAATGACGACCGCTTTATTAACCCGGTGCATATGAGCGCCGAAATCCAGTCCGCCTGTTTCGAAGCCGGGCAGCCGGTGCCTTCCCGTCCTGCCGAGCTGGCGCGCTGTATTTTTGACAGCCTCGCCCTTCTCTACGCAGATGTACTGAGCGAGCTGGTCGACCTGCGAGGCGCACCGTTCAGCCAGTTGCATATCGTGGGCGGAGGCTGCCAGAACCAGCTGCTGAACCAGCTCTGCGCCGATGCCTGCGGCATCACCGTGGTGGCGGGTCCGGTGGAGGCTTCGACGCTCGGCAACATCGGTATTCAGCTGATGACCCTGGACGAACTTTCTGATGTCGATGAATTCCGTTCGGTGGTCACCGCGAATACCTGCCTGACCACCTTAACCCCCAATCCCTGCCATGAAATAGCCCGCTACCGGGCGCAGTTTCAGAAAAAACGACTGACTAAGGAGCTTTGCGCATGACCACTCAATTAGAACAAGCCTGGGAGCTGGCTAAACAGCGTTTCGCCGCCGTCGGCGTGGATGTCGAAACGGCGCTGCGCCAGCTCGACCGTCTGCCCGTCTCTATGCACTGCTGGCAGGGTGATGACGTCGCCGGCTTCGAGAACCCGGGCGGTTCTCTGACGGGGGGGATTCAGGCGACGGGTAACTATCCGGGCAAAGCGCGCAACGCCACCGAACTGCGTGCCGACCTGGAGCTGGCGCTGAGCCTGATCCCGGGGCCAAAACGCCTTAACCTGCATGCGATTTATCTGGAGTCCGACGCACCGGTAGCGCGTAACGAGATCAAACCGGAACACTTTAAAAACTGGGTGGAGTGGGCGAAAACCAACAATCTTGGTCTGGACTTTAACCCGTCCTGCTTCTCGCACCCGCTGAGCGCCGATGGTTTTACCCTCGCGCACGCCAACGACAAAATCCGTCAGTTCTGGATCGACCACGTGAAGGCCAGCCGCCGCGTTTCGGCGTATTTCGGCGAGCAGCTCGGCACGCCGTCAGTAATGAACATCTGGATCCCGGACGGCATGAAAGACATCACCGTCGACCGCCTGGCCCCGCGTCAGCGCCTGCTGGCCGCGCTGGATGAGGCCATCAGCGAGAAGCTGGACCCGGCGCACCACATCGACGCCGTGGAGAGCAAGCTGTTCGGCATTGGCGCCGAGAGCTACACCGTCGGCTCGAACGAGTTCTACATGGGGTACGCCACCAGCCGCCAGACCGCGCTATGCCTGGATGCCGGTCACTTCCATCCGACCGAGGCGATCTCCGACAAAATCTCCGCAGCCATTCTCTACGTGCCGCGCCTGCTGCTGCACGTCAGCCGCCCGGTGCGCTGGGACAGCGACCACGTGGTGCTGCTGGATGACGAAACCCAGGCGATTGCCAGCGAAATTATCCGTCACGACCTGCTCGACCGCGTGCACATTGGCCTCGACTTCTTCGATGCCTCCATCAACCGCATCGCGGCGTGGGTTATTGGCACCCGCAATATGAAAAAAGCCCTGCTGCGCGCGCTGCTGGAGCCAACCGCAGTGCTGAAAAAGCTGGAAGAAAACGGCGACTACACCGCGCGCCTGGCGCTGCTGGAAGAGCAGAAATCCCTGCCGTGGCAGGCCGTTTGGGAGATGTACTGCCAGCGTAACGACGCTCCGGCAGGCAGCCAGTGGCTGGAAAACGTGCGCGCGTACGAGAACAACGTGTTGAGCAAGCGCGGGTAATTTTGCCCTCACCGCGATAACTGGAAAATAAAGACTATGCAGACTATCACCCACTCCTGGTTCGTTCAGGGCATGATCAAAGCCACCTCCGACGCCTGGCTGAAAGGCTGGGACGAGCGCAACGGCGGCAACCTGACGCTGCGTCTGGACGACGCGGATATCGCGCCTTACACCGGAGATTTTCACCAGAAGCCACGCTATATTGCCCTGAGCCAGCCCATGCCGATGCTGGCCAACACGCCGTTTATCGTCACCGGCTCCGGCAAGTTCTTCCGCAACGTTCAGCTTGATCCACAGGCCAACCTCGGCGTGGTGAAAGTGGATAGCGACGGCGCGGGCTACCACATTCTGTGGGGCCTGACCGATGAGGCGGTACCCACGTCTGAACTGCCGGCGCACTTCCTCTCTCACTGCGAGCGCATCAGGGCGACTAACGGCAAAGATCGCGCGATCATGCACTGCCACGCCACCAACCTGATCGCCCTAACCTATGTGCTGGAAAACAGCGCCGATTTCATCACTCGCAAGCTCTGGGAAGGCAGCACCGAGTGTCTGGTGGTGTTCCCGGATGGCGTGGGCATTCTGCCGTGGATGGTGCCGGGTACCGACGAAATTGGCCAGGCAACCTCCAGAGATATGCAAAAACATTCGCTGGTGCTGTGGCCGTTCCACGGCGTGTTCGGCAGCGGTCCGACGCTGGATGAAACCTTCGGCCTGATCGACACCGCCGAGAAATCGGCTGAAGTGCTGGTGAAAGTTTATTCCATGGGAGGAATGAAGCAGACCATTACCCGCGAAGAGCTTATTGCGCTCGGCAAGCGCTTCGGCGTGACCCCGCTACGGTCAGCGCTGGAAATCTATGCATAAACCCTCGCTGACCGGACGGTACGGGCGATAGTTAAGGAGAATTATCATGAGCTTTATGTTGGCACTTCCAAAAATCAGCCTTCACGGCGCGGGCGCTATTGGCGATATGGTTAACCTGGTGGCGAACAAGCAGTGGGGAAAAGCGCTGATTGTCACCGACGGCCAGCTGGTAAAGCTGGGCCTGCTCGACAGCCTTTTTGCCGCACTGGACACCCATCAGATGTCGTATCACCTGTTCGACGAGGTGTTCCCGAACCCGACGGAAGCGCTGGTGCAAAAAGGATTTGCGGCATACCGGGACGCGGAGTGTGATTACGTGATCGCCTTCGGCGGCGGCAGCCCGATTGATACCGCCAAGGCGATTAAAATCCTCACCGCCAACCCCGGGCCGTCCACCGATTATGCCGGCGTCGGCAAGGTGAAAAACGCGGGCGTGCCGCTGGTGGCGATCAACACCACCGCAGGCACGGCGGCGGAGATGACTAGCAATGCGGTAATCATCGACTCTGCGCGCCAGGTGAAAGAGGTGATTATTGACCCGAACATCATCCCTGACATCGCCGTGGACGATGCCAGCGTCATGCTGGATATTCCACCCTCCGTGACCGCCGCAACGGGGATGGACGCGTTAACCCACGCCATAGAAGCCTACGTGTCCGTTGGCGCGCACCCGCTGACCGATGCCAACGCGCTGGAGGCAATCCGCCTGATCAACCTCTGGCTGCCGGAAGCGGTCGAAGACGGTCATAATCTTGAGGCGCGCGAGCAGATGGCGTTTGGTCAGTATCTGGCGGGCATGGCGTTTAACAGTGCGGGTCTCGGCCTTGTGCATGCCCTGGCGCACCAGCCGGGCGCGACGCACAACCTGCCGCACGGCGTGTGCAACGCCATCCTGCTGCCGATCGTCCAAAGCTTTAACCGCCCGAACGCAGGTGCCCGCTTCGCCCGCGTGGCGCAGGCGATGGGCATCGATACTCGCGGCATGAGCGTTGAAGCCGCCAGCATGTCCGCCATTCAGGCGATTCGCGACCTGAGCGCTCGCGTCGGCATCCCTTCCGGCTTCAGCCAGCTCGGCGTGACCAAAGCTGATATTGAAGGCTGGCTGGATAAAGCTCTCGCCGACCCGTGCGCGCCATGCAATCCGCGCACCGCCAGCCGCAACGAGGTTCGCGAGCTGTATCTGGAGGCATTATGATCCGCAAAGCCTTTGTTATGCAGGTTAACCCGGACGCGCATAAGGAGTACGCGCATCGCCACAACCCCATCTGGCCCGAGCTGGAAGCGGTACTGAAAGACCACGGTGCGCACCGCTACGCCATCTATCTCGACAGAGAACGCAGCCTGCTCTTTGCCACCGTGGAGATTGATTCGGAGGAGCGCTGGAACGCGGTCGCGAGTACTGACGTCTGCCAGCGCTGGTGGAAACACATGCGTGATGTAATGCCGTCGAACCCGGACAACAGCCCGGTGAGTATCGGGCTGCAAGAGGTGGTTTACCTGGACTGACCGGTTAACGCTGCCGCACCCGCGGCAGCGGCTATCTCCTGCCTGCTGCTCAGCGTAAACGCCGACACTACCGTAATCGCCAGCACGAAACAGCCCAGCATCAGATACGTCTCCTGGAAGCCGATCCGGTCATACATATTCCCGGCAAAAGCGGAGAGGAAAATGGCCGCCGACTGCTTGGCGAACTGGAAGCCGATCAGATAGATAGTCGCTGACAGTCGGGTATCAAACACCCCGGTGATGTACTTGAATGCCCCCACCAGCAGGAACGGCACCTCCAGCGCGTGCAGCATCTTCAGGGCAATCACTTCTACAGCGGTGGTGGCAAATGACGAGCCAATGATGCGCGTCGCCATAATCACCCCGGCGATCAGCAGCGTGTTTTTCGCGCCGATGCGGTTAATGATCCACGGCGAACAAAACATGATGATCGCGTTGCAGATTTCCCCCGCCGTGGTAGCGAAACCAAAGGCGCGAGTACCTTCCTGCGGCGTGGCGAAGAACGTTTTGAAGAAAGTGGCAAACTGCTGGTCAAATACGTCATAGACGCAGGCTACGCCAATCACGTACAGAATAAACATCCACATCCTGCGCTGACGGAACAGGCTAAAGACCGTTTTCGCAGTGATCTGCGGCTGTTTGGCACCCAGCGCATTCATCACCTGCGCCGTCTGGTTGGGTTTTGGCTTCGCGACCACCAGCAACAGCATCAACAGCAGCGCCGCCGCAGACCCCATCCAGAAAACATATGACGGATCGATGCCGAACAGGATCCCGCCCGTGGAGGCGCATAGCCCCCAGCCGAGGCAGCCAAACATGCGCGCCTTACCGTATTCAAAGAAACTGTTACGGCTCACGCGTTCAATGTAGGCCTCAATTGCCCCCGAGCCCGCCGAAAAGACAAAGCCGATATACAGGCCACCGCTCAGCGCGCCCAGCCAGATGTTGGCTTTCAGCAACGGCGCAAAGACGTAGAGGAAGAAAGGGGCAAACAGGAACAGCAGCACGGAGATGATCCACAGCAGGTGTTTTTTCAGCCCCAGCTTGTCCGAGATCACGCCAAGCACCGGCTGGAAGGCGATAGCCGACAGCGAGATGCAGGAGAAGACAATCCCGGTATGGGTTTTATTCAGGCCGATGATGTCCGACAGCCAAATCGGCAGGAACGGAAAGCAGGTGGCCATGATGAAGAAGTAGAGAAAGAAGAACAGCCCAAAGATCCAGAAGTTAGGGTTGTCTTTGTGGGTACAGGTTGTTGTGTTCATTATTTTTATCCTCAACGGAGGGTCGGCTGCCCGGCCCGTCACCCTTACACGCGTTCAACGCCAATCAGAATGGCGGTTTCCGGATCCAGAATCGGCAGCGCAATGCCCGCCTGCATCAGCCACTCGCCGCTCACCGTTTGCGGCGTTTCCATCCACGCCGGTAGCTTGCGCATGGTGTGCCCTCCCTCGCCCGTAATCTGAATATTCGGGTGATCGAGCAGCGTGACGCGGTACCGCGCGCTGGCCTCCAGCCCCGCCATGCGCAGCGGCATCATCAGGCTGTAGTCCGGCATCGCGAGCTGGCTGACCATAAACAGCCCCTGCGCCTTATCTTCGCTTACAATCCCCTGCGCCAGCGTGGTGGCGTCCGGCATATCAATTCGCCACTGGGTGCCGTGATGAATGACGTCGCGCCACTGCTTGTGTAGCGCGGCGTAATGGCGATAGCCTTCGCGCTCCTGTTCGTCCACGGTGAGCGGATCCAGCTCTAGCCCCATATGGCCAAACAGGGCCGTCAGCCCCCGGAAGGCGATGCCGTGCTGGCGGAAGGTGGCGTGGCATTGATGATGACCGATATGCGCGCCCATCACCTCCGGTGGGAAGAAGTAGCTCATGCCGCGCTGGATGATGCTGCGCTCCAGCGCGTCGTTGTTGTCAGACGCCCAGAAGCGGTGGCTGCGGGTCAGTACCTCATAATCAATGCGACCGCCGCCGGAGGAGCAGGATTCAAACTCAATATGCGGGAAGCGCTCGCCCAGCACGTCCAGCAGGCGGTAAAACTGGCGGGTCTGGGCGTCGGCGGCGGCTTTACCGTTGTGTCCAGGCTGCACCAGCTCGCGGTTCATGTCCCACTTCACGTAGTCGACCGCATGCTCGCCCAGCAGCCAGCTCATACGCTCCACAAGGTAATCAAAGGCCTCCGGGATGTTGAGATTGAGGACCAGCTGGTGTCGTCCGGTCGCCTGGGGATAGCCCGGCAGCGCCAGTACCCAGTCAGGGTGCGCGCGGTACAAATCTGAATCCGGGTTGATCATCTCCGGCTCAACCCAGATGCCAAACTCCATGCCGAGCCGTTTGACGTGGTCGATCACCGGCGTCAGGCCGTTCGGGTATTTTTTCTCGTCCAGATACCAGTCGCCCAGCGCGGCATGGTCGTCATTGCGGCCTTTGAACCAGCCGTCATCAATGATGAAGCGCTCCACGCCCAGCGCGGCGGCCTCGTCGGCCATGCGCTTGATGTACTTCGGATCGTGGTTGAAGTAGATCCCTTCCCAGGTATTGAGGTGCACCGGGCGCGGTTTGTTTTCCGGGAAGCGGATGATGTTGTCGCGCAGGTAGCGGTGAAACGGCTGGCTCATGCCGTTCAGGCCCTGCGTGGAGTAGCTGGCATACAGGCGCGGCGTCCAGAGCGTATCGCCCTCCTCAACCACCATTTCACCCGGCAGGTAGAGCGCTTCGGCCTGGAGATAGCGACGACCGTCGGTTTTCGCTTCCGCGCGCAGGCGGTGATTACCGCTCCAGCCCAGATGCACGCCCCAGACGTCACCCTGCATTTCGCTGAACGACGGCGTACCGGCAATCAGCGCCGGGAAGTGCTCGTGGGAGGTTTTACCCCGACGGTTTTCAATCACGAAGCTGTCATGTTCAAGCTTTACGCGGTGCGGCTGAAACTCCCTGATCCAGCGACCGTGGAAGGCCATTACCTCCTGCGCGCGCTCGGCCACCGGCAGCGTGACGGCAAAACGGTCCACCTGCCAGGGGATCGCTTTCAGGTTCGTTAAACCGTGACGAACCACCAGCACGCCGCTGGCATCCAGCGCCAGCTCGCTGGTCAGGCGCAGTCCCGCGCATTCATCTTCGGCGGTAATCGTCAGGGTGTTAACGCCCTGCTGCACCTGCGTGGTTTTGAACACCGGGGAACCGTCCACCCCCTGGCGATGCCCCTCAATGCCAGGCGAGCCAAACAGGCCATGCCCCAGCTCGGCCATCAGCGTGACCGGGGAGTCGACGTCAAGCCTGCCGTTGGCAACAGGACGCGCGAGCATAGCAACATCCTGTGGCGAAAAGTACTGAAGGTGCGGCCCCCAGTAGAGAATTTCGGCGAACGGATGGGTTTTGATCACCACGTCTACCGTCGTGGTTTCGAGTCGTAAAACGGAATCTTGCATCAGACATCTCCTGTCATCGGGAAGATCTGAGTGTTGATCCGAAACGTTTCGGATACAAACCAAAACGTTTCGGTTTTGTGATCGACTTTAGAAAATGGAGAGATTCAGGCCGTCTTGCCGGGAGAGAATTCGGGCTGCCAGAGCACCTGAAGTTGTTCAATATCGTCGCCGCTAATCAGCTGGCGCACCATATCGGCAATCTGTTTCCCGACGCCCTGGCGGGTGGACTGGATCACCGACGCCACGTCAATATCGACGATGCTATCCTGCGGCAGGCCGTCATAGACCACCAGCGAGACGGCGTTGTCGCCGGATAAACGCCCCAGCTGCGCCAGCGCCATCGCCGCGCCGTCGCCGTGGGTGTTACAGTCGGTGATGATGGCCGTGGGCGGCTGCGGCAGGGCAAGCAGTTCTTTGGTGGTGGCATACCCGACTCGGCGCGAAGGCGGCATGGCGCGCAGCCATTCGCTGGAAAGCCCGGCTTCCCGCAGGGCGTCCAGATAGCCCTGACGGCGCTGGGTGATAAACGCCTGATTGTTGCTTTCGCCCAGTAGGGCAATGCGCTGATGGCCTTTCCCGATCAGCCAGCGGGTAGCATTGTACGTACCGGCATAGTTGTCGAAGTCGAACCACGCGTACGGCTGCGGTAGCTGGCTTCGACCAAGCGCCAGAAAGGGGAATCCGGCCGCCTGCAGCTGCTCAAGTCGCGGATCGCGATCCAGCGTGTGGGCCACAATCAGCGCGTCCACGCGGCGGCTTTGCACCATGCGCATATAGCTGTGCTTATCCGCCAGATCGTCGTCGGCGATGAGCAATAAGTCGATCTCATGTCGCGCCAGTTCGTGGCTAATTTCGCCGACCATGTCCATAAATACGCTGTTATTGAGCGGAACAGGATGTACGGGAAACACCAGCCCGACGGCGTCAATTTTGCCCATCTTCAGGCGGCGGGCGAAGGTGTTAGGCCGATAGCCGCGTCGCTGGGCTTCCGCTTCAACGCGAGCGCGCGTCTCGTCAGAAACGTCGTCATATCCGTTGAGGGCGCGGCTGACGGTGGTAACAGAGAGCCCCAGTTCTTTGGCAATGGCTTTAAGCGACATGATTTTCCTTATCTTCGTTAGTTTTGTTCCGCCACCAGCAGCGCGTAAGTGTCTGGCTCCAGGGCCTTGAAGATATGCGGCTGGTCGGCGGGATAACAAATGTAATCCCCTGCGCCTAGCTCTTCTGCCGCGTCGAGCAGGCCGACCAGCGCCCGCCCCTGCGTCACAATAATATGCTCAACCGAGCCCGGCGGATGCGGCTGGGAAATACGGTCTGCGCCCGGTTGGGTCATCAGAAGATAGACATCGCGGCGCGCGCCCGGAGGGCATGCCGCCAGCAAAATGGCTTCATAATTAGCCTGTCCGGCAACCACTTTCGTCCCTTCACCACGGCGGATCACCTGCGTGGTCGGCAACTGCGGCTCAAGCAAGCGGGCGAAAGGAATATCCAGCGCCACGCACAGCGACCACAGCGTTTCCAGGCTAGGGTTACCGTTGCCGGACTCCAGCTGGGAAAGCGTTGATTTTGCGATCCCGGCACGGCGGGCAATTTCCGCCAGTGAAAGCCCGGTTCGCAGGCGTTCTCGCACCAGACTTTTGGCGATCAGGCTGATCGGCTGCGTCATATAACGGCCTCTTGTTCTATAAAACGAACGAATCGTTCGTCTTGAAAATCAGTTTCGTTGCGTTCATTATAATGGATACACGTTCGATATGGCTAAAATTGTATGAAGCATCATCTCTCTTGCCTGAAAGGCGACACCATAAAAGCAATCATCCTGGTCTGCCTCGCGGTCGGCGTGGTCGGGATGTCATACGGCTCCCTGGCGATGGCCTACGGTTTCCCGGTCTGGGTACCGTTTGTACTCTCCATCACCGTACTCGCGGGCGCGTCAGAGTTTATGTTTATCGGCATTGTGGCAAGCGGCGGTAACCCGCTGGCGGCTGCGGCCGCGGGGTTGCTGGTCAACGCGCGGCACGTGCCGTTTGGCGTGACGGTCCGTGAGCTGGTCGGCAAACGTGGTCTGAGCCTGTTGGGCTGCCACATCATGAATGACGAAAGCGTGGTGTTTGGCCTGTCTCAAAAAACGCCCGAACAGCGCAAAGCGGCGTACTGGCTATGTGGTTTAGGCGTGGCGATTGTCTGGCCGCTGGGGGCCCTGCTGGGCGCTATGGTCGGTAAACTGCTGCCGGACCCGGAAACCATCGGGCTGGATGCAGTATTCCCGGCCATATTGCTGGCGCTGGTGGTGCCCGCGTTTAAAAACCGCACCACGCTGATCCGCGCCTGCAGCGGAGCCGCGCTGTCACTGGCCGCCGTGCCGTTTGCCCCGGTGGGATTACCGGTGCTGCTCTCTTTACTGGGTCTTGCTGCGAGGAAAAAATAATGGGAAATATGACGTTTTTTATTCTCGGCATCGCCATTTTGTCTGCGGGAACGTATCTGATGCGTCTTGGCGGGGCAAAACTGGGCAGCAGGCTGGCATTGTCAGAACGTTCACAGGCGCTGCTGTCAGATGCGGCAACGGTATTGCTGTTTTCCGTGGCGCTGGCGACCACGTTTTATGAAAGTGACCACTTTGCCGGCATGGCGCGCGTGCTGGGCGTGGCGTTTGCGGTATTTCTGGCCTGGCGAAAGATGCCGTTAATTGTGGTGATCGTGGCGGCGGCAGTGGTAACCGCGCTGCTGCGCGTGGCGGGCATAAACTAAAAAAGCGCCCCGGGGGCGCTCTTTCGACGGTGTGACAGCTTATTTCGTCAGTTCAGCAGTCATGTGTACGCGGTTACCTGAGAACGCCTGGGTAATTTTGTAAGATGACGCGCCGGCTTCCTGAGCCTGAGCCGCGATTTTCGCTTCTGCGCCGTCAATGGTTGACGCGGTTGCGGTCACGGTCTGAGCAGCGAAAGAACCGAAAGAAGTAGCCAGAGCGATTACAGCGACAAAAGTTTTGATGCTTTTCATAATATAAACCCTTTCATTAAGTTGTTTAGGTAAGGCACCGTGCCTTGATGAGATAAATACTAGACCTCATCATGAACAACTAAAAGCGGAAGGATTTGCTATTATCATTCAAAATTATTGATCAACTATTAATCGCTGAGGATGGGTATAAACGGTCGCCCTTCCCGGCTTGCAGAAGCCCACCAGCGTCAGGTTGCAGCGCTCCGCCACCTCCACTGCCAGCGTGGTCGCCGCCGATACCGCAAACAGAATTTCCACACCGCACATCGCGGATTTTTGCACCATCTCATAGCTGGCGCGGCTGGAAACGAGTGCCGCCCCCTGCTTCCACACGTCACTTTCACGCGCCCGGCGACCGAGCAGCTTGTCCAGCGCCACGTGGCGGCCAACGTCCTCGTTTCCCCCGGCAATATCTCCCGACGGCAACACCCATGCCGCCGCGTGCGTGCAGCCGCTCAGCTGGCCGACGGGCTGTACATCATTCAGGTGCTCGAGCGCATGGTCGAGGTGCGCCAGATTAAAGGTCTGAGTAAACGGCAGTGGCGCTACGGGTTTGCCAATATCGTTGAGCTGCTCAACGCCACACACGCCGCAGCCGGTACGCCCGGCCAGCGCGCGGCGGCGCTCTTTCAGCCCTATAAAGCGGCGGCTGGAGAGTTCGATTTGCACTTCAAGGCCGTTGCAAGCCTGCACCACGTCCATGCCGTAGATCTCCTGCGGATGGTCAATGATGCCTTCCGAGAGGGAAAAACCGATGGCGAACAGCTCGAGATCTTTCGGCGAAGCCATCATCACCACATGGGAGATACCGTTGTAAACGAGCGCAACGGGCACCTCTTCCGCCAGATAATCGGGCGAGGCATGGGTAATGTGGGGCGGTCTGTGTACCGACAGTTCCACAATACCCGCAGGCAGTGGCGACAAGTGGGGAGCACGGTTTTGTTTAGACACAGCGGTATTCCTGAACAACCACGGAGGTGAGCCTGCTATTGCATCACAAACAACAGGGCTTACGCATAGTATGGATCAACTTTTCGACAACCATTCTCCTACTCATTTAGCAGGGGTGCAACCTGCCACCCGCTACACCGCTTTAACATGCAGAGCTGTTAATGTGATCGATATCACACTTTATAATCAACATGGTGATAATACGTTCACTTTGTATTAACGCCATTAGAACAGCGGTACCGACAATGTGGTATTCTGATGATATCCCTCGTGGAATTGAGGGATTAACGCAAATTTTTCTCCTTTGCGGTCAATTCTCAGCCGCGAAGTTAAAACTACATATGTAAGCAATGTCGAAACAAGGAGTGACCCATGCAGGTCAGCAGAAGGCAGTTCTTTAAGATCTGCGCTGGCGGTATGGCAGGCACCACGGCAGCGGCACTGGGCTTTGCGCCCGGCGTAGCGCTGGCGGAAACGCGGCAGTATAAACTGCTGCGCACCCGTGAAACCCGTAATACCTGTACGTACTGCTCTGTCGGTTGCGGGCTGTTGATGTATAGCCTCGGCGACGGTGCTAAAAACGCCAAAGCGTCTATTTTCCATATCGAAGGCGACCCGGATCATCCGGTCAACCGCGGCGCATTGTGCCCGAAAGGGGCCGGTCTGGTGGACTTTATCCACTCCGAAAGCCGCCTCAAATTCCCGGAATATCGCGCGCCAGGCTCCGACAAATGGCAGCAAATCAGCTGGGAAGAGGCGTTCGACCGCATCGCAAAACACATTAAAGAAGACCGCGATGCCAACTTTGTAGAGAAGAACGCCGACGGCGTTACGGTCAACCGCTGGCTCTCCACCGGGATGCTGTGTGCCTCTGCTTCCAGCAACGAAACCGGTTATTTAACCCAGAAATTTACGCGCGCACTCGGTATGCTCGCGGTCGACAACCAGGCGCGTGTCTGACACGGACCAACGGTAGCAAGTCTTGCTCCAACATTTGGTCGCGGTGCGATGACCAACCACTGGGTCGACATCAAAAACGCCAACCTCATTGTGGTGATGGGTGGTAACGCCGCTGAAGCGCACCCTGTCGGGTTCCGCTGGGCGATGGAAGCCAAAATCCACAACGGTGCGAAACTGATTGTGATCGATCCCCGCTTTACGCGAACTGCGTCAGTGGCGGATTTCTACACCCCTATTCGTTCAGGTACTGACATCACTTTCCTGTCAGGCGTATTGCTGTACCTGATGACCAACGAAAAATATAACCGCGAATACACCGAAGCCTATACCAACGCCAGCCTGATCGTGCGTGAGGATTACCACTTCGAAGATGGCCTGTTCAGCGGTTACGACGCCGAAAAACGCAAATACGACAAAACCAGCTGGAACTACGAGCTGGATGAGAAAGGCTTTGCGAAGCGCGATACCACCCTGCAACACCCGCGCTGCGTGTGGAACCTGCTGAAAGAGCATGTTTCCCGCTATACGCCGGAGGTGGTTGAGAATATCTGCGGTACGCCGAAGGCAGACTTCCTGAAGGTGTGCGAGCTTATCGCCGAGACCAGCGCGAAGGACAAAACCGCGTCGTTCCTGTACGCACTCGGCTGGACGCAGCACTCCATCGGCGCGCAGAACATCCGTACCATGGCGATGGTTCAGCTCCTGCTCGGCAACATGGGGATGGCAGGCGGCGGCGTGAACGCCCTGCGCGGTCACTCCAACATTCAGGGTCTGACCGACCTCGGCCTGCTGTCTCAAAGCCTGCCGGGTTACATGACCCTGCCGAGCGAGAAACAGACCGACCTGCAGACCTACCTGACGGCCAGCACGCCTAAACCGCTGCTCGAAGGCCAGGTCAACTACTGGGGCAACTATCCGAAGTTCTTCGTCTCGATGATGAAAGCGTTCTTCGGTGATAAAGCGACGGCGGAAAACAGCTGGGGCTTTGACTGGCTGCCGAAGTGGGACAAAGGTTACGACGTTCTGCAGTATTTCGAGATGATGCATCAGGGCAAAGTGAACGGCTATCTGTGCCAGGGCTTTAACCCGGTTGCCTCGTTCCCGAACAAGAACAAGGTTGTTGAGTCTCTGTCGAAGCTGAAGTTCCTGGTGACGATTGACCCGCTCAATACCGAGACTTCAACTTTCTGGCAGAACCACGGTGAATCGAACGACGTCGATCCGTCGAAGATTCAGACCGAAGTGTTCCGTCTGCCGTCAACCTGCTTCGCGGAAGAGAACGGTTCTATCGTCAACTCCGGACGCTGGCTGCAGTGGCACTGGAAAGGTGCGGACGCCCCGGGCATCGCCATGAACGACGGCGAGATCCTGGCCGGCATCTTCTTACGCCTGCGTAAGATGTATGCGGAAGAAGGCGGCGCGAACCCGGAACCGGTGCTGAACATGACCTGGAACTACTCGACGCCGGAAAACCCTGCGCCGGAAGAAGTGGCGATGGAGAGCAACGGTAAGGCGCTGGCGGACGTTATCGACCCGGCCACCGGTACCGTGCTGGCGAAGAAAGGCGATCAGCTCAGCACCTTCGCGCACCTGCGCGATGACGGTACCACGTCAAGCGGCTGCTGGATCTTCGCCGGTAGCTGGACGCCAAAAGGCAACCAGATGGCCAACCGCGATAACGCCGACCCGTCGGGCCTTGGCAATACGCTGGGCTGGGCATGGGCGTGGCCGCTCAACCGCCGCATCCTCTATAACCGCGCATCCGCTGACCCGCAGGGCAACCCGTGGGATCCGAAGCGTCAGCTTCTGAAGTGGGACGGTGCGAAATGGGGCGGCGTGGATATTCCGGACTACAGCACTGCCGCACCGGGCAGCGACGTTGGGCCGTTTATCATGCAGCCTGAGGGGATGGGACGCCTGTTTGCTATCGATAAGATGGCGGAAGGTCCGTTCCCGGAACACTACGAGCCCTTTGAGACGCCGCTGGGTACCAACCCGCTGCACCCGAACGTGGTCTCTAACCCGGCAGCCCGTATCTTTAAGGGCGATTTCGAAGCGCTGGGTAAAAAGGACAAGTTCCCGTACGTGGGTACCACCTACCGTCTGACCGAGCACTTCCACTACTGGACCAAGCACGCGCTGCTTAACGCCATCGCGCAGCCGGAACAGTTCGTGGAGATCGGCGAGAAGCTGGCGGGCAAGCTCGGCATCGCCCATGGCGATACCGTGAAGGTTTCCTCTAACCGCGGCTATATCAAGGCCAAGGCGGTGGTGACCAAGCGTATTCGCACGCTGAACGTTCACGGTCAGCAGGTGGATACCATCGGTATTCCGATCCACTGGGGCTATGAGGGCGTGGCGAAGAAAGGGTTCATTGCGAACACCCTGACGCCGTTCGTCGGCGATGCGAACACGCAGACGCCGGAGTTTAAGGCCTTCCTCGTGAACGTGGAAAAGGTGTAACGGAGACGACTTATGGCTTATCAATCTCAAGACATTATCCGTCGTTCCGCGACTAACGGTTTCACGCCCGCGCCTCAGGCGAGGGACCACCAGCAGGAAGTGGCGAAGCTTATCGACGTGACCACCTGTATCGGCTGTAAAGCCTGTCAGGTGGCCTGCTCTGAGTGGAACGATCTGCGTGACGAAGTGGGTCACAACGTCGGGGTGTACGACAACCCGGCGGACCTGACCGCCAAGTCCTGGACGGTGATGCGTTTCTCGGAAGTGGAGCAGAACGACAAGCTGGAATGGCTTATCCGCAAAGACGGCTGTATGCACTGTGCGGATCCGGGCTGCCTGAAGGCATGTCCGTCAGAAGGGGCTATCATTCAGTATGCCAACGGCATCGTCGACTTCCAGTCTGAACAGTGCATCGGCTGCGGCTACTGCATCGCCGGCTGCCCATTCGACGTACCGCGCCTGAACCCGGAAGACAACCGCGTTTACAAATGCACCCTGTGCGTTGACCGCGTCACCGTCGGCCAGGAGCCTGCATGCGTGAAGACCTGCCCAACCGGCGCGATCCACTTTGGTTCTAAAGAGGATATGAAAACGCTGGCGGCAGAGCGCGTAGGCGAGCTGAAAACCCGTGGTTACGACAACGCGGGCCTGTACGATCCGGCCGGAGTTGGCGGTACGCACGTAATGTACGTGCTGCACCACGCCGACAAGCCGAACCTGTATCACGGCCTGCCGGAGAACCCGGAAATTAGCGCCACCGTGAAGTTCTGGAAAGGCATCTGGAAACCGCTGGCAGCGGTCGGTTTTGCTGCCACCTTCGCAGCGAGCATCTTCCACTACGTCGGCGTTGGTCCGAACCGCGCGGAAGAGGAAGACGACAACCTGCATGAAGAGAAAGACGAGGTGCGCAAATGAGAAAACGTGACACCATCGTGCGCTACACCGCGCCGGAACGCATCAACCACTGGGTCACCGCCTTCTGCTTCATGCTGGCGGCGATAAGCGGGCTGGGGTTCTTCTTCCCGTCCTTCAACTGGCTGATGCAGGTACTGGGTACGCCACAGCTGGCGCGTATTCTGCACCCGTTTGTGGGCGTCATCATGTTCGCGTCGTTCATCATTATGTTTTTCCGCTACTGGCACCATAACCTAATCAATCGGGATGATATCTTTTGGGCGAAGAATATTCGTAAGATCGTCGTCAACGAGGAAGTGGGTGATACCGGGCGTTATAACTTCGGCCAGAAATGCGTATTCTGGGCGGCGATTATCTTCCTGGTCCTGTTGCTGGTGAGCGGCGTGATCATCTGGCGTCCGTACTTTGCGCCTGCTTTCTCAATCCCGGTGATCCGATTCGCGCTGATGCTGCATTCATTTGCCGCAGTGGCGTTAATTGTGGTTATCATGGTGCATATCTACGCCGCCCTTTGGGTGAAAGGCACCATTACCGCGATGGTGGAAGGATGGGTAACCAGTACGTGGGCGAAGAAACATCACCCGCGCTGGTACCGTGAAGTCCGCCAGAAACAGGAAAAGTCATCTGAATGAGTATTCGCATAATCCCGCAAGATGAGCTGGGGTCGAGCGAGAAACGCACGGCGGATTATATTCCGCCGTTGTTATTCCCCAGACTCAAGAACCTCTACAACCGCCGCGCAGAGCGTCTGCGCGAGCTGGCAGAGAACAACCCGCTGGGCGATTTTCTGCGCTTTGCCGCGCTGGTTGCCCATGCGCAGGAAGTGGTGCTGTACGACCACCCGCTGCAAATGGACCTGACCGCGCGCATCAAAGAAGCCAACGCGCAGGGCAAGCCGCCGCTGGACATTCACGTCCTGCCGCGCGACAAGCACTGGCAAAAGCTGCTGCATTCGCTCATTGCCGAGCTGAAGCCGGAGATGAGCGGTACCGCGCTGGCGGTCATCGAGAATCTGGAAAAAGCCTCTGACCTGGAGCTGGAAGAGATGGCGAGCGCGCTGTTTGCCGCCGACTTCGCTCTGGTCAGCAGCGATAAAGCGCCGTTTATCTGGGCTGCGCTGTCGCTCTACTGGGCGCAAATGGCAAGCCTGATCCCCGGTAAAGCCCGCGCCGAATACGGCGAGGCGCGCCAGTTCTGCCCGGTCTGCGGCTCCATGCCGGTATCGAGCATGGTGCAAATTGGCACGACTCAGGGGCTGCGCTACTTGCACTGCAACCTGTGTGAAACCGAGTGGCACGTGGTGCGCATCAAGTGCAGCAACTGCGAGCAGACCCGCGATCTGAATTACTGGTCGCTGGAAAACGAAGAAGCGGCGGTGAAAGCCGAAAGCTGCGGCGACTGCGGCACTTACCTGAAGATTCTGTATCAGGAAAAAGACCCGAAAGTCGAAGCCGTGGCCGACGATCTCGCCTCGCTGATTCTGGACGCGAAGATGGAGCAGGAGGGCTTTGCCCGCAGCTCGATCAACCCGTTCCTGTTCCCGGGTGAAGGGGAGTAATTTCCTCTGACAGTGCCGGGCGGCGCGAGCTTGCCCGGCCTACAGTTGGTAAGGTGAAACGACTCCAGTAATGCCCGAAAAGTCTTTCGTGTTTCGAGAAATCAACGGACAATTTCTGCTCTGAGCTGTGGCCAGAATGATAGCATCAGGCAGTTTCATTCCATGCTTCTCGCGCAGAATTACACTTCTTTCAGCGATATCTCGGGTGATATCAATAATCTCAAATACGCCCATCACTGTCGCAGTTTTCGCTTCGTGACCATGTTTGCGGGCACCCACCATGACTTCCATCCATGTGATCAGGCTAATTGCTCGATGCGAAGCTGTGCGATCAATTGCATCCGCAGCCTCAACGCGATTATTAAATAGATCAATGAGTATATTGGTATCGAACACCGCCATGTGCTCCATAATTACCACTCCTCACGCAGCTTGCGTTCATACTCAAGCCCATCTTCCTGCTGGTTTCCCCACAAGCCAAGCGCATCGCGGATAACCGATGAACTCTGCTGGTCGAGATATTGCTCAATGGCTTCCCGAAGCAATTCGGCACGAGGCCGGTTACGCAGCTGCTTCAGATTATCCAGTCGTTGAATTACGTCATCAGACAAATCGATCAGAATTCTGCCCATATCAAGATCCGCGGAAAGACTCATATATCACCTTAGTATATCACCATTGTCTATTTTTAAGGCAACATACGCTTTTATTCAGAAGGGTTAAAGCACGTAGCTATAGTTTTCCTGCTATTTGCGAAGCGCTTTCCAGATTTTTAGTACTCGACAATTTTCTTATTTTCTTTTGAATTAAACCAGGCTATAAAGCTGTATATCCATACAGTTAAAGGGAATTTTCATGGCACTGGAACAGGGTATTGCGCAGCTGGTTCAGGGATTTATCGCTGCAGGCCGGCCTTCGTCACGTCGACAGACCATTGAGGTACGACGAGCAGGGTACATTGCCAGCGCGGGGCTTGCCGGGAAGATAGAAACGCGCGTTCAGGTGGAGACGCTAGTGCTTGAGGGCCTTACCATTCGAGTATTTTCACCTCTTAATGCCCCTGAAATATTGCCTGCTGCCATCTACTATCACGGCGGATGCTTTATCAGCGGCGGCTTTGATACCCATGACAACCAACTCCGCCAGTTAGCCTCCTACGGCAATTGTCGGGTGATCGCCGTTCAGTACAGGTTAGCGCCGGAGCATACCTTCCCCGCCGCACATGACGATGCTGAAAGAGGTGCAGATCTGGTCTGGCAGTATGCGGACAAATTAGGCGTGGATAAGAATCGGCTCACCCTCTGTGGAGACAGTGCAGGAGGGCATCTGGCGCTGGTAACGGCGCTGAGGCTTAAGGTTAAAGGGCTGTGGCAACCTGTACAGCTTATTCTTATCTATCCCATGCTCGACGCCACGGCCAGCTTTGAAAGCTATGCCCTTAATGGCACGGATTATATTATCACCCGCGATACCCTGCTCAGCGGGTATGAAATGTATCTCGCAGAGACTGACCGCCAGCATCCGGAAACCAGCCCGCTGTGGCGCGATGATTATTACGGACTTCCGCCAGTGCACATCATTACCGCAGAGTACGATCCGCTGTGCGATGAGGGAGAAATGTTGTATCAGCATCTGACTGAGCAGGGTGTGAAATGTACTGCTCAGCGCTGGCTGGGCGTCATCCATGGCTTCTTTCAGCTTGGCGGCGTCAGCCAGTCAGCGCGAGACCTAATGCGGGATATCGCCGGGCGGATTCAGCACGCCCGGATAACGTGAACAGAAGATTACTCCTCCTCGTTCCCACCCTCTTCATACGCACCGAAGGGCTTCGCTGGAAGAACAATGTAGGTGCCTTCAAACACCGCCCCTGGTGTTTTATCGCCAAACAGTTCAACCTGCATTTGTACGCGGGCTTTGCGGCCGCGTGCCAGGCGGTCGAGATCGCCACCCAGTGACCCCAGATCGGCCACGGCGCTCGGCTTGCCGCTTATCGGTGCGCTATAGCGAATGTGTGCATCGGCGAGAATGATGGTTCCGCCCAGATGACGCTCGCGAAGCATCAGCCAGATGAGACCCCACCCGGTGAGCGTCGCGAGGGAAAACAGACTTCCGGCAAACAGGGTGTGGTGCGGGTTCTGATTGCCGGTTTCCGGCATGGTGGTAATAAATTTTTGTCCGGTGTACTGCTGAATGCGCACGCCCATTTTTTCGCTGAGCGGAATGTGCTGATACCAGGCCTGCTGCAGCTGCCCGCACCAGTCGGCGCGATGAAGAATATCATCCAGCGTGGCGATGGGTTTGATCATCAAAAAATGACGAATCGGCGTGGTTTGCGGGGTTGTGATTTCCCCCTGATTCACAAAACCGAGCTTGGCGAAGAATTCTACGGCATCTTCGCGGGCGCTACAGGTGACGCGCTTAACGCCTTCCTGACGGGCGACGGACTCAAGGGTCATCGCCATTAGCGTTCCCAGACCTTTGTCCTGAACGGAGGGATGAACCGCCATAAAGCGAATCGACGCTTCGTTATCGGCGTTGATATACAAGCGCCCGACGGCGACGAGGTTACCCTCTTCGTCCATCACCATCTGATGGTGGGCCATCGCATCCCAGGCGTCTCGTTCAGATCCTTTTGGCTGATGCAGTGGCTTGCGCAGCATTTCCCAGCGGAACTGGTAATAAGCGTCTAACTCTTCTTCCGTTTGCGGTACTCGAAGGTGATACATAGCTGTACTCTCTCTTGTTACCCGCGGCCACGCCGCCAGTTGGCTCATACCTGGAGCCAGAATGTGACGGGGCCATCGTTCACCAGCGAAACCTGCATATCTGCAGCGAATCGTCCGGTTTGCGTATTCATTTCCTGCTGACGACAACGCTCAACAAAGTACTCGTAAAGTGCTTCCGCACGATCCGGCGCGGCGCCTTTAGAGAAGCTCGGGCGCATGCCGCGCTCGGTATCCGCTGCCAGCGTAAACTGGGAAACCACCAGCACGCTGCCGCCCGCCTGCTGGACGTTCAGGTTCATCTTGCCTTCCGCATCGCTGAAAATACGGTAGCCCAGCACGCGCTCACACAAGCGGTTGGCTTTTTGTTCGTCATCATCCTTTTCGACACCTAACAACACCAAAAGTCCTGGGCCAATTTCACCCGTCACCTCTCCCTCCACGGTGACGCTGGCACGGGTTACGCGCTGTATCAATGCAATCATGGTTGGTCTGCTTCTAATTGTTTTTCAGCTTCTGCTGCTTTTTTAAGTTCGCGGTATACACCGAGAGTGACAGTTATTTCAGCACCAAGCAAGACGATACACCAGGTCCAGTAGACCCAGACAAACAAAATGGGGATCACCGCCAGCACGCCGTAAATCAGCTGATAGGACGGAAACATGGTGATGTAGAGGGCAAACCCTTTTTTACCGAGCTCAAAAAGCAACGCCGCCACCAGCGCCCCCAAAACCGCATCTCGGTTAGGCACGCGCGTGGTCGGCACGACGCTATAGAGCAGCCAGAACGAGAGCCACGACAGGATCAGCGGAAAGATGCGAAGCACATTATCGATCACACCGTTTAAATCACTCGCCCACCGTAGGGAAAGCAGATACGAACTGATCGCCAGGCTCGCCCCAGCCAGCAGCGGTCCCAGTGTGAGAATCATCCAGTACACGGCAAAGGAATAGACCTTTGGCCGCGCTTTTTTACTCCGCCAGATCGTGTTCAGCGCGTTATCGATGGCGTACATCAGCAGCAGCGCTGTAACGATAAGACCGCATGCCCCCACTGCCGTCATCTTATTGGAGTTGGCAACGAACTGCTCAATGTAGTTCTGGATGACATCCCCGGTTGCCGGAATAAAATTCGCGAAGACAAAATGGCGAAGCTGCAGGCTGACGTCCGCAAACATCGGAAAGGCCGAAAACAGGGCAAAAATGACCGCCACCAGCGGCACTAATGAGAGCAACGACACGTAGGCGAGGTTGCCCGCCAGCGTGGTCATGTTGTCCTCATCAATACGGTGCCAGAGCAGTTTCAGCCATGCCCTCAGCGGGCGAGTATGATGCGTGGCTTTTTGATGAACGGTTTTTAGCATAGCTGCTTCGCAAAGTAGTTTGGTATCGTCTCTTTTCCGGTCACCAGAATTGACGTTATACCTAACTGGTTAGCTCCCTCTACATTATCGGCGTTGTCGTCGAAAAAGACCGCATCGGCCGCGGTGAATCCCTCTGACTGCAGAACAGCCTGATAAATTCGCGCTTCAGGCTTACGCATACCCATCTCCTGCGAAAGATAGATCTTGTCGGCCGCCCCCTTAACTTCAGGGTATTCTTCAGGCCAGAATGTGGTGTGCAGACGGTTGGTATTTGATAGCACAACGACCCGATGGCCCTGCTCGCGCAGTTTGTGCATGATGTCGATCACCTCAGAGCGAACCGCCACAAATACCGCCTGCCAGCCGTGGGAAAACTGTTCATAGCTTAACGAAAGCCCCATCTCCTGGCAGAAACGTTCAGCGAATTCTTCATCACCGATCTCGCCGCGTTCATGCTGATGGAAGGTCTCGCCCATCGCGAAATTCTGCTTCAGTGTCGCCAGCGGAACACGGCTAAAGTCGCTCCACGCACCCAGCACGCGATTAAAATCGATATCGACGATTACGTTTCCTAAATCAAAGATATAAAGCATGGTTATCTCCTGCTCGCCGTGGAGAGGTAACTGTAGCGGGAAAGATAAAGTTTGGCTATGCACGAGATTCAGCTGAGAGGGAGCAGTATGAAGAACAAAAATTTAGCAAGGAAGATGATATTGGCTTTCGGGCGATAGGCTGGGATGAGTTTTATTTAAGTGCGTTTTTCCGAAGATATACGTTTTAGTTCATTTTGCAAAAAATTATAGAAAAACGCTTCCATAAGCTTTTTCTCATCACCATATTCCGCCCAGTTTTTGCCATGGCAATCCCATTTCTCGCGGCTTTGCGAGAAATTGCAACAAGCTCACTTTACTTAAATTTACATTTAGATACAAATACTCTATTTATCTTCTTTTTTATAATGCTAAGTTTACATTACTTTACACATGGAGCTGCTCTTTCGTGAAGATTAAAAAGGGATACGTCCTCAGTGCCGTTTTAATAGCAATACTCTGCGCATTCGCTATTTATTCATACAATGCCTACCAATTTAAAAAAGCCAGCAGAGATATTTTATATCAACTCTCTAGCCAATTAATTGTGAAGCAAGGGCTTGAACCAAAATCTTCAACCCACCTCGTTTTTGATACGTTATATATCGACGGAAACATATCCAAAGATGATGACAAAATCATTGTGGGACTTATCAAAAAAAACCTTATCCCTGTCAGAACAATATCGATAAACAGTGGTGGTGGTGATGTCGAAACTGCAATCAATATAGCACGAATTATTCATGATAAAGAAATTAACATTGAGGTCAGGCGATTATGCCTTTCTTCCTGTGCTAACTATCTTTTCCCAGCGGCAAAAAACAAAATCATCAACTATGGTTCGATTATTGGTTTCCATGGGTCACCTAATTCTGATGACAATAAGTTAACAACTACAGTTAACGGAGAAATCAATACAGACACAACGATAACAGATCGCATTTTCTCAGAAATAAGAAAAACGGATAAAGCATTCTACAAAGAAATAAATGTGTCATGGATGATGCCACTTTGCGGGCAAAAAGAAAATATTGGTGATCCAGACACAGGTCTGTCGACGTACAGCGAAAAGGATTTTACGCGTTTTGGCGTAAAAAACATTTCATTCACGGATGGTGAAATGGTATGGAAAAAGTCTATGGATATTATGGGTATACCTTTTGCTCACTATTGCAAGGAACATTAATAATGCGTGAACTCAATGAAAGTGAATTAAGTAACGTCAGCGGTGCAGGAATGTGGGGTTCTATCGGTAGTGCGATTGGTGGGATGTTCGGTGGTGGTAGTGCTGGTTGTAATGGCAGCTATTCTCACACCAGCACCACTAATAAAGATGGTTCTCACTCTGAAAGCACATCCTTTAGCGGTGGTTGCTCGGTTAACGTTGGTGGTAAAAGCGGTGGTTCATCAAAAGGTAATGGTGGTTCGAAAAGTGGTGGCGGCCGCCAGGGTAATGATCACGGTAGACATTAATTCCTGAATCAATATAACTCATAGCCGCTGATATTTAGCGGCTATTTCCACCCTGCAAGAGGCCAGATATGTTTCGCAAGGAAGCTATTGAATATCAGAATACCCGGTGGGAAGGGAAAGCCGTTCTTCTGCCGGGCATCCCTTTTTCTTTTATCATATTGCTCAGCACTGTTTTTATTGCTTCCATTTCTATTTTTATTACCAAAGGTTCCTATACCCGTCGCGTCATCGTTCACGGTGAGGTAACCACTTTCCCTGGCTCAGTGAATATCTCTGCATCAATTCAGGGTACAGTCGTGAAGAGTTTTGTTAATGAAGGCGATCGCGTAAAAAAAGGTGACGCTCTCTTTCTCATTCATTCGGGTGTATCGACACAATCAGGCCTGGTTGATGAAAATAAAAAAAAGGAGATCGCGCTACAGATAAACAGTATCAGCGTAATGATGTCAAATTTGAACTCTTCAAAAAAACGTACTCTCGCTGCGCTAACAACTCAAAAAGATCATTATCAGTCCAGTTTTAATACCTCATCTGGGTTACTCGTGCAGGCTGAACGGGAACTGAATCAGATTGAGAAGAACGTTAACGATTACCGTAGTTATCAGGAAAAAGGTCTGGTCACCAAAGACCAAATGAGTAGTCAAAACGCACTACTCTATCAACAGCAGAGCAATGTTTCTGACCTGGTCGCCAGAAAATCACAAGACCAGGTTCAGGTCGATACGCTCAATCAGCAGATCCAGTCCCAGGGCGCTGATTATGACCATCAGATTTACCAGCTTGAGCAACAAAAATACGAGCTGGAAAAAGAAAAGTTAAATACAGAAGCGGAAGGTAATTATGTCATCGAGGCAACAGCCGATGGCTTAATCGACTCCATCAATACGGCGCAAGGTAAGATGATCGGCGCAGGCGATGTACTGGCGCGAGTTCAGCAGAATATCCATTCACCATGCTATCTCGAAACCTGGGTTCCCGATGAAGTTCTTCCTTATCTGGCGATTGGCCAGCGCGTTAATGTCAGTTACGACGCCTTTCCTTATGAAAAATTTGGTCAGTTCAGGGCATCAATATCAGCAATATCCAGGCTTCCGGCATCGAAGCCAGAACTCCTGTCAAAACAGACCATCGCACACGAATTCTATGACGATAAAAAGTCCTGGTACAAAATCATGATCAAACCTGACCTACAGTCTGTGCAAGTTCATGGAAAACAACTCTTACTGAGCCAGGGAGCCAAAGCGCAGATTTCTCTTTTCCTTGAAAAGAGACATATCTATGAGTGGTTATTATCGCCCTTTTACGAAATGAAAATGAGCGTAACGGACGCGGGTAATGAATAAACTTTATACACTTGAGACGCTGCTGCGCAAGTTGGATCTGAGGATATTTAAACGCATCCCAGTTGTCTTTCAAACTGAAGCGTCCGAATGTGGCCTGGCCTGTCTTTCAATGATATGCAGTTTTTATGGCAAGCAGGTCGATCTACTGCAACTCCGGCAACAATTCAATTTGTCATCACGTGGGGTCAACCTCCATGCGATAAAAGCAATTGCCAGTGAACTGGAGATGTCGTCACGCGCATTGTCCGTGGACCTTCAGGAATTACATGCCGTGCGTAAGCCCTGCATATTGCATTGGGATTTTAACCATTTTGTCGTACTGATTAAGGTCGATAAGAACAGCGCGGTGATCCACGACCCTGCGTTTGGACGACGGGTGATTAGCATGCCTGAATTGTCCCAACATTTTACTGGTGTTGTGCTTGAGGTATGGCCGGGAACCACTTTCTCAGTTCAAAAGAAGCAAAACAGGTTAAAAGCCTCCACGTTATTAAAGAATATCAACGGACTGATGACATCACTGGCGAAGATATTTTTCTTATCGCTGGTGATTGAGTTGATCAGCCTGCTGTTGCCTGTGGGAACACAATTAGTCACGGATAATGTCATTGCATCCGGAGATTACGGTTTACTTAATATCATCTGTCTTGGGCTGTTTATTCTGATTCTGTTACGTTTGACGATCAGTATCATTCGCTCCTGGACAATGCTGATACTGGGAACACTCATCGACGTCCAGTGGAGTTTTAGCCTTTTTTCTCACCTTATTAAGCTACCAACCACCTTTTTTGAAAGACGCAAACTGGGGGACATTCAGTCTCGTTTCCACTCGCTTGATGTTATACGGGCCACTTTTACCACAGGTTTAACTGGTAGCATTATTGATACGCTAATGCTCATGGGTTTGCTGGTAATGATGTTTTTATACAACCTTCAGCTCAGTATGATAGTGGTCTCTTTTACCGCAATATACACCTTCATTCGGTTTGCTACCTATCGATACTATCGCCAGTTATCCGAAGAAGAGTTAATCAAGGAAGCACGTCTTAATTCTTATTTTATGGAAACCCTGTACGGTATCGCGACGATTAAGATTCAGGGGATGACTGACCTGAGAATCAATAACTGGTTTAATCTTTTTTCAGATAAGGTCAATACCGGCATTCGTTTGACGCGAATGGATCTCTTCTTTGGTGGTGTCGTCTCTTTTATCGCCGCCTGCGATCAAATTGTTATCCTGTGGGTTAGCGGCAGGCTGATGATGGATAGTCATTTAACCATCGGTATGTTTATCGCGTTTAATACCTTCAGGAGTCAGTTCTATGACCGAATAAATGCCCTGATCAACTTTATCATTCAGCTGAAGCTCATCAACTTACATAATGAACGCGTTGCCGATATTGCGCTGCAGGAAGCATCTTCTTCAACGGCCACCAGCCCGCTGCGTTTACCACACGGAGCCTTAACGCTCGAAACTCAGGATTTGACCTACCGTTATGATAACCATGCGGACCCTATATTCAGCAAACTGAATCTGACCATTCATGCCGGGGAGAGTATTGCTATTACGGGCGTATCGGGTGCAGGTAAAAGCACCTTGATGAAAGTGTTGTGCGGTTTATTCGAACCGTCGAACGGCTGCGTCCGAATTAATGGCATTGATATTAAGCAACTTGGTTTTGAGCATTATGCTGAACGCATTGCCTGTATCATGCAGGAAGATAAGTTGTTTTCAGGCTCTATCAAAGAGAATATCACCGGTTTTCGGCCTGACATTGACGAGCAGTGGATGGTGCAATGCGCCATCGCAAGCCATATTCATAATGACATTTTAAAGCTACCAATGGGTTACGAGACACTGATTGGTGAACTTGGGGAAGGGTTGTCCGGGGGTCAAAAACAGCGGATTTATATTGCCCGGGCATTATACCGCAAACCGGGTATTTTATTCATGGACGAGGCGACCAGCCACCTTGATAAAACCAGTGAAAGTCAGGTCAATCAGTCTATACAGGAGATGAACATCACCAGGATTATTATCGCGCATCGCGAAACCACGATTTCATCTGCAGATCGGGTGTTCGTGATAAATGGAGCAGAGTTACTCTAATCCCTGAATTTCGCAGGAAAGAGATAGCTTCGGGACATAACGCCCCAGGTAATGAAGAATTCTGGCGAACATCGAATAAAAAAGCCGCTGAGAGATCAGCGGCTTTTTAGTTGTCGGGTGGCGCTCACGCTTACCCGGCCTAGAGATTGACCGTATTACTCTTCTTTCGCACCGCGCATAGCACGTTTACGATCGTTCTCGGTCAGGTGACGTTTACGGATACGAATTGACTGTGGAGTCACTTCTACCAGTTCGTCATCATCGATGAATTCCAGAGCCTGCTCCAGGGTCATCTTGATCGGTGGAACCAGAACCGTTGCTTCGTCAGTACCGGACGCACGCATGTTGGTCAGTTTCTTACCGGTCAGGCAGTTTACGGTCAGGTCGTTAGAACGACTGTGAATACCGATGATCTGGCCTTCATAAACTTCAGCACCGTGACCCAGGAACAGCTTACCGCGATCCTGCAGACCGAACAGCGCAAACGCAACAGCTTTACCCTGACCGTTGGAGATCAGTACGCCGTTGTTACGCTGGCCCACTTCGCCCGGACGAACGTCGTCGTAGTGGCTGAAGGTGGAGTACAGCAGGCCGGTACCGGAGGTCATGGTCATGAACTCAGAACGGAAGCCGATCAGGCCACGGCTTGGGATCACGTAGTCGAGACGTACGCGGCCTTTGCCATCTGGATTCATGTTTTTCAGGTCGCCTTTACGCTCACCCAGAGCCTGCATCACAGAACCCTGATGCTGCTCTTCAACGTCCAGCGTTACGTTTTCGAATGGCTCTTGTTTACGGCCATCGATCTCGCGGAAGATTACTTTCGGACGGGAAACCGCCATTTCGAAACCTTCACGACGCATGTTCTCAATCAGAACAGACAGGTGCAGCTCACCACGACCAGAAACGCGGAATGCATCAGCATCTTCGGTTTCTTCAACGCGCAGCGCAACGTTGTGCACCAGCTCTTTGTTCAGGCGGTCAAGGATCTGACGAGAGGTAACGAATTTACCTTCTTTACCACAGAACGGAGAGGTGTTGACGTTGAAGAACATGGATACGGTTGGTTCATCAACGGACAGGGCTGGCAGCGCTTCGACATTCTGCGGATCGCAGATGGTGTCGGAGATGTTCAGTTCACCCAGACCGGTGATAGCGATGATGTCGCCCGCTTCCGCAACGTCACTCTCGATACGCTCAAGACCCAGGTGAGTCAGTACTTTACCGACTTTACCGTTACGGGTTTTGCCTTCGCTATCGATGATAGTAACCTGCTGGTTAGGCTTCACTTTACCGCGCTTGATACGACCAATGCCGATTACGCCAACGTAGTTGTTGTAGTCGAGCTGAGAGATCTGCATCTGCAGGGTGCCGTCGAGATCGACGTTTGGTGCAGGAACACGGTCAACAATCGCCTGATATAGCGGGGTCATGTCTTCAGCCATGTCTTCGTGGTCCAGACCTGCGATACCGTTCAGCGCAGATGCGTAAACGATAGGGAAGTCCAGCTGCTCGTCGGTCGCATCGAGGTTAACGAACAGGTCGAAGACCTGGTCAACAACCCAGTCAGGACGCGCGCCAGGGCGGTCAACTTTGTTGATAACAACGATTGGCTTCAGACCATGGGCAAAAGCTTTTTTGGTCACGAAGCGCGTCTGTGGCATTGGGCCATCCATTGCGTCAACGACCAGCAGAACGGAGTCTACCATGGACATTACACGTTCAACTTCGCCACCGAAGTCGGCGTGCCCTGGGGTATCAACGATGTTGATACGGTAGTCATTCCATTTAATCGCGGTGTTTTTCGCGAGGATGGTAATCCCACGCTCTTTCTCCAAATCGTTGGAGTCCATCACGCGTTCTTGGGTTTCGGCACGCGCATCAAACGTACCGGATTGCTGCAGCAGCTTGTCAACCAGGGTAGTTTTACCATGGTCTACGTGCGCGATGATGGCGATGTTACGCAAATTTTCGATCACAACTTTGCCTCAGGCATTTAGAAATAGCGCGTTATTGTACACGGATTAATCGCACTACAAAACAGGATCACAAACATCCCCCGCAAACAAGTATCGCAGAGATGCTTTGTGATCGCTTTCACGGAGCGGTAAAAGGGCACTTTAACGTAAATTGCACCAATATAGTGCTCAATGTTCACATTGAAGCACTATACTGGTGCAACAAATCCATTGTGGTGCAGCCCTTTTGCACTATGGTGCGCATGATAACGCCTTTTTGGGGTGATTTAAAAGTTGGCACAGATTTCGCTTTATAAAAAATACATGGCACCAGCCAGTACAAACAGAAATTGAAGACCTCGTTACCACGACGACAATGACCAATCTGGAGAGTTAAGTATGTCCGCTGAACACGTTTTGACGATGCTGAACGAACATGAAGTGAAGTTTGTTGATCTGCGCTTCACCGATACCAAAGGTAAAGAACAGCACGTCACAATCCCTGCTCATCAGGTGAACGCCGAATTCTTTGAAGAAGGCAAAATGTTTGACGGCTCCTCCATTGGTGGCTGGAAAGGCATTAACGAATCCGACATGGTTCTGATGCCAGACGCGACCACTGCGGTCATTGATCCGTTCTTCGAAGAACCAACCCTGATCATCCGTTGCGACATCCTCGAGCCAGGCACGCTGCAGGGCTACGACCGCGACCCACGTTCTATCGCGAAACGCGCTGAAGAGTACCTGCGTTCTACCGGCATCGCAGACACCGTTCTGTTCGGGCCAGAGCCAGAATTCTTCCTGTTCGATGACATCCGCTTCGGTGCCTCTATTTCTGGCTCCCACGTGGCTATCGACGACATCGAAGGTGCATGGAACTCTTCCACCAAATACGAAGGCGGTAACAAAGGTCACCGTCCTGGCGTGAAAGGCGGTTACTTCCCGGTTCCTCCGGTCGACTCTGCACAGGACATCCGTTCCACCATGTGTCTGGTGATGGAAGAGATGGGCCTGGTTGTTGAAGCTCACCACCACGAAGTGGCGACTGCTGGTCAGAACGAAGTGGCAACCCGCTTCAACACCATGACCAAAAAAGCGGACGAAATTCAGATCTACAAATACGTTGTGCACAACGTTGCGCACCGTTTCGGTAAAACCGCGACCTTCATGCCAAAACCAATGTTTGGCGATAACGGTTCCGGTATGCACTGCCACATGTCTCTGTCCAAGAACGGTACCAACCTGTTCTCTGGCGACAAATATGCCGGTCTGTCCGAGCAGGCGCTGTATTACATCGGTGGTGTTATCAAACACGCTAAAGCGATCAACGCCCTGGCGAACCCAACCACGAACTCCTACAAGCGTCTGGTCCCGGGCTACGAAGCGCCAGTGATGCTGGCCTACTCTGCACGTAACCGTTCTGCTTCTATCCGTATTCCGGTGGTGGCTTCTCCTAAAGCGCGTCGTATCGAAGTTCGCTTCCCGGACCCAGCGGCTAACCCATACCTGTGCTTCGCAGCACTGCTGATGGCCGGTCTGGACGGTATCAAGAACAAGATCCACCCGGGCGAAGCGATGGACAAAAACCTGTACGACCTGCCGCCAGAAGAAGCGAAAGAGATCCCACAGGTTGCTGGCTCTCTGGAAGAAGCCCTGCAGGCGCTGGACGCAGACCGCGAGTTCCTGACTGCAGGTGGCGTATTCACTGACGACGCTATCGATGCCTACATCGCCCTGCGTATGGAAGAGAACGACCGCGTGCGTATGACTCCACACCCGGTTGAGTTCGAACTGTACTACAGCGTTTAATAAAAGTTGTTTTACCCGGCGTGATAAACGCCGGGGGTAGTTGCCGTGGAAACTTTTAGCCCATCTCCGGATGGGCTTTTTTCTCCACCAACAACCTGATCTCACGCGCTTTTTACGCCGAAAACGCTATACTGCACTAAATTAGTGCAAACGACTCCAGGAGACTGCTGAATGGCAACTGGCACGCTGCCCGATGCTGGGCAGATCCTCAATTCTTTGATTAACAGCATATTGCTGGTCGATGACGAGCTGGCCGTTCATTACGCCAACCCGGCCGCGCAGCAGCTGCTCGCCCAAAGCGCACGTAAACTGTTCGGTACCCCGCTTCCTGAACTCCTGAGCTATTTTTCGCTGAATATTGGCCTGATGCAGGAAAGTTTGCAGGCTGGCCAGGGGTTTACCGATAACGAAGTCACGCTGGTGATCGACGGGCGCTCGCACATTCTGTCGTTAACCGCGCAACGGCTTCCCGAAGGTCTGATCCTGCTGGAAATGGCGCCGATGGATAATCAGCGTCGACTGAGCCAGGAGCAGCTTCAGCATGCGCAGCAGATTGCCGCCCGTGATCTGGTGCGCGGTCTGGCGCATGAAATCAAAAACCCGCTGGGTGGATTACGCGGCGCGGCGCAGCTTCTGACCAAAGCGCTGCCCGATCCCGCGCTGGCGGAGTATACCAACGTCATCATTGAGCAGGCGGACCGTCTGCGGAATCTGGTAGACCGTCTTCTTGGGCCACAGCAGCCGGGAATGCACGTCACAGAAAGCATCCATAAAGTGGCTGAGCGGGTGGTGAAGCTCGTCTCAATGGAGCTGCCAGAGAACGTCACGCTGGTACGTGATTACGACCCAAGCCTGCCGGAACTGGCCCATGACCCGGACCAGATTGAGCAGGTCCTGTTGAATATTGTGCGTAATGCCCTGCAGGCGCTGGGGCCTGAAGGCGGTGAGATTATTTTACGCACCCGCACCGCCTTCCAGCTCACGTTACACGGCGTGCGCTACCGGCTGGCCGCCCGAATCGACGTTGAGGATAACGGGCCCGGCATTCCATCGCATTTGCAGGACACCCTGTTCTACCCGATGGTAAGCGGTCGCGAAGGCGGAACCGGCCTGGGCTTATCCATTGCCCGCAGTTTGATCGATCAACACTCCGGGAAAATTGAATTTACCAGTTGGCCGGGACATACCGAGTTTTCGGTTTTCCTGCCGATTAAAAAATAAAGGTGACGTTTATGCAACGAGGGATAGTCTGGGTAGTCGATGACGATAGCTCCATCCGTTGGGTGCTTGAACGCGCGCTCACAGGGGCAGGATTAAGCTGCACGACGTTTGAGAGCGGCAGCGAAGTGCTCGACGCACTCACCACCAAAACGCCAGATGTTCTGCTTTCGGATATTCGTATGCCGGGCATGGACGGGCTGGCGCTGTTAAAGCAGATCAAACAACGCCACCCTATGCTTCCGGTCATCATAATGACCGCGCACTCCGATCTGGATGCCGCAGTGAGCGCCTATCAGCAAGGGGCATTCGATTATCTGCCCAAACCCTTTGATATCGACGAAGCGGTGGCGCTGGTTGAGCGCGCGATTAGCCATTATCAGGAGCAGCAACAGCCGCGCCACGCGCCCGATTTTGGGCCAACCACAGACATTATCGGTGAAGCGCCGGCGATGCAGGACGTGTTTCGCATTATTGGTCGTTTATCCCGCTCGTCCATCAGCGTATTGATTAACGGTGAGTCGGGAACCGGTAAAGAGCTTGTGGCGCATGCATTGCACCGCCACAGCCCGCGGGCAAAAGCGCCGTTCATCGCCCTGAATATGGCGGCGATCCCGAAGGATTTGATTGAGTCCGAACTGTTCGGCCATGAAAAAGGGGCATTCACCGGCGCCAATACCATTCGCCAGGGGCGGTTTGAACAGGCCGACGGCGGTACGCTGTTTCTGGATGAGATCGGCGATATGCCGCTGGATGTCCAGACCCGCCTGCTGCGCGTGCTGGCCGACGGGCAGTTTTATCGCGTGGGCGGCTATGCGCCGGTGAAGGTGGACGTGCGTATTATCGCCGCGACCCACCAGAACCTGGAACAACGCGTGCAGGAAGGAAAATTCCGTGAGGATTTATTCCACCGTCTGAACGTCATCCGCGTTCATCTGCCGCCGCTGCGTGAGCGTCGGGAAGATATTCCCCGCCTGGCACGTCATTTCCTGCAGGTGGCCGCCCGCGAGCTGGGTGTGGAAGCCAAGCAGCTTCACCCGGAAACCGATGCCGCTCTGACGCGTCTGGCGTGGCCGGGCAACGTGCGTCAGCTGGAAAACACCTGTCGCTGGTTAACCGTGATGGCCGCCGGGCAGGAAGTGCTGATTCAGGATTTACCGGCCGAGCTGTTTGAAGCAACCGCGCCTGAAAGCAGTACCGGGCACGCGCTGCCGGACAGCTGGGCGACGCTGCTGGCGCAGTGGGCCGACCGCGCGCTGCGTTCCGGTCATCAAAACCTGCTGTCTGAAGCTCAGCCAGAGATGGAGCGTACGCTGTTAACCACCGCGCTTCGCCATACGCAGGGTCATAAGCAGGAAGCCGCTCGCCTGCTGGGATGGGGACGTAATACCCTGACGCGCAAGCTTAAAGAGCTGGGAATGGAGTGATCGCACGCCGCTGTGTAAAGGTTATTAATTGAGCGCAAATTGCCGTTATTTTGCGCTTTACTGTTCCGATGAGTTTTGTATGATCGTGCCCGGAAATTGGGGGTGAACATCATGCTGGAAACAATCGTGAATATGCTCTCTAGCGGAGCCGCTGAAAGCCACACGCCACAAACAGCCGTTGCGGCTATGTTGTGTGCGGCGCTGGTTGGGCTGTTTAGCTAGCGAGTTGAACGTAAAAGCCGGGTGGCGGCTTCGCCTTACCCGGCCTACGTTTAGTGCTTTTGGCAATGCGCCTTAAATCACCCGCGAGAACTGCTGCAGTCGCGCTTTCTGACGCAGATACGCGTCAAAGCACATGCAGATATTACGGATCAACAGACGCCCTTTCGGCGTGACCTCAATCGCGTTCTCCGACACATCCACCAGCCCGTCTTTCGCCAGCGGTGCAATCAGCTTCAGGTCTTCCGCAAAATAATCGCTGAAATGAAGATCCCACTGCGACTCAACGTCGCTGAAATCGAGACGGAAGTTGCAAATTAGCGCCTTAATCACATCGCGCCGGATGCAGTCGTCGCGCGTTAACGCAATGCCGCGCCACAGCGCGTTGCCCGTTTCATCAACCTGCTGGTAGTAAAGCTTCAGCTCTTTCTGGTTCTGCGCGTAGCAGTCGCCAATCATGCTGATAGCGGAGACGCCCATCCCCAGCAAATCGGTATCGCCCTGGGTTGTGTAGCCCTGGAAGTTTCGGTGCAGAACGCCTTCATGCTGCGCAATCGCCAGCTCGTCATCCGGACGGGCAAAGTGATCCATCCCGATAAACTGATAGCCGGTTTCGGTCAGCGAGGTGATGGTTTCCTGCAGGATATCCAGCTTCTGCTGGGCAGAAGGAAGATCGGCATCTTTTATTTTGCGCTGAGCGGCAAAGAGCGTCGGCAGATGCGCATAGTTAAAGACGCTCAGGCGGTCCGGGTTGAGTTCGGCCACGCGCTTCAGGGTGAAGGCGAAGCTTTCCGGCGTCTGCTTTGGCAGGCCGTATATCAGGTCAATATTGGTCGAGGTGAAACCAATCTCACGCGCGTGATTGAGTAAGGCAAAGATAAATTCTTCGTCCTGCTCGCGGTTCACCAGACGCTGAACCTCTTTATTGAAATCCTGCACGCCCATGCTCAGACGATTGAAGCCTTCGGCGCGTAAGTGATCCAGTACATCCAGCTCAATTTCACGCGGATCGACTTCGATCGAGATTTCAGCGTCGGCGTTAAAACTGAAATTGCCGCGCAGCAGGGTCATCAGGCGGCTTATTTGCGCTTTATTCAGATAGGTTGGCGTACCGCCGCCCCAGTGAAGCTGGCTGACGTGACGGCCAGCAAACAGCGGCGCGCGATGCACAATTTCTTGTTCGAGTGCATCAAGATACTGGTCGGCTTTGTGCTGCTGACGGGTAACGATTTTATTGCACCCGCAGAAGTAGCAGAGCTTGTGGCAGAACGGAATATGGACGTAGAGCGACAGCGGACGCTCAGGATAGCGCGCGACAGCCTGCTGGAAATCAGCCTCGCCGAAGGCATCGGAGAACTCCAGCGCGGTGGGGTATGACGTATAACGCGGCCCGGAATAGTTATATTTCTGGATTAGGGCCAAATCCCAGTCGATAGTTGGTGCTGACATGCTCACTCCTTCCGTTGGTGTCGCGTTCGTATACGGCGGCCCGTTCTGGCCCCATCGCGGGCCATCATTCGGGTGCGCAGCCACTTCTGTCGCCGCGACAACCGCCGTAGTTTAACGAATAACCACACCAGATAACATATAACCGGAAGGGTTATAAGCAGGACTATCGTGCCTGCCGGGTGCAAATGTTAGTTTCCACCCTTCAGAAGACGCATCATATCTTCCTGCTTTTCGTCTTCTTCTTCATCTTCGTCATCGTCGTATGACAGGCCCAGCTTCTGCATCAGTTCATCGATACGATCCAGTTTGGCATCCACCCATGACTGCTCTTCAGCGGTCAGGGTTTCACCCTCTTCAAGACGTTCCAGCAGCGCGTCCAGGCGCTCATCGTTCTCCAGCAAATCCAGCTCAGCCTGCGGTGAAAGCATAGGTTTCTCGCTCTTTGGTTTGTGCTGCTTAGTGACCGGGGTGTCTGTCACGCCCAGTGGAATGGGAGTTTTACTGCCGATACGAGGGTCTTTCTGCTGTTTGCCTTTCGCAGAAGCACCCGCTGCACCACCACCGTTGGCACGGCTACCCGCAGCATGACCGCGATGTTTTTTATCGCGTTTGCGATCGCGCGCTTCCTGGTTCAGTTCTTCGCGCGTTTTGCGGCGTGCTTTTACAGGGCGTTTCGCGCCTGCAGCGGAGGTTGGTTTTTTCATGATGTTTTATCTTTAAGTCGTTTTCTTCAGTATAGAATTGCGGCGAAATCTAGCAGAAAGCAAGCAAAGAAAAAAGGCGACAGAGCAATCTGTCGCCTTTTTTCCTGACTCACAACCCTTAGCGGGTCAGACATTCCGTGTTTGCCAACAACAAACCCTGTTTATCCCTTGGCTAATACCGTCCGTGATACGGTTCCATTTCCTTTTAAAACGCCTCCAGGCGCTGGTCATCCTGACAATCCTGCGTCTTCGCCTCCTGGCGCTCCTGACCCTCATCCTTAAGTCGATTTCCTGTTGGCTTCCTCGCCCTGACGCACACTTTACCTTGTTCAGTTAAACTAACAAGCAACGAAACGGTACAAAGAGGGATTTTCAGATAATTACCTGGAAATAAGCTTATGATTTAAAACAGTTTGAATTTTTTTACGCCTGCGAATTCTCTGAAATCTCGCATAGCATTACTGGCCGATCTCTCACACCGGTTGTGGCATTCGTCTACTGCTCATAGCAATCAGAAAAGCCTTTTGCCTGCATTCGGGTATAATCCCCTTCAGATTACGATTTTGGAGACGACCACGTGACTACCTGGAACTACCAACAGACGCATTTTGTCACCAGTGCGCCCGATATTCGCCACCTTCCTTCTGATACCGGTATTGAAGTGGCATTTGCTGGCCGCTCCAATGCGGGGAAATCCAGCGCCCTGAATACGCTGACCAATCAGAAGAGCCTGGCGCGCACCTCAAAAACACCTGGCCGTACCCAGCTGATCAACCTGTTTGAAGTCGCAGAGGGCAAACGCCTGGTCGACTTACCGGGCTACGGTTACGCGCAGGTACCGGAAGAGATGAAAATCAAGTGGCAGCGTGCGCTGGGTGAATACCTGGAAAAACGCCTGTGTCTGAAAGGTCTGGTGGTGCTGATGGATATTCGCCATCCCCTGAAAGATCTGGATCAGCAGATGATCGACTGGGCTGTAGCAAGCGATATCGCCGTGCTGGTGCTGCTGACGAAAGCCGATAAGCTGGCGAGCGGCGCGCGCAAAGCGCAGGTGAATATGGTTCGCGAAGCGGTGCTGGCGTTCAACGGTGATGTGCAGGTTGAGCCGTTCTCCTCGCTGAAAAAGCAGGGCGTGGACAAGCTGCGTCAGAAGCTCGATACCTGGTTTAGCGAGCTGGAACCCGCGACGGAAGCGGAAGAAGAGTAATACGGAGCGCGGCGATAGCCGCGTTTTTTTTGCCTGAATTTTTCTTTGCCGCAATAAAAAACGCCCCAGTCATTACTGACTGGGGCGGCTAAAATATTCAGCCAAATCCGATTACGTGAAGTAAAAGGTCTGAAAGATAGAACATCTTACCTCTGTACCCTACGCCGACAACTCTACCCCTTTTTGTGCTGCAGAAAAAGCACTTTTTGTAGTTTTTTTTCATTCTTTACATAGGGAATTCTAATGATTGTCACAAAACGCGCGTTGTTATGTTGCAAACTTACATAAAAAGCGCGTTATGCGAAGAACCGTTAGTGAGCCTGATCCCAGTTTTCTCCACTTCCCACTTCCACCAGCAACGGCACGTCGAGCGTCATGCTGCTTTCCATCAGTTCGTGGATCTTCTTCGACACGGCGTCGAGGTCGTCTTTGTGCACTTCAAATACCAGTTCATCGTGTACCTGCATGATCATTTTCACGCGAGGCTTCTCTTTTTCCAGCCAGGCATCAACGGCGATCATTGCACGCTTAATAATGTCCGCCGCGGTACCCTGCATCGGGGCGTTGATCGCCGCACGCTCTGCGCCAGCGCGACGCGCCGCGTTGCTGGATTTGATGTCCGGTAGGTAGAGACGGCGGCCATCCAGGGTTTCGACGTAACCTTTTTCCTTCGCCTGCGCGCGGGTGCGTTCCATATATTCCAACACCCCCGGATAACGCTCGAAATAGAGATCCATATACTTCTGCGACTCTTTGCGTGGAATGTTGAGCTGGCGCGAAAGACCAAATGCGCTCATGCCGTAAATCAGACCGAAGTTGATCGCCTTAGCACTGCGGCGCTGCTCGTTGGTCACGCTGTCCAGCGGCAAGCCGAAGACTTCCGCCGCGGTTGCCCGGTGGATATCCTTTCCTTCGGCAAACGCGGTCAGGAGGCCTTTGTCGCGGGACAGATGCGCCATAATGCGCAGTTCGATTTGCGAGTAGTCAGCAGAGACAATCAGATAATCCTCTGGTGCGATGAAAGCCTGGCGAATACGGCGGCCTTCTTCGTTACGTACCGGGATGTTCTGCAGGTTGGGGTCGGTTGATGAGAGACGACCGGTCGCCGCAACAGCCTGATGGTACGACGTGTGCACACGACCCGTTTTCGGGTTGATCATCAGCGGGAGCTTGTCGGTGTAGGTAGACTTCAGCTTCGCGAGGCCTCGGTACTGCAGAATCACTTTTGGCAGCGGGTAATCCAGCGCCAGCTCTTCCAGCACCTCTTCAGAGGTTGACGGTGCGCCGCCAGGGGTTTTCTTCAGCGGCTTGATGCCCTGCTTTTCAAACAGAATGGTTTGCAGCTGCTTCGGTGAAGAGAGGTTAAACGGCTCGCCTGCAAGCTCATGCGCTTTTTGCTCGAGCTCGGTCAAACGCTGCGCCAGCTCCCCGGAGTGGTTATGCAGCACCGTTGGGTCAATCTTCACGCCGTTGCGTTCAATGCGGGATAGCACGGGCACCAGCGGCATCTCGATATGCTGGAACACGTTCAGCGGACCTTCATGCTTCTGCAGTTTTGGCCACATCTTCAGGTGCAGCTGCAGCGTGACATCAGCGTCTTCCGCCGCGTAGCGCCCCGCTTCTTCCAGAGCAATCTGGTTAAAGGTGAGCTGATTTTTCCCTTTACCGGCAATCTCTTCAAAGGTGATCGTTTTGTGCTTGAGCCAGCGGTCAGATAAGGAATCCATATCATGGCGGCCCGCGACGCTGTCCAGAATGTAGGATTCAAGCATGGTATCGAAGGCAATCCCGCGCAGTTCAATGCCGTAATTTTGCAGAATGCCGCGGTCGTACTTGAGGTTTTGCCCGACCTTGAGCGCCTTTTCGTCTTCCAGGATCGGCTTCAGCAGTTCGAGCACGCGTTCACGGGAGATCTGCTCCGGCGCATCCAGGTAATCGTGCGCCACAGGGACGTAGGCGGCAATACCCGGCTCTGTCGCAAATGACAGGCCAACCATATTGGCAGAGATGTTATCGAGGCTGTCGGTTTCGGTATCAAAGGCGAAGACCGGCGCCTTTTTCAGTTTATCGATCCAGGCGATCAGCCGTGACTCTTCAAGAATGGTTTCGTAGTTGTCGAAGGAAAGCGCCACGGCTTCTTCTTCCGCCTGCTCTTCTGCGTCAACGACGATTGTCTCCTTCGGCTTTGCAGCAGGTTTAGCCCCTTTCGCCTGCAGCCATTTACCGGCTTCCACGTCAGCGGTCCAGCGCTTGAATTCGTATTTCTTAAACAGGCTCAGCAGATCGTCAGCGGAAGGCTGTTGCACTTCAAGCTGCTCACAGCCCAGCTCCAGTTCGACATCGGTTTTGATTGTGGCCAGCTTATAGGAGAGATAAGCCACCTCTTTGTTCTCTTCCAGTTTTCCGGCCATGGTTTTTGCGCCACGGAAGGAGAGCCCGGCGATTTTGTCTGGCTCCGCGTAGAGCGTATCCAGACCACCTAGCCCCTGGAGCAGCGCCTGCGCGGTTTTTTCACCGACGCCAGGGACACCCGGGATGTTATCCGAGGAATCGCCCATCAACGCGAGGAAGTCGATAATCAGCTCAGGCGGCACGCCATACTTTGTGACCACTTCTTCTGGCCCCAGAATGGTGTTGGTCATGGTGTTAATCAGGGTGATGCCTGGCGTCACCAGTTGCGCCATATCTTTATCACCGGTGCTGATCAGCACAGGACGCCCCATCTTTTCTGCTTCACGCGCCAGCGTGCCGATAACGTCATCAGCCTCAACGCCAGAGACGGCCAGCAGCGGCAGCCCCATCGCTTTTACCATGGTATGCAGCGGCTCAATCTGCGCACGCAGATCGTCAGGCATTGGCGGACGGTGAGATTTGTAATGCTCAAACAGCTCATCGCGGAAAGTTTTACCTTTCGCATCAAAGACTACAGCCGCATGGGTTGGCTGATACTGAAGGATCAGGCTGCGCAGCATGTTCAGCACGCCGTACATTGCGCCGGTAGGTTCCCCTGCGCTATTGGTCAGAGGAGGAAACGCATGGTATGCCCGATACAGGTAAGAAGAGCCATCGACGAGAATAAGAGGGTTTTCTGGGATCTGAACCATAATGTCCGTGCCTTTAATCAATTTATGGGTAAAGGATGCCACAGAAGGATGAAAACATCAGGTATTAGCACCAGATACAGGAAAAGATTTTGCGATCGTGAGGATCGCTCGCAAAAATCAAACTGTGGATAAGTTTGTGCATATTTTCACTTCATATGAATAACAGACGTAAAAAATACATATGAGTTAATTTTTAGATCTTAATTATCATGCTGTTATCACCTTAGATCTTATCTATATGGCCAACCGATGGCAATTTAGTCTATGTGGATATAAGCCTTGATAAGCGCGGAATCACAGTGAAATCGTCTACGGCAGGGTAAAAGCGGCCAAATCATCACATGAAAGCGCCATTAATTTGTCCGTTTTCTGGTAAAATCAGCGCCCAGCGTCGAATAGCCGGCCGCTCACTTACAGCTAACCATTTGAAAAAGCTCATCATGTCGAGATTGCTCGCTGCAATAACATTACTGTTAAGCATCATTTTAACTATCCTGGTGACTGTCGCCTGCTCTGTGCCGATCATTATCGCCGGGATCGTTAAACTGCTGTTGCCTGTCCCTGTGGTGTGGCGAGCCGTGTCCGCATTTTGTAATTTCATGATGTACTGCTGGTGCGAAGGACTGGCGATCCTGCTGTGCCTGAACCCGCATCTGAAGTGGGATATCAAAGGGCTGGAGAGTCTTAGCAAGAAGAACTGGTATCTGCTGATTTGCAATCACCACAGCTGGGCGGACATCGTGGTGTTATGCGTACTTTTTCGCAAACAGATCCCGATGAACAAATACTTTCTGAAACAGCAGCTCGCCTGGGTGCCTTTTATCGGGCTGGCCTGCTGGGCGCTTGATATGCCGTTTATGAAACGCTATTCGCGCAGCTATTTGATTCGTCATCCCGAGCGTCGCGGCAAAGATGTGGAGACCACACGCCGTTCCTGCGAAAAGTTTCGCGCGCATCCTACGACCATCGTAAACTTTGTTGAAGGCTCCCGATTTACGGAGGAGAAGCACCAACAAACCCGCTCTCCTTACCAGCACTTGCTGCCGCCAAAGGCTGCGGGTATTGCGATGGCGCTTAACGTGCTGGGATCGCAGTTCGATAAACTCCTGAACGTCACGCTCTGCTATCCGGAAAACGATAAGACGCCGTTCTACGATATGCTCAGCGGCAAACTGACGCGCATTGTTGTGCGTGTCGATCTGGTCCCGATAGATGCCGGGCTGCACGGTGATTACGTTAACGATAAGAGTTTCAAGCGTCGTTTCCAGCAGTGGCTTAATACGCTCTGGAAAGAGAAAGACGAACAGATAGACAATATTAAATCTTTATACAAAAACGCCGGTCAGTGACCGGCGTTTTTACATCAGCGAAATTACTTCTTCTCAACCAGGTATTTCACGGTATCAGCATACTGCTGTACGAAGATATCCATGCTGCTGGTGTCCATGCCCTGCATGTTCAGCTGGTATTTGCCGTTAACAAACATCGCCGGAACGCCCTGAAGCTGGAGGTCAGCAGCCGCTTTTTCCTGCTGAGCAACCAGAGATTTCACCACAAAGCTGTTCCATGCAGCGTCATACTCTTCACCTTTCACGCCGGCATCAACGAACACTTTACGGATATCCGCAGTGGTCTGAACGGTCTGGGTTTTCTGTACGGCTTCAAACATTGGCGCAGTGATCTTATCTTCCACGCCCAGTGCCATCGCAACCGCCCACGCCTGGGTCAGGTCTTTACCCAATGGGCCCAGGAACTCGACGTGGTACTTGGTCATTTTGGTGCCTTCTGGCAGCTTTTTCTTCACGCTATCCGAAACATGCAGCACCTGCTCGAACTGATAGCAGTGTGGGCAGTAGAACGAGAAAAACTCCAGAACCTGTGGCTCGCCAGCGACCGGTTTGTCCAGCGTGGTGTACTGTTTGCCGTCGGTAAACTGCGCAGCAGAAGCGCTAAATGCCAGAATCATACCTGCCAGCGCCAGCCAAATTTTTTTCATGATTAACTCTCTCCTGGGTGTGTCCAATTAATACATCGGCGTTAATTGCAGAGGGGGTTCCTGAAGAACCTTGACCTGCTCAGTAAATGTAGATATCTGGCTACGCCAGTAATCCTCTCCGGTAAGCCACGGGAAATTCCGGGGAAATGCGGGATCGTCCCAACGCCTGATTAACCATGCGAGATAATAAACAAAACGCATCGCACGTAAAGGCTCAATCAGGGCAATTTCGTCTGAATTAAACGGGTTAAATTCTTCATAAGCTTCAATAATGGTTTCAAGCTGCATGCGTTGCTCGGCTTTGTCGCCATTGAGCAGCATCCACAGGTCCTGAACCGCGGGCCCCATACGCGCATCATCGAGATCGACAAACAGCGGGCCATCACGCCAGAGGATATTTCCGGCATGACAATCGCCATGCAGGCGCAGGACGGAAATATCGTCACGCCAGCAGGTTTTAACAGCTGCAATGAGCTTATCGGTGGCGTTGAGGAAATCATCCTTTAACGCAGTGGGGATCATGGCAGACGTTTCGAATATTTCGCGTGGCTCAAGAAGGTATTCCTGAATTCCGATAGTCGGGCGGGCAATAAAGACTTTTTTGCGTCCCGTCTGGTGTATGCGCCCAAGATAGCGGGCAACCCACTCCATCTGATCGATATTATCCGCTTCAAACTGGCGGCCACCCAGGCTCGGGAATACAGCGTAGTAAAACCCTTCGTGCGTGAGGAGCGTTTGATTATTGAATTTTAGCGGCGCGGCAACGGGAACATCGTCATCCAGCAGATCGTGAGCAAACTGATGCTCTTCCTGAATTTGTTCTGCGGACCAGCGTTCTGGACGATAGAACTTTACGACGAAGCGCTGACGATCCTCGTCCTGGAATTGATAGACGCGGTTTTCGTAGCTGTTTAACGGGGTTAGCCCGGAGTCCACCCGAATACCCTGTTCAAACAGGGCATTCATAATGGTGTCCGGGTGTAATGTCTGGAAAGTAAAAGCCTGGTCGTTCATCCGATCATCCGGAAATTATACGAATGATTCAGGATATCATCTTGTGGCGATTTCGGTGCCGCCGCTTACAAGCTTTTACTCTTTAATTACGCCTCGGGCGCGCAGTAATGCGGTCTTAAAATCTTCCTCATAATCCTTCTGAATACCAGGAATAACAGCATCTTTGGCAGAGTCACGCATTTTAAGGTGGTAGATCAGGATGTCGTCAGAAAGGTCTGCCAGTTCGCCGTCAAAACCTGACTCTTTCGCCAGTTTCTGTAAAAATTGCATCAGATTTAGCTCTGGCTCTTTTTGCCAGGCGGGCTGGAGGAGTTCAATAACTTCATTCAGACGTTTACATTTCATGGTGGTGCTCCTTTCATTTAGAGTGACACGTTAGCAGGGTAAATCCCACAATAAAAGAGGCGATATTCGTGAATCTTAGCCAGGAAATCATTGGGGTCGTTCTGGCAGGTGGCAGAGCGACGCGAATGGGGGGAAAAGATAAGGGGCTTCAACGCCTGAACGGCAAACCCTTATGGCAATGTGTCGCTGATACGCTCGCAGGCCAGGTGTCGACAATGGTCATCAGTGCTAACCGGCATATCGACACTTACCAGCTCAGCGGGTACGCCGTTTACCAGGATATCCTTGAGGATTACCCGGGACCGCTGGCTGGTATGCTTTCGGTCATGCAACAGTCTCACGGAGAGTGGTTCATCTTCTGTCCCTGCGATACCCCGTTTATTCCGTCCTGTCTTGTCGAACGTTTGTTGCTGCTTCGGGGTACGGCTCCTGTGGTTTGGGTACATGACGGCGAGCGTGATCATCCTGCTATCGCATTGATGCACCGATCCCTGGCGCCAGCCCTGCAGTCCTATCTGGCTGCGGGAGAGCGCAGGGTGATGGCTTTTATGCGCGAGTCTGGCGGTCATCCCGTTGATTTTAGCGATTTAAAATCAGCTTTTGTGAATGTGAATACGCCTGACGATTTGCAGATGATGCAGGAGAAAAGATGATACCTGTCGTAGCCATTTCTGCCTGGAGTGGGACCGGGAAAACCACGCTGCTGAAAAAGCTCATTCCTGCGCTTTGTGCCAGAGGTATCCGTCCAGGATTGATTAAGCACACCCATCATAATATGGATGTCGATAGACCGGGCAAAGATAGCTATGCATTGCGTAAAGCGGGTGCAGCGCAAACGATGGTGGCAAGTACTCAACGCTGGGCGCTGATGACAGAAACGCCGGATGAGGCGCCGCTGGATCTCGCTTATCTGGTCAGCCGGATGGATCATACCACGCTGGATCTGGTGCTGGTTGAGGGATTTAAGCATGAGGCCGTGCCTAAGATCCTACTGTTCAGAAGCGATGCCGGGCATGATTTCAGCGAATTAACGCTGGATGAGCATGTGATTGCGGTGGCCAGTGATGTTGTATTGCCGCTTGAAGTTCCGACGCTGGATTTAAATGATGTGGAAGGGATTGCGGAGTTTATAGTGGAGTGGAGTGCGATCTGACTTACCGGGTGGCGGTTTCGCCCTACCCGGCCTACAAATCTCTGTGATGCTAAAACGCAAAAAGGCCATCCTTACGGATGGCCTCTTCACTTATTTAATGCCTGGCAGTTCCCTACTCTCACATGGGGAGACCCCACACTACCATCGGCGCTACGGCGTTTCACTTCTGAGTTCGGCATGGGGTCAGGTGGGACCACCGCGCTA
>NZ_JBMKIW010000014.1:0-81727 GCF_049237205.1 Enterobacter cloacae complex sp. SHL009
GGTGGTTACAGCAGTCTTCGGTGGAGCGGTAGTTCAGTCGGTTAGAATACCTGCCTGTCACGCAGGGGGTCGCGGGTTCGAGTCCCGTCCGTTCCGCCACTTATTAAGACATTAAGCCTGCCAAGAAGGCAGGCTTAATGGCAAAAAACTTTAGGGGCGTAGCTCAGTTGGTAGAGCACCGGTCTCCAAAACCGGGTGTCGCGAGTTCGAGTCTCTCCGCCCCTGCCATATAGAATCCTTTGCTTCGGCAAAGGATTTTTTTTGCCTGAAACATTGCAGAAAACTCTCTTCTTAATTTTCAGCCAGCATCCCTGCTGGCTGATGCATCAATCCATTACATTGATTTTTAATAGATCTTTTATCTGTGATTGCTTATCACTGTTTTGCAGCCAAATTGCATACAGCGGCCTGGTAAGCGTGGTGGAATCCATCACGGTGTGCAGCCCTGCTTTAGTGTCTGCCCAGCGAACAGGTAACCAGGTACAACCTTTCAGCAGGGGCAGCTGCTGACAGGCGATCTCTGCCGAGCTGGTCGTTAACTGCGGAACATCATCAGGTGCAATCAGTCCCGTCTCGTGCTGCTGAAAATCCGGCCCCCATTCCAGGCGTAAATAGGTCAGGTCTGCCTTCATCATCGAAGGTTCAGACGCATAAAGTGCCAGGCCAAACTGGCCCACAATCTGGCTGCTAAATTCGTCCATCTTGGGGGCTTCGGTTGTGATCAGAAGATCAAGCTGGCGCTCATGAAGTTGCTTAACCAGCGACTGCCGTTGCGCAATCCTGGCTTCAAATTGCAGGTGGCCATGTGAATGATACAACCGGGTAAGCCACTGACTTAGCATGCATTCCCACAGAGAAGCGCTGGCTCCTATCGAGAACTCATTATGCCTCGAAGTATGTGCCACCTCTTTACGTGCCGCCTGCCAGGTATTCATCAGCGTTTCTGCGTACGGCAGCAGTTTCTCACCGGCAGGCGTTAAGCGAATATTGTTGCGATGGCGGGTAAAAAGATTCACACCCAGTTGATTTTCCAGCTGTCGAATACGAAAACTGACTGCTGACTGCGTCAGGTAAAGGGCTTCAGCTGCTCGCCCAAAGTGGCGTGTTCTGCTCACTTCAAGGAAAGTTTTAAGCAATTCCGTATCCACATCTTTCTCCGCAAAATTATTTGTCGTTATGATTTAAATGTTTTGTTTTACACTCTGTCAAGCGTAACTAATACTCCGCGCCATAAATAGCTCGGCCAAAGAATTAGGAGCGTGTAGGATGGCGGAAAGCTTTACGACGACTAATCGTTTTTTCGACAATAAACATTATCCGCGCGGGTTCTCTCGTCACGGCGATTTCACCATCAAAGAAGCTCAACTGCTTGAGCGCCATGGTTATGCCTTTAACGAGCTGGATCTGGGTAAGCGTGAACCTGCAACCGAAGACGAAAAACAGTTTGTTTCTGTTTGCCGTGGTGAGCGTGAGCCGGAGTCTGAAGCGGAACGCGTATGGATCAAGTACATGGCGCGCATTAAGCGTCCTAAGCGCTTCCATACGCTGTCTGGCGGCAAGCCACAGATGGAAGGTGCAGAAGACTACACCGAGTCTGATGACTAAAATGAAGAGAAGGGGCTACGGCCCCTTTTTTATGCCAGCAATTTCTGCAAATGCAGCAGCAAACGATCGATAGCGCGGTAGCTCAGCGCCTCTTGCAAATGTTTCCTCTCAATGTCAGTGCACCCCTCCACGTCAGCAATAGTTCTGGCCACCTTCAACAAACGCTGCCACGCCCTTATGGACAGCCCGAACCGCGTCAACGTCTCCTCCAGCCATCCCGCATCCTCAACGTTAAGAGAACAAAACTGCCGGATCCCGGCATTATCCAGCCGTGCATTCAGCCTGTTCTGACGAGCGTACTGCCGCGTCTGGGCTGCAATCACCCGTTCGCGTACCTCCGCTGAGCTTTCACCCGTTATACCCGTTTGCCTGAGCAGACCCGGCGGGGGAAGGGGAATTTCGAGGGATAAATCGAAACGGTCGAGGAACGGGCCGGATAACTTACCCAGATAGCGCAACGTCTGCTCTGGCGTACAGCGGTTATGGTTTCCCTGGTAGTGACCCGTCGGGCTGGGATTCATCGCCGCGACCAGCTGAAACTGCGCGGGATAGCTTATTTTGGCTCGCGTGCGTGAGATATGTATCTCACCGGATTCAATGGGCTCCCTCAGTGCATCCAGCACTCGGCGCTCAAACTCAGGCAGCTCATCAAGAAACAGAATGCCATTGTGTGCCAGCGAGATCTCTCCCGGCCCCGGAATCGCCCCGCCACCGACCATTGCCGTCAGTGAAGCGCTATGATGCGGGGAACGAAAAGGACGACGGCGCCACTGTTTTTGCAACGACGTCGAACTGATAAGGCTATATATGGCGGCACTTTCCAGTGCTTCATGATTATTGAGCGGTGGAAGTAACCCACTCAACCTGCTTGCCAGCATGGTTTTACCCGTACCCGGCGGGCCAATTAACAGAAGATTGTGTCCACCTGCAGCCGTAATCTCCAGCGCCCGTTTCCCTTGCTCCTGCCCCATAATCTCGCTGAGATCCTCTGGTGCATCCGCTATAGCATCATCACACTCCTCCGGCTCGGACAGTTCATGACGCCCTTCCAGCCAGGCACAAACTTCCTGTAAATGCCCTGCGATGAGACACCCCTTCTCGGCGATAAGACTCACTTCTGATGCGTTTTCATTGGCGACAATGATTTGCCGTCCTGCTCGTATGGCTTCCAGCGCTCCCGATATCGCACCGGGAACGCCTCTTAACGCGCCTGTAAGCGCGAGTTCGCCAACGAACTCATACGAGCCTAGCCGTGTCGTATTAAGCTGCTCAGAAGCCGCGAGAAGGGCAATTGCGATAGGTAAATCGTATCGTCCCCCCTCTTTAGGCAGATCGGCGGGGGCAAGGTTGATGGTGATCTTCTTCGCGGGGAAGGTATAACCGCTATTTATTATTGCGCTGCGAACGCGATCCCTGGCCTCTTTAACCGTCGTTTCAGGTAACCCGACAAGAGTGAGTCCGGGTAGCCCATTGCTCAAATGAACCTCGACGGAAATAAGCGGTGCCTTTACCCCGAGAGCCGCACGCGTATAAACAACTGACAGTGACATTTGCACTACCTCCTGGTGTGACTATGCCAGCGCCGGTTTTGTCTGTTTAGCGTCATTTTGCGAATTTACGCCGCCCGTTCAGAGATTTTAAGCGCATACTGAAACCCTTGCATAACCGTGGAAACCTCCTCGCAGAATGTAAAAAGCCCCGTTTTGACGGTAAGAACCGCAGTGAAAAAATGAAAAATATTCATTTTCTAATTTCCGTATATAAAACAACGGTTTTTAGAAATATGATTCGCTACCTAATCAAATTCGTCATAAATAAATCTTGTGTTTGATTTAAAAACTGTGATAACTCTTTAGGTATTCCTTCGAACAAGATGCAAAAAGAACTGAAAATGACAGCCCTTCTACGAGTGATTAGCCTGGTCGTGATTAGCGTGGTGGTGATTATTATCCCACCGTGCGGGGCTGCACTTGGACGAGGAAAGGCTTAGAAATCAAGCCTTAACGAACTAAGACCCCCGCACCGAAAGGTCCGGGGGTTTTTTTATGACTAAAAAACGTAAATGAGGAGCAGAGAATGACGACTAGCACAAAATTCTGTTTCTCCCGATTTATGACGGGGAACTAACTATGAATGGGGCACAGTGGGTAGTACATGCGTTGCGCGCGCAGGGAGTCGAAACCGTATTCGGTTATCCGGGTGGCGCAATTATGCCGATTTACGATGCACTGTATGACGGCGGCGTGGAACATCTCTTGTGCCGACACGAGCAGGGCGCAGCGATGGCAGCCATCGGTTATGCCCGCGCGACCGGTAAAACCGGCGTGTGTATGGCGACTTCAGGTCCGGGCGCAACGAACCTGATCACCGGCCTGGCTGACGCGCTGCTGGATTCCGTTCCCGTTGTCGCCATCACCGGGCAGGTGGCGTCTCCGTTCATCGGTACCGATGCTTTTCAGGAAGTCGACGTCCTCGGTTTATCGCTGGCCTGCACTAAACACAGCTTCCTCGTCCAGTCTCTGGAAGAGCTGCCGCGCGTAATGGCAGAAGCGTTCGACGTGGCAAACTCCGGTCGTCCTGGTCCGGTACTGGTCGATATCCCGAAAGATATCCAGGTGGCACTCGGCGAGCTGGAACCGCACTTCTCTACCGTTGAAAGCGACGATGCCTTTCCGGAAGCGGAAGTTGAAGAGGCCCGTCAGATGCTGGCCCAGGCGAAACAGCCAATGCTGTACGTCGGCGGTGGCGTCGGCATGGCACAGGCCGTTCCTGCCCTGCGCGAATTTATCGCAACAACGCAGATGCCAGCGACCTGCACGCTGAAAGGTCTCGGTGCTGTCGACGCGGATTACCCCTACTATCTGGGCATGCTGGGGATGCACGGTACCAAAGCGGCAAACCTGGCGGTGCAGGAGTGCGATCTGCTCATCGCCGTAGGTGCCCGTTTTGACGACCGCGTCACCGGCAAGCTGAATACCTTTGCGCCGAACGCCAAAGTCATCCATATGGATATCGACCCGGCGGAGATGAACAAGCTGCGTCAGGCGCATGTCGCCTTGCCGGGCGATCTCAACTCGCTGTTACCGGCATTGCAGCAGCCGCTGGATATCAACGCATGGCGTCAGCACACCGCTGATATGCGCGCCGAGCACGCCTGGCGTTACGACCACCCCGGCGAGGCCATCTACGCGCCGCTGCTGTTGAAGCAGTTGTCCGACCGTAAACCGGCTGACAGCGTCGTCACCACCGACGTAGGCCAGCACCAGATGTGGTCCGCGCAGCACATGACCTACACCCGTCCGGAAAACTTCATCACCTCCAGCGGCTTGGGTACCATGGGCTTCGGTCTGCCGGCAGCCGTTGGCGCGCAGGTTGCCCGCCCGAACGATACCGTTATCTGTATCTCCGGTGACGGCTCCTTCATGATGAACGTTCAGGAGCTCGGCACCGTTAAGCGCAAGCAGTTACCGCTGAAGATCGTGTTGCTTGATAACCAGCGTTTAGGGATGGTTCGCCAGTGGCAACAGCTGTTCTTCCAGGAGCGTTACAGCGAAACGACGCTCACCGATAACCCCGATTTCCTCACCCTGGCCAGCGCCTTTGGCATCCCTGGTCAGCACATCACCCGTAAAGATCAGGTTGAAGCGGCGCTCGACACCATGCTGAACAGCGATGGGCCTTACCTGCTTCATGTCTCAATCGACGAACTCGAGAACGTCTGGCCGTTGGTACCGCCTGGTGCCAGTAACTCACAAATGATGGAGAAATTATCATGATGCAGCATCAGGTCGCCGTACAGGCTCGCTTCAACCCGGAAACCTTAGAACGCGTTTTGCGTGTGGTGCGTCATCGTGGTTTTCAGATTTGCTCTATGAATATGGAGGCGGCCACTGACGCCCGGAATATCAGTATCGAATTAACCGTTGCCAGCCCGCGGTCGGTCGACTTACTGTTTAGTCAGTTATCAAAGCTGGTAGACGTTGCCCATGTTGCCATCTGCCAGAGCACAACCACATCACAACAAATCCGCGCTTAAGCGTGACAGGACGAAAAAATGACGACAAAAAAAGCTGATTACATTTGGTTCAACGGTGAGATGGTTCGCTGGGAGGACGCGAAGGTCCACGTGATGTCCCACGCGCTGCACTACGGTACCTCCGTATTTGAAGGCATCCGCTGCTACGATTCTCACAAAGGGCCAGTGGTGTTCCGCCATCGCGAACACATGCAGCGTCTGCATGACTCAGCCAAAATTTATCGTTTCCCGGTTTCACAAAGCGTTGATGAGCTAATGGAAGCCTGCCGCGACGTGATCCGTAAAAACAACCTGACCAGCGCCTATATCCGTCCGCTGGTCTTCGTGGGTGACGTCGGTATGGGCGTGAACCCGCCAGCGGGCTATACCACCGATGTGATCATTGCCGCGTTCCCGTGGGGTGCTTATCTGGGTGCAGAAGCCCTGGAGCAGGGGATCGACGCAATGGTCTCTTCCTGGAATCGCGTGGCGCCAAACACCATCCCGACCGCCGCGAAGGCAGGCGGTAACTACCTCTCCTCATTGCTGGTCGGTAGCGAAGCGCGCCGCCACGGCTATCAGGAAGGGATCGCCCTCGACGTAAATGGCTACATCTCTGAAGGTGCGGGTGAAAACCTGTTTGAAGTGAAAGACGGCATTTTGTTTACGCCGCCATTCACCTCGTCCGCGCTGCCGGGCATCACCCGTGACGCCATCATCAAGCTGGCGAAAGATCTGGGTATTGAAGTGCGCGAGCAGGTGCTGTCCCGCGAATCCCTGTATCTGGCTGATGAAGTGTTTATGTCCGGTACGGCGGCTGAAATCACGCCGGTACGCAGCGTGGACGGTATCCAGGTGGGCGAAGGCCGCTGCGGTCCGGTCACCAAACGTATTCAGCAAGCGTTCTTCGGCCTCTTCACCGGCGAGACAGAAGATAAATACGGCTGGTTGGATCAGGTTAATCACTAAGCATAAATTTGGGACGGCACGCACCGTCCCATTAAATAGTCAGACGGGAGTCAATAAAGCATGCCTAAGTATCGTTCAGCCACCACCACCCACGGCCGTAATATGGCGGGAGCCCGCGCGCTGTGGCGCGCCACCGGAATGACCGACGCCGATTTCGGCAAGCCGATTATCGCCGTGGTGAACTCCTTCACCCAGTTTGTACCGGGCCACGTGCACCTGCGCGATCTCGGTAAGCTGGTTGCCGAGCAAATCGAAGCCTCCGGCGGCGTGGCGAAAGAGTTCAACACCATTGCGGTGGATGACGGTATCGCGATGGGGCACGGGGGCATGCTCTATTCACTGCCGTCGCGCGAGCTGATCGCCGACTCCGTAGAGTACATGGTGAACGCCCACTGCGCCGATGCGATGGTCTGCATCTCCAACTGCGACAAAATCACCCCGGGGATGCTGATGGCCTCTCTGCGCCTGAACATTCCGGTGATCTTCGTCTCCGGCGGCCCGATGGAAGCGGGGAAAACCAAGCTCTCCGACAAAATTATCAAGCTCGACCTGGTCGATGCGATGATCCAGGGCGCGGACCCGAAAGTCTCTGACGAGCAGAGCGACCAGGTGGAACGCTCCGCGTGCCCGACCTGCGGCTCCTGTTCCGGTATGTTTACCGCTAACTCCATGAACTGCCTGACCGAAGCGCTGGGTCTTTCTCAGCCGGGCAACGGCTCGCTGCTCGCGACCCACGCCGACCGTAAGCAGCTGTTCCTCAACGCCGGTAGGCGCATCGTTGAGCTGACCAAACGCTACTACGAGCAGGACGACGCCAGCGCGCTGCCGCGCAACATCGCCAGCAAGGCCGCGTTTGAGAACGCGATGACGCTGGATATCGCCATGGGCGGCTCCACCAACACCGTTCTGCACCTGCTGGCCGCCGCGCAGGAAGCCGAAATCGACTTCACCATGAGCGACATCGACAAGCTCTCCCGCAAAGTCCCGCAGCTGTGTAAAGTCGCGCCGAGCACCCAGAAGTACCATATGGAAGACGTACACCGCGCGGGCGGCGTGCTGGGCATTCTCGGCGAGCTGGATCGCGCCGGGCTGCTGAACCGTGACGTGAAAAACGTGCTTGGCCTGACGCTGCCTGAGTCGCTGGACCAGTACGACGTCATGCTGACCAAAGACGACGCGGTGAAAAAGATGTTCCGCGCCGGTCCAGCGGGTATTCGCACCACCCAGGCATTCTCGCAGGATTGTCGCTGGGATACGCTGGACGATGACCGCGCCGAAGGCTGCATCCGCTCGCTGGAACATGCCTACAGCAAAGACGGCGGTCTGGCCGTGCTGTACGGTAACTTCGCGGAAAACGGCTGCATCGTGAAAACCGCAGGCGTGGACGACAGCATCCTGAAATTCACCGGTCCGGCGAAGGTATACGAAAGCCAGGATGAAGCGGTAGATGCCATCCTCGGCGGCAAAGTGGTGGAAGGCGACGTGGTTGTTATTCGCTACGAAGGACCGAAAGGCGGCCCGGGCATGCAGGAGATGCTCTACCCAACCACCTTCCTGAAATCTATGGGACTCGGTAAAGCGTGTGCGCTGATCACCGACGGACGTTTCTCCGGCGGTACCTCCGGCCTCTCTATCGGCCACGTTTCCCCTGAAGCGGCAAGCGGCGGCAACATCGCCATCATCGAAGACGGTGACCTGATCGAAATCGACATTCCGAATCGCGGCATTCAGCTGAAGCTGAGCGACCAGGAAATTGCGGCCCGTCGTGAAGCGCAGGAAGCCCGCGGCGATAAAGCCTGGACGCCGAAAGACCGCCAGCGTGAAGTCTCCTTCGCCCTGCGCGCCTATGCGAGCCTTGCCACCAGTGCAGATAAAGGCGCGGTGCGCGATAAATCTAAACTTGGGGGCTAATGATGGCCGAGTCACAACCCTTATCCGCCGCCCCTGAGGGGGCGGAATACCTGAGAGCGGTACTACGCGCGCCGGTCTATGAAGCCGTGCAGGTCACGCCCCTGCAGAAAATGGAAAAACTCTCTTCGCGCCTCGACAACGTCATTCTGGTCAAGCGCGAAGACCGTCAGCCGGTGCACAGCTTTAAGCTGCGCGGCGCCTACGCGATGATGGCCGGGCTGACCGACGAGCAAAAAGTGCGCGGCGTGATTACCGCGTCGGCGGGCAACCACGCCCAGGGCGTGGCGTTCTCGTCTGCTCGTCTGGGGCTGAAGGCGCTGATCGTGATGCCAGTTGCTACCGCAGATATCAAAGTCGACGCGGTGCGCGGTTTCGGCGGCGAAGTGCTGCTCCACGGCGCCAACTTTGACGAAGCCAAAGCCAAAGCGATTGAGCTGGCGCAGCAGCAGGGCTTTACCTGGGTGCCGCCGTTCGACCACCCGATGGTGATTGCCGGGCAGGGCACGCTGGCGCTGGAACTGCTGCAGCAGGATGCCCATCTCGACCGCGTCTTCGTTCCGGTTGGCGGCGGTGGCCTGGCCGCAGGCGTGGCGGTGCTGATCAAACAGCTGATGCCGCAGATCAAAGTCATTGCCGTTGAAGCGGAAGACTCTGCCTGCCTGAAAGCGGCGCTGGATGTGGGTCATCCGGTAGATCTGCCGCGCGTCGGGCTGTTTGCCGAGGGCGTGGCGGTGAAGCGCATTGGGGATGAAACCTTCCGCCTGTGTCAGGAGTATCTCGACGATATCGTCACGGTTGATAGCGACGCCATCTGCGCGGCGATGAAGGATCTGTTCGAGGATGTGCGTGCGGTGGCGGAACCGTCAGGCGCGCTGGCGCTGGCGGGAATGAAGAAATACATCGCGCAGCACAACATTCGCGGCGAGCGACTGGCGCACGTGCTGTCTGGTGCGAACGTGAACTTCCACGGTCTGCGCTACGTTTCCGAGCGCTGCGAGCTGGGTGAACAGCGGGAAGCGCTGCTGGCGGTGACGATTCCTGAAGAGAAGGGCAGCTTCCTGAAGTTCTGCCAGCTGCTGGGCGGCCGTTCGGTGACGGAATTTAACTACCGTTTTGCCGATGCCAAAGACGCCTGCATTTTTGTCGGCGTGCGTCTGAGCCGCGGCGTGGAGGAGCGCAAAGAGATCCTCAACCTGCTGCATGAGGGCGGCTACAGCGTGGTCGATCTCTCTGACGATGAGATGGCGAAGCTGCACGTGCGCTACATGGTCGGCGGGCGTCCATCAAAGCCGCTCAGGGAACGTCTGTTTAGCTTCGAGTTCCCGGAATCACCGGGCGCGCTGCTCAAGTTCCTGCACACGCTGGGCACGCACTGGAATATTTCACTATTCCACTACCGCAGCCACGGCACCGACTACGGCCGCGTGCTGGCGGCGTTCGAACTGGGCGAGCACGAGCCGGATTTCGAAACGCGGCTGAACGAGCTGGGCTATGAGTGCCACGACGAAACCCATAACCCGGCCTTCCGCTTCTTCCTCGCGGGCTAAGGGCTGAGGTCGGGTAAGCGCAGCGCCACCCGGCTTTAGTGGTTCGGCAATATCGTCCAGAACGCATCAATAAGCGGCTCATGCAGCCGCTTTTTTTGTGCGCACACGCCAAGCTCAAACGGCGTCTTCTCGTCGCTGCGCTCCAGAATCATCACGCGATTGCGCACCGGTTCGGGGCTGTTTTCCAGCACCACTTCCGGCAGCAGCGCCACGCCGCAGCCCAGCGCCACCATCGACACCATTGCCTCATGGCCGCTGACCGTGGCGTAAATCGACGGATTGCTGATTTTCTGACGGCGGAACCACAGCTCGATGCGGCGGCGCACCGGCCCCTGATCGGCCATGATAAACGGCACCGTCGACCAGTCCGGCTTTTCCACCGACACCTGATTACGCACCGGGCAGGGCAGCGCCGGGGCAATCAGCACCACCGCCAGATTCTCAAGCATTGAGAATGCCACCGCGCCCGGCAGGGTTTCGGGTTTCCCTGCTATGGCGAGATCCGCTTCGCCCGTCACCACTTTTTCCATTGCGTCGGAGGCGTCGCCGGTGGTGAGCTTAATTTCAACCGACGGATGCGCCGCGCGGAATCGGTCGAGAATGGGCGGCAGATGGCTATAGGCGGCGGTCACGGAGCAGAAAATATGCAGTTCGCCGGAAAGTGACGGCCCCTGCTGGTCAATCGAGTGCCGCAGCTGCTGGTACTGCAACAGCGTCTGCTGGGCAAAAATGCGCAGCTCTTCACCCGCTTCCGTGAGGGTGACGGTGCGGTTATCGCGCACGAACAGCGGCTGGCCGAGGTCTTCCTCAAGGCGCTGGATCTGGCGTGAAAGCGTGGAGGGGCTAACGTGCATTGCCCGGGCGCTGCGGCCAAAATGGCGGCTTTCCGCCAGGTGCAGGAACATTTTCAGATCGCGTAAATCCACCGATTCCACTCCCTCTTTTTACATTGCAAAAATTGCAATATGACGTTGTGAATATATCAATTTCCGCAATAAATTTCCTGTTGTAATGTGGGTACATTCTCGCTGAAACGCGAACCGAACAATAAGACACACAACATCACGAGGTATCACCCATGGCTAACTACTTTAATACACTGAACTTGCGCCAGCAGCTGGCGCAGCTGGGCAAATGCCGCTTCATGGCGCGCGATGAATTTGCCGATGGCGCGAGCTACCTTCAGGGTAAAAAAGTGGTCATCGTCGGCTGTGGCGCACAGGGTCTGAACCAGGGCCTGAACATGCGTGACTCCGGTCTGGATATCTCCTACGCCCTCCGTAAAGAAGCGATCGCCGAGAAGCGTGCTTCCTGGCGTAAAGCGACCGAAAACGGCTTCAAAGTGGGCACCTACGAAGAGCTGATCCCGCAGGCGGATCTGGTGGTTAACCTGACCCCGGACAAACAGCACTCTGACGTTGTGCGTTCCGTACAGCCGCTGATGAAAGACGGCGCCGCGCTGGGTTACTCCCACGGCTTCAACATCGTTGAAGTGGGCGAGCAGATCCGTAAAGACATCACCGTGGTGATGGTGGCGCCGAAGTGCCCGGGTACCGAGGTACGTGAAGAGTACAAACGTGGCTTCGGCGTGCCGACCCTGATCGCGGTTCACCCGGAAAACGATCCGAAAGGCGAAGGCATGGCGATTGCCAAAGCGTGGGCAGCGGCGACCGGCGGCCACCGTGCGGGCGTGCTGGAATCTTCCTTCGTTGCCGAAGTGAAATCTGACCTGATGGGTGAGCAGACCATTCTGTGCGGCATGCTGCAGGCCGGTTCTCTGCTGTGCTTCGACAAACTGGTGGAAGAAGGTACAGACCCGGCCTACGCGGAAAAACTGATTCAGTTCGGCTGGGAAACCATCACCGAAGCGCTGAAGCAGGGCGGTATTACGCTGATGATGGATCGTCTGTCCAACCCGGCAAAACTGCGTGCTTACGCGCTGTCTGAACAGCTGAAAACCATCATGGCGCCGCTGTTCCAGAAACATATGGACGACATCATCTCCGGCGAATTCTCTTCTGGCATGATGGCGGACTGGGCGAACGACGATAAAAACCTGCTGACCTGGCGTGAAGAGACCGGTAAAACCGCGTTCGAAACCGCGCCACAGTACGAAGGTAAAATCGGCGAGCAGGAGTACTTCGATAAAGGCGTACTGATGATCGCGATGGTGAAAGCAGGCGTTGAGCTGGCGTTCGAAACCATGGTGGATTCCGGCATCATCGAAGAGTCTGCGTACTACGAATCTCTGCACGAGCTGCCGCTGATCGCGAACACCATCGCCCGTAAGCGTCTGTACGAAATGAACGTGGTGATCTCTGATACGGCAGAATACGGTAACTACCTGTTCTCTTACGCCTGCGTACCGCTGCTGAAAGAGTTTATGACCACTCTGCAGACGGGCGATCTGGGTAAAGCGATTGCGGAAGGTGCCGTGGATAACGCGCAGCTGCGCGATGTGAACGAAGCGATTCGCAGCCACCAGATCGAGAAAGTGGGCCATAAACTGCGTGGCTACATGACCGATATGAAACGTATCGCGGTAGCGGGCTAACACCAGGTGCGGGCTGATGCCCTCACCCCGACCCTCTCCCACGGGGAGAGGGTGCAAACATTAAAGGCCTTCTCTTAGAGAAGGCCTTGCTGTTTATTTCCGATACAGCACTTTAATCACGTGGTAGCCGAACTGCGTGTGCAGCGGGCCGGTTGGCTCCAGCACCGGGCAGGAGAACACCACTTTATCGAACGCCGGTACCATCTGACCCTGGCGGAATTCACCCAGATCGCCGCCGCGTTTGCCTGACGGACAGATGGAGTGCTTCTTCGCCAGTTTGCCGAAGTCGGCGCCGTTTTTGATCTGCTCCAGAAGATCCAGAGCCAGTTTCTCTTCTTTAACAAGAATATGCAGTGCTGCTGCTGTTTTTGCCATGATCGTGCCTTGAATAGGTTGAGATAAATCGGGGCGCAATATACCACGCGTCAGCGGCGATAAAGCACCTTAATGATATGGTAGCCAAATTTGGTTTTTACCGGGCCGCAGGGCTTCAGAAGCGGGCAGCTAAAGACCGCCCGATCGAACGGGCCGACCATCGCACCTTGTTGAAACTCGCCGAGATCCCCGCCATTGCGACCGGATGGGCATTTAGAGTAGCGCTTTGCCAGATGATCAAAGCTGATGCCGCGCTCCAGCTTGGCCAGGATCTCCTGAGCCAGTTTCTCTTCTTTTACCAGAATATGCAGGGCTGCTGCGGTCTTTTTCATGGTTCTGCTCTACGGGTTAAACGCGATTTCTCCACTTTATCATTAGCCGGTAAATCTGCGCCCGGCTTTCTGCTACAATCCACACCCCGTTCGAAGATTGAGCAACACTCCCATGCGTTTAAACCCTGGACAACAACAAGCGGTCGAATTCGTTACTGGACCATGCCTGGTGCTGGCAGGGGCCGGTTCGGGTAAAACCCGCGTGATCACCAACAAAATCGCCCATCTGATCCACAACTGTGGATATCAGGCGCGACACATTGCGGCGGTCACCTTTACCAATAAAGCGGCGCGCGAGATGAAAGAGCGCGTCGGTCAGACGCTGGGTCGTAAAGAGGCACGCGGCCTGATGATTTCCACTTTCCACACGCTGGGGCTGGATATCATCAAACGCGAGTATGCGGCGCTGGGAATGAAGTCCAACTTCTCGCTCTTCGATGACACCGATCAGGTGGCGCTGCTCAAAGAGCTCACCGAGGGGCTCATCGAAGATGACAAAGTGCTGTTGCAGCAGCTGATCTCGACGATCTCGAACTGGAAAAACGATCTGATGACGCCGGCCCAGGCCGCGGCGATCGCCAAAGGTGAACGGGATCGGATCTTCGCCCACTGCTACGGTCTGTACGATGCGCATATGAAAGCGTGTAACGTGCTGGACTTTGACGATCTGATCCTGCTGCCCACGCTGCTGCTGCAGCGCAATGAAGAGGTGCGCGAGCGCTGGCAGAACAAAATCCGCTACCTGCTGGTGGATGAATATCAGGACACCAACACCAGCCAGTACGAGCTGGTGAAGCTGCTGGTGGGGCAGCGCGCGCGTTTCACCGTGGTAGGCGACGACGACCAGTCAATTTACTCCTGGCGCGGTGCGCGCCCACAAAACCTGGTGCTGCTGAGCAAAGATTTCCCGGCCCTGCAGGTGATTAAGCTGGAGCAAAACTACCGCTCCTCCGGGCGTATCCTGAAGGCGGCAAACATCCTGATTGCCAATAACCCGCACGTATTTGAGAAGCGTCTGTTCTCCGAACTGGGCTACGGCACGGAGCTGAAAGTGCTCAGCGCCAACAATGAGGATCATGAAGCGGAGCGCGTGACGGGCGAGCTTATCGCTCACCACTTCGTCAACAAAACCGAATATAAGGATTACGCGATCCTCTATCGCGGCAATCACCAGTCGCGCGTCTTTGAAAAGATGCTGATGCAGAACCGCATTCCGTACAAAATCTCGGGCGGCACGTCGTTCTTCTCGCGGCCAGAAATCAAAGATCTGCTGGCCTATCTGCGCGTGCTCACTAACCCGGATGACGACAGCGCGTTTCTGCGCATCGTGAATACGCCTAAACGCGAGATTGGCCCGGCGACGCTGCAAAAGCTCGGCGAGTGGGCGATGACCCGCAACAAAAGTATGTTTACCGCCAGCTTCGACATGGGGCTGAGCCAGACGTTAACCGGACGCGGGTATGATTCGTTAACCCGCTTCACCCACTGGCTTGGCGAAGTGCAGCGTCTCGCGGAGCGGGAGCCGGTGGCGGCGGTGCGCGATCTCATTCACGGCATTGACTATGAGTCCTGGCTGTATGAAACCTCAGCCAGCCCGAAAGCGGCTGAGATGCGCATGAAAAACGTTAACCAGCTCTTCAGCTGGATGACCGAAATGCTGGAGGGCTCTGAAATCGACGAGCCAATGACCCTGACGCAGGTGGTCACCCGCTTTACCCTGCGCGACATGATGGAGCGCGGCGAGAGCGAAGAAGAGGCCGATCAGGTTCAGCTGATGACGCTGCATGCGTCAAAAGGGCTGGAGTTCCCGTATGTGTATCTGGTCGGCATGGAAGAGGGATTGTTGCCGCACCAGAGCAGCATTGATGAAGATAACGTCGACGAGGAGCGTCGCCTGGCCTACGTGGGGATCACCCGCGCGCAGAAAGAGCTGACGTTCACGCTGTGTAAAGAGCGCCGCCAGTATGGTGAACTGGTACGCCCGGAGCCGAGTCGTTTCCTGCTGGAACTGCCGCAGGATGACCTGATCTGGGAACAGGAGCGCAAAGTGATTACCGCAGAAGAGCGGATGCACAAGGGACAGGCTAACGTGGCGAACATCCGCGCCATGCTGGCAAAAGCCAAAGAGAAAGGATAATTCCGTAGGGATCTGTAGGCCGGGTAAGGCGAAGCCGCCACCCGGCAATGTTCAGCGTATTACTTTACCTCAAGCACCCAGTGCACGTAGCTCTGCCACTGGCACTCCTGTTCGATCATCTCGGCCCCTAACGGGTGACGATCAATCCAGTTCTCCGGCAGCGTCAGCGAAAGCTTCTCGTCATCGGCCACCAGATTAATGGCTGGCAGCAAATCATCGCGGCGGCGGCTGGCAAACAGGATCGCCAGACGCAGCAGGCGGCACAGATGCTCGGCCACGCGCGGCGGTACGGCGTTTTGCTGATGCAAAGAGGAGAGATCGACGGCATTGGTCTGGTTCAGCAGCAGCGTTGCCAGCAGCTTTTTCTGCGCGGGCGTATAGCCCGGTAGATCAAGGTTTCGTACCAGATACGCTGCATGAGCCGGTGCCTGCTTAAAATCAATGCTCAGCCCCACTTCATGTAGCGCGCAGGCGCTCAGCAGTAAATCCCGGCTCAGATGGTCAAGATCCCAGACGTTAGCGACCTGATCGGCGAAGCGTGACGCCAGCTGCGATACGCGTCCGGCCTGATCGATATCAACCATAAAACGACGCTGCACATTGCGCAGAGTACGGCTGCGGATATCCTGATCGACCGAAAGATGTAACATCCCGTAGACCAGACCTTCGCGCAGCGCGCCGCCGGCCAGGGTCATACACTGGATGTTCAGCTCGGTGAAAATGGCGATAAGAATAGCCAGCCCGCTCGGGAAGACCAACGCGCGTTCCAGCGTCAGGCCTTCAATTTCCAGCTCTTCCAGGCGTCCACACTGAATGGCGCGCTGTTTCAGCTGCTGAAGTTTGGCAAGCGTAATCCGCTCGTCCATTCCCTGCGCCATCATGATTTCCTGCAGAGCCTGCACGGTACCCGAGGCACCCACGCAGACTTTCCAGCCGTGATAGCGCAGCTCGTCCATCACCGGGCGTAACACCTCGCGCGCGGCGTTTTCTGCCTCGTCGAAGTTCTCTTTCGCCAGGTTCCGATCGGTAAAGTAGCGCTCAAGCCAGGTCACGCAGCCCATCGACAGGCTGAACAGCGACGTTGCCTGCGCGCCGGTGCCGGTCACAAGCTCGGTACTGGCACCACCGATATCCACCACCAGACGGCGATCGTCACCTCCCGTGGTGTGCGCAACGCCCTGGTAAATCAGGCGAGCTTCTTCTTCACCGCTGATAATCTGTACCGGACAACCCAGAATTTCCTGCGCTCTGGCAATGAAATCCACGGCGTTAACCGCCAGGCGGAGTGTCGCAGTGGCGACCACGGTGATTTGGGCGTGCGGGATATCCTGCAGACGTTCGGCAAAGAGCCGCAGACACTGCCAGCCACGTTCCATGGCTTCAGGCGAGAGGTGATTGTCACTGCTCAGGCCCGCCGCGAGGCGGACCTTGCGCTTGATGCGAGTCAGCGTTTGTATGCTTCCCGCCACCTCGCGCACAACCAGCATATGAAAACTATTCGAACCGAGATCAATTGCCGCATAAAGCGAGGTGGAGCTGAGCATATTTTCTTAACCTGAACGACGACGATTACGCGGCGCGCCACCTGAACGACGCGGACCATTGCCGGAGCGTGGGCGGGTTAGGCGCTTAGGCGGCGGCAGTTCGCTTAACAGCGCTTCCGGATTGTATTTGCTCTGCGGAATAGAGTGACCGATATACGTCTCAATGGCCGGGAGATTCAGCGCATACTCTTCACACGCAAGGCTAATCGAGTGACCGCTTGCGCCCGCACGACCGGTACGACCGATACGGTGTACGTAGTCTTCGCAGTCGTCTGGCAGATCGTAGTTAAAGACGTGCGTTACGGCCGGAATGTGCAGACCACGAGCGGCAACGTCAGTTGCGACCAGAATATCAAGATCGCCACGGGTAAACTCTTCCAGAATACGCAGGCGTTTTTTCTGCGCCACGTCGCCGGTCAACAGGCCAACACGGTGACCGTCTGCAGCCAGATGGCCCCAGATGTCTTCACAACGGTGCTTGGTGTTCGCGAAGATAATGGCGCGATCTGGCCACTCTTCTTCAATCAGCGTTTGCAGCAGACGCATTTTCTCTTCATTGGAAGGATAGAAGAGCTCTTCTTTAATGCGGTGACCCGTTTTCTGCTCCGGTTCCACTTCTACATATTCGGCATTGTTCATCTGTTCGAACGCCAGCTCGCGTACGCGATAAGAAAGGGTAGCGGAGAACAGCATATTCAGACGCTGATTGGCCGGCGGCATGCGGCGGAACAGCCAGCGAATGTCTTTAATGAAGCCCAGATCGTACATGCGGTCAGCTTCATCGAGCACCACAACCTGGATTGCGCCGAGGTTAATGTGGTTCTGTTTGGCGTAATCGATAAGACGGCCGGTGGTACCGATCAGGATATCCACACCGCTTTCCAGCACTTTCAGCTGTTTATCGTAGCCGTCGCCGCCATAGGCCAGGCCAAGCTTCAGGCCGGTAGACTGCGCCAGGGGTTCAGCGTCTGCGTGGATCTGTACCGCAAGTTCTCGCGTCGGGGCCATAATTAGCGCGCGCGGCTGGTTAACTTTGCGGTCTGCAATCGCTGGGTGAGAAAGTAAATAATGAAACGTTGACGTTAAAAACGCCATCGTTTTGCCGGTACCGGTTTGCGCCTGCCCGGCAACATCGCGACCGGCCAGCGTCAGCGGCAGCGCGAGGGCCTGAATGGGCGTGCAGTTATGAAACCCTTTATTTTCAAGGGCTTCAATCACCTTCGGGTGCAGCGCGAAGTCGGAAAACTTCTGTTCTGTTAAATGTGTTTTGCTCATAGTGTGGTAGAATATCAGCTTACTATTGCTTTACGAAAGCGTATCCGGTGAAATAAAGTCAACCTTTAGTTGGTTAATGCGACATCAACACGTCGTTGGTGGAGACAAAACCAACGTACCAGGCTTATTCCTGTGGAGTTATATATGAGCGATAAAATTATTCACCTGACTGACGACAGTTTTGACACGGACGTACTTAAGGCTGACGGGCTGATCCTCGTCGATTTCTGGGCTGAATGGTGTGGTCCTTGCAAAATGATCGCCCCGATTCTGGATGAGATCGCCGACGAATATCAGGGCAAACTGACCGTTGCTAAGCTGAACATCGACCAGAACCCGGGCACCGCACCAAAATACGGTATCCGTGGCATCCCAACCCTTCTGCTGTTCAAAAACGGCGAAGTGGCAGCGACCAAAGTAGGCGCGCTGTCCAAAGGCCAACTGAAAGAGTTCCTGGACGCTAACCTGGCGTAAGGTTTCTCCGCTGTGCGTTCAGAGCTCCCGGCTAAATGATGTGGAACTCTGGACGCCCGGCTGAAGTCGTGCTAAGTTAGCTATGACTTCGTTTTAAACATATCTTGTTGTTTGAATCTTGTTTTACCCGATACTTCCCGTTGTTAACATGAACAGTGCGTGAAGTGGCTAAATTCCGGGCTTGTCACTCAATCCGTCTTGTCGTTTCAGTTCTGCGTTCTTTCCCTGTGACCAGACAGCGAACAGACATGAGTCGATGGCCGCTAAACAGGCATGGATGACCCTGCCATACCATTCACAACATTAAGTTCGAGAATCACCCCGAGTTTAAGAACCCACACCATTATGAATCTTACCGAATTAAAGAATACGCCGGTTTCTGAGCTGATCACTCTCGGCGAAAATATGGGGCTGGAAAACCAGGCTCGTATGCGCAAGCAGGACATCATTTTCGCCATCCTGAAGCAGCACGCTAAGAGTGGCGAAGATATCTTTGGCGACGGTGTGCTGGAGATATTGCAAGACGGATTTGGTTTCCTCCGCTCTGCAGACAGCTCCTACCTCGCCGGCCCTGACGACATCTACGTATCCCCCAGCCAAATCCGCCGTTTCAACCTCCGCACTGGTGACACCATTTCAGGTAAGATTCGTCCTCCTAAAGAGGGTGAACGCTACTTTGCGCTGTTGAAAGTCAATGAAGTTAACTTCGACAAACCGGAAAACTCGCGTAATAAGATACTCTTCGAGAACTTAACGCCGCTGCACGCGAACTCTCGCCTGCGCATGGAGCGTGGTAACGGTTCTACTGAAGACTTAACCGCGCGTGTTCTGGATCTGGCATCACCAATTGGTCGCGGCCAGCGTGGTCTGATTGTGGCACCGCCAAAAGCGGGTAAAACCATGCTGCTGCAGAACATCGCGCAGAGCATTGCCTATAACCACCCAGACTGCGTACTGATGGTGCTGCTGATTGACGAACGTCCGGAAGAAGTGACCGAGATGCAGCGTCTGGTTAAAGGTGAAGTGGTTGCTTCTACCTTCGACGAGCCAGCCTCTCGCCACGTTCAGGTTGCGGAAATGGTTATCGAGAAGGCGAAACGCCTGGTTGAGCACAAGAAAGACGTGATCATCCTGCTTGACTCCATCACCCGTCTGGCGCGTGCCTACAACACCGTGGTTCCGGCGTCTGGTAAAGTGCTGACCGGTGGTGTGGATGCTAACGCCCTGCATCGTCCGAAACGCTTCTTCGGTGCCGCACGTAACGTGGAAGAGGGCGGCAGCCTGACCATCATCGCGACGGCGCTGATCGATACCGGTTCTAAAATGGACGAAGTGATTTACGAAGAATTTAAAGGTACAGGTAACATGGAACTGCACCTTTCTCGTAAAATCGCAGAAAAACGCGTCTTCCCGGCTATCGATTACAACCGTTCCGGTACCCGTAAAGAAGAGCTGCTCACCACGCAGGAAGAGCTGCAGAAAATGTGGATCCTGCGCAAAATCATCCATCCAATGGGTGAAATTGACGCGATGGAGTTCCTCATTAATAAACTGGCGATGACCAAAACCAACGACGATTTCTTCGACATGATGAAACGCTCGTAACGTAAATAAAGCCAGCGAACGCCACGTTTTTACGTGGCGTTTTCCTTTTATGGACTATACGCTAGTACCACCAACTCCCAATTTTGACTGGTCAGTGCGACAATAAGATAATTCGCACAGTAAAAACATTAATAGCTTGAATAATAAACAAATGGAATTGTAAGAGGTTTGCTTTATAACTTCAGGCTCAGCGCCTTGATGGTTATACTTCCTTGACTAACATTTGTTGAGAACATCCATTGTGAACCTACTTGATACGTTTACTGAACTAACCAGTATTTTCTTGTTTACCACCTGTTTTTTGTTTCTGGCACGTAAGGTGGCGAAATATCTGGGGTTAGTGGATAAACCCAACTTCCGTAAGCGTCATCAAGGTATGATTCCTTTGGTCGGCGGTATCTCTGTTTTCGCGGGGATCTGCTTCACGTTTGCCATCGCGGATTACTATATTCCACATGCCAGGCTGTACCTGACCTGTGCGACGGTGCTTGTGGTGGTTGGCGCTCTTGACGACCGTTATGATATTAGCGTCAAAATCCGCGCCTTCGTTCAGGCTGCTGTAGCTATCGCTATGATGGTGTTCGCTAAGCTGCACTTGAGTAGCCTGGGCTATATTTTTGGCTCCTGGGAGATGGAACTCGGTCCGTTCGGTTATTTCCTGACACTTTTTGCCGTGTGGGTGGCAATTAACGCGTTCAACATGGTTGACGGTATCGATGGTTTGTTGGGAGGCTTGTCCTGCGTCTCATTTGCCGCAATTGGTTTCATTTTATGGTTCGATGGGCAATATAGCCTTGCTATGTGGTGTTTTGCCATGATTGCGGCCATCCTACCTTATATCCTGTTGAATCTCGGCGCATTGGGCCGTCGCTATAAAGTATTCATGGGTGATGCGGGTAGCACACTTATCGGCTTTACTATCATTTGGATCTTGCTGGAAACCACTCAGGGTGATGTACACCCCATTAGCCCAGTAACGGCATTATGGATTATCGCTATCCCGTTAATGGACATGGTTGCGATTATGTATCGCCGCCTGCGTAAAGGGATGAGTCCTTTCTCTGCTGACCGTCAGCACATTCATCATTTGATCATGCGAGCCGGATTCACTTCCCGGCAAGCATTTGTGCTTATTACGCTGGCGGCTGCTATTCTAGCGGGGATTGGCGTGACGGCGGAATATACACATTTTGTGCCTGAATGGGCTATGTTGGTATTGTTCTTGCTAGCTTTTTCTCTCTACGGCTACTGCATCAAGCGTGCATGGAAGGTAGCACGCTTCATTAAACGTATTAAACGCAGGATGCGTCGTAACAGTGGCAAAAATACAACATTAACTAAGTAAAACCGGGACTATGATGACTCAACCGTTGGCGGGAGCGAAATCAGTGGTAACTGAGAATGAACTGGATATTCGGGGTTTGTTTCGCGTGTTATGGGCAGGCAAACTTTGGATTGCGGGGATCGCGCTGGGGTTTGCCCTGTTAGCGCTGGCCTATACGTTCTTTGCAAAGCAAGAGTGGAGCGCCACGGCAATCACAGACAAGCCAACGGTTAACATGCTCGGGGGATACTATTCCCAGCAGCAATTCCTGCGTAACCTGGACATCAAAGCCAGTCTTGCTACGCCTGACCAGGCTTCCGTTATGGATGAAGCCTATAAAGAGTTTGTGATGCAGCTGGCTTCGTGGGATACCCGCCGTGATTTCTGGTCCCAGACGGATTACTACAAGCAGCGCCGGGTTGATAATACAAAAGCCGATGCCGCCCTGCTGGACGATCTGATTAACAATATTCAGTTTATGCCGGGCGACGCGCTGCGTAGCGTGAATGACAGCGTCAAGCTGATTGCAGAAACCGCGCCGGATGCCAACAACCTGTTGCGTCAGTATGTCGCGTTTGCCAGCCAGCGTGCCGCAAGCCATCTTAACGAAGAGCTTAAAGGTGCCTGGGCGGCTCGTACCATCCAGATGAAAGCCCAGGTGAAACGTCAGGAAGAAGTGGCGAATACTATTTTCGGTCGCCGCGTGCATAACATTGAGCAGGCGCTGAAAATTGCGGAACAGCACAATATTTCCCGTACTGAGACGGACGTGCCGGCCGATGAGCTGCCTGACTCTGAAATGTTCCTTCTTGGTCGCCCTATGCTGCAGGCGCGGCTGGAAAACCTGAAGGCCGTCGGTCCTGATTTTGACCTCGATTACGATCAAAATCGCGCGATGCTCAATACGCTTAATGTCGGTCCATCCCTGGACCCGCGTTTTCAGACCTATCGTTATTTGCGAACGCCTGAAGAACCTGTAAAACGCGACAGTCCGCGCCGCGCATTCCTGATGATCATGTGGGGGATTGTGGGCGCACTGACGGGCGCTGGCGTGGCGTTAACGCGTCGTCGCAAAAACTAAGAACGCCGTTTACGATGAAGGCTATGGCCTTCATCGCCTAATCGAAGAGAATCGATGTGAAAGTACTTACCGTATTTGGCACCAGGCCGGAGGCCATTAAGATGGCGCCTCTGGTTCATGCGCTGGCCAGCGATCCTGATATTGAAGCGAAAGTCTGCGTCACGGCACAGCACCGTGAGATGCTCGACCAGGTTTTAACGCTCTTTTCCATCGCCCCGGATTACGACCTCAATATTATGAAACCAGGGCAAGGCTTGACCGAAATAACCTGCCGCATACTGCAAGATCTTAAGCCGATCCTGGAGTCATTCAAGCCCGACGTCGTGCTGGTACACGGTGACACCACCACAACCGTGGCGACAAGCCTGGCCGCGTTTTACCAGCGAATTCCCGTGGGGCATGTTGAGGCGGGTCTGCGTACCGGCAATCTTTATTCACCGTGGCCGGAGGAGGCCAACCGCACGTTAACGGGTCATCTGGCGATGTACCACTTTGCGCCAACGGAAAACTCTCGTCAGAACCTGCTGCGTGAAAATATCGCCGATAACAAAATCTTTGTGACCGGCAATACGGTCATTGACGCGTTAATTTGGGTACGTGACCGCGTCCTGGCAAACAGCGATCTTCAGAAAGAGCTCGCTGCCCGCTATCCGTTCCTTCACAACGGCAAAAAAACCATTCTGGTCACTGGCCACCGTCGCGAGAGCTTTGGCCGGGGTTTCGAGCAAATCTGTCACGCGCTGGCTGAAATCGCCGCGCAGAATGACGATGTGCAAATTGTCTATCCAGTACACCTTAACCCTAACGTCAGCGAGCCGGTTAACCGGATCCTGGGCCATGTCGAAAATGTCCTTCTGATTGAACCTCAGGACTACATGCCGTTTGTCTGGCTGATGAACCACGCCTGGCTGATCCTCACCGATTCCGGCGGAATCCAGGAAGAAGCGCCATCCCTCGGCAAACCTGTGCTGGTGATGCGTGAAACGACCGAACGTCCGGAAGCCGTCAAAGCCGGTACGGTGCGTCTGGTCGGCACCAACGCGCAGCTCATCGTCGAAGAGGTCACGCGCCTGCTGCATGACGATGAAGCGTATCAGGCGATGAGCCGGGCCCATAATCCGTATGGAGACGGGCAGGCTTGTGGCCGTATTTTGCATGCACTTAAACACAATCGGGTATCGCTATGAGTTTTACTACCATCTCTGTCATTGGTCTTGGCTACATTGGCTTACCTACTGCGGCCGCGTTTGCCTCTCGTCAGAAACAGGTTGTTGGTGTGGATATCAACGCACGAGCGGTAGAAACCATTAACCGTGGCGAGATTCATATTGTGGAGCCCGATCTTGACCGCGTGGTGAAAGAGGCGGTGGAGGGGGGCTTCCTGCGTGCCAGCACGACGCCAGTTGAAGCGGATGCCTACCTGATTGCCGTCCCTACCCCGTTTAAAGGTGACCACGAGCCCGACATGGCATTCGTCGAGGCGGCGGCCAAATCCATAGCGCCTGTGCTGAAGAAAGGGGCGCTGGTGATCCTGGAATCGACCTCTCCGGTCGGCGCTACCGAGCAGATGGCACAGTGGCTGGCCGACGCGCGTCCTGATTTACGTTTCCCGCAGCAGGCGGGTGAGCAGGCGGATATCAACATCGCCTACTGTCCGGAGCGCGTGCTGCCGGGCCAGGTGATGGTCGAACTGATTAAAAACGACCGCGTCATTGGCGGTATGACGCCCGTCTGTTCCGAACGTGCCAGCGCGCTGTACAAGATTTTCCTGGAAGGCGAGTGCGTGGTGACCAATTCCCGCACCGCCGAGATGTGCAAGCTGACGGAGAACAGCTTCCGCGACGTCAATATCGCCTTTGCGAACGAACTGTCGCTAATTTGCGCCGATCAGGGGATTAACGTCTGGGAGCTGATTAGCCTGGCGAATCGCCATCCGCGTGTAAACATTCTCCAGCCAGGCCCGGGCGTGGGTGGACACTGTATCGCCGTCGATCCGTGGTTTATCGTGGCGCAAAATCCGGCGCAGGCTCGTCTGATTCGCACCGCGCGTGAAGTGAACGACAGCAAGCCTCACTGGGTGCTCAATCAGGTTAAAGCGACGGTAGCGGATTGCCTGACAGAGAGCGGCAAGCGCGCCAGCGAGCTGAAAATTGCCTGCTTTGGTCTGGCATTTAAACCCAATATTGACGATCTGCGTGAAAGCCCGGCGATGGAAATTGCTGAGATGATTGCCGAATGGCACAAGGGTGAAACACTGGTGGTTGAGCCGAATATCCATGAATTACCGGCAAAACTGGCGGGGCACTGCACGCTGACGGCGCTGGAAGACGCGCTGGCGACGGCGGACGTGCTGGTGCTGCTGGTAGATCATAAAGAGTTTAAAGCCACGTCCGGCGATGCCGTTCGTCAGCAGTTTATTGTGGATACCAAAGGTGTCTGGCGTTGAACAGCCTGAATGGGGTGCTTGAGTCCCTGCAGTGGGAGAGTGCCTTTTTCGGCCTGCCGTCGGCCATCGTACGTGTGCACGATGACGCGCCGGTGCTGGCTGAATCAGATTTTATCGCCTGGCAACGGGTGCAGGCTAAGATCCCGGCGGAGCGCGCCGATCTGCTTGACGCGCTCCAGCAGCACGGCTTTCAGCTGGTTGAAGGTGAGGTAGACCTTTCCATTACCCTTACCCGGCACGATGCGTCCGGCGCGGAAATTGCAACCGAACAGGACATCTCCGTGCTGCGTCAGATGGCGGCCAAGGCATTTGCACAGAGTCGCTTTCGTGCGCCCTGGTATGCACCTGACGATAGCGGACGTTTCTATGCCCAGTGGATAGAGAATGCGGTCAAAGGCACCTTTGACCACGTCTGCCTGGTTTTCCGTGCAGGCGACGGTCAAATCCAGGGGTTCGTCTCGCTGCGTAAGCTCAACGAGCGCGAGGCGCGTATTGGCTTATTAGCCGGGCGAGGCATGGGTGAGAAACTCATGCAGGCGGCGCTGCACTGGGCGCAGCAGCAACAGCTTGTGACGCTGCGGGTCGCGACCCAACTGGGCAACACCGCCGCGCTTAAACGTTATATTGCGAGTGGTGCCAACATCGACGCCACCGCCTACTGGTTATACAGGTGACAAGATGATTCCATTTAACGCACCACCCGTTGTCGGAACTGAACTCGACTATATGCAGTCTGCCATGGGCAGCGGCAAACTCTGTGGTGACGGCGGTTTTACCCGTCGCTGTCAGCAGTGGATGGAACAGCGTTTTCGCAGCGCCAAAGTGCTGCTGACCCCGTCCTGTACGGCATCGCTGGAAATGGCGGCACTGTTGCTGGATATCCAGCCCGGTGATGAAGTGATTATGCCGAGCTATACCTTCGTTTCCACCGCAAACGCCTTTGTCCTGCGCGGAGCGAAAATCGTGTTTGTGGATATCCGTCCGGATACCATGAACATTGATGAGACGCTGATTGAAGCGGCGATCACCGACAAAACGCGAGCGATCGTGCCGGTTCACTACGCGGGCGTGGCCTGTGAAATGGACACCATCATGGCCATCGCCAAAAAACATAATCTGTTCGTGGTGGAAGATGCCGCGCAGGGCGTGATGTCCACCTACAAGGGACGCGCGCTGGGCACTATCGGCCACATTGGCTGCTTTAGCTTCCACGAAACCAAAAACTACACGGCGGGCGGAGAAGGTGGCGCGACGCTGATTAACGACCGGGCTCTCGTGGAGCGTGCGGAAGTGATCCGCGAAAAAGGCACCAACCGCAGCCAGTTCTTCCGGGGACAGGTGGATAAATACACCTGGCGCGACATCGGCTCCAGCTATCTGATGGCGGATCTGCAGGCGGCATATCTGTGGGCGCAGCTGGAAGCGGCGGAACGTATCAACCTTCAGCGTCTTTCCCTGTGGCAAACGTATTACGATGCGCTTGAGCCTCTGGCCAAAGCCGGGCGCATTGAGCTGCCGACCATCCCGGCAGCTTGCGTCCACAACGCGCATATGTTCTACATCAAGCTGCGCGATAACGACGACCGCAGCGAGCTCATCGCCTGGCTGAAAGAGGCCGAAATTATGGCGGTGTTCCACTATATCCCGCTGCACTCCAGCCCGGCCGGCGAAGCGTTTGGCACGTTCGCCGGTGAAGATCGTTACACCACCAAAGAAAGTGAGCGTTTGCTTCGCCTGCCACTGTTCTACAACCTCGCGCCTGTTAACCAGCGTACGGTGATTAATACCCTTCTGAGTTATTTCGGCTGATATGTCTCTGGCAAAAGCATCGGTGTGGACCGCCGCGTCCACGCTTGTAAAAATTGGCGCCGGGCTGCTGGTCGTCAAGCTGCTGGCCGTCTCATTTGGCCCCTCTGGCGTGGGGCTGGCGGGTAATTTCCGCCAGCTCGTTACCGTCCTTGGCGTGCTGGCCGGCGCCGGTATTTTCAACGGCGTCACCAAATACGTTGCGCAGTATCACGATGATGCGGCTCAGCTGCGCAGGGTGGTGGGCACCTCTTCGGCGATGGTCACGGGTTTTTCGACCCTGATGGCGGTTGTCTTTCTGCTGGCGGCGGCGCCCATCAGCCAGGGATTGTTCGGGCACCCCCATTATCAGGGGCTGGTGCGTCTGGTCGCGTTGGTTCAGATGGGCATTGCCTGGGCAAACCTGCTGCTGGCGCTGATGAAAGGTTTTCGTGATGCCGCCGGGAACGCGCTTGCCTTAATCCTGGGCAGCGTCATCGGCGTGATTGCCTATTACTTCTGCTATCGCCTTGGCGGCTATGAAGGCGCGCTGCTGGGGCTTGCGCTGGTCCCGGCCCTGGTTGTTGTGCCTGCGGCATTTATGCTGATGCGTCGGGGCGTCATCCCTCTGAGCTACCTGAAACCGCAATGGGACACGATGCTTGCCAGCCAGCTGGGTAAATTTACCCTGATGGCGCTCATCACCTCCGTCACGCTGCCGGTAGCCTACGTGATGATGCGAAACCTGCTGGCGGCGCATTATAGCTGGGATGAAGTCGGGATTTGGCAGGGCGTGAGCAGCATTTCCGATGCATACCTCCAATTTATAACGGCTTCCTTTAGCGTCTATTTGCTGCCAACCTTATCGCGCCTGACGTCCAGACAAGAAATTACGCGCGAGATTTTCCGATCTCTGCGCTTTGTGCTGCCTGCCGTCGCGGCGGCCAGCTTTACCGTCTGGTTACTGCGCGATGTCGCCATCTGGCTGCTGTTCTCGGCGAAGTTCACCGCCATGCGCGATCTCTTTGCATGGCAGCTGGTGGGTGATGTGCTGAAAGTGGGGGCTTACGTTTTCGGCTATCTGGTGATTGCAAAAGCGTCCCTGCGGCTGTATATCCTGGCGGAAATTAGCCAGTTTGCGTTACTGACAGCATTTTCACACTGGCTGATACCCGCGCACGGTGCGCTGGGGGCGGCTCAGGCCTACATGGCAACCTATATCGTTTATTTCGCCGCCTGTTGCGGCGTATTTTTATTGTGGCGTAAACGCGCATGACTGCACTGATTCACATCCTGGGATCGGATATCCCACACCATAACCAGACCGTTTTGCGGTTCTTCAACGACGAGCTGGCATCGGGTAATCCTGATGCGCGTGAGTTTATGGTTGCAGGTCAGGATAAGGGCCTGAGCGAGGCGTTTCCGGCGCTGACGATTCGCTTCTGGCCGGATAAGGCCGCGCTGGCGAAGGCGGTCATTGCAAAAGCCAAAGCGGATCGTAAGCAACGTTTCTTTTTCCACGGGCAGTTCAATACCGGCCTGTGGCTGGCACTGCTCAGCGGGGGGATTAAACCTTCCCAGTGCAGCTGGCATATCTGGGGAGCCGATCTCTACGAAGTCTCCCGCGGCTGGAAATTCCGTCTTTTCTATCCGCTGCGGCGCATGGCGCAGGGGCGCGTAGGCTGTGTGTTTGCCACCCGTGGCGATCTCAACTATTTTGCTAAACAGCACCCGAACGTGCGCGGAGAACTACTCTATTTCCCGACCCGCATGGATCCGGCGCTGAACGCCATGGCGAATGACGCGGTGCGTGAAGGCAAGCTGACGATCCTGGTGGGGAATTCCGGCGATCGCAGTAACGAACACGTCGCGGCGCTCAGGGCGGTGCATCAGCAGTTTGGCGACACGGTGAATGTTGTGGTGCCGATGGGCTATCCCGCCAACAACGACGCCTATATTGCTGACGTTCGCCAACAGGGGCTTGCGCTGTTTAGTGCAGAAAACCTGCACATCCTTAGCGATAAGCTGGAATTTGATGAATATCTTGCGCTGCTGAGAAAATGCGATCTTGGCTATTTCATCTTCGCACGACAGCAGGGAATCGGCACGCTGTGTCTGCTGATTCAGGCGGGTGTACCGTGCGTGCTCAACCGCGACAATCCGTTCTGGCAGGACATGGCCGAGCAGCATATTCCGGTGCTGTTTACCTCAGACACGCTGAATGTCGAGGTGGTTCGGGAAGCCCAACGCCAGCTCACGCTGGTGGATAAAAATAGCATCGATTTTTTCAGCCCGAATTACCTCACGCCGTGGCACCGCGCGCTGCGTATCGCTTCAGGAGACAAAGCATGAGTCAGTTGCAATTCAGCGGCTTACTGGTTGTCTGGCTTCTGAGCACCCTGTTTATTGCCACGCTTACCTGGTTTGAATTCCGCCGGGTACGTTTCAACTTTAACGTTTTCTTCTCGTTACTGTTTCTGCTGACCTTCTTTTTCGGCTTCCCGCTGACCAGCATTCTGGTCTTCCGTTTTGACGTGAGCGTCGCACCGCCGGAAATCCTGCTTCAGGCGCTTCTGGCGGCGACCTGCTTCTATGCCGTCTACTACGTCACCTATAAAACGCGTCTTCGTTCAGCGCAGGCTGCTGCCCCGCGCCGGCCGCTTTTTACCATGAATCGGGTGGAAACCCACCTGACGTGGGTGATGCTGATGACCATCGCCCTGGTCAGCGTCGGTATCTTCTTCATGCATAACGGCTTTCTGCTGTTTAAGCTCCACTCCTACAGCCAGATTTTTTCGGCCGAAGTCTCGGGCGTGGCGCTTAAGCGTTTCTTCTACTTCTTCATTCCGGCGATGCTGGTGGTCTTTTTTCTGCGCCAGGACAGCAAAGCGTGGCTATTCTTCCTGGTCAGCACCGTCGCGTTTGGCATTCTGACCTACATGATTGTGGGCGGCACGCGCGCGAACATTATCATCGCCTTCGCCATCTTCCTGTTTATCGGCATCATCCGCGGCTGGATCTCGCTGTGGATGCTGGTTGCGGCAGGCGTGTTTGGCATTGTGGGGATGTTCTGGCTGGCGCTGAAGCGCTACGGGATGAACGTGGCGGGCGATGAGGCGTTTTACACGTTCCTCTACCTGACGCGCGATACCTTCTCCCCGTGGGAAAACCTGGCATTGCTGCTGCAAAACTACGACAAGATTGATTTCCAGGGGCTGGCGCCGATTGTTCGCGACTTCTACGTCTTTATCCCTTCCTGGCTATGGCCGGACCGGCCTGGCGTGGTGCTTAACACGGCAAATTACTTTACCTGGGAAGTGCTGAACAACCATTCCGGTCTGGCAATCTCGCCAACGCTGATTGGTTCCCTGGTGGTGATGGGGGGGGCGTGGTTCATTCTGCCCGGTGCAGTTGCCGTTGGGCTGATTATCAAGTGGTTTGACTGGCTTTATCTGCGCGGCAATGAAGAGACCAACCGCTATAAAGCCGCCATTTTGCACAGTTTCTGCTTTGGTGCCATTTTCAATATGATCGTTCTGGCGCGCGAAGGGCTGGACTCGTTCGTGTCGCGCGTGGTGTTCTTCATGGTCGTTTTCGGCCTCTGCCTGTTGCTGGCCAAACTGTTGTACTGGCTATTTGACAGCGCAGGGCTCGTGCACAAGCGCGAGCGGCAGGGCAGCACAACGCTGTCGCAAGTCTGAGTAAGGATAGTAATGACTGATAAAATTTCTGCACCGCGCTACGCGCTACGTGGCCTGCAGCTTATTGGCTGGCGCGACATGCAGCACGCGCTGGACTTTCTGTTCGCCGACGGCCAGATGAAATCCGGTACGCTGGTGGCCATCAACGCGGAAAAAATGCTGGCGGTTGAGGATAATGCGGAAGTCAAAAGCCTGATTGAAGCGGCTGAATTTAAATACGCGGACGGGATCAGCGTAGTTCGCTCTATCCGTAAAAAGTATCCTGACGCTAATGTATCCCGCGTGGCGGGGGCCGATCTCTGGGAGCAGCTTATGGCCCGCGCCGGTGTGCAGGGTACGCCCGTGTTCCTGATTGGCGGAAAGCCGGAGATACTGGCCCAGACGGAGGAGAAACTGTGTCGTCAATGGAATGTTAATATTGTCGGCAGCCAGAATGGTTACTTCAAACCGGAAGATCGACAGGCTCTGTTTGAACGCGTTCGTGACAGCGGGGCGAAAATTGTCACCGTGGCGATGGGTTCCCCGCGTCAGGAGATCCTGATGCGTGACTGCCGTCTGGTCTGTCCTGATGCCCTCTACATGGGCGTCGGCGGCACGTACGACGTCTTTACCGGCCACGTTAAGCGTGCGCCAAAGGTCTGGCAAAATCTGGGGCTGGAGTGGCTGTACCGCCTGCTATCGCAACCGACGCGCATCAAACGACAGATCCGTCTGTTACGCTACCTCGCCTGGCATTACACCGGGAAAATGTAATCAAAATGTAGCGCGATATGCTATTCGCGCTGCAACTCGCCTGCAAAACTGCTGATAATCTGTGCAATGCATTCATTTTTTTAATGCATCGTTTGCCATTTGGCAGATTTTAGGAAACCATTCGCTCCGTATTTTAGTACCCCTAAAAAACAATACCCGGTATTAAGCCGGGAAATAGCAAACACAATCGAGGATCTATGGCAGAGAAACAACCGGAGCTACAGCGTGGGCTGGAAGCTCGTCATATTGAACTGATAGCGCTGGGCGGCACTATCGGCGTAGGCCTGTTTATGGGCTCCGCAAGCACGCTCAAATGGGCAGGCCCTTCCGTATTACTGGCGTATATTATCGCCGGGCTGTTTGTTTTCTTCATTATGCGTTCCATGGGCGAAATGCTCTTCCTGGAGCCGGTAACCGGCTCTTTCGCCGTTTACGCGCATCGCTATATGAGCCCCTTCTTCGGCTACCTGACGGCCTGGTCATACTGGTTTATGTGGATGGCGGTGGGCATCTCAGAGATCACCGCGATAGGGGTCTACGTCCAGTTCTGGTTCCCGGACATGGTCCAGTGGATACCCGCGCTCATTGCCGTGGGGCTGGTGGCGCTGGCAAACCTGGCAGCCGTGCGCCTTTACGGTGAAATTGAGTTCTGGTTCGCAATGATCAAAGTCACCACGATTATCGTGATGATTGTCGTCGGCCTGGGCGTGATTTTCTTCGGCTTTGGCAACGGTGGACACGCTATCGGTTTTGGCAACCTGACCGAAAACGGCGGCTTCTTTGCCGGCGGCTGGAAGGGCTTCCTGACGGCGCTGTGTATCGTTGTGGCCTCGTATCAGGGCGTGGAGCTGATTGGTATTACCGCCGGTGAAGCGAAAAACCCGCAGGTCACGCTGCGTAGCGCGGTGGGCAAAGTGCTGTGGCGCATCCTGATTTTCTATGTGGGCGCGATCTTCGTCATCGTGACTATCTTCCCATGGAACGAAATTGGCACGACGGGTAGCCCGTTTGTTTTAACCTTCGCCAAAATTGGTATCACGGCGGCGGCGGGCATCATCAACTTTGTGGTCCTGACGGCAGCGCTGTCAGGCTGTAACAGCGGGATGTACAGCTGCGGGCGTATGCTCTATGCGCTTTCGAAGAATAACCAGCTGCCTGCGGCGATGAGTAAAGTCTCACGTGCCGGCGTACCGGTGGCGGGTGTGGCGGTCTCCATTGTAATCCTGCTGATTGGCTCTTGCCTGAATTACATCATTCCTAACCCGCAGCGCGTATTCGTTTACGTCTACAGCGCCAGCGTACTGCCGGGCATGGTGCCGTGGTTTGTTATCCTCATCAGCCAGCTACGTTTCCGGCATGCGCATAAAAAAGCGATCGAAAGCCATCCGTTCCGCTCAATTCTGTTCCCCTATGCGAACTATTTGACGATGGCGTTCCTGATTTGCGTATTAATCGGCATGTACTTTAATGAAGATACCCGCATGTCGCTGTTTGTCGGGATGATCTTCCTGGCGGCTGTGACGGCCGCATATAAGCTTTTTGGCCTGGGTCGCCGCGGCACCACGCAGAAAGTGGAGGAATAAGCGGCAAAATGTGCAAACCATAACCAAACGCGCATTTTTTTCAAAAAAGCACTAGACAGCGGGGACGGAGGTACGTAATATCCAGCCCCGCAACGGCGCTAAGCGCCCGTAGCTCAGCTGGATAGAGCGCTGCCCTCCGGAGGCAGAGGTCTCAGGTTCGAATCCTGTCGGGCGCGCCATTTTAGTCCCGGCGCTAGAGCTGCGGTGGTCTGAGAAGTAGTCAGTACCGCGTGAAAGAATACAGTGGTGGCTATAGCTCAGTTGGTAGAGCCCTGGATTGTGATTCCAGTTGTCGTGGGTTCGAATCCCATTAGCCACCCCATTATTTGAAAGAGTTGTGAATTGCGAAGGTGGCGGAATTGGTAGACGCGCTAGCTTCAGGTGTTAGTGTCCTTTGGATGTGGGGGTTCGAGTCCCCCCCCTCGCACCACGACTTTTTAAATGAATTGAACTAAAAATTCAAAAAGCAGTACATCGGCGAGTAGCGCAGCTTGGTAGCGCAACTGGTTTGGGACCAGTGGGTCGGAGGTTCGAATCCTCTCTCGCCGACCAATTTTGAACCCCGCTTCGGCGGGGTTTTTTGTTTTCTGCGGCTTCTCATCCCTGTAGTCATTCTCCGACAGCGTCCTTTTTCATTGTCGCAATCCAGCGACATACAACTCATTGAAAGTTAGATAAAAAAACATTTATGGGTTTTGCTGTCTCCTCCTGGCGACATATTCCCGCCTTTTCCCGATACGTTGTAGCGCTTAAGACGGCGCTTAGCAGCATAATTTCCTTTTATCTTAAAATATTGCGTCATGTAAAAGTTCTGGGTGTTATGTTGGCACGTTACGTGCAATAATATGCGTGTAGATGCTCATTCCATCTCTTATGTTCGCCTTAGTGCCTCATAAACTCAGGAATGACGCAGAGCCATTTACGGTGCTTATCGTCCACTGACAGATGTCGCTTCGGCCTCATCAGACACCATGGACACAACGTTGAGTGAAGCACCAAATATGTTGTCTTACAGACCTGTTTTGACGCCTGCTTTTATAGCAGGCGTTTTTTTATGCCTTATTCCCGATACAAGCGCATGATCAGGGCAACCATCAGCAGGGCCGATGCAGAGACAGCATAGAGCGCCTGTACTGAGCCAAACCCTGAAGCCACCGCCGCTGCAATGCCGGTGAAAAGAGAGGCGCTGAGCGTTTGCCAGCGCCAGGCTTTACCGCTGGCCGAAGCGGTTTGCGTGAGAGGAAAACTACTGAGTACCCCAAACGTGCCCGCTGCGAAGAGAACATTCGAGGCCAGATGCGCGATAAAGATCATCCCCAGCGCACATACTGTCCACCCGGACAAAAACGGCAGCATGCCATAAGCGGCCAGAAAGATGCTCAGGCAAACGATTATTCGTGGCGTGTGGGCCGCAAAGCGCGTCAGGCTCTCTTTTTTTAGCAGCAGGGGGCCACTAAGCTGCCCCAGACTTCTCGCGAAAAGCAAAGGCAAAGCAAGGCCCGCCGCATCCTGAGGACGGAGCTGCTGGGCCAGTGCCGGAAGAAGCGCCATCGCCGGTGAGCCGACGGCGGCCAGCGCCGGCAGGATGAGCAGGCTGCGTTTCTGCCGAACGGTCAACGCCTGCCAGCGTAATGTTGCAGCATCCCCCTTTTCCATAGTGGTGGGGCCTGGTGTCGGAGAAAACCGGCGCCCAGCCAGCCATAGCAGTACTAATGAGCCCAGAAAGCTCGCGGCATCAATGGCCAGTAGGGTAAACACGGATGTCTTCTGAAACAGCACCACGCCGAGTCCGGTCCCTAATAACACCTGAGAAGCGAAAATCACATTTTCCAGACAGGTTGCAGCGGGCAGCTCTGCTTCGCTAAGTCCGCGCTTAAAGAGCAATGTCAGCGCGGGCCAGCTCATCCCGCTGAGCAGGGCTTCGGTGGATTGCACGGCGAGCAATGCGGCAACGCTGTGGTAACCCACGCCAAGCAGAGGAAAGAGCAGGGCGAGCAAGCCCAGCACCTCGGTCAGTATCAGCAGCGATATCGGCGAAAAGAGCGAGCACAGTTTTTCGCCTAAGATGCTGCCGATGAACCCAGGTACCGTAGCGAAAAGAAAAGCGAGAGTGAGCAGAGCGGGCGGGGCTGACCACGCTAGCAGCAAACCGAAGACCACAACCTGGGTTAGACCATTCCCCAGTGACGAAAAGATAAAAGCACAGGCAAGCAGGCGCAGCCAGCGGTGGCAGCGCAGCGCCTGGATAAGCGCATACAAAAGCGAGTTCATTGAGATTTCCTTTCAAAAACGATTTAGTCCACGCTGCAAAATGTGCGCGTGTGTGAAAAAAGGTTAATGAAAAGACATCGTTACATTGGCGGATTCGTTTGCGGATGTGGGTGCAAAGAATGTAGCAGGAGAAAGGCGATAAAAAAAGGAGGCCCTCTGGCCTCCTTTTTATTTACTGCTGCGTACCGTTATTTTGCAGCGTTAGCAGCAATCCGTCACGCCGCATGGCGGCTGCCTCTTCCGGCTTATGCTGCTTGTCCAGCGTATCGGCAAGCCACGCGTAGTCAAACGCGTCCGGACGCTGTTTCAGCGCCGCACGGAAGGCGAGGCTCGCCTCCTGCCATTCGCCATGCTTCATTAACGACTGACCGAGGGTGCTCCACAGCAGCGGACGATCGCCGACGCTTTTAATCTGCTGACGCAGCACTTTTTCGATTTGCTCAGGATTATTGGTTTTCAGGCGCGGGATCACCATCACCAGACGATCGTCATACTGGCGCTTCAGGCCGTCGAGGAGGATCTCCTGAGCCGTGTCATGATCGTCACATTCAATAAGATGTTCCGCCATGGCGACCTGCAGAGGAACCTGCTGGCGCGTCTTACGGCTCTGATTCTTCCACCACGTTTTCAGACCGTCGCTGCCCAGGTCGGCGCGCGCCTGATCCATCAGGCCAATCCATGCCAGACGCTGCAGCTCATCACGATGTTCATCGTCGCCCACCTCGGCTTTCGCCATCGACGGAATGATGTCCAGCAGCGAACCCCAGGCGCCGGTACGAATATACGCCTGCTCGGCAAGACGCAGCACTTCCGGATGACGTGGCGCAACTTCCAGCAGGCGATCGATACCGTGGCGAGCCGCGTGGTTCTCATTGCGTGCCAGCTGCAGGCGGACGCGGGTAATTTCCACAGGAATTGGGTCACCGGACGCCAGCTCTGCCGCCCGCTCCAGATGCTGATTAGCGCGGGCTTCGTCACCGCGCTGCTGCGCCGCTTCGGCTGCGAGCAGATAATTCACCACCGGCTGTTCAGCATGGTCAGCGTTTTTCGACATCAGCTTTTCAACCTGCTGATAGTCACCCTCAGCAAGCTTAAGCAGAGCCTGCTCGGTTTGTTTACGGGCGCGGCGGCGTTTACGTCCAACGAACCAGCCGCGCGTGTGGGCACCGGTGCGGAAAATGCGGCGCAGGATCCACTCGATCGCAAACAGCACCACCACGCCGAGGATCAGAATGATCGTCAGGCCGGTTACGCTGGTTTCAATGTTGTAGTTATCGGTCTGGATCAGGACGTAACCCTGATGGCCCGCAAGCATGGGGCCCAGCACGATCCCGGCGATCAGCAGGATGAAGAGTAAGAGAACTTTTAGCATCATTACTCTCCTTGCGGTGCGCTTTCAGGCGCCGGAGCCGGGGCAGGTGCCGCTCCGCCCGACGGCTCTGCCGGTACGCCCGGCTGCGCCAGCAGGTTACGTACGCGCGTCTGCATCAGTTTCTCCAGAATCGGCTGGCTGGCCAGCTTATCCGGCACGTTCATGGTGATGTTCTGCTGGCTCAGCTTATCAATGTCTTCGAGGAAGGCGGTGGTCGTCGCATCATCGGTGTTGTAGTAGGCGCGTACCCACGTTGAGACGTTATCCAGCGCCTGTTTGTAGGTCTCTTCCTGATGACGCGGCACGGCCTGAGCCGCCACCAGCAGGCGGGAACGGATGTTCTCGCGCAGATAGATATCCTGGTTCGGCGCCAGCAGCGGCACGGCGGTTTCGTCGCGACGGCGGATAGTGATGAAGCTGTCCATAAAGTTCTGCCAGCTTTTCTGCAGGTTTATGCGCCATTCGCTCAGGGAGCTGGAAAGCTCGGTACCGTCGGAATCCATCGGGGAGTCGTCGTCGTTATTATCCGCCAGCTGCAGGTTATCAATCTGATTCGACAGCTGGTTCACCTTGAGGATAATGCCGTCGTAATCCACCTGCGAGACGGCGGAGAGGCTGGCGATGTCTTCGGTGATCGCGCGACGTGCGGTAATGAGGCTCGGGTCGTTCATGTCTGCCAGGCTCGCATCGGCGCTTTTCAGCAGCGCGGCGGCAGTGGTGACGTCCTGATCGCTCCAGAGCTTACGTCCGGCGAGCTTCACCAGGAAGTCAGCCTGCGAGAGCAGCCAGGTTTTGGCATCGGTACCGGAAATCGTGGCGACTTTCTGCTGCACGTCGCCCAGCTGTTTAGCCAGCTCTTCCTGTTTGCTGTTCGCCTCGGCAAGCGCGGCGGCCTGCTGCTTAATCACCGTTTCCAGCTCGGTTTTCTGCGTCTCCTGCGCTTTTTGCAGGGCAGTGAGCTGATTCACCAGCGCATCGCTGGTGGACGTCTGGTTAGCGCCCTGTTGCTTCACCAGGCCGTACAGGCCAACCCCTGCAGCCAGCGCAATGGCGATGGCAATCGCGCTTAGCGCGAGGCTCGTTTTGTTGCTGCCGTTTTTCTTCTCAGCGGTTTTCTCTGTCGTCTCTGGCTGTGGCGTCGTCTCCACAGTCTCCCTGGTCTCTTCAACCACGGCGGAGGATTTGTCGTGTTCCGTCATTATGGCTTCCCATTTGAGAGTTATTGTAATGCGCGCAGCAGCGCATCGTTGTCGGCGTTATCAGCGATCCGAATATCCTGCCAGCCCAGTTCCCGGGCCTGGTACGCCAGACGCTCACTGACGACCAGAAGCCGACAGCGGAGTAACCAGTTTTCGCGATACCAGAGCGGTATCAGCGACCAAAGCTGTTGTAACATTTCACCGCTGGTGACCACCAGCGTATTAATGCCGCGCGCGTGCCAGCGCATCGCCTCTTCCGCGCCATCGTAGTGTTTTGCACAACGCTGATAGCACTCAGTGAACGTCACGTCTGCACCACGTTCACGCAGCGTTTCGCCCAACAGTTCGCGGCCACCATTACCGCGCAAAATGAGCGCGCGCTTTCCGGCAATAGTTTGTAATTCAGGTAATTGTAGCAAGACTTCACTGATTTCCCGATCTAACGGGTAACAAACGTCCACGCTGCTTACGGTATGCAGCGCCAGTGCCGTTGTGCGGCCAATCGCGAAATAGCGGGGGGCGGCTGGCCAGGTCAAACCCTGCTGTTGCAGCTGCGCGTGGGCAAATTCCACGGCATGTTGCGACAGCGCAAACAGCAGGTCGCCTTCTTGAAGAGTATTCATCTGGTCGGCGAGCGCGGAGAGCTCCCGACCGGGGGAGAATTCAATGAGCGGAAAACTCCAGGCCACCTGCCCCAGTGCGCGCAGACGGCTCACTAACTGCTCTCCTGCGGGAGAAGGGCGGGTGACAAGAATACTCATGCAGGGGGCTCTCCATTATAAACGTCAGCCAGAATCTCGCGGGCGCCGTTATCCAGCAGCTCTTCCGCCAGCGACACGCCAAGCTGCTCGGCATCTTGCGCTTTACCGCGACGTTCGCCGCGTACCATCTGCGAACCGTCCGGGGCGCCCACCAGCGCGCGCAGCCACAGTTCGCCTTCTGTTAATTCAGCATAGCTGCCAATCGGTACCTGGCATCCCCCTTCGAGGCGGGTATTCATCGCACGCTCGGCTTTTACGCGAATAGCGGTCTCGTCATGGTTCAGCGGCGCGAGCAGTTCGCGGGTACGCGCATCGTCCAGACGACACTCGATGCCGACGGCACCCTGGCCCACGGCCGGCAGCGACAGCTCTGGCGGCATCGCCACGCGAATGCGCGACTCCAGCCCCAGACGCTTCAGGCCGGCAACGGCGAGGATAATGGCATCGTAATCGCCGTTATCCAGCTTGCCCAGACGCGTGCCGACGTTACCGCGCAGCGAGCGAATGATCAGGTCAGGACGGCGCTCTGCCAGCTGACACTGACGGCGTAAACTGGACGTGCCAACCACGCTACCCTCCGGCAGCGCGTCGAGCGAGTCATAGTGGTTAGAGACAAACGCATCACGCGGATCTTCGCGCTCGCAGATGGTCACCAGCCCCAGTCCTTCCGGGAACTCGACGGGCACGTCTTTCATTGAATGTACGGCGATATCGGCGCGGTTCTCAAGCAATGCCAGTTCCAGTTCTTTGACAAACAGGCCTTTGCCACCCACTTTCGCCAGCGGCGTATCGAGGATCACGTCACCGCGCGTGACCATCGGCACCAGCTCGACGCGCAATCCACTGTGGCAGGCTTCAAGGCGCTGCTTCACATAATGTGCCTGCCAGAGCGCGAGAGGGCTTTGGCGTGTGGCAATTCTCAAAACATTGTCTAACATGCTTGTTACCGTCATTATCAATCGCTAACCATCCTAACATTGTTGACTCTGGGATGGCAGTTTTACGGTTGATGAAGCGCGAGAGGGACAGGGCGGCGTATTCGTCAGCCATAGCCGTATTCAGGAATTTACACGTACAGAACGGTGCTACACTTGTATGTAGCGCATCTTTCTTTACGGTCAACCGGCAAGGTGTTAAATTGATCACGTTTTAGACCATTTTTTCGTCGGTACCACCAAAAATGATAAGGGCGAAAAAGGGTAACGGTTATCTTTTTGAAATACTGCGGGTCCGCTGTTTTTCGTGTTTTGAATAGCTTGCGACACCCGGAAACATCAGGCGATACGTCTTGTACCTCTATATTGAGACTCTGAAACAGAGACTGGATGCCATTAATCAACTGCGTGTGGATCGCGCGCTTGCTGCCATGGGCCCTGCTTTCCAGCAGGTATACAGTCTGCTGCCGACATTATTGCACTATCACCATCCGCTGATGCCTGGCTACCTTGACGGTAACGTTCCCCAGGGCATTTGCCTTTTCACGCCTGATGAAACCCAACAGCATTACCTCAACGAACTGGAACTCTACCGCGGCATGCCGCCACAGGAGTCTCCAAAAGGTGAACTACCGATTACCGGCGTTTACTCTATGGGGAGCACCTCATCGGTAGGACAAAGCTGTTCTTCGGACCTGGACATCTGGGTCTGCCATCAGTCCTGGCTCGATAACGAAGAGCGTCAGCTGCTGCAGCGTAAATGCAGCCTGCTGGAGAGCTGGGCTGCATCGCTCGGTGTGGAAGTGAGCTTCTTCCTGATTGATGAAAACCGTTTCCGCCATAACGAAAGCGGCAGTCTGGGTGGTGAGGACTGCGGCTCGACTCAGCACATCTTACTGCTGGATGAATTTTACCGTACTGCCGTGCGTCTGGCCGGGAAGCGTATTCTGTGGAATATGGTCCCGTGCGAAGAAGAAGAGCATTACGATGACTACGTCATGTCGCTTTACGCGCAGGGCGTACTGACGCCAAACGAATGGCTGGACCTCGGCGGTCTGAGCTCTCTGTCAGCAGAAGAGTACTTTGGCGCAAGCCTCTGGCAGCTCTATAAAAGTATCGACTCGCCGTACAAAGCGGTGCTGAAAACGCTGCTGCTGGAAGCCTATTCCTGGGAATACCCCACGCCTCGCCTGCTGGCGAAAGATATCAAGCAACGTCTGCACGACGGGGAGATCGTCTCCTTCGGGCTGGACGCCTACTGCATGATGCTGGAGCGCGTGACCGAATACCTGAAAGCCATTGATGACACCACGCGTCTTGACCTGGTGCGTCGATGTTTCTATCTCAAAGTCTGTGAGAAATTGAGCCGCGAGCGCGCCTGCGTGGGCTGGCGTCGTGAAGTGGTCAGTCAGTTAGTGAAAGAGTGGGGATGGGACGAAGCGCGTCTGTCCATGCTCGACAACCGGGCCAACTGGAAAATCGATCAGGTGCGTGAAGCGCACAACGAACTGCTCGATGCGATGATGCAAAGCTATCGTAACCTGATCCGCTTTGCGCGCCGTAACAACCTCAGCGTTTCCGCCAGCCCGCAGGACATCGGGGTATTAACCCGTAAGCTGTATGCCGCGTTTGAAGCGCTGCCGGGTAAAGTCACCCTGGTTAACCCGCAGATTTCGCCAGACCTGTCAGAACCGAATCTGACCTTTATCTACGTGCCGCCGGGCCGCGCAAACCGCACCGGGTGGTATCTGTATAACCGTGCGCCAAGCATGGACTCAATCATCAGCCATCAGCCGCTGGAGTATAACCGCTACCTGAACAAGCTGGTGGCCTGGGCCTGGTTTAACGGCCTGCTGACCTCGCGCACGCGCCTGTTTATCAAAGGCAACGAGGTGGTTGATCTCGCTAAGCTGCAGGAGATGGTCGCGGATGTGTCGCACCACTTCCCGCTGCGTCTGCCTGCCCCAACGCCGAAAGCGCTCTACAGCCCGTGCGAGATTCGCCATCTGGCGATTATCGTCAACCTGGAATACGACCCGACGGCGGCCTTCCGCAATCAGGTAGTTCACTTTGACTTCCGCAAGCTGGACGTCTTCAGCTTTGGCGAGCAGCAAAACTGCCTGGTGGGCAGCGTGGATCTGCTGTACCGCAACTCGTGGAACGAAGTGCGTACCCTGCATTTCAACGGCGAGCAGGCGATGATCGAAGCGCTGAAAACGATTCTCGGCAAGATGCACCAGGATGCCGCACCGCCGGACAGCGTTGAGGTGTTCTGCTACAGCCAGCACCTGCGCGGTTTAATTCGTACCCGCGTGCAGCAGCTGGTTTCTGAGTGTATCGAACTGCGTCTCTCCAGTACCCGTCAGGAAACCGGGCGCTTTAAAGCGCTGCGCGTCTCCGGCCAGACCTGGGGCCTGTTCTTCGAACGCCTGAACGTGTCGGTACAGAAGCTGGAAAACGCCATCGAGTTCTACGGCGCGATTTCACACAACAAGCTGCATGGCCTGTCGGTGCAGGTGGAAACCAACCACGTTAAGCTCCCGCAGGTGGTGGACGGATTCGCCAGCGAAGGGATTATTCAGTTCTTCTTTGAAGAGTCGGGCGACGATGCCGGGTTCAACATCTACATTCTGGATGAAACCAACCGCGCCGAGGTGTATCACCACTGTGAAGGCAGTAAAGAGGAGCTGGTGCGCGACGTCAGCCGCTTCTACTCCTCTTCGCATGACCGTTTCACCTACGGCTCAAGCTTTATCAACTTTAACCTGCCGCAGTTCTACCAGATTGTGAACGTCGACGGTCGTACGCAGGTGATCCCGTTCCGCACCCAGGCCGTAACGCCTGCCGCGCCTGCCAATCAGGACACCGCGCCGCTGCTGCAACAGTATTTCTCCTGAGCCTTTTCGCTAGCCCGGTGGCGGCTACGCCTTACCGGGCCTACAACAGCTCGAACCCGTAGGCCGGGTAAGCGCAGCGCCACCCGGCACCAAAACTATCTGAAACTCACAGCCTCACCCGCCTGCGCGGTCGCCGCCTGTTCCAGCAGATCCCAGAACGGTACGCCGCTGCGGTCGCAAACCCATTCCCCGTCCTTCAGATCGAAATGATAGCCGCCCTGTTTCGCGGCCAGCCACACCTGGTGAAGCGGCTCCTGGCGGTTAATAATAATTTTGCTGCCATTTTCGAAGCTCAGGGTCAGAATGCCGCCGTTGATTTCACAATCGATATCGCTGTCGCCATCCCAGTCGTCAAGACGCTCTTCGATGGTCATCCACAGGGTGTCGGCAAGGCGATGGAATTCACTGTCGTTCATGGTTTTGTTCCTGTTTTTCGTGATGCCGGCAGTATAACCCTAAATAATTCCCGTTGCAGGAAAGCGGCAAACTCTTGCTTTTGTGTCTTCTCCTGCGATGATAGAAACAGATTTGAACTTACGGGCAACTTTATAATGAAAAACGCTTTCCGAACGCTTGCCGTTCTCATCACGCTGTTTAGCCTGACTGGCTGCGGACTGAAGGGACCACTGTACTTCCCACCGGCGGATAAAACCGCGCCGCCGCCGACGAAACCCGCGCAAAGCGGCATTGAGTCTACCACGCCAAATACTAACGATCGTGGCGACAACGGTGGCCCGACTCAGGTTAATCTCTGACGACAACGTTCTGTACCCGCGCAATGGAGCAAATGATGCAGTTCTCTAAAATGCATGGCCTTGGCAACGATTTTATGGTCGTCGACGCGGTAACGCAGAATGTGTTTTTCTCCCCGGAACTGATCCGTCGCCTGGCGGATCGGCATCTGGGCGTGGGGTTCGATCAGCTGCTGGTGGTCGAGCCACCGTACGATCCCGACCTCGATTTCCACTACCGTATTTTTAACGCGGACGGCAGCGAAGTTAACCAGTGCGGCAACGGCGCGCGCTGTTTTGCCCGCTTTGTCCGCCTGAAAGGGCTGACCAACAAGCGTGATATTCGCGTCAGCACGGCCAATGGCCGCATGGTGCTCAGCGTCACCGATGATGAGCTGGTGCGCGTGAACATGGGCGAGCCTAACTTCGAGCCCTCCGTCGTGCCGTTTCGCGCAAACAAAGCGGAAAAGACCTATATTATGCGTGCGGCCGAGCAGACAGTATTGTGCGGCGTCGTCTCAATGGGTAACCCTCACTGCGTGATTCAGGTTGATGATGTGGAAACCGCCGCGGTCGAAACGCTCGGCCCGGTGCTGGAAAGCCACGAACGTTTCCCGGAGCGCGCGAACATCGGCTTTATGCAGGTGGTGAAGCGCGAGCACATTCGCCTGCGGGTTTACGAGCGCGGCGCGGGCGAGACTCAGGCCTGCGGAAGCGGCGCCTGTGCTGCGGTGGCCGTGGGCATCTCTCAGGGGTTACTGGCAGAAGAGGTTCGCGTGGAATTACCGGGCGGCCGGCTTGATATCGCCTGGAAAGGACCGGGTCATCCACTGTATATGACGGGCCCGGCGGCACATGTCTATGACGGGTTTATCCATCTATGAAACAACCAGGGGAAGAACTGCAGGAAACAGTGACGGAACTGGACGACAGAGCTGTTGTTGATTATCTGCTGCGCAATCCTGAGTTCTTTATTCGCAATGCACGCGTCGTCGAAGAGATGCGCGTGCCGCATCCGGTTCGCGGGACCGTGTCGCTGGTCGAATGGCACATGGCGCGCTCGCGCAACCACATCAATCAGCTAGAAGAGAACATGACGCTGCTGATGGAGCAGGCCAGCACCAACGAAAGCCTGTTCTATCGTCTGCTGCATCTGCAGGCGCGTCTGGCGTCGGCGCACAGTCTTGACGAGTTCCTCAGCCGCTTCCACCGCTGGGCTCGCGAGCTGGGGCTGGCGGGCGCAACGATTCGTCTTTTCCCTGACCGCTGGCGCATCGGTGCACCGTCGGGGTTCACCCATCTGGCTCTTAGCCGTCAGGCGTTTGAACCGCTGCGCATTCAGCGTCTGGGCCATGAGCACCACTATCTGGGGCCGCTGAACGGGCCTGAGCTGCTGGTGGTGTTACCGGAAGCCAAAGCGATTGGTTCGGTAGCGATGTCGCTGATGGGGCGCGATGGCGATCTGGGTGTCATGTTATTTACCAGCCGCGATGCGCATCACTATGAGCAGGGGCAAGCGACGCACCTGCTGCAGGAGATCGCCCTGATGCTGCCCGAGCTGCTGGAGCGCTGGATTGAGCGCGTATGACGGACGGACTGCTCGCCACTGACGTCTCGCGCTTTCTGCGCTATCTGGGCGTGGAGCGTCAGCTTAGCCCCATTACCCTGCTCAACTACCAGCGTCAGCTTGATGCCATCATGCAGATCGCCGACGAAATCGGCCTGAAAAGCTGGCAACAATGTGACGCTGCGACGGTACGCGGGTTCGTCGTGCGTAGCCGTAAAAAAAATCTCAGCCCGGCAAGCCTGGCGCTCAGGCTCTCGGCGCTGCGCAGTTTCTTCGACTGGCTGGTCAGCCAGGGGGGCTTAAAAGCCAACCCGGCAAAGGGGATCGCCACGCCGAAAGCGCCGCGCCATCTGCCTAAAAATATCGACGTTGACGACGTAAACCGCCTGCTGGATATCGACCTTAACGATCCGCTCGCCGTGCGCGACCGCGCGATGCTGGAGGTGATGTACGGTGCCGGGCTGCGTCTGTCAGAGCTGGTTAATCTTGATATCAAACACCTCGATCTGGAGTCCGGTGAAGTGTGGGTAATGGGCAAGGGCAGCAAAGAGCGCCGCCTGCCGATTGGCCGCAATGCAGTTTCCTGGATTGAGCACTGGCTTGACCTGCGCGGGCTGTTTGGCAGCGAAGAGGATGCGCTGTTCCTGTCGAAGCTCGGCAAGCGGATCTCCGCGCGTAACGTCCAGAAGCGCTTTGCGGAGTGGGGCATTAAGCAGGGGCTGAACAGCCACGTTCATCCGCACAAGCTGCGCCACTCCTTTGCGACACACATGCTTGAGTCGAGCGGCGATCTGCGCGGCGTGCAGGAACTGCTTGGCCACGCGAATCTGTCGACCACTCAAATCTATACCCACTTAGACTTCCAACACCTTGCCTCGGTGTATGACGCGGCGCATCCACGCGCCAAACGGGGGAAATAATGCGTTTTTACCGCCCACTTGGTCAGATCTCAGCCCTGACGTTTGACCTTGATGACACCCTTTACGACAACCGCGAGGTGATCCTGCGTACCGAGCAGGAGTCGCTGGCGTTTGTGCAGAACTACCATCCCGCGCTGAAAGCGATGCAGAACAAGGACTTTCAGAAGCTCCGTCAGTCCCTGCGGGAAACCGAGCCGGACATTTACCACGACGTGACCGAATGGCGTCGTCGTGCGGTCGAGCAGGCGATGCTCAATGCCGGCCTGAGCGCGCAGGACGCGGCCATCGGTGCCGAAGCGGCCATGGAAAACTTTGCCAAATGGCGCAGCCGTATCGACGTGCCGCAGGAGACCCACGACACGCTGGCGAAGCTTGCCGAAAAGTGGCCGCTGGTGGCGATCACTAACGGCAATGCTCAGCCGGAGCTGTTTGGCCTCAGCGATTATTTTGAGTTCGTGCTGCGTGCGGGTCCTCACGGGCGCGCGAAGCCATTTAATGATATGTACCATCTGGCGGCAGATAAGCTTAACCTGCCGCTGGGTAACATTCTGCACGTGGGGGATGACCTGACTACGGACGTGGCCGGCGCTATCCGCTGCGGGATGCAGGCCTGCTGGATCAAGCCGGAAAATGCGGAGCTGATGACCGCAACCGACAGCCGTCTTCTGCCGCACGTGGAAATTTCACGGTTGGCATCCCTCACGACGCTGATATAATCATCAATTGTTCTGTATAAATTAACAGGGTTTTGGCGAATGGAAACATTTGCCCGCCCGACATGACGTGACGGTGCCAATGGACGTTTCTTACCTGCTCGACAGCCTTAATGACAAACAGCGTGACGCGGTTGCCGCCTCGCGCACCAACCTGCTGGTGCTGGCTGGAGCGGGCAGTGGTAAGACGCGCGTGCTGGTTCACCGTATCGCCTGGCTGCAGAGCGTGGAAAACTGCTCCCCGTACTCCATCATGGCGGTGACGTTTACCAACAAGGCGGCAGCAGAGATGCGCCACCGTATCGCCCAGCTGATGGGCACCAGCCAGGGCGGCATGTGGGTTGGCACCTTCCACGGTCTGGCGCACCGCCTGCTGCGCGCGCACCATATGGACGCCAACCTGCCGCAGGATTTCCAGATCCTCGACAGCGAAGACCAGCTCCGTCTGCTGAAACGCCTGATCAAGGCGATGAACCTCGATGAGAAGCAGTGGCCGCCGCGTCAGGCGATGTGGTACATCAACGGCCAGAAGGACGAAGGGCTGCGCCCGCACCACATTCAGAGCTTCGGCAACCCGGTCGAGCAGACCTGGCAGAACGTCTACAAGGCCTATCAGGAAGCGTGCGATCGCGCCGGTCTGGTGGATTTTGCCGAGCTGCTGCTGCGCGCCCACGAGCTGTGGCTCAACAAGCCGCACATCCTGCAGCACTACCGTGAACGCTTCACCAATATCCTGGTGGACGAGTTCCAGGATACCAACAACATTCAGTACGCGTGGATCCGCCTGCTGGCCGGTGATACCGGCAAGGTGATGATCGTGGGCGATGATGACCAGTCGATCTACGGCTGGCGCGGGGCGCAGGTAGAAAATATTCAGCGCTTCCTCAACGATTTCCCCGGCGCGGAAACCATCCGTCTGGAGCAGAACTACCGCTCAACCAGCAACATTCTGAGCGCGGCCAACGCCCTGATTGAAAACAACAACGGGCGTCTGGGTAAAAAGCTGTGGACCGACGGCGTCGACGGCGAACCGATTTCGATTTACTGCGCCTTCAACGAGCTCGACGAAGCCCGCTTCGTGGTGAACCGCATCAAAACCTGGCAAGACAACGGCGGCGCGCTGGAGCAGTGCGCCATTCTCTACCGCAGCAACGCCCAGTCGCGCGTGCTGGAAGAGGCGCTGCTGCAGGTGAGCATGCCGTACCGCATTTATGGCGGCATGCGATTCTTCGAACGTCAGGAAATCAAAGATGCGCTGTCGTATCTGCGCCTCATTGCCAACCGTAACGACGACGCGGCGTTTGAGCGCGTGGTGAACACGCCGACCCGCGGGATTGGCGACCGCACGCTGGACGTGGTGCGTCAGGCCTCGCGCGATCGCCAGCTGACGCTGTGGCAGGCGTGCCGCGAGCTGCTGCAGGAAAAAGCGCTCGCCGGACGTGCCGCCAGCGCGTTACAGCGCTTCCTTGAGCTGATTGACGCTCTGGCCCAGGAAACCGCCGACATGCCGCTGCACGTGCAGACTGACCGGGTGATTAAAGACTCCGGCCTGCGAACCATGTACGAGCAGGAGAAAGGCGAGAAGGGCCAGACCCGTATTGAGAACTTAGAGGAACTGGTCACGGCAACGCGCCAGTTCAGCTACAACGAAGAAGACGAAGACCTGATGCCGCTGCAGGCGTTCCTCTCCCACGCCGCGCTGGAAGCGGGTGAAGGGCAGGCGGACACCTGGCAGGATGCGGTTCAGCTGATGACCCTGCACTCCGCCAAAGGTCTGGAGTTCCCGCAGGTGTTTATCGTCGGGATGGAAGAGGGGATGTTCCCGAGCCAGATGTCGCTGGATGAAGGCGGACGTCTGGAAGAGGAACGTCGTCTGGCCTACGTGGGCGTGACGCGCGCGATGCAAAAGCTGACGCTAACCTACGCCGAAACACGCCGTCTGTACGGTAAAGAGGTTTATCACCGTCCGTCGCGCTTCATCGGCGAGCTGCCGGAAGAGTGCGTAGAAGAGGTGCGTCTGCGAGCGAGCATCAGCCGTCCGGTCAGCCATCAGCGCATGGGCTCGCCGATTGCGGAAACCGACACCGGTTACAAGCTGGGCCAGCGCGTGCGCCATTCGAAGTTTGGCGAAGGCACCATTGTGAATCTGGAAGGCAGCGGCGAGCACAGCCGCCTGCAGGTAGCGTTCCAGGGGCAGGGGATCAAATGGCTGGTGGCGGCCTATGCGAAGCTGGAAACAGTCTAACATTCAGAAAAATATCATTATTTTGTAATAATCTGCTAGCCTTATACAGTGAAGGTCAATTAATGCCCTTCAGCGTTCCGTTGCGTGTTGACGCCACAGTTATAGCTGGCGTAACATGCGCGCACGATTACGCTAAGAGGACATTCGCCTTGGACACACCCAGTAGATACTGGCTCAATTCCCTGTCATCCAGGAACAACTCCTAAGGCTATCTCCTCTTGCTGATGGCCTTAGTGGTTGTCAGCGACCTGCATTATTCCCGTCGCGCTGAGTCAGGCTGTTTAATGGTCTGAAACCCAATTTGTTTCTGTGTGCCCACCGAACTGTCCGATATTTTTTGCATTGGGAGTCCCGGTCATGTTGAGCGCATTTCAACTCGAAAATAACCGACTGACTCGGCTTGAAGCCGAAGAGTCACAGCCCCTCATTGATGCCGTATGGGTGGATCTGGTCGAGCCGGACGACGATGAACGCCTTCGCGTACAATCTGAACTGGGGCAAAGCCTGGCAACCCGCCCGGAACTGGAAGACATCGAAGCATCCGCGCGTTTTTTTGAAGACGAAGACGGTCTGCATATTCACTCCTTCTTCTTCTTTGAAGATGCGGAAGACCACGCGGGTAACTCCACCGTGGCGTTTACCATTCGCGACGGCCGTCTGTTTACCCTGCGCGAGCGCGAGCTGCCGGCATTTCGCCTCTACCGCATGCGCGCCCGCAGCCAGGCAATGGTGGACGGTAACGCTTACGAGCTGCTGCTCGATCTGTTCGAGACCAAAATTGAACAGCTGGCGGACGAAATTGAAAATATCTACAGCGATCTGGAAAAGCTTAGCCGCGTGATCATGGAAGGCCATCAGGGCGATGAATACGACGAAGCGCTCTCCACGCTGGCAGAGCTGGAAGATATCGGCTGGAAGGTGCGCTTGTGTCTGATGGATACCCAGCGCGCGCTGAACTTCCTGGTGCGCAAGGCGCGTCTGCCGGGCGGTCAGCTGGAGCAGGCGCGTGAGATCTTACGAGATATCGAATCCCTGCTGCCGCACAACGAATCTCTGTTCCAGAAGGTGAACTTCCTGATGCAGGCGGCGATGGGCTTTATCAACATCGAGCAGAACCGCATCATCAAGATCTTCTCGGTAGTGTCTGTGGTGTTCCTGCCGCCGACGCTGGTGGCGTCCAGCTACGGGATGAACTTTGAGTTTATGCCGGAGCTGAAATGGAGCTTTGGTTACCCGGGGGCGATTATCTTTATGATCCTCGCGGGGCTGGCGCCGTATCTGTACTTTAAGCGCCGGAACTGGCTGTAAAAATCTGGCGGGTGGCGCTGCGCTTACCCGCCCTACGATCGAATTCCCTCTCCCTGTGGGAGAGGGTGAGGGCAACATCACAGCCCTTTGCGCACCCTGCGCTGGGTATAAATCGCATCGGCAACGAAAATCGCCAGCGCCACCCAGATAAAGGCGAACGTCACCATCTTATCCGCCCCCGGCACCTCGCCGTAAAACACCACCGCCAGCAGGAACATCAGCGTCGGGCCAATGTACTGGAAGAAGCCCAGCGTGGAGAGACGCAGACGCGTCGCGGCACCGGTGAAGCACAGCAGTGGTATGGTGGTTACCACGCCCGCCGCCATCAGCATCAGGTTCAGCGACCACGGGTTGCTGCCCATATGGCTGGTGGCGCTGTCGGCGATGCCGAAGAGATAAATCGCCGCCACGGGCAGCAGCCACAGGGTTTCAAACAGCATTCCCGTCTGCGCTTCCACCGCAATCTTCTTACGCACCAGGCCGTAGAACGCAAAGCTGAACGCCAGGCCGAGGGCAATAATCGGCAGCGAGCCGAAGGTCCAGAGCTGCACCAGTACGCCGCAGAAGGCCAGAATCACCGCCACCCACTGCATCCGGCGGAAGCGCTCACCGAGGAAAATCATCCCCAGCACGATATTCACCAGCGGGTTAATGAAGTACCCCAGGCTCGCTTCGAGCATGTGATGATTATTCACCGCCCAGATAAACAGCAGCCAGTTGCCGCCAATCAGCACCGCTGAGAGAGCCAGCAGGAAAATCTTTTTCGGGGTTTGCAGCAGCGTTTTGACGCCCGACCACTGACGGCTGAGGCTCATCAGCGCAATCATAAAGAAGAATGACCAGATAACGCGGTGAGTCAGGATCTCATCGGCCGGAACGTAGGCGATAAGCTTGAAATACGCCGGGGCGATACCCCAAATAAAATAAGCGGCAAGGGCGAGTAAAACGCCCTGCCGCGTCTGTTTAGCATCCATCGGGAAAATCCGTTACAAAAAAGTGAATTAATTTTACCCGATTTTCCCGCCTCAACCCACCATATAAGTGGCGGTTGCGCTGGCGATATACACCTGTTCTTCGTTGTGTAATTCAACGCGCGCCACGGCAACTTTATTTCCCGCGCGCAGCAGGCTGCTGGTACAGGTAAAGCGATTTCCGCGCCCCGGGCGAAGATAGTCGACGCGCAAATCAATGGTGCCCATGCGCGCCAGACGCTGGCGGAGTTCGTCTTCGTTGATGGTGTCATGGCGGGTCAGCGTGCTGCCCACGCAGACCAGACCTGCCGCCACGTCCAGCGCGGAGGCAATCACGCCGCCGTGCAAAATGCTTTGCGCCCAGTTACCTACCATCATCGGCTGGTTGTTGAAGCTCAGCTGGGCAAAGTCTTTCTCGTAACGTTCCAGCTCCAGTCCCAGCGCGCGGTTAAACGGCATATGGTAAACAAAAATCTCGCCCACGAGTTTTAACACTTCTTCGGCGGTAAGCATGGCTGACATGAGGCATCACATCCTTATTGTTAACGAAATGTTGATTTTATGCCTCGGCAACAAGGAATTCCACTTTCAGAAACGAGGATGCAGCAGTTGTCGCAGAAGTCTGTAGAATGTTCGCCACATAACTATTCAGCTAATTTTACTCTTTTGCAGGAGAACACCACCGATGCGGACGTATCTGGCCTGGTTACTGGCGGCGGTTGCGCTGCCCCTCACAGCATATGCGCAGGAAGCGACGATTAAAGAGGTGCATGATAAACCTGCCGTTCACGGTAGCATTATCGCGAACCTTCTTCAGGAGCATGACAATCCGTTCACGCTCTATCCGTATGACACCAACTATGTGATTTATACCCAGACCAGCGATCTCAACAAAGAGGCGATAAGCTCCTATAACTGGTCTGATAATGCGCGTAAAGATGAGGTGAAGTTCCAGCTCAGCCTCGCGTTCCCGTTCTGGCGCGGTATTCTGGGGCCAAACTCGGTGCTCGGGGCGTCTTACACCCAGAAATCCTGGTGGCAGCTCTCTAACAGCGGAGAGTCCTCACCGTTCCGTGAAACCAACTATGAGCCGCAGCTGTTCCTCGGTTTTGCAACGGATTATGAGTTTGCGGGCTGGACGCTGCGTGACGTCGAAGTGGGCTTTAACCATGATTCCAACGGTCGTTCTGACCCGACATCCCGTAGCTGGAACCGTGCCTATACGCGTCTGATGGCGCAGAACGGTAACTGGATGGTGGAAGTGAAGCCGTGGTATGTGGTCGGCAGCACGGATGACAATCCGGACATCACCAAATATATGGGCTACTACCAGCTTAAAGTCGGCTATCAGTTAGGTGATGCCGTGCTCAGCGCCAAAGGCCAGTACAACTGGAACACCGGCTACGGCGGTGCGGAAGTGGGCTTAAGCTATCCCATGACGAAGCATGTCCGCATCTATACTCAGGTGTACAGCGGTTACGGCGAGTCGCTTATCGATTACAACTTCAACCAGACCCGCGTCGGCGTGGGCGTGATGCTGAACGATATTCTCTAGGCTGTTCGAATGTTTTTGCGTTAAACGTTGAAGTTTCTCTCTCAGGCGCTGAAAATAGCGCCTGTTTCATTTCTGGCATATGGGGTTAACGTGGCGCAGGCGGAAGTATTGAATCAGGAGTCGCTGGCTAAACAGGTTTTGCATGAAACCTTTGGCTACCAGCAGTTCCGCCCTGGCCAGGAAACCATCATTGAAACGGTGCTGGAAGGTCGTGATTGCCTGGTGGTAATGCCGACCGGCGGCGGTAAGTCCCTCTGTTATCAGGTGCCCGCGCTGGTGCTTAACGGCCTGACGGTCGTGGTATCCCCTCTCATTTCTCTTATGAAAGACCAGGTTGACCAGCTGCTCGCCAACGGCGTGGCGGCAGCCTGTCTTAACTCGACCCAAACCCGGGAGCAGCAGCAAGAGGTGATGGCCGGGTGCCGCACCGGGCAGATCCGCCTGCTGTATATCGCCCCGGAACGCCTGATGCTGGATAACTTCCTCGATCACCTGGCGCACTGGAACCCGGTGCTGCTGGCGGTGGATGAAGCGCACTGTATTTCCCAGTGGGGACACGATTTCCGCCCGGAATACGCCGCCCTCGGCCAGCTGCGTCAGCGCTTCCCCGAGCTGCCGTTTATGGCGCTTACCGCCACGGCGGATGACACCACGCGGCTGGATATCGTTCGCCTGCTCGGGCTGAACGCCCCCTATATTCAGGTCAGCAGCTTCGACCGCCCAAACATCCGCTATATGCTGATGGAAAAATTCAAGCCGCTGGATCAGCTCCTGCGCTACGTCCAGGAGCAGCGCGGCAAGTCCGGCATCATCTACTGCAACAGCCGTGCGAAGGTGGAAGACACCGCCGCGCGTCTGCAAAACCGCGGCTTTAGCGCCGCCGCCTATCACGCCGGGTTAGAGAATCACATCCGCGCCGACGTGCAGGAGAAATTCCAGCGTGACGACCTGCAGATCGTCGTCGCGACCGTGGCGTTCGGAATGGGCATCAACAAGCCGAACGTGCGCTTTGTGGTGCATTTCGACATCCCGCGCAATATCGAATCCTACTATCAGGAAACCGGCCGCGCCGGGCGTGACGGTCTGCCTGCGGAAGCGATGCTGTTTTACGATCCGGCCGATATGGCGTGGCTGCGCCGCTGTCTGGAAGAGAAGCCGCAGGGACAGCTGCAGGATATCGAGCGCCACAAGCTCAACGCGATGGGCGCGTTTGCCGAAGCGCAAACCTGCCGTCGTCTGGTGCTGCTCAACTACTTTGGTGAAGGGCGCCAGGAGCCGTGCGGCAACTGCGATATCTGCCTCGATCCGCCAAAGCAGTACGATGGCCTGATGGACGCGCGTAAGGCGCTCTCGACCATTTACCGTGTGAATCAACGCTTCGGGATGGGCTACGTGGTGGAGGTGCTGCGCGGCGCCAATAACCAGCGTATCCGCGATATGGGCCACGACAAGTTGCCAGTGTACGGTATTGGCAAGGACCAGAGCCACGAGCACTGGGTCAGTATTATTCGTCAGCTAATTCACCTTGGCTTTGCCACACAGAATATCGCCCAGCACTCCGCCCTGCAGCTGACCGAGGCGGCGCGTCCGGTGCTGCGCGGTGATGTGGAACTTAAACTCGCCGTGCCGCGCGTAGTTGCTCTCAAACCGCGCGTGATGCAGAAATCCTACGGCGGCAACTACGACCGTAAGCTGTTCGCCAAACTGCGCAAGCTGCGAAAAGCCATTGCCGATGAAGAGAATATCCCGCCTTATGTCGTCTTCAACGACGCGACGCTGATTGAGATGGCCGAACAGATGCCGCTGAGCGCCAGCGAAATGCTCAGCGTCAACGGTGTCGGCACGCGTAAGCTCGAACGTTTTGGCAAAGAGTTTATGGCGCTCATCCGTTCTCACGCCGACGGTGATGATGAGGAGTAGTCAGCCGGGCGAAAAAGTGCCAGGATGATGACTCACTGAATTATTTCCCCGCGAGCTAATTATGTTGATGCTATTTCTCACCGTGGCGTTAGTGCACATCGTTGCGCTGATGAGCCCCGGCCCGGACTTTTTCTTCGTATCACAAACGGCCGTCAGCCGCTCCCGCAAAGAGGCGATGATGGGCGTGCTCGGTATCACCATGGGCGTTATGGTCTGGGCGGCCGTTGCGTTGCTCGGTCTGAACCTTATCCTGGCGAAGATGGCCTGGCTGCATAACATCATTATGGTCGGCGGCGGTCTGTATCTGTGCTGGATGGGCTACCAGATGCTGCGCGGGGCGCTGAAGAAAGAAGAGAAAAAACCGGAAGAGCCAAAGGTGGAGCTGGCTACGGGCGGCCGCAGCTTTGTAAAAGGGCTGCTGACCAATCTGGCGAACCCGAAAGCCATTATCTATTTCGGCTCGGTGTTCTCGCTGTTTGTCGGCGATAGCGTCGGCGCGGGCGCACGCTGGGGAATCTTCCTGCTGATCGTCGTTGAAACCTTTGCCTGGTTTACCATCGTGGCCAGCCTGTTCGCCTTACCGGCGATGCGCCGCGGCTATCAGCGTATCGCGAAGTGGATTGACGGCTTCGCCGGCGCGCTGTTCGCCGGCTTCGGCATTCATCTCATCATTTCTCGCTAAGCATGACGCGCTGACGCAAGCAGCGCGCCAACCAGCATAAACAGCGAACCAAAGACTTTATTCAGGGCCTTCATCTGCTTAGGCCCTTTAATCCACGCCGCAATCCGCTGCGCCAGCGTCGCGTAACCAATCATCACGATAATATCGACGATAATGGTGGTCGCGCCCAGCACCACGTACTGCATCACCTGCGGCTGATGCGGCACGATAAACTGCGGGAACAGCGCGGCGAGGAACACGATGCTCTTCGGGTTGGTCAGGTTGACGAAAACCGCACGCTTAAACAGATGACCGCGGTTTTGCGTCTGAGCGAGCGTATTCAGGTTAATGGAGCCTGCCGCGCGCCACTGCTGGATGCCGAGCCAAATCAGATACGCTGCCCCGGCCCATTTCAGCACCTCAAAGGCCAGCACGGAGCGGGAGAACAGGGTCCCCAGACCGATCCCGACCAGCACAATATGAATGCCCAGCCCGGTCTGCAAACCGGCAATCGATGCCGCCGCACCGCGATAGCCGTGATTGATGGAGGTGGTCATGGTGTTAATAGCCCCCGAGCCCGGAGAAAGGCTGAGGATAATGGATGTCAGCAGGTAGGCGAACCACCATTCGAAGGTCATTTGAAACTCCCGAACCGTCTATTTTTATGCCACAATACGCTATTATTGAGTCATTTTGTGACCGGTGACGAAAAAAACGATATTCCCTGGATTACGTGAGTGGAAACCCAATGTTTCAGCAGAAAAAGGACTGGGAAACACGAGAAAACGCTTTTGCTGCTTTCTCTATGGGGCCGCTGACCGATTTCTGGCGGCAGCGTGAGGAAGATGAGTTTACGGGCGTCGGGGGCATCCCGGTGCGTTTCGTTCGTTTCCGAAATGAAAAAAATGACCGGGTGATTGTGGTCTGCCCCGGGCGTATTGAAAGCTACGTTAAATACGCCGAGCTGGCCTATGACCTGGTCCATATGGGGTTCGATGTTCTGATCATCGACCATCGTGGACAGGGGCTGTCCGGACGTATGCTGCCGGACACGCACCGTGGGCACGTCGATCGCTTTAGCGATTACGTCGACGATTTTGCCGCGTTCTGGCAGCAGGACGTTCAGCCCGGCCCCTGGCGCAAGCGGTATATTCTTGCGCACTCCATGGGCGGCGCCATTTCGACGCTGTTTTTGCAGCGTTATGCGCACGAGTGCGACGCCATTGCGCTCACCGCGCCGATGTACGGTATCGTGATCCGTTTTCCTGACTGGATGGTGCGCCATCTTCTTGACTGGGCTGAGGGCCATCAGCGCATTCGTGAAGGTTACGCCATTGGCACAGGACGCTGGCGCGCGCTGCCGTTCGCCATCAACGTCTTAACCCATAGCCGGCAGCGTTATCGCCGCAACCTGCGCTTTTATGCCGATGAACCGCGCTTGCGCGTCGGCGGCCCGACCTGGCACTGGGTGCGGGAGGGGATTCTGGCCGGTGAGCAGGTGCTGGCGGGCGTGGGCGATGATGACACGCCGACGCTTCTGATTCAGGCGGAGGAAGAGCGTGTGGTGGATAACCGCATGCACGACCGCTATTGTGAACTGCGCGCTGCAGCCGGTCACCCTTGTGAAGGGGGTAAACCGCTGGTCATTGACGGCGCGTTCCATGAGATCCTTTTTGAAAAGGACGCTATGCGCTCAGTCGCGCTTAACGCCATTGTTGAATTTTTCAACAGGCATAATTGATTCTTGTTTTCCACCAGAGGTTGAAATCCCTATGTACCAGGTTGTTGCATCTGATTTAGATGGCACGCTGCTTTCCCCCGACCACACCCTGTCGCCTTACGCGAAAGAGACCTTAAAACTCCTGACTGCCCGTGGCGTGAACTTTGTGTTCGCCACCGGCCGCCACCACGTGGACGTAGGGCAGATCCGCGATAATCTTGAGATCAAATCGTACATGATCACCTCCAACGGTGCGCGCGTGCATGATACCGACGGCAACCTGATCTTTACCCACAATCTGGATCGCGATATTGCCGCCGATCTGTTCGGCGTGGTGCATGACAACCCGGCTATCGTTACTAACGTTTACCGCGACGACGACTGGTTTATGAACCGCCACCGCCCGGATGAAATGCGTTTCTTCAAGGAAGCGGTATTCAACTACTCCCTTTACGAACCGGGCCTGCTGGAGCCGGAAGGGATCAGCAAGGTGTTCTTCACCTGTGACAGCCACGAAGAGCTGCTCCCGCTGGAACAGGCGATCAACGCCCGCTGGGGCGATCGCGTCAACGTGAGCTTCTCAACCCTGACCTGTCTGGAAGTAATGGCGGGTGGCGTCTCCAAAGGTCACGCGCTGGAAGCGGTTGCGAAACGCCTGGGCTTCGGGCTGAAAGACTGTATCGCCTTCGGTGACGGCATGAACGACGCCGAGATGCTTTCGATGGCGGGTAAGGGCTGCATCATGCAGAACGCGCACCAGCGTCTGAAGGATCTGCACCCTGAGCTGGAAGTGATTGGTTCTAACGCTGACAACGCGGTACCGAAGTATCTGCGTAAACTGTTCCTTGAATAATCTTCATTCGGTTGTTTATTGCTCAGTTGTCAACTAAAGAGTTCGCTACAATGCCTGTCCTTCTTTCTGAGAGACAAGCATTGTGGCGCTACTCATTATCACCACTATCCTGTGGGCCTTCTCCTTTAGCCTGATTGGCGAATACCTTGCCGGTTCGGTCGACAGCTACTTCTCGGTGCTGATGCGCGTGGGGCTGGCGGCGCTGGTGTTCCTGCCGTTTCTGCGCACGCGCGGGCAATCGCTGAAAACGATTGTGCTGTATATGCTGGTGGGGGCGATGCAGCTCGGCATCATGTATCTGTTCAGCTTCCGGGCCTACGTCTACCTGTCCGTCTCCGAATTCCTGCTCTTTACCGTGCTGACGCCGCTCTACATCACGCTGATATACGATCTGCTTAGTAAACGCCGTCTGCGCTGGGGATACCTGCTGAGCGCCGCGCTGGCGGTGATCGGCGCGGCGATTATTCGCTACGACAAAGTGAGCGATCACTTCTGGACCGGGCTGATGTTCGTCCAGCTCGCCAACATCAGTTTCGCCATCGGCATGGTGGGCTACAAACGCCTGATGGAAACCCGCCCGATGCCGCAGCATAACGCGTTCGCATGGTTCTATATGGGCGCCGCGATTGTCGCGGTGGCGGCGTGGTTTATGCTCGGTAATCCGCAAAAGCTGCCGACCACCGCCGTGCAGTGGGGCGTTCTGGTCTGGCTGGGCGTAGTGGCGTCAGGGCTGGGGTACTTCATGTGGAACTACGGCGCTACGCAGGTAGACGCCGGTACGCTGGGGATCATGAACAACGTGCATGTCCCGGCAGGGTTGCTGGTCAACCTCGCCATCTGGCAGCAACAGCCGCACTGGCCGAGCTTCCTTATTGGGGGAGCGGTGATCCTGGCTTCGCTGTGGGTCCATCGCCGATGGGTCGCTCCGCGCTCCGCACAAACGGAAGATGGTCGCACGCGTGGTTCCGCGCTGAGCGAATAAACGCCTCCGTAATCGGCTGACGCTGCTCGCCATCGCGCACGGCGGCGTACAGTCGGCTCCACAGTCCTTCACCCAGGGTTTTGGTCTGCACCAGACCCTGGCGTTCAAAACTCTCCACCACCCAGTGCGGCAGCGCCGCGATACCCATTCTGGCCGCCACCATCTGAATCAGCAGCAGGGTGTTATCCACGCTTTTCAGCTGCGGACTGATGCCTGCCGGCTGCAGGAAGTGGCGCCAGATATCCAGACGACTACGCTGGACCGGGTAAATCAGCAGCGTTTCTGTCGCCAGGTCTTCCGGCGTGATGCGCGTTTTGGCGGCCAGCGGGTGGTCCGGCGCCAGCACCAGGCGCACTTCATAATCAAACATCGGCGAATAGTGCAGGCCGCTGCGCGGCAGGATGTCAGAGGTCATGACCAGATCCAGCTCGCCCTGCTGCAGCGAGGGCTGCGGGTCGAACGTCACGCCGGATTTAAAGTCCATCTCCACCTGCGGCCATTTCTGGCGGAAGTTCTCAAGCGCGGGGGTCAGCCACTGAATACAGCTGTGGCACTCAATGGCGATGCGCAGTTTGGTCTGCTGCGGTTCGTTACACGCCTGCAGCGCGCTCGCGATTTGCGGCAGGACCTGATTCGCCAGCTGAAGGAGAATTTCACCCTGCGGCGTAAAGCGTAGCGGCTGGCTCTTACGCACAAAAAGACGGAAGCCGAGGCGTTGTTCCAGATCGCTGAACTGGTGAGAAAGGGCAGACTGGGTCTGGTGCAGCGTGGCCGCAGCCGCCGCGAGCGAACCGCAGTTCCGCAACGCTTGTAGCGTTTTCAGGTGTTTAATCTCGATCATGAAAGTCCTTCACTTCGCCATGAACATTTTGCGCTTGAGGAATATACAGTAACTGCCAATTATGGATGTGTAAACATCTGGACGGCTAAAATCCTTCGTCATTTAAATTTATGGTGCGTTGGCTGCGTTTACTCACCCCGGTCACTTACTCATGTAAGCTCCCGGGGATGAGCAAACTTGCCGCCTTCCCTAAATTCAAAATCCAAAGGATTTACAATTAATTAGAGGAAGAAAAACATGACAATCCGCAATCACACTCTCGGTTTCCCTCGCGTCGGCCTGCGTCGCGAGCTGAAAAAAGCGCAAGAAAGCTACTGGGCGGGTAATACCACCCGCGAAGAGCTGCTGGCGGTAGGACGCGAGCTGCGCGCCCGCCACTGGGATCAGCAAAAACAGGCGGGCATTGACCTGCTGCCGGTGGGCGATTTCGCCTGGTACGACCATGTTCTGACGACCAGCCTGCTGCTTGGCAACGTGCCGGCTCGTCATCAGAACAAAGATGGATCGGTAGATATCGATACCCTGTTCCGCATCGGCCGTGGCCGCGCGCCAACGGGTGAGCCAGCGGCAGCGGCGGAAATGACCAAGTGGTTCAACACCAACTATCACTATATGGTGCCGGAATTCGTCAAAGGCCAGCAGTTCAGGCTGGCCTGGACGCAGCTTCTGGACGAAGTGGATGAAGCGCTGGCGCTGGGCCACCAGGTTAAACCCGTGCTGCTGGGGCCAGTGACCTATCTGTGGCTGGGGAAAGTCAAAGGCGAGCAGTTCGATCGTCTGAGCCTGCTGAAGGACATTCTGCCGGTCTACAAACAGGTGCTGATTGAGCTGGGCAAACGCGGCATTCAGTGGGTGCAAATCGACGAACCGGCGCTGGTGCTCGAGTTGCCTCAGGAATGGCTCGATGCCTTCAAACCGGCGTATGACGCGCTCACCGGTCAGGTAAAACTCCTGCTGACGACCTATTTTGAAGGCGTGACGCCGAACCTGAAAACCATTACCGCGCTGCCGGTTCAAGGCCTGCACGTTGATCTCGTACACGGTAAAGACGATGTCGCGGAACTGCACAAGCGCCTGCCAGCGGACTGGCTGCTCTCTGCCGGGCTGATCAACGGCCGTAACGTCTGGCGCGCCGATCTCACCGAGAAATACGCACAAATCAAAGACATCGTCGACAAACGTGAGCTGTGGGTGGCCTCATCTTGTTCCCTGCTGCACAGCCCGATCGATCTGAGCGTGGAAACCCGTCTCGACCCTGAAGTAAAAAGCTGGTTTGCCTTCGCCCTGCAAAAATGTGAAGAGTTAACGCTGCTGCGCGACGCGCTGAACAGCGGCGAAACGGCGGCGATTACCGAATGGAGCGCACCGATCCAGGCGCGCCGTCACTCGGCGCGCGTGCACAACCCGGCGGTGGAGAAACGCCTGGCGGCCATCACCGCCCGGGACAGCCAGCGTCAGAGCCCGTACGAGGTGCGCGCTGAAGCGCAGCGCGCCCGCTTCAATCTGCCCGCGTGGCCAACAACGACGATCGGTTCTTTCCCGCAAACTACGGAGATCCGCGGCCTGCGCCTGGACTTTAAAAAGGGCAATCTGGATGCGAATCACTACCGCACCGGCATCGCGGAACACATCAAGCAGGCGATTATCGAGCAGGAGCGCCTGGGGCTGGACGTGCTGGTGCACGGCGAGGCCGAGCGTAACGACATGGTGGAATACTTCGGCGAGCACCTGGACGGCTTCGTCTTTACCCAGAACGGCTGGGTGCAGAGCTACGGCTCCCGCTGCGTCAAGCCGCCGGTGGTTATCGGTGACGTCAGCCGCCCGGAAGCGATCACCGTGGAGTGGGCGAAGTATGCCCAGTCCCTGACCGACAAGCCGGTAAAAGGGATGCTGACCGGTCCGGTGACCATTCTCTGCTGGTCGTTCCCGCGTGAAGACGTGACCCGTGAAACCATCGCCAAACAGATTGCCCTGGCGCTGCGTGATGAAGTGGCGGATCTGGAAGCGGCAGGCATTGGCATTATCCAGATTGACGAGCCGGCGCTGCGCGAAGGCCTGCCGCTGCGCCGCAGCGACTGGGATGCCTACCTGCAGTGGGGCGTGGAGGCGTTCCGCATCAACGCTGCGGTGGCGAAGGATGACACCCAGATCCACACCCACATGTGTTACTGCGAATTTAACGACATCATGGATTCGATTGCCGCGCTGGACGCCGACGTGATCACCATCGAGACCTCGCGTTCAGACATGGAGCTGCTGGAGTCGTTTGAAGAGTTCGACTACCCGAATGAAATCGGGCCGGGCGTGTACGATATTCACTCCCCGAACGTGCCGAGCGTGGAGTGGATTGAAGCCCTGCTAAAAAAAGCGGCCCAGCGCATTCCGGCAGAGCGCCTGTGGGTGAACCCGGACTGCGGACTGAAAACCCGCGGCTGGCCGGAGACGCGCGCGGCGCTGGCGAACATGGTGAAGGCGGCGCAGAACCTGCGTCAGGCGTAGCGGTGCTGGATTGCCGGGTGGCGACAACGCTTACCCGGCCTACCTGTTGGCCCGGTAAGGCATAGCCGCCACCGGGCTTTTTTATTACGCTTTCTTACCGCCGTACTGGCTAAACCACGCCAGCATTCTCTGCCAGCCATCTTTGGCTGATTCTGCGTGATAGCTCGGACGATAATCGGCATTAAACGCGTGCCCGGCATCCGGATACACCACGATCTCCGCCTTCGCATTTGCCGCGCGGAGCGCATGGCGCATGGTCTCAACCGAATCCAGCGAAATGCCGGTGTCCTGACCGCCGTAAAGCCCTAACACGGGGGCATTTAACTCGGTGGCGATATCGACGGGATGTTTCGGTGAATTCAGCGTTTTTTCACCCACCAGTTTGCCGTACCAGGCGACAGCGGCTTTGAGCTGCGGGTTATGCGCGGCATACAGCCAGCTAATGCGTCCACCCCAGCAGAAACCGGTGACCAGAAGACGATGCGGATCGCCGCCGTTGCGCGCCGCCCAGCTGGCGACGTGGTCGAGATCGGCCAGCACCTGCGCGTCCGGGACTTTGCTCACCAGGTTGCTGAGCAATGTTGGAATATCGCTGTAGTCGTTCGGATCGCCCTGACGGAAGTAGAGCTCTGGCGCAACGGCCAGATACCCTTCCAGCGCCAGCCGGCGGCAGAGATCGCGAATGTGTTCGTGAACACCGAAAATTTCCTGTACCACGATCACGATGGGCAGCGGGCCGTCCGCCGATTTTGGCCGTGCGTGGTAAGCAGGCATGTTCTCTCCCTGCGTGGGAATAGAGGTCTCGCCCGCGGTAATTGCCGCTTCTGGCGTCGACACAATGGTTGAAGCATGTGGGGCCGCAGCAGGTGCAAAACCGGTTTTTTCAGTCATGGCATTCTCCGTACCAATGAGTTAGCGCAAAGGTAAATATAGACACCAGGTTAACAACTCACAGTGCCTTAAACGGTCTATCTTTTGTGCAGCACCTGGCGATATAACTTGTTAATGTGATGTAAATCACTTTTTTATGGAAATTCAATGTAATCATTTTCATTCATGGTGAGGTATGTCACGAAAATATGCTTACTGCTTCTGTAAAGTACCGTTTTACTTCTTCTGACTAACCGACCCACAGAGGAGTCACCTATGTCTAAGTCTGATGTTTTTCATCTCGGCCTCACCAAAAACGATTTACAAGGGGCTACGCTCGCTATCGTCCCTGGCGATCCTGAGCGTGTGGAAAAGATCGCCGCGCTGATGGATAAGCCGGTCAAGCTGGCTGCCCATCGTGAGTTCACCACCTGGCGCGCAGAGCTGGATGGCAAAGCGGTGATCGTGTGCTCTACCGGTATCGGTGGTCCGTCTACGTCTATTGCTGTTGAAGAGCTGGCACAGCTGGGCATCCGTACTTTCCTGCGTATCGGCACCACCGGCGCTATCCAGCCGCACATCAACGTGGGTGACGTGCTGGTCACGACCGCGTCCGTTCGTCTGGACGGCGCAAGCCTGCACTTTGCACCGATGGAATTCCCGGCAGTGGCTGATTTCGAATGCACCACCGCGCTGGTTGAAGCCGCGAAATCCGTGGGCGCAACTACCCACGTGGGCGTCACCGCCTCTTCCGACACCTTCTACCCGGGCCAGGAACGTTACGACACCTTCTCAGGCCGCGTGGTAAGCCGTTTCAAAGGCTCAATGGAAGAGTGGCAGTCCATGGGCGTGATGAACTACGAAATGGAATCCGCAACGCTGCTGACCATGTGCGCAAGCCAGGGTCTGCGTGCCGGTATGGTGGCGGGCGTTATCGTCAACCGCACCCAGCAGGAGATCCCGAACGCCGAAACCATGAAGCAGACCGAAAGTCATGCGGTGAAAATCGTGGTGGAAGCCGCGCGTCGCCTGATCTAATCCTCTCTTCTGAAATCAAAGGCCGACGCGTTCGGCCTTTATTTTTTGCGTAGCGCCTCGCAGGAAAACCCTTTCAAACTGGACGTTTATACAGCACAATTCTATTTTGTGCGGGTAATACGTTGATGCAGGGGGCATTGTGGATATCTCGATCCTGATTTACGCGGTAATTGCGGTGGCGGGCGTGGCGATAGGCTGGCTCATTTCCAGCTATCAGCATGCACAGCAGAAGGCCGACCAGCTGGCAGAGCGCGAAGAGATAGTCGCTGAATTAAGTGCGGCAAAGCAGCAGCTTGCCCTGAGCGAACACTGGCGAGAGGAGTGCGAGCTGCTTAACAACGAGCTGCGCAACCTGCGAGATATCAACACCTCGCTGGAGGCCGATCTCCGCGAAGTCACTACCCGTCTTGAATCCACCCAGCTGCATGCGGAAGACAAAATCCGCCAGATGATCAACAGCGAGCAGCGCCTCAGCGAACAGTTTGAGAACCTCGCCAACCGGATTTTTGAGCACAGCAACCGCCGCGTTGACGAACAGAACCGCCAGAGCCTGAACAGCCTGCTGACGCCGCTGCGCGAACAGCTGGACGGTTTTCGCCGTCAGGTGCAGGACAGCTTTGGTCAGGAAGCCCGCGAGCGACACACGCTGGCGCATGAGATTCGCAATCTTCAGCAGCTGAATGCGCAAATGGCGCAGGAAGCGGTCAACCTGACCCGCGCGCTGAAAGGGGATAACAAAACCCAGGGCAACTGGGGAGAAGTGGTGCTGACCCGCGTGCTGGAGGCCTCTGGACTGCGGGAAGGATATGAATACGAAACGCAGGTGAGTATTGAAAACGATGCCCGCTCGCGAATGCAGCCGGATGTGATTGTGCGGCTGCCGCAGGGTAAAGATGTGGTGATTGACGCCAAAATGACGCTGGTGGCGTATGAACGCTACTTTAATGCGGACGATGATTACACGCGCGAGTCTGCGCTGCAGGAGCACATTGCCTCCGTGCGTAATCATATTCGCCTGCTCGGCAGAAAAGACTACCAGCAGTTGCCGGGTCTGCGCTCGCTGGACTATGTCCTGATGTTCATCCCGGTAGAACCCGCGTTCCTGCTGGCGCTCGACAGACAGCCCGAGCTTATCACCGAAGCGCTCAAAAATAACATTATGCTGGTCAGCCCCACCACGCTGCTGGTGGCGTTACGCACCATTGCGAACCTGTGGCGCTATGAGCACCAGAGCCGCAACGCTCAGCAGATTGCCGATCGTGCCAGCAAGCTTTACGACAAAATGCGCCTCTTCGTGGACGACATGTCTTCAGTCGGGCAGAGCCTGGATCGTGCGCAGGATAACTACCGCCAGGCGATGAAAAAACTCGCCTCCGGACGTGGCAATCTGCTGGCACAGGCCGAATCATTCCGTAGCCTGGGGGTTGAGGTTAAACGCGAGATTAATCCGGAATTGGTCGAACAGGCCACCGCCCAGGACGACGAGTTTCGCCTGCGAGAAGGTGCGGACGAACAAAATACAAACAGTGAAGACAATACGTTAGCGGCGGATTTATCACCAGACGAGACTCCAGCGCGTTTCTTTCGCGGTGGTTGAAACGTAGGGCAAACGCGCCCAATCTGTTACACTTCACGAACATTTTACTGATAAGCAGGCTCTGAGATGGCTGACGATTCACAAGACACAACGCACTTTGGCTTTCAGACTGTTGCCAAAGCGCAGAAAGCTGACATGGTGGCCCACGTATTTCATTCCGTGGCGGCGAAGTACGATGTGATGAATGACCTGATGTCGTTCGGCATTCATCGCTTGTGGAAGCGCTTCACCATTGACTGCAGCGGCGTACGTCGTGGACAAACGGTGCTGGATTTAGCCGGTGGTACGGGCGATTTAACCGCGAAATTCTCCCGTCTGGTGGGCGAAACCGGTCGCGTTGTTCTCGCCGATATTAATGACTCCATGCTGAAAATGGGACGCGAAAAGCTGCGTAATATCGGCGTGGTGGGGAATGTGGAGTATGTGCAGGCAAACGCCGAAGCGCTGCCATTCCCGGACAATACCTTTGATTGCATCACGATCTCTTTCGGTCTGCGTAACGTGACCGATAAAGAAAAAGCGCTGCGCTCCATGTACCGCGTGCTGAAGCCGGGTGGACGTCTGCTGGTGCTCGAGTTCTCAAAACCGATCATTGAGCCGCTGAGCAAAGCTTACGACGCCTATTCCTTCCACGTCCTGCCGCGCATCGGTGAGCTGGTGGCCAACGATGCGGAAAGCTACCGCTATCTGGCGGAATCTATCCGTATGCACCCGGATCAGGACACATTAAAAGCCATGATGCAGGATGCAGAATTTGAGAACGTTGAGTATTTCAACCTGACGGCGGGTGTCGTCGCGCTGCATCGCGGTTACAAGTTCTGAGTGGAGGTGTCCCGTGCCCTTTAAACCCTTAGTCACCGCAGGTATCGAAAACGTACTGAATGCTTTTCTCTATCGTGCTCCGGCGCTTAAAGCAGCGCGTCAGCGGCTAAACGGGAAGGTATTACGTATTGTTTTAAAAGAGTTCTCGACGCCGCTTGTGCTGGTCTTCAGCGAACGCCAGCTTGACGTTCTGGGGGCGTGGGAAGGTGACGCCGACTGCTCGGTCATCACGCACATGAGCGTGCTGCCAAAACTGCGCGATCGCCAGCAATTAACGGCGCTTATCCGCAGCGGTGAGCTGGAAGTGGAGGGCGACATTCAGGTCGTGCAGAACTTCGTTGCGCTCACCGACCTGGCGGAGTTCGATCCGGCGGAGCTGCTCGCGCCTTTTATCGGCGACATTGCCGCCGAAGGCATCGGGAAAGTTCTTCATGGCGGCGCCTCCTTTGCGCGTAAAAGCCTCCAGCGCCAGCAACGCTATGCGGCGGAAGTGCTGACTGAGGAGTGGCGAATGGCGCCCGGGCCACTGGAAGTTGCATGGTTTGCGGAAGAAACCGCTGCTGTTGAACGCGCGGTTGATGCGTTTACCAAACGGCTGGAAAAACTGGAGGGCAAATGACGCCTGGTGAAATTCGGCGCCTCTATTTTATTATTCGCACCTTTTTGAGCTACGGGCTCGACGAGCTTATTCCCAAAATGCGCATCACGCTGCCGCTTCGCATCTGGCGGCGGATGCTGTTCTGGATGCCCAATCGCCACAAAGGTCAACCGCTGGGTGAGCGTCTGCGCCTGGCGCTGCAGGAACTCGGTCCGGTATGGATTAAATTCGGGCAGATGCTCTCGACCCGCCGCGACCTCTTCCCGCCTCTCATTGCCGATGAGCTCGCAATGCTTCAGGACCGCGTCGCACCCTTTGACGGCGCGCGCGCGAAAAAGCAAATTGAAGAGGCGATGGGAAATGTACCCGTCGAAACCTGGTTTGACGATTTCGATATTCAGCCGCTGGCGTCGGCCTCTATCGCGCAGGTGCACACCGCGCGTTTGAAAGAAAACGGCAAAGAAGTCGTTATCAAAGTTATTCGTCCGGACATCCTGCCAGTCATCAAAGCGGACATGAAGCTGATTTATCGTCTGGCGCGCTGGGTGCCACGCTTGCTGCCGGACGGGCGCCGCCTTCGTCCACTGGAAGTGGTGCGGGAATATGAAAAAACGCTGATTGATGAGCTTAACCTGCTGCGCGAATCGGCAAACGCCATTCAGCTGCGCCGCAACTTTGAAAACAGCCCGATGCTCTATGTACCTGAAGTCTATTCTGACTACTGCAGCCAGAACATGATGGTGATGGAGCGTATCTACGGTATTCCGGTTTCGGATGTCGTAGCCCTGGAGAAGCAGGGAACAAACATGAAGCTCCTGGCCGAACGTGGCGTACAGGTCTTCTTTACCCAGGTATTCCGCGACAGCTTTTTCCATGCGGACATGCATCCGGGCAATATCTTTGTGAGCTACGAACACCCTGAGGACCCGAAATATATCGGTATCGACTGCGGGATTGTGGGGTCGCTGAACAAAGAAGATAAACGGTATCTGGCTGAGAACTTCATCGCGTTCTTCAACCGCGACTACCGTAAGGTGGCCGAGCTGCACGTCGATTCCGGCTGGGTTCCGCCGGACACTAACGTCGAAGAGTTCGAGTTTGCGATCCGGACCGTTTGTGAACCGATTTTTGAAAAACCACTGGCGGAAATCTCCTTTGGGCACGTACTGTTGAACCTGTTCAACACGGCTCGCCGGTTTAATATGGAAGTTCAGCCACAGCTAGTTTTACTCCAGAAAACATTACTTTACGTTGAGGGTGTAGGCCGACAGCTCTATCCTCAGTTAGACTTGTGGAAGACTGCGAAACCTTTCCTTGAATCCTGGATTAAGGATCAGGTTGGCATTCCAGCGCTGGTGCGCTCGCTGAAAGAGAAGGGCCCGTTCTGGATAGAAAAAATGCCTGAAATTCCCGAACTGGTTTATGACAGTTTGCGTCAGAGCAAGAACCTTCAGCACAGCATGGATAAAATCGCCCGCGAGCTTCAGTCCAGCCGCGTTCGCCAGGGGCAGTCCCGCTATCTCTTTGGGATTGGCGCAACGCTGCTGCTGAGCGGTACGCTGCTGCTGATCAACCGTCCGGACTGGCAGATGATGCCCGCCTGGCTGATGGCTGGCGGGGTGGTAGTCTGGCTGGCAGGCTGGCGAAAAACGCGCTGAGCGTGCGTCGCTATCGACGGGTCGCATACGTATAATGCGACCTGACTCATTAATCATCTATCCCTGAGGAACATGTATGGGTGGTATCAGTATCTGGCAATTAGTCATTATTGCCGTCATCGTCGTGCTGCTGTTTGGCACCAAAAAGCTCGGTTCTATTGGTTCCGATCTGGGCGCGTCTATCAAAGGCTTCAAGAAAGCGATGAGCGATGATGAGAGCAAGCAGGATAAAACCAGCCAGGACGCTGACTTTACTGCTAAATCCATCGCCGACAAGCAAGAAGAAGCCAAAAAGGAAGACGCTAAACGCCACGATAAAGAGCAGGTGTAAGTCGTGTTCGACATTGGTTTTAGTGAGCTCCTGCTGGTCTTTGTGATTGGCCTGATTGTGCTGGGGCCGCAGCGTCTGCCGGTGGCAGTGAAAACCGTTGCGGGCTGGGTTCGTGCGCTGAGATCGCTGGCATCGACCGTTCAGAATGAACTGGCGCAGGAGCTTAAGCTGCAGGAATTTCAGGAAAGCCTGAAAAAGGTCGAGAAGGCGAGCATGGATAACCTGACGCCGGAACTGAAAGCGTCAATGGATGAGCTGCGCGAAGCGGCGGAATCGATGAAGCGTTCCTATAGCGTTAACGATCCTGAAAAAGCGAGCGATGAAGCGAACACCATCCATAACCCGGTGGTTAAGGGCAGCGAGGAGCAGCGCGAGGGCGTAACGCCTGCCAGTGCTGAACATCAGGCTGCCGCACCAGAACAGACGCCGCACGAAACCGAATTGAAAAAACAGGCGCAGCCAGAAGAGCCAGTGGCAAAAGCGGCGGAAGTGAAGCCCGCTGCGTCCGTTTCCGAATCATCCCCCTCGTCGAGTGATAAAGCGTAAACATGGCAGTAGATGATACTCAACCGCTGATTACGCACCTCATTGAGCTGCGTAAGCGCCTGTTAAACTGCATTATTGCGGTTTTACTCATATTCCTGTGCCTGGTCTATTTTGCCAACGATATCTATCAGGTGGTCTCTGCGCCGCTGATCAAGCAGATGCCGCTGGGCGCAACGATGATTGCAACAGACGTTGCTTCTCCGTTCTTTACCCCCATCAAGCTGACCTTTTGGGTGTCGTTGATTGCCTCTGCACCGGTCATTCTTTACCAGTTGTGGGCGTTTGTGGCGCCAGCGCTGTATAAGCATGAACGCAAGCTGGTGATCCCGCTGCTGGTGTCCAGCTCGCTGCTGTTCTATATCGGCATGGCGTTTGCCTATTTCGTCGTCTTCCCGCTGGCCTTCGGCTTCCTGACGCATACCGCGCCGGAAGGGGTCCAGGTGTCGACGGATATCGCCAGCTACCTCAGCTTTGTGATGGCGCTGTTTATGGCGTTTGGCGTGGCATTCGAAGTGCCGGTGGCCATTGTGCTGCTCTGCTGGGTAGGAGTAACGACCCCGGATGACCTGCGTAAGAAGCGTCCATATATTCTGGTGGGCGCCTTCGTGGTCGGCATGCTGCTGACACCGCCGGATGTTTTCTCGCAGACGCTGCTGGCCATACCGATGTACTGCCTGTTTGAGGTCGGCGTATTCTTCTCGCGTTTCTACGTGGGTAAAGGGCGTCGAGCGGATGACGAAGACGATACGTCCGACAAGACCACTGAAGAGTAAAATCAGCCGCCCGTCAGGGCGGTTGTTATATGGGGATTTGCATGTTTGATATCGGACTCAACCTGACCAGCTCGCAGTTTGCGAAAGATCGTGATGAGGTGGTTGCGCGCGCGTTTGCCGCCGGGGTGAAAGGACTGCTGCTGACGGGCACCAACCTGCATGAGAGCGAGCAGGCGCAGCAGCTGGCTCAAGGCTACGATCGCTGTTGGTCTACCGCTGGCGTGCATCCTCACGACAGCAGCCAGTGGACAGCGGAAAGTGGCGACACTCTCTACAGGTTGGCGAAGACGCCAGAAGTGGTGGCGATCGGCGAATGCGGTCTCGATTTCAACCGTAATTTTTCCACGCCTGAAGAGCAGGAAAAGGCGTTTACTGCCCAGCTTGCGCTCGCAGCAGAGCTTGAAATGCCCGTGTTTATGCACTGCCGCGACGCGCATGAGCGTTTCCTGACACTTCTGGATCCGTGGCTGGAGAAACTGCCCGGCGCGGTACTGCACTGCTTCACCGGTTCACGGCAGGAAGCGCTGGATTGCCTGAAGCGAGGGCTTTATCTAGGTATTACCGGCTGGGTTTGCGATGAGCGCCGCGGGCTTGAACTTCGTGAGCTGTTGCCAGTAATCCCGGCTGACCGGCTGCTCCTCGAAACCGATGCGCCTTATCTGCTACCGCGCGATATGAAATCCAAACCTGCATCGCGGCGGAATGAGCCCGCGTATCTGGGGCACATTGTTGAGAGCGTCGCGAAGTGGCGCGGAGAGGATCCGCACTGGCTTTCGGCGCAGACGGATGACAACGTGCGTAATCTGTTCGGAATAAACGTTTAAAGCTTGCGGAAGTCGGTGTTTTTAACGCTCTGCAGCACCTGCTTGTTCAGCAGATTGAGCAACAGCATAGAGCGCGCTTCCCCGTCCGGCTCGGCAAAAATCGCCTGCAGGCCTTCGAAAGCGCCTTCGGTAATCACGACGCTATCGCCTGTGTAAGGGGTTTCGGGGTCGGTGATCCCCTCAGGCTGTTGATAAATCGACAGCTGATGAATGACCGTCGACGGAACCGTTGCCGGATGGGCACCAAAACGAACGAAGTGGCTGACGCCGCGCGTTGCGCTGATGGTGGTGGTATGGATGACTTCCGGGTCGAACTCCACAAACAAGTAGTTCGGGAACAACGGCTCACTGACGGTTGTGCGCTTCCCGCGCTGCATTTTTTCAAGCGTGATCACGGGCGTCAGGCAATTTACAGACTGACGTTCAAGATGTTCCTGCGCGCGCTGAAGTTGCCCGCGTTTGCAATACAGTAAATACCAGGCCTGCATAATCACTCTTTCCCTTAGTTCGGGGCGCAAGCATATCAAAACCCTGGCGGGATCGCTAAGTTGATTATAATGGGGGAAAATGGAACAGAACGCATAAGTTCACGCTTATTTAACAAAATTACAGCATCAAGCAGGCTTACGCCGTATAATGAAGCGCTTACAGAGAGGCCATGATTAACTGCATGAAATACCACGATCTCCGCGACTTCCTGACGCTGCTGGAAAAGCAGGGTGAACTCAAACGTATTACACTTCCTGTCGATCCTTACCTGGAAATGACAGAAATTGCTGACCGCACCCTGCGTGCCGGTGGCCCCGCATTACTGTTTGAAAATCCGAAAGGTTACTCCATGCCGGTGCTGTGCAATCTGTTTGGTACACCGCGTCGTGTTGCACTGGGAATGGGGCAGGAAGACGTCTCTGCGCTGCGTGAAGTCGGTAAACTGCTGGCGTTTCTGAAAGAGCCGGAGCCTCCGAAGGGCTTCCGCGATCTGTTCGACAAGCTGCCGCAGTTTAAGCAGGTGCTGAACATGCCCACCAAGCGCCTGCGCGGCGCGCCGTGCCAGCAGAAAGTGCTGGAAGGCGATGCGGTTGATCTGACCAAAATCCCTATTATGCAGTGCTGGCCTGAAGATGCCGCTCCGCTGATCACCTGGGGGCTGACCGTTACGCGCGGCCCGCACAAAGAGCGGCAAAACCTCGGTATTTACCGCCAGCAGTTGATTGGCAAGAATAAACTCATTATGCGCTGGCTGTCGCATCGCGGCGGCGCGCTGGATTTCCAGGAGTGGTGCGCTGCGCATCCGGGGGAGCGTTTCCCGGTGTCTGTCGCCTTAGGCGCCGATCCGGCCACCATTCTGGGAGCCGTCACGCCCGTGCCGGATACGCTCTCTGAATATGCGTTTGCAGGCCTGCTGCGCGGAACGAAAACCGAAGTCGTGAAGTGTATCTCTAACGATCTCGAAGTTCCGGCTAGTGCGGAAATTGTGCTGGAGGGTTACCTCGAGCAGGGTGAAATGGCGCCAGAAGGCCCCTACGGCGACCACACCGGCTATTACAACGAAGTGGATAACTTCCCGGTGTTTACCGTGACGCACATTACGCAGCGTGAAGATGCGATTTATCACTCCACATATACCGGACGTCCACCGGATGAACCGGCGGTGCTGGGCGTGGCGCTGAATGAAGTGTTTGTGCCGATCCTGCAAAAGCAGTTCCCGGAAATTGTTGATTTTTATCTGCCGCCTGAAGGATGCTCGTATCGCATGGCGGTGGTCACGATGAAGAAGCAGTATCCTGGTCACGCTAAACGCGTGATGATGGGCGTATGGTCTTTCCTGCGCCAGTTTATGTATACCAAATTTGTTATTGTCTGCGATGATGACGTTAACGCCCGCGACTGGAATGACGTAATCTGGGCCATTACCACGCGCATGGACCCGGCGCGCGATACGGTGTTAGTCGAAAACACGCCGATAGATTACCTGGATTTTGCCTCGCCGGTTTCCGGTCTTGGCTCAAAGATGGGACTGGATGCCACAAATAAATGGCTTGGCGAAACCGACCGTGAATGGGGTCGCCCGATCAAAAAAGATCCTGCCGTGACCGCGCGAATTGACGCGATCTGGGACGAGCTGGCCATAATGAATAACGGTAAACCCTGAGCTAACCGTTAAGCCCTATAGACTTCCCGACAGAGAGAGCGAATGACAACCTTAAGCTGTAAAGTGACCTCGGTAGATGCCATCACCGACACCGTATATCGCGTCCGTTTAGTGCCTGAAGCGCCATTCTCTTTCCGCGCGGGTCAGTACCTGATGGTCGTGATGGATGAGCGTGATAAGCGTCCTTTCTCTATGGCCTCAACGCCAGCGGAGCAGGAATTTATTGAGCTTCATATTGGTGCGTCAGAGCTTAACCTGTATGCGATGGCGGTGATGGATCGGATCCTGAAGGAACGTGAAATCGTGGTGGATATTCCGCACGGCGATGCGTGGCTGCGCGATGACGAAGACCGTCCGCTGATCCTGATCGCTGGCGGTACGGGCTTCTCTTATGTGCGCTCCATTCTGCTGACCGCCCTGGCGCGTAACCCTGACCGTGACATCACCATTTACTGGGGTGGCCGCGAAGAGAAACATCTGTACGACCTGTCAGAGCTGGAAGCGCTGAGCGTAACCCATCCTAACCTGCGCATTGAGCCGGTGGTTGAGCAGCCGGAAGAGGGCTGGCGTGGTCGTAGCGGGACGGTGCTGACGGCGGTGCTGCAGGATCACGGCACGCTGGCAGGGCACGATATCTATATCGCTGGCCGTTTCGAGATGGCGAAAATTGCCCGCGACCTGTTCTGCAACGAACGTGACGCGCGTGAAGACCGCCTGTTTGGCGATGCGTTTGCCTTCATTTAAATAAAAAACCCGCCCCTGACAGGCGGGAAGAACGGCAACTAAACTCTTTCTCTTCGCCAATGACGCCATAACTGCGTTGGCTGCGTTCGTTCTGACGTCATTGGCTTTGAGATACTTTTCCTGATTTACACTCTCTCAAACACCGTCGCGATACCCTGACCCAGCCCGATACACATCGTTGCCAGACCAAACTGGGCATCTTTGCGTTCCATCAGGTTGATAAGCGTCGTGCTGATACGCGCTCCGGAGCAGCCCAGCGGGTGACCGAGGGCGATCGCGCCGCCGTTGAGGTTAATCTTCTCGTCGATCTGCTCCATCAGCCCCAGATCTTTAATGCACGGCAGGATCTGCGCGGCGAACGCTTCGTTCATTTCAAACAGGTCGATGTCGCTGGCGGTTAATCCCGCTTTTTTCAGCGCCAGCTTCGAGGCCGGAACCGGGCCGTAACCCATGATTGAAGGATCGCAGCCCACGACCGCCATCGAACGTACCCGAGCGCGAGGCGTTAAGCCCAGCTCGCGGGCGCGACTTTCGCTCATCACCAGCATCGCGGCGGCACCGTCGGACAGTGCCGACGAAGTACCTGCCGTTACCGTACCGGTGACCGGATCAAACGCAGGGCGCAGGGTAGAAAGCGCTTCTACGGTGGTTTCCGGGCGGATGACTTCGTCGTAGCTGAACTGCTTCAGTACGCCGTCAGCGTCGTGGCCGCCGGTCGGGATGATCTCATTCTTAAAGGCGCCGGACTGCGTCGCCGCCCATGCGCGAGCGTGAGAGCGCGCGGCAAAGGCATCCTGCATTTCACGGCTAATGCCGTGCAGCCGAGAGAGCATCTCGGCGGTCAGGCCCATCATCCCCGCGGCTTTCGCCACGTTACGGCTCATGCCTGGGTGGAAATCGACCCCGTGGCTCATCGGCACGTGACCCATGTGCTCGACGCCGCCCACCAGGCAGGCCTGAGCATCGCCGGTCATGATCATGCGCGCCGCGTCGTGCAGCGCCTGCATTGACGAACCGCACAGGCGGTTGACGGTGACGGCCGGAACCGAATGCGGGATCTCCGCCAGCAGCGACGCGTTACGGGCGATGTTGAAGCCCTGCTCCAGGGTCTGCTGCACGCAGCCCCAGTAGATATCGTCCAGTGCAGCAGGATCCAGCGCCGGGTTACGCGCCAGCAGGCTACGCATCAGGTGCGCGGAGAGGTCTTCCGCACGCACGTTACGGAACGCGCCGCCTTTTGAACGGCCCATCGGGGTGCGAATCGCATCAACAATGACAACCTTTTCCATTGTGACTCCTTAAGCCGTTTTCAGCTCGCCAACCGGACGGGCTGGCTCAACTGCTGGATAGTAGGGTTCGTTATGGCGCGCTTTGTTACGCAGCCCTTCCGGCACTTCATAAAGCGGGCCGAGGTGCTGATACTGCTGAGCCATATCGAGATAGCGGGCGCTGCCGAGCGTGTCCAGCCAGCGGAACGCGCCGCCGTGGAACGGAGGGAAGCCCAGGCCGTATACCAGCGCCATATCCGCTTCCGCCGGGCTGGCGATAATGCCTTCTTCGAGGCAACGCACCACTTCGTTAATCATTGGAATCATCATGCGGGCGATGATCTCATCGTCGGTGAAGTCGCGTTTCGGCTGGCTAACGTCGGCCAGCAGACCATCCACCACGGCATCTTCTTCTTTCTTCGGTTTGCCTTTGCTGTCTTCTTTATAGCGCCAGAAGCCCTGGCCGTTTTTCTGGCCGAAGCGGTTAGCGTCGAACAGAGCGTCAATGGCGTCGCGATAATCTTTCTGCATGCGCTGCGGGAAGCCTGCCGCCATCACCGCCTGAGCGTGGTGGGCGGTATCAATGCCGACCACGTCCAGCAGATACGCCGGGCCCATCGGCCAGCCGAACTGTTTCTCCATCACTTTGTCGATTTTGCGGAAGTCCGCACCGTCGCGCAGCAGCTGGCTGAAGCCGGCGAAGTAAGGGAACAGCACGCGGTTGACGAAGAAGCCCGGGCAGTCGTTAACAACGATCGGCGTTTTGCCCATCTTGCTTGCCCATGCCACCACTTTAGCGATGGTTTCGTCAGAGGTTTTTTCCCCACGGATCACTTCGACCAGCGGCATTCGGTGTACCGGATTGAAGAAGTGCATCCCGCAGAAGTTTTCCGGACGCTTTAGCACGCTCGCCAGTTCGCTGATTGGAATGGTGGAGGTGTTCGAAGCCAGCACGGTCTCAGGACGAACTTTGTCTTCCGTTTCTGCCAGCACCGCTTTTTTGACTTTCGGGTTCTCAACAACCGCTTCAACGACGACGTCCACGCGGTCGAAACCGCTGTATTCCAGCACGGGCTGAATGGTGGAGATCACACCTGCAAGCTTCAGCCCGTCAATTTTTCCACGCTCCAGCTGTTTATTCAGAAGCTTGGACGCTTCGGTCATGCCCAGCGTCAGGGATTTCTCGCTGATGTCTTTCATCACTACCGGCACGCCTTTCCAGGCCGACTGGTAAGCGATGCCGCCACCCATAATGCCCGCGCCGAGTACCGCCGCATGTTTTGGCGTCTCAACGTTTTTGGTCAGCTGCCTGGCTTTACCCTTCACGAACTGATCGTTGAGGAAGATACCGACCAGCGCGCGAGCTTCATTGGTGTGCGCCAGAGGGACAAAGCTCTGATTTTCGAGCTTCAGCGCTTCATCGCGTCCGAGACGAGCAGCTGCTTCAATGGTTTTCACCGCCGTGATCGGTGCCGGGTAGTGTTTACCCGCCGTCTGCATCACCATGCCTTTGGCGATGGTGAAGCTCATGGTGGCTTCAATCTTGCTGAGTTTTAACGGTTCCAGCTTCGGCTGGCGTTTGGCTTTCCAGTCGAGATCGCCGTTAATGGCCTGACGCAGAATGGCGAGTGCACCTTCAACCAGTTTCTCTGGCTTCACGACGCCGTCGACCAGGCCGATTTTCTGAGCCTGTTCTGCGCCGACATCTTTACCTGCGGCAATGATCTCAAGGGCGCTGTCGGCACCCAGCATGCGCGGCATACGCACGGTGCCGCCAAAGCCCGGCATGATGCCCAGCTTGGTTTCCGGCAGGCCGATGCGCAGGTCCGGCGTCGCCAGACGGTAGTCGGTCGCGAGTACGCATTCGCAGCCGCCGCCCAGCGCGTAGCCGTTAACGGCGGAAATGGTCGGGACAGGCAGATCTTCCAGACGATTAAAGACGCTGTTGGCAAAGTGCAGCCACTGACTCAGCTGTTCTTCCGGGACCAGGAACAGCGAAAGAAACTCGGTGATATCGGCACCGACAATAAAGGCCGCTTTGTTCGAACGCAGCAGCAGCCCTTTTAATTCAGGTTGTTTTTCAAGAACATCCAGCGCCTGGCCAAGACTGGCCACCGTCGCGGTATCAAGCTTGTTCACTGAGCCGGGGGCATCGAACACCAGTTCGGCAATGCCATCTTCCAGCCAGTTGAGGTACAGGGTGTCGCCTTTGTAGAGCATGTCAGTCTCCTGAATCCAGCAATTGGATCTGGTCATACCAGATGAATCGGAGTGTGGGATTTATGTTAATAAAATGCAAATTACTCATTAAGAAAATGCTGCATTGATCACGGTCGGTGGAAATCACGCAGCCGGAGTGAGGTGTGCTAAGATGCGATGACTTGAGGTCAAAAAAACGAAAGGAAGAATGATGGACTCACTGGCTTCGCTTTATAAAAATCATATCGTTACCCTACAGGAACGTACCCGCGATGTACTGGCCCGCTTCAAGCTGGATGCGCTGCTGATCCACTCCGGCGAGCTGATGAATACCTTTCTGGATGACCACGCTTATCCGTTTAAGGTGAACCCGCAGTTCAAAGCCTGGGTGCCGGTGACTCAGGTTCCAAATTGCTGGCTGCTGGTAGACGGCGTGAACAAGCCGAAACTGTGGTTCTACCTGCCGGTCGATTACTGGCACAACGTAGAACCGCTGCCGACCTCTTTCTGGACGGAAGAGATTGATGTGATTGCACTGCCGAAAGCGGACGGTATTGGTAGCCAGCTGCCTGCCGCGCGAGGCAACATCGGCTACATTGGCCCTGTTCCGGAGCGCGCGCTGGGTCTGGATATTCCGGCAGACAAACTCAATCCGAAAGGCGTGCTGGATTACCTGCACTATTACCGCGCCTATAAAACCGACTACGAACTTTACTGCATGCGTGAAGCGCAAAAAACGGCGGTGAATGGCCACCGTGCCGCGCACGAAGCGTTCCAGTCGGGGATGAGCGAGTTCGACATCAATCAGGCCTATCTGACCGCGACGGGCCACCGTGATACCGACGTGCCGTACAGCAACATTGTCGCGCTGAACGAGCATGCTTCCGTACTGCATTACACTAAACTTGACCACCATGCACCGTCTGAGATGCGCAGCTTTCTGCTGGACGCTGGCGCTGAGTACAACGGCTACGCGGCCGATCTGACCCGTACCTGGGCGGCGAATGCGGACACCGATTTCGCGCAGCTGATCAAAGACGTGAACGATGAACAGCTGGCGCTGATTGCCACCATGAAGGCGGGAACTAGCTATGTGGATTACCACATCCAGTTCCATCAGCGCATCGCAAAACTGCTGCGTAAACATCAGATTGTGAAAGATATGAGCGAAGAAGCGATGGTCGAGAACGATCTGACCGGGCCATTCATGCCGCACGGTATCGGCCATCCGCTGGGCCTGCAGGTTCACGACGTTGCGGGCTTTATGCAGGATGACACCGGCACGCACCTGGCGGCACCGTCTAAATATCCTTACCTGCGCTGCACCCGTATTCTGGAGCCGCGTATGGTGCTGACGATTGAACCGGGGATCTACTTTATCGAATCCCTGCTGGCGCCGTGGCGTGAAGGCCAGTTCAGCAAACACTTCAACTGGGAAAAAATTGACGCGCTGAAGCCGTTTGGCGGTATTCGCATCGAAGATAACGTAGTGGTTCACGAAAACGGTATCGAGAATATGACGCGAGACCTGAAGCTGGCCTGATGGAAAGCTGGCTGATACCGGCTGAACCGGTCACCTTTGTTGAGGAAATCAAGAAAAGCCGCTTTATTACGCTGCTGGCGCATACCGACGGCGTAGAGGCGGCAAAGGCGTTTGTCGAATCCGTTCGGGCTGAACATCCTGACGCGCGTCACCACTGTGTGGCGTGGGTGGCAGGGCCGCCGGATGATTCACAACAGCTGGGGTTTTCCGACGACGGTGAACCGGCGGGCACGGCCGGTAAACCCATGCTTTCGCAGCTGATGGGCAGCGGCGTGGGTGAAATTACCGCCGTGGTGGTGCGCTACTACGGCGGCATCCTGTTAGGCACGGGTGGGCTGGTAAAAGCCTATGGCGGCGGAGTTCAGCAGGCACTGAATATGCTCACAACTATCCGCAAAACGCCGCTCACCGAATATACTTTGTTGTGCGATTACGCTCAGCTATCGGGCATTGAAACGCTGCTCAAACAGTTTAACGGCGTCATCGCGCACAGTGAATATCAGGCAATGGTGAAATTACGCGTGGCGCTTCCGCAGGCGGAGCTGGCTGCTTTTTCAGCAAAACTGGCTGATTTTAGTCGTGGTTCGTTGCAATTGCTGCCGATTGAAGAATAATCCCCACCTCACTTTTTTGAATACCAAAGGAAGCGGCAGAGATGCATTTTCGTGCCATAACCCGAATCGTTGGACTGCTGGTCATACTCTTTTCCGGGACGATGATTCTCCCAGGACTGGTGGCGCTTATCTACCGGGACGGCGCGGGGCGGGCATTTACCCAGACCTTCTTTGTCGCGCTGGCGATCGGCTCGCTGCTGTGGTGGCCAAACCGTCGTCAGAAAGGTGAACTGAAATCTCGCGAAGGATTTTTGATTGTGGTCCTGTTCTGGACGGTGCTGGGGAGCGTCGGTTCGCTGCCCTTTATCTTCTCTGAACAGCCTAACCTGAGCATTACGGATGCCTTTTTTGAATCGTTCTCCGGTTTAACAACCACCGGGGCGACGACGCTGGTGGGGCTGGATTCACTCCCGCACGCCATTCTCTTTTATCGTCAGATGCTGCAGTGGTTCGGGGGGATGGGGATCATCGTCCTGGCAGTGGCTATTCTCCCTATTCTTGGCGTTGGCGGCATGCAGCTCTATCGCGCTGAAATGCCCGGGCCGTTGAAAGATAACAAAATGCGCCCGCGTATTGCCGAGACGGCGAAAACCCTCTGGCTTATCTATGTATTACTGACGGTGGCCTGTGCGCTGGCGCTATGGTTTGCCGGGATGCCCGCTTTCGACGCCATCGGACACAGCTTTGCGACGATCGCTATCGGCGGGTTCTCCACCCACGATGCCAGCGTCGGCTACTTCGACAGTCCAACGATTAACACCATTATTGCCATTTTCCTGCTGATTTCAGGCTGTAACTACGGTCTGCACTTCTCTTTACTGAGCGGGCGCAGCCTGAAGGTGTACTGGCGTGACCCGGAGTTCCGTATGTTTATTGGCGTCCAGCTTACGCTGGTAATCATATGTACCCTGGTGCTGTGGTTCCATGATGTCTACAACTCCGCGCTGACCACGCTAAATCAGGCGTTCTTCCAGGTGGTATCAATGGCGACGACCGCCGGGTTTACCACGGACAGTATCGCGCGCTGGCCGCTGTTCCTGCCGGTGCTGCTGTTATGCTCGGCATTTATCGGGGGCTGTGCGGGTTCTACGGGCGGCGGCCTGAAGGTAATTCGTATTCTGCTGTTGTTTAAGCAGGGCAACCGTGAGCTGAAGCGCCTGGTCCACCCGAACGCGGTTTACAGCATTAAGCTGGGGAACCGCGCGCTGCCGGAACGTATCCTCGAAGCGGTGTGGGGATTCTTCTCGGCGTATGCGCTGGTCTTTATCGTCAGTATGCTGGCGATTATCGCGACGGGGGTGGATGATTTCTCCGCCTTTGCGTCCGTCGTAGCAACATTGAATAACCTCGGGCCCGGCCTGGGCGTTGTGGCGGATAACTTTGCCAGCATGAACCCGGTCGCGAAATGGATACTCATCGCCAATATGCTGTTTGGTCGTCTTGAGGTCTTTACGCTGCTGGTGCTGTTCACCCCTACATTCTGGCGCGAGTAAGGAGCCGTTGATGAAAACATTGATTCTTTTCTCTACGCGAGACGGACAAACGCGTGAGATTGCCGCTTATCTGGCTTCGGAATTAAAAGAGCTGGGTATTTACTCTGATGTGGTGAACCTGAACCGTGCGGAGCAGATAGCCTGGCAGGAGTACGATCGCGTGGTAATTGGCGCGTCAATTCGTTACGGGCATTTCCATCCGGCGCTGGATCGCTTTGTTAAAAAGCACACGGCGGTGCTCAACAAATTGCCCGGTGCCTTTTACTCGGTCAATCTTGTCGCTCGTAAAGCCGAGAAGCGTACGCCGCAGACCAACAGCTACACGCGCAAGTTTTTACTCAGCTCGCCGTGGCAGCCAGACCTGTGCGCCGTCTTTGCCGGCGCGCTGCGCTACCCTCGCTACCGCTGGTATGACCGCTTTATGATCCGCCTGATTATGAAGATGACCGGGGGTGAAACCGATACGCGTAAGGAAGTGGTTTATACCGACTGGTCGCAGGTGGCCAGTTTTGCCCGGGAAATCGCACATTTAACGGGCGATTCGCGACATAAATAAGCGTTAAGTTTGAAAAGTGAGCGAACGAAAAGTTTTTTGTATTTTATGCTTGTCACGTCGGAATAACTCCCTATAATGCGCCTCCACTGACACGGAACAACGGCACACACGCCGCCGGGTCAGCAGAGAAAAGCGAAATTAATCGCTTGACTCTGAAGCGGGAA
>NZ_JBMKIW010000015.1:0-29118 GCF_049237205.1 Enterobacter cloacae complex sp. SHL009
CAGAGTCAACCCGTTATTTCAGGATTTTTTCTCTTCAACCGAACCGCTTGTTGTGTGAAGTGATTCACATCCGCCGTGTCGATGGAGGCGCATTATAGGGAGTTCTCCGCAGGCCGCAACCGAAAAGTTGCAAAAAAATGACTGACTGCTGTATTCCCCAGCAAAACCCCGCTTTATACCTTTTTACACACAGACTTATCCACAATGATACGAAAAAGTGAAAATGTGCGAGCGTTGCGCAAACGTTTTCGTTAAAATGCTCGCGCTTAATAAGGATGCCCCGTCAGGTGTGTTAGATGAGTTTTTCACAGGAAAATTCATCTAACGCTCTCTGTAATCGTGAAATCCAGGGGATTTACCATGCAACAACGTCGTCCAGTCCGCCGCGCTCTGCTCAGTGTTTCTGATAAAGCCGGTATAGTCGAATTCGCTCAGGCACTTTCCGCACGCGGTGTGGAGCTGCTTTCTACAGGCGGTACCGCTCGCCTGTTAGCAGATAAAGGTCTGCCGGTAACCGAAGTGTCCGATTACACCGGTTTCCCGGAAATGATGGATGGACGCGTCAAAACCCTGCATCCGAAAGTGCACGGCGGTATTCTTGGCCGTCGCGGTCAGGACGACGCCATTATGGAACAGCATGACATCGCGCCAATCGACATGGTTGTCGTTAACCTCTACCCGTTTGCCCAGACCGTAGCCCGCGAAAACTGTTCTCTGGAAGATGCCGTAGAGAATATTGATATCGGCGGCCCAACCATGGTGCGCTCCGCGGCCAAGAACCATAAAGATGTGGCCATCGTCGTAAAGAGCAGCGATTACGAAACCATTATTAATGAGATGGACGCCAACGAAGGGTCACTGACTCTGGAAACGCGTTTCGACCTCGCCATCAAAGCCTTCGAGCACACCGCGGCGTACGACAGCATGATCGCCAACTACTTCGGTAGCCTGGTGCCTGCTTACCACGGTGAAAGCAAAGATCCTTCTGGCCGTTTCCCGCGCACCCTGAATCTGAACTTCATTAAGAAGCAGGATATGCGTTACGGCGAGAACAGCCACCAGCATGCAGCCTTCTATATAGAAGAAGAGGTAAAAGAAGCCTCAGTTGCGACCGCTCAGCAGGTTCAAGGCAAAGCGCTCTCCTATAACAACATTGCTGACACCGACGCCGCGCTGGAATGTGTGAAAGAGTTCAGCGAGCCAGCCTGCGTTATCGTCAAGCATGCGAACCCATGCGGTGTTGCGGTAAGCCCCTCTATTCTGGACGCCTACGATCGCGCCTACAAAACCGACCCGACCTCCGCGTTCGGCGGCATTATCGCCTTCAACCGCGAGCTGGATGCTGAAACCGCGCAGGCCATCATCTCCCGCCAGTTCGTTGAAGTGATCATCGCGCCATCGGCATCCGAAGAGGCGCTGAAAATCACCGCGGCGAAACAGAACGTACGCGTGCTGGTTTGCGGCCAGTGGGCAGAACGCGTGCCGGGCCTGGACTTCAAGCGTGTGAACGGCGGCCTGCTGGTTCAGGACCGCGATCTGGGTATGGTGACAGAAGCCGACCTGCGCGTGGTAACCAAACGTCAACCGACCGAACAGGAACTGCGTGACGCTCTGTTCTGCTGGAAGGTCGCGAAGTTCGTCAAATCCAACGCCATAGTCTACGCCAAAGAAAACATGACTATCGGGATAGGCGCAGGCCAGATGAGCCGCGTTTACTCCGCGAAAATCGCGGGCATTAAAGCAGGTGATGAAGGTCTGGAAGTAAAAGGCTCCGCCATGGCTTCTGACGCCTTCTTCCCGTTCCGTGACGGTATCGACGCGGCGGCTGCAGTGGGCATCACCTGTGTGATCCAGCCTGGCGGCTCAATTCGCGACGACGAAGTGATTGCCGCTGCCGACGAACATGGCATTGCAATGATCTTCACCGACATGCGCCACTTCCGCCATTAATTCCCGGAGCAGAAAATGAAAGTATTAGTTATTGGTAACGGCGGACGCGAGCACGCTCTGGCGTGGAAAGCGGCGCAGTCTCCGCTGGTGAAAACAGTCTTCGTAGCACCGGGCAACGCCGGAACCGCGCTGGAACCCGCGCTGCAAAACGTGGCTATTGGCGTAACCGATATTCCTGCGCTGCTGAGCTTTGCCCAGAGCGAGAAAATCGATCTGACCATCGTCGGCCCGGAAGCGCCGCTGGTGATTGGCGTGGTGGATGCGTTCCGCGCGGCGGGCCTGACAATCTTCGGGCCAACGGAAGGCGCCGCGCAGCTGGAAGGCTCCAAAGCCTTCACCAAAGATTTCCTCGCGCGTCACAACATCCCGACGGCGGAATATCAGAACTTCACCGAAGTGGAGCCAGCCCTGGCCTACCTGCGTGAAAAAGGCGCGCCGATTGTCATCAAGGCCGACGGTCTGGCTGCTGGTAAAGGTGTTATCGTCGCGATGACCCTCGAGGAAGCAGAAGCCGCGGTTCAGGATATGCTGGCGGGCAACGCCTTTGGCGATGCGGGCCACCGCATCGTGATCGAAGAGTTCCTCGACGGTGAAGAAGCGAGCTTTATCGTGATGGTCGACGGCGAGCACGTTCTGCCGATGGCCACTAGCCAGGATCACAAGCGTGTGGGTAATGGCGATACCGGCCCGAATACTGGCGGAATGGGCGCTTACTCCCCTGCTCCGGTAGTGACTGACGAAGTCCACCAGCGCACCATGGATCGCATCATTTGGCCAACCGTGAAAGGGATGGCGGCGGAAGGCAACACCTACACCGGTTTCCTCTATGCGGGTCTGATGATCGACAAGCAGGGTAACCCTAAGGTCATCGAATTCAACTGCCGCTTTGGCGATCCGGAAACGCAGCCCATCATGCTGCGCATGAAATCCGATCTGGTGGAACTGTGTCTGGCAGCCTGCGAAGGCAAGCTCGACGAGAAAACCTCAGAGTGGGACGAGCGTGCGTCTCTGGGCGTGGTGATTGCTGCAGGTGGTTATCCGGGCAACTACAACACCGGGGATGAAATCCACGGCCTGCCGCTGGAAGAGATTGAAGGTGCGAAGGTGTTCCATGCGGGTACGAAGCTGGCTGACGACGATCGCGTCCTCACCAACGGCGGACGCGTGCTGTGTGCAACCGCGCTGGGCCATACTGTGGCAGAAGCGCAGAAACGCGCCTACGCGCTGATGGCGGATATTCACTGGAACGGCAACTTTAGCCGTCAGGATATCGGTTATCGCGCGATTGCGCGTGAGCAGGGAGAGTAATTTCCCGCTCACCCTAACCCTCTCCCTCAAGGGAGAGGGGATTTAAATCAAAAACTTTTTTCCGTCGGCTGCCAGGTGCAGAAGTCTTCGTTCGCCACCAGCAGCAGCTGAGAGCCTTCCGGCGCTTCCAGCCACGCCACACTCACCTCCATTGATGAATGACGCTGACGACGTTGTATGTGTTCGGTTGCCCAGGATTCGAGCTCAGGCTTGACCGTCTGTCCTTCGCAGGTTGTCACCGTCCCATCGGCATGCCAGCGCCCCTGGCGCAGCACAACGCGTCCCAGACGAAGCGCATCGCTGGTCTGGCGGATTTGTTCGGCACGATAACGGTAGAGGGCGATTTGATCGCTGGAAAGCTGCTGTTTTTGACCGCTGACTTCGCGCTGCATAAAGCTCAGCTCGCCATGGTCGTCAAAACGCACTTTCACGTGTTCGGGAGTCTTGCTGTAGACGTTCAGTTCAATCAGCGACAGGTCATCTCCCTGCCAGCGATATTCCGCAGTCGACGTATTGCCGTTATGCCACGGGCTGAAGGCAGAAAGCAGATGCACTTCGCCGCTGGAATCTTTGCGCCAGATCCTGACCGCACCCTGGTTGTCCGCGTAACCGCTGGCGGTAAACGGCGGCAGAGAGGTGTCGTGGCTGCAGGCTGACAGCAGCATGCCTGCCAGCGCGAGCGTTCCACGCCAGAAAGACAAAAGGGGCGTTACCGCCCCTTCGCTAAAACTGTTCACTGCCACGCGTCTTACTTAACAGCGTCTTTCAGTGCTTTACCAGAAACAAATGCCGGCACGTTAGCTGCGGCGATTTTGATTTCTTTACCGGTCTGCGGGTTGCGGCCAGTACGCTCAGCGCGGTGGTTCACTTTGAAGGTACCGAAACCAACCAGTTGCACAGCATCGCCTTCTTTCAGAGACTCAGTAATAGCAGCCAGGGTAGATTCCAGAGCAGCTTTAGCCTGCACTTTAGACAGATCAGCCTTGTCCGCAATTACATCAATCAGTTGAGTCTTGTTCATAAGTTATCCTTTCAATGTGTTTATCGCTTGCTAAGCATCGAGTGCGACGAAAATGCCAAAAAAGCACTCTCCTGCATACACGCACCGATAGCCACTTTTTTTCGCCCCCCAAATGTAGACCAGACAAGGGGCGAAAGGGAAGAGTCGAGGAGCGACAAAACGGGCGTTATCTCAAGTTTTATTGTCTCATTGGTTAAAAATTATACCAATATTGCTCTCGCCAGCCTCTCGTAAGTCCGCGCGCAGCCCTTTTATCAGCTCAATATCGCGTTCTTCACACTCTGCCAGCAGGCGGAAAATTTCCCACTGAATGTCCCATTCTTGCTCAACCGCCGGGTTTGCACGCAGCTCTTCGTCGGTCATCTCGCGGCCTTCCTGGGTCATTTCCAGCATCGCGACGGTCGTAATAGATGCCTTACTGACTTCAATTGCGTGCTCCAGCGTTTCACCGCTCAGACGGGAGTGGAGCAGTTCGCTTAACGCCACGCAGGCGTCAATCGCCGGGTAGACACCGTACAGGTCAAAATCATCCGCAGCCGGAATCGCCTCTTCCAGCTTTTCCAGCTGGGAGTCGAAGTTCACCTTCGCGTCTTTCACCGTCAGCGTTTCCCAGATCAGATCCAGAATGCGGCGGTAGATATGGCCATCACCAAAGCCCGTCTCCTTACAGAACGCGGCATAGTTGGGATACATGCGCTCGCACAGGCAAGCCATAAACGTCACGTGCTGCCAGCTTTCAAGTTTCTCAAGGCGCAGGTGAATCGGGTTTTGTAGCATGATGATCTCTCGAATCGAAAATTAGGCGCAGTTTACCTGAATCATCGCTGAATTTCCTGCCAACGAACAAAAGCCGGACGCGAAGAGGCCACGGCGTCTGCCCAGCGCGTCGGCTCCGGCAAGCGGTAGCCCTTCATGCAGCGCTGCACCCACGCCAGGGCGCTGTCCATGCTCACCCGGTGCCCGGTGGCGATAAAGAGCGGGTTACAGCGCGCCTTGCTGCGCCAGACCCACGCTAGCTGCTCGCCTTTATGGATAAGCGGCGCCAGCGCGCCCGGCTCGGCAGAAAGAGGTTCAAACGCGCCGCACAGGCGTTTCTTGGCGACGCCAATGGTCGGCACATCCACCAGCAGCCCAAAGTGGCTGGCAACGCCTAAACGGCGCGGGTGTGAGATACCGTGTCCATCGACAAACAGCAGGTCAGGTTTTTGCGAGAGTTGCTCCCACGCTGCCAGCAGCGCGGGATATTCGCGGAAGGAGAGAAAGCCCGGAATGTACGGCATGGTGGTCGCGATACGCGCAACCTTGTACTCCACCAGCTCAAGCGAAGGGTATTTCAGTACCACCATCGCCGCTCGCGTCACTTCCCCATCCTGCTCGAATCCGACGTCTGCTCCGCCAATGTACTGCGGAGGATCTTTATCCAGACGATCCTCGCGGATCACCGATGAGGCCAGTTCGATTTGTTGAGCGCGTAGCGACGCGAGATCCATAATCACTCCTTACTGGTGATACTGGGCAGAAAGCCGATGCACCGCCTCCACAAATACGCCTGCGTGTTCTGGCGGCACATCCTGATGAATGCCGTGGCCGAGGTTAAAGACGTGGCCTTCCCCCTGGCCGAAACCAGACAGTATAGTCGACACTTCTTCTTCAATGCGGGCTGGCGGCGCATAGAGCATGGACGGGTCCATATTGCCCTGCAGCGCCACTTTGTCGCCCACGCGACGGCGCGCATCGGCGATATCGGTGGTCCAGTCGAGGCCCAGCGCATCGCAGCCGGTTGCCGCCATCGCTTCCAGCCACTGACCGCCACCTTTGGTGAACAGCGTCACCGGCACGCGGCGGCCTTCGTTTTCACGCAGCAGGCCGTCGACGATTTTGTGCATGTAGTACAGGGAGAACTGCTGATAATCGCGCCCGGTCAGCACGCCGCCCCAGGTATCGAAAATCATCACCGACTGCGCACCCGCCTTAATCTGCGCGTTCAGATAGAGGGTGACGCTCTTCGCCAGCTTGTCGAGCAGCGCATGCAGGGCCAGCGGCTCGGCGTACATCATCTTTTTAATCATGGTAAAGGCTTTGCTGCTGCCCCCTTCCACCATATAGGTCGCCAGCGTCCACGGGCTGCCGGAGAAGCCAATCAGCGGCACTTCACCTTTCAGCTCGCGGCGAATGGTGCGCACGGCGTTCATCACGTAGCCCAGCTCGCCTTCCGGATCGGGGATCGGCAGCTTATCCACGTCGGCTTTGCTTTTGATCGGGGAGGTGAAACGCGGGCCTTCACCGGTTTCGAAGTAAAGGCCAAGGCCCATTGCATCCGGAATGGTCAGAATATCCGAGAAGAGGATCGCAGCATCCAGCGGGAAGCGGCGCAGCGGCTGGAGCGTCACTTCACAGGCCAGCTCGGCATTTTTGCACAGCGACATAAAATCGCCCGCCTGCGCGCGCGTGGCTTTGTACTCTGGCAGATAGCGTCCCGCCTGGCGCATCATCCACACCGGGGTGACATCAACGGGCTGGCGCAGCAGCGCACGCAGATAACGATCGTTCTTCAGTTCGGTCATTTTTGCAGTTCCTTAAGCGTCATGGCCTCAGTGTAACACTACTCATACTCGGCCCGACACATCGCCACGGTATCTTCTATCAGGCGACGCGCCACGGTGCCCGGCGGAGGCAACAGCGGTAGATCGTCGTAGCGATACCAGTTCGCGTCCAGAAGCTCTTTCTGGTCGATAACGATCTCGCCGCTGTCGTATTCGGCCATAAATGCCGTCATCAGCGACTGCGGGAACGGCCACGGCTGGGAGGTGACGTAGCGCAGGTTCTTCACTTTGATCCCACTCTCCTCCATCACCTCGCGCGCCACCGCCTGCTCCAGCGTTTCGCCCACCTCGACGAAGCCGGCCAGCACGGTGTGGATCCCGTTGCGATGGCGGGTATGCTGCGCCAGCAGGATGGAATCCTCCCGGCGGATAGCGACGATAATGCACGGCGCGATCTGCGGATAGTAGCGTTCGCGACAATGGCTGCAGAGCATCGCCCACTCGGTTTTGCTCGGGCGCATGGTATGACCGCAGTAGCCGCAGTATTTATGCGAGCGGTAAAACTCGGCCAGCTGCACGCCCCGCCCCGCCAGCTGGAACAGCCCCACGTCCAGATCCAGCACCTGGCGCACCGATCCCATATCCTGGCGGCGGGGCTGTTGGATCAACCACACGGGCTCACCCTGCCACTCGCCGATCTGTAGCGCTGGCTGTCCAACGAGATCGAACGCTTCAGCTGCACCGTAGGGGATTTCCCCGGCAGGAAGCCATAATTTTTGTTCGTGACTGACGATCCACCAACCAAGATCTGATTTTTCAATAATACGATCCATATCTATTGCACTACCTTCGCTTCACTGACATGTTGTTAGCATTGTGGTTACATTCTGGATAAGCAGATTCAATCCTACATTTTGCGGAGTCGACCATGTTAAACCAGCTGCAAAGCCTGACTGAGCGCGTTAGAGGAAATAACAAACTGGTGGATCGCTGGCTACATGTACGCAAGCATCTACTCGTGGCTTATTACAATCTGGTCGGTATTAAGCCTGGCAAAGAATCGTTTATGCGACTGAACGAAAAAGCGCTGGATGATTTTTGTCAGGGCCTGGTCGACTATCTGTCCGACGGCCATTTCAATATTTATGAACGCATTATCCGCGAAATGGAAGGGACAACGCCGTATTTAGCGGCCAGCAAGCTCTATCCGCTTCTGGAAGCCAACACCCAGCAGATCATGGATTACTATGATTCCGCGCTCGAGAACGCTATCGACCACGATAACTATCTTGAGTTTCAGCAGGCGCTATCCGACCTCGGCGAAGCGCTGGAAGAGCGATTCACGCTGGAAGATAAGCTGATCGCCCTCGTGCTGGATAATGATTTGAACATCAGTAACGAAGAGAACGTCGCGCGCCCTGCTTGAGTTCTTCATCGTTAACGAGTAATTTACAACCATTCGCCCCTCTCACGAGGGGGATTTTTCTTGTCGGAGTGCCCAGCGCCTGAAAGCGCGGGCTGAGACCGTTAATTCGGGATCCGCGGAACCTGATCAGGCTAATACCTGCGAAGGGAACAAGAGTCACACTGCTGTTGTATCGCCTGAGGGCGATCCTCTCTTGCTTCATCCGTCGTCTGACAAGCCATGTCCTTCACTTTTGGAATGAGCTATGTCTACTGCAAAACTGACCCGCCGCGAACAGCGCGCACAGGCCCAACACTTCATCGACACGCTGGAAGGCAGCGCTTTCCCGAACTCGAAACGCATCTACATTTCCGGCTCGCAGGCCGATATCCGCGTCCCAATGCGCGAAATTCAGCTCAGCCCGACGCTTATCGGCGGCAGCAAAGATAACCCGCAGTACGAAGACAACGAAGCCGTGCCGGTGTATGACACCTCCGGCCCGTACGGCGATCCTGATGTTGCCATCAACGTCCAGCAGGGTCTGGCAAAGCTGCGCCAGCCGTGGATTGACGCGCGTAACGACTGCGAAGAGCTGAGCGTCCTGAGTTCTGCATACACTAAAGAGCGCCTGGCCGACGACGGTCTGGACGAGCTGCGCTTTACCGGCCTGCTGACGCCAAAACGCACTAAGGCGGGCAAATGCGTGACCCAGTTGCACTACGCGCGCCGGGGCATCGTCACGCCGGAGATGGAGTTCATCGCCATCCGCGAAAACATGGGTCGCGAGCGCATCCGTAGCGAAATGCTGCGCTATCAGCATCCGGGTGAAGGCTTTGGCGCTCGCCTGCCGGAAAACATCACGCCGGAGTTTGTGCGTGACGAAGTGGCCGCCGGGCGCGCAATTATCCCTGCCAACATCAACCACCCGGAATCCGAGCCGATGATTATCGGCCGCAACTTCCTGGTGAAGGTCAACGCGAACATCGGTAACTCGGCCGTCACCTCCTCCATCGAAGAAGAGGTGGAAAAGCTGGTCTGGTCCACGCGCTGGGGTGCGGACACGGTAATGGACCTCTCCACTGGACGCTATATTCACGAAACCCGCGAATGGATCCTGCGTAACAGCCCGGTACCAATTGGCACCGTCCCGATTTATCAGGCGCTGGAAAAGGTCAACGGCATTGCCGAAGACCTCACCTGGGAAGCGTTCCGCGACACGCTGCTGGAGCAGGCCGAGCAGGGCGTGGACTACTTCACCATTCACGCGGGCGTGCTGCTGCGCTACGTGCCGATGACCGCGAAGCGTCTGACCGGCATCGTCTCGCGCGGCGGTTCCATCATGGCGAAGTGGTGCCTGTCACATCATCAGGAAAACTTCCTCTACGAGCACTTTCGCGAAATTTGCGAAATCTGCGCCGCGTACGATGTCTCTCTGTCGCTGGGCGATGGCCTGCGTCCGGGCTCTATTCGCGACGCGAACGACGAAGCGCAGTTTGCCGAGCTGCACACGCTGGGCGAGCTGACCAAAATCGCCTGGGAGTATGACGTGCAGGTGATGATTGAAGGCCCGGGCCACGTGCCGATGCAGATGATCCGCCGCAACATGACCGAGGAGCTGGAGCACTGCCACGAAGCGCCGTTCTACACCCTGGGGCCGTTGACCACCGATATTGCGCCGGGCTATGACCACTTCACGTCAGGCATTGGGGCGGCGATGATCGGCTGGTTCGGCTGCGCCATGCTCTGCTACGTGACGCCGAAAGAGCACCTCGGCCTGCCAAACAAAGAGGACGTGAAGCAGGGGCTGATCACCTACAAAATTGCCGCCCACGCGGCTGATCTGGCCAAAGGCCACCCGGGCGCGCAAATCCGCGATAACGCCATGTCGAAGGCGCGCTTCGAATTCCGCTGGGAAGACCAGTTCAACCTGGCGCTGGACCCGTTCACCGCCCGCGCCTATCACGACGAGACCCTGCCGCAGGAGTCAGGCAAAGTCGCGCACTTCTGCTCTATGTGCGGGCCAAAATTCTGCTCGATGAAAATCAGCCAGGAGGTGCGCGACTACGCCGCCGCGCAGACCATTGAAGTGGGTATGGCGGACATGTCTGAGACCTTCCGCGCCAAAGGCGGCGAAATCTACCTCAAAAAAGAGGAGGCGTAATGTATAAGCCCGATTTCCCGCCCGTCCCCTACCGTTTAGGGCTCTATCCGGTGGTGGACAGCGTGGAGTGGATAGAGCGCCTGCTGGAGACAGGCGTTCGAACGATCCAGCTGCGCATCAAGGATAAACGCGACGACGAGGTAGAAGCCGATGTGGTTGCCGCCATCGCGCTGGGGCGTCGGCATAACGCCCGTCTGTTTATCAACGACTACTGGCGGCTGGCCGTTAAGCACCAGGCGTACGGCGTGCATCTGGGTCAGGAGGATCTGGAAACAACGGATCTGAGCGCTATCCGCGAAGCCGGGCTGCGTCTTGGCGTGTCAACGCACGATGACATGGAGATCGACGTGGCGCTGGCGGCCCGTCCCTCTTACATCGCGCTGGGTCACGTCTTCCCGACGCAAACCAAGCAGATGCCCTCCGCACCGCAGGGGCTGACGCAGCTGGCGAGTCACGTTAAACACCTTGCCGATTACCCCACCGTCGCCATCGGTGGAATCAGTCTTGAACGCGCCCCGGCGGTGCTGGAGACCGGCGTCGGCAGTATCGCCGTCGTCAGCGCCATCACCCAGGCCGCAGACTGGCGTCTAGCCACCGAACAGCTGTTACAGCTGGCAGGAGCGGGTGATGAACGATCGTGATTTTATGCGCTACAGCCGTCAGATCCTGCTGGAAGATATCGCCATCGACGGGCAGCAAAAGCTGCTCGCCAGCCGGGTGCTAATTGTCGGTCTGGGCGGGTTAGGCGCGCCCGCCGCGCTTTATCTGGCAGGCGCAGGTATCGGTACGCTGGTGCTGGCCGACGACGACGAGGTTCACCTCAGCAACCTGCAGCGACAAATCCTCTTTACCACCGAGGATATCAACCAGCCGAAAGCGCAAATCACCCGGCAGCGCCTGAACCAGCTCAACCCGGATATTGAGCTGATTGCCCTGCAGGATCGGCTCAGCGGTGACAACCTCAGCCGTGAGGTCGCCCTGGCCGACGCGGTGCTGGACTGCACGGACAACATGGCGACGCGCCAGGCGATTAACGCCGCCTGCGTGGCAAATAATACACCGCTTATCACGGCCAGCGCGGTGGGTTTCGGCGGGCAGATGATGGTCCTGACCCCGCCGTGGTCGCAGGGCTGCTATCGCTGCCTGTGGCCGGATGATGCAGAGCCAGCGCGCAACTGCCGTACGGCGGGCATTCTTGGTCCGGTGGTCGGCGTAATGGGCACAATGCAGGCGCTGGAGGCCATCAAGCTGCTCAGCGGCATGGAGACGGAACGCAATACGCTGCGGCTGTTCGATGCCCGCTCCAGCGGCTGGCGCCATCTGTCATTACACCGCGCCAGCCGCTGCCCGGTATGCGGAGGCCGCGATGCGCATTCTGTTTAACGATGAGCCGATGAGATGCGACGACGGTCTCACCGTTGCGGTACTGCTCGACAAGCTGCGCCAGCTCAAGCCGGGAACGGCGCTGGCGCTCAATCAACAGATCCTGCCGCGCGAGCAGTGGGAACATCAGCAGGTCAATGACGGCGACCAGATCCTGCTGTTTCAGGTTATCGCAGGGGGCTGAGATGTTACGTATTGCCGATAAAGTCTTTGATTCACATCTGTTTACCGGAACCGGAAAATTCGCCTCGCCGCAGCTGATGGTGGATGCCATTCGCGAAAGCGGCAGCCAGCTGGTGACGCTGGCGCTCAAGCGCGTGGATCTGCGTCATCACAGCGACGCCATTCTGGCGCCTTTACTGGAGGCTGGCGTCACGCTGCTGCCCAACACCTCCGGTGCCAAAACAGCCGAAGAGGCGATTTTTGCCGCGCAGCTGGCCCGCGAGGCGCTCGGCACCCGCTTGCTGAAGCTGGAAATTCATCCTGACGCCCGCTGGCTGCTGCCCGACCCCATCGAAACGCTGAAAGCGGCTGAAAAGCTGGTGCAGCAAGGGTTTACCGTCCTGCCTTACTGCGGCGCCGACCCTGTCCTGTGCAAACGGCTGGAAGAGGTCGGCTGCGCCGCCGTCATGCCGCTGGGCGCCCCCATTGGCTCCAACCAGGGGCTGGAAACCCGCGCGATGCTGGAAATCATTATTGAGCAGGCTACCGTACCGGTGGTGGTTGATGCGGGCATTGGCGTGCCCAGCCATGCCGCGCAGGCGCTGGAGATGGGCGCCGACGCGGTACTGGTCAATACGGCCATCGCGGTTGCCGACGATCCGGTCATGATGGCGCGTGCGTTCCGCATGGCCGTAGAGGCTGGCCTGCTGGCAAGGGAGTCCGGTCCCGGCTCGCGCAGTTTCCAGGCCCAGGCCACCAGCCCGCTGACCGGTTTTCTGGAGGCGATCTCATGAGCACGTTTACCGAGCGCTGGCGCCAGCTTAACTGGGACGACATTGCCCTTCGCATCAACAGCAAAACGGCGGCTGACGTGGAGCGCGCGCTGAATGCCCGCCATCTGACCCGCGAGGATCTGATGGCTCTGCTCTCCCCGGCGGCCAGCGCGTACCTCGAACCGATGGCCCAGCGAGCACAGCGGCTCACCCGCCAGCGTTTTGGCAACACGGTGAGCTTCTACGTGCCGCTCTATCTCTCAAACCTGTGCGCCAATGACTGCACCTACTGCGGTTTTTCCATGAGCAACCGCATCAAGCGTAAAACGCTCGATGAAGATGAGATTGCCCGTGAGTGTGCGGCCATTCGTGAAATGGGTTTTGAACATCTTCTGCTGGTCACGGGCGAACATCAGGGCAAGGTGGGAATGGACTATTTCCGTCAGCACCTTCCCGCCATTCGTCGTCAGTTTGCGTCGCTGCAGATGGAAGTACAGCCCCTGGCGCAGGAGGAGTATGCGGAGCTCAAAACCCTCGGGCTGGACGGGGTCATGGTCTATCAGGAAACCTACCACGAGGCGACGTACGCCCGGCACCACCTGAAGGGCAAGAAACAGGATTTCTTTTTCCGGCTGGAAACGCCGGACAGGCTGGGTCGTGCGGGGATCGACAAAATCGGTCTGGGGGCGCTGATCGGGCTCTCTGACAGCTGGCGGGTGGATTGTTACATGGTGGCGGAACATTTGCTGTGGCTTCAGCAGCACTACTGGCAGAGCCGTTACTCCATCTCCTTCCCGCGCCTGAGACCTTGCGCGGGCGGGATTGAACCGGCTTCGCTGATGGATGAACGCCAGCTGGTGCAGACCATCTGTGCGTTTCGCCTGCTCGCCCCGGAAGTTGAATTATCGCTCTCAACGCGTGAATCCCCGGCGTTTCGCGATCGCGTTATACCGCTTGCGATTAACAACGTCAGCGCGTTTTCCAAAACGCAGCCTGGCGGCTACGCCGACGATCGTCCGGAGCTGGAGCAGTTTGTGCCGCATGACGGGCGACGTCCGGAAGCGGTCGCCGTAGCCCTGACGGCCCAGGGTCTTCAGCCTGTCTGGAAAGACTGGGACAGCTGGCTGGGAAGAGTCTCGCAATGACGCTGAAACGTACTGCAACGCCATAAAAAATTGTCGAGGCGCTACGAAAAGGCAAAACCGGGTGGTTGTCAGCGATCGTCCGGTTTTTTATTGTCACACGGTCAGCAACGGATGCTGACCAGGGCGAAAAGCTTCTTCCTCGTTTCGCCCTGCCTCTGGTTCATTGCACAAACGGCTCCTGACAAGTTGAATAAGTGTTTTCTTAATGGTTCTTAAGATAAATCATCCCACCAGAAATCGTGTGCCGTATAATTCACCGCTAACCGCAGGACAGCGACTATGCTGAGAGGATATCGGCAGACGAAAAGTATTCACCATCAGGAACGATGTACAGCTCATGGCACTTCACAGCAAAAAGCTCTCTTTTACCCGGCCAATCATGCTCAGCTTTGCGGGGATCCTCTGCAGTTTTGCGGTGATCGCGATCGCGGTAACGCTTTCGCAACGAAAGGATTTTCTTGAGGATTATCACAAGATCAACAGCAATTTCACGCACAACCTGGCGGTGAACTACACCGAATCTATCCTGCGTGAAAACGACTATATCCTGGGCCGTTCCGCGATGTACTTTGCCCGCGACGACAGGCTCAACGAGACGCTCAACGTCAACCCGACGCAGGGGCTGCAGATGATGATGCATTTGCAGAACCTGATGCCGACCGTCTCCTCCATCTCGCTGGCGGACACGCAGGGGCATTATCTTCGCGCACCAGAGGTGCTCCCCACGGAGACGAGTAAAACCTTCGATCCCCGGACACGCCCGTGGTTCGTCGCTCAGGCGGAAGCCAGTATCTTCAGTCACTATACCCGTCCCTATATGGACTACTTCACTGGCCATCCGACTGTGACACTCTATAAACCTTTGATTTCGCCTGAAGGGAGACTGAAGGGAACGCTCGCTTTCCATCTCGATTTGACGTCTATGGGCTTCACCCTGCGCCAGATGGTAGCGCCCGTTCAGGGGGAATTCTTCGTCGTCGAACGCGACGGCGCCGTTGTGCTGCATCCGGATACCGGCGCGCTGTTCAAACAGTACGTGAGCGAAGCGCTGATGGACAAAATGACCAGCGGCGAAGGCCACCTTTACGACAAGAAAAGCAACGCCTGGTATTACTACTACTCATTTACCAATCCGGACTGGTTTGTCATCTACCGAGTCTCTGGTGAGACGCTCACCGATATCACCCGCCACGAAACGACGATCGTTGGCTGGGGGTTTGCGCTGGCCGCCATCATCATCATCCTCTTCGGCTTATACCTCCGCCATGCCTCGCGTACCGTGCTGATGCACATTATCAATGCCATCAAAACTGGCGATGTTAGCGAGGCGCCGCGCCTGGAAGCGATGCTGAGCCACACGATTCAGTCCAACAAAGAGCGTGAAATGGCGTATGTTCGCCAGGCCACTCACGATGCGCTGACGGGCTGTAAAAACCGCCGCGCGTTCGACAGCGATGTCGCGGAGCTGCTGAATGCCCAGCAGCCTTTCGCGATGGCGCTGGTAGACATTGATAACTTCAAGTCGATTAACGACACGCTGGGCCACCTGACCGGTGATATTGTTCTGCGCAACGTGGCCCGCGAAGGGATCCAGATCATGCAGCCACATCACGTCTCGCTTTACCGGTACGGTGGAGAAGAGTTTGCGGTAATTTTCCAGGCTGAGCAGATGACGTCTGCGCTCTCATTGCTGGAAGCCTGGCGTACCGCAGTTGAAAAACGCGTCTGGCGAGAAGAAAACCTGCGGGTTACGTTCAGCGGCGGTCTTGGGGAGTGGCATTTTGAACCGCTGGAGCAATTTGTCGGAAGCGTTGATAACGCCCTCTACAGCGCCAAACAGCAGGGCAAAAACCGCATTAACCGAACGTCCATCAGCTAATCCTCCCTCTTTCACCCTGCCCGATTCCACGGGCCGGGTACCCGACAATGCAAAATTGTAACCGGTTTCAGAAAATCACCGGTTTCTTTGTGATGCCTGACACACAATCATGGTAAAGCGGTTGTTGAAGCGCTCTGCACGGGATAATTATCAATAAACACATGTAGATCGAGGCTGATTATGAAGAACATTGTTTTATGCTGTGCAGCGGGAATGTCAACCAGCATGCTGGTTCAACGTATGAAAGACGCCGCTCAGAAAAAAGGGGTTGAAGTCACCATTAAAGCCGTTCCGGTTGCGGAGTTTAAAGACAACATCGCGACGGCCGACATCGTATTGCTGGGGCCACAGGTTAAATACGAGCAGGCTAAACTCCAGGCGCAGGCCGACCCGTTGGGTAAAAAGGTCGCGGTGATCGACATGATGGATTACGGCATGATGAAAGGTGATGCCGTACTGGAAAAAGCGCTCAAACTTCTGGAGTCATAATGGAAGACTTAGAAACCACGATTATGGAACTGCTTGTCAACGCGGGCGCGGCGCGCAGTGCAGCCCTGACGGCGTTGCAGATGGCGCGTAAAGGTGATTTTGACGAAGCTGAAAAAGCGATGGAAGAGTCGCGTGAATATGTGAAGCATGCGCACACTATACAGACGCAGCTTATCGGTCTTGATGAGGGGACCGGGAAGCTTCCGGTTAACCTGATCACCGTCCACTCGCAGGATCACCTGATGAACGCCATGGTCATTCAGGATCTGGCGGGCGATATGATTGAGCTTTATCGTCGGATCCCGTTGGTGAATTGAATACATGCAGATGTAAAAAAACCCGCCGAGGCGGGTTTTTTATTTACGGCATCAACGATTACTCGTTGTCGGAACCGCCCAGACCTGCGTTCAGCAGTTCTGCCAGGCTCGCGGATGCATCTTCAGCAGTCACCTGCGGTGCAGCTGGCAGTTCGCCTGCAGCACGACGACGCATACGATCCTGATGGTACGCATAACCGGTACCCGCCGGGATCAGACGACCCACGATGACGTTCTCTTTCAGACCGCGCAGTTCATCACGTTTACCTGCAACAGCGGCTTCGGTCAGGACACGAGTCGTTTCCTGGAACGATGCTGCAGAGATGAAGGACTCGGTTGCCAGAGACGCTTTGGTGATACCCAGCAGATCGCGCGAGAAGGTCGCACCGATTTTGCCGTTCGCTTCCAGTTCGCGGTTAGCGATCTTGACGCGTGAGTATTCAACCTGCTCGCCTTCCAGGAACTCGGAGCTGCCTGCGTTTTCGATGGTTGCTTTACGCAGCATCTGACGAACGATAACTTCGATGTGCTTATCGTTAATCTTAACGCCCTGCAGACGGTAAACGTCCTGTACTTCGTTGGTGATGTAACGCGTTACCGCGTGTACGCCACGAAGACGCAGAATGTCGTGCGGAGCTTCTGGACCATCGGAAACCACGTCACCACGTTCTACACGTTCACCTTCGAACACGTTGAGCTGACGCCACTTAGGAATCATCTCTTCGTACGGTTCGCTGCCATCTACTGGAGTGATAACCAGACGGCGCTTCCCTTTGGTCTCTTTACCGAAGGAGATGATACCGCTGATTTCAGCCAGGATTGCAGGCTCTTTCGGACGACGTGCTTCGAACAGGTCCGCAACGCGTGGCAGACCACCGGTGATGTCCTTGGTACCGCTGGATTCCTGTGGAATACGCGCCAGAGCATCACCCGCACCGATCTGAATGCCATCTTCCAGCTGAACGATCGCTTTACCCGGCAGGAAGTACTGCGCAGGCATGTCGGTACCAGGGATCAGAACGTCGTTACCCTGAGCATCAACGATTTTCAGTGCAGGACGCAGATCTTTACCACCGGTAGTACGTTCAGCAGAATCCAGAACCACCAGAGAAGACAGACCGGTCAGCTCGTCGGTCTGACGAGTAATGGTCTGGCCGTCGATCATGTCAGTGAAGCGGATGAAACCACTCACTTCGGTGATAACCGGCATGGTGTGTGGATCCCAGTTTGCAACGGTTTCACCGCCGGCAACCTGCTCGCCATCACCTTTCGCCATAACCGCACCGTAAGGCACTTTATAGCTCTCTTTGGTACGACCGAATTCGTCGATCAGCTTCAGCTCGGTGTTACGGGAGGTCACAACCAGCTTGCCAGCGGAGTTAACAACAGACTTCGCGTTGCTGAGCTTGATGCTACCTTTGTTTTTCACCTGGATGCTGGATTCAGCAGCCGCACGAGATGCCGCACCACCGATGTGGAACGTACGCATCGTCAGCTGTGTACCCGGCTCACCGATGGACTGTGCCGCGATAACGCCGATTGCTTCACCTTTGTTGATGATGTGGCCACGCGCCAGATCACGACCGTAGCAGTGCGCACATACACCAAAGTCGGTGTCACAGGATACAACGGAACGTACTTTCACGGAGTCAACAGAGTTCGCTTCCAGCAGGTCACACCAGTGCTCGTGCAGCAGCGTGTTGCGTGGAACCAGGATGTCTGCAGTACCCGGCTTCAGAATGTCTTCCGCGGTTACACGACCCAGAACGCGATCGCGCAGTGGCTCTTTAACATCACCCCCCTCGATAACCGGGGTCATGGTGATACCTTCGAGGGTGCCACAATCGTCTTCGGTCACAACCAGATCCTGCGCAACGTCAACCAGACGACGCGTCAGATAACCGGAGTTCGCTGTTTTCAGTGCGGTATCCGCCAGACCCTTACGAGCACCGTGGGTGGAGATGAAGTACTGGAGTACGTTCAGACCTTCACGGAAGTTCGCGGTGATTGGCGTTTCGATGATGGAGCCATCTGGCTTCGCCATCAGACCACGCATACCTGCCAGCTGACGAATCTGTGCTGCGGAACCACGCGCACCGGAGTCGGCCATCATGTAGATGCTGTTGAAGGAAACCTGCTGCTCTTCTACGCCGTCACGGTTAATCACGGTTTCGGTCTGCAGGTTATCCATCATCGCTTTGGATACACGATCGTTCGCCGCTGCCCAGATATCGATAACTTTGTTATAGCGTTCGCCCGCGGTAACCAGACCAGACTGGAACTGCTCCTGGATCTCAGCAACTTCGGCTTCCGCTTCAGAGATGATCTCGTGTTTCTTCTCTGGGATGACCATGTCATCGATACCAACAGATGCACCTGAACGCGCTGCATAAGCAAAGCCGGTATACATTGTCTGGTCAGCGAAGATAACGGTCGGCTTCAGACCCAGAATGCGGTAACAGGTGTTCAGCATTTTGGAGATCGCTTTCTTGCCCAGCGCCTGGTTGACGATGGAGAAAGGCAGACCTTTCGGTACGATCATCCACAGAATGGCACGGCCAACGGTCGTGTCTTTCAGGCTGGTTTTCGCAACGAATTCGCCGTTTTCATCTTTTTCGTATTCGGTGATACGCACTTTAACGCGCGCATGCAGAGAGGCCAGGCCAGCGCGATAAATACGCTCAGCTTCTTTCGGGCCAGTCAGCACCATGCCTTCGCCTTTGGCGTTAACACAGTCACGGGTCATGTAGTACAGACCCAATACAACGTCCTGAGAAGGAACGATAATTGGTTCACCGTTCGCTGGGGACAGGATGTTGTTAGTAGACATCATCAGCGCACGCGCTTCGAGCTGGGCTTCCAGCGTCAGCGGTACGTGAACAGCCATCTGGTCACCATCGAAGTCGGCGTTATATGCCGCACATACCAGCGGGTGCAGCTGGATAGCTTTACCTTCGATCAGGACTGGCTCAAATGCCTGGATACCCAGACGGTGCAGTGTTGGTGCACGGTTCAACAGTACCGGGTGTTCGCGGATAACTTCGTCCAGGATATCCCAAACGACAGCTTCTTCACGCTCAACCATTTTCTTAGCGGCTTTGATGGTGGTGGCGAGGCCACGCAGTTCCAGCTTGCCGTAGATGAACGGTTTGAACAGCTCCAGTGCCATTTTCTTCGGCAGACCGCACTGATGCAGACGCAGGTATGGACCTACGGTGATAACAGAACGACCAGAGTAGTCAACACGCTTACCGAGCAGGTTCTGACGGAAACGACCCTGCTTACCTTTGATCATGTCGGCCAAAGATTTCAGAGGACGTTTGTTAGAACCGGTGATCGCACGACCGCGACGACCGTTATCCAGCAGGGCATCTACCGCTTCCTGCAGCATACGTTTTTCGTTGCGTACGATGATGTCCGGCGCAGCCAGATCCAGCAGACGTTTCAGACGGTTGTTACGGTTGATAACGCGACGATACAGATCGTTCAGATCGGACGTTGCGAAACGACCACCATCCAGCGGAACCAGTGGACGCAGATCTGGCGGCAGAACCGGCAGAACGGTCAGGATCATCCACTCTGGTTTGTTACCAGACTGAACGAACGCTTCCAGCAGTTTGATACGCTTGGTCAGCTTTTTACGTTTGGTTTCGGAGTTGGTTTCGTTCAGCTCTTCACGCAGCTGCTCGCACTCTTGCTCCAGATCCATGCTCTTCAGCAGGGCCTGAATAGCTTCCGCACCCATCTTCGCATCGAATTCGTCACCGAACTCTTCCAGCGCGTCCAGATACTGCTCTTCAGTCAGGATCTGATGACGTTCCAGGTTCGTCATCCCGCCTTCGATAACCACATAAGATTCGAAGTACAGAACGCGTTCGATATCGCGCAGCGGCATATCCAGCAGCAGACCGATACGGGACGGCAGAGATTTCAGGAACCAGATGTGAGCGGTCGGAGACGCCAGCTCGATGTGGCCCATGCGTTCACGACGCACTTTGGTCTGGGTCACTTCAACGCCGCACTTCTCACAGATCACACCACGGTGTTTCAAGCGCTTGTACTTACCGCACAGGCACTCGTAATCTTTTACTGGCCCGAAAATACGCGCACAGAAAAGGCCGTCACGCTCAGGTTTGAACGTACGGTAGTTGATGGTTTCCGGCTTTTTAACTTCACCGAATGACCATGAACGGATCATGTCTGGCGAAGCCAGAGCAATTTTGATCGCATCAAACTCTTCGGTTTTAGTCTGCGCTTTCAGAAACTTTAATAAATCTTTCACGGATTTGCTCCCGTCGGAGTTAGCACAATCTGGTGCCGGGGGTTAACCCGGCACCAGTGACCTGTTTGAGCGAGAATTACTCGTCTTCCAGTTCGATGTTGATACCCAGCGAACGAATCTCTTTCAACAGTACGTTGAAGGATTCTGGCATGCCCGGCTCCATCTGATGGTTGCCGTCCACGATGTTTTTATACATCTTGGTACGACCGTTCACGTCATCAGACTTAACGGTGAGCATTTCCTGCAGGGTGTATGCCGCGCCGTATGCTTCCAGCGCCCACACTTCCATCTCCCCGAAGCGCTGACCACCGAACTGTGCCTTACCACCCAGCGGCTGCTGAGTAACCAGGCTGTAAGAACCGGTAGAACGAGCGTGCATCTTGTCGTCGACCAGGTGGTTCAGTTTCAGCATGTACATGTAACCTACGGTTACCGGACGCTCGAACTGTTCACCGGTACGGCCGTCAAACAGCGTAATCTGACCAGACGTTGGCAGACCACCCAGTTGCAGCAGCTCTTTAATTTCAGCTTCTTTCGCACCATCGAAGACCGGCGTTGCGATTGGCATACCTTTTTTCAGGTTCTCAGCCAGGCGCAGCACTTCTTCATCACTGAAGGTATTCAGGTCGACTTTCTGACGAACGTCGGTACCCAGATCGTAGGCACGCTGGATGAATTCGCGCAGTTTCGCGACTTCTTCCTGCTGCTTCAGCATGGCGTTAATCTTGTCGCCGATACCTTTCGCAGCCATACCCAGGTGAGTTTCCAGGATCTGACCGATGTTCATACGAGACGGTACGCCCAGCGGGTTCAGTACGATATCTACCGGCGTACCGTTAGCATCGTGCGGCATATCTTCGATCGGGTTGATCTTAGAGATAACACCCTTGTTACCGTGACGACCTGCCATCTTATCACCAGGCTGGATCTGACGTTTAACGGCCAGATACACCTTAACAATCTTCAGCACGCCTGGTGCCAGATCGTCGCCCTGAGTGATTTTGCGGCGTTTCGCTTCGAGTTTTTTCTCGAACTCGTGTTTCAGTTCGTCATACTGCTCAGCCAGCTGTTCCAGCTGATTTTGTTTCTCTTCGTCGGTCAGGCCCAGTTCCAGCCAGCGATCGCGTGGCAGTTTGTCGAGCTTCTCAGCTTCAACGCCACCGGCAACCAGCACCGCATAGATACGGCTGAAAAGACCCGCTTCGAGGATCTGCAGTTCTTCAGACAGGTCTTTCTTAGCCTGTTTGAGCTGCATCTCTTCGATTTCCAGCGCACGCTTATCTTTCTCGACGCCGTCACGGGTGAAGACCTGAACGTCGATAACCGTACCGGAAACACCGTTTGGTACGCGCAGAGAAGAGTCCTTAACGTCAGACGCTTTCTCACCGAAGATTGCACGCAGCAGTTTCTCTTCTGGCGTCAGCTGGGTTTCACCTTTAGGCGTAACCTTACCAACCAGAATGTCGCCGCCGGTCACTTCCGCACCGATGTAAACGATACCGGATTCATCCAGTTTGGAGAGCGCAGCTTCACCCACGTTAGGGATGTCAGCGGTGATCTCTTCTGGCCCCAGCTTGGTGTCACGGGACACACATGCCAGTTCCTGGATGTGGATGGTGGTGAAACGATCTTCCTGAACCACACGTTCGGAGACGAGGATGGAGTCTTCGAAGTTGTAACCATTCCACGGCATGAACGCTACGCGCATGTTCTGACCGAGCGCCAGTTCACCGAGGTCGGTGGACGGACCGTCTGCCAGCACGTCGCCGCGCTCAACTGGCTCACCCAGAGATACGCAAGGCATCTGGTTGATGCAGGTGTTCTGGTTAGAACGGGTGTATTTGGTCAGGTTATAAATGTCGATACCTGCTTCGCCCGGATACATCTCGTCTTCGTTAACTTTGATAACGATACGGGATGCATCGACGTACTGAACAGTACCGCCACGTTTAGCAACTGCAGTAACACCGGAGTCAACGGCAACAGCACGTTCCATACCGGTACCAACCAGCGGCTTATCAGCGCGCAGAGTTGGAACGGCCTGACGTTGCATGTTCGCACCCATCAATGCACGGTTGGCGTCATCGTGTTCCAGGAACGGGATCAGGGACGCACCGACGGATACCACCTGCTGGGTGGATACGTCCATGTAGTCAACCTGGTCGCGGCTGAACAAGCTGGATTCGCCTTTGCTACGGCAGGTAACCAGATCTTCTACAAAGTGGCCTTCGTCATCCAGGTTGGAGTTCGCCTGAGCGATAACGTAGTTGCCTTCTTCGATAGCAGACAGGTAGTGAATTTCGTCGGTTACAACACCGTCGGTCACTTTACGGTACGGGGTCTCGAGGAAACCGTATTCGTTAGTCTGTGCGTACACGGACAGGGAGTTGATCAGACCGATGTTTGGACCTTCAGGCGTTTCGATTGGACATACGCGACCGTAGTGCGTCGGGTGTACGTCTCGAACTTCAAAGCCTGCGCGTTCACGGGTCAGACCGCCTGGGCCGAGTGCAGAGATACGACGTTTGTGCGTAATCTCAGACAGCGGGTTGTTCTGGTCCATGAACTGAGACAGCTGGCTTGAACCGAAGAACTCTTTCACTGCTGCAGAAATCGGCTTGGCGTTGATCATATCCTGAGGCATCAGGGTATCCAGATCGCCCAGAGACAGACGCTCTTTCACCGCACGTTCTACACGTACCAGGCCAACGCGGAATTGGTTTTCCGCCATTTCGCCTACGGAACGGATACGACGGTTGCCGAGGTGGTCGATATCGTCCACTTCGCCTTTACCGTTACGGATATCGATGAGCTTCTTCATCACTTCGATGATGTCGTCTTTGCTCAGGATACCGGAACCTTCGATCTCGTCGCGCAGCAGAGAACGGTTGAACTTCATACGACCAACCGCGGACAGATCGTAGCGGTCTTCGGAGAAGAACAGGTTCTCGAACAGGCTTTCCGCCGCTTCGCGAGTTGGTGGCTCACCAGGACGCATCATGCGGTAGATTTCGACCAGCGCGCTCAGACGATCGGTGGTTGGGTCGACGCGAATAGTCTCAGAGATATACGCACCGTGGTCCAGATCGTTGGTGAACAGCGTTTCGATACGTTTGTGACCAGACTGGCTCAGCTTAGCCAGCAGATCCAGGCTCAGCTCCATGTTCGCTGGGCAGATCAGCTCACCCGTTGACTCGTCAACGTAATCTTTCGCGGCTACTTTTCCTGCAATGTACTCAACCGGAACTTCGATGAGTTTGATATCATCTTTTTCCAGCTGGCGGATGTGGCGCGCGGTGATACGGCGACCTTTTTCCACATACACTTTGCCGTCGGCTTCGATGTCGAACGACGCGGTCTCGCCACGCAGACGTTCCGGCACCAGCTCCATCTGCAGCTTGTTGTCGCGGATTTCAAAGATCACTTTCTCAAAGAACAGGTCCAGGATCTGTTCAGTGGTGTATTGCAGCGCACGCAGAATGATGGTTGCAGGCAGCTTACGACGACGGTCTATACGGACAAACAGGTTGTCTTTCGGATCGAACTCGAAGTCCAGCCATGAACCACGGTAAGGAATGATGCGTGCGTTATACAGTACTTTACCGGAAGAGTGTGTTTTACCTTTATCGCTGTCGAAGAAGACGCCCGGGCTACGGTGCAGCTGGGAAACGATAACACGCTCAGTACCGTTGATTACGAAAGTACCGTTGTCTGTCATGAGTGGAATTTCACCCATGTAGACTTCTTGTTCTTTAATGTCTTTTACGGTGCCTTCCGGCGCTTCGCGCTCGTAGATCACCAGACGCAGTTTTACGCGCAGCGGTGCGGAATAGGTCACGCCACGGATCTGACATTCCTGAACGTCAAACACCGGTTCGCCAAGGCGGTAGCTGACGTACTGCAGCTCGGAGTTACCGCTGTAGCTCTGAATCGGGAACACGGAGCGGAAGGCTGCTTCCAGACCGTACTGCCCTTCAGGATCTTGCTCGATAAACTTCTGGAACGAGTCAAGCTGGATAGAAAGGAGATATGGAATGTCCAGAACTTGTGGACGTTTACCAAAATCCTTACGAATACGTTTTTTCTCGGTATAGGAGTAAACCATAGGGTTCCTCAGCTCGCTGACAAGTCGACCCATCTGTCCGACGAAGGGACAGTTTGTGCAACACCATTTTGTGGACCGGAAAATTGAATACTTTCCGCAATACCTGTTGCTATCACGCTTAAATCATTTCGTCGCGATTTACACAGAGCGAGCACCCTGTCGCAATATATTAAGTCGTCGATAGAAACATGCATTGTCAGGACAATCAGCAGTCAAACAGTGTGAAATGCTACTGATGCCTTACAGCGCAAAAAGGCTGGTGACTAAAAAGTCACCAGCCATCAGCCTAATTACTTAGGCTGCAACCAGAAAAGTTGGCTTATTTAACTTCAACTTCAGCGCCAGCTTCTTCCAGAGATTTTTTCAGTGCTTCTGCGTCATCTTTGCTCACGCCTTCTTTCAGCGCAGCTGGAGCAGATTCTACCAGGTCTTTAGCTTCTTTCAGACCCAGGCCAGTTGCGCCACGTACTGCTTTGATAACAGCAACTTTGTTAGCGCCAGCAGCTTTCAGAATTACGTCGAATTCAGTTTTTTCTTCAGCAGCTTCAGCCGGGCCCGCAGCTACAGCTACAGCAGCAGCAGCAGAAACACCGAATTTTTCTTCCATTGCAGAAACCAGCTCTACAACGTCCATTACGGACATAGCTGCTACTGCTTCAATGATTTGATCTTTAGTGATAGACATTTAAATTGTTCCTGAAAATCAGAATAAGTTTATACGTAAGCAAATGCTTTATAAAGATAACTGCGATTAAGCAGCTTCTTTCGCATCGCGTACAGCAGCCAGAGTGCGAACCAGTTTGCCAGCCGCAGCTTCTTTCATGGTTGCCATCAGGCGTGCAATTGCTTCTTCGTAGGTCGGCAGGGTTGCCAGGCGATCGATTTGCGATGCCGGGATCAACTCACCTTCAAAGGCTGCAGCTTTGACCTCAAATTTTGCATTCGCTTTCGCGAACTCTTTGAACAGACGAGCAGCAGCGCCCGGGTGTTCCATAGAGTATGCAATCAGGGTCGGACCAACAAACGTGTCTTTCAGGCACTCGAACTGAGTACCTTCAACTACGCGACGCAGCAGGGTGTTACGAACAACACGCATGTATACGCCAGCTTCACGACCTGCTTTACGCAGTTCAGTCATTTTGTCTACAGTAACGCCACGGGAATCCGCAACTACTGCAGACAGCGCGCCTTTGGCTACTTCGCTGACTTCAGCAACAATCGCTTGTTTGTCTTGAAGATTTAAAGCCATTAGCTTTGCTCCTGGATGTTTGCCGGAACTCATGTTCCGGAACTCACTTCACTCTCCCCAACGGAAAGAGCGTCTTAATACGGTGAGCAGAAACAAGCCAGAGTATCCAAAAATAATCTTAGCGTTCTGTCACCGTCTACGCAGGGGATTAAGTCTCTTGCGAAACACCTGCGGTCTTCGACGGAGGCCTGGATTAGGCCAGGCTCCAACGAACAAATCTTTTAGCCGCTAACTTTCGTTAGCAAACGTGGGGGTAAGATTGTAGACAAAATCACCGCCCACGTAAAGGCATTAGTTTGCAGCAGCGCTCAGGCCAGCCTGGTCAACTGCAACACCTGCACCCATGGTGGTGGAGATGCTAACTTTCTTGATGTACACGCCTTTCGCCTGAGTTGGTTTTGCTTTTTTGAGCGCAACCAGCAGAGCTTCCAGGTTTTCTTTCAGTTTGTCAGCGTCAAAGTCCACTTTACCGATGGTGGTGTGGATGATGCCGTTTTTGTCGTTACGATAACGAACCTGACCTGCTTTAGCGTTCTTAACCGCTTCAGCAACGTTAGGAGTTACAGTACCAACTTTCGGGTTAGGCATCAGGCCGCGTGGACCCAGAACCTGGCCCAGCTGGCCAACAACGCGCATTGCATCTGGAGAAGCAATAACAACGTCAAAGTTCATTTCGCCTTTCTTGATCTGATCAGCCAGATCTTCCATACCTACCAGTTCAGCGCCGGCAGCTTTAGCAGCTTCAGCGTTTGCACCCTGAGCAAATACAGCTACGCGAACGGAACGGCCAGTACCGTGTGGCAGTACAGTTGCGCCACGAACGTTCTGATCGGATTTACGCGCGTCGATGCCGAGGTTAACGGCAACGTCAACGCTTTCAACGAACTTAGCAGTTGCCAGTTCTTTCAGCAGAGCGATAGCTTCGTTGATGTCGTACTGTTTGGTCGCATCAACTTTGTCACGGATCACGGACATGCGCTTGGTCAGTTTAGCCATTTCTTAGTCCTCCACTACCAGGCCCATGGAACGTGCAGTACCTTCGATTGAGCGAGTCATCGCTTCAATGTCGGCACCAGTCATGTCGGCAGCTTTGGTCTGCGCGATTTCCTGCAGCTGAGCGCGGGAAATTTTACCCACTTTGTCTTTGTTCGGTTTACCGGAACCAGACTTGATACCAGCCGCTTTCTTCAGCAGAACTGCTGCTGGAGGGGTTTTGGTAACGAAAGTGAAAGAACGGTCAGCGTAAACAGTGATTACGACTGGGATTGGCAGACCTTTTTCCAGGGATTCGGTTTTGGCGTTGAACGCTTTACAGAATTCCATGATGTTCACACCCTGCTGACCCAGAGCTGGACCAACTGGTGGACTTGGGTTCGCCATACCAGCTGCAACCTGCAGCTTGACGTAGGCTTGTACTTTCTTAGCCATTCTAAAATCCTCTGATTGGGTGATAGCGCCTCAGGAAGGCTCCCCGTGAATAAAATTCGTTTTACGGGCCGGGCCCATAAAAACAAAAGGCGCGAAATTGTATTCCAATCCCGCGCCCTGTGCAACGATTAAATCGCCGCTTTTTTGATCGCTGCTTAGGCTTTTTCGACCTGCGCAAAGTCCAGTTCTACCGGGGTCGCACGACCGAAGATAGAAACAGAAACTTTCAGGCGGGACTTCTCGTAGTCCACTTCTTCAACCACACCGTTAAAGTCAGCAAACGGACCGTCGCTAACACGAACCATTTCACCCGGTTCAAACAGCGTTTTCGGACGCGGCTTATCACCCACCTGCTGCAGGCGGTTCATAATCGCATCAACTTCTTTGTCGCTGATTGGCGCCGGACGGTCAGACGTGCCGCCGATAAAGCCCATCACGCGCGGTACGCTGCGCACCAGGTGCCAGCTCGCGTCGTTCATCACCATCTGAACCAGCACGTAACCCGGGAAGAATTTACGCTCGCTTTTGCGACGTTGGCCGCCACGGATCTCAACCACTTCTTCGGTCGGAACCATAACTTCGCCAAATAACTCTTCCATGTTGTGTAATTTGATATGCTCACGCAGCGACGTTGCTACGCGGCCTTCAAAACCGGAAAACGCCTGAACGACGTACCAACGCTTTTTAGGGGCTTCAGACATCTTAGAACCTCAGGCCAGTAATAAAGGAAACCAGGCGAACCAGAATACCATCCAGTCCCCAAAGGATCAGTGACATTACCGCAGTCACTGCAGCCACGATTAGAGTGGTGTGCAGTGTTTCCTGGCGAGTCGGCCAAATGACCTTGCGGACTTCGGTACGTGCTTCGCGAGCGAAAGCAACGGTTGCTTTACCTTTAGTCGTCAACAGCGCGACACCGCCCGCTGCAGCAATCAGAATCACCACTGCCAGCGCGCGGAGCGGCAGCATCATGTCACGATAAAGATAGTTGCCAACGATTGCCACAATCAGCAGCACGGCAACAGCGACCCACTTCATCGCTTCCAGGCCGCGCCCGCTCCCTTGAGCTTCGGTATTCGCACTCATAAACCAACCTGTCAGAAGAATTCTACAAATAATTTCACCCCGCGATTGCGAGGCGAGCCAAATCGAAATAATCCCTTTATGGATTATACGCTCTCTGCAGAGCCTGTCTCAGCAATGATTATGACAAAAATAATCACTGATGAGCCAGGTTCTGATGTGAAAGCGTGCAAAAAGGGCATCAAATGATGCCCTTTTCATGCGCATTGCGTCAAATGTTATCAGCGATTAGCCGAGAACTTTAGCAACCACGCCCGCGCCAACGGTACGGCCACCTTCACGGATTGCGAAACGCAGACCGTCGTCCATCGCGATTGGGTGGATCAGCGTCACAACCATCTTGATGTTGTCGCCTGGCATTACCATCTCAACGCCTTCTGGCAGTTCGATGGTACCGGTCACGTCAGTTGTACGGAAGTAGAACTGTGGACGGTA
>NZ_JBMKIW010000016.1:0-26294 GCF_049237205.1 Enterobacter cloacae complex sp. SHL009
CTCTTTCAGAGTCAACCCGTTATTTCAGGATTTTTTCTCTTCAACCGAACCGCTTGTTGTGTGAAGTGATTCACATCCGCCGTGTCGATGGAGGCGCATTATAGGGATCCCATTTTTTAGCACAAGTATTTTTTAGATCTTTTTTTCCGACTGCTGATTTTCCGCGCTTTTCGCTGAAATCCCGCCCGATCTGCTTAAATATTGACGTATTTTGCCTTGCCTCGATCCCAAAATATGATCAAAGTCTTCTGTATAGCGCTCATTGTTAGAGGTAGATATGCCCGCAGTATTACGTCCTTATAAAGATCGGTTCCCCCAAAAAGGCGATCGCGTGATGATCGATGCCAGCAGCGTGGTGATTGGCGATGTCCGAATGGCCGATGACGTCAGCATCTGGCCGCTCGTCGCCATCAGGGGAGATGTTAACTATGTGTCGATTGGCGCCCGTACCAATATTCAGGACGGTAGCGTTCTGCATGTCACGCACAAATCCTCCTATAACCCGGAGGGCAATCCCCTCATCATTGGACAAGAGGTTACCGTCGGCCATAAAGTGATGCTTCACGGCTGCACTATCGGAAATCGCGTACTTGTTGGCATGGGGTCGATTTTGCTGGATGGCGTCATAGTAGAAGATGACGTAATGATTGGTGCTGGTAGCCTGGTCCCGCAGAACAAACGGCTGGAGAGTGGCTATCTCTATCTGGGAAGCCCGGTAAAACAGATCCGCCCCCTGAAGGAGGCAGAGATCGAAGGGTTAAAATACTCGGCGAACAACTACGTTAACTGGAAGAATGACTATTTGGATCAGGACAGCCAAACCCAGCCTTGATCGTCTTCCTGCTGTTCGCGGATTAAATCGCTGGCTTCCTCTTCCAGATCCCAGCGATTTTCGCAAAATATCGCTATCGGGTCTGAGCCGCCAAAACGACGCAACAGCGTTTCCCCATGAATGGCACAGGTCAGTTGCATCCCCTGCACCAGCACCGGAAAACAGACCGCTTGTTTACTCTCATCCCAGTTCTCTCTGTCCGGGAAATGAATAGCCTGGTTCACGCCGACAGCTCCTGCTTTAACTTTTCAATGACAGGTTCAACCGCAGGCAACACGCCATGCCAGAGCAGCACCGCATGCGCGGCCTGACCCACCAGCATTCCCAGCCCATCGGCTAACTGTTTCGCGCCGTGTTGTTCGCACCAGTTAAGGAAAGGCGTCTTCCCTTTCTGATAAAACATGTCATAGAAGTACATATGCGCGCTGACCAGAGAAGCGGGAATTGCCGGGATCTCGCCATTAATGCCGCTGGACGTGGCGTTGATGACAAGATCAAACTCACGATCGGCAAGATCGTCAAGCGCTACCGCGCTCACGCTGCCGGTATGGGCAAACAACGCCGCCAGCGCTTCTGCGCGGGAAAAGGTTCTGTTGGTAATGGTCACCGCGCAGTCCAGTGAAAGCAGAGGCAACAGCACTCCCCGCGATGCGCCACCCGCACCAATCAGCAGGATCCGAAACCCGGGATTAATAAACGACAGTCGTTCCAGGTCGCTAAGTAAACCAATCCCGTCGGTGTTGTCACCCAAAAGGCGCCCATCCTCAAGCCGTTTTAGGGTATTGACTGCACCAGCCAGTGAAGCGCGCTCGGTGAGCTCATCCGCTCGTTCGAAGGCTTCCTCTTTAAAAGGAACCGTCACATTCGCGCCTTTACCGCCCGCGGCGAAAAAAGCCTCCAGCGTTGGAATAAATGCATCCACCGGTGCCAGTACGCGACCATAGGGATGATTTATCTGCAGCTGCTTCGCAAATTGCTGATGGATCAAAGGTGACTTGCTATGTGCGATCGGATTACCAAAAACAGCATAGGTTTCCATGAGATTACCCCTGGCGAAAACGTTCGCCGGTCAAAGCATCGCGAATTTCAGACGGATTCAGGCGCCCTCCCGTTTCACCGACAGCGACAGGGAAGTCATTCCCGAACTGCGCCAGTACTTCTTCGGTTGTCCGGCAAGGTGGCAATCCGGTCAAGTTGGCGCTGGTTGAGACCAGCGGTTTACCAAATGCCAGACACAGCTCAACCACCAGCGGATGGTCAGTTACGCGAACGGCGAGGGAATCAAAACGTCCGGTTAACCAGCGAGGCGTTGTCGGCTGCGCCGGGAAAACGAAGGTCACCGGGCCAGGCCACGCGGAGAAGATAGTCTCGCGCTGCGCCGGCGTCAGCATGGAGTCATCGATATAGGGTTTAAGCTGCTCGTAATTCGCAGCGATCAAAATCAGCCCTTTCTCGACGGGTCTTTGTTTTAAGGCAAGCAGTCGGCTCACGGCCGTCTTGCTGTCAGGATCGCAACCGACTCCAAAAACAGCTTCAGTTGGATAGGCGATAACTTCTTCTTTTTTCAGTACGTCCACAGCATGCGCAATGGAGCCTGATGGCAGGTTATTATTCACTATTTTGATCCGCCGTAACCGGCTTTCCACATTGTTTACTGGCGCAGAAGCGTTTCATGCCTTGCGCGGTTTTCTTCTCTATAAGTAGCGGATAATTGCAATGAGGGCAGGTTCCCGCTACCGGTTTAAAATTGATAACGAACTGGCATTCAGGGTAGCGATCGCATGAATGGAAAGTCTTACCATAACGGGAGCGGCGCTGTACCAACTGACCGCGCTGACACTGTGGGCACGCAATTGCCGTTTCATCAGGCTTATCGATTTGTTCCGTATGCTCACATTCCGGGTAGCGGCTACATCCAATAAACATGCCGAAACGCCCCTGCCGCAGGGCTAATTCACCACCGCAGAGTGGGCAATACTGACCCTCCAGAATTTTAACGATATGTCCATCCGCCTGGCTTTTCAGGGGACGGACATAATCACATTCCGGATAGTGTGAACAACCGAGAAACGGGCCGTGTTTCCCGGCCCGAATAACAAGTTCAGCCCCGCACTGCGGGCAGGGCTCGTTTTTATGCACCGTGAATAGTGCTGATTTGGCCATAACAACTCTTGGTGCTGCACATTGAATTAGTGCAGCATACCTTCATTCACTTCAAAGAGTAATTCTTCCATTTGCTGATAGGCGTTTTCACAGCCCGGGATATTAAACAGAACCATCAGGATCACCCACTTGAGATCTTCCAGTTCAAATTCTGCTGTATCCAGCGCCATGACGCGCTCTATCACCATTTCTCTCGTTTCGAGGTTCAACACCTGAATCTGCTCAAGGAATAAGATGAACCCCCGGCAGCTGGCGTCCAGCCTTTCACACTCTTCCGCGGTATAAATGCGTACTGACAATGGGTCAGAAGCAAGCTGCATCGGTTCGGCGAGGCCTTCCTGATAATCAGCCAGTTTTTCCAGCCACATCAACGCATTATAGATATCTTCCCGCTCAAACCCCGCATCGGTAAGATCCTGTGTCAATTTGTCCTGATCCACTCGCATTTCTGCTTCGTTATGGATGTAAGTCTCAAACAAATACATCAGTACGTCGAACATGGCATGCCCTCCTTAATCGGACATAGCCGCCGGGTACAGCTGCGATCCACCCTGCTAACTCCAGTTCGAGTAGCTGTGCTACCGTTACTGGCACAGGTTGGCCGGCACGTTCAGCGACAACGTCAACAGGTGTTACCTCATCTCCTACGTTAGCCAGGAGCTTGGGAAATGGCAATGCCACCTTTCCCTGATCTGATGAATATTGTCGCTTTTCGGGATCTTCCTGCAGCCATTGCAACCCATATTGCAAATTTTCAAGAATATCTCCTACTTCTGTTACCGGCGTTGCCCCTTGCTTAATCAGCCAGTGGGGCCCCTCGCATCCGGGATTACCTATCGGACCAGGCAAGGCGAAGACTTCTCTCCCCTGTTCGAGCGCGCATCGCGCCGTGACCAGCGAACCGCTTCGGCGCGCCGCTTCAACCACCAGCACGCCTTTGCTAAGCCCGCTGATAATCCGATTACGACGCGGAAAGTTTGCCGGCCTGGGCTGTGCGGAAAGCGGAAACTCAGACACTATAGCGCCGTCAGATTCGATAAGCCGCATCGCCAGTGCCTGATGCCGGCGTGGATAAATGCTAAAAAGACCGTTCCCCAGCACCGCTACGCTTCGTCCCTTAACTGAAAGCGCCGCGCTGTGGGCTACGCCGTCAATACCGCAGGCCAGCCCGCTGGTGATCGTGAAACCGCTTTGCGACAGTTGTTCGCACAGGATTTTCCCCCATCGCTCGCCGTACCATGACGGCGCACGACTGCCTACCACCGCCAGCTGAACCGTATTAAGCGCCTCAGGATTACCTTTTATGAATAACGCCCCGGGATAATCAGGAATCGTGCGGAGCAAAGGAGGATAAAGGGGATGGTTGGCCGTTAATAAATGATGTCCCGGCTGCTCAAGCCACATAAGGCTACGTTCCAGCTCGCTCTCATCGAGTGCAAAGAAGCGTTCAACCTGCTTTGCTGTCAGCCCGGCGTTTCTGGCCACGAGCACGTTGAGGTGTTCCTGCTTCTGCAGTCGCGCAGCCGCTTCCAGCATTACATCACCACACAGCGACCCTGTGTGTATTAGCCGTAGCCATATTTCGGTAGACGTCATCCTTTCCCCTGCCATAAGCGGCCTCCGCAATCATTGCGATTGGTCACTGATGCTGTCAATCGATGGGGGATTTGTCTAGAATAGAGAGAGTATTCTTATCAACTCCTGAACACGACTCTGGAAATTTATGGCAGTTTTGCAAGTGTTACATATTCCGGACGAGCGCCTTCGCATCGTCGCTGAACCGGTCAAAGAAGTGAATGCAGAAATCCAGCGTATCGTTGATGATATGTTCGATACCATGTACGCCGAAGAAGGCATTGGCCTGGCGGCGACCCAGGTGGACATTCATAAGCGTATTATCGTGATTGATGTTTCCGAAAATCGCGATGAGCGTCTGGTGCTGATCAACCCTGAGCTACTCGAAAAGAGTGGCGAAACCGGTATTGAGGAAGGCTGTCTGTCCATTCCTGAGCAGCGCGCTTTAGTACCGCGTGCCGAAAAGGTGAAAATTCGCGCTCTGGATCGTGACGGTAACCCGTTCGAACTGGAAGCAGACGACCTGCTGGCAATTTGTATTCAGCATGAGATGGATCACCTGGTCGGTAAACTGTTTATCGATTATCTCTCGCCGCTGAAACAGCAGCGTATTCGTCAAAAAGTAGAGAAACTGGATCGTTTGCGTTCTCGCGCATAGCGTCCCCCCGGATACAAGGATCATCGTGTCTAAAACACTACGTATTATCTTCGCGGGAACCCCTGATTTTGCAGCGCGTCATCTTGACGCGCTGTTATCGTCTGGTCACCAGGTTGTTGGCGTCTTTACCCAGCCGGACCGTCCTGCTGGTCGCGGCAAAAAACTGATGCCGAGCCCGGTAAAGGTGCTGGCAGAAGAGCATGGGCTACCCGTTTTTCAGCCCGCATCGTTGCGCCCACAGGAAAATCAGCAGCTGGTTGCTGACCTGAATGCCGACGTAATGGTGGTGGTGGCTTACGGTTTAATTTTGCCGAAAGCTGTGCTCGATATGCCTCGCCTGGGGTGCATCAACGTGCATGGGTCTCTGCTCCCGCGCTGGCGTGGTGCTGCACCTATCCAGCGCTCGCTGTGGGCAGGCGATGCCGAAACGGGCGTTACCATCATGAAGATGGACGTAGGTTTAGACACCGGCGATATGCTGTATAAACTGGCGTGCCCCATAACGTCAGACGATACCAGCGCTACGCTGTATGACAAACTGGCAGACCTTGGCCCACAAGGGCTTATCGAGACGCTCCAGCAGCTTGCTGACAATACGGCGAAACCGGAAGTTCAGGATGACGCTCTGGTGACTTATGCCGAAAAACTGAGCAAAGAAGAAGCGCGGATCGACTGGTCCCTGTCAGCCGCGCAGCTTGAACGCTGCATTCGCGCCTTTAATCCGTGGCCGATGAGCTGGATGGAAATTGATGAGCAGCCGGTGAAAGTCTGGAAAGCCTCCGTCATTAGCGGTACTACCACGGCTGAACCCGGCACGATTGTTGACGCCAACAAGAACGGGATCCAGGTGGCGACTGCGCAAGGGATCCTGAATCTTGAATCGCTACAACCGGCCGGCAAGAAGGCCATGAGCGCTCAGGATCTGTTAAATTCCCGCCGCGAATGGTTTATTCCGGGCAATCGTCTTGCCTGAGCAAATTTATCCTTAAGGCCCGGTGTTTCCGGGCATTTTTATTTTTACGGTTATGAAAAAACAAAATCTTCGCAGTATGGCGGCTCAGGCCGTTGAGCAGGTTATCGAGCAGGGCCAGTCATTAAGTAACGTCCTGCCTCCTCTGCAACAAAAAGTCTCTGATAAAGACAAAGCCCTGCTTCAGGAGCTCTGCTTTGGCGTTCTGCGCACGCTTTCTCAGCTTGAGTGGCTGATTAACAAGCTGATGTCACGCCCAATGACAGGCAAGCAGCGCACCGTACACTATTTGATTATGGTGGGCTTTTATCAGCTTCTTCATACCCGCATCCCACCTCATGCCGCGCTGGCTGAGACGGTGGAAGGCGCCGTTGCGATTAAACGCCCTCAGCTGAAAGGCCTGATCAACGGCGTACTTCGTCAGTTCCAGAGACAGCAGGAAGAGCTTCTGGCTGAATTTGCCCAAAGCGAAGCACGTTTCCTGCACCCGGACTGGCTGTTGAAGCGCCTGAAAAAAGCCTATCCACAGGAGTGGCTGGATATTACCGAGGCCAACAACCAGCGCCCGCCAATGTGGTTACGCGTGAACCGGAATCACCACACCCGAGCCGCATGGCTGGCATTGCTTGAAGAAGCTGGAATGAGTGGATTCCCGCATCAAGCCTATCCGGATGCTGTACGTCTGGCCTCACCGGCACCGGTACATGCATTACCCGGTTTTGATGAGGGCTGGGTTACCGTACAGGATGCCTCGGCGCAGGGTTGCATGACCTGGCTTGAACCCAAAAATGGTGAGCAGATCCTCGATCTTTGCGCCGCACCTGGGGGCAAAACGACGCATATTCTGGAAGTGGCTCCGCAGGCCAGCGTGATGGCAGTGGACGTCGATGAACAGCGTCTCTCACGCGTCTACGACAACCTTAAGCGTCTGGGCATGAAGGCTCAGGTTAAGCAGGGCGATGGACGCAAACCCGCAGAGTGGTGTGGTGAAACGCAATTCGATCGCATTTTGCTGGATGCCCCCTGCTCTGCAACCGGTGTTATTCGTCGTCATCCGGACATCAAGTGGCTACGCCGCGATCGTGATATTCAGGAACTTGCCCAACTGCAATCCGACATTCTCGACGCCATTTGGCCGCATCTTAAATCTGGCGGAACGCTGGTCTATGCGACCTGCTCCGTACTGCCGGAAGAAAACAGCCAGCAAATCGCGGCCTTCCTTAAACGTACGCCGGACGCCGCGCTGCGCGATACGGGAACGCCTGAATCCCCGGGTCTGCAGAACCTGCCGGGTGCTGAAGAGGGCGATGGCTTCTTTTACGCTAAGCTAATCAAAGAGTGATGTTGAGAACAGGTCACGAGATATGAAGATTATCATTCTGGGTGCAGGACAGGTGGGCGGAACGCTGGCGGAAAACCTGGTTGGCGAAAACAACGACATCACAATTGTTGATACCAACGGCGATCGTCTGCGCGTCTTGCAGGACAAGTTTGACCTGCGCGTGGTGCAGGGTCATGGTTCGCACCCACGTGTTCTTCGTGAGGCGGGCGCCGACGATGCCGACATGCTGGTTGCGGTAACCAGTTCTGACGAAACCAATATGGTGGCCTGTCAGGTGGCCTACTCGCTTTTCAACACGCCAAACCGAATTGCGCGTATTCGCTCTCCGGACTATGTTCGCGATGCTGAAAAACTGTTTAATTCCGAAGCGGTTCCCATTGACCACCTCATCGCGCCAGAACAGCTGGTTATCGACAATATCTATCGCCTGATTGAATATCCGGGTGCCCTGCAGGTGGTGAACTTTGCCGAGGGCAAAGTGAGCCTGGCAGTGGTTAAGGCCTATTATGGCGGACCATTGATCGGCAATGCGCTTTCCACCATGCGCGAGCACATGCCGCATATCGATACGCGCGTTGCAGCGATTTTCCGTCACGACAGGCCAATTCGCCCGCAAGGCTCCACGATTGTCGAAGCCGGTGATGAGGTCTTCTTTATTGCGGCCTCACAGCATATTCGTGCGGTGATGAGTGAACTTCAGCGTCTCGAAAAACCCTATAAACGCATTATGCTGGTCGGCGGCGGCAATATCGGTGCCGGTCTGGCACATCGGCTGGAAAAAGATTACAGCGTGAAGTTGATCGAGCGCGATCAACAGCGTGCTGCTGAACTGGCGGAAAAACTTCAAAATACGATTGTATTTTATGGTGATGCGTCTGATCAGGAGTTGCTGGCTGAAGAGCATATTGATCAAGTTGATCTCTTTATTGCCGTCACCAACGACGACGAGGCGAATATAATGTCCGCCATGCTCGCGAAGCGCATGGGGGCTAAAAAAGTAATGGTGCTTATCCAGCGTAAGGCGTATGTCGATCTGGTTCAGGGCAGCGTTATTGATATTGCCATTTCCCCTCAGCAGGCGACAATTTCCGCGCTCCTGAGCCATGTTCGTAAAGCGGATATTGTCGGTGTGTCATCGCTCCGCCGTGGCGTAGCGGAAGCCATTGAAGCCGTTGCTCATGGAGATGAAACGACGTCGCGCGTCGTCGGCCGTTCGATCGACGAAATTAAACTGCCGCCAGGCACGATTATCGGCGCCGTTGTGCGCGGGAATGATGTCATGATTGCCAATGATAATTTACGAATTGAGCAAGGCGATCACGTTATTATGTTCCTTACCGATAAAAAGTTTATTACCGACGTCGAACGTTTATTCCAGCCAAGTCCATTCTTCCTTTAAAGAATTGGGTGCTCGAGAAAGAGCACCCTTACTTTATCCTTTTCATTTCTGTGCCTTTTGTTTTTCAGAATGTTTAATTATCCCGAATGGCAATTGGCTAATGATTTGTTAAACTTAAACTCGTCAGCTGGCACAAGGAGAGAACAATGAGTTTTATTAAAGAATTTCGCGAATTTGCGATGCGCGGGAACGTAGTGGATTTGGCAGTGGGTGTCATTATTGGTGCGGCATTCGGCAAGATTGTTTCATCATTAGTGGCTGACATTATCATGCCACCTTTAGGGTTGTTAATCGGCGGCATTGATTTCAAACAGTTCGCTTTCACGCTGCGTGAAGCGCAGGGTGATGTTCCGGCAGTAGTAATGCACTACGGCGTATTTATTCAGAACGTATTTGATTTTGTGATTGTCGCATTTGCCATATTTATGGCTATCAAGCTGATCAACAGGCTCAACCGTAAAAAAGAAGAGCCGGCTGCAGCACCTGCGCCAACGAAAGAAGAAGTGCTGTTAAGTGAGATCCGCGATCTGTTAAAAGAGCAGAATAATCGCGTCTAATCAATAGATAAAAGCAGGAAGGCCAGTGGTAAATAAGCGATTCGCTTGCTTGCCACTGGCCTCCCAGTTACCCCGTTTTTCATGTTTGTCTTTACGCAGATAACTTCCTTTCCCTTTTTTATTTTTCTCAACGCGCTGCCTGAATAACGGGTCGTGAAGTAACGCCTCAATGGCATTGTCCTTAATTTGTCCTTTCGTGTGCTGATAGCGGCTCATAATGTCTCCAGAGCAGGGTTTATGACGACGGGAGTCTAGACCCGGTTGAACTAAAAATCAACAGCCCTGCGTTTCTCCACTCGCTCCCTGTTCAAGGGCTTCGAGGATTGAACAATAAATGCTGCTGTGTGCCGTACCGCAGCAGGCATCATTCAGCCTTTGCAGAGAGCGCTGCATGGTTTGCAGTTCCTGTATACGCGCTTCGACTTCATCCAGCCGGGCCTGCACGATGCTTTTAGATTCCTGGCAGGTGTGATGTTCCGGATCGATGCGGATCGATAATAACTCGCGGATCGAATCCAGCGTGAAACCGAGCTGACGCGCATAACGAATAAACCGCAGGCGCTGCAGATCGTTATCGGTATAAAGGCGAAAGCCTCCTTCAGTCCGAACTTCATGATCGATCATCTGCTGCTTTTCGTAATATCGGATAGTATCCGGCGTAACGTTCGCAAGCTTCGCAAGTTCACCGATGCGGTACATAACTACTCCTCGCTTATTTTCTGCATCAATCTTTCACCATATTTACCGTGAAGAAAATTAGTGTTCATCCCAGCCTGGCGCAGCTTGAGTTCAAGCAGGGCGAGACGGCGGCTAAGTTCAGAATGTCGTGGATCGTCATGGCGGATCTCTTTGAGAAGATCGGCCAGTTCAACAGCTTCTCTGCGCTGTTCGAGCTCCGGGGGGAGACAGCCCGCATTTTTCAGCAAACGGTATCCAGCCCGTAGTTCAGGCGCGATGTGCGAATCATCGTCAAGCGCAAGGGGTTCGCCGCTTCCCGGGAGATCGTCGAATTCACCTTTTTTTTGGGCATCGCGAATATGGCGTTCTGCCCACTGGTCGAGCAACCACATTACCAGCTCCAGGGATTGAACAGAATTGATACAGACATTGTAGAGAAGTGGGGATATCGCGGATATAAAAAAACCCGCCGGAGCGGGTTTTTTTACGTTACTGCAGATTACTCTGCAGCAGCTTCTGCTTTCTCTGAACGATCAACCAGCTCGATGTAAGCCATCGGCGCGTTGTCGCCTGCACGGAAACCACACTTCAGAATGCGAGTGTAACCACCGGCACGGCTCGCGAAACGCGGGCCCAGTTCGTTAAACAGTTTTGCCACGATCTCGTTATCACGAGTACGGGCGAATGCCAGACGACGATTAGCAACGCTGTCAGTCTTGGCAAGAGTAATCAGCGGCTCAACTACGCGACGCAGCTCTTTCGCTTTAGGCAGGGTCGTCTTGATGATCTCATGACGAACCAGTGAACCTGCCATGTTGCGGAACATAGCCTGGCGATGGCTGCTGTTGCGGTTCAGTTGACGACCACTCTTACGATGGCGCATGACCTTATCCTTCTCAGTAAAACCTTAACCTGTGATCCGGTTACTCGTCAGCAATGCTTGCCGGTGGCCAGTTTTCCAGGCGCATGCCCAGAGACAGACCACGTGAAGCCAGCACGTCTTTAATCTCAGTAAGAGATTTTTTACCCAGGTTCGGCGTTTTCAGCAACTCAACCTCGGTACGCTGTACCAGATCACCGATATAGTGGATAGCTTCTGCCTTGAGGCAGTTAGCAGAGCGGACAGTCAACTCGAGATCGTCAACAGGGCGCAGCAGGATCGGATCGAATTCTGGTTTCTCTTCTTTCACTTCCGGCTGACGTACATCACGTAAGTCAACGAAAGCTTCCAGTTGTTCTGCCAGGATGGTTGCCGCACGACGAATCGCCTCTTCAGGATCGATTGTGCCGTTGGTTTCCATTTCGATGACCAGCTTGTCCAGGTCGGTACGCTGTTCTACACGCGCTGCTTCAACATTGTAGGCAATACGCTCTACAGGGCTATAGCATGCGTCGACCAGCAGACGGCCGATTGGGCGCTCATCTTCTTCCGAATGAATTCGGGCAGAAGCCGGCACATAACCACGACCGCGCTGAACTTTGATACGCATGCTAATAGCTGCGTTCTCATCGGTCAGGTGGCAGATCACGTGCTGCGGCTTGACGATTTCAACATCACCGTCATGGGTGATGTCGGCTGCAGTCACAGGGCCAATGCCAGATTTATTCAGAGTAAGAATAACTTCATCTTTACCCTGAACTCTCACCGCCAGCCCTTTCAGGTTGAGCAGGATTTCAAGGATATCTTCCTGAACGCCTTCTTTGGTGCTGTACTCATGAAGTACACCATCAATCTCAACCTCGGTCACCGCGCAACCCGGCATCGATGAGAGCAGAATACGGCGCAGTGCGTTACCCAGAGTATGGCCAAAGCCACGCTCTAAAGGCTCAAGGGTCACCTTGGCGTGCGTCGAACTCACTTGCTCGATATCTACCAGGCGCGGTTTTAGAAACTCTGTCACAGAACCCTGCATTGTGTCCTCTCTTTGGTACTAAGCTTTACTTGGAGTAAAGCTCGACGATCAGGTGTTCGTTAATGTCCGCAGACAGATCAGAACGTTCTGGCTGACGCTTGAACGTACCTTCCATCTTGCCAGCATCAACTTCCAGCCAGGTTGGCTTTTCACGCTGCTCAGCCAGCTCCAGAGCGGCCTTCACGCGAGATTGCTTTTTCGCTTTCTCACGAATGCTAACAACGTCATTCGCTTTAACCTGATAAGAAGCGATGTTAACAACACGACCGTTTACCATGATTGCTTTGTGGCTAACCAGCTGACGTGATTCAGCACGAGTAGCGCCGAAGCCCATACGGTATACAACGTTGTCCAGACGACCTTCCAGCAGAGCCAGCAGGTTTTCACCTGTGTTGCCTTTCAGACGTGCTGCTTCTTTATAGTAGTTACGGAACTGACGCTCCAGCACACCGTACATACGGCGAACTTTTTGCTTTTCACGCAACTGCACACCATAGTCAGACAGACGCGGTTTACGCGCACCGTGCTGGCCAGGAGCTTGTTCAATTTTACACTTGGTATCGATCGCGCGAACGCCAGACTTAAGGAATAAGTCGGTGCCCTCACGACGGCTCAGCTTGAGCTTAGGACCCAAATATCTTGCCATTTTCTATCTCCAACTAACCTAAAAAACGGAGCGTTATACGCGACGTTTTTTCGGCGGACGACAACCGTTATGAGGGATCGGAGTCACATCAGTAATATTCGTGATGCGGAAACCAGCGGCGTTCAGAGCGCGAACAGTAGATTCACGACCCGGACCCGGACCTTTAACCATAACTTCCAGATTCTTGATGCCGTATTCTTTTACGGCTTCTGCACAACGCTCTGCTGCAACCTGAGCTGCGAACGGAGTGGATTTGCGAGAACCACGGAAACCGGAACCACCGGCTGTTGCCCAACCCAATGCGTTACCCTGACGATCAGTAATAGTAACGATGGTGTTGTTGAAAGAAGCATGGATATGAGCCACGCCGTCAGAGACTTGTTTTCTTACACGTTTACGTGCACGAACTGGTGCCTTTGCCATTATTCAATCACCCCGATTATTTCTTGATCGGTTTGCGCGGACCCTTACGGGTACGTGCGTTGGTCTTAGTACGCTGACCGCGCACTGGCAGACCACGACGATGACGCAAACCGCGATAGCAACCAAGATCCATCAGGCGCTTGATGCTCATGCTGATTTCACGGCGCAGATCACCTTCAACGACAAATTTGGCAACTTCGTCACGCAGCGTGTCGATTTGTTCTTCAGACAGCTCACTGATCTTAACATCTTCAGCGATACCCGCTGCAGCCAGAATGGCTTTAGAACGGGTCTTGCCGACGCCGTAGATCGAAGTTAATGCGATCACAGCATGTTTCTGATCAGGAATGTTAATGCCTGCTATACGGGCCACTATGCACTCCTACTATTTAATATGTACGCACCATGCTGAAAAGCCCGTTTTCAGGATACTCAAATGGAAACGTACAGACATACAAAAGATTGGCTGGCTAATCTAGCCAGCTCAACCCAACTTTGCAAGAAAAATATGCGAAATAATCAGCCTTGGCGCTGTTTATGCTTCGGCTCGGCACTGCAAATCACACGGATGACACCATCACGCTTAACGATTTTGCAGTTACGGCATAATTTCTTGACGGAAGCACGAACTTTCATTTTTACTCTCCGTAACTTCTCAGGCGACCATTTAGCGGCCGTAGCCTTTCAGGTTCGCCTTCTTCAATGCAGACTCGTACTGACTGGACATCATCAGAGTTTGCACTTGAGCCATAAAGTCCATTATCACGACAACAACGATAAGCAGTGAGGTCCCACCGAAGTAGAACGGTACTTTCATTGCATCACGCATGAACTCCGGGATCAGGCAGATAAAAGTAATATAAAGCGCACCAACCAAAGTCAGACGAGTCATTACTTTATCGATATACTTCGCCGTTTGCTCTCCCGGACGAATTCCTGGTACAAATGCACCGGACTTCTTCAGGTTATCTGCTGTTTCACGCGGGTTGAAGACCAACGCCGTGTAGAAGAAACAGAAGAAGATGATCGCAGACGCATAGAGTAACACATAAAGTGGTTGCCCAGGCTGCAAATACAGCGAAATTGTTGTCAGCCAGTTCCAACCAGTACCGCCCCCGAACCATGACGCGATGGTCGCCGGGAACAGAATAATACTGGAAGCGAAGATAGCCGGGATAACCCCCGCCATGTTCACTTTCAGCGGTAAATGTGTGCTCTGTGCAGCATAGACACGACGACCCTGCTGACGTTTAGCGTAGTTCACCACAATGCGGCGTTGACCACGTTCAACGAAGACAACAAAGAACGTCACTGCAAATACTAATACTGCAACCAACAGCAACAGGAGGAAGTGCAGGTCGCCTTGACGCGCTTGCTCGATAGTATGGGCGATGGCTGGCGGGAGGCCCGCAACAATACCGGCGAAGATAATGATAGAGATACCGTTACCGATACCACGCTCAGTAATCTGTTCGCCGAGCCACATCAGGAACATAGTCCCTGTGACCAGACTTACAACAGCGGTGAAGTAGAATGCAAAGCCCGGGTTTAACACCAGGCCCTGCATACCAGGCATATTCGGCAAACCGGTAGCAATACCGATCGACTGGAATATTGCCAGCACCAGAGTACCGTAACGGGTGTACTGACTAATCTTACGACGTCCAGACTCCCCTTCTTTCTTCAACTCTGCCAGGGCCGGATGAACGACCGTCAGCAGCTGGATAATAATTGATGCCGAAATGTACGGCATAATACCCAATGCGAAGATAGAAGCACGGCTGAGAGCACCACCAGAGAACATGTTGAACATTTCAATGATGGTGCCTCGCTGTTGCTCAAGCAGTTTGGCAAGTACAGCGGCATCGATACCAGGGATCGGAATAAAAGAGCCAATACGGAACACAATCAGCGCGCCGATAACAAACAGCAGTCTGCGTTTCAGCTCGCCAAATCCACCTTTGGCACTTTGAAAATCTAATCCCGGTTGCTTAGCCATCTGCTACTTATTCCTCAATTTTACCGCCAGCAGCTTCGATAGCAGCACGAGCACCTTTAGTAACACGCAGGCCACGAACAGTTACCGGAGTAGAAACTTCACCAGCCAGGATCACTTTCGCGAACTCGATCTGGATACCGATAATGTTTGCTGCTTTCAGCGTGTTCAGGTCTACAACGCCGCCTTCAACTTTCGCCAGGTCAGACAGACGGATTTCCGCTGTGATCGCTGCTTTGCGAGAAGTGAAGCCGAACTTCGGCAGACGACGGTACAGTGGCATCTGGCCACCCTCGAAACCGCGACGCACGCCACCGCCAGAACGAGAGTTCTGACCTTTGTGACCACGACCACCGGTTTTGCCGAGGCCAGAACCGATACCACGACCCAGGCGTTTACCCGCCTTTTTAGAGCCTTCGGCCGGAGACAGAGTATTTAAACGCATCTCTTACTCCTCAACTTTAACCATGAAGTAAACCGCGTTGACCATACCACGAACAGCAGGAGTATCCTCGCGCTCAACGGTATGACCAATACGACGCAGACCCAGGCCAAGCAGCGTTGCCTTGTGTTTCGGCAGACGACCGATTGCACTGCGGGTTTGAGTGATTTTAATAGTCTTTGCCATGGTCAATTACCCCAGAATTTCTTCAACGGATTTACCACGCTTGGCAGCGACCATTTCTGGAGAATTCATATTTTCCAAGCCATCAATAGTTGCACGAACCACGTTGATCGGGTTAGTGGAACCATATGCTTTGGCCAGAACGTTATGAACCCCAGCAACTTCCAGAACGGCGCGCATTGCACCACCGGCGATGATACCGGTACCTTCTGAAGCTGGCTGCATGAATACACGAGAACCCGTGTGAACACCTTTAACTGGGTGCTGCAGGGTGCCGTTGTTCAGCGCGACGTTAATCATATTGCGACGGGCTTTTTCCATCGCTTTCTGGATCGCTGCTGGAACTTCACGCGCTTTACCGTAACCAAAACCAACGCGACCGTTACCATCGCCTACTACAGTCAGAGCTGTGAAGGAGAAAATACGACCACCTTTAACGGTTTTAGATACGCGGTTTACCGCGATCAGCTTTTCCTGCAGTTCGCCAGCCTGTTTTTCGATGTGAGCCATCTTACACCTCTACCTTAGAACTGAAGGCCAGCTTCACGGGCAGCATCTGCCAGTGCCTGGACACGACCATGATATTGGAACCCGGAACGGTCAAAGGAAACATTGCTGATGCCTTTTTCCAGAGCGCGTTCAGCAACAGCTTTACCTACAGCTGCAGCGGCGTCTTTGTTACCGGTGTACTTCAATTGTTCTGAGATAGCTTTTTCTACAGTAGAAGCAGCTACCAGAACTTCAGAACCGTTCGGTGCAATTACCTGTGCGTAAATATGACGCGGGGTACGATGTACCACCAGGCGAGTTGCACCCAGCTCTTTGAGCTTGCGGCGTGCGCGGGTCGCACGACGGATACGAGCAGATTTCTTATCCATAGTGTTACCTTACTTCTTCTTAGCCTCTTTGGTACGCACGACTTCGTCGGCGTAACGAACACCCTTGCCTTTGTAAGGCTCAGGACGACGGTAGGCGCGCAGATCTGCTGCAACCTGACCGATCAGCTGCTTATCAGCGCCTTTCAGCACGATTTCAGTTTGAGTCGGACATTCTGCAGTGATACCGGCCGGCAGCGGATGCTCAACAGGGTGTGAGAAGCCCAGAGACAGGCCTACTGCATTCCCTTTGATAGCTGCACGATAACCTACACCAACCAGCTGAAGCTTTTTAGTGAAGCCTTCGGTAACACCAACAACCATTGAGTTCAGCAGGGCACGCGCGGTACCAGCCTGAGCCCATCCATCCACGAAACCATCACGTGGACCGAAGGTCAGAGCGTTATCTGCATGTTTAACTTCAACAGCTTTGTTGAGGGTACGAGTCAGCTCGCCGTTTTTACCTTTGATCGTAATAACCTGACCGTCGATTTTTACATCAACGCCGGCAGGAATAACGACCGGTGCTTTAGCAACACGAGACATTCTTTCCTCCGATTAGGCTACGTAGCAGATAATTTCGCCACCAAGACCAGCCTGGCGCGCTGCACGATCAGTCATAACACCTTTAGAGGTAGAAACAACTGCGATACCAAGACCAGCCATAACTTTTGGCAGCTCATCTTTTTTCTTATAGATGCGCAGACCTGGGCGGCTGACACGCTGAATGCTTTCTACAACAGCTTTACCCTGGAAATACTTAAGAGTAAGTTCCAGTTCCGGCTTGGTGTCGCCTTCAACTTTAAAATCTTCGATAAAACCTTCTTCCTTCAGCACGTTGGCAATTGCCACTTTCAGCTTGGCGGAAGGCATGGTGACCGCAACTTTGTTCGCGGCCTGACCGTTACGGATACGGGTCAGCATATCCGCGATCGGATCTTGCATGCTCATCTGTCTTTACTCCCGTGATTCAATTGGTAATTACCAGCTAGCCTTTTTCAAGCCTGGCACTTCACCGCGCATAGCGGCTTCACGCAGTTTGATACGGCTCAACCCAAACTTGCCCACATAACCATGTGGACGACCTGTTTGACGACAGCGGTTACGCTGACGAGACGGGCTGGAATCACGCGGCAGAGACTGCAGCTTGAGAACCGCATTCCAACGATCTTCGTCGGAAGCGTTCACATCAGAAATGATCGCTTTCAGTTCAGCGCGTTTAGCGAAGAATTTATCAGCTAAAGCTACGCGCTTTACTTCGCGTGCTTTCATTGATTGCTTAGCCATTCAGTAACCCTACCTTACTTGCGGAACGGGAAGTCAAAGGCAGCCAGCAGAGCACGGCCTTCTTCGTCAGATTTCGCAGTAGTGGTAATGGTAATATCCAAACCACGCACGCGGTCGACTTTATCGTAGTCGATTTCTGGGAAGATGATCTGCTCACGGACACCCATGCTGTAGTTACCACGACCGTCGAAAGACTTAGCGGACAAGCCACGGAAGTCACGGATACGTGGAACAGCAATAGTGATCAGGCGCTCAAAGAACTCCCACATGCGTTCGCCACGCAGAGTTACTTTACAGCCGATCGGATAGCCCTGACGGATTTTGAAGCCTGCAACAGATTTGCGTGCTTTGGTGATCAGCGGTTTTTGACCGGAGATTGCTGTCAGGTCAGCTGCTGCGTTATCCAGCAGTTTCTTGTCAGCGATCGCTTCACCAACACCCATGTTCAGGGTGATCTTCTCGACCCGAGGGACTTGCATGACAGAATTGTAGTTAAACTCAGTCATGAGTTTGTTAACTACTTCGTCTTTGTAGTAATCATGCAGTTTCGCCATCGTACTACTCCAAATTACTTGATAGTTTCGCTGTTAGACTTGAAGAAACGGACTTTTTTGCCGTCTTCGAATCTAAAGCCTACACGGTCAGCCTTGCCGGTAGCCGCATTGAAGATTGCAACGTTAGAAACCTGAATAGCAGCTTCTTTTTCAACGATGCCACCTGGTTGGTTCAGGGCCGGAACCGGCTTCTGATGTTTCTTAACCAGGTTGATACCTTCAACGACAAGTTTGCCGGAAGACAGAACATTTTTTACTTTACCGCGTTTACCTTTATCTTTACCGGTTAACACGATAACTTCGTCATCACGACGGATTTTCGCTGCCATGATTCGCTCCTTAGAGTACTTCTGGTGCCAGAGAGATAATTTTCATGAACTTCTCAGTACGAAGTTCACGAGTTACCGGCCCAAAGATACGCGTGCCGATAGGCTGCTCGCTGTTATTGTTTAAAATAACGCATGCATTACCATCGAAGCGAATGACAGAACCGTCAGGGCGACGAACACCCTTCTTGGTGCGCACCACTACCGCCTTCAGCACATCACCTTTTTTGACCTTACCACGTGGAATTGCTTCCTTGATGGTGATCTTGATGATGTCGCCTACGCCTGCGTAGCGACGGTGCGAGCCACCCAGAACCTTGATACACATTACGCGACGTGCACCGGAGTTGTCGGCGACGTTCAGCATAGTCTGTTCTTGGATCATTTTAGTGCTCCGCTAATGTCAACTACTACCTGAGACTCTAAAATCAGAGCCGTTAAAAAGCCCCATATCGAGGGCGCGGCATTATAACACCGCTTCTGCAATATGGGTAGAAAAAATAAACGGCTCATCGCTGAGCCGTTTATTCGTATTGAGAAGGCGTACTGTATTACAGAACCGCTTTCTCTACAACGCGAACCAGCGTCCAGGACTTAGTCTTGGACAGTGGACGGCATTCACGGATTTCAACCTTGTCGCCGATACCACATTCGTTGTTCTCGTCATGTACGTGCAGTTTGGTCGTACGCTTGATGAATTTACCGTAGATCGGGTGTTTCACAATACGTTCGATAGCTACAACAATGGATTTCTCCATTTTGTCGCTAACAACACGACCTTGCAGAGTACGGATTTTATCGGTCATTACGCACCCGCCTTCTGAGTCAGTAAAGTCTTAACGCGTGCAACATTGCGACGCACTTGCTTCAGCAGGTGAGTCTGTTGCAGCTGGCCACTTGCAGCCTGCATACGCAGGTTGAACTGCTCACGCAGCAGGTTCAGCAGCTCAGCGTTCAGCTCTTCAACGCTTTTTTCACGCAGCTCTTTTGCTTTCATTACATCACCGTCTTAGTTACAAAGGTGGTTTTGATAGGCAGTTTCGCTGCTGCCAGGCCGAAGGCTTCACGGGCCAGCTCTTCCGGAACACCGTCCATTTCATAAAGGACTTTGCCCGGTTGGATCAAGGCAACCCAGTACTCCACGTTACCTTTACCTTTACCCATACGAACTTCCAGTGGCTTCTCGGTGATCGGTTTGTCCGGGAATACACGGATCCAGATCTTACCTTGACGCTTAACTGCACGGGTCATTGCACGACGTGCTGCTTCGATCTGACGTGCAGTCAGACGACCACGGCCAACAGCTTTCAGACCGAAAGTGCCGAAGCTAACATCCGTACCCTGCGCCAGACCACGGTTGCGGCCTTTGTGCACTTTACGGAATTTTGTACGCTTTGGTTGTAACATCAGCGACGCTCCTTATTTACGGCCTTTACGCTGCTGCTTTTTAGGTTGAGCAGCCGGTTTTTCCGGTTGTTCAACAGCAGCCATACCACCCAGGATCTCACCTTTGAAGATCCATACCTTAACGCCGATTACACCGTAAGTGGTGTGCGCTTCAGAGGTGTTGTAGTCGATGTCAGCACGCAGAGTGTGCAGCGGTACGCGACCTTCGCGGTACCATTCGGTACGTGCGATTTCCGCGCCGCCCAGACGGCCGCTAACTTCAACTTTGATACCTTTAGCGCCCAGACGCATTGCGTTCTGTACAGCACGCTTCATAGCACGACGGAACATAACACGACGTTCCAGCTGTGAAGTGATGCTGTCAGCAACCAATTTAGCGTCCAGTTCAGGCTTACGAACTTCAGCGATATTGATCTGTGCAGGAACGCCAGCGATATCCGCTACGACCTTGCGCAGTTTTTCTACGTCTTCGCCTTTCTTACCGATAACGATGCCAGGACGAGCAGTGTGAATAGTCACACGGATGCTCTTCGCTGGACGCTCGATAACGATACGAGATACAGACGCTTTAGCCAGTTCCTTAGTCAGGTACTGACGTACTTTAAAATCGCTGTCCAGGTTGTCAGCGAATTCTTTGGTGTTCGCAAACCAGGTAGAGTTCCATGGTTTTACAATACCCAGGCGAATACCATTAGGATGTACTTTCTGACCCATTGCTAGTCTCCAGAGTCTCAGCGATCGGACACAACCACAGTAATGTGGCTGGTGCGCTTCAGGATGCGATCTGCACGACCTTTCGCACGCGGCATAATGCGCTTCATGCTTGGGCCTTCATCTACGAAAATTTTCGCGACTTTCAGATCGTCGATGTCAGCGCCATCGTTGTGTTCAGCGTTAGCAATGGCAGATTCCAGTACTTTCTTGACCAATACCGCAGCTTTCTTGTTGGTATAGGTCAGGATGTCCAGGGCCTGCGACACTTTCTTACCGCGAATCAGGTCAGCAACAAGGCGAACCTTCTGAGCAGAAGAACGAGCATGGCGATGTTGAGCTAAAGTTTCCATCTCTTCCTCCTACCTTATTTCTTCTTCGCTTTTTTATCAGCAGCGTGGCCGCGATAAGTACGAGTCGGTGCGAATTCACCCAGTTTGTGACCAACCATTTCGTCGGTAACAAAGACTGGAACGTGCTGACGACCATTATGGACAGCGATGGTCAAACCGATCATGTTAGGAAAGATCGTTGAACGACGGGACCAAGTGCGCAGGGGCTTCTTGTCTCCGCTTTCCACCGCTTTCTCTACCTTCTTCAGCAAGTGCAGGTCAATAAAAGGACCTTTCTTGAGAGAACGTGGCATGGCTTATCCTCTAAAATTATTTGCTACGGCGACGTACGATAAATTTATCAGTACGCTTGTTGCTGCGGGTCTTCTTACCTTTGGTCTGAACGCCCCACGGAGTTACCGGGTGCTTACCAAAGTTACGACCTTCACCACCACCATGTGGGTGGTCGACTGGGTTCATCGCAGTACCGCGAACGGTAGGACGAACACCACGCCAGCGAGCAGCACCTGCTTTACCCAGAACGCGCAGCATATGCTCAGCATTGCCAACTTCGCCCAGAGTAGCGCGGCAGTCTGCTTCGACTTTACGCATTTCACCAGAACGCAGACGCAGGGTGACATAAGCACCATCACGAGCAACGATCTGAACGTAAGTACCAGCGGAACGTGCCAGCTGACCGCCTTTACCTGGTTTCATTTCTACGTTATGAACGGTAGAACCAACCGGGATATTGCGCATCGGCAGGGTGTTGCCTGCTTTGATTGCAGCATCAACGCCAGACTGAATCTGGTCGCCAGCTTTCAGGCCTTTAGGGGCCAGGATGTAACGGCGTTCGCCGTCTTTGTACAGAACCAGCGCGATGTTCGCGGAACGGTTCGGATCGTACTCAAGACGTTCAACAACTGCTGGGATACCGTCTTTGTTGCGTTTGAAGTCAACAATACGATAAGCCTGCTTGTGGCCACCACCGATGTGACGAGTGGTGATACGGCCATTGTTGTTACGACCACCGGATTTGCTGTTTTTTTCCAGCAACGGAGCAAAAGGTTTGCCCTTGTGCAGCTCAGGGTTAACCACTTTAACTACGTGGCGACGACCCGGAGATGTCGGTTTACATTTAACAACTGCCATTGTATTACTCCTCCGACTTACTCAGCGCCGCCAACGAAGTCCAGGTTCTGGCCTTCTTTAAGGGTGACGTAAGCTTTTTTCCAGTCGCTACGACGACCGATACGCTGTCCGTGACGTTTAACTTTCCCTTTAACTACCAGGGTGTTAACGACTTCGACTTCGACTTCAAACAGTTTCTGCACAGCAGCTTTGATCTCTGCTTTGGTCGCGTCTTTAGCAACTTTGAGAACGATGGTGTTTGTTTTTTCCATCGCAGTAGACGCTTTTTCAGAAACGTGCGGTGCGCGAAGCACCTTCAGCAGACGTTCTTCACGAATCATGCCAGCATCTCCTCAACTTGCTTAACAGCATCAGCAGTCATTACGACTTTGTCGAAGGCGATCAGGCTAACCGGGTCGATACCAGTCGCATCGCGTACGTCAACCTTGTGCAGGTTACGTGCGGCCAGGAACAGGTTCTCGTCCAGCTCACCGGTGATGATCAGCACATCTTCCAGAGCCATGTCTTTCAGTTTCTGTGCCAGCAGCTTAGTTTTAGGCGCTTCAACAGAGAACTTCTCGACAACGATCAGACGATCCTGACGTACCAGTTCGGACAGGATGCTTTTCAGCGCGCCGCGGTACATCTTTTTGTTAACTTTTTGACTGTGGTCCTGTGGACGCGCAGCGAAGGTCACGCCACCTGAACGCCAGATCGGGCTCTTGATAGAACCTGAACGCGCACGGCCGGTACCTTTCTGGCGCCATGGCTTTTTGCCAGAACCAGTTACTTCAGCACGAGTCTTCTGAGCACGAGTACCCTGACGAGCACCAGCTGCATAAGCAACAACAACCTGGTGAACCAGCGCTTCGTTGAAATCACGACCGAAGGTAGTTTCGGAAACAGTCAGCGCGCTCTGCGCGTCTTTCAATACTAATTCCATTGCTATCCCCTTACGCCTTCACAGCTGGTTTAACGATCAGGTCGCTACCGGTTGCACCCGGAACTGCACCTTTAACCAGCAGCAGGTTGCGCTCAGCGTCAACACGTACTACGTCCAGGCTCTGAACGGTTACACGTTCGTTACCCAGCTGACCTGCCATTTTCTTGCCTTTGAACACTTTGCCCGGAGTCTGGTTCTGACCGATAGAACCCGGAACGCGGTGAGACAAGGAGTTACCGTGGGTAGCGTCCTGGGTACGGAAGTTCCAGCGCTTAACGGTACCAGCAAAACCTTTACCTTTAGAGGTACCGGTTACGTCAACTTTTTTAACGTCAGCAAACAGCTCAACGCTAATGTCCTGACCTACGGTGAACTCTTCGCCTTCAGCAAGACGGAATTCCCACAGACCACGGCCAGCTTCTACGCCAGCTTTAGCGAAGTGACCCGCTTCTGGTTTGGTTACACGGTTAGCTTTTTTAGCACCAGTGGTAACCTGAATAGCGCGGTAGCCATCGTTAGCCAGATCTTTAACCTGAGTAACGCGGTTTGCTTCAACTTCGATTACGGTTACTGGGATAGAAACGCCATCTTCAGTGAAGATGCGGGTCATACCCACTTTTTTACCGACTAAACCAATCATTGTTTCAACCTCTCAATCGCTCGATGACCTGATTAACCCAGGCTGATCTGCACGTCTACACCGGCAGCCAGATCCAGACGCATCAGAGCATCAACGGTTTTCTCAGTTGGCTCAACGATGTCAACCAGACGCTTGTGAGTGCGGATTTCGTACTGATCGCGCGCGTCTTTGTTGACGTGCGGAGAGATCAGAACGGTGAAGCGCTCTTTGCGGGTCGGCAGCGGGATCGGACCACGGACTTGCGCACCAGTGCGCTTAGCAGTCTCGACGATTTCCGCGGTTGATTGATCGATCAGACGATGATCAAACGCTTTAAGGCGGATACGGATTCTTTGGTTCTGCATGAGACCAGAGCTCCAATTATTTTATAAACGAAAATGATTACTCCTCAAACCCATTACGATTGATGGGAGAGTGTAACCGTTCTTACGTAGCTCCCCAATTGGGAGCATTGTTGAGTAACAAAATGAGCTACTCTGGTTCTGATTGAACCCGCCGTCAATTACGACAAGCCCGCGCATTATACGTAAATCTGGACAAGACGCAAGTGCCGTTTAGAAATTAAGCGCCAGAGGCGTAGTATGGGTAAGGGCGCGCAACTTTTTACGCAATGTATCCCTTCTCAAGGCTTTGTCTCGAGCCCCTACGCAAGTGTCGTTTTTATAGATTGCCGACCAGGCCGATTATAGCGAGGATGCGCTCAAACCCCTTTGAGGCCTTTGCCATGTTAACCACCCTCCTCTTTTTGCTGATCTATTTTTCGCTGACTGCCTTTCTTGTACATGCGGATATTCGCTACGGACTGCTTCCCGATAAATTTCTCTGCCCGCTGCTATGGGCGGGCCTGCTCTTCCAGCTCTGTGTCCAACCTGATTTTCTGCCAAGTGCAGTGGTGGGTGCGATGGCTGGATATGTCGGCTTTGCCGTTATTTACTGGGGATATCGGTTTATCTGCCGGCGTGAAGGGATGGGATACGGCGATGTAAAATACCTGGCGGCGCTTGGTGCGTGGCATGGCTGGTGCATAGTGCCTACGCTGGCGTTACTCGCTGCGCTTATGGCTCTACTTAGCATTCTTGTGTTTTCGTTACTCACCGGCGATAAGGGAGCATTAAAAAACCCACTGCCTTTTGGGCCATTTCTGGCAGCAGCGGGTTTATGCGTAGGCTGGAAGACGGTGGTTACTCTTCCACTTTAATCTGCGACTGAAGGTAGTTCTGCAGACCGATTTTAGCAATCAGATCCAGCTCCGTTTCCAGCCAGTCAATATGACCTTCTTCATCGGCCAGGATCTGAATCATCATATCGCGACTGACGTAGTCATGTACGCTGTCGGCATAGGCAATGGCTTCACGGAGATCTTTGGCACCTTCAAGTTCCAGCCTGAGGTCGGAACGCAGCATCTCTTCGACATCTTCTCCGATGCCCAGCTTTCCGAGATCCTGCAGGTTTGGAATGCCTTCAAGGAATAAAATACGCTCGATATATTTATCAGCGTGCTTCATTTCATCGATCGATTCATGGTACTCAACGTCGTTCAGACGTTTAAGCCCCCAGTTTTTGAACATTCTCGCGTGAAGAAAGTACTGGTTAATTGCGACAAGCTCATTTCCCAATAATTTATTGAGATAACTTATGATTTTAACATCACCTTTCATTATATAGTCCCTCCGCTTCCACTCATTGAAGCGTAGATCGGGCTACAGGGATGTCAAAAAAAAGATGGGCGCTTACGCGATCTCTTTGTATTCCGGGATCTGCATCAATTCGTCCTGCATGATCTCTCGCGCAGCACGTACACATTTACCGCATTGATTTCCCACTGGAACAAATTTGCGTAGCTGCTGAAATGACTGAGGCTGAAACTGACGAACGGCCTGACGTATTTTCTTGTCGCTTACACCATTACATAAACAAACGTACATAGAGACTCCCGTTCAAATTATGCGCAAAGTGTAAGTGAGAATGGTTATGATTACAATAGCACAAACGCCACAATACAGGGCGGGAGCAGGCAAAAAATGCGTAATTTTGTGACAATGCCTGAGCGGCAGAAAACAAAAAAGGACGCCGAAGCGTCCTTTTTTTATTCGGGGATAATTAATTAGCCCAGAACTTTAGCAACAACGCCCGCGCCAACGGTACGGCCGCCTTCACGGATTGCGAAACGCAGACCGTCATCCATCGCGATTGGGTGGATCAGAGTCACAACCATCTTGATGTTGTCGCCTGGCATTACCATCTCAACGCCTTCTGGCAGTTCGATGGTACCGGTCACGTCAGTTGTACGGAAGTAGAACTGTGGACGGTA
>NZ_JBMKIW010000017.1:0-11996 GCF_049237205.1 Enterobacter cloacae complex sp. SHL009
CTCCCAAACCAAGGTTTTTGAGAACCTCTGCGCTCAACCCTGCAGCGGCAATTTCTTTTAACGCATTGGCGATTAATGGGTACTGTTTATGCGGATTATCAGCAGCAATATGCTTTTTCATCTGATCATCAGCGTAGCCCTTTACCTCAATAACTTTATCGTCAACGTACTGACGCGTTGCCAGCACAACCGACGGATCAATTTTCAGGGAAATTGACGATGTGCTCGACACAATCAGAATCATGCGAATGGTCTGCGTGCGACCGCTGCCTTCCTGCAGCTGAGGCTTGTATGTCTCCGGGCAGTTAGCCACGGCGATCAGAATGCCGTCGTCGTCGTAGAGACCGATCTCTCGGATCCAGAAACCGCCCTCGTTCTCGGGAATAATCTGTTCAGCGATGATCTGGCTGGTATTGTTTGGGTCAACAGCGAGCAGGTTCAGCGGCGCTATGCGTTTTTGGTTGACGAGCTTCGTCTGCGCCGGATCGGGGGTTGGCAACGTTCCGTTGGCGTCGCCTACCGCCATTTGCGTCAGGTTGAGTTGCGTACCAAGTGCCGTCGCGTTAGCTAGCCGCGCCGCGCCCTGATTCGTCAGTATGGCAAAATATTTTGCGGTCATGCGTTCACTCTCAGGTTATCAATCAAATGGATGGCCGAGGCCGGGTAATAATCACCACCGACAATAAGTTCCTCTGTGGTGTAGGGGTAAACAGCCAGCGCATCGCCGTGATAGCATCCTGCGCCAACATAAAACTCTCCCGTTGAGCTCAGGCTGATAGCCAGCCCGGTCATATGTCTACTTGCCGGTTTGGCATCTTCAATGAGCCGTTCAAGCTCCTGATACATTTCGTCAGTGATGCCGTTATCAAGCACACCGACAACCAGACGGAACGTGCCTGGCTCCTCACCGAGCTGCCACCACTCGCGCACCTCAATCAAGAAACCAAGCGGTTCCACCACACGACGCAATGCGCTGATGGTTCCTTTGTGCTGATGGACGAAAAACGAGGACATAATGACGCTGCGCTTCGTGCTCTCCGGCCACGCCTCATCCCAACGGTCTACCGACAGCGCCCATGCCAGGTAGGGAAGTAAATTCACCGGGCACGCGCTGGGGTTCCATAAGGTGCGTAGCGGTACCGGCACTCGTTCAATATTCGAGAGCGCTGCGGCAGCGGCGACTTCCAGCGGTGATGACCCAACGGGTAATAGCCTTTCACTCATCCGAACCCCCGATCGCTATCTGATACGAGGTACAGTTCGAGGCCTGCGACTTACTTAGCACAATGTCAGAGTGGGGAGATTCCAGTTCAACGCGCTGCACGCCTTCAACGTGCAGTGCTGCATAGATGGCCGACAGACGGATATCGCGTCCAAGGCGATGCTGTGCGCTGATATAATTCTGCAGCTTCTGCTCCGCTGCCTGCCTGATGGGTTCAGACTCTGGTCCGGGATAAACGTAGAGCGTCGCGTTTATCTGGTAAGGCACAATTTCTGCCGACTGGACCGTTACACGATCGCCTACGGGGCGGACGGTTTCAGCATTAAGTGCTTTTTCAACAACCGCCAGTAGTTCAGGACGAGCGGTACCATCACCCTCACGGGATAACACCGAAATCGTCACATGTGCAGGCTGAGGGCTTTCAACCGAAACGTCAGCGACCCGTCCGTCGGCACTTCGACCATGATATTCATAGGCTCCAACCGGCCCCGCGACGCTCAACCCTTCAAATGCCTGCTGCGCACGCAGCCGCAGGTCGGCATCAGACTCCATGATGGCAGCCGTCGGCGGAATGGTAGTGTCATCGCCCGGGGTGATGGTCAGGCGTTCGGTATTATTGTTTCCCGCAATAATGTCCAGATCGTGACCGGAAGAATAGGCCAGCGTCACGGCCAGCGCAGCCTCATTAACCCGCTGGCGCCAGATGACTTCCCGGTAGGCGTTCTCCTGCAGCAGCTTCACAATCGGCTCGGATTCCAGCGTCAGCGTCCGTGCAATCGCTTCTCGCTCCTCTTCCGGATAGAGGGAGACAAAGGTGGCCTTTCGTTCTGCCAACAGCGTTTCATAATCCACCTCCTCCACGACATCAGGCGCGGCGAGCTGGCTCAGATCAACAATAGCCATAGCGTTTAACTCAGTGAAATGGTGATAGAAAAGGATTGCCCGGAGGTCGGGCGCGTGCCGGTGATATCGACATACAACGTCCCGTCGTTCTCCGAACGCTCGAAAGTGATGGCCGTCAGGCTTATCCGCGGCTCCCATTTCTGGATGGCGGAATAACAGGCGGCCATGATTTGCAGGCGCAGCGCCGGACTCTGCGGCCTGTCGATCATCGCCGCCAGCAGCGAGCCGTAATCCCGCCGCATGACCCGTGAGCCAATCGGCGTAACCAGAATGTCGCGCACGCTTTGACGGATGTGTTCCGCCTCTGAAATGCTCAGCCCGGTCTGCCTGTTCATCCCCCTGTAACGCACCGTCATTGTGTCCCCTTAGTCCAGCTTCCGCCGCTTTGCACACTGCCGTGCGCGTGGTTATCCACCTGCACCCCGTTGGAGGTGAATTTACCGCCGGAATGCTCAATATTTCCGGCCATCACACCGCCCTTCTGCACTTCAAGAGAGGCAGTAATTAACCTGTTGGTACACACCACTTCAGGCGTATCCAGCGTGATGCGGGACGTTGACGTCACCCTCACCTCCGGCACGGTGGCGGTCAGCGATTCAGAGGCGGTAATATCGGCCGTTTTAATGCCAGCAACCGTCAGCGCCCCGCGCCCGGGTTCGTACTCGATCACCGCGCCGTCAGGGAACGAGACGTGGAACGCGTCAGGTGACCCGGACGGCGCCGGATGGTCGTCAGAGAAAATGCCGGGCAGCACAAAGGCGGTATCAAGCTCACCGCCGATGGCCAGCAGCAGCACCTGTTCCCCCTCGGAAGGAGCCCACCAGACGCGCGAACGTCCCGCACGACAGGTTAGCCAGTTCAGCCAGGTGGTTTTCATCCCGCCGGTCTGGACACGACAAAGCCCTCTGCTGAGGTCAACATCGGTCACAACACCGATACGAATAAGATTGCGGATCGCGCGAGCGATGCCGTTCATGGAAGTTAATGTATTCATGAGAAGAGAATGCCGTTCAGGAGGAACGGCAGCAACGAGACGGGGTTTTCTGCGGGATGATACAACAAGCGATCCAGACAGCAGGCGCCAGGCGGCCTTCAGCGCGGGGAAATTAGTCCTCCCACTGGCTGACCAGCTCGCCGTTGACGTACAGCGCCTTCGGCCGCGTGACGGGCTCCGGCAGCGGCGGCTCGGGGGAATACGTCGCGTGCAGAGCGCCCTGCTCCTGGGAAACAAGAATACGCTCGGTTAATTGCACGCTGATGGTGATATCCATCGTATCGTCATCGTTTAAGACGACCGCGAAGGTGTAGCCGTTTTTGCGTCCTTCATCGAGGGTAAAAATATCCGGCTGGTTTTCCCGAAGCCAGGCCAGCACCGGGACGAAAAATCCCTCGCTGTCGCCGGTGAAGCCGCTAACCTTCGCGTTCAGCGCATACCGCTTTTCAAAGGAGAGCGAGGAGGCTAGTCGGGCGTCAATATTGCCGCCTCCGACCGACATCTGCAGGCGCTCCGGGTTGGCATTGAGTTGGGGGATCGCGTCAATTAATGCCTGACGCAGGCTCTTGAGTTTGTGCATCGAGTTTATCCTGACAGTCTTTGATGGTTTCAACCTGCAGCGCGCAGGCGATAAGGGCGTATTCCAGCCTGCGAATATCCGCGCTGAGATCGCCGTTAGTGGCGGGTTCGCTTCCCGGCATCGGGCAGCTGCTCACCTTCGGGCAGGCGTTGTAAACAATGTGCTGCGGAGGCGCAGGCGGTGCGGGTGTGCAGCCTGCGGACAGCATCAGGCAGCTGAGCGGTATACCAGCGGCGTAACGCTTCATTTTCATTGAGTAATCTCCCGATAGTCGCTTCCCGTCTTGCCCTCTCCTCACCCGCAGTAGCAAGCTCCTCACGGAGCCTGACCTGGGCATTTTCATTTGCTTTGGCCATCCGTTGCGACAGGGACAGCTGCTGGTTAAGCGTGGCGAGGGCCGTTTTTTGCTCGCTGGCGACCCGGTTGGCCGTGGCTAAGGAACGCGACAGGTTCAGGTTGTCATGACGAAGCCACAGCGTGATGGCCAGCAGCCCGGCCAGCGCCAGCATGAGCGTTCTCATGGCAGCCCCTTCATGCACCAGGCCTTCTCGCGGACGCGACGGTTTTCCAGACCGGCATTTTTGACGCCGTTGACGTACACCCAGCGGGTAAGCTGCCCGCATGCCTGCGGCCACTGTTTACGTTTGATAAAGGACACCAGCGTCGAACGGCAGGCGGCGCCTGCGCCGACATTAAAGGTAAAACTCACCAGCGCGTCATAGACCCGGGGCGGCATCTCCACCGGCGCACACGCCACCAGACGCCGCTCAACGTTGAGCACATCAGCGACCAGATTTACCGCAGCCTCACGCTCGGTAATGTCCCGCGTCGGCACAACGTTTGCCGTGTGGCCAATGCCGGACGTCCATACGCCGGCGCTACACCGGTAGGGCGAGAGGCGACATCCTTCGAGATCGGCAATCAACGCCAACCCTTCCGGGGACGTTTTCAGTAATTGAAAGTCAGGCATCAGCACCGCCAGGGCCAGCACGCCGGCGACGCTGCAACGCTTAATGATTGAGTTCACGAATGCTCTTCTTATCGAGGCCAAGAGACTGGAGATAGCGCCAGGTTTTTCGCTTAAACCAGTAATTCGTTAATGCGGTAAAAATGGCGCACAGACTCCCCACGTACAGCGCGACTTTTTCAGGAGACATCGCCCCGAACCAGGCCAGCGCCACGGCCAGCCAATAGGCGATAACCGTGGTGATTTTCTCCAGGCTCAGTCCCATAGGTTTACGGATTCTTTTGTGGGGGCGCTATTCACCTCCGGCATCTCTACCGGCGTGCCGTGAGGCAAGATAACGCCTGACTCCGCGAGGCCAGGATTGGCCTTCAGAACGGCTTCAACGACGCCAGCCGTGCTCCCATAAAAGCGGGCGCAAACGGCATCAAGCGTGTCCCCCTGCATTGCATAGATTTTCATCAGACGCTCCCAACATCCGGTTTCCAGGTACCGTAGAGTTTCCCGGGCCAGCAGGCTTTTCGCTATCGCTGGCAGATGGACAATCGCAGGCACAACAGATCGTCCGCGAGCGGCGAAGCGTGATTCAACGGAAGCGCAAAACAGGAATGAGGGTGTTGGTACGGGCGATGACGCCGGGGCTAGCGCCAGCTCTCGTCTTCCCAGACTTCCCGGAGGATAGCGTCCAGCGCCTCGCGATCGGCTTCTTTTTCAAGCCCCTGGAGCTCGACCCCCGTCACCGATCCGATTTTCACGTTCACTCGCGATGACGGAAACAGGGATCGTATTCTGCGAGTCAGTTCGCACTGAAAGGCCTCAACGACGGCATGACCAATCTGCTGATCTTTATCGAGAGTAATGTTCACCCGAACGTTGCCCTCTTTTTTGATTCGTTCCGGAACAGGCGATGCTGAGAACACAACGGTAAATGCGTTGTTCTTGATTAAATTTCCCCGCGCAATCTCAGCAATCAAATTCAGGGCAATCTCACGATCTCTTTCCTGACACGTTCCTTCCGTCGTCAGTCGCGCAATCAGCTCGACTCGTTCAATCATGACCTGCTCGTTCAACTCTCTGTCCACACAACCTCCACCACGAGATACTGTATAAACATACAGTAGCACGTATTCATAAAAAGAGTGAAGCGAAAAATCAGAACCCTTCACGGTATGTGCATGATATGGATGGAGATTAGCGGGCTCTCTGAGCGAAGAGATCCGTTAAATACCCAATACGTTCAAGGATTTTCCGCGCCTTTTGCTGGTAAGAACACGGTGCCGGAAATAGCGATCCGTCAGCTGCGCCCCTGCACCATTTATCGTTAAAGCGGCTGATGCCTCCCGCCATCAGATGCAGGGCTTCTGCCCGGCTGATGGCTATCCCGGTGACGAGCCGTATCTCATCGATCACCTTCTCCGGTACGCCGTTCTGCGGGTCGCTCGCGAAGACGACGGGCGACGACGCGCCAGGGCGGATGAATTTGATGCGTTCGGTTAACGCCCGCCTCGCACGTCGGCTGAGGGGTTGAGAAAGATCGGTCTGCGTACAGTTATTGACAGAACTCCGAGAGGATACGGGCACATCCTTAAGTTCCGCGGCCCGCTTCGGCACAATTTTCCACTGCGTGAGTCGGGTTAAAACTGGGCTGCCCGCGCCAACGGCGGAATCGTACACGCCGCGGATGCGGACCGTTTCCTCGCCGTACTGGTTAAACCCGGCGCGCGGCTCATACAGCGTGCGCACCTGTAAATCATCGCGACGCACAAACGGCCCGCCCTGCGCAGTAACGTAACCCGCCCAGTCCCCGGCGTCGGCAGCCTCCTGGACGGCGGCAAACTCAGCGCTCAGACCGCGCGCGGCCTCGGTATCCACCAGACGTCGCAGCTCGCGGTAGACCGTTACCGGCGCGCCGCCGATGAACTGAAACTGGCGAATGTGCCAGCGCCCTGCCCAGGCCGACACGGCGGACGCCGTCTCCTTCAGCAGCCCACCGCTTTCGCTATCGGTCTCGCCATCGAGCGCATAGCCGTCGATATTCTTTGAGATGTATTTGGCGATATAGCCGGTAGCGCTGCCTTTCTGCGGATCGATCGCGTCCGCGTGAAAGCGCGCCTGTCTGGCGCTTTCGCTCTGCAACTCAGCGTTCTCCTCCTGCCGCGCGTAGTCCCCGATAATCCGGCGAACGCATTCGACGTCTTCCGGCAGCATAAACATCAGCATGTGCCAGTGGGGCGTACCGTCGTGATGGGGTTCCGCAACGCGGATACCAAAGATACGGCGCCCGTCCCGGTGCAGTTTTGCGCGGATACGCGCCCACAGGCGGGTAAAGTAGATTTGCGTATCCGTCGGGCTGGCCCCGTTCCACTTCGCGTTGGGGAAGCCTGATTTCAGCGTCGCGTGATACTGCGCGGGCGCGGTTAAGGTATAGAACTCGCCCACGTAGCCCAGCGACTCACAGATATTTTCAAACCCGCGGATGCGGGTCATCAGTTCACAGCGACGTATCGCCGGGTTGGCCACCGAGCTGTCGTATTTTTCAATCAGGCTGATGCGGTTTCCCTCTTCATCTTCCAGCTCCATGCCCTTGAGAAATTCGCGCGTGCGGCGCTTCTGCTCGCGCCACTCGGTCACGCAGCGTTTGCTCGCATACGCCGCTCTCCGTTTGCTGACGTTGCCGAGGGCAATCTGCAGATGTTCGCGCCAGGCAGCCGCGACCCGACGCAGGCGCCCGCGCCACCACGCCTCGGAAAACATGCGGATCACCGCCGCGGCAACGTCATCTTTGTTGAAAAATGTCTTCGACACCCGCTCCCAGTGCGGTGGCGACACGTTGAACTGTCGGGCGATCAGTCCTGCGCGCTGATACCAGACGTAAAGCGTCTGGTATTCGCCCATTTCAGCATCGTTAATATTCGCCAGCTCGCCGCGTATAAAGCTGGCGATATCTGCGGCCAGCAGGTCGATGTCCGCGCGGGACATATCCGGAAGGCGGTTATAGCGGGCCACCAGTTCGACCATCCGCGAGGCGAGGTATTGCAAAAGCTGAGTGTCGAAATGGCCGTCGAACACGGCCCTGGAGACTTCGTCGTGCAGGCCTGTGCAGACATAGAGATCGGAGACCCGCCGCAGGCGAGGTAACATCCTTTTGCAGAAGCGGATCAAAAAGGCGTTAGCCTGCGGGCTGCCCCGATGCTGTTCGAGGGCGTCAACCGTGCGCCAGATTTCGAAGCGTACGCAGTCGGGCTGCTGTGAAAGGGCAATTCTTGCCTGCTGCAGCGCCGCGAAAAGGCGATCGCGGCGCTGCTGTTGGGCATGGGTGAGATAAGGGCTGGCAATGGCCGACCGTGGGGCGTTCCACGGATAAGCAAATGACGTAGCCAACTTATCCTCCCCGGACGTGTTTATTTTTCATCTCTGCGATCTCCTGGCAGGTCACGCACAGGGCTACGCCGGGCACCGCTATTCGGCGCGCCTCCGGTATCGGCGCCTCGCAGTCCTCGCAGAGGAAACGCGAAGGCGATGCGGGTCGTCTGCGGGCGCGATTAATGTACCGCTCTCTGTCCTCCTGCTCGCGCGCCTGCGCAAGATCGATAAAATCGGCCATCAGTGCAGCTCCTGAGATTCGCGCTCGTAGCGAGCCGCCTCGTGGCACAGAAGTTCGGCAACGTCTTCTCCGCTCATACCGGTTTTGTAGATATGGCTCGCCAGCGCCTCCAGACGCAGGGAGACCGCGAGGGCTCGCGCGCATCGTTCCTCTGTTTTTGCCTCTGCCAGCAGGCGTTTCAGTTCTTCACTTCCGATCGGATAAGGGCGGTTTTCACTGTTTCGCATCACGCGTTCTCCTTAATTTCAGGCAATAGGGTGCCCGGCGGGTTTACGCCATTAGTTTTTGGGTTGGGTTATAGCGGCATGGTCAGCCGTTCAGGGAATAAACTCACAACAGCACGAAAATGGTTCATGGCGTTAATTAGCGCCCGTTTCTCTTCGGTCGTCAGCTCGCTGATATCGCACTCGTGGCGGGAGACGGGCAATCTCGCCAGGAAAAAGAGGGCGGCCAGCGCCCTGCTGTTCTCCTCAAAACAGGGATCGCGCTTATCGCGCATTTCAGCCATAAACCGCGCCAGCTCTTTTCCGCTATCGTTCCCGTATCGGGCGCGCAGTTCAGCGACGTGGTTAAGCCCGCTAAGACGCGCTCCCACGCTAAGTGGAACCCTTGCACGGGCAGCTTCTATCGCCATATCTCCCCTCGCGTAAATTCATGCACGCTAGTGCGCTGAAAACGGGCACAGCACGGTATTTTCCGCCGTTTGATGATTGCGATTTCAGATGCCATGCTGCATGATTCCCATTTTGATAATGTCTGCAATCATTAGCCTCTGTTTGCCAACGTCTGCCGCTGATTGCCCGAATTTGCAATGATACTAATACCCAAATGAGTACTAGTAAACACCCAAAGGAATATATTTTGATTTTAGATTCTCAAGTGAATAATGAAGAGTTACTCGATAGAATCTGTCAGGTATATGGTTTCACGCAGAAAATCCAGCTGGCCCGGCACTTTAATATCGCCGCCAGCTCGCTTCAGAACCGCTACGCGCGCGGTACCGTCTCTTACGACTTTGCGGTTCAGTGCGCGCTGGACACCGGCGCCAGCCTTCGCTGGCTGATGACCGGACAAGGCGCGCAGTTTGAAGGTCATCCCGCGCCGGGCGATCCGGTTTCGGTTTCCACATTCACACTGAGTGATGGAAGGCTGGAAGAAAATACCACTTTGAGTATCGACTCTGGTTTCTTTAGCAAACCGCTGGCTCGCGGCATCGCCGTTCGGGCGGAGGGAAAGCTGCACTTTATAGAAAAAGAAGCATCGTTAACCGACGGCCTGTGGCTGGTTGAGATTGAAGGCACCGCCAGCATCCGCGACCTCACGCTGCTGCCGGGTAAAAAACTCCACGTGGCGGGCGGCAAGGTTCCGTTTGAGTGCGGTATCGACGAGATAAAAACGGTGGGTCGCGTGGTGGGGATTTACAGCGAGGTTAATTGAGGGTGGGTCGTGAGAATCCTACTGGCGGTTGGATTTGTGAGCTCTACCCAAACGGTGCAAAAGGCAAACGTATCAGAAAGAAATTCGCTACAAAGGGCGAGGCTCTGGCATTTGAACAGTACGCCGTTCAAAACCCGTGGCAGGAAGAAAAGGAAGACAGGCGCACGTTAAAAGAACTCGTTGATTCATGGTATAGCGCTCATGGTATTACATTGAAAGACGGCTTGAAGCGCCAGCTAGCCATGCACCATGCTTTTGAGTGTATGGGCGAACCACTTGCACGCGATTTCGATGCGCAGATGTTTTCCCGCTACCGCGAAAAACGGTTAAAAGGCGAGTACGCTCGTTCAAACAGAGTGAAAGAGGTATCGCTTCGCACGCTTAATCTTGAGCTGGCCTACTTCCGGGCTGTGTTCAATGAGCTAAACCGCCTCGGAGAATGGAAGGGTGAAAACCCACTGAAAAACATGCGCCCATTCCGCACAGAAGAAATGGAAATGGCCTGGCTGACTCACGACCAGATTTCGCTACTGCTCGGAGAGTGTAAACGGCATGACCACCCTGATTTAGAAACTGTGGTAAGAATTTGTCTCGCCACTGGCGCACGGTGGTCTGAGGCCGAGAACCTGAGAAAAAGCCAGTTTGCGAAATACAAAATCACATACACCAACACGAAAGGCAGAAAAAACCGCACTGTTCCAATTAGTAAAGAGCTCTATGAGTCTCTGCCTGATGATAAAAAAGGCAGGTTGTTTAGTGATTGTTATGGCGCGTTCCGGTCTGCGCTGGAAAGAACAGGCATCGAATTACCGGCAGGGCAACTTACCCATGTTTTACGCCACACCTTCGCCAGTCACTTTATGATGAATGGTGTCTTGCAGCGCGTGCTCGGTCATACCGACATCAAAATGACAATGCGTTACGCACATTTCGCACCAGATCATCTGGAGGATGCAGTAAGGCTAAACCCACTGAACAACAACAGAGATTAGCCCCATTAAGTCATTTGCCGAGCATCTCTCTTAAATCTTGGGCCCAATGCGTATCGTCAGATTGGATCGTTCCTTCAACATCAGTAAGCAGTTTTTGCTCAAGAATTGTCTCGGCATTTCGACTCTGGCTAAAGTATCTTACCGTTTCGGCAAAGTCCCAATTCTTATCTGCAAGCAGGCGCGGCTGGAAAGAATGACAGTAGATTGCAGCTATATCTTTACCCATAAAGTCAAAATCAGAAATCAATTCGCAAATTTTCATATCACGTGCAAATTCGATCTGTGGGCCATGCAAGGTTTCATATCCAATATGAATTATTGTTGATTCTCCAATCGGAGCCTGCTTTACAGCCTGAACAAGTACCCTTTTTATATCTTTTGCCTTTTTATCGACAGACTCATCAGCGAGACAAATCCATTTTGCGCAGAAAGGCATTTCTATCTCATCAATGAATACGTTTATAGTACTAAGTTCATCATTGCTAAAAGTGCATAACTTTGCGTTGCAAACCATTGTATAACTTCCAAACGGATCATACTGGTCATCTAATAAGGAATTTAATTGAGGAGAAGGATATTTCACATGCCACTTTCTTAAGTGGTTATCCACCCGTTCCATATCAATTAAGTTAGCCTGAACCAAAATATCATCGCTCTCACATACTGCAAACTTACCTTTCACAAGATGATCAGAGCCGTAAATTTTTGCTACAGCACCGAGAAGCACATCGATACGCGTTTTGACTATTTCAGTTTTGAAAATCACATCAAAAAAAACTGGCTTATGGTATCGAGTAATCAATGGTCGAGCCATTTCCCACCGTTTCAACCACTCCGCCCTTTCTTCTTCTGAGTACTGAGTCACCTTTGCTAATCGCTTGCACTCAACATAAAAAATATCAGTGCCTTTAACAACTTTGAGGTCTGGTGTTTTATGAGCACCTGTTTCTGGAATGAACTCAACTTCCCAGCCATTTTTCAAATAGCAGATAGCCACAATCAACTCAAACAAAATGGAATCAGGCTGGTTGATTGTCTTAACAAGCAAGTCATTTAATTTGGATTCAATACCTTTGACCTGCTTCAACCTTTCGCTATGTTCACCGATAACTGCGAAAAAATGCCAAATTCTTGACGACTGAGCTGGCTCATCTACTGTTGGGCGATCAGCCAAAGATTCAGCTAAGTACAAATGACCTGCCCCCAGTGTTAGATACAACTATCAGTTAGTAATGTCGGTTTGTTTACCTTCACATTTTTCATTTCGCCACCGTGCTGCAAACTCTGATGGCGTCTGATA
>NZ_JBMKIW010000018.1:0-5806 GCF_049237205.1 Enterobacter cloacae complex sp. SHL009
GCCGCCTGACGGCGTCTGGTGGTAAGGAATAACCTCATAGCCGCTGAACGGCTGATGCTGCGTGGCGGCATCGGTCAGCACCAGGGTGTGTTTGTCCGCCTCATGGCGGAAGTGATAGGCAATCCCCTCCAGCTCCATCAGGCGGCTGATGAAGTCCAGGCTCGACTCCTGATACTGCACGCAGTAGTCCCACACCCGGTAGCTGCCGGTGAGTTTATCCTCAACGTTGACCTGATGCTCACCCAGCAGGGTTTTCACAATCTGCGGCACCGTCTGGCCCTGGAAAATACGCAGGTTACGGTCGCGCTTCATCGGCCACAGGTCCGGCTCCACCGTCAGCTGGTACACCGCATAGCGGGTGCCCGTCAGCTCAACGGCGCTGACCGCCACGCGGGTAATTTTGCCGTTAACATAGCGGGACGTCAGCAGGTTCTGCGTCGGGATGGTCACCGTGACCGGCTGGCCCAGCAGCTTGCTGCGGTCGATGCGCGCGTCCGTGCCGAGCACGGTCAGCGTCAGCGCGAACGACTCGGACATCGCCTCGCGGCCCGTCAGTTTCCAGAACAGAAGCCCCTCCACCGGGAGCTGAACGGTAATTCGGTTGAGCATAATCTTTATTCCACTATGGACTAATCTCGGTGTTCATTGAGATATTTTTTAAACCGTGCTTATTTAAGCCATAAACCTGAAAACATAAGGACGCTACCCAGGGAAACGACGCTTTTAGCAACGATAAGTAAGCCAGGCGCAACGACGCGTGTTATAGACGATATTGCTTCATAATTTTCTGCATTGTATTTTTTGTGCCCCCCTATAACCCCGTGAAAAATCGTGCAGAGCAGCACAACGGTAATCTTTAAACCCCATACGCACAGGAAAGACATGGAAAAGATAATCGAATATTGTTTCGCCGTTGCGACGGAGAATAATGACATTGACTGAGCGAGCCATTTCAACGTAAAACCAATAACAACCGTAGCCACTAGCACCAGAACGAACATCAACCCAGCAAGGAACCATTGTTTTTTACTGAATAAGTCTTTTCCATTCCAGATAAGCGCTAGTGTCCAAATCATAAAGAGAATAAAGAAAAGCCATTGAATCATAACGTACCACATTTATACATGTTGTTCTCCAGGCATTGTCGTGTCGTCATCTCACTTCGCATCACATTCCTTTTCCAAACCAAATACCATAAAACAACAACATACAACTTAACGCGGCGATAGATTTTGCTACCAGGCGTAATATTGGCCCGAACCGCTGATTGACTATATCAGTGACGCCATTAATTCAACCCAACTCAATATAATTTCCTTTATCCACAAACCATGGTCAACACATCTTCTCTTCTCGAAGAATCTGTATTGTCCAATTTTTGACACGCCGGGACGCTTTTAACTAACAAACCATTAGGTACAGACAAAGAAAGAGGCACGGTACAATACCCGTGCCATATGACTAATATAATTATAAGAAATTATCCTCTGGAGCTCTATCGAATAGTTCACCTGCCATTGTGGCGATACGTTCGTGTTGCACGAGTTTATCTTTCCACCCCTGCGGGATACCGGAATAACCATATAATGCTCCCGCTATTTGTCCCGCCGTCGCCGCAACGCTGTCAGCATCATCGGCAAGATTGGCAGCCAGCAGAATCGCATCCCGGAAGTTGTCAGTATTCCATACGGACCACATCGCGGCCTCAAGCGTATCGATAACATAACCACTTGAACGAATCTGATCGCGAGTTTTTTGCTTATACTCACCCGCGTTTATGATCATTACACGCGCGCACAGTGGGAAAATATGAGGCGAAAAAGCTTCTTCTTTTTGATAACCGTTAATTAAATAGTGCAATACCAATCCGAGAAATTGGCATGCGTTAATTGATTCTACCGCGCCATGCGTTGCTCTACTCTGAGCCTGGGATTCGAAGTAAATCGCACGCAGCGATTTTCGACGAAAGATAGATACCGGGGCTTGACGAATAACCCCAGCATTACCAGCAGTGTGTTTCTCTGTATTGCCATACCAGGAAGGTCCGACACGCATATACTGTTCAAGCGCGAATCGCGTCGTATTCCCGATATCGAAGCACCGACCATTACTGCTATTATCTCCGTTAAGATACCATTTCAAGAGATATTTTCTAAGCACATCGGTATGCATTCTTTTTTCTGAAAGATAAGTCTCTGCCAGACATAATGCCATGGACGTATCATCTGTCCATTCACCAGGTTTTAATTGAAAAGGCCCGCCACCAATCATATCCTCTACATGTTCACTGTCTCTTTTCTTAAACTCAAGAGTGGTGCCGACGGCGTCCCCGGCTGCCAAACCGACCAGCGATCCAAGTGCCTTATCACGTGAAACATCTTCAGTTATGGTTAAAGGTAATGTTGCATCCCATGAGTGAGATGAATTCGACGCATCAAGACTAGTGTTTCTTCTTCCATTACGGATATTAATTGGCATGTAGCTACGATAACGATCGGCATAACGATTGATTACCGAGTCTTCACTGTGAAGATCTTCCATTATGCATTCTTTATAAAAGGATTAAACCAGGAAAACTGCGCATGACAGATTATAATCTATCATTCTCTCTTTTTTTCCGTGAAACAGAAGACTTAATTACATTAAAAAATGGAGATAGCAATCAAGTGTATATGATAGTTACAGCAAAAAAGTGTTAACGATACCGGACAATCACATTTAAAAATAAAAAAAACTGCCTATCACTTACGATATCTTTTTTGCCTTTTCAGGTACTCTACGTCTTGCTCATGGGGAAGAATAACCTTCAATCCTTGCCCCATCTGCGAGGCTATATAATTAGCATTGGACAAATGCTGAGCAAGTTCGGCATCGGTAGTATCAAACTCTTTAGACGCAAGCACTCCAAGATTCAATGTGTGTAATTTACTTTTATCTTTTTCAGCACCAGTTAGAATAGATTTAATATAATCCAACTGATTTTTCGCCATAACATATAAAGAAAATGTAGGATTTTGTTCTAATCGATTATTAATTGCATCAATAGCATCATTTATATAATCTAGCGCGGTGTAATTTTCTTTATTCATGAGCCACCTTAAATATATCCTTTTCGCTTGAAAGCATCTGTATTGCCCCACCTTTTGTCTGATAGGGTACATCTTTCACTGACCAAGTATCAAGTGCGGGCAAAGAAGTACTACGTAACATTTCAACTTTTTGTTGTGAAACATACGGTTTTGCTACTTTATCAACAACTTGATCAGTGCCATAAATAGTACCTTTTGGATTGATACCCAACTCTGTTGGCTCAACATCTTCTCGAAGAGCATACCAGTTTCCCTGTCGTCCTCCTGGCACTTGGTTTTGATAGAGTGTTTTATTTCTGTTTATTGTTTCAACACTCACTCTATTTGTATAGTCAATGCCATTATCAAAGTCACGAATCTGTTGCGGAGTGAAGCCCTTAGATTCGAGCCAGTTTCTTGCCAGCTCTTTATTTCCTCTGGCTGTAATATCTCTATTGAGATCGCCCGTGCGTCCAAATTTTTCATTAAGTTCAGCTCTTCGGGCCGAAATATTTGGCTTAACCGGTTCGAGAACAGGCTTACCAGCCCGCCACGCATCAAACCTTGCCCCTCCCTTCATGCCAGCCCCGCCGCCGATAACAGAGCCAATCAGCATCCCCCATTTCTGACCGTCGCTGCCTTCGCCAAACAGCATTCCACCCGCGTAGCTACCCACAGTGCCACCGCCCATCGCACCGAGGGTACTCAGAAGTGCGATTGCCGGACTGGCCAGCACCGCCATGGCTCCGGCACCAACGGCGAGCATCGTCCAGTTAACCCATTCCGGGATTTCAGGACTTATTTCATCGGTCTGAACCTTGCTTCCACCGATAATAACATTACGCGATCCCTGACTAATCTCGGCGCTGCAAGTCAACTTATCGCCTGTGCGAGAGGCGGGAAAGTTATTGATGTAAACTTTTATCGAACCTTCCGCAACCCGTTGCAGGCTACCGCTGTGCTCATCACACTCTCCGGCTGACAGATGAGCGCGGATAGCCTTTCGGCTGTTGATAAAGACATTGGGTGAACCTTCTTTTAGCGTACCGGTGGTATGGCGTGGAGCCCATGACATACTGCCGAGGAGCTCACCCAACCCACCCGCAGCACATGCCCCAGCCGCAACGGCAGAAACAGCAACCAACGCGGTCCCTCCTGTGACGACAACGGCAGCTGCGCCCAGAATTGCCCCACCAACCAATCCTGCGATCATCCAGCCTTTTGAGGCTGTATGAGCAATCTCATCATCTACGCGAGCGGCCAGACATTCGGACATAACTATTCGGCTCGCTGTGCCATCAGATACCCACGTATCCGATCGGGTGTATTAAGTTGGTCAGAACCAGAGACCTGGCGGCATACGGAAAGCTGTGAAAGTAGGTGATGTGATTTGTCTGCGAAAGTCGTCCAGAGCGCGTAACGAAGGGGTTGGCTGTCCGGAACGGGTGCAATACTGAGTGGTTTACCCTGTTTTTCAAAAAGCAAATATTGCCCCTCTTTCGCCCGCTGAAGCGAAAGATGTCCATACATTTCCTGAATGTTTTCAAAAACACTGAGTACCTTACTCTCACTATCAAGCGCAAAAAATGGCCCCTGGCTGTCGGCAGCGAGCATTTCTCTAGTTTCAGTCTGAGCCGGTTTGTGGAACTTAATACTGCGGATAATTTCCTGATATTGATTATGATAATAATCGCTAAACTCGCCCGGGCAAGTACCGATATAACACACCATCTTTTGGCCGCCAGGATGGTCACCGAGCAAAATAACGGTCTGCCTCTGGAAAATGATCGCATTATCATTTTTGAACTGATAAAAAAGCTCAACCGCAGGGAGACCATCAACAGAGGTCATCAGAGAGGATTCGAGACGAAAGTCGGGCACCGTAATTTCCAGTTCACGTACCAGCCGTGTTGCCGCATCATGGACTTTATCTTCGTTTTTAGCACTCGCACGAGAAACAACAAAAGTAAACTCGCTGGCTCCGTTATCACTCAGGGTAAATAAATTCATGGTTCTGTCTTTAAACACATCAGGTAAGGCGAGGGATGCTTCCTGAAGAATATATTCAGCCATTCGGGTTACTCTTATTTATTGCCATTAATAACAAAAAAACTATCCACTTCCTGCTGGATTTCACCCTGATGGGATGCGCCAGGCGGATCGATGACATTTTGTCCATCATCAGGGTTCAAATGTAATTCGCCGGAAAGCGTATTAATTTGCGCATTCTCTTTTGCAGTAAAGTTAAAATTATTCCCAATGATATTAACGCTGCCGTCTTTTGATAGCTCGATAGCACTTTCACCACATTCAAGTCTCAGTGTATTACCTGCGGAAAGGATAAAATTGTTAACCACTTTATCGTTTCGACTGTTACCCGTCAGGCATATCACATCGCCTTTAATCCCTGATTTCTGATTTTTCGCTACCCGTAAGGTTTCATCTTCGCCAACAAACTGAGTGCGATTTTTTTCAGTAGAATGCGACTCGTCGTTTTTGACGTTAATATCCAGATTCCGCTCGGCCTGGATCCACACCTGCTCTGCGCCCGCCTTGTCCTCAAAGCGCAGGGCGTTGGCGTTGTCCACGGAACCGTCTTTCGTGCGGCTCATAAAGCCCATCTGCGTCGCAGCGGCAGGCAGCGCCCACGGCGGCATGCTCGCGTCGTTGTACACGCGACCGGTAATAATCGGCCGGTCCGGGTCGCCGTTGATAAAGTCCACCACCACCTCATCGCC
>NZ_JBMKIW010000019.1:0-1686 GCF_049237205.1 Enterobacter cloacae complex sp. SHL009
AAAACCTTGGTTTGGGAGAAGGGACAGCTCTGCCGATTGGCGTCCCCGTTCCGTGGCCGTCAGCAACTCCACCGACGGGATGGCTCAAATGCAACGGAGCGGCGTTCTCAGCCTCCCAGTACCCTAAATTGGCTCTGGCTTATCCTGCACTCAGATTACCTGATTTACGCGGTGAGTTTATCCGAGGCTGGGATGACGGGCGTGGGATTGACGCTGGTCGCGGGCTGCTGTCATTCCAGGAAGGTACTATTGTTTCGGGCTTTGATGACAATGATACGGGGGATATCAGTTCAATCGGGTCATCCGACTATGGGTTTGGCGATGTAATAACTGCAGCACAATGGGAAAAGATCAAAGGAAAAAAATGGATCGGTAGTCCGGCAAATTCGCAACGCTACGATTGGTGGGCTTATGTTTCAGCCCGCCCCCGTAACATCGCATTTAACTACATCGTGAGGGCCGCATAATGGCGAAGGCAAAATTAAACAATGAGCTTATTGCTACAGTGACCGGTGATATCATTGTGTTTAACTACGATGGTGAGACGCGCGAATATATTTCCTCCTCGGTTGAATATTTAGCGGAAGGTGTAGGTATTCCAGCCTTGTCATGCATTGATGCGCCTGGTGAAATTAAAGAAGGTTTTACAATTTGCCGCACCTTTGACTTAAACGGATGGGAGTACATCGCTGATCATCGCGGTAGAACTGTATATAGCACAAAGTCAGGTGAGAAAGTCACGATTTCACTACCGGGTGATTATCCGAAAGATACGACGACACAAGCCCCTGGAACGCCATATGATAAGTGGAATGGCAGCGAGTGGATAACCGACGCAAAAGCGAAACACTCTGCGGATGTGGCAAAGGCTGAACAGCAGAAAACTGCATTGCTAGCGGAAGCGTCTGCAATTATCGCACCATTGGTAGATGCTCAGGCTGGAGGCTACATTGATGATAAAGATATCCCACGTCTGACTGAATGGCAGCGGTATCGTTATACGCTAACTAAGGTTGATACCGATACCGCTCCGAATCTTAACCTTCCACCGAAACCCGAGGTATAGGTCATTCAATATCGGGTGCTTTTGATGTGTCAATAATCATCAGCAGCACCTGATATTTTCAGCACTCAGCCAGAAAACGTATTCATTTATTCGTTGCCAGAGACATCAGATTTAATTTCCACAAGGATTGGTTCGCCTTTTTCATTAACTGCAAGCCGCATTCCCTCCGGTATTTCTTGTATTCTGAAAAACCAGTTATCCTCAGGGAGTTGAATAGCACCTCCAGTATCGTGGAAACCATGAATGACCTCCGTCATCGTGATCGGATTAAATAGGCGCATAGTAAACTCTCCACGAAAAACCATTATTTGATGGGGCACCCGTTGCGGCCATTGTGCAACGAGCTTTGAAACCAACATTTGTTGTTAAAGCATCAATGATCATTGATGAATGAGCATAGTTTGGCGTAGTGCCGGGATCAGCAGAAAGACGTTCGGCAATGCTGATATAGCGGCTTATACCTGGCAGCGCAATTGGGTAATTAACCGTTGCCAGGCCGTTATCAAGGATTACACCATACCCCATAACCTCAATGGCTCCATCCGACCATATTACCCAAGCTCCATTTGCGTTACTTCCTCGACTGGTTACGTATTTAGCTCCTCCCAAACCAAGGTTTT
>NZ_JBMKIW010000020.1:0-1221 GCF_049237205.1 Enterobacter cloacae complex sp. SHL009
TGACCTGCCCCCAGTGTTAGATACAACTATCAGTTAGTAATGTCGGTTTGTTTACCTTCACATTTTTCATTTCGCCACCGTGCTGCAAACTCTGATGGCGTCTGATAATTCAATGCTGAATGTGGACGACACTCGTTATAATCCTGCCGCCAGTCATTAATAACTTTCCTGGTGTGAACGATATCGCTGAACCAGTGCTCATTCAGACATTCATCGCGAAATCGTCCGTTAAAGCTCTCAATAAATCCGTTCTGCGTTGGCTTGCCCGGCTGGATTAAGCGCAACTCAACACCATGCTCAAAGGCCCATTGATCCAGTGCGCGGCAGGTGAACTCCGGCCCCTGGTCAGTTCTTATCGTCGCCGGATAGCCTCGAAACAGTGCAATGCTGTCCAGAATACGCGTGACCTGAACGCCTGAAATCCCGAATGCGATGGTAATTGTCAGGCACTCCTTCGTGAAGTCGTCCACACAGGTCAGGCACTTGATCCTGCGACCGGTGGCGAGCGCGTCCATGACAAAATCCATCGACCAGGTCAGGTTGGGCGCCGCCGGGCGGAGCAGCGGCAGACGTTCTATTGCCAGCCCTTTACGACGTCGTCTGCGTTTTACGCCCAGCCCTCTCAGATGATAAAGGCGGTACACGCGCTTGTGATTAACATGAAGGCCTTCACGCCGCAGTAACTGCCAGATGCGGCGGTAGCCAAAACGCCTTCGCTCCAGTGCCAGCTCAGTGATGCGCCCTGATAAATGCGCATCAGCCGCCGGACGCTGAGCCTCATAGCGGCAGGTCGACAGGGACAAACCAGTAAGCCGGCAGGCACGACGTTGCGACAGACCGGTCGCATCACACATAAACTCAACGGCTTCCCGCTTCTGGTCTGTCGTCAGTACTTTCGCCCCAGAGCCACCTGAAGTGCCTCCTTGTCCAGCATGGCTTCGGCAAGCAGCTTCTTGAGTCTTGCGTTCTCTTCCTCAAGTGACTTCAGGCGCTTAACCTCGGGCACCTCCATACCGCCATACTTCTTACGCCATGTATAAAAGGTGGCATCGGAAATGGCGTGCTTGCGGCAGAGCTCACGGGCAGAAACCCCGGCTTCAGCTTCGCGGAGGATACTGATGATCTGTTCGTCGGAAAAACGCTTCTTCATGGGGATGTCCTCATGTGGCTTATGAAGACATTACTAACATCGCGGTGTATTAATCAACGGGGAGCAGGTCA
>NZ_JBMKIW010000021.1:0-880 GCF_049237205.1 Enterobacter cloacae complex sp. SHL009
GCCATGAGGCGGACAAACACACCCTGGTGCTGACCGATGCCGCCACGCAGCATCAGCCGTTCAGCGGCTATGAGGTTATTCCTTACCACCAGACGCCGTCAGGCGGCAGTACGGATGAAGAGGGCATCAGCCAGTGGGCGCTGGAGGACAGCGTGACGCCGGGGATTTACAGCCTCGACGACTATGACTTCCGCAAGCCGAACGCGTGGCTGTTCCAGGCCCAGCAGAACCCGGCATCGCCGAAGCCGGGCAGCATCGACGTGTACGACTGGCCGGGGCGCTTTGTGGACAAAGGGCACGGGGAGTTCTATGCCCGCATTCGTCAGGAGCGCTGGCAGGTGGAGCATCAGCAGATTCAGGCCACCGCCACGGCGGCGGGGATTGCGCCAGGGCACACCTTCACGTTAACCAACGCGCCGTTCTTCAGCGACAACGGTGAGTATCTGGTCACGGCGGCGGGCTATCACTTTGAAGAGAACCGTTACGCCAGCGGCGAGGGGGAGACCATTCACCGCACCGATTTCACGGTCATCCCGTCGGCGGTGGTGTACCGTCCGGCGCAGACCACGGCGTGGCCGCGCACCTACGGCCCGCAGACCGCAAAAGTGGTGGGGCCGAACGGCGAGAGCATCTGGACGGACAAATACGGCCGCGTAAAGGTGAAGTTCCACTGGGACCGCCTGGCGAAGGGCGATGACACCAGCTCCTGCTGGGTGCGCGTGTCGAGCGCGTGGGCGGGCCAGGGCTACGGCGGGGTGCAGATCCCGCGCGTCGGCGATGAGGTGGTGGTGGACTTTATCAACGGCGACCCGGACCGGCCGATTATTACCGGTCGCGTGTACAACGACGCGAGCATGCCGCCGTGGGCGCTGCCTGCCGC